>CAZPHC010000011.1:20989-165184 GCA_964586155.1 uncultured Enterobacteriaceae bacterium | reverse complement strand
TGCGCGACTACCTGACCGACCTGTTCCCGATCCTCGAACTCGGCACCAGCGCCAAGATGCTCTCGATCGTGCCGCTGATGGACGGTGGTGGCCTGTTCGAGACCGGCGCCGGTGGCTCGGCGCCCAAGCACGTGCAGCAGTTCGTCGGCGAGGGCTACCTGCGCTGGGACTCGCTCGGTGAGTTCCTGGCCCTGGCCGTCTCGCTCGAGCACCTCGCCGAGCACAGCCACAACCCCCGGGCCAAGGTCCTGGCCGACACGCTCGACGCCGCCACCGGCGAGTACCTGCGCCAGGACAAGTCGCCGGCGCGCAAGGTCGGCCAGATCGACAACCGCGGCAGCCACTTCTACCTCGCGCTCTACTGGGCCCAGGCGCTCGCCGCGCAGACCAGCGACGCCGCGCTGCAGGCGCATTTCGCGCCGATCGCTGCCGAACTGACGGCCAAGGCCGACGCCATCGACGCCGAGCTCAAGGCGGCCCAGGGCCAGCCGGTCGACATCGGCGGCTACTACCGCCCGGACGAGGCCAAGACCTCGACCGCGATGCGGCCGAGCGCCACGCTGAACGCCATCCTGGCGAAGGTCTAGCGCGTCGCACCGTCGGTCCGGCGTGCCGGATCGGCGGCTGCGGGCGACGGACGGTGCACGGCGCTTTTGATGCAGACAACTGTCTGCTAGCCTCCTCGGGGTCCCATCCCGAGGAGTCCGTGTGGTCGACGACGCAGCCGAGGATGGAGCAGCCGGGGCCGCAGTTGCCGACGCAGCCGGTGTCGGGGGGGCGCGCGCGACGCCGCCGATCGGGCGGATCGCCGCGGTCGACCTGCCGTCGCTCGGCCTGCAGCTGCTCTGCCAGGACCACCCCGATTGGCGCGATGTGCCCGCGGCGACGGTCGATCTCGACAAGCCCGAGGGCAGGGTGCTCGAGGTCAACGCGGCGGCCCGCGCGGCCGGCGTGCTGCCGGGGATGCGCTTCGGCGCGGCGCTGGCGCTGACCTCGTCGCTGCGCGCGGGCGTCGTCGACGCGGCCCGGATCGACGCGGCGATCGAGCAGCTGCGTGTCGTGCTGCGCGGGTTCTCGCCCCGGATCGAGGCAGCCGCCGAGGAGCTCGGCACCTTCTGGCTCGACGCGACCGGCCTCGAGCGCCTCTGGCCGAGCCTCGAGGTGTGGGCGCACGCGCTGCGCGCCGCGCTGGAGCGCGCAGGCTGGGTCGCCGTCATCGCCGTCGCGCCGTCGCGGTTTGGCGCCTATGCGCTCGCCCGGGCCGCCGCGCGGCGCCACGGCGGGGTGCTGGTCGTCCTGGACAGCGCGCAGGAGCGGCGTGCCCTCGACGCCGTGCCGCTGGATCGGCTGCACCTGCAGGGCAAGGTGCGCGACGCGCTCGCGCGGCTCGGGGTGCACCGGCTCGGCGAGCTGCTGGCCTTGCCGGCTGATGGCGTGCGTCGCCGCTTTGGGGTCGAGGCGCTGCGGCTGTGGCGGATGGCGGCGGGCGATTGGCGTCCTGCGCTGCGGCCGGACGCCGAGGTGCTGCCCATCGCCGGACGCCGAGAGCTCGACGACGAGGCCGAGAGCACGACGACCGTGCTCTTCCTGGTCAAGCAGGCCCTGCCGCGGCTGCTCGCGGCGCTGGCGGCACGCCACGAGCGCCTGTCGCGGCTGCTGCTGACCCTCGACCTCGCGCCGGTCTGGCAGGGCCACGACGAGGCGCCAACCTTGGCCGACCCGCGCCTCGCGCGCCGCGTCCGCCGCCAGGCGCCGCAGCCACACGCTTCACCGCCGCTCGCGCCGCCGGCCGCGGCTCCGTCGGCAGGGCCGCCTCCCCGGGAGCTGCAGATCGAGGTCGCCGTCGCCGAGCCGACCCTCGATGAGGCCGTGATCCTCGACTTGTTGCGCCTGCGCCTGGAGCGGGTCGAGCTGCCGGCGGGCGTGTTGGGGCTCGGCGTCGACGCCGAGGGCGTGCCGGCGCGGCACGAGCAGCTCGGGCTCGCGATCGGGGCGTGTCGGCGGGATCTGCGCGCCGCGGCTGCCGCCATCGCCCGCGTGCGCGCCGAGCTCGGCGACGACCGGGTCGTGCGCGCCCGGCTCTGCGATAGCCACCTGCCCGAGGCCTCGTTCGCCTGGCAGACGACCATCGAGGTCGCGGCGCCGCGGCCCGGGGCGCTCGAGCCGACGGCCGCAGGGCTGCGCACGCTGGTGCGGCGCATCCGCGACACGCCCGAGCTGCTGCCGCCACAGCCGCGGCATGTACGCGACGACGGCTGGTTGGTGCGCGGGCTCGACCACGGCGCGGTGGTGCGCAGCTTCGGCCCCTACGTCGTCGAGAGCGGCTGGTGGCACGACGAGGTGCAGCGCGAGTACCAGTTCGCCGAGCTCGGGCGCGGCGAGATGCTCTGGATCTACTTCGATCGCAGCACGCGGCGCTGGTACCTGCAGGGCAGCGTCGAATGAGCCGACGCGCCGTCGACGTCAGCGCGGAGTCCGGCCATCGTCGATCCCGCCGCCGAACCGTGGCCGGGCAAGGCCCAGGACCTCGGCGCTGCCGTCGTCGCACCACACCAGGCGCAGCTCGTCGCCGTCGACCTCGTAGAACGCGGCCTGCTCGAAGCGCCGCGCCAGCTCCAGCGCACGCCCCCGATCGAGGCGGACGGCGAACCCTGGCTCCCGATGCTGGCCGTCTCGCGACGCCCCGGTCATCCGCGTCGGCGCCAGGCCGAGGTCGCGCAGCGCCGACTCGAGCGCGGCGTCGGCGGCGGCGTTGGCGTCCGGCTCGCGCCCCTGGTCGGGTGGGTCGAAGGCCGTCACGATCGCCCACGGGCCCGCCTCCGCCTCGTCCGCCAGCGCCGACGGCCAGGGCTCGAGGACGACGGCCTCGCGATACGCCCGTCCCTGCGGGCTCCGCGCATCCCGGGCCGCGACGAAGGCCAGCGCCTCGGCCGTCAGCGCGACGACGCGATCGAGGCTGCCGCCGAGGCGATGATCGTCGTCGACCGCTTCGACCGGGACGGCCAGGCGCTCGCCGAACGCGACCGAGGCCGAGAACGGCACCACGGCGTCCGCAGGCGCGTGCAGGATGCGACAGAACGACGGCACGAACCGGATCGGATCGACCCCTGGGGCGTGCAGCGCCGGCGCGAGCAGCACCGAGGCGCGCACCCGCTGCGGCTGCCGATCTGCGACCAGCGCCGCCATCAGGCCGCCAAAGCTCGAGCCGACCAGGACCACCTCGTCATCGACCCTCGCCAGCTCGGCCTCGACGTGGCGAAGCCGCGTGTCGATCTGCATCAGGCCTCGGCAGTCCGGCGCCAGCACCTCGCCGAAGGCCTCGCGCAGCGCCAGCGATTTGCTGCCGATCGGCCCGGATTCCAGGCCATGAAGAAAGCACAGCGTCGCCATCGTCGACCTCGTCGCGTTCGCCGGCCGCGTCGGCACCGGCGCCGTCGGTATCGCCCGGGCACCCCCTGCACGCAAGCGGCGGCGGGCAGCGCGCCGCGCGTCGCCCTCTGCTCTCCGCCCTCTGCTCTCCGCCCTCTGCTCTCCGCTTGACCCCGGTCCACGCCTGCTTGCAGCATCGTCGGCGCTGCGCGAGGCTCCGCCCGCACGCGGCACCGTCCACCATGTGCCGTTCTCGGTTCGGACCCCGTCATGACCTCGACCCCGCCGCGCTCCCCGATGCCCCATGTGCCACGTTCCGCGCTCCGCGGCCTCGAACGCCTGGCCGTCCCGGCCGTCGACGCGATCAACACCCGTCCGACGCTCAAGCGCATCACGCGGCCGATGTGGCGCTACGTCGGCAAGACGTTCGTGACGTCGCTCTCGTCGAACCTCTACCGCCTGTACGGCACCGAGACGCTGCGCAGCCTCGAGGCGCCGCAGGGCATCATCGTGGTGCCGAACCATCGATCCTTCTTCGACCTGTTCTTCACCACCGCGGCGATGATCGACCTCGCGCCGCACCTGGCTGGGCAGCTGATGTTCCCGGTCCGCAAGGACTACTTCTACGACCGGCTGCCGGGTCTGCTGCTGAACCTGACGCTGACGAGCGGGTCGATGTGGCCGCCGATCTTCCGCGACGACCGCAAGTCCGCGCTCAACGCGATCGCCATGCAGCAGCTCGGCCAGGCGATGCGCAAAGGCGCCGTGGTCGGCATCCACCCCGAGGGCACCCGCGGCCGCGGCCCGGACCCCTACGCCATCGGTCGGATCCGTCCCGGCCTTGGCCAGCTCGTGCTCGCCGCGCACCCGGACGCCATCGTCCTGCCGACCTGGATCCTCGGAATGAGCAACTCGTTCTTCGAGACCGTCAGCCGCAACTTCTACGCGCCGGGCAAGCGCGGCGAACCGGTCCGCATCTGGTACGGCACGCCGATCCGCGCTGGTGATCTGGTCCGGGCGCACGGCGACGACGCGATGGCCATCACCGAGGCCGTGATGCGCGAGGTCGTCGCCCTCGGCGAGCAGGATCGCCAGGAACGCCTCCGCGATCCGTCACCCGTCTAGCGAAGGCGAATCGCCGGCCGCTTCGATCCGGCCCAGACCGACGCGCGTGCCGATCGGCCCGACGAGCTCGAACACGACCGTCGCGACGATGACCGCTGCCAGCAGCGAATCGCCGATGCCGGGGCGGCTCTCGGCGATGGCCAGGGCCAGGCCCAGCGCGACACCCGCCTGCGGAGCCAGGCACGCACCGAGCCAACGCCGCCAGGACGCCGGGGCGCGGGTCCAGTGGCAGGCGAGCCAGGTGCCGCCGTACTTGCCGACGGTGCGCAGCGCGACATAGCCGGCGATCAGGCCCCAGGCACCGCCGATCCGGTGCAGGTCGACCGAGGCACCCGCCAGCAAGAAGAAGACCACCAGGAACGGGCCCTCGGCCTGGGCGATCGCGCGCAGTGGCCGGTCGTGGTGTTGCGGCCCATTGGCGATGACGGTGCCCGCCGCCACGGCCGCCAGCAGCGGCGACAGCCCCAGCGCCCGCGAGGCGCCCGCCACCACGAGCACCGTGCTGATCGCCTCGAGCAGCGTCGGCTCGCCACGCTGAATCCGCCCCGCGAGCCACGCGACCGGCAGGCCGATCAGCGTCCCGACGCCGATCGACAGGGCGATCTCCATCGCGCCGTGCTCGAGCGCCTCCAGCGCGCTGGTGCCGGCGGTGGGGATCAACGACATCGCCGCGCCAAAGAGCAGCAACGCCACGACGTCGTCGAGGGCGACGACGGCCAGCAGCATCTTGGCCGCCGGCCCCGGCCTCCCACGCTCGGCGACGACGTCGGCGATGGCGGCGGGATCGGTCGCGGCTGCGATGCCCCCCAACGCCACGGCGATGGCGGGATCGAAGCCGAGGGCCCACAAGCCCAGGCCGACAGCGAAGGCCGCAGAGCAGGCCTGCAGCACCGTCACGACGACGACCTGGCGCCCCTGGCGGCGCAACGCCGGCAGCGCGAACTCGCCGCCCAGCAGCACGCCGACCATGGTCAAGGCCACGTCCGTCAGCACGGGGAACCACGTCGTGCGCGCCTCGGGCAGCAGATCGAGCACCGACGGACCGAGGAAGACCCCCAGGCCCATCAGCAGCGTCACGCGCGGCACGCCGACCTTGCGCCCGACGGCGTCGGCAGCGAGGCCGATCAGCAGCAGGCTGCCCAGGGTCAGCAGGAGTTCACTCGAGGCCGGCATCGCGCGCTCCCAGCTGCGGGACAGCGGCCCCGCACGCACGGCGAGAAGCTAGCCTCGCCGGTCGAGCGCAGGGTGATGGCTTCGCAGCCAGGCGATGGTATCGCGCAGCGTCTCGATCCCGGGGCGCGCGTGGTAGTCGAGCTCGGCCTCGGCGCGGACCGACGACAGGCCCCAATGGTGCGCGCCCATCTCGAAGACGACGGGATCGGGCAGCGGCGAGTGGCGATCACCGGGCAAGGCATGCACCGCGGCGTCGACGACGACCGAGATCCGGCGCGCGACCTCGGCTGGCAGGACCAGGCTGGGAGCCGGTACGCCGGAGATCGCGGCGATCATGCCAAAGAAGGTCGGCACCGTGCAGCTCGTCCCGACGAGGTGGTAGACAGGCGAGGGCCTGGCGATCGTCGCGGCGCGCAGCATCGCCCGGGCGGCGTCGCGCACGTCGATGAAGTGGATGCCGCCGTGCAGCAGGAACGGCAGCTTGCGCCGCAGGTGCCGGATGATGTTGCCCGTGCTGCGGAAGCGGTGATCGCCGGGGCCGAGCATGACCGGCGGCCGCACGACGACCAACTCGACGCCGAGCTGCGCCGCGAGGCGACGCGCCTCCTCCTCGGCCCGGATCTTCGACGCGTAGTACGGCCACGCGCCTGCGGTCTGGTGGGCGAAGCTGGCGTCCTCGAACGGAGCGTCCGCCGGGTCCTTCGACGCTCCGACCGTGCCCGAGCTCGAGACAAAGAGCAGGCGGGCGCCAAGGTGGGCGGCCAGCCGCACCATGGCCAAGGTTCCGTCGACGTTCGCTTGGAACATCGGCTCCGGGTTGCGTCGGCTATGCGAGACGACGGCCGCGCCGTGCAGGATGCAGCAGACGCCGTCGAGCGCCGGATCGTCCTGCCAACGCGGCGCGTCGTGCAGATCGCCACGGATGATGGCGACCTCGCCCAGGGCGGCGAACCAGGGTTCGGCGCGCAGCGCGTCGGGGTCGCGGGCCAGGCAGACCGGCGTCAGGTCCGCGAACGCGGGCTCAGAGCGTAGCGCCTCGAGCCAATGGCGACCGAGGAATCCACTCGAGCCGGTGATCAGCAGGCGCTTCGCCGTCGGTTCCTTCGCCAGCGACGACATCCATCGCCTCCACCACCGCAGCAGCGGCGTCGTTGCGTCGGCGCAGCGGCGCCTGCACGGGGTCCTCGGGCCAGGCGCAGTCGAGCGCCCAGGCGTTCAGATCCTCGGCCTTGGGCCCCCAGGCCAAGCCGCTGCCCGGCAGGGTCTCCAGGATGCCGCGGTCGCAGAGGTCCTCGAAGGCGGCCTCGACGTTGGGCAGGTGCAGCGCCGGCCGCTCGCGGACGACCCGGCTCGGCGTGATCTCGGCCAGCGGCATCGACGTCTCGGCCAAGAAGCGCGCGACCGCGACGTACTCGTCGCAGATCGGCCGGAACAGGGCTTCGAGCACCGCGACGATCTGCGGCGAGCGCGGCGGCTCCGCGAGATCGACCTGGGCCGCGAGGGTGTAGGTGTTGGCCTGGCAGTGGTGGCGGATCGCCGGATGGCCCGGGAACGCGGCCCGCGCCTCGGGGTAGAACAGGTGCATCCAATGGTAGCGCATGGTGCGCTCGATCTCGGCCGAGACGGCGTGCTCGCCGCGCAGCTTCGAGTCGAGCACCACGCCGCCACGGGCGCGCAGGGCGTCGCGCAGGGCGTCGGCGTCGACCCCGGGGATCGGGTTGCGCGCGAGGAAGCAGCGCAGGTGGTGCATCGTCGCGGCCGTATGGCCTTGCAGCTGGGCCATGACCTCGACCGCGACCGTCTGGACGTCGTCGGTCGCGTCCATCTCGATCGGCTCGCCACAGACGACGTGGACGCGGCCGATGTCGACCGTGCCCGCGATCAGCTTGCCGGTCCACAGGATCAGCTTGCGCAGCTGCATCGAGGGCTTGCCCTCGCCCTGCAGCTCCCGCAGGAAGCTCTGCTCCTCGGGCACGCGGTCGTAGGTGATCGCGACCGGCAGCAGGACGCAGCGCTGCCCGGTCTGCTGGATCGCGCGCAGCAGGCCACGACGCGGCTTCATGAACTGGCGCGAGCGCGAGCGCGTGCCCTCGATGAAGAACTCGAGCGTCTGCCGGCGCTGCACGAGATCCTGGATCTTGCGATTGAGATCCGGGTCTTCGCGGCCGACGCCACGCTTGATGTAGAAGGCCTGCGTCTGCTGGAACAGCCAGCCCAGGATCGGGATGCGCGAGAACTCCTCGGCCGCCGCGATGTGCGGGATCGGGATGCCGAGGTCGGCGCGGGCGAAGAAGAGGTACGAGCAGACCAGGAAGTCCATGTACGAACGATGCGTCGGCACGATGACGAAGAGCGTGTCGTCGTTGGCCATGCGCCCGGCGCGCTCGAAGCTCGGACGGTCGAACGTGACGGAGTCCGCCATGCGCCGCAGGGCCTTGCGCATCGTGTAGGCACCGCCGCGGATGGCCCAGTTGCCGTCGGGCGCGTCGGCGGCCCACAGCGCGTCGGGCTTGCCGTCGCTGTGCTCGCGGCCGGCGAGCGTCATCTCGCGCTCGTCCTTGCGGCTGAGGTGGCGGTAGACGCCGCGGCAGACCAGCTCGACGTACGGCTTCGGCTCGAAGGCTTCGTCGTCGAAGGGCTCGGTCGATTCGAAGCGGAACGTGTTGTGCGTGAAGTAGGGGAAGGCCTCGTTGAGGTAGCTGATCTTCTCGCTCAACTTGCCGAGGCGCTTCTGCAACTTGAACTGACCCGTCGCGGTCAGCACGCTGCGCATCAGGCGCGTCGGCGCGTCGTGGTGGACCAGCGCGCGGGTCTTGTAGCCGATCGTGTCGGAGCCGACCCAGCGAAGGTTAGGCGCCTGATCGATCGGGTGGTCGCGGAAGAAGCCGATGATCGTGTCGAGGCAATCCTGCACGCCGCAGAGGTTGTCCTCGCCGGCCACGGCGTGGCGGATCAGGGGCGCTTCGCCGGCCGGCGTCGGCGAGGCGAGCAGGGCGGTGTCGATGGCGCGCTCGGCGACGACGTCGCAGGGCACGATGTCGAGGCCGCAGCGCACGTCGGCGCGCAACACCTGCAGGCGACCCGCGCCGATCAGGCCGACGAAGCCGGCGAACGCGGCGTGGCTGTCGATCCAGCCCGGCACGGGATGGTGCAGGCTGGCCGAGACGATCGAGGGGCGCACGATCGAGATCGGCATGTCGCCGCGGCGACGCGCCAGCAGCGACTCGTTGATGCACTTGGTCAGGGTGTAGGTGTTCGGGTGGCCGGTGGCGGCCATGAGCGCCTTCTCGTCAGCCTTGCCGGCGAGGATGTCGCGGTAGACCGCCTCGACGTCGAAGGGCAGCTGCACCAGCGCCTCGGGCGCCAGACCGGCGTTGGTCATGCGGTGCGGCGTGACGTAGGCCGTCGAGACGAAGACCATGTGCTGCAGCGTCTTGGACGGACGGAAGAGCTCGAGCATGTTCATCGAGCTGGTCACGTTGGCCGAGGCGGCGTCGGCGATCGGCAGGTCGAACTCGACCGACGCAGCGCAGTGGACGACGTGCGTGATCTCGCGCCGAAGCATCGCGATGTCGCCGCGCTTGATGCCACAACCCGGCTGCGACAGCTCGCCGGCGACGACCTTGACCATCGACCGCCAGCCAGGCGAGAGCCGGGCGAAGCAGCGCGAGCGGGCGACGGCGTCGAAGCGCTCGTCTGGCGTCTGGCCACGCTTGGCGCGCACCAGCACCGTGATCGAGGCGATCGACAGCTCCTCCTCGCGGCGGAGCAGCTCCTCGAGCACGACCTTACCGACGAAGCCCGTGACGCCGGTGACGAAGACGTGGCGCTGACCGGCCTTGCCGGGCGCGCCATCGAGGGCGAGGGATGTCTGCTGTTCCATGTGTCTCCTTCGACGTTGCGTTCCGCGACTGCGAGACGTCAGGCCGAGGCGTCCGTGCCGGCGCCGTGGGCGCTGGCCTTGCCCAGGAGTTGATTTCCGGCGCCGAACACGTCATGCGGGTCGAGCGCGGCCTTTGCCGCGCGGTTCCACGCCAACGTACCCTGCGAGAGGACCTCCGGTAGGAAGTCCTGACGGATCTTGCCCACGCCGTGATGGTGGGACAGGGAGCCGCCAGAACGCAAGATCTCCTCGCGGGCGGCGTGCTCGATCTCGGCGAACACCTCTGAGGGGTTGTTCACTCCGTTGTAGCCGAACGCCAGGTAGAAATAGATGCAGACGCCGGTCTGGTAGAGCTGCGTCACGCGGCAGGTGACGAACGGCTTGCCCGGCAGCCCGCGCGCGGCGTGCTCGTCATGGACGCGCCGTTTGACGTTCTCGCACAGCGTCTTGGCCTGGCTCCACGGCACCGAGGTCTCGAACGACTCGGCGATGACCTTGTACTTCATGACGAAGTCGCGGATGTACGCGATGCCGAACGTCAGCTGGTAGCCGCGGGCACCGTTCTCGGCGCCGGCCTTCATGCCGCCGTGGCGTCCCGCGAGGCCGTAGACCATCGCCTCTTCGGCCTCGACCTCGGCGCGCGTGCCTTCGAAGACCAGCGTCGCCGCGACCATCTGATCGGGGTCGAAGCCCTTGAGCTTGGTCACGACCAGCTTCTCGACCTTGGACTTGTAGACCTTCCAGCCCTCCGACGCCGGCTTGAGCGCCATGCCGAACTGGAACTGCAGGTTGTCGACCAGGCGGACCGACGCCGGCGGCTTGCCGTTGCGCTGCAGGTCCATCAGGAACGAGACGCCGTCGTCGAAGGTGCGGAACAGGATTGAGCCGTACTTCTGCACCTCGGGCAGCGGGAAGATCTTGACCACGGCGCTGGTGACGATGCCGAGCGTGCCCTCGCTGCCGAGCAGCGTGCGCGTCGGGTTCACGCCGATCGACTCGCGCGGCGGCGTACCGTTGCGGCTCAGGCGGCCGTTGGCGGTGACGGCGCAGACGTCGAGCACGATGTCCTCGATGTTGCCGTAGCGGTTCTTCTTCATGCCCGAGGCGTTGGTCGCGATCCAGCCGCCGAGGGTCGAGAACTCCACCGAGTCCGGCTCGTGGCCCATCATGAAGCCGTAGCGCGCCAGCTGCTCCTGGATGTGGCGACCGACGGCGCCGGCCTGGATCTCGGCCATGCGGTTGGTCGGGTCGATCCAGAGCACCCGGTTCATGCGGCGCATGTCGACGGCGCAAATGAAGCGCTTCTCTGCCGGGTTGCAGCGCAGCGCGTCGGTGACGTTGGTGCCGCCGCCGTAGGGGACGAGCATCGCGCCGTGCTTGGCCGCCGCCTCGACCAGGGCCTCGATCTGCTCGACCGTGCTCGGGAACACCACGAGATCGGGGACGCGCGGCAGGCTGCCGTACTTGACCGCCCACATCTCCTCTTGGGTGTGGCCATGGCCACGGCGCAGGCGCTGCTCGGCGTCATCGTCGAGGCCGTCCGCACCGAGGATCTCCTCGGCCGCCTTGCGGAACTTGGCGTTGCGCTTGGGTGCCGGGATCTGCGGCGGGTAGTGCGGCTCGTGCACGTCCTGCAGGTCGACGGGGATCTGCATGATCTCGCGGATCCACGGCACGAGGTTCGGCAGCTCGGCGCCGCAGAGCGAATAGCGATCGCCCGTCAACACGACGTGGCCGCGCTCGTTGATGCGGAATTCGGTGTCGTCGAAGCCCCAGACGTCCAGGCTCTCGCGCGCGTCGTCGACGCGGGGCGGCGGCGGCACGATCCGGGTCTCTTGCAGCGAGGTGGCGGCTGGGACGACGGGCGGCGGCGCGATGCCACGATCGAGCAGGTCAGCAACAGGGCCGAACTCAACGGCTTTTTCGCCTACGAGCTCCGCGGCCTTGCGGATGGTGGTGCCGAGCGACGGACGACCTGACATCTGGGACTCCTCTGCGACGCGTACGCCGTGCAGACGTTGAACGCGGACCGGGGGACATAGGCCAGGGCGGGCGGAACGTCAACGCGAACCTGCGTCTGGGGGGCCGCCGAGGCGTCGGCTTCGGCGCGACATCAACCAGGTCGGTGCGCCCCCCGGCACGGACGTTGCGAACGTCGTCGGCGGGTTCAGGCGACATCGTCGCCGACGCGCAGCGGCAGCATCCGGGTCCGCAACGCGCGGGCCTCGTTGCGGCGCACGATCACGGCGACGCGGGCAGCGATGCGCTGCAGGTGCGGCGGCGCTTCGACCAACGCGCCTCCTGGCATCCACAACGCGGTGCGCTCGGTGACCGCGAGCGCCGCGGCGTCGCCGCTGCTCCGGCCCCAGATCTCGATCTCGGCGTGGCCCCCCGTCTCGCCGTCGACCAGCACCAGGACGATCTGGCCGTCGCGGCCGCGGCCGATATGGCCGATCGCCCACGCCCGCTCGATGATCTCGCCACCGGCAGAGCGGCCGAGCAACGCCGCGCCATCTGCGTCCGCGGGCAGGGCCAGCGCCTCGCGCGCGGGTCGTACGGGGCCGTACATGCGCCCCTTGTCGCTGCGTGGCGCGAAGCCGGCAAGCAAGGTGCCGGTGCCGAGCCCGGTGAGCCCCGCGGCGATGCGTCCGAGGAATCCGCGTCGGTTCGAGGCCACGTCGTTGCGAGAGGAGGGATGGCTGGCCATGGCAGGCTCCGTGGAAGAACGTTGGCGGTCCGATCCTGTCTCCAGACCCTACCGCGCCGCAGAAGGGCCAGCAAGGACAGCCGCGTTTGCCGCGCGACTCCCGGGAGTTCGCGATTCGAGCGTCAGGGGCTGCACGAGCGACACGCCGACAGGTGGTCGGCGTCGGTTGGCCACGGCGGCGACAGCGGCGGCGGCGTGGCTGGACCAGCGGCCCGACAATGCCCATCCTCGCCCCAGAGGTGCGACCATGGCTGCGCAAGTCGATCTGAACCCGGAGACCGGCGGCATCGAAGACGCGGGCACGCGTCGGCGACTGCTGGTGTTCCTGTCCATCGCGACGTTCTTCGAGGGCTATGACTTCCTGGCGTTGGCGCAGATCCTGCCGGCGTTGCGGGCCGAGATGCAGCTCGACCAGGCGCAGGCGGGCTGGCTGCTGGGCGGCGTCAACGTCGGAACCGTCGCGGCGTTCCTGCTGGTGCGCCAGGCCGATCGGCGCGGCCGCCGCCCGATCATGCTCTGGACCATCGTCGGCTACACCTTCTTCACCGGTCTGACGGCGCTCTGCACCGGTCCGTGGCTGCTGGGGCTGTGCCAGGCGGCGGCGCGGCTGTTCCTGATCGCCGAGTGGGCGACGAGCATGGTCTACGCGGCCGAGAGCTTCCCCGCCGCGCAGCGCGCGACGGTGATTGGCGTGATCCAGGCGTTCTCGAGCCTGGGCTCGGTCGTCTGCGCGGGCGTCGTGCCGCTGCTGCTCAAGACCGAGTGGGGCTGGCGCTCGGTCTACCTGGTCGGCGTCGTGCCGCTCGTGGTCCTCGCCTTCGCCCGCCGCGATCTGCCCGAGACGCCGCGCTTCCTCGCGGCGCAGGCGTCGGGACGCGACCTGGCGAGCGGGGCGCTCGGCGGCATCCTGCGCAGCCGCTGGCGGACTCGCGTGTTGCAGCTGGCGGCGATCTGGGCGCTGACCTACCTCGCGACGCAGAACGCGATCAGCTTCTGGAAGGAGTTCGCGATGAGCGAGCGCGGCTTCAGCGACGGCGAGGTCGGCGCGAGCATCGCGATCGCCGCGGTGGGGTCGATGCCTTTGGTCTTCGCCTCGGGCAAGCTGCTCGACGTCGTCGGCCGGCGCCGGGGCGCGACGATCATCTTCGTCGTGACGGCGGCCGCCATCGTCGCCGCCTACTCGCTGCACGGACGATGGCCGCTGACGGTGGCGCTGGTGTTCGCGATCTTCGGCGCCTCGGCGGTGTTGCCGGTGCTCAACAACTACACGGCGGAGCTCTTCCCCACGCAGTGGCGCGGCGACGCCTTCGCCTGGGCCAACAACCTGCTCGGGCGCACCGGCTATGTGCTCGGGCCCGTCATCGTCGGCCAGATCGCGGCGGCCGGGCTCGGCTGGGGTGTCGCGGTGTCCCTGACGGCGCTGGGGCCGCTGCTGGCGCTAGCGATGCTGCTGGCCTGGCTGCCCGAGACCAAGGGCGCGACGCTTGAGGCGATCACGGACGGCGTCGATGCGTAGCTAGCGGCCGCCGGTCATCATCGCCCGCACCGTGCGCGAGGCGTTGGCGATCGCCACCGCGGGCAGGCCGAGGCGGCAGCTCGCCTCCTTGGCGGTGCCATGACAGCCGAGCGTGATCGCGGCCTGCTCCGGCCAGGCCGGCACCGTCGGCAGCATGGTCCGGGCGATGGCGAAGAGCAGCCCTGGCTGCAGACCAAAGAGGGTCGAGGCGGGGCGGCTGCCGAACGCGTTGTGGAACCACGGCGTGCCGGGCAGGGCGTCTTCGCGGCCCGGACGGGCGGCAGCGCCGGCGAGGGCGACGGCGTCGTGGCCGAAGACGGCGAGCACCGCGTCGTTGCCCGCACAGAGCCCGGCCTCGAGCCGCGGCCCGATCATGCCCATCGCCCGGGCCATCATCGGGTTGCCGCCGCCGAGGCTGGACGGATCGATGTCGACGCGCAGCACCTCGCACTCGAGGCCGTCGGCGTTCTGCGTCATCGTCGTCAGGGTGAAGGGCGTGCCCTGGAGCTTGGCCGCCGCAACCTGGAACAGCGCGGTCCAGCCACCGGAGGTCAGCGCGGCCTGGAGCGGCGCGGGCAGGTTCGCCTGCAGATCTGGTCGTGACTGTGCGAGGTTGCGGATCGTCTCGTAGCTGCCGTCGCGGAGGACCGAGAGCAGGCGCATCGGCTCGCTCGCGCTCATGATCGCGGTCATCGCCAGCGGGAACTCGCCGTCGCTGTGGATCGCGATCGCCGTGTAGGGCCCGACGACGGCGTAGAGGTTGCGCGACCATTGCTCGATGGCCTCGACCACCCCGGGCTGGTTCTGCACCAGGCCGCGCCACGCGGCCATCGACATCTCGATCTGGCGCGCGCTGTCGGCCAGATCGGCGGTCGCCGCGCTGACGAGCCACGCCGACGCCGGCAGGCGCGCGAGCAACGGTGACGGGCCGAGCGCCGCGACCCGGCCGAAGGACGCCGAGAGGTCACTGTCGGGGCGAAGCTGCAGATGGGCGTCGATCACGATGTCGTCGCCGGCGTCGGCGATGCCGAACTCGAGCGTGCGCGAGCCCTCGATCGCGCGGCGCATGAGTTCGCGGTACGGGGCCAGCGCCGACTTGAACGGACCGCCGCTCTCTTCGGCCAGCTGGGCCAGCGCCTTGTTGAGCTTGTCGCCGTGGTGGCGCGCCACCGCGTCGATGACGATCCCGACCTGGAGCAGATCCTCGGGCTTGCGCACCTGGGCGCAGTTGGCCAGCTCACGCGCGTGCTCGAGCCGCCGCCCGGTCTGGGCCATCAGCATCGTCGTCGGATGCGGCCAGGCGAGCTGCATCGGCTTGGTCGTGCCCGTGGGCAGCAGCGCCGCCGTCGCGCCGGCCTCGCCGGGGCGCAGCAGGGGTTTGGCCGCCTGTTCGAACTGGTCGCGGCCGCGGACCGGCACGGCGACCACCGTGCCGTTCGCCGGTTCGCCTTCGGCCACCTGGAGCATGACGTGGATCGGCCGGCTCCAGTCGAACCAGTCGGCGTTGACGAAGCCCGACTTCTTGGCCGAATCGCGCATCAGCCCCGCGACGCGATCGCGCAGCGACGAGCCGGGTGCCAGGACCTGCGAGCGCGCGCCCAACCGGTCGGCAGCGGCGACCCAGCGGTCCACCGGCGCGACGGAGATCCAGCCCAGGAGCTCGCGCTCCTTGCCCTTTGCCACGTCGGCGCACTGCGAGAGGCTGCCCTCCCGGAGCTGCAGCGCACCAGGGCCGCAGCCGGTGGCGAAGCCGAGGCCGGCGAGCAAGGCGATCACGGCGACGTGGCGCGCCGGCCCTGCGGACCCGCGCCCCTGCGGTGTGCGAGGGGCGACGATGCCCCCGAGACGAGCCACGCGACCAGACATGCGACCTCCGATGCGGCGTCGGCCGCGTGCCCGGATTGCGCGCCGGGGGCGGCGGCGTTGTCAAGGCCGTCCCGGCGCCGCGACGGCCGGTCGGGCGCGGGCACGATCGGGTCCGGCCAGGAGGCAGGGGCCGGGGTTCGCGCCGGGTCCAGGCTGGACAGGGCCGCTGCGCTGCCGTAGGACTCGCAAGCGGACGCACGACCGCGCTGGAGGCCCCCATGTCCAACGGCACCTCGACCGGCACGCCACCGGGAGCGCCGGCCGTCCCGGCAACCGCGCTTCGATCGGAGCTGCACGGCGCCGCAGTCGGGCCGACGCCCTGTGATCCCGACAAGCTCGTGCGCATGATGCGCGCCGGCGACATCCAGGCGCTCGACCGGATCACCCGCTGCCACGGCGATCGCCTGCTCGCGGTCGGTCGGCGCTACTGCCGGACCAGCTCCGAGGCCGAGGACGCGGTGCAGGACGCGTTGCTTGCCGCAGGAACGCACCTGCAGAGCTATCGTGGCGACGGCCCTCTCGAGGGATGGCTGGTGCGCATGGTGGCCAACGCGTGCTCGCACATGCGCCGCGGGCGCAAGAACGATCTGAAGCTGCACGACCCCGAAGCGATCATGAGCAGCGGCGATCCCTCGCCGGAGCAGCGCGCGATGGTCGGCGAGCTGGCGAGCGCGCTCGGCGAGGCGCTGCTCGAGCTCGAGCCGGCGAACCGCACGATCGTCTTGCTGTCCGAGGGCGAGGGCTGGACCGCGCCGGAGATCGGCGAGGAGCTCGGTTTGACCGCGGGCGCCGTGCGCGTGCGACTGCATCGGGCGCGGGCCCGCCTGCGCGATCGCCTGGCGCCGATGTCGATCATGGCCGAAGACGACGAGACCTCGGCGCAGCCGGAGCGCGTTGGCAGCAGCGCGACACGATCCGAATGAGCGAGGCCGCTCCGGTCCGGGGCCGGCGACTGGCGCCCACGGAGCGTCGCGCCGCGCTGATCGAGCTCGGCAAGCAGCTCTTCACCAGCCATGCATACGACGACCTCTCGATCGACGACGTCGCGCGGCTCGGAGGCGTGTCCAAGGGCCTGCTCTACCACTACTTCGAGAGCAAGCGTGGCTTCTACGTCGCGACGATCCGGCAGCTTGGCGAGGAGCTGCTCGAGGCGATGCGGCTCGACACCGACGAGGAGCTCGACGACGCGTTGCGCCGCGTGCTGCAGGCGTTCTATGCCTTCCTGACCGACAACGGCCGGCTGTTTCGGACCCTCGTCCGTGGCGGCATCGGCAACGACCCCGAGGTCGCCCGCATCGTCGACGATGTGCGCGACCGGATGCTGCGTCGCCTCGCGCAACGGCTGGGACTCGACCAGCCGAGCCCGGATCTGCGCGTACGGCTGGTCGCCTGGCTCGGGGCCGTCGAGGCGCTCGCCGTCGACCGCGTTGATCACGGCGATGTCAGCGAGGCGGACTTCATCGCGATCTCACTCGACGTGCTCGCCGGTCTGGTCTCGCGGCACAGCTCAGCCTACGACGGGGCGTGAGCGCTTGACGTCTCACGTTGGACGTCGATCTCCGGGACGCAGTCGTTCTCGGCCCGCGAGTCCTGTGCACGCTGGCCGGGTCCGCCAGGATCATGGGCTCGGTGTGTCGCCCACACAGTCGGTCGCGCGCGCGAAGCGGCGACGCTGGTGCGGCTTGGGTGCAGGAGTGGCCCCGCGAGGTCTGGGTATCGCGAAGACACAGGCGGTGCCCGTGTTGAGCCACGTGGCCACTCACGCGACCGTTGCGTAGCGCTGTGGCTGGTGCGATTCTGTCCAACTGCCCCTGAAGCTTGAAGGTGCCGTGCGTGTCGCGCACAGGTGAGGAGGTCTGTTGTGGCAACGTCAACCCGCATGGGTCTTCGCCCTGCCGACGTCGTTCGCGGCGTCACGTGGCTGGTCATGTTCGGCGCGCTGGCAGCCGGCTGCGGCGGGGATGACGCAGAGATCTCGAAGGCCACCGACGATGTCGCTATCGACACCGACGGCGCCGAGGTTGCCGACGCCGGCGACCTGGACGCTGCCGCCAGCGATGGCAGCGATGGCGGCGGCAGCGGCCACGGCGATGTGATCGGCCCTGGCACTCCTTGCACGACGCCGGTGGACTGTGACGATGCGCTCGACGCGTGCCAGCAGTGGGTCTGTGACTCGAAGCTCGGCTGCGTCGCGGTCTGGGCACCTGCGGACGCGGTGTGCATCCCAGGCGACGCTTGTGTGATCAGCGGCCGCTGTGTCGGCGGTGCCTGCAAGGCCGAGGCCTTCAAGGACTGCGACGACGGAGTGCCGTGCACGGCGGACACATGCGCCGATGGAACTTGCGTTCACTTGCCCATCGAGGCGTCGGAGATCGTCGCGTGTGATGACGGCAATCCCTGCACCGGCGGCGACCACTGCGCTGCTGGCGCTTGCGTGGCTGGTGCCAACCAGTGCGCCTGCAGCACGGATACTGACTGCGCCGGTCTCAGCAAAGGAAATTTGTGCACCGGCACGTACTACTGTGCGGTGGTCGCGCCCGGGGTCCGCCAATGCGTGCTGAATCCGGCGACGGTCGTGGCTTGTAGCGCTGACGCCGACACGTTGTGCCAGCGCAACACCTGTGATCCGGCGCTCGGGACATGTTCGATGGTGGCCACCCCTGAAGGCGGCGCGTGCAACGACGGCGAGAAGTGCACGGCCGGCGAGGTCTGCACCAAGGGCGTCTGTGGAGGCGGCAAGCCGGTGTGCTGCCAGAGCGACGGCGACTGCGTCGGAGCCGACGACGGCGATCTCTGCAACGGCGTCATGTTCTGCAACAAGGCGCTGGGCCTCTGTATCGACAACCCGGCGTCAGTGGTCAATTGCCCTTCTGTAGACGACACGACCTGCAGCACGAACCTTTGCCAACCCAAGACCGGCAAGTGCGCCATGACCGCGGCCGCCGACGGCGTGTTCTGTGACGACGGCAACCCCTGCACTCCGGGCGACGGCGCATGCAAAGGCGGTCAATGCGTCAGTTCGACCAACACCTGCGCGTGCAGCAGCGACGCGGACTGCGCGAGCAAGGATGACGGCGATCTCTGCAATGGAACGCTGTATTGTTCTGTTTCGACAGGAACTTGCGCTCCCAACCCGGCGACCGTCGTGATCTGCCCGACCGTGGACGACACCTCCTGCTCCAAGAACACCTGCGCCGCCAAGACGGGGGCCTGCGTCCAGGTGCCTGTCCTCGACGGCACGCCCTGCGAGGGCGACGGCTCATTGTGCACGCCCAACGACACGTGCCAGCAAGGCAAGTGCGCGGTGGATCCGACCAACACCTGCAAGTGCAAGAGCAACAAGGACTGCACCAAGTACGACGATGGTGACCTGTGCAACGGCACGATGTTCTGCGACCTGGCGGACGCATCCTGCAAGGTCAACGCGGCAACCGTGATCTCTTGCCCCAGCGCCGACAACACCCAATGCATCCAGTCGCTGTGTCAGAAGCAGACCGGCAAGTGCGCCATGACCTTCGTCCACCAGAACGAGGTTTGCGACGACGGCGTGCCTTGTACCCAAGGCGAACTCTGTACCAACGGCGCATGCGAAGGGGGCGCGGACATCTGCTTGTGCCACAAGGACGCCGACTGCGCGGCCAAGGAGGATGGAAACGTCTGCAACGGCACCTTGTTCTGCGATACAGCGGCGATACCCTGGGCCTGTCAGGTCAAGCCGTCGTCGGTCATTGTCTGCCCAACGGTCAACGACACCACCTGCCAGAAGTCGACCTGCCAGCCGACGTCGGGCAAGTGCGAGTTGATGCTGCAAAACACCGACGGCCCTTGCGACGACGACAATCCCTGCACGATCGGTACGTTGTGCAAGGGTTCGCTCTGCCTGAACCCGGACATCAACCAAGACAAGCCTTGTGACGACAACAACCCCTGCACAGACGACAGCTGCGACAAGGCTTTTGGCTGCGTCAATGCGGCCAACAAGACCCCGTGCGAGGACGGAGATCTGTGCACCGCCGGCGACACCTGCGCTGGCAAGGCCTGCGTCGCGGGCAAGCCCAAGGTCTGCGACGACGGCAACACTTGCACCACCGATTTGTGCGACGCCAAAGCAGGCTGCCTGGAGCTGCAAAACGCAGCCGGGTGCAGTGACGGCAACGCATGTACCCTAGGGGACGCCTGCAAGGCCGGCGCCTGCGCGGCAGGCACGGCCAAGCCTTGTGACGACGGCAACCCTTGCACCGTCGATGGCTGCGAGCCAAAGACCGGCACCTGCGTCTTTGACGCCACCGTGCCTGGCGCGACGATCTGTGACGACGGCCTCAGTTGCACCAAAGACACCTGTGACAAGGCCCTGGGCTGCCTCCATGCGACCCTCTCTGGGGTCTGCGACGATGGCCACGCCTGCACCACGGACGCGTGTTCGCCGCAGATCGGTTGCATTCACCTTGGCGACGACGCCGCCTGTGACGACGGCTCGGCCTGCACGCAGGACCGCTGCCTGAGCGGCCAGGGCTGTGAGTACCTGCCACAAGCTGACGCCATGCCGTGTTTCGACGACGACGCCTGCACGGTCGGTGACGCCTGCAAGGCGGGCAAATGCATCTCGGGGCCGAAGGCCGCGCTCTGCGACATCAGCAGCGACCAATGCAAAGGCAAGGCCGACGGCAGCGCTTGCAACGATGGCAACGCCTGCACCAAGGCGGAGGCTTGCCTGGGCGGCGTGTGCCAGGCGCCCGTGGTGTCGACGTGGACGTCGACCTGGTTGGGGACCAAGGGCGTCACTGGCAACCGCGATGGCCATCGCCTCAAGGCGTCGGTGACCTACCCGTCCGCGATTGCGCGTGCCAGCGACGGGGCGATGGTGTTCGCCTCGTCCGGCACGATTCGCCGCGTCGGCCTCGATGGGGCGGTGACGACGCTGGCGGGCGGAAGCTCTGCGGGCGCGGTCGGTAGCGACGGCCCTGGCAGCGCCGCCGTGCTCGGCGAGATCGTCGGTCTGCGCCCGCGCAACGACGGCAGCATCTGGTTCGCCGACGGCGGAGCCCGCACGTTCCGGGCCGTCTCAACCGCCGGCGTGGTGACGACACTGGCCGGCAGCGGTGCCAAGGGGTTCGCCGATGGCACCGCCAAGACCGCGACGTTCTCCTTCCCTTCGGCGTTGATCGAGCGCCCTGACGGCACCTGGTTGCTGGTCGACCGGGACGCCCACTGCATCAAGGCGTGGGACGTCAAGGCCAACACGGTGAAGACGTGGGCGGGAGCCTGTGGCAGCCAAGGTGTCGTTGACGGGAGCGCCTCCGTGGCGCGGTTCCATGGGCCCACCGCCGTCGAGTCGCTGCCCGACGGCGGCTGGGTGGTGGTGGACCGCCTCGGCCATCGCATCCGCAAGGTGGACGCGAATGGCGCTGTCGTCACCTTGGCTGGCAGTAGCCTCGGCTACGCGGACGGCAAGGGCACGGCCGCCAAGTTCTTCTCGCCACTCGGGGCTGCGGTCACCGCAGCGGGCGAGATCCTGGTCGCAGATTCGCTGAACCACCGCGTCCGCCGCGTGCTGCTCGACGGCAGCGTGTCGACCGTGGCCGGTGGCACCCCCGGCGCCGTCGACGGCGCCGCCGCGCAGTTCAACGTCGTCGCGGCGATCGCGCTCAACCCCGGCGGCGACCTCATCATCGCCGACGCCGCCAACCGCTTGCTGCGCCGCATCGAGCTGCGTCGCCACGCTTGTGACGACGGGGACATCTGCACCCAGGATGCCTGCGAGGTCCAGAGCGGAGACTGCAAGATGGCGCCGGTGGACTGCGACATCGGCGACGCCTGTGTCATCGCCACCTGCGAGGCCAAGACCGGCGTCTGTACCTGGACCAACGTCGTCGATGGGTCGCCCTGCGACGACGGCGATCCATGCACCGCCCCGCAGCTCTGCGCTGCTGGCGAGTGCGTGGCGGCTGGCAAGCTGACGCTGCACAGTGCAAACGACGGCGGGGATCTCGACGGTCCGGCCGCAGCGTACAAGATCAACGGCGTACGTTCGATGGTGCGTGCGGCGGACGGCGGCGTGTTCATGGCGGACGGCGACAACCACGTGATCCGCCGCATGGGCCCGGATGGCCGGGTCGAGACCGTCGCTGGCACGTCGATGGGCTCGGGCGCGGGCTACCAGGACGGGCCGGCGCTGCAGGCGCGTTTCAACCTGCCGCTGGGGCTGCACATCGGCCACGATGGCGCGCTCTACATCGCCGACTACGACAACTACCGCGTGCGCCGGCTGGGTCCGGAGGGGATCGTGACGACACTGGCCGGCGGTCCACAATCGACGACCGTGGACGGGCCGGCTGGCGTCGCCAGGTTCGTGTCGCCCCGGGCGATCGCGACCAACGCATCGGGGACGCTCATCGTCGCGGACACGATGGGGCACCGCCTGCGCGCGGTGGCCGCCGACGGCAGCGTGTCCACCTGGTCCGGCAGCGGCGCAGGCTACATCGACGGGCCGATCGCGATCGCGCGCTACCATCGACCCGCAGACCTGGCGTTGGCGAAGGACGGTAGCCTGTTTGTGGCCGACTACTTCAACCACCTCGTGCGCAGGATCAGCCCCACAGGCATCGTCACCACCGTCGTCGGGCGTCAGGGAATCAACGGTTACGTGCCGGGGTCTGCCTTGGAGGCGTCGCTCGCCTACCCCAGCAGCATCGCGCTCGACGACGAGGGGCTGCTGTGGATCGCCAACTGGGATGGCGCCTTGGCGTTGTGGAGCGGTGGGCGCTTGCGCACCGTCGTCCGCAAGGGCACCACCTTCACCCCCGGGATCGGTGCAGGCGCAGCCCTTGGCTCCGCAAGCAGCGTGGTCGCACTGAGCGACGGCACGATGTTGGTCAGCGACGCGGTCAGCGACAGGATCGGCAAGGTCAGTCGGCCGTGGAAGACCTGCGACGACAACAACCCCTGCACCATCGACGCCTGCCAGCCCTACGTCGGCTGTCACAGCGACGCCGCCTCGCTGCCGTGCGATGACGGCCAGGCCTGCACGGTCGGCGACACCTGCGCCGCCGGTGCGTGCAAACCCGGGGCCAAGGCCACCGACTGCAAGTGCAAAGACGGGCCCACCGGCGGCTGCGACGACGGCAACCCCTGCACCACCGACAGCTGCGCCCCAGCGAAGGGCTGCGCCCACGTCAAGCGCGAGGATGGCGTCGTCTGCGACGATGACAACGCCTGTAGCGAGAGCAGCCAGTGCCTCGGCGGCGCTTGCAAGCCCTCGTTGTTTGCGTTCTCGGTCACGCGCCTTGTCGGATCGCAGGACGGCGCGGTGGTCAAGGGCATCGCCGACGGCGCGCGCGCGGCAGTGGAGGGCAAACTGGCGCGCGCGGACCTTGGCGAGCCGGCTGGGCTGGCGGTGGCTCCCGATGGCACCCTGATCTGGACCGAGGGCGGCTTCCATGCGCTGCGCACGATGGGACCAGATGGAGTGGCGCGCACCATCGCCGGCGCGGCGACATGGGCTGGCTACGCCAATGGTCTGGCCGATGGCCATCGTCTCGCCGCCCGCTTCAACTGGCCGACAGCGGTGGTGCGGAGCGCCAACGGCACGTTGTACCTGACCGACACCAACAACCACGCCATCCGCGCGGTGACTCCCGCGGGCATGGTGACGACGGTGGCCGGGGCGATCCCGGCAGCGGCAGGCTTCGCCAACGGCTCTGGCACCAACGCACGCTTTAGGTACCCCTACGGCCTGTCGCTGCTCGGTGACGGTGCGCTCGCGGTCGCCGACAACGAGAATCACCGCCTGCGCCGCGTCGGCCTCGACGGTGAAGTGACGACTCTGGCGGGCAGCGGGACCAAGGGCTTCGTCGACGGGCCCGCCGCAAGCGCTGCGTTGAATCAGCCTGTGGGCATCGACGTGAGCCCCAAGGGCGACGTGTATTTCGGCGACCGCGGCAACGGTGCGTTGCGACGTCTCCGCGACGGCGTGGTGCAGACCCTCGCCGGCGCGACCACCAGCGCGCTGCTCGATGGCATCGGCATCGCGGGGGCCGGCGTCCCTGAAGTTCGCGGTGTCCACTACGACGCCGCGCTCGACGCGGTGTTCTTGACGAGCATCAACCCAGGTCGGGTGCGGGTGTGGACCGCTTGGGGTGGCGTCGTGTCGCTGCTCGGCGATGGTGGAAGTAGCCCCAAGGGTGGTCTGGGGCTCAAGACGACGACTGTGACGCCGAGGGCGCTGGTCAAGGTCGCGCCGGATCAGTACGTGCTCGCAGAGGGCGACGGCGCGCGGCTTTCGCTGGTGCGCCGTGTCGGCACCTCGTGTGACGATGGAAACCCCTGCACCACCGACGTCTGCGACCCCAAAGTCGGATGCAGCCACAAGACGGCCGACCCCGCGCTCGCCTGTCCCGATGGTGGGCCTTGCCAGGTCGCTGCGTGTGACGTCAGCAAGGGCGTCTGCACCTATACGCTGGCGGCCGAAGGAACACGTTGCGGCAAGAGCGACGACTGCGCGAGCCTTTGCATGGCCGGGGTGTGCCGGCAGGCCGCGTTGGTGCTGCCGCTGACGAGCGGCGGCCAAGGCAGCGCAGACGGCCCGGTGGCCAAGGCGTCGTTCAACCAGCCGCGCGGCCTGGCCGACGATGGCGCTGGCGGCATCCTGGTGGCCGATGGGCTGAACCATCGCATTCGCCGCATCGAAGCCAATGGCACCGTCACCACCGTGCTCGGCAGCAGCAAGGGCTACAAAGAAGGCAAAGGCGCAGAAGCGCAGTTGAGCACGCCGGCTGGCCTCGAGCGCGCCAGCGGCGGAGACGTGTACCTCACGGACTACGAGAACCACCGCGTCCGGGTGATGAGCCCGGGCTTCGCGACGAGCTTGGTCGCTGGCGCGGGCGCCGCGGGACACGTCGACGGCGTCGCGACCGTGGCCCGCTTCAACTATCCTCGGGACCTCGCGCTCGGTAGCGACGGCGAGATCTTCGTGGCCGACCAGCACAACCACGTCATTCGCCGCATCGACGCCAACGGGATGGTCGCGACTCTGGCGGGCAGCCCGGGCAAGGCTGGCGCGATCGACGGTGTTGGCGCCGGAGCGCGCTTCTCCTATCCCGCTGCGATAGCGCGCGCCAAGGGTGGACATCTCTATGTGGTCGATTTTGAATACAATGTAGTCAGGCGGGTGCTGCCCTCGGGCCAGGTCGACACCGTCGCGGGCCGGCCCATGGCCTATGGCGCACACCTCGACGGCGCGGGGCCGCTGGGCGCGCGACTGCTCGACCCGACTGCGATCGAGGTCCTCGCGGACGGCTCGCTGCTCGTCGGGGAGCAATACGGCACGCTGCGCAGGGTCTGGCCAAGCCTGCAGACGGTGACGGTGGCCGGTGAGTCGGCCAGTAGTGGATTCTCAAGCGGCCTGGGCAGTGAGGCCCGCATTGGCTATGTCGGCGGTCTGCTCCAGCGCGGCGATGGCACCGTGTGGATGTCGCTGCTGAACGACGATCGCATTGTCCAGGTGCGGCTCGATGTGAGCACCTGCAAGGGCCTCGCAGGCGCCGCCAAGGCCCTGGCGGCCAAGGACTGTGCGACCATCGGCGCGATGGCGGCCTACAGTGGCTTGCCCAGGCAGTGGGTCGATCCCGATGGCGGCAGCAAGGACAACGCGGTGCGCACCGAGTGCGACCACACGACCGCCGGCGGCGGCTGGACGCGCGTCACGGCCGCGGAGGGTGATGGCTTTGCCCAGGCCGTCCTCGCCGGCAAGGGCCAGATGCTGCGCAAATGCGCGCTCGGCGACAGCAAAGGCATCGTCTCGCCGACCTCGAGCAAGCCCTTCTCGTTCGCCGCCAAGGCCGCGGTCGGCGGCACCTGGCTCGTCGACGGCAAGCCGGTCGCCTGCAGCGCCGACAGCAGCTTCTCTGCCGACAAATGCGGCGCTGGCTGGGGCTGCTCCAACGGCTTCGCGCCCAGCGACGCGAGCCACTTGCCGGGTTTGTCTGCACCTGGTGTGTGTTCGGTGCCCGAGGCCGGGTACAGCTCTGGCGCGATGAATCTCTGCGGAAAGACCGACCACAAGGGCTGGGTCACCTACCTGCGCGCGTCGCCTTGAGCGGGCGACGCAAGACGCCTCAGACTGCGCCGACGACAGCGCGAGTGGGGGCAAGGGGGCAGGGCGCAGCGTTGCGCCCAAGCTTCCGAAGCTACGGCGGAATCCGGGTGCCAGGGCGCGGCGCCGCCAGAGCTGGTCTCCGCCAGCAGACGAGCACGTCGGGCGCGAAGGGGCCAGCGCAGTCGCGCCCGTCGCGCATCGCTGCGGGAATCGCGCCGTCCCGGACGATCCAGACGTCCGCTTCGCGAACGGCCCGAGGATCCAGGCCAGGCGACGCTCCGAGCGGCTGGAGCAAGGTCACGTCATGGCCGAACAGGGCGTGGCCTGGGGCCGCCGCTGCCGGCAGGACCGCCTGCAGCACGGTTCGCACCGGAGGGCCCGCGCTGACGGCGAGCGCGGCCCGGTTCAGGGCCCGCGACAGGTCGACGGCCTCGGCGCCGCCCTGGTTCCACAGCCACGTCGTGCGCCAGAGTGTCTCGTCGCGGACCGCCACCCAGGTGCTGGCGAGGCAGAGCGCGAGGCCCAGGGCGAGCCAGGGCCGACGCGGCCGGCCACGGTCGCGCAGCCGCGCCGCGAGCCAGGATCCACCGATCCCGGCCAGGACCGGCAGCAACCAGAGCGCAGGGTGCAGCGCGCGCCAGATCCGCATCGGCACCAGCTGGTGCGAGGCCACGGTCACGACGAAGACCGCGCCGAGCACCGGGGCGCGGGTGGCGCCGACCAACGCGAGCGCGACCAGGGCCGGCCAGACCACGGGCAGGGCGAGCTGCAGGTGCTCGGCGTAGCGATCGGCCGGCATCGTGCCGAACACCGCCTGGCCACCCGCGGCGTTGAAGCGCAGGTAGGCCACGGTGGACGCAAACGGCGCACCCCAGGTCCAGAGGTCGAGCAGGGCGAAGGGCGCGAGGCCGGCCGCCGCGCCGACCGCCAGCGACCGAGGTTCCAGCGGAGCACGCCCGAGCCGGCGAGCGAGGCCGCCGCCATGCAGCAGCAGCGCGACGAGCACGCCGGGCAGGAGCTGGATCCGCACCATCAGGACCAGCGACGCCAGGGCGCCGGCCGCGATCGACCTGCCAGGCCCGGACGGTCCGGTTTCGAGCAGCGCCAGCAGCGCCAGCAGCGCGGTCGCGGCGGGCACGTCGATCAGCGGCTGGCCGGCCATCTCGACCCAGGCCGGGTGCAGCGCCGTCAGCACGGCGACGAGTCCGGCCGCGATCGAGGCGCCGCCGGACTCCGGCCCGGCCAGCCGTCCCGCGAGGCGGATGGCCAGCCCGCCGCTGATCATGTCGAGGGCCAGCGGCATCATCCGGGCGGCGAACAGCCACGGCGCCATGCCGACGCCGGGCTCTGGGGTGCCGGTCGCGGCGCCGGCGGCGAAGGCTGGGGCCAACAATCCCGGCCAGCTCCACGAGCGCAGGCCCTGCTGCCACTCCCACGCGACGTCGCCGTGGCCGAACACCGCGCGGAACGCTGGCTCCAACCCCTGGCCGAGCGCGTCCGGGTGCAGGTACGCAGGTTCGCGCCAGGCCGCCCACAGGCGCGCCGTCAGCGCCGTGACGAGCCACAGGATGAACGCCCAGCGCGGCATCGGCATCAGGCCCGCAGGTGGCCGCAGAAGGCCTGCTCGAGCGCCGCCACACGCAGCGCCGCGATCGGCTGCTCGCCGTCGCTGAGCTGGACGCGGTCGTCGGCGCGGAAGCTGCCGATGCGGCGCAGGGCTTCGCCCTCCATCGCGGCTTCGAAGGCGGCGGCCTCGGCGGGACGGACCGCGACGACGAGCCGACCGGGGCGCTCGCCGAAGCAGAGCGCGTCGAGGGCCAGGTCGTCGCCGCCGGGTTGGCCGCGCAGGTCGGCGTCGAGGCCGGCGCCGCAGGCCAGGGACATCTCGGCCAGGGCGGCGACGAGGCCGCCGTCGCTGATGTCGTGCACCGCGCGGCACAGCCCGTTGCGGATCGCGGCATGCAGCTTGCGGTAGCGCGACAGCGCGCCGCGTGCGGGCGTGGGCGCGGCGTCGCCGAGCGTGCCGTGCAGCGTCGCCCAGGACGAACCGCCAAGGCCAGGGCCGGTCTCGCCGACGACGTAGATCCGGTCGCCGGGGCGCGCGGCCGCCATCGTCACCGTCTGGTCGACGTTGGGGATCGTCGCCATCGCCGTGACGAGCAGGGTGCCCGGGATCGCGCGCCGCGTGCCGTCGGCGTCGGTCCACTCGTTGTGCAGCGAGTCCTTGCCCGAGATGAAGGGCGCGCCGAGATCGACCGCCGCGTCGTGGCAGCCGCGGGTGCAGCGGACCAGGGCGCCCATGCGGTCGGGCAGGTCCGGGCTGCCCCAGCAGAAGTTGTCGAGCAGCGAGACGTCGTCAGGATCGGCGCCGATGGCCACGAGGTTGCGCACCGCCTCGTCGACGACCGCCCAGGCCATCGCGTACGGGTCGACGAGGCCGAGCCGGGGCTGGATGCCGACGGCGATCGCGACGCCGCGGCGCGACTCGGTGTGGCCGAGCAGGCCGTCGAGCGGCAGCAGCGCCACCGCGTCCGAGGGGGCGTGACCGTGCGCGCCGAGCAGCGGCTTGACCACCGTACCGCCTTGGACCTCGTGATCGAAGCGGCGGATGATCGCCTCTTTGCTGCGGATCGTCGGCGTCGCGAGCAGGGCCAGCAGGCCGGCGGCCACCGAGGACGACCCCGTCGCCGTCCGCCCGCTGGCGTGGGGGGGCGGCGGCAGCGGCTGGGGCGGCGGCGCGCGCCAGGTCCCGACCAGCTGTCGCTGCGGCATGCCCTTGTGCAGGAAGTGGCCATCGAGGTCGGCGACGACCACGCCGCGGTGACGCACGAGCAGCCGGCCATCGTCACGAAAGCGGCCGATGGTCGTGGCCTCGCAGCGATGGGCCGTCGCGATGGCCGCAAACGCGGGCCAATCGGCGTCCGCGACGGCGAAGACCATGCGCTCCTGGGCCTCCGACAGCCAGATCTCCCAGGGCGCGAGGCCGGCCACCTTGAGCGGGACGAGCTCGAGGTCGATCTCGGCGCCGATGGCCGACGCCATCTCGCCCACCGCCGACGACAGGCCGCCGGCACCGCAGTCCGTCACGGCGGCGTAGAGCTCGCGATCGCGGGCCCGCAGCAGGACCTCGAGCACCTGCTTCTCGTGGATCGGGTGGCCGATCTGGACCGAGGTGCTCGCGATCGCCGCGGTCTCGTCGCCCATCGCCATCGAGCTGAACGTCGCGCCGCGCAGGCCGTCGCGCCCGGTCCGACCGCCGAGCACGACGACGCGCTGCCCGGGCGCGGCCTCGCTGCGGTGGCTGCCGTGCGGCAGGACGCCGAGCGTGCCGCAGAAGACCAGCGGGTTGGCGATGTAGCCGGCGTCGTAGACGACCGCGCCGGCGACGGTCGGGATGCCCATCTTGTTGCCGTAGTCCTCGATGCCGGCGACGACGCCGTCAGCGATGCGCCGCGGGTGCAGCACGCCGGCGGGCAGCGCCGCGGCGTCGAGGTCGGGCGGGCCGAAGCAGAGCACGTCGAGGTTGGCGATCGGCCGCGCCGAGACGCCGAGGATGTCGCGCACGACGCCGCCGATGCCGGTGTTGGCGCCACCGAAGGGGTCGAGCGCCGATGGGTGGTTGTGGGTCTCGACCTTGAGCGCGAGGTCCAGCGCCTCGTCGAAGGCGACGATGCCGGCGTTGTCGACGAAGACCGAGCGCAGGCGGTCGCCACGGTCCGCCGCCCGCGTCGCGGCGACGATGTAGGTGCGGAAGATCGAGTCGATCTCGGCGTCGAACGTGACGTTGCCGTCGACGTCCTGTTCGCGCTGGCGCACGCGGGCACCGAAGGTCTTGTGGACGCAATGCTCCGACCACGTCTGGGCCAGCATCTCGAGCTCGAGATCGGTCGGATCGCGGCCGATGGCGCCGAACTGCCGCGCGATGGCGTGCATCTCGGCGAGATCCAGGCTCAGGCGCCGCGCGGCCGAGAGCGCGAGCAGCCCGGCGTCGTCGAGCGTGCGCACGGGCACCACGGCGAGCGCGTCGGCGCTGGGCGTCGGCTGCAAGAACGCGGGCTCGAGGGCGGCGTCGACGGCGACCCGGTCCACCACTGCGTTGGCCAGCACGCCCGACGCGAGTCGCTCGGCGGCGGCGTGCGGCACGGCCGCCGCCAGCTCGTAGCGGGTGCCGGTCGCGGCGTCGACGAGGCCCGGCAGGCCGAAGCGCTCGGCCGCCGCGAGCAGGCTCTCGGCGACGGCATCGGTCACGCCGGGGCGGCGGGCGACCTCGACGTGGCGTCCTTCGCCGTCGGCCTCGCCCCAGCTGGCGAGCTGCAGGATCGGGTCGCAGATCAACTCGACGACGCGGGTCCGGCCGGCGTCGCTGGCGAGGGCCGGGCCCGCGAGCCAGAAGACGTCGACGACCTCGACGGCGCCGACGTCGCCGAGGCCGAGATCGCGGGCCGCACGGCGCACGGCCTCGCCGCGGCCGTCGCGAAGGCCGGGGCGCTGGCGCAGCTCGAGCCGGGCGGTCGTGGTGCCCTGATCCTGCGTCGCGGCCGCGCGCGAGGGCCTGGCAGTCGCCTTGGCGGCCTTGGCTCGGCCCTTGGGCACCGGAGATCTGCTGCTCATCGTCGCCTCGCCCGTTGGAGGACGCCGGCGGGTGCTCGAGGCGCCGCCGCCCCGTGTCCGCCGCCCCGTGTCCGCCGCCCCGTGTCCGCCGCCCCGTGTCCGCCGCTCCTCAGTGTCGGAAGTGTCGCACACCCGTGAAGACCATCGCCAACCCGAGCTCGTCGGCCGCCGCGATGACCTCGGCGTCGCGGACCGAGCCGCCCGGCTGGACCACGGCCACCACCCCCGCCGCCGCCGCCGCCTGCACGCCGTCGGCGAAGGGGAAGAACGCGTCCGAGCCGAGCACGGCGCCGCGCGCGGCCTCGCCGGCGCGGCGGATCGCGACCTGCACCGAGTCGACCCGGCTCATCTGGCCAGCGCCGACGCCGACCGCCGAGCCGTCCACGGCCAGGACGATGCCGTTGCTCTTGACGTGGGCCGCGGCGATCCAGGCGAAGCGCAGCGCACGCCACTCGTCGTCGGTCGGCTGTCGACGGCTCACGACGCGCCAGGTCGCGGGATCGTCGGCGATGGGATCCCGCGTCTGGACCAGCAGGCCCGCGCCGAACGCCCGCATCTCGAGCCCCGCGGCCACAGATCGGCCCGAGACGTCCGCCTCGGCTGCGGGCTGCAGCAAGCGCGCGTGCTTCTTGCGGCTGCGCAGCGCCGCGAGGGCGTCCTCGTCGAAGCCCGGCGCCACCAGGGCCTCGACGAACAAGGCGCCCAAGGCGTCGACCAGCGACCGGTCGACGCGCCGGTTGACCGCGATGACCGAACCGAACGCGCTGGTCGGATCTGCGGCCAGGGCCTTGGCGAAGGCCGCCGGCAGGTCCGCTCCCGTCGCCAGGCCACACGGGTTGCAGTGCTTGACGATCGCGACGGCAGGATCCGAGAACGACTGCGGCATCGACCAGGCAGCCTCGGCGTCGACCAGGTTGTTGTACGAGAGCTCCTTGCCGCCGAGCTGGGTCCAGCGCGGTCCGGCACCGCGGGGCGCGTAGATCGCGGCCGCCTGGTGGGGATTCTCGCCGTAGCGGAGCGGGGTTCCACGCTCGAGCGCGAGGTGGATCATCGGCGGAAGGGTGGCCTCGGCCTCGACTTCGCCAGACGCGTCCGGGTCGAGGAACGCGGAGCCCTCGGCCAGCCAGTTGCAGATCGCGGCGTCGTAGGCCGCGGTGGCTGAGAACGCGGCGAGGGCGAGCTGGCGTCGCAGCGCGCGCGGGACGAAGCCGTCGTCGAGGGCCTGCAGCAGCCGTTCGTATTGTGACGGCGACGACAGCACGGTGACGGCCTCGAAGTTCTTGGCCGCCGCCCGCAACAACGTCACGCCGCCGATGTCGATCTCCTCGATCGCGCTGGCGTCAGCGGTGTGGCCGTGACGGGCGCCCGGCAGCGCGGCGATCGTCTCGACGAAGGGGTAGAGGTTGCAGACGACCACGTCGATCGGGCCGAAGCCGTGGGCTGCGAGCTCGGCGAGGCTGCTGGGGTCGCGCCTGGCGAGGATGCCGCCGTGGATGGCGGGGTGCAGCGTCTTGACGCGTCCGCCGAGCATCTCGGGCGCGCCCGTGAGGTCGCTGACGTCGCGCACGGGCAAGTCGGCCTCGCGCAGCGCCCGCGCCGTGCCGCCCGAGGCGATCAGGGCGTAGCCACGCTCGTGCAGACCGACGGCGAGCTCGAGCAGGCCGGTCTTGTCCGAGACGCTGAGCAGCGCGACCGGCTGCGCATCGACGGCGGCGATCGCGGCCGGCAGCGCCTGATCGATGGCCGCGACCAGCAGCCGGTGCTCGACGGCGTGGATCCGCTGCGTCAGCGCCTCGAGGGGTTCATCCGGCACCATCGCCACGGCCTCGACCGCGACCGGCGCGCCGGCGTCGACCTCGAGCGCGAGGTGGTGGACCATGACCCCGGTCTGCTGGATCTCGCCGGCGGCGAACGCGGCGTGGGCGCGTGCGATGGCGTCGACGCCGGGGAAGGCTCCGGGCAGCGCCGGGTGCAGGTTCAGCGTCCGCGGCCCGAGCACGTCGACGTAGTCGGGGCCGAGCACACGCATCCAGCCGGCCAGGATCACCAGATCGGGCCCGAAGCGGCCGACGACGTCGGCGATCCGGGCGTCGAACCCGGCGCGGCTGCCGCCTTGGGCGCGATGCTTGCGCCAGTCGATGCAGCGGGCGGGGATGCCTGCAGCCTCGGCCCGGCGCAGGGCCAGCGCCTCGGGCTGATCGCTGACCACGGCGACGACATCCGCCTGCAGGCAGTCGTCGGCGCAGGCCTGGATCACGGCTGCGAGGTTGCTGCCGTTGCCGCTGGCCAGGACGACCAGCCGGCCCCGCCGGGCCTGGGGGCCGCGCGTGAGGCGGCTCATGCGGGCTCCTTGCGTGGTGCCGGGCCTGCAGGTCCGCCGTCGCCGTCGCCGACGAAACGGACCGGCGCGCCGCCGGCGCGGGGCTCGATGCCGCCGACCCGGAAGGCCGGCAGCCGCTGACCGCCGGGGCGCGGGACGTCGCCGAGCAGCGCCATCGCCCGGTCTGCGTCGGCCGCCGGCACCACGACCAGCAGGCCGAGGCCGCAGTTGAACGCCCGCCTCTGCTCGGATCGGGCCACGCCGCCGCGCTCGGCGAGCCAGGCGAAGATCGGCGGCGCCGTCCAGGTGCTCTCGTCGAGCCACATCGCGACCTCGTCGGGCAGGATCCGCGGTGGGTTGTCGATCAGGCCGCCGCCGGTGATGTGGACCAGGCCGCGCACGCGCACCCCGGCCAGGCCGAGCTCGGGTGCGCCGCGCTGCAGGCGCGCAAACTCCGGCAGATAGCAGGCGTGCTCCGCGAGCAGCGCGTCCCCCAGGCTGCGGCCATCGAGCGCCTCGCGCGGCGACCCGAGGTCCTCGCCCGCGACGATGTGGCGGGCGAGCGAGTAGCCGTTGGTGTGCAGGCCGGTCGAGCCGATGCCCAGCACGACGTCGCCTGGGGCGATGGCCGTCCCGTCGACGATCGCCGCGCGGTCGACGACGCCGACGATCGTGCCGGCGAGGTCCAGCTCGCCATCGACGTAGACGCCGGGCATCTCGGCCGTCTCGCCGCCGAGCAGCGCCACGCCCCACTCCTTGCACGCCCGGGCGACGCCATGGACGACGGTGGCGATGCGGCCCGGATCGAGCTTCGCCGTCGCGACGTAGTCCAAGAAGAACAGCGGCCGCGCGCCCTGCACCAGGATGTCGTCGATGCAGTGGTGGACCAGATCGGCGCCGATGCTGTCGTAGCGGCCGAGCGCCGCGGCGATGCGCGTCTTGGTGCCGACGCCGTCGGTGGACGCGACCAGGACCGGGCTGGGCTCGTGCAGGCCGCCGAGGGCGAACAGGCCGCCGAAGGCGCCAACACCGGCGAGCACCTCGGGGCCGTGGGTCGCCTCGACCGCGGCACGCATCCGCCGCACGGCCTCGTTGCCGGCCTCGACGTCGACGCCGGCGTCCTGGTAGCGCAGCCCTGTCGCCGCGCGCGTGTGGGCGCCCTGGCTGGTGCCTGGGGCCGCCGCGGGCGTGGTCATCGTGAGCCTCCTGACGACAGGGCACGGGCGCCGATGTCGCGTCGCAGCTGCTTGCCGTCGTAGCGGATGCGATCGCAGGCCGCGTAGCTGCGCGCCAACGCGTCGGCCAGGGTGTCGGCGACGGCCGAGACGGCGAACACCCTGCCGCCCGCGGTGACGAGATCGTCGCTGCGCCGCTGGGTGCCGGCGTGGAACAGGTGCACTCCCTCGATCTGCGCGGCCTGCTCGAGCCCCGCGACGCTCATGCCCTTGCCGTAGGTGCCCGGGTAGCCCGCGCTCGCCAGCACGACGGTGGCCGCGCTGCCGTTGCGCCAGCGGACGTCGTCGCTGCGCAGGCGGCCATCGACGCAGGCCATGATGACCTCGACGAGATCGGACTCGAGCAACAGCAGCAGCGCCTCGGTCTCGGGGTCGCCGAAGCGGCAGTTGAACTCGAGCACCTTGGGGCCGTCCGCCGTCAGCATCACGCCGGCGAACAGGATGCCGACATAGGGGTAGGCCTCGGCCCGCATCCCCGAGATCACGGGCAGCAGGATCTCATGGTGGATCCGGCGCAGTGTCTCGGCGTCGGCGCACGGGGCCGGGGCGAAGGCGCCCATGCCGCCCGTGTTGGGCCCGAGATCGCCGTCGAACGCGCGTTTGTGGTCCTGGGCGGCCGGCATCGGCAGGGCCGTGCGACCATCGCAGAAGGCCAGCACCGAGATCTCCTCGCCGACCAAGCGCTCCTCGAGCAGCACGGTGGCGCCCGCGTCGGCGAACAACCGCTGTTCCATCAGCTGCGAGACCGCGATCTCGGCCTCCTCGCTGGTCTCGCAGATGAACACGCCCTTGCCGGCCGCGAGGCCGGACGCCTTGACCACCACCGGACCCGGATGGGCCGCGATCCAGGCGCGCGCCTGGTCTGCGCTCTCGACGATGGTGGCGTTCGCGGTCGGGATGCCGTGCCGACGCATGAACTCCTTGGCGAAGGCCTTGCTGCACTCGAGCTGGGCCGCGACCTTGCGTGGACCGAAGGCGGCGATGCCTTCGGCGCTGAGCATGTCGACCAGACCGTCGGCGAGCGCTGCTTCCGGGCCGATGATGACGAGATCGATGTCGAGCCGCTGCGCCGCCGCGACGAGGCCGGCGCTGTCGCGTGCGGCGATGTCGAGGTTCTGGATCCTGCCGTGATCCTTGGGCCCGTCCGTGCCGCCGTTGCCCGGCGCGACGTAGACGCGGGCGACGCGCGGCGACTCGGCGAGCTTCCAGGCCAGGGCGTGCTCGCGACCGCCGGAGCCGACGACCAGCAGCTGCAGGTGGTGGCCGGTGCCGGGGTTCGGATCGGGCTGGACGTGGGGGGCGTTCTGGCTCATGGAGCGGCTCCTGGGGATGGCCGTGGTGTGCCTTCGCTCGCGTCGGTGCGGCTGCCCGGCTGCGTCGAGACGTCCACAGGGTAGCGGCCGTCGAAGCAGGCACCGCAATGACCGCTTCGTGTGGGGCCCGCCGATGCGACGGCGGCCATCATGCCATCGTAGCTCAGGTAGGCGACGCTGTCGGCCCCGATGGTCGCCGCGATGTCCGCCAGGGCGACCCGGTGGGCGATGAGCTCGCTGTGGCTCGCCATGTTCACGCCCATGAAGCACGGGTGGCGGACCGGCGGCGAGCTGACGCGGACGTGGACCTCGATGGCGCCGCCGTCGTCGCGCAGCAGGCGGACCAGCGAGCCGACCGTCGTGCCGCGGACGATGGAGTCGTCGACGAGCACGACGCGCTTGCCTTCGAGGTTGGCGCGCAGCGCGTTGTACTTGAGCTTGACGCTGGCGCGCCGCAGACCGTCGGTCGGCTCGATGAAGGTGCGGCCGATGTAGCGGTTCTTGGTCAGACCTTCGCTGAACGGGATGCCCGACGCGTGGGCGAAGCCGATGGCGGCCGGCACGGCAGAGTCCGGCACGCCGATGACCACGTCGGCCGCGACCGGCGCCTCGGCCGCCAGGCGCTCGCCCATGCGCTGACGCACCCCGTGGACCGATTGGTCCTCGATCACGCTGTCCGGGCGCGAGAAGTAGACATACTCGAACACGCAGAGCGCGCGATCCCGGGGCGCGCGGGCCGGACAGCCGCGTTCGCTGCGCAAGCCGGCGTCGCCGAAGTGCACGATCTCGCCCGGCTCGACCTCGCGCAGGTAGCGGGCGCCGATCGTCGCCAGCGCGCAGGACTCGCTGGCCAGCACGTGGCCGACCGTGCGGCCGGCGTCGTCGGCGAGCAGGCCGATGCAGAGCGGGCGCAGGCCATGCGGATCGCGGAAGCCGAAGATGCCATGGCGCGTCTGCACGCCCACGCTGTAGGCCCCCTCGGCGTCAGCCATGAGCTGACGGATGCGGGCAAACCAATCCGGGCCGGCGCGCTCGTCGCTGCTCGGCGGCGCCGCGAGCATCTGCGTCGCGATCTCCGAATCCGACGACCCGGCGAGGCCGACGCCGCGGCGCAGCAGCTTGTCGCGCAGGGCCGCGGTGTTCGTCAGGTTGCCGTTGTGGGCGACCGCCAGCGGCCCCCACATCGTCTCGATCAGGTAGGGCTGGGCGTTGACCAGCTGCGAGCCGCCGGTCGTCGAGTAGCGGGTGTGGCCGAGCGCCATGTGGCCGCCCAGGCTGCGCATCGCCGCCTCGTCGAAGACCTGCGCCACGAGGCCCATCGCCTTGTGCACCCGCACGCCGAGCCCGTCGGCGGCGGCGATCCCGGCCGACTCCTGGCCACGGTGCTGCAGCGCGTACAGGCCAAAAAACGCCAGGCGCGACGCGTCGATGCCCGCGTCCGGGTTGGCGAAGATGCCGATGACGCCGCATTCCTCGGCCGGGCGGTCCAACGCGTCCTCGGCCAGCGTCAGTCCCGGCTCGGCGTCGGGTGCGGCGGGCGCGTTCGCGCCTCGTGGCAGCCAGGGCGGCGCAAAACACGCGTCGAGCGCCGCCTGCAGGCGTCGCGGCGCGTGGCCGCCAGCGGGGCGGAAGACCCGGCCGGTCAGGCGTTCGTAGACGTCGATGTAGCGGCGCGCGGCCTCAGCCGCGACCTCGGCCGGCAGGCTGGACGGCGCGCTCGCGCCGTCCATCGCGCCCTGGTCGGCGAGCCATTGCCGCAGCCACTCCTTGCTCCAGGACGCGGGCGCACGACCCTCGGCGCGGGCGCGGACGAGATCATCGGCGCGCCAATAGCGCGAGGAATCTGGGGTGTGGATCTCGTCGCAGAGCACCAGCTGGCCGTCGAGCAGGCCCATCTCGTACTTGGTGTCGACCAACACCAGGCCGGCGGCGGCGGCGATGCGCTGGCCACGGCGAAACAGCGCCAACGCAGCCGAGCGCGCCTGCTGCCATCGCTCCGGCGGCACCAGGCCGCGCGCGAGCAGCTCCTGCTCGCTGATCACCTCGTCGTGCGCGCCACCTTGGGCCTTGGTCGTCGGCGTCACGACCGGCTCGGGCAGGGCGTCGTTGCAACGCAGCCCGGGCGGCAGATCCAGGCCGTACGGCTTGTCGACGCCGCGATCGTAGAGCGTCCACAACGAGGTGGAGGTCACGCCGGTCAAGTAGCCGCGGACGACGATCTCGACCGGCAGGACCTCGACCTCACGGCAGAGCAGGGCGCGGGCGTCGAGCGAGGCCAGGGCATGGTGCGGCATCAGGTCGGCGACCTGATCGAACCACCACATCGAGAGCTGGTGCAGGACCTCGCCGCGCAGCGGCACGGCGCCCACCACGCGGTCGAAGGCGCTGACGCGGTCGGTCGCGACCAGCAGGCGGCGGCCGTCGCCGAGCAGATAGCTGTCGCGGACCTTGCCCTGAACCTTGCGGACCTCGTGGCCATCGGGGCCCACCAACGCGGTCGCGACGAGGGCGTCGTGAGCGGCCGCGATGAGGTCTTCGGTCGTCATCATCGCGCCTTCGCGTCGACGGGCATTGGCGGTCATGGCGCGCGTCGCCCGCTCGGCGCGGCCTCGAGCTCGTGGCGGATGGCCTCGGCCAGCGCGCGGGCGCGCTCCGGAGCGTCGCCGACGTGGCCTCGGGCGTCCAGCAGCTCGACGATGGTCCCGGCGTCGGCCAGACGCAGCAGCCTCGGGTCGCTCGACAGCAGCACGCCGAGCGGGTTGCCGGCGCCGCGTCGCATCGCCTCCCAGGCGACGAGGCTGTGCTCGCGCAGGATCTCGTGCAGCTCCTGGCGGTCGCCACCGAGGCGCGCCAGCTCGACCAGCACCCGCTCGCTGGCGGCGAACGCGCCGTAGCGGGCCAGCAGATCGTCGGCGGCGCCGACGTCGATGGTCATGTCGCGGACGAGGCGTTCGGCACGGCGCAACGACTCGTCGATCAGCAAAAACGCCGACGGCAGCAGGATCCGCCGGTTCGCCGAATCGTCGAGGGTCCGCTCGAGGTAGTTGTGTGCCGCGTTGTCCCACGCGACCCGCGGCAACGCCGCCAGGAGGCGCGTCAACGAGTCGATGTTCTCGGCCAGGATCGGGTTGCGTTTGAACGGCATCGCGCTGCTGCCGACCTGGCGCGCGGCGAACGGCTCTCGCCACTCGCCGATCGTGGGCGACTGCAGCAGGCGCAGATCGGCGGCGAAGCGGTAGAGCGATTGGCCGAGCGAGGCGAGGCCGTTGAGGATGCGCAGATCCTGCTTGCGCGCGTAGGTCTGCGTGCTGACGGCCATCGCGTCGATGCCGATGCGCCGCATGACGTCCGCCTCAAGCTGCCGTGCGCTGGTCGTGGACCCTTGCAGCAGCAGGACGAAGCTGGCCGCCGTGCCGACTGCGCCCTTGAGCCCCTTGCCGCGCACGCCGTCGCGCAGGCGCAGCAGATCGTCGCGATCGGTGAGCAGGTCGAGGCCGAATTGGGCGAGGCGATAGCCGGTCGTCGTCGGTTCCGCGGGCTGCAGGTGCGTGAACGCCATCGTGCAGTCGTCTGCGGTGGCGTCGATCCGGGTCGCCAGGGCGCGTAGCAGCCCGTCCAGGCGCGCGGTGACCAGGCCCATGGCGTCTCGCAAGCGCAGCGCGTCGGCGTTGTCCTCGATGTCCATGGAGGTGCAGCCGAGGTGCAACCAGCCGCCGGCGGCAGGGCATTGCTCCGCCAGCGTACGCAGCTCGGCCATCAGATCGTGGTGGATCTCCGCCTCGATTTGCTCGGCCCGTTCGATATCGACGAGATCGACGAAGGGGCGCAGCGCCTCGACGGCGACGCCCGGCACGATGCCTGCGTCCCGCTGCGCTTCGGCGATGGCCAGCCAGATCCGGCGCCATGTCCGGCGTCGCTCGGCCTCGCTCCACAGCGCCCGCATCGCCGGGGACCCGTAGCGCCACGTCAGCGGCGAGAGGTAGGTCTCGTGGTCGAACGTGGTCAAGGGGGCTCCTGTGCGGCGTCCTGTGTCGGTCGGGCGGGGGCTGGGGCGAGCGGGGACTACATCGCCGCGGCGAACCGGACGCCGGCCTGGAACAACGGCAAGCCCATCGAGCCGCCGAGGCCGCGATCCCGGCCCGGATGTTGGCTCGCTAGCACATGGTTCTCTGGGTGCGGCATCAGGCCGAGGACGTTGCCTGCCGCGTTGCAGATGCCTGCGATGTCCATGAGCGAGCCGTTGGGGTTGGCTGGATAGCCATCGCCGCCGTCAGCGCCGGGCCGTTGGCCGGCAGCGTCGACGTAGCGCAGGGCGATCCCCCCGCGGGCGTGCAAGGCGGCCAGCTCGGCGTCGTCGGCAACGAAGCGGCCTTCGCCGTGCGCGACCGGGCAGGTGAGGGTGCGGCCACGCAGGTCTGCCAGCCACGGCGAGCCGCACGCCGGATCGGCCTGCAGGTGGACCCAGCGGCATTCGAACTGGCTGCGGGCGTTGCGGGCGAGGCTGACGCGCTGCGGCGCGAACGCCCCCTGCGTGGCCGCGGCCTGCGGTCCGGGCAGCAGGCCCGACTTCACCAACGCCTGGAAGCCGTTGCAGATGCCGAGGACCGGTCGGCCGCTGGCCACGAAGGCCTCGAGCTGGTCGTGCAGCACATGACGCAGCTCCAAGGCCCAGAGGCGGCCAGCGCCAAGGTCGTCGCCGTACGAGAATCCACCCGGCAGCAGCAGCAGCTGGAAGGCCTGCATGGCCACCGCGCCGCGGGCGACGTCGGCGACCGTCGCAATCTGGCTGTCGGCGCCAGCGAGGTCCAGGGCGAGCGCGACGTCGCGATCTCGATTGGTTCCGGGGGCGTGGAGCACCAGGGCCATCGGCCGAGCCATACCCACCTCGCTCGAACGCGGCCGGGTCGCGCCGGGCCCGGCCGTCTCGCTTGCGTGTCCAGGGGGGCAGCGGGCGAGCCCGCCGCGCGAGACGCTGGCGCTCGCAGCCCTCCCCCTCGTGCAGCTGACGACCGGCGCATGCGGACACGCGGCTGGCGCGCAGCGACGCGGGCGGTCGGGCTGCGGGCGAGGTACCACCGTTGATTCCGGAGGGTCAAGGCGCGGCGGTGGCGGCGCTTCGGGCCGTCGATCCGGGCCGATGGCGCGCGCGCACGCGGCGGGCTACAGGGGCCAGTGCATGTCGACCACGATCGCGCCGGGATGGTCCGAAGGCGCCTGGATCTTGTCACCGTATCGCCACAGATCCACGACCCAACGATCGATCGTGAAGCTGCCGTGGACGAAGACATGGTCGATGCGTTCGGCCTCGACCCAGGTCGGCACGGGCTCGACGTTGCTGACGGGGCCCTTGCCGGCCTTGGCCACGTTGAAGCTGTCGACCAGCGCGGGCTGCGCTGCGCTCAGCGCCGGCGAGCCGCCGACCAGCTTGGCATACGCCGTCGACGCGGGCGCGGCATTGAAGTCGCCCATCACGACCAGCGGGGTCTCCTTGGCCAAGGGCAGCAGCCGCTCCAACAGCAGCGGGGCCGAGAGGTCCTGGCTGGGCGAGTTGTTGTCGAAGTGCGTGTTCACGATGGTCACGTCGCGCTTGCCGAGCTTGTCGTGCAGGCGCACCCAGACCACCAGGCGCGGCAGCTGGCCGCCCTTGTCGAACCCCGTGCTGAAGGCCGTCTCGGGCGTCGGCGAGAGCCAGAACGAGCCGTCGCTGACCTTGGCAAAGCGCGCGCTGCGCCAGGCTATCGCGGCGTCGGGGTAGTCGAGGTCGAGCAGATCGCCCGGCTTGTGTCGGTAGTAGAAGGTCTCGTAGCCCGGGGGAAGGATCTGGCCGAACTCGTCCGGTGCTCCGGTCGCGATGCCGATCGCCTGCAGCTCTTGCGTGCCGATGATGTCGGCGTCGTGGCGGGTCATCACGTCGAGCAGCCACGGCACGCGGCTCTTCCAATCCTGGACCCAATCGGGGTGGGCCGAGTTCTTGCAGAAGGAACACATGACGTTGTAGTTCAGGACCCGCAGGCTCTCTGGGTCCGGGGTGTCCGCGCCATCGCCGGACAGGCCGTCGTCGACCGCGCCGTCTGCGGCGCTGTCCGCCGCCGCGTCGGCCGCGGTGTTCGCGCCATCGCCGCTCGCCGGGTCGCCGCCGCAGCCGGGCAGGGCGAGGATGACCAGCGTCGCGACCAGCCCGGCGAACCCGGCGACTCGGCTGCCGACGCCGGCCGCCGTGAGCGCCCCGGCCGGTTGCGAAGCCCCCCCGACGGTGGCCGCCATGCGAGCGGACTGCGAACGTGCTGCGTCCATCTTCCTTGCCTCCTGCGGTGCTGGCGAGGTCCGCTGGGATCAGCGATGCTCGCGGCCGTGGAGCCGCGCGTCGACCGGGCGCGGCGTGGGAGGGCGCGTGCGGTCGATGCCAACGGACGGAAGTGTGCGCGACCCGAGGCGCAACGCGCAATCGATCTCGTTCGAGGGGTTGCGCGTCGGCGACGAGGTCCGCGAGGCGCTCGCCGCCGGACGCGGCGTCGTCGCCCTCGAGTCCACGATCCTCGCGCACGGCTTTCCGCCACCAGAGGGGCGCGCGCTCGCGCTCGAGATCGAGGCGGCGGTGCGTGTCCAGGGGGCCGTCCCGGCGACGATCGCCATCTGCGCCGGCGAGGTCTGTGTCGGGCTCGACGCGGCGCAACGCGAGGCCCTGCTCGACGGCCGCCCGGTCGCCAAGTGCGGCGCGCGCGAGGTCGCGTGGGTCGCTGCGTCGGGCGGCTGGGGCGCGACGACGGTCTCGGCGACGATGGCCGTCGCGGCCCGCGCGGGCATCGAGGTCTTCGCCACCGGCGGCATCGGCGGCGTCCACCGCGGCGGCGAGGCCAGCCTCGACGTCTCGGCCGATCTCGCCGCGCTGGCGACCTGGCCGGTGCTGGTCGTCGCGGCCGGAGCCAAGAGCCTGCTCGATCTGCCGCGGACCCTCGAGGTGCTCGAGAGCCTCGGCGTCCCGGTCGTTGGCTACCGCACGCAGGAGCTGCCGTCGTTCTACGCCACGCGCTCGGGTTGCCCGCTCGGCCAACGCGTCGACGAGCCAGCGGCCGCGGCGCGCGCGTTTCGGCTGCAGCGTTCCCTCGGCAGCGCCGGCGGTGCCTTGCTCTGCAATCCGCCGCCCGCCGAGGTCGCACTCGACGCCGATGAGGTCGATGCGTGGGTCCGGCAAGGGCTCGACGCCGCGGCCAGCGCCGGCGTGGCCGGCGCGGCGGTGACTCCGTTCGTCCTGGCATGGCTGCACCGTGTCTCGGGCGGGCGGACGATGCGCACCAACCGCGCGCTGGCGCTCCACAACGCAGCGCTCGCCGCCTGTGTGGCCGTCGAGCTCGCGCGCACGGCACAGCCATGACGACGGGCTCCAACCAAGACGCGGCGCGCCCGGGGCCGTCGCCGCGGGTGCTCGGGGCGTTGCTCGCGGGCGGCGAGAGCAAGCGTTTCGGCAGCGACAAGGCCGCCTACCTCTTCGACGGGCGGACGCTCGCGGAGCGCGCCCTCGCCGTGCTGGCCGAGGTCTGCCACGTCACCGTTGTCGTCGGACATGGCCGGGGCGTGCCGCCGGGCGTGGCGCGCGTCGACGACGCGCCGGTCGCGGGCGCGTCGCGCGGCGCCGGGCCGCTGGCAGGGATCGCGGCGGCGTTGCGGGTCGGGGCCGAGCAGGGGGCCGAGCTGGTGCTCATCTTGCCGCTGGACATGCCCGCGATGGAGCCAGCGTTGCTGCGGCGCCTGATCGCGCATGCTGCTGGCGTCGGCGCCGAGGACGCCGGGGCCGCCGGGGCCGCCGGGGCCTCGTTCCTCGGCGCAGATGGCCGGATCGTGCCGCTGCCGATCTGCCTGTTGCCCAGCCACGGAGCCCAGGTAGAGCAGGCCCTGGCAGCAGGCCAGCGCAGCCTGCTGGGGTTGATGAGTCGCGTTGGCATGCGCCTCGTCCGGCTGCGCGACGACGAGATGGCGGCCCTGGTCAACGTGAACGTGGTCGTGCCGCCCGCGGACGCCCCCGCGATGGCCGGGACCTCGGGCGCCGCCGAGCGTGTCGCCGCCCGTCGCCTGCGCCGGGGCCAGCATCAGGACGCCGACGATTGGGTCGCCCGCGAGGCGCCGCTGCAGATCCTGCTCGGCCCGCTGCCCCTGGCGGTGCTGATGCGGACGCCGGGCCACGATCCCGACCTCGTTCGCGGCTTCTTGCTCACCGAGCGCATCGCGGCGACGCCGGACGAGATCGCGCGGGTCGAACACTGCGACGAGGTCGAGCTCGACGACGCTCGCGGCAACGTCGTGCGCGCGACCCTGCGCGACGGGGTGCGCGTGGATCCGGGCCAATTGCAGCGCTCGACCTACGTCGGCAGCTCCTGCGGCATCTGCGGCAAGGCCAGCGTCACCCAGGCGATGGCCACGGCTCCGCCGATCGGCGGGCGACCGCCGTGGCCCGCGGCGGTGCTCGAGGGGCTCGGCGATCGTCTGGCTCCGTTCCAGGCCCTCTTTGCCCAGACCGGAGGCAGCCACGGCGCCGCGCTCTTTGATGAAGCGGGGCGCATGGTCGTGGTCCGCGAGGACGTGGGCCGCCACAACGCCACCGACAAGGTCATCGGCGCCGCAGCGGCCGGCGCGGCCGACCGCCCCTGGCCTTGCGCTGGGTTGGGCCTGCTCGTGTCGGGGCGGATCAGCTTCGAGCTGGTGCAGAAGGCGCTCGCCGCGGGCATCGATCTGGTCGTCGGGGTCTCGGCACCGACGTCGTTGGCGATCGAGCTGGGCGAGGCGGCAGGCGTCTGCGTCGTCGGCTTCTGCCGTGGCCATCGCGCCACGGTGTTCAGCGCACGCCACCGCGTCACGATCGCCTGAGGTGGTGCGACGATCGTGCCCTACGGCGTGGACCGCGCGTGGATCGTCCCGGGCACCGGACAGATGCCGACCTCGAGTGCGCCGCCGAGCTGCTCGAGCAGCCGGGGCGTCGCGGCCCGCTCGAGCTTCACGTCAGGCTGGACCTTGAGCGTGGCCATGCCGAAGGTGCCCTTCTTGACGTAGCGGGCGAAGCCGACGCGCAGGTCGCGGTAGTGGCCGCCGCGCACCTCGAGGACCGAGAGGTCCTTGGAGGCGGCGCCGGTGACGCAATGCTGGACATCACCGTCGATCACGACGGCGTTGGTGCCCTCGCCGATCGAGAAGCCCTTGTCGTTGCAGGTCTCGACACGGTTGCGCCGCAAGGTCACGTCGCTGCCCGAGAAGTCGAAGCCGTCTGCACCGCTCTGGACGATGACGCTGTCGCGGACCTCGCCCTTGCAGAAGTCGCAGTCAAAGGCGTCGTCGTGGCTGCGGACGATGCGCAGCCGCTCGATGTCGATCGCCGCGTTCTTGAAGTTGACGCCGTCGTCCGAGGCCGCATCGATGAACTCACAGTCGCGGAGCCAGATCGAGCCGCCGTGGATGGCGAAGGCCGAGGTGAAGTCGACGCCCACGCCGACCGCGCCCTTGCCGCCGACGACGCGCACGTGCTCGAGCCGGACGCGGGCCGGCGCGGCGCGGGTGCTGAGCATGGCGAACGCGCCGAAGGTCCGCGCCGGGTCCAGGGCCTCGATCGTGATCCTGGCGTCTGCGCGGCCGCGTGCGTCGAGGTCTCCGTGCGCGATCAGCGCGACGTCGGGCCCGAGTCGCAGGTCGGTGCCCGGCGCGATGACCATGTCATAACCAGGCGGCACGATGACGGTCTCGGTCAGCTCGACCCTGCCCGGCCCGATCGCGACCGTGCGCCCCTCGATGCGCAGGCCCGGGTTGCTCGAGGTGATCGACACCATCTTGGGCAGCTCGAGCGCGTCGTCAGCGTCGCGCACTGGTGCGACCGGGGCATCGGCCTGACGCATCTGGGCCTCGGTCAGCACAGCCCCGGAGACGAGGTTGACGCCACGCAGGCCGCGCACACTGCGCTGCGGGCCCATCACGACGCGGAAGCTGCGGCCGCCGGGCACGCCACGCCAGATGCCGTCGATGGTGCCGCTGGCTTCGGCGGGCAGGGGCAGGACCGACCCGTCATCGAGCACGGCGTGGCTGATCGCGACGCTCGAACGTGCGTGGTTGGTGACCGTCAGCTCGACCTCGCGGCCGTCGCGACGCGTTCGCCAGCGAACATCGACCTGGCTCAGGAGCCGGCGCAGCAGGCTGGCGTTGCCACGCAACATCGCAGCATAGTCGGGCACGCGACGCGCGTCCGCTTCGACGTCGAAGTGGCGGCGATCCAGCGCCAGCGCGGGCCGAATGGCCTCGAAGAGCTCAGCCGCGCGCTGGACCATGACCTCGACGTCTTCGTCCAGCAGCTGCCAGAGCCGCTGGTCGCGCGCCCGGCGCATCGGCCCGCTGGCCAGCAGCAGGTCAGACAGGGGCCGAGGGTCCGTCTCGCCGAACCGTCCTTCGGCCTCGACCACGGGGTAGAGCGAGTAATCCCACGGGATCGGCTCGAAGCGGCCCCAAGCGGGGTCCCAGAACAGGCGAAGGTTGTCGGGATTCCAGGTGTGCATCGAGCCGAGCAGGCTCGACATCGCTGCGCTCCAAGCGAGGCGATCGACGTCGAAGAGCGCTTCGATCAGCGACCAACCGCAGCCATCCGGGAGCGCCAACGGGTCCGCACTGGCCGCCTGGCCGGCGAGACAGGCCTGGATCCGCGCCATGGCCGCTGCGGCGTGGTTGTGCGCGCGCCCGGGCTTGCCGAAGAGCTGGCCGTCGCCGCCGAAGATGTAGCCCTCCGGGCGGCGGTTGCGGTCGGCGAGGCTGCGGCCGAAGTGCTCCCACTGCTGGAACAGGCCGACGACGGAGCCGTTCAATCGAACGATCGCCCACTCGTCGCGCAGGGTCAGCAGGCCGCGCGCACGCATCCGCTCGTGCGTGACCGAGTCGACGAAGATCGACTTGTCGTAGGGCTCGAGCAGGTTGAGTTCGCGCATGCCGTCGAGCATGGCGTAGGCCGGCAGCTTGAGCCGGAACGAGAAGTGGTTCTTGTTGTAGTGGTCCTTCATCAAGCCGCGCAGCTTGACCCGGACTGGCGTCCAGATGCCGTCGACGCAGAGCATCGCGTCGTGGTTGTCGCGCTCGACCCCGAGCGAGATGCCGCGACGCACGACCTCGTCCGCGGTGCGGTGCAGCGCGCGCAGGTCCTTGGCGTCCATGCGCATGTCGAAGACCGGCAAGCCCAACTCCAACAGGGCCGGAACGTCACGGATCGGCGGCGTCGCCATCGCGTTGACGTAGAGGTCGCGAAACGCGTCGTACCAGCCGGCCGGCGGCGCGTTCGGCGCGTCGACGCGGGCCGCCTGGTAGCTCACATAGCGCTGCACCAGGTCGCCGACGCCGAACAGGCCGCCGATGACGACGAACGCCAGGAGAGCGCGCAGCAGCACCGGCCGCAGCGCGCGGGGCGCGGCCGCGTCTTCGCTGAGCAGGGAATCAGAACGGGGCATGCTGGTCGCTCTGGTACAGGGCCAATTCGGTGACGCCGTCGAGCCCGCGCAGGCGGTCTTCGATCGCGCTCGGCGCGACGTTGCCACGCGGCCGCACGACGTAGACGTTGGTCTCGTGGTCCTGCTGCAGGTCGAGCACGCGGTTCACCAGGCGCGCATCGGCGAAGACCTCGGCCAGCTGAGCGCCGATGCGGGCCTCCATGCCGTCGGCCTTGCGGAAGGTCACGCGCACGATGCTCTCCATCTTGCGCTTGAGGCCAAAATCGGCGTGGTACAGGCCCAGCATCAGGGCCGACATGAAGCCGACCATGCTGATCGCCGCGAGGTAGAACTGCGTGCCGCAACCCATGCCCGCGACCATCGCCGCGAACAGGTAGCCGGTGTCGCGCGAGTCCTTGACCGCCGTGCGGAAGCGGATCACCGACAGCGCGCCGACGAGGCTGAAGGCGCGCGCGATGTTGCTGCCGATGATCAGCATCACGACGGAGGTCGCCACCGCCATCATGAACAGCGTGACCAGGAACGACTGCGAGTAGCTCGTGCCGCGGTGGGTGTGCCGGTAGACCGTCGCCAGCACATAGGCCAGCAGCGCCGCCGTCGTCATCGAGAGAAACATGTCCCCGAGCGAGAAGATGCCGGGCTCCGCGGTGCGGAGCAGCTTGTCGAGAAAGTAGGATGTCTCTGCGTTCATGCGTAGATCCCTGACGCTGCGGTCTTGTCGAGGCCCAGGACCTCGACGGCGGTGACATATTTCGGAACGGTCTGCTGCCGCAACTCGGCGGCGACGACACCCTCGTGGACCCAAGCCGGCAAGCTCGTGGTGGCCTTGATCTCCAGGACCGTGAGGGTCTCGGCCATCATCCGGCGGCTGGGATCGAAGAGGCGCTCGCGCGTCAGCGCCTCGCCCGGGTGCAGCGCCAGCAGGCAGGAGTCCCAGGTGATGCGGACGTCGCGGTCGGCCGCGCCTTCCCACGCCTCGCGCTGGTAGTAGACCTGCGCCGACGCGCGCAGTCGGTAGCGCTCGCGCAGGGTCAGGAACGCCGAGCGCATCGCAGGATCGTCAAACGCCCAGGTCGCAGGATCCAGGTGCTGCGGGCCGAAGTCCTGCACCAACTGCCGGTACTTGCGCACCTTGTCGCCCTGCCGGTGCTTGATCTCCAGGAACGCCGTCTGGCCGGCCCGGTAGTCGTGGCCATAGACGCGCAGGCGGACCTTGTTGCGCATCTCGATGCCGTCGACCTTCTCTTCGTAGAACGCCAGCGTCGGCGAGTCGTAGTACTGGCTCAGGATCGGCGTCGTCGCGTGCTCGTTGGTGAAGGGCGCGCGGATCAGGTAGCGCTGCCAACGCGCCATCAGCATCGCCTTGACGTGATGGTGGACGACGTACTTGAGCTCGAGGCGCAGCGGGCGCAGCTTCACTTGGACGCCTCCGCCACGGGGGCATCGAGCCCGGCGAGCCAGGCGCCGTGCAGGCGACGTTGCAGCGTCTCGGCGTCGGGGACCGGTCGGCCCGAGACCTCGGCGTCGAGCACCAAGCCCTGGACCAGCGCCGGCAGGTAGCGCTGCCAGGCGCGACGCAGCTCGGCGCGGGTGGCGTCATCGAACGACGGCGAGGGCGGCTGTCCGTCGGGATCGCGATGGACGACCCAGGCGACGAAGCGGCCGTCCTCGACCCGGGCCGCGTCGCGGCCATGCGCGGCGCTGTAGAGGTCGCCGAGGCTCCACCAAGTCGGCGACAAGCGCGCCTTTCCGGTCTTCTCGTCGGCGTCGAGCACGTAGGTCGAGCCGGCCTCGCCGGCTTCGAGGCGCAGGCGCTGCAAGAACAGGATCTCCGACGGCGCCGCCTCGGACGCCGGCCAATGACCGAGCACGAGGTGGGCCATCAGCGCGCCGGAGCCGTCGTCGAAGCGGGTGTTCAGGCGGACGGTGCCGAAGTCGTGCACATCCAGCAGCTTGCGCAGCGAGCCGTCGCCACCCTGGCTCTTGGTCGGATCGTGGGGGAGCTGCAGCTCGACGTAGAGGCCGCGGTAGAGGCGGTCGACGTGCAGCTGGCACAGGCGCATCCCGGCCAGGGGCCAATCCGGGTGCCGCGCCGCGATGAACGCGTGCAGGAAGGGGTAGCTCCAGTCCTCCAGCGACTCGATCGGCAACAGCGCGACCGTGCCGAGCTTGTTGTTGAGCAGGATGTAGCTGGGGCGCTGCTCCGGGGCCTGGGTGAAGGTCAGCAGCGTCCGCTTGGCGCCGTCCTGGCTGTTGTCGTCGCGGCGCATCGTCGAGCCGCGCCGCTGCACCAGGTACGCATGCCCGGGCTCGGTCGGATGGTGCATCAAGAACAGGGTCGGCAGGGACGACGTCGACACCGCGATGTTGCCGGCCCGGAACAGCGGCTGCGAAGGCGCAGCGAGCGCGGTCAGGCCAATCGCGAGCGCAAGGCCGATGGCGGTCGCAAGGATGGGCGGACGTCGCTTGTCGGCAGGTTCGGACATGATCGTCGCAAAGACTCCCAGGCAGGCTGCTGCGAAACGGCGGCGGAAGCTAGCGGCAGCCCACCATCGCGTCAATCGCCGGGCGCGTGCGGCTCGGGCCACACCCGGCCATCGGTGTACTCAGTGGCCAAAAGTTGCGGCGAGGTTCATCTGCGGGGCAGGCTGCGCCCGACCGTGCCGGACCCGGGCGTCGCCCCGAGGAGCGGCTCCGGCGCGGCTGGGGGCTCGATGACGACGGCGATGGGGTTCCTGAACGACCAGATCCTGGTCCGCGACCGCGACGGCCGGCTCGGCACCGACGAGGCGTTCGTCCGCTTCCTGCTGGCGTTTGGCCGCCACTACGACCGGATCGTGCTGATCAGCCGCGTGCAGCCGGAGCCGGCGAGCAAGGCGCCGACGCTGTCGCTCGATCTGCCGGGCGTCGAGGTCGTCGAGCTGCCGTTCTACCCGCGCATCGGCTCGCTGCTGACGACGCCCTGGCGCTGGTGGCCAGGGGTGGATCGGGCGCTGCAGCGGATTGATGAACTTGACGATCTATGGCTCAACACCGGGCATCCCATCAGCATGCGCGCGATGAGTAGACTCGACGGGCGGCCGAAGCCCCGGCTCGTGGCGGCCTTGCGCGGCAACTACGAGACCGACGCGTCGATGCGCCACGGCAGCGGGGGCTTGATGCGCCGGGCCGCCAGCTGGGCCCAGACGGGCACCATGCGCCGCTTCGCCCGCCAGGCCCAGGCGCGCGACGTGCCGGTGCTGGCGTACGGTCGTCAGGCGCTCGCCCGGGCCCACGAGCTCGGCATGCGCGCCTACGACTTCGAGACGACGTTGATCGACGAGGCGACGTTGCGCGCGCCCCCCGCGGCCGACCCTGCGCTCGCCGTCGATCTGGTGACCGTGTGCCGCCTCGTGCACGAGAAGGGGCTCGACCGGCTGCTCGACGCGATGCCCGCGATCCTGGGCCCGGACGGGCGGCCTGCGACCCTGGCCATCGTCGGCGACGGCCCCCTGCGCGCCGATCTCGAGGCGCGGATCGATCGGCTCGGGCTGCGCGATCGGGTGCGCATGGACGGCATGGTCGCCCACGGGCCGGCGCTGTTGACGCGCCTACGCTCGGCGCGGGCGTTCGTGCTGCCGTCGCGGACCGAGGGCGTGCCGGCGTCGGTCATCGAGGCGATGTCGATGCAGGTGCCGGTGGTCGCGTCCGACGTCGGCGGCCTGCCCGATCTCTGCGGCGACGGCCGCGGCATCCTCGTCGACCGCAGCGGCGACGACGCCGCGTTCGCGGCCCGTTTTGGCGCCGCATGCACACGCCTGCTGGGCGACTCCGACCTCGCGACACAGACCGTGGCCAAGGCGTTCGCCCGCGTCAGCGACCTGACGATCGAGCGACAGGTCGAGCGGGCGGTGGCGATTTTGCGCGGTGAGGTTCGGTAGCGGCTGTCGCCGATGGGCCCCGCTCAGCCCGCGACGGCGGCGAGCCAGGCGACGCCCAGGCCGGCGTAGACCAGCGCGACGACGGCGAGCACCGCGCCCAGGCGATCCTGCAGCAGCGCGCGGCGGATCGGACCGCCGTAGAGGACCTGGCGCAGCTGGTAGCCCGCACGCGGCCCGAGGATCCGGGTCGGGATCAGGCGGATGTCGGCGAGCACCCGCTCCTTGGCCGCCGTCAGCGGCTGCAGGCGCTGCACCAGGCGCGCGCCCGTGGTGTCGCGGGCGACGCCGATGCGCGGCAGGCGCAGCGGATCGCGGCGCGGCGTGGCGCTGCCCTTGTCGGCGCCCGTGCTGGTCTTGTAGCCGGCCTCGCCGATCAGGCGCACGACCCTGCGGTTGCCGCCGGCGCGCGGGATGCAGAAGTGCTCGACGGGCGCGCCGATCACCGCCTCGAGCCGCTTCTTCGACTCGCTCAGCTCCCAGCGGATCTCGTCGTCGCTCATCTCCGAGAGCAGGCCGTGCGTCATCGTATGCGAGGCGATGGTATGGCCCGCCGCCGCCATGGCCCGCATCTGCTCGTCGCTCAAGAAGCCGTCGAGGCCGGCCACCAGCTCGCGGGTGTGCTCGTCGGGCTCCACGGCGACGTAGAAGACGCCCTTCATGCCGTGGCGCTGCAACACCGGGTGCGCCAGGTCCCAGCAGCTGCTGTATCCGTCGTCGAAGGTGAGGACGACCGGCTTCTCGGGCAGCTTCGACCGGCCAGCGAAGCCATCGAGCAGCTCGTCGAAGTTCACGCTCTGGTAGCCAGCGGCGGCCAGAGCCCGACAGTGGTCGTCGAGCTCGCGGTCGAGCACGACCCAGACGCGCTCGGGGTCGACGATCTCGCCGCTGTCGACCTTCTTTGCGTCCAAGAAGCGGTGGTACATCAAGATCGGGACGCGAGGCCCCCGGATTTCATCGAGGACCTTCCACAGCACCCACCCGCCGATGAGCACCGGCGGCAGGACGAAGGCGAACAATCCGATCAGCAACGTCGCGAACATGCAGCTTCCAACGCGGTCGGGCGCACCGGACGGGCCGGGCGCACGGGGTCAATCGACGGGCCGCTCCGGCGTCCAGCCCATCGAGGTCTGGCCTTGCAGCACCTGGCGCAACGCCCACGCGCTGGCGACGACGCCGAGCACCGCGTAGCCAGCGCCGCTGAGCAGGGTGGAGATCCGGCCCGGCAGGGGCAAGGGCTGCACCAGGTGTCGATACGCGAGGGCGGCGCCGAGCGACACGGCGACGATCAGCGCGACGGCCGCGAGGCCAACCGGGCCCGGCGCGCTGGCGGCCAGCAGCCCGAGGCCCAGCACACCGAGCGTCAGCGGCAGCCAGAGCAGCCAGCGCGTCGCCTTCATCGTCACCAGGGCCAAGGCCACGGCCGGCTCACCGCAGGCGCGCAGCCGCTGCAGCAGCCGCGGCAACGACAGCAGGCAGAGCCGGATGATCCGCGTGCGGCCGCGCAGCTCCTCACCGAGGTCGGCGCGGCTCTCCTCCCAGGCGATGGCGTCGGCGACGTAGGCGGTGCAGAGCCCGTCTTCGGCCGCGAGCACCGCCAGCTGCAGGTCGGAGTTGAGGTTCGATTCGTAGCGGGCCAGGCAGACCGCCCAGATCGCCGAACATGCGCCGCTGGTCGAGACCTGGATCTGGCGCCGACGACCGGCCAGGCGCTGGCCGACGACGAATTTCTGGTAGCTGTCGAAGGCCGCAGCGACGCCGCCGGGCTTGGGTCGGTAGGCCACGCGCCCCGACGCAGCGCCGACGTCGTCGGCCATCAGGGCGTCGACGAATTTGCAGACGACGTCAGGCTGGAACTCGGTCGTGGCGTCGCTGAGCGCGACGATGTCGCCGCTGGCCTGGCGGATGGCGACGCCGAGCGCGGCCTCCTTGCCGATGTTGGGCTGCTGGTCGATCAGCACCAGCGTCCGGTCGGCCGGGCAGCGCGCCTGGGCCTCGCGCACGATCTCGCAGGTCCGGTCGGTCGAGCCGTCCGAGATGATGACGATCTCGAGGCCGCCGGCGGGCAGATCCTGGGCGAAGAGGTTGTCGATCCGGGCCGCGATCGCGGCCTGTTCGTCGCGTGCGGCGACGATGACGCTGACCTTGGGCGGGCGCCCGAGCAGGGCTGCTCGGGGGTCGAGGCGGCGCGGGCCGATGCGACCGAAGCGGTTGACCAGCTTGGGGCCGAGCACCATCGCGGCGAGCCACGCGGCGGCGATGCCCAGCAGGCTGATGGCGACGGCAAGGCCCATCGTGACGGCTCCCCGCGCGGCGAATTGCGCGGCGCAGCGCGAACGTTGCGTCGATCGCGAGGGGCGGTCAACCCGCCGCGCCGCTTGCTACAGGGGCCCGAGCAGCTCGGTCAAGGCCTGGTCCATCAGGCCCGCCCAGCCGCGGTTGGCGATCGGGCTCGCCGGGCTCGGATGCGGCACAGAGCCGATGCGGATGGGCAGGTCGGCCGCGACGTCGCGGACCTTGGCCTCGGCGAACTTGCCGACACCGACGACGGTCGTCGGCTCCAGCGCCAGGATCGTGCGCCGCAGGGCGCGGTCGCAGGCGGCGAAGAGCGGATCGCGCTGCGCCTTGGGCAGCTTCTCGGGCACGAAGTTGCGGCCGCTCGCCTCCATGAACACCAGCGGGCAATAGTTGGCGACGAAGAAGCGGGCGAAGAAGGCTTCGGCCGTGCCATAGCGGTCCTTGGCCCAGCCCCAGAGGCGGGCACCGCTGACCTCGCTGCGGGGGCAGTCGAAGCCCTGGATCGGCCGCTTCGGATGCTCGATCGCAGGCTTGCCGATCGGCGCCTCGATGCGGAGCCAGTCACGGACCATGTGGACTTCGCCGAAGGGGACGCCGACCTGGCCCATGCCGAAGGGCCCCGGGTTCATGCCGACCAGCAGCACCTCGCGCTTGCCGCCGCCGTAGAGCGCCAGGTAGCGCGCCCAGGCCGCGCCGGCGTACTCGAGGGGGTTGTAGACGTGGGTGACAGGCGGGCCAAAGCGCAGCGGCGCGAGGTCGGCGACCAGGTCGGCGGTGATGACGTCGAGCAAGCGGCCTCCGGCGCCGGGCGCGGGCAGATGGGGAGGGGGTGCAGACGATGGCGCGCTTGCGCTATCGTGACAAGCGCGGCTGGCGACGTCACGGCCCGCCGGCGAGGTCCGATGCACAAGTCCTGGCTGCGCGAGATCGGCTGGCTGGGCCTGGCCTCTGCGTTCGCGTTCGCGTTCGCGGCGTGTGGCCGTGCGCCGTCGTCGCCCGTCGCCGCCCCGTCCGCGCCGGCTGTGGAGCGACCGCGGCCGGCCGACGCGCCGACGCCCGTCCCAGCGGTCGAGTCGCCCGCCGCAGAGGTGCCCACCGCAGAGGCGCCCGCCGCAGAGGTGCCAGCGCTGCTGCGCGAACCGCTGCGCTTTGACGTGCGCGACGAGGCGCGAGCGGCCGCGACCGACGCCGCTGTGCGCCGGGCCTGGCCGTTCTTGCGCGACCTCGACCCGGACCCCGTGCGTCTGCGCGATCAGCTCAAGATGAAGGGCCACAAGCACTTCACCGAGTACCTCTCGGCGATGCGCCTGCTCGCCGCCTGGGCGCGGACCCCCGAGGTCGCCGACGCGGCCCGCGCCCGCGGGATCGAGGTGCTCGAGCGCTACGCCAAGGGTCCGGGCTTCCACAACCTCGCCCAGGCCGACGACGCGCGCCTCGACGAGGACTCGATGAGCTACCTGCGTGGCTGTCTCTACGCCGAGCAGCTCGGCTGGGATACCAAGGCCTGGCGGGCCGAGATCGCGACCATCCTGCCGCGGCTGCGCGGCCACATCCAGACGCGCGGCACCGACCAGCGCATGGCCTTCGCCTTCTTGTTCGAAGCCTTGGGCTTGCCGGGGGGCGAATCGCTGGCCGCGCTGCAGCCGCTGGGCGCCATCGCCACGCAGCGCTCGTTCGAGAGCCTGGTCGCGCACCCGGAGAACGCCTATGACTTCACGCACGAGGTCTTCGCCCTGACCTGGCGCGGACGGCGGCCGCTGCTGGCGCGCAGCGAGGTCGAGCGAACCTATGCCCGCAAGATGGCCTATACGCTGCTGCACATCCACGCCACCGAGAAGCTGCACGACTCTGCGGCCGAGCTGCTGTTGAACCGCATCTGGCTCGGCGAGGCGCCGGATCCGCAGATCCTCTTCGCCCGGCAGCTGCTGCTCGACGGTCAACGCGAGGATGGATCGATCGGCTTCCACACCGAGTCGCTGATCCGCGAGAAGACCGGAAATCCGGTCTACGAGGTGCGCTACGGCGGCTACCTGCACACGACCATGGTCGCGCTCTGGGCGCTGATGGCGTCGAGTTGATGCTCGCCCGCGCCCTGCGCTCGACCTGGCCTGTCGCGCTCGGGTTGGCCGCCGTGCTCGGGTTGGCCGCCGTGCTCGGGCCGTCCGCGCCGGTCCGAGCGCGGTCGGTGGACGCGGCGACCGCGGCGCCGCCAGGCCCGACCACGGCCCCGCCACAGGACTCCACGGCCCCGGATGCCGCCAGCCCGGCCGCGGCCGGAGCCGTCGACGATGCAGAGCCGGTCGCCTCGCCGACGCCGGCGGGCCCGCGTCCCTGGGCCGATGGCGTCTTGGACTGGCTCGTGATCGGCGGCGGGCCGACGCCGTCGTCGACGCAGGCCTCGCTCGAAGCCGACGCGCAGGCAGCGCAAGCGGCCTTGGCCGGGCAGGGCGCGACGCTCTTCGCCGGCGGCACGGGCAGCCGCGTGGTCGCGGTCGATACGCTCGAGCTGGACGAACTCGGCGCGTTGCGGCGCGAGCTCGCGGCGCTGCTGGCCCCCGAGCACGCCATGCCCACCGCCTTTGTGCCCGTCACGATCGAGGCGAGCGCCGCCGACGCCGGCAACGTCGAGGCCGCGCTGCAGAGCCAGTGGCTGGCGGCGACGTCACCGCTCTGGGTCGTCGTCTCGGGCCACGGCGAGCGCGCAGACACACGGCTCGACGTGCGGCTGCCCTTCTGGGGCGGCGCCGCCTGGACCCCACGAACGCTGGCGCAGGCGCTCGACGGCGCCGCGGCCGACCGCCAGCGACCGCTGCGGCCGCTGCGCTTCGTCGTCGGCGCCTGCTTCTCTGGCGCGTTTGCCGAGCTGGCCTTCCACGGAGCCAACTCGCGCGCTGGAGCGAGCGACGCCGATCGCTGCGGCGTCTTCGCCTCGACCTGGGACCTCGAGTCCTCGGGCTGCGACGCCGATCCCGATCGCCGCCACCACGAGGGTTATGCGCGCGTGTTCTGGTCGGCGCTGCAGCGTCGCGACGCCGATGGTGAAGCGCTCGAGCCCGAGGACATCGACTTCGACCGCGACGGCGCGATCAGCCTGCTCGAGGCCCATACCCGCGTCCGCATCGCCAGCACCTCGTTCGACGTGCCGACCACGACGTCCGAGCGCTGGCTGCGGGTGGCGCTCGCCCATGGCGATCCGGACGACGCTGGCGTCGAGCTCGGCACGGCGCCCGGACTGGCCGAGGCACCGTCGCCGACAGCCGCGCAGCTGGCGGCCATGCGCCCGCTGCTGGTCGAGGAATTCGCGGTGATCGCGGCCCTGGCGCGGACGCTGCGCCTCGACGATCCCTTCGCGGGCGCCCGCAGCGCCTGGGAGGACCGCGACGCGTTGGTCGAGGAGGCCGACGACGCCCTCGCCGACCTGCAGGCGCAGGAGCAGACCGCGGCAGCGACCCTGGCCGCCGCGTTGCTGCGAACCTGGCCCGAACTCCAGGACGCCTGGCACCCGGACTTCGACGCGACCCTGCGCCGCGACGCCGCGGCGATCGCGGGCGGGCTGCGGAGCCATCCGAGCCACGCGGCGTGGCGACGTCTGCGCGCCAGTCGTGATGCTGCGGCGAGGCTCGCTGACCGCGCCTGGGTGGCGCGGGCGCTGGCCGAACGGCTGCTGCGCGCCGTCGACAACGTGCGGTTCGCCGTCGCGCTGCACAAGCGCGGCGGAGACGCCTGGCAGACGTACGTGCGTCTGCGGACTTGCGAGCGGTCGGTGCCGCCGATCCGCGAACGCGTCCCGACGACGCCCTGACGCTCCGACGACGCCCTGACGCCCCGTCGCCCCGATCGGCGCTAGTTGGTCTCGATCTTGGCCACGGCCTCGCGCGGCTCGACGTTGCCGAACGCGACGCCCAGCAGGCCGGCGAGGTAGCGGTCCATCGTCATGACGTTGGCGTACACGATGCGCTTGGCCAGCGCCTCGGTCAGCGGGGTGCCCTCGACGTCGATCGAGGTCTTGTAGCGGATCTCGCCATCGTTCAGATCGAGCTCGAAGTTGCCGATCAACATGCCATAGTTGGCGCGCGTCATGAACTCCATCGCCGCCTGGCGACGGTTCTCGGGCACCTTCACCTGGGCGACGGAGTAGAACAAGAAGAGCTCTTTCTGCTCGTCGGCCTGGGCGTAGCAGCGCCACTCGGCGTCATCGCCGCGGAAGCCCATGCGCAGGACGTTCGGCGACTCCTCGATGCGCGTGGTGTTCCAATCGTCGGCGTCGAAGAACGCCTTCATCTCGTCGAAGACACGCCCCATCCCCAGCTCCCTCGTCGCGCCGGATCAGCGCTCAGTTGCAGGCCCCGTTGGACTTGACGACCACGCCAGCGACCGCCGCGCAGCCAGGATTCGAATAGGTCTTGTTGTCGCAGCCGCACACGGGCGCCACGTCGAAGCCGCAGCTCGTCGGGTCGGCCTTGGCGATGCAGACGCCCTGGCCGCCGCATTGGCCCTGGGGCACAGCGCAGTACTGCGTCGGCCCGCAGGCGCCTTGGCCCTCGGTGCAGCCACCGCCGCCGCAGACGCCCTGCGACTTGACGTTGGCCATCGCCAGCTGCGCCTTGCACGGGTTGTCGTAGCTCTGGAAGTTGCAGGCGCAGACGGGCGCGACGGTGTTGTCGCAGACCGGCGGCACGGGCACGCATTCGCCCTCGCCGGTGCAGGGGATCGGGTTGGTCGGGTAGACGCGGCACCAGGTGCCGGTCGGGCAGATCGTCAGCGGCTTGCCGGCGGGGCCGATCTTGCACAGCGACGCGCCCGGATCGGCGGGGCACTCGCCGGTCGACTTCTTGGTCACGCCGGCCAGCAGGCGGTAGCACGCGTTGGGATAGGTCTTGTCGTCGCAGCCGCACTCGGGTGTGCCGCCGTTGGGGCACGGCCCGCCGGTCGGATCGACCACGCAGACGCCGGCGGTGTTGGCGCCGCAGGCGGTCGGATCGCACATCTGGCCGTTGGGGCAGGTCTTGCCGGTGTTGCCGCCGCACGGGGCGGGGCCGGTGCTCACGCAGGCACCGTCACTGGCCACGGTGGCCAGCGCCTTCTGCGCCTCGCAGGCGCTCGACCAGGTCTTGCCGTTGCAGTCGCACACCGGCGAGCCGCCGTCCGGGCAGCTCGAGATCACGGGCTTGCACTGGCCGATGACCGTGCCCTTGCAGCCGCCGACCGGCGCGACGCAGGCCTGGTCGTCGGGGCATTCCTTGCCCGTGCGCCCCTTGCTCGTGTCGAGGGTGCAAGGCATCGGCGTGGTGACCTCCGGCCCGTCGGTATCGGCGGCGACGGCGGTGTCTTGGGCGACCGCGGTATCGGCCGTGTCGGCCGGCTCCGCCGTGTCGGCGACCGCCACGTCCTCGGCGGCGGTGTCGGACGCGACAGCCGTGTCGTCCGCGACCGTGTCGACACCGCTGCCGGTGTCGTTGCCGCCGCTCGCGTCGACGAAGATGCCGATCGTGTTCGGTTGGGGGTCGGCGCCACAGCCGCCGAGCGCGACGCCGGCCGCGACGAACGCGATCGGAGCGAGTCGGACCGTGGTCCACGAGAGCAACGTGCGCATGGTCGAATCCTCCACCTCGGGTCGTCGGTCGAGGATACGGTCCGCGGTCCGAGGCAGCAAGCCGTCGCGAGGGCCGGCGTCTCGGCAGCGAGCGCGCCGGCCGCCCGGATCCCGGTGGCAGCGCTCAGCGCAGCTTGTCGACGTAGAATCCGGTCGATTGCGCCGCGCTGAGGCTCGCGGTCAGGGGCACGTAGCGGTCGAGGTAGGCCAGGATTCGCGGCTTGTTCGTCTTGAGCCAGCCCTTGGCCGCGGCCCCCTTCTGGGCGAGCAGCTTCTTCTGGTAGGCGTCCCAGACTTCGAGCTCCTCGTTGGCCTTGGCCAGGCGCTTGCACTGCTCGGTGCCGGGCGCGTCGACGCAGCCATACCACTCGCGCGGCATCGTCTTGCGCCAGAGCCCGCCCGGCCCGGTGACCTGCGCCATCAGCTCGTTGAAGGCGTCGAGCGTCTCCATCGCCGACGCGGGCGGCCCGGACAGCTTGTCGGCCCACGCGACGAGGAACGAGCGGCGGTAGCGGTTCAGGGCGCGCCAGACCTCGACCACGTCTTCGTCGGACTCGCCAGCCTCTGCAGGTTCGGCGGCGGTGGTGGCGGGCTTGGGCGGCGTCGCGGCGGCCGAGAGCTTGGGCGCGGCCGCGGGCGCGGGATCGTCCTGCAGGCCGCCCGGCGCGGCGGCGGTCCGGACGCAGCGAGCGCGGTAGTGGTGCGTGTAGATGGACTCTTCGGTCTCGGCGATGACCTGACGGCCCTGGTCGTCGAGCTTCTTGGCCTTGCGCTTGACCTTGGTCTCTTGGGTCTCGGAGCTCGGCGCGACGAGCGCGTCGCAGCCGTAGCGGGCGGCGTGCGAGCGCAGGCGCGCGGTCGCAGCGTTCAGGTCCGCTTTGGCCTCCTTGGTCTCGGTCACCTTGAACGAGAGCTCGCCGAGCTCGGCCGTCGGCTGCGGCAGCTCCTGCACGCTCTGGGCGACCTGGACCCGATCGGCCGACGCCAGTGGACGGTACTTGGCGGCGCCGTCAGCCCGAACGAACTGGATCTCTGCGCAGCCCGACGTCGAAAGGGACGAAAGGACCAGGCCCGCAAGCAGACATGAAGCAACACTCGAACGACGCATGAGAGACTCCTGACCGGACGAAGGGCACCTCGCCGCGGCACCGTATCGGCGTCAAGCGGCGCTCCGCGGGCCGGGGCGCGCAGCGCGCGCAGACCGTCGTTCGGCGCCGCTGGCCGTGCCTGGGCCGCGGATCGCGCCGGACCCTAGCGCTTGGGGCCTGGCATCGCAAGGCGATCCCGCCGCGTGTCGGAACGCCCCGACCCCGGCTGCGCCCGGACACGACACCGGCCCCCCAAGCGACCCCGTCCCCGAGGCCGAGCAGGGGCGCGCGCCGTGGCGCGCTGCCGGACATCGTGCGTTGACGCTCGGTTGGACAGCGCGCTACGGTCCACTCCTCAGCGCATGCACATCCAACCAGGAGCCTCGGCCATGCACCACGGCACCGAACTTGCTGTCGTCATCCTGTTCAGCATGACCCTCGCGGTCGGCTCGGTGCTGAGGCTGCTCTCTGGCGTACTCAAGGTGCCGTACACCATCGCGATGCTGATGCTCGGGCTCGCTTGCGGCGTCGCGCTGGGCTGGCCTGCGCTCGGCTTCGACGCACGCATGGCGGCGTTCGCCAACCCGGAGTTCCATCCGCACACCATCGACTACCTGCTCCAGGCGCTCGGCAGCGGCCTCCGGGTCCAGCCGGACCTGATCATGTTCTGTTTCTTGCCCGCCCTGGTCTTCGAATCGGCGTTCGCCATCGATCTCCACACCTTCAAGAAGACCGTGGGCCCCGCGGTCGTGTTCGCCGGTCCGGCGATGCTCGTGGCCACGGCGCTCTCGGGCGGCCTTCTCTTCGTGTTGCTCCCCTACGCCGGTTGGGATTGGGATGGCGCGTTCGTCACACACGGCGCCGCGCGCGGAACCATCATCGAGAACGGCGCGCTGCTCGCCTCGCTCTTCTTCGGCGCGCTCATCAGCGCGACCGACCCCGTCGCCGTCGTGGCGCTGCTGCGCGATCTCGGCGTCAACAAGAAGCTCGCGCACTTGATCGAAGGCGAGTCGCTGCTCAACGACGGCACCGCCATCGTCGTCTCGGGCGTGATGCTCGAGCTCGTCGTCGGACGACCGTTCGGTGGCGTCGCCTCGACCTCGATGCACTTCGTCGTCGTGGTCGCCGGTGGCCTGATCGTCGGCTGGCTGCTGGCGCTGGCGACGGCGTGGATCCTGGGGCGCACCTTCAATGATCCCCTGGTCGAGATCACCGCGACGCTGGTGCTCGGCTACATGGCGATGTGGGTCGCCGAAGGCATGTTGCACGTCTCTGGCGTGATGGCCCTGGTCGCCGCTGGCCTGTGGATGGGCGGCCCGGCGCGCACGACCGTCAGCCCCGAGATCGCGCACTTCCTGCACCAATTCTGGGAGCTGCTGGCCCATATGGCCAACACGCTCATCTTCTTCCTGGTGGGGCTGGTCATCGGCCACCGCTTCCAGGACGCGACGCTGGCCGACTTCGGCCTGATCCTCGCGGTCTACGTCGGCATCATGGCGATTCGCTTCGTCGTGACCGCGGCCTTCCGCCCGCTCGCCGATCGCTTCGGCGACCCGATCTCCGGCCCGGACGTGCTGATCGTCAGCTGGGGCGGCCTGCGTGGCGCGGTCGCGATGGCGCTGGTGCTCGCGCTGGCCACCAACGAGATGGTGCCCGAGGTCGTGTCGCAGAAGATGCTTCTGCTCACCGCAGGCGTCGTGCTGCTGTCGATCGCGGTCAACGGCATGACGATGGGGGCGTTGCTCTCGCGGCTCGGCTACGACGCGCCTCCGATCGGCGAGGCCATGGCCGCGGTCGGAGCGAGGGCGAGCGTGCTCGACCGCGTGCGCCAGGCGATCGACACGATGCGCACCTCGCGGGACCTGCGCACCGTGCGCTGGAACGAGGTCGTCGACTCACTCGAGGTGCGCCGGGGCCAACTCGCGAACCAGCGCGACGCGCTGCGTGCCGACCTCGACAAGCTGCCGCCGCACGAGCGGGCCGGCGGCGTCTGGGCCCAGGTCCTCGGCATCGAGCGCGAGGCGTATTGGCACGCCTTTGGCCACGGCACCCTCGGCAGCCGCGCGGTCAAGGTGCTCGACCACGAGATCAACAGCCACTTCGACGCCATCTCGCTCGGCAAGCTCGACCCGCCCGAGTCGCGCATCCCGGCGTCGGCCGACCTGCGCCGGCGCATGACCCGGATGCTGCGCGAGACCGAGGCCTTCGCCGGTCTCTACGCCAACGTCGAGTTCGAGAACCTGGCCCTGCAGTACGACCTGATGCGCGGCATGTCCTCGGCTGCATCCAAGGTCCTCGCCGCCCTCGGGGGGCTCGAGTTCCCAAGCCCGGAGGCAGAGGCGCAGATCCGCGCGACCTACCAACGCTACCACGCCGACGGCAAGCAGGGCCTCGAAGAGATGCGCGTGGGTATGCCCGAGATCTCGGCCGCGATCGAGACCCGCATCGCGGAGCGCATCGCGCTGAACCTCGAGCGGGAGCAGTTGCTCGCTTGCGGCCACAGCGGTGTGCTCTCGGAGGCCGAAGCGACCCGCCTCGCCGCCGAGGTCGAGGAGCGGATGGCCAGGCTCGCCGTGGCCGCGACGCGGGCACGACTGCCGGAGCTGCACGAGATCGTCGCCGAGATCCCGCTCTTCGAGGGCCTCGCGCCCGAGCAGCTGCAACGCATCGCCAGCGCGGCGCGGGTCGTGGTCATGCCGGCGGGTGACCAGCTCTTCCAGCAGGGCGACCGCGGCGACGCGATGTTCTTCATCGTCCGCGGCGCCGTGCATATCTCCATGCGCGACGAGGCCGGGCACGAGCGGCCGATCGACGTGCTCGGCGGCGGCGACATCCTCGGCGAGATGGCGCTGTTGACGGGTGAGCCGCGGACGGCATCGGCCCTGTGCGCCACGGCTGTCACGCTCGTCCGGCTCGGCCGCGATGCCTTCGAGAGTGCCATCGCAGAGTCCGCCGAGCTGGCAGAGGCCTGCTGGGGCGCCCTCGCGCGCCGGCGCTTCGACAACCACCTGCGCACGCGCCGGCCATGGCAGCACCTGGACCACAACGCGCGCGTCGAGTGGTTCGACTGTGCCCGTCACGAGGCCCTGGGCGACGGCCAGAGCCTGACCTGCGACGCCCACGCGCGCTGGGCCTTTGTCGTGGTCGGGGCGGCCAGCGCGCAGCGCAGCGGAGGCGCGCCTGGCGCCGCGGTCGACCCGATCCAGGCCCCCGCCTTGATCGAACTGCGCGAGGCGCAGACGCTCGTGGCCATCGGAGCGACCCGGGTGCTCCTGCTGCCCGATCCCCCGGCCGCGCACGCTGCCGCCTGAGCCGACGCGGCGCCTCCCGCGATCCACACACGGAGCTCTGCCCGCGTCGCGCGGCCCGCAGCTCCGCCGCCACCTGGAGTCACGATGAGCACCGGCAATCACGATGGGATCTCGGCCGACCTCCGGGCCCGCGGCGCGCAGGTGCGCCACTTCCTGGAGAGCGAGATCCTGCCGGTCGAGGCACAGATCGAGGCCGAAGATCGCGTCGGCGAGGCCACGACGTTGCAGGCCTTGCGCGAGCGGGCCAAGGCAGCTGGCTTGTGGACGCCCCACCTGCCGGTCGCCTGGGGCGGCGCTGGTCTCGGCACCCTCGGCATGTGCGTGCTGTTCCGCGAGATGGGCCGCAGCCCGGTCGGCCCGACCGTCTTTGGCTGCGACGCACCCGATCAGGGCAACATGGACCTGCTGCTTCGCGTCGGCAGCCCGGCGCAGCGGGAACGCTGGCTGCGGCCGCTGGCCGAGGGCCGCATCACGTCGGCCTTCTGCATGACCGAGCCGGCACCAGGCGCAGGCTCGGATCCGCGCAACCTCGCGACCACGGCGCGCGAGGACGGCGATGGCTGGCGCCTGGATGGCCACAAATGGTACGCGACGGGCGCAGGCAAGGCCGCGTTCCTGTTGGTGATGGCGCGCACGTCCGAGGATCCACGCCACGGCGCCACGATCTTCCTGGTGCCGCGCGATCGCGAGGGGGTCATCCATGTCCGCGATATCGATACAATGGCAGAGCCTTTGCTGGCGCATCGCGAGGCAGAGCTTCGCTTTGACGGGGTTCGTCTCGACGAGCGCGACATCCTCGGCGGCCTGGGCGACGGGTTCAGCCTCGCCCAGCTGCGCCTGGTGCCAGCGCGCCTGACGCACTGCATGCGCTGGCTTGGCCTGGCCTCGCGGACGCTCTCGCTGTGCGAGGACTACGTGCGGCGCCGTGTCTCGTTTGGACGTCCGCTCGCTGACCATCAGCTGGTCCAGGCGATGATCGCCGAGGCTGCGACGACGATCCACGCCGGCAACTTGATGACGCTGCATTGCGCGGCGCAGCTCGAGCGCGGCGACGTCCACGCCGCGCGTACGGCCTCGTCCATCACCAAGACCTTCGTCGCGCGCGGCCTGTGCAAGATCCTCGACGACGCGGTCCAGATGCACGGCGGCCTCGGCTATTCGGACGACATGCCGTTCGCGCGCTGGTACCGCTTCGCCCGCGCCGCGCGTATCGCCGACGGACCGGACGAGGTGCACATCGGCACCATCGCGCGCGATGTCCTCGCCGGGCGCTTCGACCCCATGGCCTGACGGCAGCCGATCGGCGTTCAGCCCGGGACGAGCGGGTCGGCAGATCCGGTCGGCGGCGCGCACGGCGCGAAGTGGATCCCGGCCGCGAGCGCTTCGATCTCGGCGTCATCGAGCCGTCGGCGCTCGTCGAGCCAGCAGACCATCAACTCCGCCGGCCACGACCAACGCGCGCCGTCCTTGCACACGCGGCCTTCGCTGACGAGCCGGGTCGCGTCGCCGAGCGGCAGGGATCGGAGATCGCGCAACAAGGCCGAGAATTCGGCCTGCGCGCCTGTGTCGACGAAGCGGAACTCGTGGCGGGCGGCGTAGGCGACGTGCAACGCCGCAGGTCGGAACGCGACCCCGGCGAGTCCGAGCCGCCGCGCCATCTGGGCCATGAGTTCGCCGGCCTCCTTGGCCATGCCAAGGCCGGGCACGTCCTGGCCGGGAAGGGCGGCTCGTCCTTTCGAAAAACGAGCTCTTGGATGGCGAAGCGTCAGCCAATGGATGTAGAGGAGCCGGTCGTCGCCTTCGGCGATTCGCTCGACGATCGCCTCGACCAACGTCTCGCTGCCCGATGGTCCGTGCGAGACGAGGCGAAAGCGATCCCCCGGATCGTGGGCCTCGATCTCGACCCGCAGCTGGCCGTAGCCGAGCCGGCGAACCTGCTCGAGCACGCCGTAGCGGTGCAGGGCGAGCTCGAGGCTCTCGGCGCTGTAGTAGCCCAGCAGGCGTCGTGGCGTGCTCGCAGGGGTCGCCAGGCCCATCATCGCGTCGAGGTCGCCGCTGTCGAACCAGCGCTCGGGATCATCGGCCTGTGGGGTGCCGGGACCGCCCAGGTCCAGCCCGGCGCCGATGCGCAGGATCCGGGCCCGGACCGGGTCGTAGGCCGGCCGCGGCTGCACGATCGTGCCCGTCGCGAGGATGGCAGCGGTCGTCGCCAGCACCCGCCACGAGTCGCGGTGGTAGCCGCCCGCGGGCAACCAGACCGACGGGCGGCCGTCCAGGCGCTCGGCCACGCGCAGGTCGCGCTGCGCCGCGTCGTCCAGGGTCAGCGCCAGGGCCCCCATCCGATCGCCCGCCAGCACATCGCCGCCGGCGAGGACGAAGGTCAGGACGGCGTCGGGCATGCGGCGCAGCAAGCCGTCGAGCGCCTGCAGATAGCGCGGTCCTTCGGTTCCGGCGGGAAGGCATGTCTCGTCGACGCTCGACGGCAGGTCCCACGAGGAGCCCGAGATCGAGCCGATCCAGACCTTGGTGTCGTCCTGCACACAGTCGGCGGTGCCATCGGGCGGGTGGGCGTCGAGGTCGAGCACGGCGATGACGCCATCGACGCCCTGATCGCGGACGGCGGCGATGGCGACCGCGACATCGTTCAGCGGCGACAGCCCCCCGGCGCGCGTCCGGCCGGCGTGGTGGAAGCCGCCGAGCAGGTTCAGGACCGGGCCCTCGCGCGCCAGGGCCGCTCGAGCAGCTTCGATGGTGCCGCCGACGGCGAGGCGCATGGTGTGCATCACCTCGTCGACCGGGACCTCGCTCGGATCCAGCGCGAAGATCCGGGCCAGGGTCGTCGCCGAGGCCAGCGCCTCGAGGTGCTCGGGGGCATGAACGCGGCTCAGTTGGTCGATCGTCGCCCGCTGCGGCACCAGGAGCTCGCGAGGCTCGAGCAGCCCGAGATCGACGAGCCAGGTGGCGACCATCTCGGCGCGACGTGGCTCGAAGCCGCTGACCGCTTCCATCCCGGCGAGCGGCGGACGGTAGGCGGGGTGCGCGTAGACCGAGAGCGACTGGTTGCGCAGGCGACGACCGATGCGGTTGCGGAGCCGCACCAGGGGAGGGATCTCGCGGAACAGGCCGCGCACCGGCTTGGGGTCGGCGCCGGCGCTGGGTGGCGCGGTGGGCGACGACCCTGGGGCGATCCGCGGCGTCTTTCCCCCGGCCATGGCACCTCTCCCATCGTCGGACCACGCATCGGACCACGCGGCGGGCTGCGCAAGGATCCCGCTTGCAGGTCGACCCCAGGCTCCCTACCTTCTTCGAGTGGCAAAAGCCACGGGAGGTCCTCATGCGTGCCAATTCGTCGTCCTTCGAGCAGCAATCGTCCCCGCAATGGCAGCCGCGACGCGGGCGACGCAAGGCCGTGGGGCTGCTCGCCGCCTTCGCCCTGGCGGCGGCCACCGCCGTGGGGATCGCGCCGCGCGAGGCCGCGGCCTGCGGAGGCTTCTTCTGCTTCACCCAGCCGGTCGACCAGAGCGCAGAGCGCATCCTGTACATCCAGCAGAAAGACAAGATCACCGCGCACATCCAGATCTCCTACACCGGCGACGACAAGCAGTTCAGCTGGGTGCTGCCGCTGCAGAAGGTTCCGGAGCTCGGCATCGGTTCGGACTCGATCTTCTCGTTGCTCGAGAGCATGACGGCGCCGACCTTCCAGCTCGAGTGGCAGAACACCGACAACTGCTACGGCTACTCGCCGTGCGAATTCGCCGACGCGACGGCTGGTGGGGGCGGGGGCGGCCCGTCGACCAACGAGGGTGGCGTCACCGTGCTCAAGGAGGAGACGGTCGGCCCCTACGACGCCGTCGTCATCAAGGGCAACTCCGCGACCGAGCTCGTCAAATGGCTGAACGACAACGGCTATGTCCAGCCGACCGAGACCACGCCGCTGGTCGAGAGCTACGTCAAGCAGGGCTACGTCTTCCTGGCGTTGCGCATGGCCAAGGACAAGAGCGCCGGCGATCTCGCGCCGATCGTGGTCACGCTCGCCGAGGCGGCTCCGTGCCTGCCGCTGCGCCTGACCAAGCTCGCGGTGCAGCCGGACATGCCGATCGTCGCCTGGGTGCTCGGAGATCACCGCGCGATCCCCAAGAATTTCCTGCACGTGATCCTCAATGACGCCGTGCTCGACTGGATGCAGCCCGGCACCAACTACAAGACGGTCGTCAGCAAGGCGGTCGATCAGGCGTCCGGCCACGCGTTCGTCACCGAGCTGGCGTCGAAGACGGCGGATCTCAAGATCCAATTCGCCAACACCTCCTGGAAGCCGGACGAGCTGGCCAACCTGACGAACCCGGGCGACTTCCTGCAGGCGATGCTCCAGGCCGGGTACCCGCGCACCACGCAGCTGCAGCAGCTGATCCGCAAGCACGTGCCCAAGCCCAAGGAGTTCGAGTCGCTCAGCGACCAGGAGTTCTACGGCTGCGTGCAGTGCAAGAGCTGCGCCGACGGCACCTGTGGCGCGGTCCACGCCGCGATGGCGAAGCAGGCGTTCGACGCCGCAGCGTTCGCCAAGGACGTCAAGACCTCGATCGTCGAGCCGTTGTTCCTGGTCCAGTCGCAGTACGACGCCTCGGGTTGGCTGACCCGCCTGTACACGACGATCTCGGGCGACGAGATGGACAAGGACCCGATCTTCGCCTTCAACCCGGATCTGCCAGCCGTCGCGCGGACCCACACCGCCAAGGCGGTGCCGATCTGCGAAGGCGACAAGAAGCAGGCCACCGCCGCCACCCTGACGTTCAGCAACGGCCAGTCGATCCAGGTCACGCTGCCCAAGGATTGGAGCGGTTGCCAGTTCGACTTCGGCGCCGGCGGGGTCGCCACCTTCGGCAAGGGCGAGCAGCCGCTCGTGGCCGCGGGTGGGCAGCCGGCGGCGCGCGTCGAGGTTCTGGACGAGTCAGGCCCGGGCATCGAGATCGATCCGCGCGTCGCCGACAAGGTCGACGCCGAGCTGAACAACGCGGTGGTCGGCAAGCCGAGCCTGTCGGCGACGTTCCTGGCGACCCTGCCAAAGCCGGCGTGGGACCCGTCCAAGACCACCGTCGACCCCCTACCGACCGGCGGCACGACCGGCGGCACGACCGGCGGCACGACCGGCGGGGTGGCTGCGTCGTCTGGCGGCTGCGCTGCGACGGGCAGCGCGGGGACGTCGCCGACCGCTTGGCTCCTGGCGCTGGCGGCGCTGGCGCTGACCGTGCGCCGCCGTCGTGCGGCATGAGCCGCGCAGCTTTCGGTGCCGCGCCGGCTGTCGAGCTCCCGATCCGTGGTGGCGGCGCGGTGCGGGCTGGCCGCGTCTGGTGCGTCGGCCGCAACTTCGCTGACCACGCGCGCGAGATGGGCGCGGATCCGCAGCGCGAGCCACCGTTCTTCTTCGCCAAACCGTCCGACGCGCTCGTCGTGCGGCCGCGCGCCGTCGCGATGCCGCCGCAGACCGCCGACCTGCAGCACGAGGTCGAGCTGGCGATCGTGCTCAGCCGCGGCGGCTCGCGTCTCGACCTGGCCGCCGCAGAGGCTGCGATCGGCTGGTGCGCAGTCGCGATCGATCTGACGCGGCGCGACCTGCAGGCGGACGCGAAGAAGGCCGGACGCCCCTGGGCGATGGCCAAGGGCTTCGATCAGAGCGCGCCGATCGGCACGCTCACGGCCTGGCCCGGCAGCGAAGCCATCGGGGCCGCGATGATCGAGCTGCGCGCGGACGGCGAGACCCGGCAGCGCTCCACACTGGACTGCGCCATCTGGTCGCCCGCCGAGGTCGTCCAGCAGCTCTCGGCGTCGGTGGCCGTGCAGCCGGGTGACGTCATCCTCTGCGGCACGCCCGCGGGCGTTGGGCGGCTCGACGTCGGCCAGCGTGTCGACGCGAGCATCGCTGGGCTGTCGTCGCTCTCGTTCGCGATTGCGGCGCCGGGCGCTGGCCAGGGGCAGGCGACGATCGACGAGCTGCTCGGCGTCTGGTTTGGCCCGGGCGACACGATGCGGCGCTGGTTCGGCAAGGACGAGGCATGGGACGCGCGGCTGCGCGCGGAGTTCGGCGCGGCGGTCCGCGACGCCGCCGAAGGCGGACTCGAGGATTGGGCCGCGACGCCGCACGGGCGGCTGGCGCTGATCCTGCTGCTCGACCAGCTGCCGCGAAACCTGGGGCGAGGCACGGCGGCGGCGTTCACCAGCGACCCCATGGCCCTGGCCCAGGCCAAGGCGGCGGTCGCGCGCGGCGACGACCGCGGCCTCAGCGACGCCGAGCGGTGCTTCCTCTACCTGCCGTTCGAGCACTCCGAGGTGCTGGCCGACGTCGAGGCGGCCGTGGCGCTGTTTGCGCGCTTGCAGGGCGAGGCGTCGGCCGCGGCGGCCAGCTTCGCCGCGACGTTGCTGGACTACGCCGAGCGGCACGCCGCTGTGATTCGCCGCTATGGTCGGTATCCGCACCGCAACGCCGCGCTGGGTCGCGCGTCGACCGCCGACGAAGAGGCCTACCTGGCGACGCCCGGCGCCGGGTTCTGACGCGCTTCTGCCCGTCGACGGCGCGGCGCGATGACCGCGCGCAGGTGCGTCAGGACGCGAAGGTCGGCTGATCGGCCCGGATCTCGAACCCCTCGCGCGCTGCGAACACGACCAGGTCCGATCCGTGATGGAACGCGCGATCGCGGCACGTCTCGATCATCGCCTCGACGTCGGCGTCGCTGTGCATCGGATCGTGGTGAAAGACCGCGAGGCGATCGACGCCGGCCTGCACCGCGAGGTCGACGACGGTGGTCGCCCGGGGATGGCCCCAGCCGATTCGCTGCGGGTAGTCGGCGTCGCTGTACTGGCCGTCGCAGACCAGCAGCGCCGCGCCGCGACAGAACTCGACCAGATCGGCGGGCAGGGGCCGCAGGGCCTTGGGATCGCGCAGCGGCAGCTCGGGATCGAGCAGCAGTTGGTCGATCTCGTTGTCGGTGGCGTAGACCACCTTGACCCCGTCCTTCTCGAACGAATACGCGTACGAGACGCCCGGATGATGCTGCTCCAGCACGCGCACGAGCACGCCGTCGATGACGGCCTCGCCCTCGCCGAGATCGCCGGCTTCGATGTTGCCAGCGAGATCCTGGAAATCGACCGGGAAATACGAGGATCGCATCTGACCGCTGAGCAGGCGCGCGAAGCGGGTGTCGCCGGTGCGGACGCCGTAGATCGTGAAGCGGTGCCCGGGGACGTAGACCGGCGTGAAGAACGGGAACCCTTGGATGTGATCCCAGTGTGCGTGGCTGAAGAACCAATGCACGTGCAACGGCTTGGTCCGCGACATCAATTCGATGCCGAGCTCGCGCGCGCCGGTCCCGGCGTCGCAGACGATGGTCGTGCCGTCGATGTCGATCTCGATGCACGAGGTGTTGCCGCCGTAGCGCGACGTCGCCGGACCCGGCGTCGGGATGGAGCCACGGACACCCCAAAAACGGACGACGAACGCCATCAGCTGCCCTCGTGGTAGATCATCTGCAGGTTGCCGAGCTGCACCGTGTCGCCGTCGCGGAGGATCACGCTTTGGACGCGCACCTCGTTGACGTAGACGCCGTTGCGACTGTCCAGATCCGTGAGCTTGAAGCCGCGGCGGGTCCGTTCGAGCCGGGCGTGACGCCGCGAGAGGTCTGCGCTCGGCAGGCGCATCTCGCAGTCGCTGCCACGGCCGAGGACGACGGGGTCGTCGCCGAGATGCAGCGTGCGCGCCGAGATGTCGCCGGCGACGATCTGGAGCATGTGCGGCCTGCGCATCAATCGTTGCGGCAGGACCGACACGTCCGTCAATTCCGTCCGTGCGAACACGAACTTGCCGTCCATGGTATCGCCATCGCGTTCAGGCGGTGAACCGCTCATGATGCTTCGTCCTCCCGACGCTGCGAGGCTAGACCGGGACGATGCGGCGGGCAAGCCCAGGTTGCCGTCTGCTGCGACAGCGCTATCTTCCGTGCCGCGGGCTGCGTGCTTCTTGGACGATACGCCTCCAACGGCCGCACCCCCTCGAGGATTCCATGCGCCAGGTCGAGACGACAGGCAATCCGCGACGGCCGCGCCGCGAGGCCGCAGGCGGCCGGCCGTGGCTCGCGATCGCGCTGGTCGCGGCGGCCTGGCTGTCGGCGTGCACGCCCATGGCGGCGCAGGTGCGCGAGCTCGACAAGGCTGGCCAGTCCGAGCAGGCGGCCGAGGCCGGCCTGCGCTGGCTGCAGCGCCACGAGGCCACCGCCGAGCCCGCCGAGGTCGCCGACGTCCAGCTCGCTGTCGCCAAGGCGCTGTTCGCCGCTGCAGCGCGGGTCGATCGGCACGAGGTCTGGCGCAAGGCGCGCGAGCGGATGCCCCTGGCCGACGCCACCGCCGAGGTCGTCGAGGAGGCCTACAACCGCGAGGCCGCGGCGCTCTACCGCGACGTGACGCTGCCGGCGCACTCGAGCGAGGCCCATCGGGCCTTCCGCAGCGCGTATCCTGACAGCCCGCTCTGCGCGGCGTCGCTCAAGGAGGAGGTGCGGTTGGCCTTCGAAGAAGCGCGCGCGATCGGCACGGTCGCCGCGTGGGCCCATTTCCGCACGCTTTTTGCCGAGCGCCAGGACGCCGCAGCGCTGGTGGCCGAAGCGCTCGAGATCGAGGCGGCCCTGGCGTTTCGCGACGCGAGCGCCGCGGGCACCGTGGCGGCGTGGTCGAGTTTCTGCAGCGTCTACCCCAAGAGTCGCCTCTACAGCCGCGCGCTGCGCAACGAGATCGGCCTCGCGTTCGAGCAGGCCCGGACCACAGGCACGTTCGCCGCGTATCGACGCTTCGCCGAGGTCTATGGTCGCTACCCAGAGGCGGCAGGCCACGTCAGCTCGATTCGGCGGCTGGAGGTCCAGCAGGCCAGGTCGACCCTCTCGCGCGGCGACGAGGCGGCATTGGACGGTTTCGTCCGCGCGTACGAAGGCTGGCCCGAGGCCATCGAGCCCGTCACCGAGGTCCGTGGCTGGCTCGTGCAGCTGCGGCTCAACCGGGCCGTGGCGAGCCGAGACGAAGCGAAGATCGAGGCCTTCTTGACCCAGCACGAGACGTGGCCGGAGGCCGAAGCCGTCGCGGCCCGGCGCGCGGCCCGGCGGGAGCTGGTCCTGCTGGCGTTCGCCAACGCGCAGGCCCGCGCCGATCGCGCCACCTGGCTCCGATTCGTCGAGCGCTTTCGGGGCTGGCCAGAGGCCGAGCGCGAGCTGCTCTTCGCGGCGGACGAAGGCTCGCGCTAGCGAAGGCCGAGGAGATCGGCCCAATCGGCGCCAACGCCGACGGCGGCCTCGACGCCGCTCGCGCTGCGGGGCAGATCCGCCGACAGCACCTCGGCGCCGGTCTCGGTGACGCAGACATCGTCTTCGATGCGGATGCCGCCGAAGCCCAGCCACGCCTCGGCGCGTCCCCAATCGACGTCGGCTCCGAACCGCTCGCGCAAGACCGGATCGTGCAGGATCGCCGGCACGGCATAGAAGCCCGGCTCGATCGTGACGACGAACCCGGGCTCCAGCGGCATGTCCAGGCGCAAGAAGCGGCTGCCGAAGACGTCGGGACGACGCAGGCCGGGCGCGTAGGCGGCGCGGTCGCCGTAGGCTTCGAGATCGTGCACGTCGAGGCCGAGCAGGTGGCCGACGCCGTGCGGGAAGAACAGGCCGTGGGCGCCGCGCTCGACCGCGGCCTCGGGCGAGATCCGCAGGATCCCCTCGTCACGCATGAAGCGCGCCAGCACCAACGCTGCCGCATCGTGGGCCGCGCGATAGCGGACCCCGGGCCGCAGCAGGTCGACGGCCGCCTGCCACGCGGCGTGGACCGCGTCGTACGCCGCGCGCTGGCGCGGGTCAAAGCGGCCCGAGACCGGCCAGGTGCGCGTCAAGTCCGCGCCGTAGCCGTTGCCCGGGCCCCAGCTCGGGCCGAGCTCGGCGCCGGCGTCGACCAGCAACAACGAGCCGTCGACGAGCGCCGCGACCTGGTCGTGGCAGTGCAGGATCTCGCCGTGCTGGGTCAGGATCGTGCCGTAGCCCGGAGTGCAGCCCTGGTTGGCCAGCACCGCCTCGAACAGCCCCGCGAGCGCTCGCTCGTGGACGCCGGCGCGGCAGGCTGCGGCGACCGCGAGGTGTGCCTGGGTGCTGACGCGCACCGCCTCGCGCATCGCGGCGAGCTCCGGCTCGGACTTGCGGCGGCGAAGCGCACACAGCGCGTCGACCAGGTCGTCGTCGCCGGGCGCCTTGCCGAATTCGAGCGCCCGTCCGGACCACCACGCCAGCGTCTCGTTCGCGGCGGGATCGGCGCTGGCGACGGTCGCCAGCGGGCCATCGGCCAGGAGCTCGCGCACCCGGTCCTCGAGCTCGTCGCGGGGGCGGACGACCGCGGCGAACGTGCCCTCGGCGCGGCTCTCGAGCGAGGGGGCCGGGCCATGCCAGAGCGCGTCCCCGGGCTCTGCGACCGGCAAGAAGAGCTCCAGGCGACCGTCGACCAGGATCGCGCCGGCGCCGACCTCGCCGCAGCCCGTGAGGTAGAGCACGTCGGACGAGGCGCGGTGCGGCAGGCCATAGCCCGGCAGGTTGCGGTCGCGCACGCCGGGGCCCAACAGCACGATCGGCCGCTGGGTCGCGGCGCAGACGGCGTCGCGACGGCGCTGGAACTCCGCCTGCAGGACCGCGGGCGCCACGCCTGCCGCCCCGCGGTCCGGGACCTTCGTGGTGGCGGCGCTCACGACAGACGCTCGATGACGACGGCGATGCCCATGCCGCCGCCGATGCAGAGCGTGGCGACGCCGTAGCGACCCGCGCGGCGCTCCAGTTCGTCGAGCAGCGTGCCGAGCAGGATCGCGCCGGTCGCGCCCAGCGGATGGCCCAGCGCGATGGCGCCGCCGTTGACGTTCACGCGCTCGGCGTCGATGCCGAGCTCGGCGATGGTCTGCAGCGGCACGACGGCGAACGCTTCGTTGATCTCCCAGAGGTCGACGTCGTTGACGCCCAGCCCGGCCTGCTCGAGCGCCTTGCGGCACGCCGGGGCGGGCGCGGTGAGCATGATCACCGGCTCGGCCCCCGCCGTCGCGACCGCGAGGATTCGGGCCCGCGGACGCTTGCCGTGGCGCTCGCCCCAGGCAGCGTCGGCCACCAGCACCAAGGCGGCGCCGTCGACGATGCCCGAGGCGTTGCCCGCGGTGTGGACGTGCTCGATGGCGGCGACCTCGGGGTAGCGACGCAGCGCGATCTGGTCGACGGTGGTGCCGTCGGGCAGGGCGGCCATGGCGCCGAGCTGGGCGAACGCCGGGCGCAGCGAGGCCAGGCTCTCGGCCGTGGTGTCGAAGCGCGGGTGCTCGTCACGGTCGGCGACGCAGCTGCCGTCGGCGTCGTACACCGGCACGATGCTGCGCTCGAAGCGGCCCTCTTCGATGGCGAGGCGCGCCCGCTGCTGGCTGCGCAGGGCGAAGGCGTCGACCTGGTCGCGGCTGAAGCCGTCGCGCGACGCGATCAAGTCCGCCGAGATGCCCTGCGGCACCATCGCCACGGCCTTGCGCAGCGCCGGGTTGAGCCCGTCGATCTCACCCTGGTCGCTGCCCATCGGCACGCGCGACATCGACTCGACGCCGCCCGCGAGCACGGCGCGCTGCAGACCCGAGGCCACGCCCATCGCCGCGAAGCCGATCGCCTGCAGGCCCGAGCCGCAGAAGCGATTGACCGTGCTGCCGGTGACACTGTCGGGCCAGCCGGCGGCGAGAACGGCGTTGCGGGCGATGCAGGCGCCCTGTTCGCCGACCTGGCTGACGCAGCCGAGCACGACGTCGTCGATCTCGCTCGGATCGAAGCCGCCGCGCTCCGGCAGCGCCTGCAGCAGCGTGGCGACGAGCTGCTGCGGGTGGATGCCGCTCAGCGCGCCCTTGCCGGGCCGGCCCCGCCCGCGCGGCGTGCGCACCGCGTCGTAGATGTAGGCGAAAGGACGCGACGGTTGCTGCATGGCGAGCTCCGGGAGGCCAGCGGCTCAGCGCTGGACGGCGAACGAGGTCCCGCAGCCGCAGGTGTCGACCGCCTTGGGGTTGTCGAAGATCAGGCCCTTGCCGTTGAGGCCGCCGGTGAAACGCAGCGACAGGCCGTCGATGAAGCCGAGGCTGGCCGAGTCGACGAAGACGGGCGGATCGCCGCCAAAGACGTTGTCGTCGAGCTCGGGCTCGGTCTCGAAGTCCAGGCTGTACGACATGCCAGAGCAGCCGCCGGCCATCACCGACAGGCGGATGCCCTTGATCGCCGGGTCGTTCTGCCCCTCGATGAGCTGGCGCATATGCGCGAGCGCCTCGGTCGAGATGTGGATCATGGGCTGGCCTCCGTGCCTGCGGCGGGATCGCCGTCCGTCAATGTAGGGAGCGCTCGGGCCGCCGACAAGGTCGGTCCCTGCAAGGGATCGGGTGCATTGCCGTCTGGCGTCGACCACGTCCAGCGCCCCTGGCGCGTCGGGAACAGCAGCGCCCGCGCCAGCCGCTGGCCGAAGGCCGCCCGTGGCACGTCGCGCGCACCCAACGAGGCGAACAGCGGCGTGCGCACCTGGCAGTCGACGAAGTGGAACTCGCGCAGCCGCAGCTCGGCGACCAGGTGGCAGAGCGCGACCTTGGAGGCGTCGGTGGCGCGTGAGAACATGCTCTCGCCGAAGAACCCTCGTCCGAGCGAGACGCCGTAGAGCCCGCCGACGAGCTCGCCGTCGCGGAAGGTCTCGACGCTGTGGGCAAACCCGAGTCGATGCAGCTCGCTGTAGGCGCGGCGCATCGAGCCGGTGATCCAGGTGCCGTCCTGGCCGGGCCTCGGCGTGGTGGAGCAGGCCTGGACCACGTCGTCGAACGCGCTGTCGACACGGACCTCGTAGGTCCTGCGGCGCAGCGTCTTGCGCAAGGAGCGCGCGATCACGAGCTGATCGAAGTCGAGCACGAAGCGTGGATCGGGCGCGTGCCAGAGGATGGGCTGTCCTTCGCTGTACCAAGGGAAGATGCCCGACGCGTAGGCCAGCAGCAGCCGCTGGGGCGACAGATCGCCGCCGACCGCCAGCAGCCCGCCCGGCTCGGCGTGCTCGACCGGTGGAAACGCCAACGCCCGACCCAGGCGGTAGATCGTCATCGGCGACTCCCACGCCGGGCGGCCGCGACCACGGCTAGAACGCCCATGCCAGCCCGACCGTCGAGGTGGTGTCGAGGCCGCGCACCGCCACGGGGGGAGCCGTATCCCAGGCGAGCACGAACGCCAGGGTCAGCGCGATGTGGCTGGTCACCGCGACCTGCAGCGCGGTGTCGAGCAGGCCGCGGACGTCGTTGCCGACGCGCAGGTTGGGCTGCACGTAGAGGGTCGCGTTCAGCGTCAGTGCGTCCCACGGTCGGACGCTGCCGCTGACGTAACTCGACAAGCGCAGCTCGCGGTAGACCCCCGCGAGGTCACCCGGCTGCGGCTCGAGCAGCTCCTCGGCCTGGAGCATCACCGCGACCCCGACGGCGACGTGGGCGTCCTTGGACACCTCGTGGTCGAAGCGACCGCCGACACCGCCGAGGGCGCGGACGCGCAGGCGACGGAACCGGTCGTATTCGTGCTGCACGAACGCCTCTGCGCTCAGCCCGTCGAGCAACGTGCGGCGGAACCGGAGGTGCTCGAACACGCTCTCGCGGAACGGGACGTCGGCCAGCGAGCCGCCGCTGCCCTTGTTGCCGTAGCTGCCCGTCGCGGTCAGCAGCCAGACGCTCGCGCCGCTGCGGTAGTAGAGCGTCGCGCTGCCGGTTGCCTGCAAGATCAGCACGTTGCCGGTCGACCACGAGCCAGTCGCCGTCACGCGCCCCGATGGCCCTTCGGCCACGGGTTTGCCCGCCAGGGACTGCACGTTCATGATCTGGGCGGCGACGGGCAGGGCGAACAGCGTCATCGCCAGGACCACCGCGGCGTACGGTCGTGCCGGACCCCGTCGCGTACCGCGGCACACCGAGCCTTGCCTATTTCGACAGCGCGGCATGGGCCTTCTGCCACTCCTTCTGCGTCTTGACGACCGCGACCCGCCAAGGGTCCTTCGCCGACCAGGTGTCGCCCTCCTTGTTGTCGAAGTAGCGCTCGTAGCTCTTGGTCCAGGCGGCGACCACGGCCTGCACCTTGTCGAGGTAGCCGAGGAACTTCTTGCGATCGGCTTCGGTCATGTCGACGACCTTGTCGAGTCGCGGCCGGTCCTGTTGCAGCTGGCGGGTCAGGATGTCGGCCCAGAGGCGCAGCGTCGCCTTCTTGACCATGTTCGGCGCCTGCCAGCTCTCCGAGGCCAGGCGATCGTAGGCCGGGACGGCGTCCTCGAGCAGCTTGGCGTAGTGGTCGGTCAACATGCGGGCGAATTGGTCGCGGGTCTGGCCTTGCGCGATCAACTCGGCCGAATCCTCCGAGAGCAGGTCGTCGGGCCATCCGGCGATGTCACGCGCAGCCGCGTCGACCTCGCGCCCGGCCTCGATCACGCGATCGCGCGACTTCTTGGCCAGATCCGAGACGGCGGCGATCTTCGGCGAACCGACCTTCTTGGTCATGAGCGAGACCATGCGCGCATGCTCGACGTGGTCGTGGCCGTAGGCGATGAAGCGATCGAGGGCGGGGTGCTTGCCGATCTGCTCCCGGGCCAGGAACTGCAGCAGCGCCCACGGCCCGCGCTTCTTGGTCGCGCTGTCACCGTCGCGGCAGACGGCGTCCATCTCGGAGATCGAGAGCCAGGTCACGTCGCGCAGTCGCATCTTCTCGAACTGGAACGGGATCATGAAGTCGTTGCGGCAGCGCATCAGGTCGGCGTGGGCGTCGGCGACCAGCGCGCGCGTGCGGCTGGCCCAGGTGTCGGCGACCGGGGTCGGGGGCGCGATCGCCTCGACCGGCTTGTCGACCTTCACCTGCGAGTAGTCGACCTTCTCGGTGGTGGGGAAGAAGTTCTTCTCGGCCTTCGCCGGCGCGGCCTGATCGGCGCTGCCGGGATCGGACTTCTCGCAGCCGGTGAGCAGGGGGCCGCAGAGCGCCGTACCGCCGATCGCGACCGTGACAAGGAGGGACGGGATCGTCCGTGACCGACGCATGAGACCTCCGACGACCGATGGTTGGAGCCTCGCCATCCAGCCGCCAACGGCGGGTTCGCGCAGATTCGCGACGAGGACTCGCTCGGGTTGTAGCCGCTCGCCGCCACCGCTGGCAACCGACGTGGCGCGTTCGGTGCCAGGAGTCTGGTCAATCGCGCGTTCTTCTGCTATGGCCGCGCGTTCGCGTCGCGTTGATTCGTGGCCGGGCCAACGGCCGGCCCATGTCCGGCCCGCAGCTGGACCGAAGGTCACGAGTTGGGGCGTCGTCGTCGCGAGGGGTGTTCCGCGTGTGGCAGATCTGTCCAGAGTGCGGCTATCGAGGCGACGAGACGGCGTGTCCCGACGACGCCGTGCCGCTCGAGACGATCCGCGAGACGACGCGCTTCCCCGGCCGGCTATGGCCGGGCCAGGTCTTGCGCGACCAATACGAGATCGGCTCGCTGGTCGGCGTCGGCGGCATGGGTGCCGTCTATCGCGGCCGCCACCGGATCACGCGCCAGGACGTCGCGGTCAAGGTGCTGTGGCGCGATCTCTCCGATCGGACCGCGGAGGTTCGCCGGTTCAAGCGCGAGGCGCGCGCCGCCAGCGGCCTGACGCATCCGAACACGGTGCGCGTCTACGACTTCGGTCGTGACGAACGGACGGATTCCATCTTCATGGTGATGGAGTACCTCGTCGGGCAGAAGCTCTCGGACGCCCAGCGCAGCGAGCCGCGGATGAGCCCGGACCGCGCCGTGCAGATCGTCGCCCAGATCTGCAAGGCGCTCGAAGAGGCCCACGCCAAGAACATCGTCCACCGCGACCTCAAGCCCGACAACATCTTCCTGCAGGAGGTCCCGGGCGAGCGCGATTTCGTCAAGGTGCTCGACTTCGGCCTCGCCAAATTCGTCGGCGGCGACGTCGAGCGCGACAGCCTGACCCGCACCGGCTACGTCGTTGGCTCGCCTGAGTACATGTCGCCCGAACAGGCCATCGGCTCCGACGTCGGCCCCGCCGCGGACATCTACTCCTGCGGCATCATGCTCTACGAGCTGCTCAACGGCGACCTGCCGTTCGACGCCGAGACCACCGCCCAGGTCCTGCGCCAGCACATCATGGAGCGGCCGCCGCCGCTGCGCGCCGACGGGACCAACCCGGTGCCACCCGCGCTCGAGCGCGTGATCATGCGCTGCCTGGCCAAGGATCCCGCCGATCGGCCGCCTTCGGCCAAGGCCCTGCGCGAGCTGCTGCTCAGCGCCCACGACCGTCGTCGCCGGCGGGCGCCGAGCCAGCCGGTCGAGCCGCTGGTCCTGATGGACGATTTCTCGGACACGATGAGCGTGCCGAAGCCCGGCAGCCTCGAGCGTCAGGGCGTGCAGATGCGCACGACCGCCGATCTCGAGGACAACCGGACGCCGGTCCTGGCACCCGGGGCCGTCGCCGGCGAGGTGCTTCGCCCTGACGGCAGCTTCGAGTTGGTGGCGACCAAGCCCATCGACGACCTCGAGGTCGAGGTGGAGGATCGCTCGAGCGCCGAAGAAGCGACCACGAGCCGCTCCAACAAGCGCCGCGCCCAGGCGGGCCCGACCGAACGGCAGGTCCTGGTGGCGCATGGGCGCGAATGGCCGGCCTGGCTGCTCGTCGCCGCGGGCGCGGCCGGCGCGGGCGTCTGCATGGCGGTCTGGCGACTGCTCGGCTGAGGCGGCAGTCGACCTCGAGCCAGTCGAGCGGGCAACGGGAACAACCACGCGCCCACAACGGTTCGCAGCGACACTGGACGGTGTCATGCCAGGCCATGTACCGTCGCGCCGTCCTCGAATGCGGCGATCTCGGGGCCGACGGGCGATGGAGCATCGGGGAGGCATGTCGATGGCAACAAGCGGATCAGGACCCATCGTCCGGCTGCAGGACGCGGTCAAGTCGTACAAACTCGGCTCGGTCGAAGTGCCGGCCCTGCGTGGGGTCAACCTCGACATCGCTGCGGGCGAATTCACCGTCATCGCGGGGCCCTCGGGCTCGGGCAAGACCACGCTGCTGAACCTCATCGGCTGCGTCGATGTCGCCACGTCCGGTCTGGTCGAGGTCGCCGGCGAAGACACGGCGCGCCTGAGCGAGCGGCAGCTGACGGGCCTGCGCCTGCGTTCGCTCGGCTTCATCTTCCAGAGCTTCAACCTCGTGTCGGTGCTCGACGCCTTCCAGAACGTCGAATTCCCGCTGCTCTTGCAGGGCGGCATGACCCGCGGCGAGCGGGATCGCCGCGTCGACGAGCTGATGGAGCGCGTCGGCCTGACGGCCTACAAGCACCACCGGCCCAACGAGCTCTCGGGCGGTCAGCGGCAGCGCGTCGCGATCGCCCGCGCGCTCGTCACCCGTCCGCGCATCGTGCTCGCCGACGAGCCGACCGCGAACCTCGACTCGACGACCGGCCACGCCATCATCGACCTGATGAAGGAGCTCAACGTGGGCCAGGGCACGACCTTCATCTTCTCGACCCACGACCCCAAGGTGATGAGCCAGGCCGGGCGCCTCGTCGAGCTCGTCGACGGACGCATCCAGTCGGTGCAGACCCTGGGGGTCGACGCCGGACTCCCCGCCGATCCGCACGCCGCGCCTTCGGGCCAGGTCTGAGGCCGCGATGTTCTGGACACTCGTCCGCATCGCGCTGCGGAACCTGGTCGCGCACAAGGTCAAGTCGCTGATCGTCGGCACGATCCTCGTGTTCGGCACATTGCTGGTCCTGCTCGGCGCGTCGCTGCTCGGCTCGATCGAGATGAGCATGGCCGACAGCATCGTCGGCTCGGTCAGCGGCCACCTCCAGATCAGCGCCGACGGGGCCAAGGACACGCTCGTGCTCTTCCCCGGGCCGCTCGACGGCAACGAGATCGGCGTGATCCAGGACTTCCCCAAGGTCCGCGCCGAGCTCGAGGCCCTGCCCGAAGTCGAGGCCGTGATCCCGCAAGGCTTCGACTACGCAATGATCTTCGCGGCAAACCTGATCGATACCAAGCTGGCGAAGCTGCGCACGCTGCACAAGGCCGGCGACAGCGAAGGCATGGTGCCGGTGCGCGACCACGTCCGCCGGATCGTCAGCCTGCTCGACAGCGACCTGCAGCGCATCCGCAAGGTGATCCACCTCGAGCGCGACGACACCGCGCGCAAGGGCGTCGAGGACGTGCACGAGGCGGCGCAGCCGGCGTTCTGGGCCGATTTCGAGGCCAACTTCGACAAGCGCATGGAGTTCCTCGAGAACCGGGTGGCGCAGATGGCCATCGGTGAGGACGTGCTCTTCATCCGCTACATGGGCACCGACGTCGAGCGATTCACCAAGGCATTCGACCGCTTCGAGCTGCTCAAGGGCGAGCCGATCCCGCCGGGCCAGCGCGGCCTGCTGCTGAACTCGCTCTACTACGAGGAGATGCTCAAGCACAAAACCGCCCGTCGTCTCGACAAGATCCGCGACAAGCGCGCCGAAGGTGCGACATTCGAGACCGACAAGGAGCTGCAAGAGTGGCGACGGATGAACGTCGCCCAGTACAAGGAGATCACCTGGCAGCTCGATGACGCCGCGCAGGCCCGGGTCGCGGCGTCGCTGCGCGCCGCGCTCGGCAGCGAGGAGACCGACCTCGACGCCCTGACCAAGGCCTTGCTGACAACCGACGACAGCAACTTCGACGCGCGCTACGAGCTCTTCTACAGCAAGGTCGCGCCAGAGTTGCGCCTGTACCGCGTCGACGTCGGCGAGACCCTGACCATCCGCGCCTTGTCGCAGGGCGGCTACATGTCGTCGGTGAACGTGAAGATCTACGGAACCTTCCGGTTTCGCGGCATGGACAAGTCGGCCCTGGCCGGCATGGTCAACCTGATGGATATCGTGAGCTTCCGCGACCTGTACGGCCACGTCACCGCCGAACAGAAAGAGGAGATCCGGCAGCTCGAGCAGCGCAGCGGCGTCAAGGAGGTCAGCGCCGAGCAGGCCGAAGACGCGTTCTTCGGCGAAGGCGCCGAGGTCGAGGAGGACGCTCCGAGTGGAGCTGCGGTGGCCGGCGCTGCGGAGGGCGGCGCTGCGGTCGGCGGCGACGCCGGGCTCGCAGCCGACGTCTCGCCGAGCGACACCGCCGGGCTCGCCGAGCCGACCTCGCCGACCGGCGGCTTCGACGAATTCGCCCGGGTCGACATGGGCCAGGGCGCGCAGCGTTGGAGCGATACGCTCTTCACCATCCGCTACAGCCAGGACGACATCGACGGCGGCGTGGTCCGCAACGCCGCGATCGTGCTCAAGGACCGCAAGCAGATCGAAGCCGCGACCGCGAAGATCCAGGAGATCTCCAAGGCGAAGGGCCTGGGCATCAAGGTCCTCGATTGGCGCCAGGCCTCGGGCATGTTGGGCCAGTTCGTCGCGGTCATCTACGCCGTGCTGCTCATCGCCATCCTCGGCGTGTTCGGCGTGGCGCTGCTGATCATCAACAACTCCATGGTCCTGTCGACGATCGAGCGCACCAGGGAGATCGGCACCATGCGCGCCATCGGCGGCTCGCGGCGCTTCGTGCTGTGGATGTTCCTGGTCGAGTCCATCGTGCTCGGCAGCGTGTTCGGCGCCATCGGCGTCGGGCTCGGCGCTGCGGTCGTCGGCTGGCTGGGCCAGGTCGGGATCGCAGCCCCGAACGACACGATGGTCTTCATCTTCGGCGGGCCGCGGCTCTATCCGTCGATGAACCCGGGCCACATCGCCTTCGCCCTGGCGCTGGTCATCGTCGTGACCATCATCTCGACCGTCTACCCGACGATGCTCGCGACCCGGATCACGCCGCTCGAAGCCATGCAACCCAAAGAAGAGTAAGGAGACGCCATGCGAACGCTCTTGCGCATCGCGGTGCGCAACCTGCTCGGCAATCGACGGCGGACGCTGCTGCTCGGCGGCGCGATCGCGACGGTCACGGCCATCCTCGTCGTGCTGACGTCGCTGTCGAACGGCATGCAGGCGACGATGCTGGAGGTCGCGACCACCTTGTCGACCGGCCACGTCAACGTCGCCGGCTTCTACAAGATGACCGCGACCGACGCGACGCCGATGATCACCGAGGTGCCGAAGCTGCTCGAGGTCGTGCGCGCCGCCGACCCGGACGTGCAGGACGTCGTGCTGCGCGGCCGTGGCTGGGGCAAGCTCGTCAGCGAGAAGGCCAAGCAAGAGGGCATCCTCGTCGGCATCGACATCGTCAACGAGGCGTCGTTTCGCGACGTCGTGCGCCTGGTCGACGGCTCGTTCGATGCGCTCCAGGAGCCCGGCACCTGCCTGATCTTCCAGGGCACGGCCGACAGGCTCGAGGTCAAGGCCGGCGACGACGTCACCGTCAGCGCGCCGACCTTCCGCGGCTCGCAGAACACCGCAGACTGCCGCATCGCCGCCATCGCCAAGGACATGGGCATGATGAGCAGCTTCAGCATGTTCCTGCACCACAAGACGCTGCGCGAGCTCTACCAGATGCGCGACGACCAGAGCGGCGCGATGCACATCTTCGTCCGGGATGTCGAGCGCGTCGACGAGATCGCGGCCAAGCTGCGCACCGCGATCGCCACGGCCGGCTTCAAGGTGATGGATCCGGTGCCGGAGCCGTTCTTCCGCAAGTTCCAGGGCGTCGCGCGCGAGGATTGGACCGGGCAGAAGATCGACGTCACGACCTGGTCCGACGAGATGGCGTTCATGCGCTACACGCTGCAGACGTTCCAGGTCCTGACCTTCGTCTTCGTCTCGATCCTGCTCGGCATCGTCGTGCTCGGCGTGATGAACACGATGATGATGACCATCCGCGAGCGCACCCGCGAGATCGGCACCCTGCGCGCGATCGGCATGGGCCAGGGCAGCGTGCTGCTGATGTTCGTGCTCGAAGCTGCGGTGCTCAGCGTCGTGGCAACGATCACGGGCACCTTGCTCGGCGCGGCCACCGTCGCGGGCATCGACGCGCTGGCGATCCCGGTGAACAAGGGTTTCCAGATGTTCCTGATGAGCGACACCGTGCATCTGATGTTGGACCGCGGCACCGCGGCCGTCGCGGTCGGCGTCATCGCCACCATCACCACGCTCAGCTCGCTGCTGCCCAGCTGGCGCGCCGCGCGCAAGCCACCGGTGACGGCGATGTCGGCAAGCTGAGGCCGCGTCGGTGAACCAGGGGCGGGCGCGATGCGTTGGCTCCGACGAGGGCGGCGCTTCGCCCGCACGACCGCTGCCGGTGCCGCCGGCCCAGACCCCGGAGGATCCATGTTCGACCTTGTCCGCCCGACGTCCCGCCTGCTGCCGCCCCGCCGGGCGCTGCTGGCGCTGGTGCTCGCCGGCGCGTTCGCGCTGCCCGCCACCTCGTTCGCCAAGCGCGTCTCGCGGGTCGAGCCAGCCGAGGGGGCCGAGGCGGGCGTCAAGGCCGACGATGGCAAGCCGACGCCGCTCGACGCCGAAGCCACCCGCAAGCTGGTCGCCGAGATCGACAACCGCCAGCGCAACAGCGGCGACTACAAGAGCCTCGCCTACATCCGCAGCCAGGAGCGCGACAAGGAGCCGGTGGTCTACGAGGCGGTCGTCTACCGCCGCGACAAGGACGACCGCTTCATGATCCTGTTCCTCGAGCCGAAGTCCGAGCGCGGCAAGGGCTACCTGCGGGTGGACCGCAACTTGTGGATCTACGATCCGAGCGTCGGCCGTTGGGAGCGCCGCACCGAGCGCGAGCGCATCGCGGGCACCAACTCCCGGCGCGGCGACTTCGATGAGTCGAACCTCGCGCTCGAGTACGACGCGACCTACATCGAGGCCGGCAAGCTGGGCAAGTTTGGCGTGCACACCATCGATCTGACCGCGAAGAAGGGCGTCGACGTGGCGTGGCCGCGGATCCGGCTCTGGGTCGACGCGGCGACCGGCAACGTGCTCAAGCGCCAGGAGTTCGCCGCCTCCGGCAAGCTGATGCGCACCAACTACACGCCGAAGTGGCAGAAGGTGATGAGCCCCGTGAAGGGCGAGAGCGTCTGGGTGCCCAAGGAGATGCGCATGTTCGACGAGGTCGAGAAGGGCAGCTCCACGGTCGTCCTGATCAAGCAGACGGACCTCAACCCGCTACCCGCCAACATCTTCACCAAGGCCTGGCTGGAGTCGAAGAGCCGATGATCGCGCGCCGGATCGAGCTCGTGCGGCTGGGGACGCCCTGGACGTTGGCCCGCGCGCTGGCCGCGGCGCTGGCGCTGCTGCTGACGTCGGTCGCCGTCGAGGATGCACGCGCTGCGGAGCCGCCACCCGGCGGCAGTGACCACGGCGAGGCCGACATGTTCGGCGGCGACGACGAGGCAGAGGCGGCGCCGAGCCAGGCGGGCGCCCCCCCGGCGACCAAGGCTGCGCCCGCCCCGGCGGGAGCCGCCACCCCTGCCGTCACGGGCGACGGAGGTCGCGACACCGACGAGGCCCCCTTCGGCGACGAGCGGATGCGTCCGATGGAGTTCGAGTCCGCGGCCAAGGATCGCTTGCAGATCGGCGGCCTCCTCTACCTGCGCAACGGCCTGTCGGGGAACGACGTGGACCCGGCGCTCGGCCAGCCATTGACCATCAGCAACTTGACGGATGTCTACCTCGACGCCCGCCCCAGCGACCGCGTGCGCGCGTTCGTCCGCGGCCGTCTGCTCTGGACGCCGACGGCCGTCGACGCCTCGTCGGCGGGCCTGCTCGGCTTCGCCACCGGCAACTCGACGCTGACGTCGCAGCTGGTCGAGCTCTGGCTCAAATTCGACCTCGCGCGCTCGGTCTTCGTCAGCGTCGGCGCGCAGCAGGTCCGATTCGGCGCGACCCGCCTGTGGAATCCGGTCGACTTCCTCTACGCCACGCGGCGCAGCCCGTTGACGCTCTTCGACCAGCGCACCGGCCTGCCGATGCTCAAACTGCACCTGCCGATCGAGTCGCTCGGCTGGAACGCCTACGTGCTCGCGCTCTCGGAGGGCAGCTCGAACCTGCGCGGCGTCGGCTGGGTCGGGCGCCTCGAGATGGTGCTGTCGACCGTGGAGGTCGGCCTGATGGCGAAGAAGCGGCTGGGCCAGGACCCGCGCTTTGGTCTCGACGTCTCGGCCGGCATTTGGGAGGTCGACGTCGGCGCCGAGCTCGGCGGGCGTCGCGACGCCAGCGGCGCGTGGCATTGGATGGTGAGCGCCAAGCTCGAACACACCATCACCTATGGCGACAACGACTCGATCATCTGGGGTGTCGAAGGCTTCTACAACCCCGAGGGCTACGCCACGCTGGACGGCGAGCTCGACGCGATGGAGACCTTCGTCAAGGACAGCGCGGCCCACGCCCTTGCCGGCGGCAGCGCGGCGACGGCGCCGGTGTTCCCGTTGCAGTTCTTCTACACCGGCCGGGTCTACGGCGCGCTCTACGCCGTCGCGATGGGGCCGGGCAGCTGGGACGACACCAGCTTCACGCTCTCGGCCATCGCCAACTTCAGCGACGGCAGCGGCACGCTCCGCTTCGACGTCGGCCAGACGCTGCTGCAGCACCTGCGCCTCGAGGCCTACGCCAGCGCCAACCTCGGCAGCGATGGCGAATTCCGCTTCTACAGCGGAGGCTTGCGAGAGCGCCTGGGCCCCATGCTCAAGGCGGCCGGGCAGGACCCCGAGTCCGTGTTCAAGCGACCGCTCGGCGCTGTCGGCCTGAACCTGCGCATGACGCTTTGACGCCAGACCACGACGGCGCGAGAGTCGAGCCGATGAGCGACGCCACCACGACCAGCCTCGACGCCGAACCGACCCTGCGCAGCCCGGAGATCGGGGCGCTGCGCCTGCATCGCGCCTGGTACGCGCTCGCCTTGAGCGACGAGGTCCGGGCTCGTCCACTGCGCCGAACGCTCTATGGCGCGCCCATCGCCCTGTTTCGCGACGCGTCGGGTCAGGTCGGCGCGCTGCAGGACCGCTGCCCACACCGCAGCGTCCCGCTCTCGGGCGGCGAGGTCGTCGACGGCTGCCTGCAATGTCCCTACCACGGTTGGCGTTTTGCCGCCGACGGCCGCTGCGTCGAGGTGCCCGGGCTGCTGCGGCAGGGCGGCGACGACGCCCGACGCGCCGCGGTCCACGCCGTGCGCGAGCAGGAGGGCGTGATCTGGGTCTGGGGCGAGGCGAACGCCGCGCCGACGGACGCGCCGCGCAGCCTGGCTGCACCGGGGCCGGGCTACAGCGAGGTGCGCCGCGTCGTCGACTTCCCGGGCAGCCTCTGGGCCACCGCCGAGAACGCGCTCGACGTGCCGCATACGGCGTTCCTGCACCGCGGCCTGTTCCGCGGCGCGGGCGCGCGCAACGACATCGAGGCGGTCGTCACGCGCGACGAGACCTCGACCACGGCGCATTACCACGGCGAGCCGCGTCCGGGCGGTCTGGCGGCCCGGATCCTCGCGCCCGCGGGCGGCCAGGTCGAGCACTTCGACCGCTTCGAGCTGCCGGGCATCGCCATCGTCGACTACCGCCTCGGCACGGAGCTGCACTTCCGCGTGCTGACGCTGCTGACGCCGCTCGAGGACTTCTGCACCCGCGCCACGGCGGTGATCCAGTTCCGCCTGCGCTTGCCGCATTGGTTGGTCAAGGTCGTGCTCGGGCCCGTGGCGATGCGCATCTTTCGCCAGGACGCGCGGATCCTGGCCGAGCAGACCGAGACCGTCGCGCGCTTTGGCGGCGAGCGTTATATCAGCACCGAGATCGATATCCTGGGCGCGCAGATCCGCCGCTTGATCGAGCGGGCCGCCGCGGGCGCCGAGCCCAAGCCAGGGCGCGACTGGGAGCGCAGGATCACGCTTCGGGTGTAGGCCGCCGCCCCGGGCGCCGCGACCCGACAGCTAGGGCATGCCCCAGATGTCCGGCACCCAGGCGCCCGGCAACGACGGCACCGTCGAGACGGACATCCGCTGCGGCAGCAGATCCTTGGTCTTGTAGACCGCGTCGACGTACCAGACGAGGTTGGCCGGCGCCGGTCCTGGCAGGGCCTTGGTCCAGCCGACGGCCGTCTTGTCGAGGTCGGCGTAGAGCCAGGTCTTGGCGTTGTCGAGGCTGAACCAGACGCGCATCGACTCGAGCGTCAGCGCGCTCGGCGAGGGCTTCGGCACCGCCGCGACCACGACTGCGGCGCCGGCGTTCTGCAGCGTCGCGTCGGGGGCCGTCGGCAGCTCGGCGTAGCGACTGTCGGTGCCAAAAACGTGGTGAAACAATGCGCGTTGGGCGCCCTTGGCCCTCAGATCTGCTGCGCTTTCGATCGCCGCCGTGCCGCCGGGCAGGGCGGCGCCGTAGGCCTGGTAGACGCCGTGGTCGAAGTTGCCGACGATCGACATCCACTTCGGCCCCGGCCACGCGGCCCAAGTCGCGTTGTTGGCGGTGAGCGGGAAGAACTCGTCGCTGCTGCCGTTGACCAGGAAGACCTTGCCCTTTGCCTTGGCCAGCGCGACGGCGGGCGCGATGAGCTCGGCCATCAGCTTGGTCCACTCCGGGCTCGCGGTCGTGAGGCCGGCCTGCTTGAGCAGGTTGTGCTGCCAGGCGTTGGGCGATTGGGTCGCGATGTCCCAGGCGAGCACGCCCGAGAGCGGCACGGCGGCGCTGACGCGTGCGTCGCTGCCGCCGACCAACCAGCTCATGACGCCGCCCGCCGAGAAGCCCGTGATCCCGAGCTTCGAGGGCACGACATCGGGCCGGTTGGCCAGACAGGTCAGCGCGCGGCGCGCCGCCATCGCGTGGCCCCAGAACCAGGTGCCGCGCGTGTCCGGGATCACGTCGAACATCCGCTTGCCGCTGTTGGCGGCCGACGGCAGGCCCTCGGAGGTGTTGTCGGGGTCCGTGCCGCCGCCAGGCCCGGTGTAGGCGATGACGAAGGCGCCGGTGAGCGCGGCCAGCCCCGTCGCGTGCGACTCCTTGGCGTAGCCGCCGAGGCCGTGGGCCTGGACGATGCCGGGCAGGGCGCTGCTGCCCTTGGGGCGGGCGGCGAAGGCGCGGATCAGGATGGGCTTGAGCTTGCCGTCGATCGACTCGTAGCTGATGTAGGTCACCTTCCAAGCATCGAGCGACACACCATCATCGAACACCGAATGCGGCGAATCGAACGTGCATTTGGCGTCCGTTGCATCCTCGATCAGGGCGGGATCCCAGATCGGCGGTTGGGTCCACGGCGGCTCGACGGTGTCGCCCGCGTCGGCCGCGTCGGCCTCGCCGGTGGTGTCTGCTGTCGTCGCGTCCCCGGCGCCAGCGTCCCCGGCGCCAGCGTCCCCGGCGCCAGCGTCCCCGGCGCCAGCGTCCCCGGCGCCAGCGTCCTCTGCCGCCGTGTCGCTGGCGTCGTCCCCATCGACCTCGTCCGTCTCGCTGCCGTCCTCGCCGCCCGGCGCGCCATCACCGGCGAGCGCCGTGTCCTGGGCCACGTCGGCGGGTTCCGTCGCGGCGTCCGTCGCAGCGTCCGGCGCCGCGTCCACCTGGCCGTCTGCGCCCGCGTCGCCGAATTGCGCCGCGCCGGTGTCGACGTTCTGCGCGTCCGCGAGCGAGCCCTGCGCGCCCGGCTGGGCCTCGCCGCATCCGACGGCCCCCCACACGAGCATCGCTGCGAGCATCACGGGCCAACGCCCCATCCACGACTGCACTCCGCCGCGTCGCATGCCACCTCCCGCCATCCAAGGTGCGGGGAGCGTAGCGGAGGTCCGTCGACTTCGCCACATCGACCGCGCGCTCGTGGCCGTCCCGGCGGTCGAGGCCGCGGCGGCATTGCATCGATACACGACGCAGCGGCGCGTCGATGACAAACCTTCGATTGCGTGCCAGGACGCCAAGCTGCACACTGCTGCGGCGTGCGGGCCCCCGCCTTGCTGTCGCGCGAGCTCGGCTGTGATCCGGGCGGTTGGATTCGGATCCGGGCATCGGATCCCCGTGTTGCATCGGGTCGACGCTTGGCGGGCCCTCGGAGTGGAAGATGCGATTGTCTCGCCTTGTCGCGTCAGCGGCGTTGATTGTCGGCATTGCAGCCCTTTCGGTGGGGTGCACCTCCGAGCCCGGTTCCGGTGCTGCGACCCTCGCGGAGTCCAGCGACGCGACCACGAGCCTGGGCGGCGGCACGGACGAGGCAGACACCGGTCTCGCGGGCCTCGAAGACACGGCGCCGCCGACGACCATCGGCAACGACTGCACTGAAGACGCGGACTGCAAGGACGAAGGTGTCTGCTACCGCGGCGTCTGCAGCCAGGCGTGCAAGACGCCGAGTGATTGCGCCGCGGGCCAGGATTGCAGCCTCGACGCCAAGTCGCGGCTCGTCTGCGCCAAGCCGGCCTACTCGGACGCCATCGGCAAGAACTGCGGCGCGACGGGCGTCTGCCCCGCGGGCACCAAATGCCTGGGCCAGGCTTACTCGGCCCTCACGACCTGTTCGGCCGCGTGCACCGACGACACCGACTGCCCGATGACCCACGCGTGCAGCGAGATCCAGGGCCAGAAGCTGTGCATGGTCCGCAAGTTCTGCAACGAGTGCCTGCACGACGCCAACTGCGGCCCGGGCTCGGCCTGCATCGTCGAGGGCGGCGTGGGGACCTGTGCCAAGGCCTGCAACGCCGGCTCGACCGAGTGCCCGCGCTACGCCGCGTGCAAGGATCGCGGCGACGGCCAGTTCTTCTGCGCCCACAAGGCCGGCGCCTGCGTCGGCGACGGTTCGCTCTGCGCGCCGTGCCAGACCGAGGATCATTGCAACAACGGCCTCTGCCTGACCTACAACCACACCAAGGAGAGCTTCTGCGCCACCGGCTGCGACGGCGGCTGCCCTGCCGGCTACAACTGCGCCTCGAGCCTCAACAAGTGCGTGCCGGCCGACAAGGCGAACCCCAAGTGCGTCTCGTCGATCTCCAAGATGGCTGAGGTCGGCGACATCATGGACGACTACGCGATGATCGGCATGGTCGACACCGACGATGACGGCAGCCTGGTCAACGAGGAGCCGCGGCTCATCAAGTTCTCGGACTTCGCCGCGCACCACGAGCTCATCCTGTTCAACGTCTCGGCCGTCTGGTGCTCGGCGTGCCAGGCCGAGACCAAGGACATGAAGTCGCTCTACAAGATCTACTTCCCCAAGGGGCTCGTCATGGTCCAGACGCTGTTCGATGGGCAGAAGCCTGGCGAGCCCATGACCTTCCCGCTGCTCAAGGCATGGAATTCGCAGCTCAAGCCGTCGGGCTACGTCGGCATGGACCCGGAGCGCTGGGTGATGCAGTACAACGTCGGGGGCAGCACGCCGCTGAACATGATCATCGACGCCAAGACGCGCAAGGTCCTGTACAAGACCAACGGATACAACAAGCTGGTGCTCGAGAAGGCGATCAAGTCGGCGCTCGCGAGCAAGGGGCTCTAGCGTGGCAGCCGCCTGCGGCCTGCGGCGCGCCGGAGCGTGGCTGCTGGCGTCGCTGGTGGCGCTGGCGCTGGCCGTTCCGGCGCAGGTCGCGGCGCAATGCGCATCCTGTGGCAACCCGGCGTTCGTCAGCAGCAACAACGACCTGTCGCAGGTGACGCGAGGCGTCGGTGGCGACCGCCTGACGCTGCGCACCACCGTCGTCTACGGCTACCTGACCAGCGACACCTACTACAAAGGCACCGAGGACATCGGCAGCCTCGACAACTTCCGGGCCGACATCAGCATCGTCACGCTGAACCCGACGCTCGATCTCTGGTTCGGCGGTTCGCTGGCCTTGGTGCTGCCCTGGGGGCGGCTGGCGAGCGACCGGAACTTCGCGCCACACACCGTCGACACCGGTCTGGGCGACGTCGAGGTCCGCGTGCGCCAGGACGTGCTGCGCCCGTTGGAGCTTGGGGCCGGCGCGCCGCGGGTCTTTTGCAGCCTCGGTTTCGCGGCGCCGACCGGCGTGTACGTCGAGCGCACCAGCACCGACGACATCGGCCAGTTCGTCGAGCCGACGACGGGCTGGGACGACGGCCGCGGCTGGGAGGCCATCGACATCACGCCAAGCTCCGGCGACTCGAGCCGCTTCCTGAGCATCGGCCGCGGCGCCTGGTGGGCGCTGGCCGACGTCGAGGCCATGGGCGCCTTCGCCGACAACCGCATGGGTTGGTACGGCGCCGTGATGGGCCGCGTGCCCCTGAGCCACGCGCCAGACGGCTTCGGTTGGGGCAGCGAAGTGCGCACGATCGCTGGCCTGACGGGGGTCGTGGTGCCGAGCCGGCTCTCGGTCGGCCTGACCGCCGAGATCCTGCTGCGCGGCCGCGCCACCGAGGTCCTCTACGGCGTCCGCGAGGACTTCGCCAACGGCGGAGGCACGTTCGGCTACGTCACGCCGAGCATCCAAGGCGAGCTCGGCTGGGCGACGGCCTCCGTCTCGCTGCGGGTTCCTGCCTACCGCGACGTCGTCGGCGAGCAGGTCGTCGACAACATGGGCGTCTGGATGACGCTCGGCGGTCGTTGGGGGTTCGCGCCGATGACCGCCGCGGTGGCCGCCGCCCGCCCGACCTCGACCCAAGTCGGCGAGAGCCCCAAGCAGCCCGCGATCGCGGCCTTGTTGGTGCCCGGCAAGACGACGATCGTCGACTATTGGGCTTCGTGGTGCCAGCCATGCCAGAAGCTCGACGTCGTCATGCAGCAGTGGCTGGCCGGCTCGCCCGAGGGGGTCGAGGTCAGGCGCTTCGATGCGTCGGAGTGGACCAAGGAGGATTGGCTGCACTACCTGCCGGACGCGCCGACCCTGCCCGTGCTCGAGATCTACGACGGCAACGGCAAGCTGCTGCGGCGGCTGTCGGGCGACGAGGCCTTCCGGTTCCAGGACCACGTCCCTGCGCCTGCCAGCGTGGCGGCCGGGGCCCCATGAGTCGCCGCGGCGCGCAGGATGAGGCGATGGACGACGCGACGGGCGAGTCGACGGACGCGTCGACGGACGGCCACACGGCGCTGCACGACCGCCTCGCTGAGCTCGAGTGGCGCTATTGCCTGGCGATGGACGAGATCCGCCAGCTCTCGGACGTGGTCCGCGCCGATGGCGACACGATCGCGGCCCTGGAGGCGCGCCTCGAGCGGTTGGAACGCCGCCAGGCGCGCGCGGCGGCGGCAGGGTTCGACGGCGCGGGCGACGGTGGCTTCGGTGCGGACTACGACAGCGACGTCCGCGACGACTGGCCCGAGAGCTTCTGAGCTCCCCGCTCGGCGATGACCGCCTGCTCGACCGGCGGCTGCGGCGACGCCAACGGATCCAGGGGCCCCAAGCGCATCCGGCGGCGCATCGACGCGACCAACGAGGTGATGGCGCTGACCGTCACGGCGGACGCGACGAAGTCGAGCCTGCCGTCGGCGACGCGACCGACGTTGTTGGCGACAAGCGCCGCCAGGCCGCAGCAGATGACGAGCAGCGACAAGCGTTCCGCCGCGCGGCTCAGGACCAGGGCGCCCCAGGCCTCGCGGACCAGGCCGAAGACGCCGACACGCGAGACACCGTCATAGCGCGCGGCCTTGGCATACGGCACGGTCGAGGACCGCGGCGCGATCGCCGCTACCAGCGGGGCCAGGTTGGCCTGGCCGGCGTCGAGGCTGGCGAGCCGCCGCGCGACCGCGGCCCGCATCATGACGAAGCTGCCTGCGCCCGACGGCGGCGGACATGCCGCAAACCAACGCTGCAGGCAGCGATAGCCAGCGACCGCCAGCCGCAACCATGCGGCGTCATCGCGGCTGCGCTTGACGGCGAAGACGGCGTCGACGGCCTCGTCGCTCGCCCGCCGCCACATCGCAGCGAGGACCTCGGGCGGGTCCTGGAGGTCACCGTCGAGCACGGCGACCCACCTGCCGCGCGCCTCGGCGAGTGCAGCTTGCGTCGCGCCGAGCTGGCCACGATTGTGCGGCAAGGCGACGATGTGCAGGCGAGGCTCCGCCTGCTGGGCCCTGTGCAGCGCCACGAGCGTATCGTCGGGGCTGGCGTCGTCGGCGATGATGAGCTCCCAGGTGATGCCCAGGCCGTCGGCAACGCGCCGCACGGCGTCGACGAAGGCGTCGACGATGGCCTGCTCGCGATACATCGGCGCGCAGATCGACAAGTCGGGTCGTTTGGCCGGGCCGCTCATGGCAGCTCCTCGCAGCGCTCCGCGGCGATCGCGAGGGCCGACGCCAGCCGCGCGACCTCGTCGGGGGACATCCGACTCCACAGGGGAAGCGCCAGGACGCGCTCCGCGAGCGCGTCGGCCACCGGAGTCGCGCCGGCCCCGGCAAAAGCGGGCACCGACGTCAGCGACGGCCAGAAGTAGCGGCGACTGCCGATGCCGAGCGCCGTGAGTGCGTCGATCCAGCGCTCGCGCGCGCCAGGCGCCGTGGCGACCACGAAATTCTGGCCGTTCTCGACCACGTCGTCGCGTGGCGCCTGCAGCTGCAGCGGTCGGCCCGGCAGCGCGAGCACCGCCTGGCGCAGCGAGCGGACTGCAGCGCGTCGCTGGGCCAGGACCTCGTCGATCGAGTCGAGGCCTTCGAGCGCCAAGGCGGCGTGCAGCTCCGAGAGCTTGCCGTTGAGGCCCGGCACGATCTGATCGGCTTCATCGGCGAGGCCGTGGTTGCGCAGCTGCTGCAGGGTGGCCGCGTCGGCGGCAGACGCGACGGCGACGAACCCACCCTCGGCCGCGGGCAGGACCTTGGTGGCGTGCAGGCTGTGGGCGACGGCGCGCACACCGTCTGGCCAGGGTTGCCCGCCCTCGAGGCTGCCGAAGCCGTGCGCGTTGTCGATGATGACCGCGACGTCGCGCGGCGCGCAGAGCTCGACGATCGCCTGGGTGGGCGCCGGCTGACCGTAGACGTTGACCGCGACGACCGCGGCGACGTCTTCGTGCTGGCCCAGCAGCCTGTGCAGCGATCCGGGATCGAGCGTCCAGTGGTCGGGGTCGACGTCGCAGAGCAGCACGTCCCGACCCACGGCGCGCACGGCGTTCGCGGTCGCGAGGAAGGTGAAGCTCGGGACCACGACGCGACCAGGGCGCGAGACCAGGCTCAAGGCAGCCTGCAGCGCGGTGGTGCCGTTGCTGAATGTGAGCGCATGCGCGCCAAGCCGCGCGCCGAGCCGGGCCTCGAGCTCCACGACGTTGGCGCCGCCGTTGCTCAGATGGCCCGAGTCGAGGGCCTGGCGGATGCGCGTCATCAACGCTGGCGACGCCTCGACGTGCGGTCGGACGAAGGGCATCCACGGTGTGTCGAGCTGCGGCGACGTGTCGTCACGGCCGATCGGGGGCGCGACGCGATCGTCCCTTCGGGGTTTCGGTTCTCGGCGGACCTGGTGATGGGACGTTGCCACGCTCGCGAGGCTGACAGATCTTCACATCCGACGCGAGCCGGATCCTGCTAGCCCGCAAAAAATGTCGGGATCTCGGCTCCAGCCGCGACCAGCGGCGCCGACAGCGCGGCGTGGCGGGCCTTGCTTGCTTCGTCCTCACCCCTGGCCGGTGTCGCCGAGGCCTCGTCGTCGGTCGCCACCGCGTCGTCGGTCGCCACCACGTCGGCGTGGACGGCCTCGTCCGCGGCCGGATCGGCGCGCAAGAGCAGGTCGATCCGCTCGATATCGACCGCCTCCACAGGCGCGAACCAGCCCAACGCGGCGAGCGCGGCGCCGAGGATCTCGGCTGCACGCGGCGCGAGCTCCTGGCCGACGCTGACGACGACGTGGACCCGACCCGAGGCGTCGAGGCCCAACTCGCGCACGGGCGCCCGCAAGTCGATGTCGCGCCGCTTGCCCTTGCGCTCGACTTGACCCGGCCAATGGCTCGCAGCCAGGAAGCGCCAGAGCGCCGCCTCGACCTCGGCCCGACACCGTTCGCGGCTGACGTCGTCGTCCATCTTGGGGTGGTCCGGGCCCGGGCGCAGGGCGATCGCGTAGTGCGCGGCCTCGATCGCGCGTCCCAATGGCGCAGCGCCGTGCGGCAGCAGCCTGGCCTCCAGGAAGCGCAGCCCCTCGGGCGCGGCGGCGTGCAGGCGTTCGAGCAACTGCGCCGGAGTCAGCCATTGCAGCAGGTCGACATCCATCAGCTCGCCCGCCGAGCGGGAGCCGAGCGAGAGCGCCGGCGAGAAGGTGACGACCGGATGCTGGTGGAAGCCGTCCGAGTAGCGCAACGGCAGCCCAGCACGGCGGAAGATGCGCGGCAGGCTGCGCACCAGGTCCAGGTGGCTGGTCAGGGCCTCGGCGCCGAGCTTGGCGAAGCGCAGGCGGTAGCGCCAGACCGGGCCCCGGTAGCGCTCGCGGGGGTTGGACTTGGCGTAGTTGCGCGCCTTGCGGGCGGCCGCGACCTGCTCCTGCAGCGACGGCACCGCCTCCGGATCGGGCGCGGCGCCCGCGGCGTCCGTGGCGTCCGGCTCGAGGCTGTCGGGGCCCGTCGTCGCCACCTCCGCCGCCGGCTGCAGCGGCGCCATCGCCCCCAGGCTTTGCAGGAACGCGACGCGCTCGGTGCGCATCTTGTCGAGATCGCAGGCGACGCCGCAGTGGTAGCAGACGAGCTTGCGCTGATCCTGCACCGCCTCGGCGACGTTGGTGTGGTGGACCTGCATCCCGACCGGCTTGCCGCAGGGCGGGCTGAGCCGATCCTTGAGCGAACGCTTCCACTCGCGGGCGAGGAAGCCCTCGGCAAGGCCGACGTCGATGTGATCCCACGGCAAGGCAGCGTCTTCGCGGATGCGCCCGAGGTAGCGCTCGGTGTCGATGCCGGCCTGCGCGAACGCGTTGACCCAGCTCTCGAATTGGAGCTGGTCGTCCCAACCGTCGAAGCGCGCCCCTGCCTGCCAGGCGAGGAAGATCGCCTCGCCCACGCGGCGGTCACCGCGGCCGATGACGCCTTCGAGCACGCTGCCGCGCGACTCGTGGCGGCGGAACGCGAGGCCGTAGCGCCGCGTCAGGGTGAAGAGGATCTGCTGCTTGCGCTCGATCTCCTCGAGCGAGTCCATCGCCGCCCATTGGAACGGCGTGTGCGGCTTGGGGACGTGGCTCGAGACGCTGACGGTCACCGCGGCGTCCCTCTTGTAGATGCGCCCGATCTCGAGCATGCGTCGGCTCATCTCGGCGATCTCGATCACGTCTTCATCTTCCTCGGTTGGAAGCCCGAGGATGAAGTAGCACTTGACCTTGCGCCAGTTGCGCGAGAACACGCGGTGGGCCGTGGTGTTCAGGTCCTGCTCGGAGACGTTCTTGTTGATCACGTCGCGCATGCGCTGGCTGCCGGCCTCGGGCGCAAACGTCAGCGAACTCGCGCGGATGCTGCCGATGTCGTCGAGCAGATCCTCGGCGAGGCCGTAGGCGCGAAGGCTGGCGACCGAGAGGCTGGCGTTGCGCGCTTTGAGCTCCTTGGCCACCTCCTTGACCAACGGCGAGATGCACGAGTAGTCGGCGGTCGACAACGTCGTCAGCGAGACCTCGTCGTAGCCGGCCTTGTCGACGGCCGACAGCACGGTGCGGACGACCTCGGTCGGCGAACGCTCGCGCACGGGGCGGTAGATCATGCCGGCCTGGCAGAAGCGACAGCCCTCGGTGCAACCGCGCGCGATCTCGATGCTCATGCGGTCGAAGATCGCCTCGGCCGCCGCGACCGGCGCGTCGTCCGGGAAGGGGAAGCGGTCGATATCGTCGAGCAGGCGTCGCACGATCGGCAGCGGTGCGCCCGGCTCGGCCGCCGTGACGACCTCGAAGCCGCCGTCGTCGCGGACGCCGCGGGTGTAGAGGTCAGGGCAGTAGACGCCGCCGAGCGCCGCCCAGGCGAGCAGCGTGGCGCGGCGCGACCAGCCCTCTGCCTTGGCTCGCCGCACGACCTCGAGCATCAGCGGCAGGATCTCCTCGCCGTCGCCGATCACGAAGGCGTCGATGAACGGCGTCATCGGCTCGGGGTGCGTCGAGGACGGTCCGCCCGCGATCACCAGCGGGTGCGACTCGTCGCGATCGGCGTTGCGAACCGGGACGCCACCCAAGTGCAGCATTTCGAGGACGTTGGTGAACGTCAGCTCGTACTGCAACGAGAAGCCGAGCACGTCGAACGCCGCGAGCGGCTGCCAGGACTCGAGGCTGACGAGCGGAAGTCCGCGTGCGCGCAGCTCGGCGCCGGCGTCGATCCACGGGGCGAAGCAGCGCTCGCCGAGCGCCCAGGGCAGATCGTTGACCAGCTTGTAGAGGATCTTCGTGCCCAGGTGGCTCATGCCGATGTCGTAGACGTCGGGGAAGCAGAGCGCGTAGCGGACATCCGCGGAATCCCACGGCTTACGGACGCTCTGGAACTCACCGCCGGTGTACCGCGCCGGCTTCTCCAGGCGATGCAGGAAGTCGCGCCACGGGTGTTCCTGGGCGTGTGGCACCAAAGGCGCTGCTGTTTTGATCGCCATGGTCTAGACTCCCAACGTTCGAATGCGGCCACGAGGGGCGGTGGCGTTCGGTCAGAGCGCGTCGCATGGGCGGCGTCTGCTTGGCCGAGGCTCGCCCGGTGGGGCGGAGGGCGGGACTTTCACCGAGGACGCAGCGGCGTCAAGGGGGAGGTCGTCAACCTCCCGGCGAGACGCGACAAGACGAGCGGGACGCGCACGCGCGAACGCCCGAGATCGGCTTGCTGTCGAAGGACGGAGTTCGCACACTGGAGCACATGATGGACCCGACGTTGAGCATCAAGACGCTGTTCCAACCGCCGCGCTCGGCGAAATCGGCCCGATCGCGCCGTCGATGGCTGCTGCCGATCCTCTTGGCGTCGGTGACGGCGGCGCTGCCCGCCGCGGCGCAGGCCGAGCCCCCGAGCGACGGCGAAGGGACGGTGCTCCCGATGCCGGCACCGATGGCATCGACCCGGCAGGCCCCCCCTGCCGTCCACCGCGGTTTGCAGACCGCCAGTGGCCAGGGCTTTGGCGTCTCGTTCGACATCGCCCAGATGCTCTCGTTCGCGGGCCGCTTTCGCGTCGAATACGCGCCGCGCCTCGACATGCACGTCGCGGCCATCATCGGCGGCGGCTCGCCCGATCGCGAGGATCTCGACCGCTACACGCTGGTCGAAGCCGGCCTGCAGGGCGCGTTCTTCTTCGTCGGGGATCGCATGCGCGGCATTGGCGCCATGGGCCAGGCGCTGGTCCGCAGCGCCGATGGCGAGCGGACCGGCGAATCGGGCGGCCCGCTGCCGACGTCCAAGGTCTCGGGCAGCGCTTGGATGGCGCACGCGGGGCTGATGGCCCGGATCGCGGCTCGCACCGGGATCTTCCTCGAGTTCGACGCGCTGTACGGCTACACCCACAGCGAAGGCACGGCTGTGCAGGGCGAGACGTCGCGGACCGTGACGGTGGCGTACCCCGATTCGCGCTTCTCGCTCTACGTCGGCTGGATGCAATGAAGGTGAACGCAATGAAGGAGATGGCCATGCGACGATTCGCAACCAAGCTGGGCACCGGATTCGCGCTGCTGGCGTTGGCATCGCCCTTTGCTGCGCGTGACGCCCACGCGTGCGGCGGCTGCTTCTCGCCCCCGGGCCCGAACCTCGTCGTCCAGGACGCCGAGCGCATCCTGTTCGCCCGCGATCCGAAGACCGGCAAGACCGTGGTGACGATCGAGGTCCGCTACTCCGGGCCGGCGAACGACTTCGCCTGGGTCTTGCCGCTGCCGAGCAAGCCCAAGGTCGGCGTCAGCTCGAGCTACGTCTTCGACCGGCTCGACCAGGCGACGGCGCCGCGCTTCACGACGGTGCGCGAATTCAGCACCGAGGGTTGCTCCTTCTCCAACGTCAGCGCCAACGGCGTGGGCTGCGGCGGCGCGTTCGCCAGCAGGGACGAGGCAACCAGCGGTTCTGGGGGCGTCCCGACCTCGAACAACGGCGGCTTCCGCGACGGACGCGGCGTCAAGGTGCTCGAGTCGAGCCAGGCCGGCCCCTACGACTACTCGGTCATCCAGGGCGACAACGCCAAGGGGCTGCTCGATTGGCTCAACGCCAACAAGTTCGCGACGCCCGCGTCCGCCTTGCCCGTGCTCGACGCGCACGTCGCCAAGGGCGACGTCTTCGTCGCGTTCAAGCTGCACAACGGCTCGGGGCTCGCAGAGATCCGGCCGGTCATGCTCGAGATGGAGGACGCCGATCCCTGCGTGCCGCTGCGGCTCACCGCGATCGCGGCCGCCGAGGAGATGGCCGTCATCGTCTACACCCTCGGCGAGGGGCGGGCGGTGCCGAAGAACCACATGCACGTGCAGGTGAACCCCCTGCGCCTGCGCTGGGACGGCGGCGTCGAGAACTACCCGCAGGTCCTGGCGGCCGCCATCGACGAGGCCGCAGGCCACGCGTTCGCCACCGAATTCGCCGGCCCCGCGGCCAGCGTGTCGATCGAGGAGCCGACCCAGTCGTTCGCGGTGGATCGGACCGCCCTCTATGGTCGCCTCGTGACCAGCTCGAGCGGATCGCAGCGTGGTCAGGACGTCTCGGCCGGCCAGACTTCGCAGCTGCAGCGATCCGCCTGGCGGGCCGGCAAGCTCTTCCCCAAGGATCTGTTTGACCTTTCTGGGCTCGAGACGGCCAAGCCGACGGCCGCTGGGGTCGCGACGTGGTTGAAGGCGTCGGGCTTCTTGATGGTCGGCGAGACCGCCTCGACGCTCGAGGCGGCGACCGGCCTCGCCGCCGCCCACGCCCGGACCGACGTGCTCAAGTTCTGGGTCGACGTGCGCAACAACGCCGTCAACCTCAACAGCGGCTTGGACGAGGCCGTCGACCTGCAGTCGCTGGCCACGGACCTGAAGCTCGGAATCGTCGAGCCCATCTTCCTGATCCAGGACCAGATGGCGACCAAGGGCACCTGGCTCAGCCGCGTCCACATGCGGATCTCGCCCGAGGAGATGGATCGCGACCCGATCTTCGCCTTCAACGCCTCGCTGGAGCCGGTGTCGACCGATTGGTCCGCGACGCTCGCGGACGTCTGCCAGCGCGACAGCAGCACGATCGACGCCACCCGCCTCCGCCTGGAGGGAAGCCCCGTGACAGGCTCGTGGGTGCTCCCGAACACGACGATCGACTTCGACGCCAACGTGACGAACCAGACCTCGACCAACCTCAGCAACGCGACCAGCAGCGATGTGCGTTGGAAGAACGCCCCGGCGGCACTTCGGGTCGAGGTGCTGGAAGAGACAGGCGAGCCCAAGGTCCTGGCGCGGGCGCAGATCGATCTGGTCGACGCCGCTATCATCGGCGCGTTGCCGGGCCAGGTCAGCGTGCCGGCGTCGCTGAAGCTCGAAGCCGCCGGCGACGTGTTCGTGGCCCCCAAGGACGACGAGCACGTCTCGCTCAAGGTCGACGCAAAGGCGGCGGCCCCGGACGATGGATGCACGATGGGCGGCAGCGCACGAAGCGGGTTGGCCACGATGGTGTTGATGCTGCTGGGCATGGCGCTGCTCTGGAGCCGCCGGCTGCGCCTCCGCGGCTGATCCGGGCGTTGTCCGGTGGGTCAGGTCGGGCCTCCTCGCGATTTTGCTGTTGCGGCGGCGCCATGTCGCCGATAGTGTGCGCCCCCCCGGAATCGAGCCGGCGCTTGCATGGACGGCGCGGCCCAAGGTGCCACGCGGAGAGACGATCATGACCGATTCGCAACACGTCATCCTGTCGGCCCCCTCGGTGCGCGCGGCGGCGCTCGCGGCGATCGCCATCGCGTTCGCCGTCGGCTGCAGCGAGCCGGTGTCGAACCAGGGCGCAGACATCGGTGGCAGCGACACGACTGCGGCCCAGGATTCGGCAGGCACCACCGACGCCGTCTCGAGCGATGGCACGGTCGATGGCGTCAACGTCGAAGACAGCAGCACCGACAGCGTGGACGCCGAGTCGGACGCGGCGACGGACGCGGCGGATGCGGCCTCGGACGCCGATACGAGCGTGGCGGACACCGAAATCGCGGACACGGCGCACCCCTCGGACACCAGTGGCGACGTCTCGGGCGACACCTCCAAGGACGCGAGCGACGGCTTCGGCGGACCCGGCACTTGCGCGGGCAACTGCGGCAAGTACTCCAGCTCTGCGTCGTGCCAGTGTGACGCGGCGTGTGTCGACTTCGGCGACTGCTGCGCCGACTTCAAGCAGCTCTGCGAGTGCAACGCCGACTCCGATTGCGCCGCTCCTGGCGACCTGTGCAAGACGGGCGCGTGCAACTTCGGCATCTGCTCGGTTACGGCCAAGGACTGCAACGACGGCAACGATTGCACCGACGACGCCTGCGATCCGGCCAACGGCGCGTGCAAGGCGACGCCGCTCGCGGAGGGCAAGCTCTGCAGCGGCTCCGGCTGCGTTGACGGTGCCTGCAGCGCCGGCACCTGCAAGCCAGCCAGCAACAAGACCGACGGAACCAAGTGCTCGGACGCCGACGCCTGCACGTCGGGCGACGCCTGCTTGTCCGGCGCATGTGTCGGTGCGACCAAGGCGGACTGCGACGACGACGACACGTGCACCATCGACTCCTGCGACCCCAAGAAGGGCTGCAGCTACGCGCCCGGCAACGAGGGGCAGACCTGCAACGACGGTCAGGACTGCACGGCCGACGACAAATGCAGCAACGGCAGCTGCGAAGGCACCGACAAGGCCGACGCGACGCCCTGTGACGACGGCGATTCGTGCACCTACGACGACGCGTGCAGCAAGGGCTACTGCGACGGCAAGGCCTCGGCGGACAACACGCCCTGCGACGACGGCAACGCCTGCACGTCGGGCGACCAATGCTTCTTCGGCTTCTGCAGCGGCGGCACCAAGAACTGCTCCGACGGTGTGCCGTGTACCGACGATCTCTGCGACAAGGCCACGGGCGCCTGCGACAACAAGCAGAAGGCCGATGGCGCGACCTGCAGCGACTCGGAAGACTGCACGACCGGCGACGCCTGTACGTCCGGGACCTGCGTCGGCACGCCCAAGGCCGACGGGGCGAGCTGCACCGACGGCGTCGCGTGCACCGTCAGCGATGCCTGCAGCGGCGCGGTCTGCGCTGGCAAGGCTGATCCCTCCAAGGCCGGGTCGTTCTGCACCGACGGCGACGGTTGCACCAGCAGCGACGCCTGCGACGACAAGGGCCAATGCATCGGCAAGCCCAGCGACGGCTGCAACGACGGCGACCCCTGCACGCTCGACCTCTGCGACAACGTCCAGGGCGTCGGCAAGTGCAGCCACAGCCCGATCCAGGCGGGCGCGACGTGCGAAGACGGCGACGCCTGCACGCTCGGCGAGACGTGCGACGGCTCGGGCAAATGCGCAGGCGGCACCGACAAATGCGGCGCTCCGGTCTGGTCCGACACCTTCGCCTGCGGCCAGGACAAGGGCTGGACGTTCAGCCCGCTGGTCTCGAACACGGGCTGGGCGATCGACGACAAGCCATCGACGCCGAAGGCCTACTCGGATCTCTGCAGCCTCAACTTCAACAATGGCAAGGACTTCAACGCCGGTTCCTCGGTCAAGGGCAACGCCACCAGCCCCGCCGTCGCGCTGCCGGCGAACGCCAGCGTGACGGTCGTCGAGTTCTGGTCCTACAACGGCGTCGAGACGTCGAACAGCTACGACCAGCGCTACGTCGAGGTCGCGACGGACGCCGATTTCAAGACGATCATCGCGACGTCGAAGCTCGACAACACCAAGTCGACCAACACCTGGGCCAAGGTCACGCTCGGCGCCAAGGCGGGCGGCGCCAAGTCGCTGTGGCTTCGCTTCCGCTTCGACACGGTGGACTCGGTCAACAACTCGACCGCGGGTTGGTTCGTCGACGACGTGCTGATCAAGGTCGTCACGCCCTAGCGACGCGACGGGCGCCCCTGGGGGCCGCGGCGGACGGCGATTCGGCTACCTGCGTCGCCCTACTTGCCCCGCCCGCGGCCCTTGCCCTTGCGCACCGCGTCGAACGCCTCGACGAGCGCGGCGATCCGGCGCTCCTGCGCCTCGACGTCCATCCAGCTGGGGTCCGCCTCGTCGATCGCCGCCGCGAGTGCCTTGAGGCCGCCCGTCGTGGCCTCGAGCGCGTCGGCGAAATCGAGCATCACCTCGAGCCAGAAGCCTTCGGCACCGTTGTGGACCAGCGCGAGCCAGCCCGGCTTGCCGCGGTGCGCGGGCTTCATCGGCTCCATCAAGGCCGGGAGGTGACGCAACAGGCCGTGCAGGTTGCGATCCGACTCGAAGATGACGCCCTCTGGCACACGGCAGGTGAGATCCGCGTCCGGTGCCGGGATCGGCAGCGCCGGCAGCACGCGGAGCAGGGCGCGCAGCGGTGTGCCAGCGGCCCAGACGTGGTCGCCCGAGAGAATTCGCGACTTGAGGTCAAAGATGCGCGAATCCAGGCCGTCGAAGTCCTCGCGTCGCGCAGCGCGCAGCGCGGGCAGCGCTTCCCAGGGGATATCGACCTGCACGCGGCCGCGGCGATCCACGATCGGCAGCGTCGCGTCGCCGATGCGGACGAAGTCGGGGAAGGCCGGCTTCTTCTCGGCCTTGCCCTCGGCCGGGCGCGCCGTGCGTAGCCGCAGGTGCGCGGCCAGCTCCGGCGCCAGCAGGGCGACCGTCCGCGCGTCGATGACGGCCACGGTCGAGGCGTAGATCCGGGCCAGGATGATGATCTCCGCCGCGACCAGGAAGCGTGCGTGGGTCCCGGCGCAGCTCGAACCCGGGTGGACCGTGACGCGCGCGTCGCCGGGGCCGATGAACGTCTTGCCGTTGGCGTAGAGGATGTTGTCGGCGAACCCCGCGGCGAAGCTCGCCACGATGCCGTCGATCTTGCCGCCGCCGTCGACCGGCATCTCGTGCTTGCGCGCGATCTCGCGCAGCTGCTCGTGCGCGCGCGCCACGAAGCCCATGACGTGGCGGTCGACGTACACCCGCTTGCAGAACGCGTCCTGGTCGCGAGCGCCGAGGTACGCCTGCCACAAGTGCAGCAACGTCACCACGTCGCCGCGAGGATCGGCGAACTGGCCTTGCGCGGCGCGAGCTTCGCCCTCTTCGCCGATGGGAAAGCTCCAGGGTCGTCGGCTGCTGAGGAAGGCCGCCAGGACCAGCACCTCGTCCATGACCTCGGGATGGTGGTCCGCGGCGTGGACGACCATCAGGCCGAGCGCCGGCGTCAACGGGAACGGCACGATGCGGCGGCCGATCGACGTGAGGTGGCGCTGCGCGTCGATGATGTGGAGCCGCTGGAGCCACTGCACCGACTCGCGCAGGCGGTTGCGCGAGGGCGGAGTCGGCAGCTCGAATTCCTCGAGGTCGCGGATGCCGAGGTCGATGAGGCGCAGCGCGACCTCGCGCAGATCCAGGCGCCGAATCTCCTCGTCGCCGAACAGCGGCCGCGCTTCGTAGTCCTTGCGGCTGTACAGCCGGATCGCGACCCCCGGGGCGGTCCGCCCGGCGCGGCCGGCGCGCTGGTCGCAATTGGCCCGCGCCACCTTCTCTTCAGCGAGCGTGCGGATGCCCGTGCGAGGGTCGAAGCGGGGCACTTTGGCGATGCCGGTGTCGATGACGAACCGCACGTCGGCCACCGTGATCGACGTCTCGGCGATGTTGGTCGCGAGCACGATCTTGCGCCGACCGAACTCGCCGAAGATCCGGTTCTGCTCGTCTCGCTCCATCGCGCCGTATAGCGGCAGCACTTCGGCCTGGCGATGGATCCGCCGCCGCGCAAGCTCGGCGACGACCTGCTGGATCGGCCCTTCGCCCGTGAGGAACGCCAGGATATGGCCCGGCTGGTTGGACCGACAGATGCGATCGATCTCGTCGCAGACCGCCCACGTCAGCGACTCGCGCCCCGTGTCGGGCACCACGCGGTACTCGATCTTGACCGGGTGTGGTCGCGCGTCGATGTGGACGGTGGGGACCGGGCCGGCGACCTCGTCGAAGAAGCGGACAAAGAGCTCGGGGTCGAGGGTCGCAGAGCTGATGACGACGCGCAGATCCGCCCTGCGACGCAGCGCGCGGGCCAGCAGGCCGAGCGTCACATCGATGTTCAACGTCCGCTCGTGCGCCTCGTCGACCATGATGATGCCGTAGGCGTCGAAGTCATGATCGTGCCGGGCCTCCTCGAGCAGGATGCCGTCGGTCATGATCTTGATCCGCGTCGCAGCGCTGGTCTGGTCATCGAAGCGGATGCTGTGGCCGACCAGGCCGCCGACATCGACGCCCTCTTCGTCGGCGATGCGGGCGGCCACGCTCGTCGCGGCGATGCGCCGAGGCTGGGTGACGCCGATCATGCGGTCGGTGATGCCCGCGTGCAGCAGGATTCGCGGCAGCTGCGTCGTCTTGCCCGAGCCTGTCGGCCCTTCGACGACGACGACCTGGTGGCGACGGATCGCGTCGAGCAGCTCGTCGGCGACGTCGTGCACGGGCAGCTTGAGCGCGGACTGGGCTGCAGCCGTCACGCTCGGCAGAACGACCTTGGACATCGCCGACGCTCCCGGTGGGGGCCGCAGAGGCTGCAGCGTCGGTATGGTGCCGCTATCGGAAGGTCAGGTCGAGCCCTTCGGCTGCGCCCGTGATCGCCATGGCGCTGCCTCGTTCGGCGGCGACGCGGCGGCAGTGGTTCACCTTGGCGTCCACGGCGTCGTCGTCATGCATGGGGTCGTGGCTGAAGAGCGCGAGATGCTTGACGTCGGCGGCCAACGCGACCTCGAGGGCGTCGAGGTAGCAGGTGTGGCCCCAGCCGAGCTTGGCCGGGTATTCCTCGGGCGTATACTGCGAGTCGGCGATGTAGAGGTCGGCACCCTGGACCAAGGCCAGCAGGCTCGCGTCTTCCTTGCGGCCGTACTCCTCGCCGCCGCTCGGTCGGGCCCGCGCGAGCAAGGTCCGGTAGGGCTCGGTGTCGGTCGCGTAGGCGATGGTGCAGCCCTCGACCTCGATGCGGAAGCCGAGGGTGATGCCCGGGTGGTTCATGTAGCAGGTGGTGACCTTGAACGGTCCGACCTCGAACGGGGCGCCACGCAGCTCGTTGACCTCGATCTGCGCCGCCATGTCGCCGAGCGCGACGGGGAAGTACTCGGGATCCTGCTGGCCGCGCAGCACTCGCTCGAGCGGCTTGTGGGTCGACCGCGGGCCCCAGATCCGCATCTTCGTCGACGGCAGGTACGCGGGCACAAAGAAGGGAAACCCCTGGATGTGGTCCCAATGCGTGTGGGAGATCAGCATCTGCAGCGTCTGCGGGCGACCGTCGGCTTGCGCCATGAGCGACTGCCCCAGTCGGCGCAATCCGGTGCCGGCGTCGAGGATCAGCATCTGCCCGGCGTGTTCGACCGTCACGCACGGGGTGTTGCCGCCGTAGCGGACGGTCTCGGGGCCTGGCGCCGCGATCGAACCGCGGACGCCCCAGAACTGCACACGGGTCGACCAGCGCAGCCGGTCGAGCGTACTGCTGAGCTCGTCGAGGTCGAGCGGCTTGAGCAGGACCGCGTTGGCGCCAAGTTCGATCGCCGTGCGGTGGTCGTTGGCGAAGGACTTGCTCGTGAGCACGATGATGGGGGTCGTTCGGTGGCGCTCCGATGCACGCAGCGCCGAGATCACCTCGAAGCCGTGCATCTCTGGCATCAGCAGATCGAGGAGGATGGCCTCGAACGACGCCTGTTGCGCTTGCAGGACGCCGGCGCGGCCGTTGGTCGCCTCGACGATCTCGAAGCCCATCGGCTCGAGCGCCTCGCGCAGCAGGTGGCGGACCTCAGCGACGTCCTCGATGACGAGAAGCCGTCTTTTCATCGTTGCCCCTCAAGAATTGGCACAAGCGCAGAAGAAGAGGATGACGGGGAGTCTACTCGGGGTCGACGCCGTCGGCAACGCGGGATCCGAGCGCGTCGCGACTGCGCCCCCTCCGTGCACCTCGGTCTGCGCGGCGCCGCGAGGGCCTACTTGCCCGGGCGCGAGCGCGGCGTCGACGGTGCCGCTGCCGGTGCCGGCGCGGGGCCCGTCGCGGGTCCAGAGCGGGCAGGGGCAGGCGAGGCCGCGGGGGCCGGCGTTGGCGCGGGCGCTGGCGCCGCAGCAGCCCCGCCGCACTGCGGCATCGCCAAGGCGCCGCCCAGGCCCAGCCGCGGGCTGGTGGCATAGATCTTCTGCGCCTCGGGCAGTGCGCTCCGCAGGGCGGCGATGCGCGCGTCGGTCGCCGGATGGGTCGAGAGGAACTCCGGGCTGCTGTTGGGGCCCGTGGCCTTGCGGAAGCGCTCCCAGAAGGCCACGGCCTCGGCCGGATCGTAGCCTGCCTTGGCCATGTAGAGCAGGCCGATCTTGTCGGCTTCGGACTCCATGTCGCGCGAGTACGGCAGGACGACGCCGAGCTGGGCGCCGAGGCCGAGGCTGGCCATGATCGTCTTGCGGTGTGCGCTGTTCTCGAACGCGACGCCGGCGGCTTCGACGCCGGCCTGGACGACCAGGCCCTGCGAGACGCGCTCGGCTCCGTGACGCAGGATGGCGTGCGCGACCTCGTGACCCATGACTGCGGCCAGCCCCGCCGCGTTGGCAGCCGCGGGGATCAGCCCCGAGTAGACGCCGACCTTGCCGCCGGGCAGGGCAAACGCGTTGAGCGTCTTCGGCGCATCGAAGAGCTCGAAGGTCCAGGCCCACTTGGGCTGAGGCGACACAGCGGCGATCCGTTGACCGATGGCGACGATCGCGGCCTTGGCGCCAGCGTCCTGGCAGATCGTCTCCTTGGAGCGGATCTCGTCGAAGGCCTGGCCGCCCAGCTTCATCTCTTGCGCCGGCGAGATCAGGAGCAGTTGGCGCCGCCCCGTCGCGTTGCTGACGCAGCCGGCGGTCATGCAGGCGGTGATGGCGACGGCGAGCGTGCGCGCGACACGGCGGCTGGACATCCGAGGCAGGATCGACGTGAGGTTGGGCAGCATCTGGGCTCCGATGGCAGGTGGTGGCGGTCCGGTGGCGCGAGTGTCGCGGACCGGGGCGAAGGGTTCAAGGGTTCGCGGGTCTGTGGGACATGGCGACGACCTCGTCGTAATGTGCCGCGGACACGGGCTGGATCGACAGGCGTTGCCCCTTCTGGACCACCGCCATGCCCGTGAGCGCCGGGTTCGCCTTGAGCTCCGGCAACGACACCGGCCGATCGAGCCAACGAACGGCCCGAACGTCCACCAAGAACCAGCGTGGCGCCTCTGGCGTCGCTTTGGGATCGAAGTACTTCGAACTCGGCTGGAACTGGGATGGATCGGGACGGGCAGGGCTCGCGATCACCGCTTCGCCGGCGACATGGGGCGGATCGACGCGCGAATGGTAGATCAGGACGGCGTCGCCGACCTGCATGTCGTCGCGGATCGAGTTGCGGGCCTGATAGTTGCGCACGCCATCCCACGGCTCGGTGCGCTGTGGCCGCGACATCAGATCGGCGAAGCCAAACGTCTCGGGCTCGGTCTTCATCAACCAATGGCGACGGGTCATGGGTTGGCTCCGGCGGCGTTGGCGTCCACTTCGGCCCAGAACCAGCCGCGAATGTCCCCGGCGGCAAATCCGGTGGCCTGGTCGGCAGGGTAGCGTTCGCGCAGCACGGCGCGCACGTCCGGGGCGATGGCGTCGGCCTCGCCGTGGCAAGCCGTGCACATCGGCGCCGTAGCGATCATCTCGAGGTAGCCGGTCTTGCCGCCGCCGAGGTCGAAGTGCTGTTGCGCCGGCACCTTGTCGATTCGTTTGGTCGGGGCGTCGGCGACCGCCGCGGCGGCCCAGGCAGGAGGTGCGTTCGCCGGGTTGCGCAGACGATGGCTCGTGCGTCCGATGCGCAGGCCGGGCCGCTGCAGGCCTGCGGCGATCCCCGCGGCGCGATCGCTGCAGAATCCGACGGCTTCAATCGGTCCACCGCGCTCCATCGCGCCCTTCAACGCCGTCGACAGCTGCGCCTTGAGGGCCTGCAGCGCCTCCTTGACCGGCGGGCTCGGGTCCCCCAGCCGCGCGCTGCGGGTCCAAGTCGCCTCGGCAGGCAGGTCGGCGCTGCCGCCGCCTTGAGCGGGGGCGGCGGTCACTGCGGCGGTGTCGGCCTCCGCAGGCGCAGAGCGTTTGCACGCCGCCGGACTGGCCACGAGCGCCAGAAGCGCCAACGTCGTGACATGCTGAGACAACCTTTCGACAGGCATCGACCCACCCATGGACTCCTCCCGCCCGCCGTCGATGGCGGGCTCCCAGGGTAGCGCAGTCGCGGGTCGGACGTCACCGCAGGCGTCCACCGATGTCGCGGGTTCGTGGCTTCGAGCATTGCGGTTGCTGCCGGGATCGGCGAAGGCTACGCTCGCGGCGAGTGGCCACGGGGGAGATCATGGGTGCGATCGACGACGAGCCAGAGGGACTGGAAGGGGTGCTCCTCGGCCGTCGCTATCTCGTCGGCAAGGAGCTCGGCCGTGGCGCGATGGCCGTCGTCCACGCCGCCGAAGACCGCGTCCTCAAGAGGGACGTCGCCATCAAGATGATCCGCGGTGACGCGCTCGACGACGCCTCGACCCCCGCGCGGCTGCGGCGCGAGGCACGCGCGGTCAGCGGCCTCCATCACAAGCACGTCATCACGTTCCACGACATCGGCGACTACAAGGGGCGCGCCTTCATCGTCATGGAGCGCCTGCGCGGACGGACCCTGACCGACGAGCGGGCCCGCTGCCACCGCCTCGACGCGCGACGAGTGGCGACGATCGGAGCCCAGATCGCGTCGGCCCTGGCCGCGATCCACGATTCCGGGATCATCCACCGCGATCTGAAACCCGACAACGTCTTCTTGATCGACCACGACGGCGACTTCGTGAAGCTCTTCGACTTCTCGGTGGCGAAGGTGCCGGACGAGATCGCCGATGGCCATGTCACGGCGGCTGGAGCAGTGTTCGGCACCCCGCACTACATGTCGCCCGAGCAATCGATCGGTGACCCGGTGACCACCGCCTGTGATCTCTATGCGCTCGGGGCCGTCCTGTTCGAGCTGCTCGCCGGCCGCCCCCCGTTCGCTGCCAAGAACGTGATCCAGCTCTTGACGCAGCAGTCGACCACCGACGCGCCCGACGTCCGCACGTTCGAGCCGGACGCGCCGCCAGCGTTGGCGTCGCTGTTGGCGCAGCTGCTGGCGCGGGAGCCCAAGGCGCGGCCGGCCAGCGCCCGGGACGTCGAAGAGTCGCTGCGGGCCATCGCGAGTTCGCTCGAGCTGCAGGACGTCGTGCCACCGCCGGTGCCCAAGCGCCCGCCGCGCAAGTTGATGGCCGAGGCCGACCGCACCCTGGCCCGCGATCCCGGCGTCGATCTCGGCGGCGTGCGCGCGCCGAGCGCCGTGTACCGCAGCCTGAACGTCGTCGACGCACCTGCTGACGTTTCGGTCGAGGACGCCGTCCGCGGCGGCACGCCAGTCGCTCGCCCGCCGAACCGGGCAACCCGACGGCCGCCCCCCGTCGCCCGCGCGGTCGAGCCGTCGCCGCGCACGACCCAGCCCGTCGTCATCGGCGCCCATCGGACGCGGGCCCTGCGACGAACCGAGCCCCGCTGGGTGCCCGGCCCCCCTCCGGACGACAAGGACACGCCGTGAAGGTCGTCACCTGGAACGTCAACAGCCTCTATGCGCGGGCCGAGTTCGTGCAGCGCTACCTGGACGCCGAGCAGCCCGACGTGCTCGCCATGCAGGAGCTCAAGCTGCCCGACGAGCGGGTGCCGCGCGAGATCTTCGAATCGCGCGGCTATCAGCTCGTCGTCCACGGCCAGAAGCAATACAACGGCGTCGCGATCGCGAGCCGACTGCCGATCGACGCCAGTGGCTGCGGCCTGCCCGGCGGCGACGAGGACCAGTCGCGGCTGTGTTGGGCCGACATCGGCGGTCGCCGCTTCGTCAACCTCTACTGCCCCCAGGGTGCGAGCGCGGACTCCGACAAGTTCGCCTACAAGCTGCGATTCTACGACGCGCTGATCGCATGGCTCGGCGACCACGCCACCGCTTCCACGGTGGTGCTGGGCGACCTGAACATCGCGCCTGAGCCGCGCGACATCTGGGATCCGGTCGCGATGGACGGTGTGCCGTCGTTCCACCCGCAGGAGCATATCCGCTGGCGATCGCTGCTCGCTCTGGGGTTCGACGACGTCGTCCGTGACCGCGTCCCTGCACGCACCTTCAGCTTTTGGGACTACCGCGGCGTCGCCTTTCGCAACAACGAGGGCATGCGCATCGACCACGTCCTGATGACGCCCGCGGTCGCCGCGTCGGTGCGAGGCGCGGGCGTGTCGCGGTCCTGGCGCAAGAAGCTCGACGGCCTCGCGGCGTCCGATCACGCGCCGGTCTGGGTCGAGCTCGATCCCTGAGCCGACAGGCGCGGCTACGGCGCCGCCGAGGTCCCGGCTTCGGCGAGACGCTTGAGCTGCGCCAGACTGCGGGCAAAGTGCTCGCGCAGCATCTTGTTCACCGCGCCGCGGAAGAAGCCGCCGATCACGGGTGGCAGGTCTCCGGTGTCGTGCCAGGTCACGACGGTCCCGGCCGCCGTCACCTCGTAGGTCAAGCTGCCGTGGGCGTTGATGGTCGCGGACTCGATAGCCTCGTCGATCCAGACGCCAGCCTCGGGCTCGGCGCGCACGATCTCCATCCGTCCCTTGCCCATCTCCGGGCCGTCCCAGGCCCAGGTGGCGCCGACGCCGGACGGCGCGCCTCCGAAGGTATGCGTCGTCCGGCCGTGGTCGCCGCCTTCGGGATAGGTCCAGCTCGGCCAGCGACGAAGATCAGCGATCCACGGGTGAATCTGCGCAGGTGGAGCGGCGATCGTCTCCTGCACCTTGACCTCCCAATGGCGCCCGAGCGCCAGGCCGACGATCAACATCGCGACCGTGGTGATGGCAAACGCGAGCAGCGCCCTGCGGATCCAGATGTTCATCTCGCCTCGATGTCGCCGTACGGCGTCCGGGTGGCCTGTGGTGGGCCCTGGCTCGTCCTGGCCCGCTCCGCCACCGGTCGCGCTGCCTGCATGGACGGGCTAGAGCGTGAACGAGAAATCGTCGATCAACGCCGCCGGGCAGCGCACGCTGGACGTCGAGCGGCGGCCGTAGGTGCCGGCGTCCGGCAGGAATTGGGCGCGATCGCCCAGGCCGACGAGACCGTCCCCGAGCATGCGGTAGAGGCTGTCGTCGAAGCGCATCACCGACATCGGGCCCGCGATCTCGCCGCCGCGGACGGCGAAGGTCGCGAAACGCGTCATGCCCGTCATGCGCCCGGCCGCCCGATCCGACCAGTTCAGGTACCAGAGGTTGCCGATCCAGACGCCGTCGCCGATCCGGGCCAGGGCTTCGGCCGTGGGGATGTCGCCGGGCGTCATCGACATCGACTCCGGGCCCTCGTCCTCGCTCGATCCCGTCATCGGCAGACCGTGCTCGGCGGCCGTCCGCGGCGCGACGAGGCTCGCGGCGTACCGCCCGGCGTCGATCAGCACCGTGCGCTCGGGGCGCAAGAAGCCATCCTCGGAGAAGCGCGGCGCCAAGCCCTCGCTGTGCGCCTCGGCGATCGTCACGCGCGGGTCGAGGCGCGAGGTGCCTTCGGCCAGGCGCAGCAGCGGACTGCTCCGTGCCTGCAGCGCTGCGCCGCTGTAGCCCTCCCAGGCCATCAAGCTGAGGATCTCCGAGAACGCGGCGGGCTCCATCCACGCGCGATAGGCCCCGCGCGGCAACTGGATCTCGGGCAGCGCCAGCAGCGCGAGGCGGGTCCGCGCCTCCGCGAAGGCCCCGACGAGATCGACGCTCGCCCAGTCGGGACCTGCGACCGAGCCCTTGACCGCCTTGTCTCCTCGCAGATACAGCGAGAAATCGAAGTGGACGTTGGTACGGCATTGCCAGCAGCGCGAGCCCCGCGAGGAGGCGAAGCCGCGGGCGATGAACCCTGACGCCAGGATGCCGACCAGGTCGACGTCCCCGGCGGCCGCGACCGCCATCGCGACGGCGGCGTGCGCGTCGGGCGCCGGCGCATCGGTGTCGTCATCGATCTGCAGGCCGCCTTCTTCGTGCCAGAGCAGGTAGGGGTCCTCGGGCAGCTGCCGCAGCAGGCCGCGCAAGCGCTCGATCGCGGCGGCCACGCGGTCGCGATCGTCATCGCCGCCGCAGAGGTCGATCGTCGCGCTCGCGTGGCGGCGGCCCGAGATCAGGCGGATGCGCAGCTCGGCCTGATCGACATCGCCGACCTGACGCACCCGACCGTGGTTGAAGCGACAGAACGAGCCACGCTCGGCGGCGTACCACAGCGTCGCGTCCTCGCCGGGCTGCAGGGTCGCGAGCGCGAGGTCCACGCTTCGATCAAAGGCGCTTCGCATCGGGGGACTCCATGGGCTCATCAAAGGCTCGTCGGATCAGGAAGGATGGTCGGATCACGCGGCGCCGCCGAAGACCTCGACGTCGCGGAACCGACACATGGGCGAGGCGTGGCCGACGCGGATCACCTGGTTGGGTTCGCCCTTGCCGCAGAACGGCGAGCCGTAGACGCCCATCGTGCTCGGGTCGCCGACGCCGTCGAGGCTGCGCCAGAAGGTGGCGGACACGCCCCGGTAGTTCGGGTTGCGAACCATCTGGCCGAGGCGACCGTCGCGGATCTCCCAGCCGATCTCGCAGCCGAACTGGAACTTGTTGCGCGAATCGTCGATCGACCACGAGCAGTTGCTGCGCATGAGCACGCCGCGCTGGATGCCCGCGATCAAGGCGTCCAGGGAGCTGTCACCAGGCTCGACGTTGAGGTTGGCCATGCGGTCGATCGGGGGGCGGTTCCAACTGGTGGCGCGTGCATTGGCCAGCCCCGGCAGCCCGGACCGTGCGCCGCTGAGCAGGCTGCCGAGCGGACGTTCGAGGATGCCGTCGCGGATCAGCCAGGCCCGCTCGGCCGGAGCGCCCGTGTCGTCGAAGCCATACGAGGCGAACTCGCCCTGGACGTCGGGGGCGAAGGTCACGTTCAGCAGCGGCGACCCGTATCGATAGGTCCCGAACATCTCGCGCGTGACGAAGCTCGTGCCCGCGTAGTTGCGCTCGTCGCCGAGGATGCGGTCGAGCTCGAGCGGATGGCCGATCGACTCGTGGATCTGCAGCGTCATCTGATCGGGGTCGAGCAGCAGATCCATGGTCCCGGTCGGGCAGGGCGTGGCGTCGAGCAGCTGCGCCGCCTCGCGGCCGACGCGTTCGGCTTCGATGACGAGATCGAGCGAGGCGAGCAGCTCGGCGCCGCCCTGGCGGCAGAGCCCGCGACCGGACAGGGTCCGTCGCATCGTGTCGACACCGCGGTTGGTGACGGCTTCGAGGTTCGGCACCCAGAGCTCACTGCTCTGCGCGACCTGATGACCAGCGGCGTCGACGAGCAGGGTCTCGATCCGCGTGGTCCAGAGCGTCGCGCTGCGGTCGACCGTCTGGCTGCCAGCGACAAGCGCCGCGTCGGCGCGCACGAGCAGCTCCAACAGCGCATCTGCGGGCACATCGGACCACGGCCGCACCCCGGGCCCGCGCCATTGCCCGGACGTCGCGAGTCGCGGCGCCGCGGACCAATCGACGGCGCTGATCGCCGCGGTCTTGCGCGCCCAAGCCAGGGCCCGCTCGAGGGCTGCGCGCAGGCCGGCGTCGCTCAGGTCGCTGGTCGCGGCGTAGCCGCTGCCGCCCTCGGCGATGACGGTCACCATCGCACCATGCTGGTCGCCGAGGGAGGGCGGTTGCACAACGCCGCGGCGGACGGTCAGCAGCTCGCTTTGCTCGCGGACCAGTCGCAGGGTGGCGTCGTCGACGCCGGCAGGGACGAGGTCGCGAAATCGGCGCGCCAGATCGGACATGACGGGAGCTCCTTGCGCTGAGGTCGGACGCGGCCCTCGCGGCGCCATCGCCTGCCGCGGGTCACGGGCCACAGAAGATCTTGCCGGCCTCGCTGAAGTGTACGGCCCATCCGCGCGCGTCGCCAGAGAAGCCGTCGAGGCTGCCGACGGCGAGACCGCCTCCGGCGACCGGCACGACCGAGCGCAACACGCTGGCGCCCACGCCGGCCCCGATCGGCGTCAGCCAGTCGAGCTTGCCCGCGCCGCTGAGCCCGACCAAGAGGCCCGACGAGCCGGGGCCGAGCGCCTGCCCCCGCGAGCCGACGGCGACGAGGCGGCTGCCCACGACAGCGGCGCCGAGCAGCCCACCACCGTAGGCGGCGTCGCCCTTCCACGTCCACGACGTTGCGCCCGTGGCAGCCGAGACCGCGACGACGAACGGGGCCGGCAGCCCGTCGGGATCGCTCGGCAGCTCCGCTCCCGCCGCTGCGAACTGGTCGGTCCCGAGCGCGACGACGGCTTCGAGCGGTCGCCCCTTCAGGGCCGATGCCGCCGTCGCCCACACGAAGTCGAGGCCACCGTTGAGCTTGGTCATCTTGTTGATCCGCACGAGATAGCCATCGCCGAGGTCCCGCTGGCCTGCGATGACCCAGTCCTGGCCGCCGACCGACGCGACGCCACGCAGCACGAGCTGGCCGTTGCTGAAGAAGATGGATGCGCTCGACTTCGGGTTGCCCTTGTCGTCGATCTCCACGAGCAGGCCGGCGCTCGCACCGGACGCGACCGAGCTGCCGACGCCGAGCCAGAACGCGCCCGCCGAGCGCCGCGCGACAGCGTGGAAGGCCGATGTCTCGGACGGACCCGAATCGACCCACTGCCACTTGGTCTGCAGCGCGTCGTCGACCATGCGCATGTAGGCGCGCTGGACGATGCCGGTCGTGCGGTGCCCCGCGTGGACCACGCCGCCGTCCGCCGACGCGACGGCCTCTGGCTGCAGCGAGGCCAGGGTGCTGCCGTCCGTCTGGGTCGCGGCGGCCTTGCCCGTCGCGTCGAGCTGCGTCGCCCAGGTGCCGATCGACTTGGGCCCTTCGAGCCGACTGCCGACAGCGGTCCAGACGCCGCCGCCGCTGACGGCGACCCCGACGAAGACGTCGGACGCGAGCGTCTGCCCCGACTGGTAGAGGCGACTCCATGTCGCGCACGTGCCGCACGAGCCCGAGACGCACGACGAGGCCGATCCACATGTGCTGGCCTTGCCGTCCGGCGTGTGCGAACACCCGTCGGCGCCCTCGCAGATGTCGAGCGTGCATGGGTTGCCGTCCGAGCAGCCGGACTGCCCCTGTGCGAGTTGGCACAGCCCGCCCTTGCAGCTCCAGACCTCGCAGGCCTTGCCGTCGGGGCAGACCTTCGGCTTGCCGCCCACGCACACGCCGCTGCCGCAAGCGTCGTCGACGCTGCAGGAATCGCCGTCGGAGCAGACCGAGCCGTCCTGCGCGGGCGCGGACTTGCAGCCTGTCGTCGCCTGGCAGGCGTCGACGGTGCACGAATTGCCGTCGTTGCAGTCCTTGGCCCCCTGGCCCTTGCAGCTGCCGCCGACGCAGGTGTCGCCCGTGGTGCAGAGGCTCCCGTCGTCACAGGACTTCGACACATCGAGCGCCAGCGGCACGGCCTCGCAGGACCCGGTCTCGGGTTTGCAGACGAGCTCGGTGCACGCGGGCGCCTGGCCGCTGCAGGTGACGGCGCTCTGCGGCGCCGGCGCGCAGAGGCTGCCTTGCTTGACGTCGCAGAACCAAATCCCGTTGCAGAGGTTCCCATCATCGAACACCACGCAATCGCTGTCCTTGACGCAGCCGCATAGGTTCGGGCCCGGCGCGCAGCTCCCAGACGCGCAGGCGTCGCCGACGGTGCAGGGCGCCCCGTCGTCGCAGGCGCTGCCATCAGCCAGCGTCGTCATCGAACAGACGCTCTTGGCGCAGAGGTTCTGCACGCAACCCGTATCCTTGGCCGGATCACAGACCGTGGCGCTGCCCGGCTTGATCTTGCAGGCGAACGGCAGCGCGGATTTGTCGCAAAACAGCGAACCGTTGCAGCTATCGCCGTCGTCGAGCGCGGCACAATCGACGTCGGCGGCGCATCCGCAGGTGTTGGGGCCCGGGACGCAGACGCCAGCCTTGCAGGCGTCACCCGCAGTGCACGCATCGCTGTCGGCGTTGCAGCTCGCGCCGTCTGGGGCGTTCGAGGTGACGCAGGCGCCGGTCTGGGCGTCGCAGGCGACCAAGGCGCAGCCGCCGGGCTTCGGAGCCTGGCACACGACCTCGGTCGTCGGGTTCACCTTGCACACGAACGGCACGGCGCTCTTGTCGCAGAAGAGCGTACCGTTGCAGAGGTTGCCGTCCTCGTGCGGGCCACAATCGGCGTCGCCGGCGCAGGTGCAGACGTTGCTGCCCGCGAGGCAGGTGCCGGCCTTGCAGGCATCGACGGCGGTGCAGGCGAAACCATCGGCGTCGCAGGTGACGCCGTCCGGCAGCGCCACGGTCGAACAGCTGCCGTCGGCGGGATCACAAGCCGGCGCCGTGCACGGCGCGCCATCGTCCGGGCACGAGACGATCGACTTGGGGTTGATCCGGCAGGCGAAGGGCAGCTTGGCGGTGTCGCAAAACAGCGTGCCGTTGCAGGCGTCGCCATCCTCGAATGGCGCACAGTCGGACAGCTTGGTGCAGGCACAGCCGTTGGGCCCTGCGGTGCAGGTGCCGCTGGCGCAGGTGTCGCCCGTGGTGCAGAGCTCGCCGTCTTCGCAGGGCGTGCCGGTGGCGGTCGGGGTGGGCTTGCAGCTGCCGTCGGCGGGCTGACAGGTCGAGACGAGGCAGGGGCCGAGCGACTCGGCCGGGCACGTCACGACGGTGGCCGGGTTGACGCGGCAGCCGGCGAGGCCGGGCTTGGTCTCGCAGTACAGCGTACCGTTGCAGGCGTCGCCGTCGTCCAGCGCGTCGCAGTCCTTGGCGCTCGAGCAAGGGCAGACGTTGGTCGGCCCGACACAGGCGCCGGCCTTGCAGCTGTCGCCCTTGGTGCAGGACTGGCCGTCATCGCAGGCGCTGCCGTCGGTCAGCGTGACGGCCTCACACAGTCCCGTCGCCGGGACGCAGGCCACCGCGGTGCAGTCGCCGGCCGGCGTCGTGTCCTTGCACGAGACGACCGACAGCGGATTGGTCCGGCACTTGAACGGCCAGCCCGTCGTGTCGCAGAAGAGCTTGCCGTTGCAGAGGTTGGCGTCGTCCTTGGCGGCGCAGTCGGCCGAGGTCTGGCAGTCGCAGACCGAAGGGCCACCGACGCACTTGCCGCCAGCGCAGGCGTCCTGGCTCGTGCAGGCGACCCCGTCGTCGCAGGGCACGCCGGCCACGGCCGGCGTCGAGGTGCACGAGCCCGTCTTCGCTTCGCAGGCCTCGACGGTGCAGGGATCGCCGTCGCCCTGACACTGCGGGATCGTCGCGGGATGGATCTCGCAAGCTCCCTGACCATCGGCCGCGATCTTGCAATGGTAGGTGCCGTTGCAGGCGTCGCCGTCGTCGAGGTCGGCGCAGTCGGAGCTCTTGGCGCAGCCGCAGCCGTTGCTGCCCGCCGCGCAGGCCCCCGCCTTGCAGGTGTCGCCGATCGTGCACGCCTCGCCGTCGTCGCAGGCGGTGCCATCGACGGCTGCGCTGACGAGGCAGCCGGCGAGGGTGCAGGTCGCGACCTGGCAGGGACCGGCCTCGTCCGCGCAGTCGTCGTCGACGGTGCAGGCACCAGGCAGGGGCGCGGTCGTGTCGGTTGTCGTGTCCGCCGCCGCGTCGTCGGCTGCGTCGTCGGCCCCGCTGTCGCTCGAATCGTCCTGGCCGATGTCGCCAGCCCCGGCGCCGTCGGCCGTGTCGGCAGTGGCTTGGGTGTCGGCGGGGTCGGCGGTGTCGGCCGCTGCGGTCTCGGCGCGGGCGAAGTCGTCGCCACAGGCCGCAAGCAAAAGCAGCGCGACCCAGGGAACGGTTCGCCTCAGTCGGCCACGGAACGTCGTTTGCATGTCGGCCCCTGTCGCCCCGAAGGGACGCCACAGATGCGCGCGTTCCTCCACGCCTGGACTTGCGTGGCCGGCTCGGCACGTCGTGACGCCTCAGGATGACAAGGTGCCGGCCAAGGGCGCAACTGCGACGCGATGGTGTCCGCCCGGACCCACCCTGCCGATCAAGGCGGGCCGTCGCCGCCGGCGGCCCCCAAAGGTCGCTCGAGGCAACGGGAGCGCGATCAGGGCGTCGCGTCGATCTGGCGTTCCGGCCGCGCGCGCTCGAACGCATCGATCTCGGCGCAGCGAGCCTCGATCTCGAGAAGGCCGGGCCAACGCGACAGGTCGCACGCGAAGCGGCGGGCGTTGTAGAGCTGGGGGATCAAGCAGATGTCCGCCCACGAGACCGCGTCGCCGACCGAGAACCTGCCGCTGTGCTTGCTCGCCTCGGCGGCGTAGGCGTCCAGACCGTCGGTGATCCAGCGCTGCCCCCAGGCAGCCCTCGCCCCCGCCTGCAGATCATCGACCGCCGCGAGCACGGCGAGGTTCTGCAGCGGCTGGATGCCCGAGTTCACCAGCTCGGCGAGCGCAAAGGCGGCAGCGCGCTCGAACGGTGCGGCCGGCAGCAACGCGGGCTCCGGCACGGCGTGGTCGAGCCAGTCGATGATGGCGAGGCTCTGGCTCAGGTGATGGCCATCGACCTCCAGCACCGGCACTTGCCCCATCGGGTTGCGCCGCAGGTGGGCTGGCTGCCGCTGGTGACCGCCGTCCTGGACCAGGTGGACCGGGACCGTCTCCCACTGCAGGTCCTTGAGACCGAGGGCGATGCGCACACGCCAGCTCGCCGACGAGCGCCAATAGCCGTAGAGCGTCAACCGCATCAGCCCTCCTTGCGCACGAGGCGTGTGACGGTCTGCTCGATCGTGCCGAAGAGATCGCGACCATCTGGCGCCGTCATCTGGATCCGGACCCGGTCACCGTAGCGGAGGAACGGCGTCGTCATCGTGCCGGTGTCGATCTGCTCGATCATGCGCACCTCGGCGAGACACGAGCTGCCGCGGGCGCGGTCGGCATTGCTGACGGTGCCGGAGCCGACGATCGTGCCGGCGCCGAGTGGCCGCGTGCGCGCGATGTGGGTGATCAGGTCGGCGAACGAGAAGTGCATCTCGGGGCCCGACTCCGGGTCGCCCAGGCGGACGTCGTTGACCCAGGAACGCAGGGGCAGGTGGACGCGACCGCCGAGCCAATGCGTCCCGAGCTCGTCGGGCGTCAGGGCGAAGGGCGAGAAAGCCGAGCTCGGCTTGGACTGGAAGAAGCCAAATCCCTTGGCCAGTTCGGTCGGGATCAGGTTGCGCAGCGTGACGTCGTTGCAGAGCATCAGCAGGCGCACGTGGCGCAGCGCGTCGGCGCGGGCGACCGCCTGTGGCACGTCGTCGGTGACGACGCAGATCTCGGCCTCGAGGTCGCAGCCGAACGCTTCGTCCTGCAGAGGGATGTCGTCGCGAGGGCCGAGGAACGCGTCGGAGCCGCCCTGGTAGACGAGCGGATCGCTGTAGAGCGTCGCCGGCGGCTCGGCGTTGCGGGCCTTGCGCACCAGGACGACGTGGTTGACGTAGGCCGAGCCGTCGATCCAGGCGTAGGCCCGCGGCAGCGGGCTCGCCAACGTCGCGACGTCCAAGGCAAACGCGCCTGCGGGCATCTCGCCGCCCTGCAACGTGGCGTTCAGCGCGTTCGAGGCGTCCTGCAGGCGCGGCGCCAGCGCAGCCCAATCGTCGAGCGCGGCCTGCAGCGTGCGCGCGATCGACGGCACCGCGACCGCCATCAGGCCGTCCGTGCGGACGACCAGCAGCCGTCCATCGCGGCTGCCGTCTCGCTGTGTGGCGAACTTCATGGTGACCACCTCGTCCCTGGCGCAGGCAGGCGCCGGTCGCGACGTCCGGAGCCCCCGGCCATCGCGTTGTCGAATCTAGGCCGGGCCTGGCCGCCGCGACCACGATTCGTCGTAGTTCGGCTCTTCGATCCCAACGCCGGCTGCCGTCGCTTCGAGCGGCGCGAACGTGTCGATCATCACGGCCATCTCGTTGGTCCGCAGGCTGCCGATGCTCGCCTCGTAGGCGCCTGGGTGCGGCCCGTGCGGCACGCCGGCCGGGTGCAGGCTGATGCTGCCGGCGTCGATGCCCCTGCGGCTGGTGAAGTCTCCGTCGCAGTAGAACAACACCTCGTCGACCTCGAGGTTGCTGTGCGGGTAGGGGCAGGGGATGGCGTGCTCGTGGAAGTCGACCATGCGCGGCACGAAGCTGCAGACCAGCGATCCGCCGGACGCGAACGTGCCGTGCACTGTCGGCGGCAGGTGGATCTGGCCGATTTTGGGCTGGAACGCCCGGATGGGGAAGGCGAACGGCCAGAACGCTCCGGCCCAGCCCACGACGTCGAGTGGTGGCGTCGGCCAGCGGTGCTCGGTGAACCGGTCGCAGCGCTTGGTCACCACTCGCCAACCGCCGTCGTCGAGACGCGGCGCGTCGTCGTCGATGCCCGCGACGCCGGGCGCAAACGGCGCGTCGGCCAACGTCGGCGCGCGAAAGTCGCGGCCGCCGTACGGGGCGTCCATGCGTAGCTGCCCGACGCCGTTGCGGTATTGTTTGGGCAGGTGCATGCCCGAGCGCAACTCGATCCAGAGCCAATGCTGCTCGCTGTCCGAGGGCAAGAAGCGATGCGCCGTGCCGCGCGGCACATAGACGTAGTCGCCAGCCTGGAACGACAAGGAGCCGAACCAACTGCGCAGCTCGCCACCGCCGCGGTGGATGTAGAAGAGGTCGTCGCCGTCGGCGTTGATGAAGGTGAACGCGTCGTCCTGGGTCGGGCGCACCACGCCGAGCGTGAGGTCGCTGTTGAACAGCAGGGGCACGCGATGGCTCGCGGCGGATCCCGCAGCGTCCAGGCGCGGCGTGCGCAGGTGGCGTCGTCGCAACGCCGTCTGCTCCAGCGGCGTCGCGGCGACGCGGCCGGGCCAGAGCGGCGCGATCAGGCGCCCTTCACCGTGGTTCTGGGGTGGGCTGCGGTGGTACAGCACCGCGTACGGGCCGTCGAAGCCGACCGAGGTGAAGCAATGCTCGTGCAACAGCGCGCCGTCCGGGGCGCGGAACACGGTATGGGGCTTGGCGGGCAGGGCACCGCGCCGCAGATCGTGGATCATGCTGCGCTCCCTGCCGGGGCCGCCACCTCGTCCTGGGCCCGCTCGATGGCCTCGAACAGCGCGCGGAAGTTGCCGCCGCCGAACCCTTGGTCGCCGCAGCGCTGGATCAGCTCGTAGAAGAACGGGCCGGCGTCGGGCTCGCCGTAGAGCGTCATCGCGTCTTCGAGGAAGATCTGCACGAGGTAGTTGTCGACCGGGCAGCCGTCGATCAGCAGGCCGAGCGGCTCGAGCACGTCCATGGCGTGGGCGATCTTGCCGACGTCGACGCCGTTCTGGGCCAGGCGGCCGGGGGCCTGCTCATAGTAGGTATGGGGCGTCTGCAGAAAGCGGACCGCGCGCTCTCGCAGCGCCCGGACCTGGCTGACGATGTCGTCGACCTCGATGGCGATGTGCTGCACGCCGGCGCCGCTGTTGTCCTCGATGAAGCGGTTGATCTGGCCGTCCTTGAAGAAGGGGGCCAGCGGCTCGTTGATCGGGAACTTCAGGCCTGAGCGCGGATCCCACATCACGACCGAGCGCAGGCCGGTGCCACGTTCGCCGCCGGCGCGGACGTCCTCGGTGTGGAACTCGATGTCCCAGCATTGCTCCATGCCCATCACATGCTGCAGCCAGAGCTTGACCGACGCCATGGTCTGGGCGTTGCAGGTGACGTGGTCCACCTTGCGGAACCCGAGGAGCGCCGCCGCCTCGTCCGACGCGATGCGCTCGAAGCCCGGAGCGAACAGCTCGGTCTCCTGGCCCTGGACGAAGCGGAAGGCGACGTCACCGATGGCGGTCGTCACCAGGAACTGACGCCATCGCCCTCCGTCTGCCGTGGCGCTGGCTTCGATCCGCGTGATCGGCGTCGCGTCGTGGCTGGTCAGGTGCGCCCAAGCCGCGTCGATGTCGTCGACGCTGAAGGTCAACGAACCGATCCCCTCGGGATGCCGGCGCAACCAGCGCGCCGCGCGCCCGGTGTGGACGCCGCCGACGGGCGAGCTGACGGCGACACGGACCTGTCCGGCCTGGAAGACCGAGCAGCGCTGGCCGCTGCGGCGCACGAGCTCGTCGCCGGCCCGCCACGTCTCGACCCAGCCCATGGCGTCTTCGTAGAAGCGTCGACTGCGCTCGAAGTCGCGGACGTAGGAGTGGAAGCTGTGCATCCCCTGGATCCCGATCGCCTCGCTCGCCGCCACGAACGCCTCCTGCGGGCCGAAGTCCGGCCATATCTGGGGGGCCAAGAGCCGCTGCCACGCACGCGGCTGCCGGCCCGACCCCGAGCGGGCGCGACCGTAGCAAATCGGAGCCGCGGTGTCTTGCGCAGCGCGGCGCTTTGCAGGGCGCGGCGTCTTGCGTGGCGCGCTGCCGCGGTTTACACCCGCCCCGCCTTCGGCGAGGGGGCACCGTCCGACCGCCCGGGCGCGCCGTGCGCGAGCGAGGATCGATGAGCGACAACGCACACCCGAGCGCCCCCCCAGCTGGGGCCGAGGCCTGGGACGAGGCGGATCCCGTCGTCGCGGCCCACCTGCAGCGACTGCGCGACGATGGCGCCCCGAACGTCGCGATTCGTGGCTTCTTGCGCGCGCTGCACGCACTCCGATCCGGCCAGGACGGCATGATCCGCGAGGCCGACATCGAGCCGATCGCGACGCTCCCCGACGCGGAGCTGCTCGCCGCCGCGCCGGAGTGGACGCAAGCCGGCCTCGACGCGCTCTCGACGGTGGCGGTGATCAAGCTCAACGGCGGCCTCGGCACCACCATGGGCATGCGCGGGGCCAAGAGCCTGGTCGAGGTGCGCGACGGCAAGTGCTTCCTGGAGCTGGCCGCGCAGCAGGTGCTGGCGCTGCGGCGGTTGACGGGCTGCCGGGTGCCCCTGGTGCTGATGGACTCGTTCCGCACCCGCGACGAATCGCTCGCGTGCCTGGCGCAGTTCCCCGAGCTCGACGTCGGCCTGCCGCTCGACTTCCTGCAGCACCGCGTGCCGAAGGTGCTGGCCACGACGTTGCTGCCGGCCGAGGCGCCGCCCGGCGACACCGCGGCGATGCAATGGTGCCCACCCGGCCACGGCGACCTCTACGCCGCGCTCTGGACTTCGGGCGTGCTGACGGCCCTGCGCGAACGCGGCATCCGCCACGCCTTCGTCTCCAACATCGACAACCTCGGCGCGACGCTGGATCTGGCGATCCTCGGCTGGATGGTCCGTTCTGGCGCGCCGATGGTGATGGAGGTCGCCGACCGCACCTTCGCCGACCGCAAGGGTGGCCACCTGGCGCGGCGCCCCGGCAGTGACGCCCTGCTGCTGCGCGAGGCCGCGCAATGCGCGCGCGAGGACGCCGAGGCGTTCGCCGACATCGAACGTCACCGCTACTTCAACACCAACTCGATCTGGCTCGATCTCGCCGCGATCGAGGGACTGGTCGCCGATGACGGTCCCGGCCTCGACCTGCCGATCATCGTCAACCGCAAGCACGTCGACCCCAACGATCCGAGCTCGCCCGCCGTGATCCAACTCGAGTCGGCGATGGGCGCCGCCATCGCGGTCTTGCCCGGCGCCCGCGCCGTCCGCGTGCCACGCAGCCGGTTCGCCCCGGTCAAGAGCGCGACCGATCTGCTCATGCTGCGGTCGGACCGCTTTCGCCTGGAGCCGTCGGGCGCCATCTCGGCCACCCGGCCCGGCGCGCTGCCGCGCCTGGACCTCGACGAAGAGCACTTCCGCACCGTCGACGACCTGGCGCAGCGCTTCCCACAGGGCGTTCCGTCCCTGGCCTCCGTGCGCAGCCTGCGCGTCCGCGGCGACGTCCGCTTCGACCGCGACGCCCGGCTCGATGGCGACGTCGAGATCGTCGCCCCGATCGGAACGATCGCGCACGTCGGCCGCGACGGCGTGCGGTTCGAACCGGCGCCCCAGCCCGCCGACCGCGGATAGAGCATCGTCATTTCAGGGCATTGCAGCAACGGCACCGCAAAACCGCGCTACACAACGCCCTTGGCCGAATGGTCTGTCGATGGAGCAATTGGGCGATCGGAGCGCAATCTCGGCCCGATCCCCTTGCCGCGCCCGGATCGCCCCCCTAGATTCCGAACGCGCGCTGCCCAACCAAACCTGATGCGCGCACGACTTGGAGGATCCGAGATGACGAAGAAGGAGCTGTCGGCCAAGCTGGCCAAGAAGACCGGTCTGTCGCAAGCCAAGGCGCTCGAGGTGGTCAACGCCATCTTCGACACCGATTCCGGCGAGGGCATCATCGCCACCGAGCTCGACGCTGGCCGCAAGGTCACGCTTCCCGGCTTCGGCACGTTCGCCACGCGCTCGAGCAAGGCGCGCGAGGGCCGCAACCCGGCCAACGGCGACAAGATCCAGATCGCCGCGCGCACCGTCGCCACCTTCAAGTCCGGCAAGGGCCTGAAGGCTCGCGTCTTCAAGTAGGGCTCGACCCGGGCGCGGCCTCGGCGGACACGCCGAACGCCATGACCCGACGCGACCTCGGGAGCCCCGGCGCACGTGCGCCGGGGCTCCTTCGCTTTTGGGCCCGTCGCGTCCACCGGCGCGGTGCATCGAATCGCACGCGCGGTCGTGACGTCCTCTGTGTCAGGAACTGGCCGATGCGGCCTGAACTGGCTACGCTCGCGGCCGCGGACGTCTCGCGTCCGACGACCTCGCAGGGAGAGACCATGAACACGCACCGACCGCGCTTCCGCAGGGCCCTCAGCGCTGGTGCCGTCGCGGTCGCCGGCAGCCTGACCGGCTGGGGCGCGTGGGCCCAACCGACGGACGCAGCCCCGCCGCAGGCGCCAGCATCCGCCGACGCCCCGGCCAGGCCCGCACCGCCCAAGGGCCCGCTGCCCGAGCCGCCCAAGCCCGGGACGGCCGCGGCCTGCGAGGCGCCCGCCGTGGCGACGTCCGTGCCGGATACTGCGCCGATCCGCCGCTGCCCGACCTTCGCCCTCGAATCTGGCTGTCAGCTGCCGGACGGCACGCATCAGGGTCCGTGGACCGTCTGGAACCCGGACCACGCCTGCGAATTCCCGATGCGCAGCGAGACCTGGACCGCCGGACGCCGCGAAGGCCCGGCGGTCGTCTGGCGCACGCTCTGCCCCGAGGCCGTCAAGGGCAAGACGCCGTCCTGCCTCGCCAGGGTCGCCGAGCGCGGCCACCTCATCAGCGGCGTCCGCGAGGGCGTCTGGGAGGTCTACGACGACGCAGGCCAGCTGTTCGAGGTCGGCAACTACGCCCGCGGCCGCCGCCAGGGGCGCTGGCGCCGGGTGACGGACGGCAAGGACGTCGAGTTCGTCTGCTACAAGGTCGACAGCGTGACGTGGCGCGCGCCCCCTGGCAGCGACGACGCCAAGAAGCCATGCGCCGAGACCGTCGACGAGGGTGACGGCACGGTCACCGTCAGCGACGCGCAGCGCAACGCGTCGAAGTTCGCAGCCCTGGCGCAGCGCTCGACCAACCTCGACCTGAAGGTGCGCTATCTGCGCAAGGCCGTCGAACTCGATCCGGAGCACGCCGGCTACCGCAAGCTGCTCAGCGACGCCGAGGCCGAACAGGCCGAACGGGCGAAGGCGGCGCCGGCTTCAGGTGACAAGGCGGCCCCCGAAGCAGGGAAGGATGGACGCTGAGTCCGTCGTCGGCGGCATCTCGGCGCTCGACGTCGCCGTCGTCGTCCTGCTGGCGTTGGGCACGTTGCATGGCTGGCGCAAGGGCCTGCTCGCCCAGCTGCTCGGTCTGGGCACGCTGATCGCGATCTGGCTCGGTGCCCCGCGGCTGGTGCCGATCTTGCGCGCTTGGTTGTTGGCGCACGGCCAGACGCCCGGCCTGGCGCTCGAGCTCGGCTGCGTCGTCGTGGCCGTCGGCTTGGTCCTGCTGGTCAGCTTCGCCCTGGTCAGCGTCATCCCCGAAGCGGTACACAACTGGAGCCGCACGGCTCTGGCGATGGATCGAGGCTTCGGCGCGGCGGCGGGTCTGCTCCGCGGCCTGATCCTGACGTGGTTGCTGCTGGCGACGGCGTCCTACGCCGAGCCAAGCCTGGTCCGCGCCATCCCGGCCCTTCGCGAGCCGATGCGGCAGAGCAGCGCGCTGGCGGCCGCCCGGACCTGGAACGTCTGGCAGCTCATCGACCCGACACAGCTGCACGCCCTGCGGACGCGGCTTGCGCGGGGCTGGAGCCCGGATGAGCGCGCGCCGCTGCTGCTGCGTCAGACCCTGGCCGATCCCGAGCTGCAGCGCTCTGCGGCGGATCCCACGGGCAGCGGCTTGCTGCAGGATCCGAGGATTCTCGCGCTGCTGCAGGATCCCGAGACCGCCGCCTGGTTGCGCGACGCCGGGGATGTGCCCGCCGATAGGTAGATACCTCGCGGCCTTGGTGGATGTCGCCTTGTCGCGGCGTCTCGCAACGTGCTAGCTGGCGTCGCGTTCGTGGCCGCCGCCACGCCTTTGGGAGCTCGCCTTGCAGACCGCCAGCCCACACCACCAGAACGTCACCTTCGAGCGTGACTGCAACGCCGTCATCATCCCCGACGGCTTCCACGTCAAGGTCCCGCAAGGCACCGAAGGCGTGATCATGCAGGTCCTGGGTGGCCACTACACGGTGCGGGTGGACACCGGCTACCTGGTCCGCATCGAAGGCGTGGACGCCGACGCCATCGGCGAGGAGGTCGACGCGGCGTTGCTCGGCGATCCCGACGGCGAGGTCGACGAGGAGCGCGTGCTCGAGGTGCTCTCGACCTGCTACGATCCCGAGATCCCGGTCAACATCGTCGAGCTCGGCTTGATCTACGGCGTCGACATCGAGGACGTCGAGGCCGAGGGCGACGAGTCTGCCGACGGCGTCAAGGTCCGCGTCCAGATGACGCTCACGGCTCCCGGCTGCGGCATGGGCCAGGTCCTGCAGGACGACATCCACCGCAAGCTCTCGCGCCTGGTCGGCGTGATGGAGGTCGAGGTGGATCTGGTCTTCGATCCGCCGTGGTCGATGGAGAAGATGAGCGAGGCGGCAAGGCTCGAGCTCGGCATGATGTAGCGAGGGGGGCCCACGTTCCCGCGCGTCGGCGTGCGCGCCGCCCCGACCTGGCGCAGCCGGCTGGCGTCTCGGGCTCGGACCCGATAATCAGGCCTCGTAGGCCCCAGAATTGCCATGACTGGCCGAGAGGTTTGCCTCGCTGACCTCGATATCGGCCGCGGTCTGCGGTTCGTCATCGGTCACGCCGAGGTGGATCGCCGGCAGCTCCAACGGTCGGGCGCTCTCGGTGCCGACACCGACGCTCCAGAGGCGATCGTCGTCCAGGATGACCAGCATGTTCACCTCCGCTCTGGGAACCAGGGAGCGGCGGGATGCCTCATGGAGGCGTGCCTGTCAAGCGGAAGAACGTCTCGGAGAGATTGACACATTGCGTCATCGCGCACCGGGCTCCCGCTTTCGTTCGATGCCTGAGCATCGACCGGCGCCCCCAACCAGCCAAGATTGAAGCGCTCCGAACGACACTGCGTGCCACGCTCGGCGCCCTGCGCGCCTGCTCGGGGTGCCCGTGTGGGGGGGGCGACACCGCGTCTGGCTGCCGCGGGCCGTCCGGGTGGCGGATCGGCGCCGCCGGGCTAGACTGCGGCCTTGGCGCGACCGACCGGGATCCCGGGCGCTCGACCACGGGCGGGGCATGAGCCTCCGCAGAGGAGATGGGATGTCGTCACGTCGAAGCAAGCGAGGTCGACCGGTGCCGCCCCCGGTCGAGGCCGGGCCCGAGGCGCTGCGTTCCGCCCCGGCGGTGCGCGCGTTCGCCGGCCTGTCGGAGCTGCTGCCGGCGTCGCCAGCGGCCCGACCTGCGCCGCAGGCACCGACAAGCGCGCGGCAGGTTCCGCAGCCGATGCCGCGACCGATGCCGCAGCCGGCCGCGGAACCAGACGCGGAACCAGACGCGGACGAGGCGCCCCTGGACGACGACACTGCGTTCGCCAAGGCCCTGGCGAAAGAAGGCGGCGTGCAGCCCTGGCAGGCAGGCCGCGTCGAGCGGGCCGTCCGCGTGTCGAAGGTGGCGGTGTCCGTTGTCGGCGGTGCTGGCGCGCGCGACGAAGGCGCGGCGGCGGCGATGCCGGTCACGGCGCTGGATCCCTTCCTGGCGGAGTTGGCGGACGTCGGCGTCGACATGCCCCGCTGGGCCGGGCGTGGCCACGAGGAGGCGACAGAGCAGCTCGCACGCGGCGCCTATCGCATCGACGCGCATGTGGACTTGCACGGGCTGCAACGCGTCGCGGCCATCGAGCGGCTGAACGGGGCGATAGCCGACGCCGCTGCCCGCGGCCACGCGGTGCTGCGCGTGGTCCACGGACGGGGCCTGCACTCGCCGGGCGGCCAGCCGGCGCTGCGCGACGCCGTGCGGGACGCGCTGGTCCGCCCCCCGCTGGCGCCGATGGTGCGGGCCTGGAGCCAGGCGCTGCCAGCGGACGGCGGGCCCAGCGCGACGCTGGTGCTCTTGTCGAATCGGGGCCTTGCTGGCAAGCGGTCGCGGCGGTAGGGTCGATCCACGGAGGGGTTCATGGCGGGAAAGCAGCGGATCGCGATCTTGGGCGGCGGACTCGCCGGCCTCGCGACCGCGTTCGAGTTGACCGCCACACCCGCACGTCGGGCCAAGGTGGACGTGACCGTGCACCAGGTCGGCTGGCGCCTCGGCGGCAAGTGCGCGAGCTCGCGCGGGCCACACGGGCGCATCGAAGAGCACGGGCTGCACGTGCTGCTCGGAGCCTACGAAAACGCGTTCCACGTCATGCGCCGGGTCTATGCAGAGCTCGATCGGCCGGCCCACGCTCCGCTGGCGCGGTTCGAGCAGGCCTTCTTGCCCCACGACGAGGTCGTATTCGTCGAGACGATCCGCGGCGAGCTGCGCCCCTGGACGATCCGCTTCCCGCGCAACGACAGCTCGCCGGGGGACGGCGGCTTGTGGCCCGACGTACGTGACTACGTCACGATGCTCGGCCAATGGCAGCGAACAGGCGCGCGAATCCTCGCGACCGAGGTCCTGCTGCGCATGCGTCCGTCGCGCCTGGTCCACGACGGCGGCCGCGCCACGCGCCACCTGGGCAAGGTCGCGCTGCGCATGCTGCGGCTGACGCTGCGCGAGGGCCTGCAGCCGCACACCCTGCGGGCGCTGCTGGACACGCTGCGCGGCGCTTTGGGCGCGCTGCTCGAGCAGGACGACGCGCTGCGGCGGCTGTGGATCCTGCTCGACCTCGCCGTGACCACCATGCTCGGCATCGCCCGGGACGACCTCGTGCGCCGCGGGTTTGCGGCGGTCGACGACATCGACTTCCGCGCCTGGCTGCGCAAGCACGGCGCCAGCGAGCTCGCGGTCGAGTCGGCGCTCGTGCGGGCGGTCTACGATCTCGTCTTCCACGCGCCGCGGGGGCAGGGCGATCACACCGGATTCGCGGCCGGCACGGCGCTGCGCATGACGCTGCGTTTCGTCGGCGGCTACAAGGGCGCCGTCGGCTGGTGGATGGCCGCAGGTACGGGCGAGACCCTGGTCGCGCCGCTCTACGAGGTGTTGGCGCGTCGCGGCGTGAAGTTCCGGTTCTTCGAGCGGGTGACGGGCCTCGAGCTGGACGAGCAGGGTGCCCACCTGGAACGCATCCAGATCGGGGTCCAGGCAACCGTGCGCGCGGAGGCCTACCAGCCTCTGGAGGTCCACGACGGCCTGCCGTGCTGGCCCGCGACGCCCGACTACGACCAGCTGGTCGAGGGCGAGCAGCTGCGCGCCAGCGGTGCCGACCTGGAGTCGAGCTGGTCCGGCTGGCACGACGTCGGCCAGCGCACGCTCCAGCGCGGCGTCGATTTCGATCACGCCGTCCTGGCCATCTCGCTCGCGGCGCTGCCCCCCATCAGCGGCGAGTTGCTCGAGGCCCATCCGCGCTGGCGCACCATGCTGCGGGCGATGCATACGACGCCGACCATCGCGCTGCAGGTCTGGTCGCATCCGTCGCGCGCGGGCCGTGAAGGCAAGCCGATGATGAACACGGGCGTCTCCCCGCTGACGGGCTATGGCGACATGAGCCACCTGCTGCGCTGGGAGTCGTGGCATCCAGCGCATCGACCCGGGCACGTCCTGCACGTCTGCAACCGCATCGACTCGGTCATGCCGCCGGACGCCAGCGAGGTCGGCCACCATGAGCGCGAGCGCCAGCGCGGCCACGACATCGCGCTGCAGTGGCTGGGCGAGGACGGCGGCGCGTCCGTGGTGCCGGGCGCGACCCCCGACGCGAGCCCGGTCGCCCCGGATTGGTCGGTGTTGGTGGACCCGGAGGGACGCAGCGGCGCCGACAGGTTCGAGGCCCAGTACTGGCGGATGAACGTCGAGCCGACCGACCGCTACGTGCTTTCGGTGCCAGGAAGTTCCAAGTATCGTTTGGCAGCAGACGAATCGGGCGTGAGCAACCTGACATTGGCCGGGACCTGGACGCGAACCGGGCTTGACGTCGGATCGGTCGAGGCGGCCATCCTGTCGGGGCGCGCGGCGAGCAGGGCCATCTGCGGCGAGCCCGAGCAACTGGCCGGGGAGCGAGATTTCCGATGACGACATCGAACGTGCCGAGTCCGCGCACGCCGCGCGTGCCGCCGCTACCCTCCGGTGTCCGCGACAGGCTGCGCAAGATGTCCGAGCTGCGCGGGCTGTCCGACAGCAGCTTCGAGAAGTTGCTGTCGCGGGTCTGGTACCGGCGCCTGCCCAAGGGGACGCGGTTCATCGTCGAGGACGCCGACGCCGAAGCCGCGTTCTTCGTCTTGAGTGGCGAGATCCGGGTGATCGTCGGCGAGCGGACGGTCGAATTGACGCGGGCGCCGACCACGATCGGCTTCCTGAGCCTGCTCGACGGCGCACCCCGCACCGCGTCGGTCGAAGCCTTCACCGACATCGACGTCGTGATGCTCGACCGCGTCACCTTCGACGGGCTGCTGGACGAGCGGCCGGACGTCGTCTTTGCCCTGGTGAACCACCTGACGGCGGAGATCCGTGCGGCACAGAAGCGCGACGAAGAGGCACGGCGCGCCTTCGACGATCACTTCCACTCGCCGAATGCGCGCCTGATCCAGGGCCCGTATCGCATGGGCGACTTCTCGATGACGGCGTTCGTCGTGCAGTCGACGCCCGAGCGGGTCGCCGCCTGCCTGCCGCCGGGGCTGCGGCCGATGTTCGGCGGTCGGTACCTGCTGACGTTCAACGACTTCCCCTCGACGTATTCGGAACACCCGAGCGCCGGCGGCAAGACGTTCGCCTATCGCGAGACCACGCCCTTCATCCCGGTGCTGCGCAGCAATGGCCGCCCGGGGGTCTTCTCACCCGAGCTCTACCTCGACTCGTACATGCCGATCGTCCTCGGTCGCGAGCTGTACGGCTTCCCCAAACGATTCGGCGTCGCCGAGTTCCACGACACCGCGATCGACCTGCAGATCGGCAGCTCGTTCGTGCTGCGCGCGAGCTGGGAGTCGGCTGCTCCGGCCGAGGCCGGTGACATCATCGCTGGGCTGCAGCGCGGATTCTTCGGCATCGAACGACCGCTGCGTGGTCATGCCCAGTTCTTGGACGCGATGTTCCGCCTGGCGGACGTCGAAGCCGTGCGCTCGCATTGGCCGGCGATGCCGGTCTATGTCCACAGCCTGATGCCGGATCCACGCGCCGAGGGCGACTCGATGCGCATCGACGAGCTGGTCGAGATCCCGTTCCACGTCCATAGCCTCGGCCAGTTCCAGGAGCTCCGGTCGAGCAAGCTCGAAGGCTTCGAGGACTGGATCCTCGCCGGCGACGCGGTCTACGGCGCGCGGCTGCAGATGTCCGCCACCTTCGGCCGCGCGCGCCGCCCGGTCGACTACCGCCAGGTGAGCACGCTCCGCCGGGCCGTCGCGCCATGGCAGGCCCTGCTCTCGGCGGTGCGTCAGGCCCGCCGCTGACCGGGGGCGCCGCCGAGGTGCCCGAGCGATCGGGCCCAAGCGACGGTGTCGACGACGGTCTCCTGCCAGGGGCGTGGCTCCACGCCGAGCGCCCGCTGCTCGACTGAACGCTCGACCGCGCCGCACTCCAGGACGATCGAGAGCGTCAGGGTCGGAAACGGCGACGCCTGGCCGATCCATCCCAGCGATCGCTCCAGTCCGATCAAGCTCGGCAGCCCCATCAGCGCAGGCGCGCGCAGGATCGGTGGACGACGGCCTCCTGCGGCGCAGAGATCGGCGAAGATGACGTCGAAGCGTTGGCTGTGGCCGCTGAGCAGGATCGCGCGACCGAAGTGGTCCCGCTCGACGGCGCGTACCACGGCGAGGCCGACGTCGCGCACGTCGATGAAGTCGACCACGTCCGTGACCGAAGCCGGAATCTCGCCATCCAGCAGCCGCGGCACCAACGACAGGCGCTTTTCTTTGAGATCGTAGGGTCCGAGGCAACCGGTCGGGTTCAGCTGCACCACGCGCTGTCGGGCGGCGGCGGCGACCGTCATCGCGGAGGTCCGCTCCTTGACCGCGAAGTAGGGATGCCGGCTCCGCAACCACGACGAGAGCGCACGGCGCGCGACGGAGCGCTCCGCGCCCGCCTGCAGACGATGGCTGACGAACGAGCCGATGCCGACGAAGATCGCGCCTTCCTGGTACGCGATGTGGAGCAGCCAGCGTTGGCGCTCGACCGCCGCTTCGACGATCTCGGTGTGGCCGCGCTCGTGCCGGACGAAGGGATCGACCGGGTAGGGCGCTGCGGCGTCGACGATCAGGGCGACGCCCGTCGCTGCGCGCGCGAGGTCCCCCCGGACCATGCCGTCGCCGCGGACCATCGTCACGTCGACGCCCCGGAGATTGGCCGACGGTTCAGCCCGTCGCGACATGGCCCGCACGCGCCAGCCGGCGTCGACCAGCGCCCGCGTGATCCCGGCTCCGACGTGGCCCGTGGCTCCAATCACCAACGCCTCGGACATGGGACTCCTCGTGGCGCGTCGGCCCGGTCCTTGGTGTCCAATGCCGCCGCGGCCTCGCGGCAACCCGCCACCACGCCCGTCCGTTGCGCCCGCGCATCGGCCAACCGCAGACCACCGACGGCGTCGAACGACCGACGCAAGCCAAACGGTCCCAGAGTTTGCCCGCACCACGCAACCGGTGCATGATGCTGTCTCGCGCAGATTCGCGCTGATGCGGTCCGTCCTGTGCAACTATCCGGCTACACCATCGAGACCCGCATCTACGAGGGCCGCAAGAGCCTCGTTTATCGCGGAACGCGCAACCGCGATGCACGACCGGTGGTGATCAAGGTCCTTCGCAGCGACTACCCGACGCCACGGGATCTCGCCCGCGTCCGCCACGAATATCGCCTGAACCGCCTGCTGGTCGACGCCGGCGTGACGGGCATCATCGAGGCCTTGGCCCTGGAGTCGCTCGAGAACACGCTCGCGATCGTGTTCGAGGACATCGGCGGCGTCACGCTGCGCGAGCAGATCGGGTTCCGCCGTCTCGGTACGCTCGAGCTGCTCGACGCCTTCATCCAGGTGGCGCGGATCCTCGGGTCGATCCACGCCCAAGGGGTCCTGCACAAGGACATCAAGCCGCACAACCTGATCGTCTCGCGCGACGCCAAGGTCGTGCGCATCACCGACCTGGGTGTCGCCTCGCAGCTCGACCGCGAGCAGCAGGAGATGATCGCGCCGAACCGGCTGGAAGGTACGCTAGCGTACATGGCGCCGGAGCAGACGGGCCGGATGAACCGCCCGGTCGACGCCCGCAGCGACCTCTACGCGCTGGGCGCGACGATGTACGAAGCCTTCGTTCGCCGGCGCCCCTTTGACGCCTCCGATCCGATGGAGCTGGTGCATTGCCATATCGCGCGCGACCCGATCCCGCCGCGGGATTGCGATCCCGAGCTGCCCGGCCTGATCAGCGACATCATCCTCAAGCTGCTGTCGAAGGCAGCCCAGGATCGCTACCAGAGCGCCGCGGGCCTCGCCGCGGATCTGGTGCGATGCGCCCAGCAGCTGCGCGCGCGCGGCGTCATCGAGCCGTTCGTGCTCGGCGCCCAGGACGTGCCGAGCAGGTTCGTGGTGCCAGAGCGGGTCTACGGGCGCGAGCGCGAGGCGGCCGAGCTGCTGCGGGCGTTCGAACGCATCGGCGGCAGTCGGGTCGAGGTGATCTCGATCTCGGGTTACTCCGGCATCGGCAAGACCGCGCTCGTCAGCGAGGTCAAGCGCCCGATCTCCGAGCGGCGCGGCTACTTCCTCACCGGCAAGCTCGACGCCAGCCAGCGCGGCCAACCCTACGCGCCGGTGCAGGAGGCGTTCGGCGAGTTGGTGCGCCAATGGCTCAGTGAATCCGACGAGCAGGTCGAGCAGTGGCGGCGCAGGCTGCACGAGGTGCTCGGTGATGGCCTGAGCGTGATGACCGAGTTGATTCCTGGGCTTGACGCACTGGTCGGCAAGCAGGACGCATCGATCGAGTTGTCGTCGGTCGAGGCCCAGAACCGCATCCACTCCCTGCTGGTCGACTTCCTCACGGTGGCCGCGACCGCCGCGCATCCGCTGGTCATCTTCTTCGACGACATGCAGTGGGCCGACCCGCCTTCGCTCAAGATCGTCGAGAAGATCGCCACCGATCCCAACGTCGAGAATGTGCTGCTCCTGGTGTCCTGGCGCGACAACGAGGTCGACGCCGCGCATCCGCTGTCGGTGACGCTCGACGACATCCACAGCAACGGCGGTCAGGTTCGCCAGATGCACATCGGCGGCCTGCCCGCCGGCGTGCTCTGCCAACTGGTCGCCGACGCGCTGTATTGCACGCCTCGGCAGGCGCTGCCGCTCGCCGAGCTGGTCGGGCGCAAGACCGCAGGAAACCCGTTCTTCTTTGGCGAGTACCTGCGCGCGCTGTATCGCGAGGGCCTGATCCGGCACAACGGCGAGTCCGGCTGGGTCTGGGACGTCGAGGCCATCGCTGAGCGGGACTTTGCCGACAACGTGCTGGCCATGATGGCCGAGCGCCTCGAGAGCGTCGGCGCCGAGATGCGGGAGACGATCGCCTGGGCGTCGGTCTTCGGTTCGCGCTTCATGCTCGACGATCTGGCCCAGCTTCGGTCGGAGCCGCTGGGAGTGTTGGCGCTTCGCTTGATGCAGGCCGTGCGCGAGAACCTGCTCATCCCGACCAGCGACGACTGGAAGCTGGCCATCGACCTGGACGGAGACGGCTCGCTCGACGAGGACGTCCGCCCCGGCTATCGCTTCGTCCACGACCGCGTCCAACAGGCCGCCTACGCCGTGCTCGACGACGAGACGCGGATCCGCCTGCACCTCGAAGTGGGGCGTCGCCTGGCGTCGCGCGTCGACGGCAGCGCTGTCGGCGACGTGATCTTCGACATCATCGGCCACTTCAGCGTGGGCCTGGATCGCGTCACGGAGCCCGAAGAGCGCTACCGCATCGGCAAGCTGGCCTTCCTCGCGGGCAAGCGCGCCAAACGTGCCGCCGCCTGGGATCCGGCGATCCAGTACTTCCGGGCCGGTATCGACCTCAGCGGTGCGATGATGTGGAAGGACTCCGAGGGCATCAGCCTGGGCCTGATGATGGGCCTGTCGGAGTGCCTCTACATCGTCGGCCGCCACGACGAAGCAGAAGAGCTGTTCGAGGTGACGCTCGCGCAGGCGACCGGCGCGCTGGAGCGGGCGGCGGTCTACAACCTGCGCATGGTGCTGTACGGCAACATCGTGCGCTACGCGGACGCCATCGAGTGCGGGCGCCTGGCGCTGCAGGCGTGTGGCATCGAGTTCGACACCCACGTCGAGCAATGGCACGTCCTGCGCGAGGTGATGCGCACACGCTGGCTGCTGCGCGGCAAGAGCGTCGACTCGTTGGAGTTCTTGCCGGAGCTGAGCGATCCACGGCTGCTCGTCGCCGTACGCGTGCTCAACGCGATGGCCGCGCCGGCCTACTTCCTCGACGCGAACCTGTACACGCTGCTCGTGCTGCGGATGCTCAACCTGAGCCTCGCCCATGGCAATTCGAGCGTCTCGCCCTATTCGTACGCCCTCTACGGCATGATCGCGGGCTCGGTCCTGGGCAACTTCGAGACGGGCATGGCCTTCGGCGAGCTCGCGGTGCGCCTGCATCGCCGCTACGGCAACCCGGACGTCGTCGCCAAAGTCCATATGATCACCGGCAATTTCGTCAACCCCTGGCGAAATCCCGTGAGGACGAACCTCGAGTTCCTCAAGCTCGGCTACCGCGAGGGGCGCGCCGCGGGCGACCTCATCTACGCGGGCTATTGTGGCGTGTGCATCGTCTACGCGCTGTTCTCGGCCGGCGAGCCGCTCGACAGCCTGTACCGCGAGTCCCATCGGTACCTGGAGTTCGTCCGCGGCACGGGCGATGACGACAGCGCCGCGACGTTCATCGTGCAGCAGCGCATGGTCCTCGCCGCCCAGGGCCACACAGAAGGCATGGGCTTGTTCGGCGACGCCGCGTTCGACGAGGCCCCGTTCGTCGACGATCTGCGCGCCCGCCGGATGAAGATCCCCTTCGTGCTCTACTGCATCGCCAAGATGCGGCTCGCGGCGCTGATGGAGGATCATCGCGAGCTGTTGCGGCTCGCCGACGAGGCGCTGCCGTTCGAGGCGGCGGTGCTCGGCATGCCCTGGGCGCCCGACCTCGACTTCTACCTCGCCATGGGCGCCGCGATGGCCAAGGGGGCGAAGGAGCCCGTCTCGTGGACGCGATCCCGGCAGGCGGCGCGGGCACGTCGGCGATTGGCGCGCTGGGCCGAAAACTCGCCCATGAACTTCCGCCACAAGTTCGAGCTCTGCCGCGCCGAGCTGCTGCGGACCCAGGGCAAGACGGCCCAGGCCACCGAGGCGTTCGAGAACGCCATCGCAGCCGCTCGCCGCAACGGCGTGCTCCACGACGAGGCCTTCGCCGCGCTGCGCGCTGCTCGCCATCACCACGCATTGGGGCAGCGCCGCATCGAGCGCACCTTCCTCCACGACGCCCGCTACGCGATGCTGCGCTGGGGAGCCGTGGCCCACGTCGCCGCGCTCGAGGCCGCCCATCCCGAGCTGCAGATGCAGTCGGATCCGCTGATGGTTGGCGTGTCGACGGTCACGATGCCGGGCGATACCACCACCAGCGGCGGCGGCGCGCTCGACCTGACGTCGGTGATGAAGGCCGCCCAGGCCATCAGCTCGGAGATCGTGCTCGAGCGCCTGCTGCGCCTGCTCCTGGCCGTGTTGATCGAGAACGCAGGCGCGCGGCGGGGCCTGTTGCTGCTCGATCGCGACGGCGAGCTGCGCATCGAGGCCGACGGCAGCGCGACGGTGCCACGCGAGGCCTACGACGTGCTGCAGTCGCGGGCCATGGATCCGCTGAGCCTGCCGATCGCGATGGTCCAATACGTCGCGCGCACCCGCGAGGCCGTCGTGGTCCGCGACGCCAGCGACGCCGGCGATCTGGTCGCCAACCGATTTGGTCAGGACCCGTACCTGGCCAGCGCGCGGCCCCGCTCGATCCTGGTCGCGCCGATCGTGCACATGCAGGACGCGATCGGCGTGCTGGTGCTCGAGAACAGCCTCAACGCCGGCGTCTTCACGCGCGATCGGCTCGAGCTGATCCAGATGCTGAGCTCGCAGATTGCGATCTCGATCCAGAACGCGGAGCTCTACCGGCGCCAGGCCGAGATGGCCAAGAGCCTGTCTCGCTTCGTCCCCGTCGAATTCCTCGAAGTGCTCGGCAAGCCGTCGATCCTCGAGGTCCGCCTCGGCGACGCGGTCGAGCGCGAGATGACGGTGTTGTTCTCGGACATCCGCTCGTTCACGGAGATCTCCGAGAAGCTCACGCCGCAAGAGAACTTCCGCTTCCTGAACTCCTACCTCGGCCGGGTCGGCCCCGTCGTGCGCCAGCATCGCGGCTTCGTCGACAAATACATCGGCGACGCCGTGATGGCGCTGTTCCCGCATGTGGCCGAGGACGCCCTCGAGGCCGCCGTCGCGCTGCAGCGCCACGTCGCCAGCTTCAACGCCGAGCGGGTCCACACCCAGGAGCCGCCGCTCCGCATCGGCGTCGGCCTGCACTTCGGCAACCTGATGCTCGGCACCATCGGCGAAGACGAGCGCCTCGAAGGCACCGTCATCTCGGACGCGGTCAACACCGCGTCGCGGCTCGAGGGCCTGACCAAGACGCTCGGCGCGTCGATCCTCGTCAGCGGCCCGACCATGCAGCGGTTGCGGGATCGCGGCCGATTCGCGGCGCGATTCCTTGGCGAGGTGATGCTGCGCGGCCGCAGCAGCCGAATCGACGTCTTCGAGATCTACGAGTCGGATCCGCCGGATCTGTTCGCGCACAAGCAGCGCACGGCGGCCACGTTCGAGGCCGGCGTCCGGGCGCGCATCGCCGGGGACCTCACCGCGGCCCTGGCGTCGTTCCAGGACGTCGCGACGCAATGCGCGGACGATTTGCCCGCCCAGCGCGCCGCCGCAGACGTACGCGCTGCCCTGGCGAGCGCAGCCCCGACGTCCATCCTGGGCGAGCGCCTCGGAACAGCGACGCTGTAGGCGCCAGCGTCTCGACCCACGGGTGGATCAGCCACGCACGGCACGGGGCATCGGCAGCAGCCCACGGCGGCGGGCCCAGCGCGCGACGCGACTGACCCTCGCCACGTCGGGCGCAGGCGGGAAGCTGTCGATGCTGCGCGGGAAGCGGTCCGCGTCGAGGCCGACCGACGCCGCCACCACGCGCGCCGCGAGCAAGCCGGTCGTCGTCGCCCGCTCCAGGTACAGCACCGGGCTGTCGAGGGCGATCCAGTCGCCAGCGAGCGCGACGTTGGGCACGCGCGTCCGGATCGCGGGCACGCGCGCCATCACCGAGGGGCCGAAGGCGACGTGCGTCGCGGGGTTGCGCAGGATATGTGACGCGAGCAGCGAGCCGCGCAGCTCGGGCCAGGCTTGCTCGACGACGTCGAGGACCCCAGCGAGCACGACGGCATCGCTCCCCTGGACGGCAGCGACGGCACGATCACCATAGAGGTGGCATTCGAGCACGCTGCCGCCGGTGTCGGCATGCCACGCGACGAACCGCCGCTGCAGCCGGTGCAACCAGAAGAAGTTGTCCGCCGCCAGGCCGTGGAACACGCCGGTCGGCGCGCGATCGGCTGCGAGGTCACGGCCAAAGAACAGGCGAACGACGACGCTGGGCACGCCCTCGGGGATCACGGCGCCCGGCTCCACGACAGCGGCGAAGCCGCCCGCCTCGGTCAGCCTGCGCATGGATGGCGGATCGACGGCCAGGACGGCACCATCGACGTCGACCCGCTCGCGCGTCGTGGCAGCGCTGGAGGTCCCATCCGCAGAGGCCCGACGCTCCACGTCGATCGCGACGAGTCGCCCCCGGGCCCAATGGCTGCCCACGACGCGAGCGCCCAGGTGGATCCGTCCGCCGCGATCGCGCACCGAGCGGGCCAGGGGCGCGAGCAGGTCGACGTGCGCGTCATTGGCGAAGAAGTCGAACGCCGTGTCGCGCTTGTCCGAGACGAAGTAGCTCTGCAGCCCCGTGAGGTACGCCGACAGGCCGACGTCCCGTGATTCGCGAAAGAACGCCGAGTGGGTGATCGCCCCCGTCATGCGCTGCAGCAACAGCGGCCACCGCGCGACGAAGTCGGCCACAGAGACGTCGTCGTAGGCCGCGATGTCGGTCTTGGCGTCAAAGGCGAAGGCGTGCAGCAGATCGGTCGCGGCGTGCAACCACGGACCAGGCCCTTCGCGCACGGCGAGCGCGGCAAAATCCCCAGCGCCGAAGATCGTCAGGAACGCGAGCAGATCCGGGACCATGGCGTGCCGGACACGGGCGCCGAACTCGTAGGCGCGGACGCCGCCGCTGGGGTGCGGCATCACGAGCTCCTGGGCATTGGCGTGGACCAGGTCGCCCAGCAGGCCCTCTTCGTCGAGGATCGCGCGGAGGTTGCGGTATTGCCTCCAGATGCCGTGGATGCCGTGCTCGAGATCGAACGACCATGTACGCCCGTCGAGGTGGACCTCGGTCGAAGCGCCGCGATGACAGCGCCCGCCGAGCCAGTCCGCGGCTTCGAAGAGGTGCACGGTGGCGCCGTTGCGGGCCAGCGTCCGCGCCGCGACGAGCCCGGCGACCCCACCACCGACGACCGCCACGACCGGGCGTGTCATGTCGCACCCTGGTCGTAGCGACGCACCAGCCGCGCCTCGCCGATCTCCATGTCAGCGCGCAGACGAAAGCCGCCGGTGCAGCGACCGCCGAGCATCCACTCGTGCGCGAACTTGCGCACCGCCGCGCCGTGCAGCACCTCGAGCGTGCGTGCGCCGCGGCTCAGGACCGAGACGCTGAGCAGCTCGTCGATGCGCAGGACGTCGCCGTCCGACGCCACGACGTCCGGCACCTGATTGCGCACCAGGATCGGCACCGAGCCCGAACCGCCCTCGGCCAGCCATGATGTGAACGCCTCGACCGACGCATCGAGCGAGGCCCGATGGGCACCATCGGCAGACGGGTTCGCCCGCGACAAGGCCGCAGCCACGGCCTCGCCGAACTCGCCCGCCTCTGCGGGGACGGCCTCGGTCCAGCTAGCCCGCAGCAGCAGGCGCTGGTCGACGCCGAGATCGATCTCGCGATCGCCGCGGCGAAGCTCGCCGATACGGCGCGGCAGGCCGTGCAGCTCGCGGCCGAGGAACACGGCGAGGTAGTTGTCCGGATACGCCTCGGGACAGAACAATCCGATGCGGCCATCGGCGGTCCGGACCGGGATCAGCGGCGTCGCCTCGGCGAAGCGGATCGTCTTGCCGTCCGCGAGGCTGCGCGGCGACTGCAGCTCCGGGTAGAAGGCGAAGCACAGCAGCCACGGCCCGAGGCCCTGTCCGAGCACCTCGACCCCTTCGGGCAGCAGGCGCTGGCATGCGAGCACCGGCCCGACCATGACGAAGACCGAGAGTTCGGCGTTCGGCATCGTCCAAGGGCCCGGGATCAGGCGCGCGTTGGGCGAGTCGAAGAGGTCGTCGAAGCGAGCCGTCAGCTCCGTCTCGCGTCGGTGCATGCCTCGCAGGTCGCGGGTCAAGCTGTCGAGCACGTTGCGCGCCATCACCTTGCTCGTGGCCAGGACCTCGAGCACCGCCGCCCTGGGCACGCGCGCGACGACCGCGTCGGTGAACGCCGTCAAGGTCGCAGTGCGGGCGTTGCCATCGAGCAAGGACAGCAGGCCGAGCATCGAGGGCGGCCGCTGCAGGCCGAGCATCCGGTCCTCGCGCGTGATCGCGATCTCCCCGCGCAGCAGGGCATAGAGGGCGTCCGGCTCGGGATCGTCCTCGACCACGATCGTGGTCCCAGCAGCCACGCGTTCGAGCGTCGTCGCAGCGCGCAGTCGCTCTCGGTCGGCCTTGGCGACGCCGACGAACATCGGCTGACGAAAGAGCGTGTCGATGTAGGCGCTGTCTTCGTTCGTCACGTCGCCGACCATCGGGCACCTCTCACGGTCGCGCCGCAGGAACGACATCGACGGCGCAACGGAAGCCGACGTGGGCAGACTGCGTCCTCGGCGGCAGGTGGCGGCGCTGCCAGACCAGCGGCACCTCCGCCGCGGTGTCCGCGAAATGGCCACCACGGACGACCGCGTCTTCGCTCTGGAAGGGATCGCCGTCCAGGTAGGGCGCGTAGGCGCTCGACGTCCACTCAGCGACGTTGCCGCCGAGGCCGCGAATCCCGCTCCAGCTCACGTCCTCTGGCGGTTCGCCCGCCGCGGACGTGTGCTTGGTGCCGCAGCCGCCACCATACGCCACAGCCATCGTGGCGTAGGCGCAGCTCGGATACTGCGACCCCCACGCGTAGCGCCGCTGCGTCGGGCCGCGGGCCGCGGCCTCCCATTCGGCCTCGGTCGGCAAACGCGCTTTGCGCCAGGTGCAGAAGGCGCTGGCTTGGTCGCGGCTGACGCAGTTGATCGGATGGGCGCCACGGCCACGCGACGACGCATTGCAGTTGGGCCCGGTGCCGGCCGCAGAGCAGGCGCCCGCCGCCACGCAGGCGGCGTACGCGTCGACGCGAACCTCGTGATCGTCGAAGGCGACGGCCCCCTGCGCCTGGGTCCGCATCGGCATGGCGTCGCGCTCGCAACCATCCAGCTGCGGGTGGCAGCCGATGACGTAGCGCCCGGCCGGGATCTCGATCATGCCGACAGGCGGCGCGACGGCCGGCGCCGGGGACGGCGCTGGCGCGGGCGCGGGTTCCGGCGCGGGTTCGGGCGCGGGTGCGGGCGCGGGTGCGGGTGCGGGCGTCGGGGCCGGAGCGGGCGCCGGAGCGGGCGCCGGCGCGGGCGCTGGGGCGGGTTCCGGCGCTGGGGCGGGTTCCGGCGCTGGGGCGGGTTCCGGCGCTGGGGCGGG
>CAZPHC010000011.1:0-20889 GCA_964586155.1 uncultured Enterobacteriaceae bacterium | reverse complement strand
CTGGGGCGGGTTCCGGCGCTGGGGCGGGTTCCGGCGCTGGGGCGGGCTCCGGCGCTGGGGCGGGCTCCGGCGCAGGGGTCGGCGCTGCGGCCGGCGCCTCGACCGTGGCCGGAGGCGCGGTGCCGCCCTCGTCCGTCGCCGGGTGCTCCGCGGGGGAGCCCTCGGTGGCGTCGTCGTCCGTGCCGGACTCGTCGGATCCAGCCTGCGCCAGGCCCGCTGCCACGGCCGCAGGCGCGGGGCCGTCGGCTTGGCCCGGCTCGGCTTGGCCCGGCTCGGCTTGGCCCGGCTCGGCTTGGCCCTCAGGCGACTCGTCGTGGCCGCCCTCCGGCCCGCCCTCGAGCTGGGGCTCGTGGGGTTGGGGCTCGCCGGGGCCGCCCTGGAGGGCGACAACCGCCTCCTCTTGGGGCGACGGGCGAGGCGGGACATGCGACTTGCCCAGAAATCCGGCCTCCGAGGCGGCCCAGAGCGCGACACCTGCGATCGCCGCGGCCGCGAGCCACAGCGGCCAGCGTGGGGCCGGCGGCAGCGGGGGCTCGGGGGCTGCGGGGACGGTGGCGTTGTCGGCCTGGGCGCCAGGCTCCGCGGCCTTGGTCGCACCGGTTTCGGCAAAGAAGGTATCGAGCGCGCCGGAGACGGGACGCTGCGCCGCAGCCTGGGCGGCAGCGACGGCGATCGCCTCGTCCTCGGCCTGCTCGGCGTCCGACGCGGCGGTGACCGGAGCGCGAGGCTCGTCTTCGGTGTCGCCGCCCCAGGGCAGGAACGCGCCGGTGGCCGAGAGCGACGCCCCCTCGGGCACGGAGCTTCGCTTGGGCTTGGTGCCGGCCGGGGCCACGGCGGGCTGTGGCGCCGCGACCTTGCGCTCCACCGGGGCCGGGGACGCGGGCGGCCCGGCCTGCGGCGCGGCGCGCGCGACGGGCGCGGGCACCTGGAAATCGTCCTCGCCAAGCTCGCCGATTCCGCCGCTGCGGACGTCCACCGCAGAGACATCAGAGACCGCGGACGAGATATCGGTCGTATGATGCGCGGGGCGGGGCTCGTTGGTCCGCATGCGGCGGCTGGCTTCGGCCGCTGCCGCCGCCTTCTGGGCGCGGATGCCGAAGATCGGCGCCGGAACCGCGGCGGTCAGCGCCGCTTCGCCGGCCCCGGCCGCCGGCATCTCGGGGCGCGATCCGCGTCGATTGGGCAGCGACGGCATGTCGAGGCCGCCCGGCTCTGCGCCAGGGGCGGCGCGGCCGGCGGCCTCGCCCGGCGGCACCGACGGACGAGCCGGCGCCACGAAGCGATCGTCCCGCACCGCCGAGGCCCGTCGCGGAGCCGGCAGGGGGACGTCGTCGAAGGCCCGCCTCGTCGCCGAAGCCTTGCGCATCGGCACGGCGACCGTTCGCGACTCGTCCACCACGGCTGGGTTGGTGCCGCTGACGCGCGCCAGCGCCGGGACCTCGTTCTCGTTCGGCCCGGGCGTCAGGCCGCCGGCCGCGGTCGAGGCGAACTCGGCCGACCGCGCTGCGGCCGCCGACGGTCGGTCCACGAGCTTCGTGGCGACCAGCCTCGTCTCTTCCAACGCCGGAGCGGCGCTCGGCCTCGCCGACGCTTGTTCGCGGCCGGCGTCCGTCTCGCCGTCGCGCGCATCCATGCCGACACCGGGATGCGTCTGCCGGCGCTGTCGATCGGGGCGATCGGGCGGCAGCTCGTCGCCTTCGTCGTCGTTCAAAGGCGCAAGCTCGTCCGCCGCGACAGGCTCTGGCGCGGCCGAGGACTTCCGCCGAGCGGCGGCGTTGGCGGCGCGCGTCACGTCGAGCTCGGCTGGCGGACCGAGACCGAGCATCGTCGCCCGCAGAGCGGGGCGCGGTGGCGGCTCCTCGTCGAGGTCGGCCGCCGGGAACGGAGCGTCGGCGTCGAGTCGCTCCATCACATGGCGGATCGCCGCTGCGGCGGCCGCAGCGCCCTCGAGCCGGGCGTCACGACGCGCTGCCGTCAACGAGCGCAGCAGGTCGACGACCTGGGGCGGCACCCCTTCGAGCGCCTCGGCCACCGCGCGATCGCGGGCCAGCGGCGTCGGACCCGCGGCGTCGAGCAGCGCGAGGTAGCGGCGCCCGGTCATGGCCTCGAAGAGCAGCGCGCCGAGGCCGAGGACGTCCTCGGTCGGCTCGGTCCCGGTCCGGCGCATCGCGCGACCACCTGCCGCCGCGAGCAGCAGCGGCAGGTCTGCGTCGATGGCCGCGATCCGTCCGTCCGGCACGGGCGCGACCGCGAGCAGGTGCGTCAGGCCGGCGTCCCGCAGGCGCACGGCGTCATAGGCACCGTCCGCGCCGACGATCTCGACGCATTGCGCCGTCACGCTGCCATGGGTGATGCCGGCCTCGTGCAGGGCCGCGAGGCCCTTGGCCACGGCCAGGCCGAGGTGCAGCGCGCGCTTGAGCTCGAGCTTGCCCTCCGCGACGATGACGTCGGCCACGGGCACCGCTTCGGCAAGCGGGATCGTCAGGAACAGGCCGCCGTCGTCATCGACGCCGTGATCGAGGATCGGTGCGACGTGGGGGTGGGAGACGCTCGCGAGCTTCTGGACCAGCCGGGCCATGCGATGACGCGCGTCGGGCAGATCGCAGATCTCGGCGAGCAGCAGCTCGAGCTCGACGGGCTCGCCGGACGACAGGCTCCATGCCTTCCAAGCGCTCGCGTGCGGCCGCGGACGACGAGGCGCCTCGATCCGGTAGCGGCTGGCATAGGAACGTCCAATCATCGCGCCACGTCCAGTGCAAGTCCCTGTGCGCGGTCGGTCGCCTGCTAGGGCGAAGCGTCGATCCGCGCGTCAGCGAGCCCATGAGGGTCGATCGGCGCAGCACGCGAAGTCAAGCGCACCGGGGCCGTGTCGCGACGAAACCAGACGCACGTGAGGGGGGCGCCAGACAGCTTCGCCAGGGTGACGGGGGTGATCGCCGCAGGCGGCCGCGGTCGCGCTAGCGAGGCACGCGCTGGCGGCGGAGCAGGGTCACGAATCCGAGCAGACCGAGCGCTCCGACGAACTGCGAGGCCGACAGTCCGACACCTGCGGTGATCACCTCGGTTCCGCGGGACCACGCCGGCAGGGCCGCGGGCAGGTCGATCGCGATGCCGTGGGCCGGCTCCGCGCCCATGGCGGTCCACAGCGCGCGAACGCAGAGCGCGAGGGAAGGCGGCCCGATCATGGCGAGGCCGATCCAGAACAGGGTGGACGAGCGGCTGGTCGTGGCGGCGGATTCCATCAGGCAGTCTCGCGCGAGACCAGACAACGCCCGCGGACCTGCGGCGCTTCGGCTCTGCCAACTTCCGTTGCGAGAACCGTGCCACGGCCACAACCACTGGACACCGCTGACAAATCACGATCATGGCCGCAAAGATTCGTCCCGACCATGATCCCGAGGTCATGGCCCGAGCCGATCCACAAACGCAAGCCCTTTGGATTGCACACGAAGTTCGGAAATCACCCAGACTCGCCACCGCTGACGCCAATGTCAGGCCGCGGGCTCGATGCCCGCCTTCGCGTTCGAAGCCGGGTCGGCCGCCACGGCGCCTTGGGCCGGATCGGTCGGGGATCGTTGCCAGACCACGCGCTGCGGGAACGGGATCTCGATGCCTTCGGCGTCGAAGGCGAGCTTGAGCCGGCGGTTCAACTCCCGCTGGACCGCCCACTGGTCCCCCGCCTTGACCTTGGCCCAGATGCGATGCACCACGGCCGAGTCGGCCAGCGCGATGACGCCCACCCAACTTGGCGCCTCGGCGAGGCGTTCGCTCCAGGCCGGATCGGCGAACAGCTCGGCGCCGACGCGCTCGCTGATCGCGCGCACCGTGTCGATGTCGCTGTCGTAGGCGACGCCGACCTCGACGATGGCGCGGGACCAGTCGCGCGTGAGGTTGCTGACGAGCGTGATCGCGCCGTTGGGGATGACGTGCAGGTCGCCGTTGGACTGGCGGATCCAGGTCGAACGGATGCTGATGCGTTCGACCTCACCGATCTTGCCGCCGATGTCGACCACCTCGCCGACGGCGTATTGGTGCTCCATCAGGATGAAGAAGCCGTTGACGACGTCGCGCACCAGGTTCTGCGATCCAAACGAGACCGCGAGGCCCAGGATCGCCGCTGACCCGAGCAGGGGTCCGGTGTTGATGCCCATGGCCTCGAGCGCAAGCAGGGCACCAATGACCCAGATCGCGGGCCTGGCCACCCCCGAGACGACGGCGGCGATGGTCAGCGCGCGGGTGTCGTCGTCGCTGGAGTCGTCGGGATCCCCTTCGGCGCGGCGGATCCAGGCTGCGAGCGCGCGGCCGACGACGCGCAGCGCGAGGCGGGTCAGCGAGGCGATCAGCAACAGCGCGAGCAGGATGCGCCAGGCGTCACGGACGGCCCAGTCGGCCACGGTCCGCCACGCAGCGCGCAGAAAGGACGAGACGCTCGACACCGACGCGATCGAGGCTTCCAGCGCCGCGATGCGATCCTTGCGGTAGCCCAGCTGCGAATCGAGCAGGCTCGACTCGACGGTGTAGCTGCGGCTGCGATCGGCCTCGCTCTCGTACTCGGCCTCGATCTTCGACGCCTTGACCGCCGCGGCGGCCGCCAGACCGAGAAAGATCGGCTGGAGCGGCCCCTGGCGCTGCCCGGCGTCCGCGCACAAGGCGTGTTCGCGGCGCGCGAGCTCGACGTCGCGTTGCAGGGCCGCGCGCAGCTGGGCCGAGCTCTTGAGCTGCTGCGCCAACAGCTTGATCTCGGCCTGGGCCGCGAGCCGCTTGGTCCGCTGCTGCTCCAGCCGATGTTCGAGCTCCTCGAGTTCGACCTGGCGACGCTCGAAGGCGGTCGGCGCGTCCCGGCCGACGAGGGCGGGGAGTTCGGCACGCTTGGGCTCGGTCGGGGCGTCGAGCAGGCCTTCGATCCGCTCCTCGATCGCGTCCCGTTCGGCCTCGATCGCCGCGAGGTACACGTCCTGATTGCTGGCCTTGTCGCGCGCGAGGGCGGCCCAGGCCGAGAGGTCGGCGCGCCAGGGCTCATACGCCGGACCAGCCAACGCCGCAGCGAGGTCCGTCGCGGTCTCGGCCTGCCGATTCCACCAGTTGAACCACTCGCGATTCGAGAACGTCTTGTCGCCCAGCATGCGCAGCCGCGCGCGCAGGACCTCGAGGTGGGGCAAGGCCGCGTCGTCGGCGGGTGCGCGCAGGCTGACCAGGCGAGGCTTGCGGCCGATCGCGTCCTGCCAGGCGATGGCCGCGGCCCTGGCTGCCGGTGGCACTCGTCCGAGGTCGATGGTGCCGGAGGCGGCGCGGTCCACCGACGCCAGCGCCGCCGGCTGGTCGCTCGGGGTGGCGGCGACGGGCAGGGCGACCGCGGCCGGGGCCGGGGCCGGCGGCGCTGGCGTCGGCGACTGGGCGCGACACGGCGCGCTCGTCAGCGTCATCGTCCAGGTCGCGGCGACCAACGCGGCCACCGCCGCCGCAGCGTGGCGCCGGCTCCAGGGATGCAACGGGTCGAGGATCATGGGTCTCCTGCGGGCACGATGGGGATCTGTGGCCCTTCGTGGTGGCCTTCGCGATGGCGGAAGAGGCCGCGGCGTCGCTGGGCAGCCAACGTCCTGGCGGCCGACGTCCTGGCCCACGCGGCCGCTGAGGCTGGCGCCGTCGCGACCCGTCACGGGCCTGGAGACGCAACCACCGCGCGCAGTTGGCGGCGTCCCTAGGGTGCGCGCCCAGGCTTCCAAGCGGACGGCGCGATCCACAGCCCACCATCCTGGCCGCCGAAGAGCAAGGCTCCGTCGATCCAAGCGAGACATTCCAAGGCGATCGACGACGTCCCCGTCCACACCAGCTCGAGCGATCCATCGGCCCGCAGCAGGCGCACGCGGTAGGTCGTGGCGGCGGTCTGCTCGAGCAGCAAGGTCGTCTCGAGCGACGCGATCACCCAGCCGTCGAGGAGCGTGCCACCAGCGGCATCGAGCGCGACGATCCCGGCCTCGCCGACGCGGAGCAAGACGGGATCGCCCTTGGCCAGGAGATCCTGGCCACCGACCAGCATCGCCCCCTGGGCGGTCGGGACCACGGCCCGCGGCTCGATCGACTTGAGGGGGTGCGTCGGCGCCAGCGGCAACGCCGACGGTGGCGACCAGACGACGTGGGGCAGGGCGGTCGTGGCCCCCTTGGCGTCGAGCCGGCGCCCGAGGGCGAGCAGCTGCGCGCCGTCGCGGACGAACCACCGCAGCTGGGCGAGGCCGTCGCCAGCGTTCCAGATCTTGAGGATCGGGTCGAAGAACTGGCCGCCGTCATCGCTTCGCCACAGGGTCGCGTGGTGCTCGCCCTTGGCGACTTCGGCCGGCGTGGCGCTGCTGCCGACGGCGAAAAGCGCACCGTCGTGGCTCGCGACGTCGAGGATCGTCAGGGCGTTCGGGACGGACTCGAAGCGCTGCCACGGCCCGCCCACCGGGAAGCGGTAGAGGTTGCCCTTGGTGCCGCCGCCGAGGGGGCGGCCTCCCGCAGCCCAGACCGTACCGTCGCCGAGGACGACGAAGCGTGGCAGCGCCGCGTCGTGGCTCTTGGTCGCGTCCTGGACCTTGGCCGCGAGCCCGGCGATCGAGCGCAGGGCCAGCGCCGGCAGCTTGGCCGCGACCTCCAGCGGCAACGACTCGGCCGAGCTGCCGTAGCTGACCATGATGCCGGCGGCGGTGGGCGTCAGATCGTGGATCGCCTTGTCGACGGCCGCGGCGCCGACGACGCTCGTCATGGCGGCGATCGCGTCGTCGATCGGGCGCGGGCCGGCCACCAGCGCGCCATAGGTCAAGTCCTGCGGCGCCTTGGCCAGGGACGTCGGCGGCCCTGCGTCGGCCTCTGCGTCTGCGGTAGCCGCATCGCCCGACGCACCGTCGCCGCTCACCGCGTCTTGGGCCGCGCCGTCTGCAGCCACGGTGCCGTCACCGGGGTCGCTGTCGGAGCCTGCCACCGCGTCGCCCGCGCCGGTATCCGCGACGCTGGCGTCGACGCCCGAGGCGTCAACGGCGTCAGCGGCGTCCGCTGCGCTGCCCTCGCCGCCGCCGCACGCAGGCGCAGAAGCCAACGCCAGCAGCGCCGCCACCAGCCGGCCCCGGACCGCGCGTGGAGGTCGCTTCATCGCTCGCTCCCCGTGCGTCCGCTGGTGCCGGACGCCGCGCGGCCGGCCGGGCCGGCCTCCGAGCCGCCCATCGGCCCGTCAGCCGCGACGAACCAACGCAGGCTGCCAGTCGGATCGCCGAGCGCGAGCCTGTCGCCGGCGGTCCAGAGCGTCAGGCCGCGCAGCAGGCCAGGCATCGTGTCCTCGGTGATCGGTTGGCCCAAGCACACCTCGCGCAGCAACGCACAATTCCAGTCGTGGCTGATGACGACCCGCAGTTCCGCATCGATCGGGGCGCGGGTCAACCTCGCCATGCGCGCGATCAGCGCCTGCGCGGCGACCGGAGCCGGCTGCAGGCAATCGCCCTGCTCGCCGTCGAACCAGCTTCGCAGCATCGAGAAATTGCCCTTGGCCAGCATCCTGCCCCAGACGGTGGGGCCGTCCAGGACATACGGCGAGGCCCAGCCCGTCGACGGCCCCAGGATGGTCGAGACGCCGCCACGCGCGCCGAAGCCTTCGGCGATTGCCTCTGCCGTCTGCCGACAGCGCACGGCAGGGCTCCAGCCCAGCGCGATCCGACGGATCCCGAGCAACGCCAGCGCCGTGCCCGCCCTGCGCGCGTCAGCCATGCCGCGTTCGGTCAACGCGGCGCCCATCACGTCCTCGCCTCGCAGGATCGGCTCGCGGTCAGCGTGGCGCAGCAACAGCACGGCCGGGGCGTCGTGGCGCGGGTTGGCCGAGGGATGCAGCAGGAACGCGAGATCCTGGGGCAGGACCGTCTGGCCACGGCGACCGGGCAGGGCGCGGGTTGTCGTCACATCCACCTCGCTGCGAAGAGCGTCAGGGTTTCCGATCGCGACCGCGCGGATCAAGGGCTGCGCACCCATCTTCACGATGGTAGGCTGCGTGCCTCGTCGAAGGATGCGTGCGCGTACGCGCCGCGACGGACTCCAGGCGCTGCCCGGACGCGTTCGCGGCGGGACGGCCACGGATCGGAGGCCAGGCGGAGAGGGGCATGGCATCGAGTTCGCGCAGCAGAGGCGTTGGCAGCATCGCGTGCCCCCTGCCGATCCGCGTCTGCATCCACATCGCGGCCTTGATCGGCCTGGCGCTCGGCCCCGGCGGCGCGACGGACGCACCGGCGCAGACGCCCGCCACCGCCGAGGCGCTCCAGGCGGCCGTGCTACCGTTCCGAACGCCCGCAGGGGACGCCGAGTTGGCACCGATGGGGGCCGCGCTCGCGGACATGCTGGCGACCGACCTCAGCGTCGCGCCGGATCTCCGCCTCGTCGAGCGCGTGCGCTTGCGCGAGCTGAAGGCCGAGATCGCGCTCGGCCAAAGCGGTGCGGTCGACAAGGCCACCGCAGTGCGCGCCGGCAAGCTCCTCGGCGCCGACATGCTGGTCCTCGGCAGCGTCCACGCGTTCCGGCCCAAGATGCGCATCGACGTCCGCGTCGTGGCGGCGGCCAGCGGCGAGGTCGTCGCCAGCGCCAGCGCCGAGGGGACCGTCGACGCGTTCTTCGAGGTCGAGGCAGAGCTGGCCAAGAAGCTGTTGACCGCCTTGGGCTCCAACCTGACGCCGATGGCCAGGATGCGCATCGGGCGTGGCCAGACGACCAAGCTGCCGGCCGCGCTGGCGTACGGGCGCGGCCTGCGAGCCGAGGACCGCGGCGATCCCGAGGCCGCGCGCAAGGAGTTCGGCCAGGCGCTGGCCGCAGACCCGGAGTTCGCCGCAGCGAGCCGAAGGCTCAAGGCGCTGGAGCAGCGGGTCGACGCGCTCGAGGCGCGCACGCAAGCCGTCGAGACCGCCGGCGGCCGGATCCTGCGGCCCACGACCCTGCTCGACCATTGGCACAACGCCGTCCTGGCGCGCAGTCGCGGCGACGAGGCGCTGGCGCTGCAGGACGTCAAGGAGGTGCTGCAACGGGCCCCCGCCGCGCTCGACGCCGTCGCGCTCTGGGTCGCGCTCGCCGGCGATCCGGCGCGCCTCGCCGAGCCGACGCGCTCCCTGGCACTGGCGACCCGAGCCATCGAGCGCGGGGACGGCGACGGGGCGCTCGCCGCGACGACGGCCTGGGATGGCGGAGCGCTGCCGGCGAAGGGGGCCCCGGCCGCGCTCGCGGCGCGGTGGCTGCGCCTGCGGGCGCTGCAGCTCCGACCGGACGTCGAACGCAGCGCGGAGGAGCGCCAGGAGCTCGCGGCGTTGGCGCTCGCGTTGACCGAACCGAACGCAGACGACGGCATCTTCGTCCAGGGCGAGGCGCGCGAGTCGGCGGCGCGGGGCCTGGTCGCGGCGCGTGCGTGGGCCGAGCAGCCGGTCGGCCTCGGCCAGAGCCGGCGCGAATTGCTCGAGCGGCCCGTGATGGTGGCGTTTCCGGAGCGCAACGACGGCCACGGCCAACCGTGGCTCCGGCTCGACGTCCGGGTCGCAGAGTCGGCGACGAGCGGCGTGGTCGTGCGGCTGCGCGCAGGAAAGGAGCGACGGACGTGGACACCGATCCTGCAGCGTCCCTCTGCCTGGGGCGCGGACGCGACGTTTTGGACCGTCCATTGCCCGGATCCGCCGGTCGGCGAGGCCACATGGCTCGTCGAGATCGAGCGGACCGACGTGCGCGGACGCCCCCAGATCACTGCCCTGACGCTGCAGGCACCGGTGCTCTGGGGCGGCAACTGGCGGGCCCTCGGCGCCGGCGTCGGCCGTTGGAGCGCGGGCACCTGGCCCATGCTCGGCGTGCGGGTCGAGCCGTTGCGCGCGCGCCCGGGCGCGGCCTGGAAGGTCCTCGTCGACGCTGGCCACCGCGTCTGGGGGGATGTCCGCGAGCCCGAGGAGCACGGCTGGCTCTGGCAGCCGCTGTGGGCGGGCGTGGCCGGCCCTGCGGCGAACGGCGTGGCGTTCTGGGATCATCGGGTCGCCGACGGTAGCCGCGCCGTCGGGTTGCGGCTGCCCTGGGTCGTGCTGCGGATGGGCACGACAGACGCCGCGTCGCTCGACGGGGCGGAGGCGCTGGCGCTGGGGTCGTTGGTGATCGAGCGGCGCTGGGCCGCGGACGGCCGCAGCACCTTCCGCAGCGCCGCACGCGGTGGCCTGTTGGACGGGCCGCTCGACGGCTCGGCTGCGGCGTTGGACGTCGAGATCGTGGTGGCCAGCTTGCTGGTCGCGGGGCAGCCAGGGCTCGCGCGGCGCGCGATGCAAGGAGCGCAGCAGGCGCTCTCGCCGCTGGGGCTTGTCTTGTGGCGCCGCGATCCGCGCCATCGTCGCGCCGAAGCGGCGCTGACGTCCGACACCGAAGCCGCAGCCGAGGCCGGCGGCGCGTTGCGCGCGCTGCGTCCCGGCGCAGCGGCGGCGGCCGGCCGCATCGCGCTGCGGGGGGGCGGCTGGCTCGACCGCGACGCCGTCAGCGCCGACGACTACGGCCGCTGCGTCGCGCATGGCGCGTGCCCGGCCGTCTCCGACGATCGCTGCCACGATCGTGGACCGGACCTGCACGGCGACCAGCCCGCCAGCTGCCTGACAGTATCGCCAAATCCTTATCCAATCACCCGTGTTCGAAAGTCAGACGCCCAGCGTTACTGCGCGTTTGTCGGCGGAGCCCTGCCCACGCGCGCCCAATGGCTCGACGCAGCCGCGCGCGGGGCGGACGGACCCAACCTGCTCGACGCGGTCGCCTGCGCCTGGTCCCACGCCGACGCCGCCGAGGTGCCGGACGCCTGCCTGCCGCTGCGCATGGCGGCTGCGGCCACGGCGGACGCTCCCGCGGCGGATGCCTCCGCGGCGAAAGGGGCCACCTCGAGCGGTCTGGCCGCCAACGCGAAGACCTGGGATGGCCACGCCTGGATGGCCCCTGCCGGCAGCGCGTCCGCGGCGCTTCCGGGCAACGTGCGCAGTTGGCTGGCCGATGGCGCCGATCTCGTCGCGGGCTGCTCGTACCGCGACTTGCCGGGCGCCGAGCCGGCGTGCGCCGAGCGCGTCGTGCCTCTGGCGATGTGGACGGACCAATCTGTCGGCATCCGCTGCGTGACAGCCGAGGAGACACCGCGACCACCGAAGGCTGCAGCGCCGAAGGCGGCCAGGGCGCATCCTTCGCTGCGCTGGCGTCGGGTCCCTGCGGGCGAGGCGACGTTGGGCGTCAGCGGCGAGCGGCCAGCGATCGTGCTGCCGAACCCGGACGCCACAGCCGTGGCAGCGGTAGCCAGGGACGTCCCGGGGTTGACGGCGCGGGAGGTCGCGTCGTTCGTCAAGGGGCTCGAGCCCTTGCAGCTGCAGGGCGCCTGGACCGCGACCATGTTCGAGGAGCTCCTGGCGCGTGGCCGCTGGCGGGATCAGGCGCCCGAACGGACCCTCGGCGACGTGGTCAAGGCGCTGACGACGCTGCAAGACGAGCGGCTGCGGCCGTTGGGGCTGGGCCTGCCGATCGACTCGCTGCGCCGCATGGCCCAGCGCAAGGGAACCGAAGCGACGCTGCCCCAGGCCGTCCACGACGAGCTGGTGCGCGACCTGCGCCGCGACGTCGCCGAGACGCCGAAGCCGGACGGGGCCGTCGTCTGGCACGACGACCGGCCGCTGTTCTGCGACGATCGCGCCCCAGGCACCTGCGAAGACGCGACGGGGAGCGCCAGCAATCGCTTGACGATGCGCCACCGAACCGCTTGGAAGGTCAAGGTCGATGCCTTTGACATGCTCGAAACCGAAGTCAGCCAGGAAGCCTTCGCCGCAGTCCAGCTCGCCGAGCCGTCGCTGTGGCCTTGCGCCCGATGTCCGGTGGAGCGGGTCACCTGGCAGCAGGCGGATGCGTTCTGCCGGGCCATCGGTGGCCAGCTTCCGACCGAGGCGCAATGGACTCGCGCGGTCCGCGGTGACGGGACGGCCCTGCGCTACGGCCCGCTCGAGGAGATCGCGTGGACCCGGACCAACAGCAAGCTGCGGCCGTCCCAGGTCGGAGGCCGCGCTGCGGGCCCCTTCGGGCATCGCGACCTGCTCGGATCGGTCTGGGAGTGGCTGCGCGACGGCTGGGAGGACAGCTCGGCGTTCGGCTACGCGCAGCGGCCCGCGCACCTGGCGAAGGGCAAGGAGCTCGATCCCTCGCTGCCGCCCGACGGCGTCTGCCTGACCAATGGCCGGTCCCTGCGCGAGGTCGAGGCCAACGCGGCGCGCTGGCCTTGGGTCGAGACCAAACGGCACGGCCCCGTCGCGTGCTTCGCCAGCGAAGACGCGGCCCGCGCTGCTGTCGAGACGCTGCTGCGCGACAACCCCCTCGGGCCGCCGCCGGCGGAGCGACGGCGGCGCCACGTCCTGGTCGGCGGCTCCTACGGCAGCGACGAGCGGTTGGTGCACGCCGCCTCGCGGGTCGGCTACGGCTGGCAGCAGCGATCGCCGTTCGTGGGCTTCCGCTGCGTGCGTCCGGCGCGGTAGGGCGGCGCGCCGGGCGTTGCCGGCCCGGCGACAACCTGCCAAGGTCTGGCAGCGCAGGATGGGGCGGCTCCGCCCGAACCGCGGGATCCGCACGCAGCGCAGGAGTTCGCCGACCGTGAACGACCCGAGTGACCGCAGCCGGCCAAACTCCCAGGTCCAGGATCCTTGGATCGGCACGACGTTCGCCGAGCGGTACCGCGTCGAACGTCGACTCGGCGAGGGTGGTATGGGCGTCGTCTACGCCGCCCGGCAGCTGACCATGGACCGCGTCGTCGCGCTCAAGGTCCTGTCGACCGAGTTGAGCGGGTCGCCGGCCAGCCGCGCCCGCTTCGTGCGCGAGATGAAGGCCGCCTCGCGGGTCGAGCACCCCAACACGGTTCGCGTCTACGACTTCGGCGAGGGCGACCAGGGCCAGCTCTTCTTGGCGATGGAGCTGCTCGACGGCCGGACCTTGCAGCACGAACTCCACGAGCGTGGGGCGCTGGACCTGCATCGCGTACTCGCGATCGGCGAGACCATCGCGCGCGCGCTCGCCGCCGCCCACGAAGAGGGAGTCGTTCATCGCGATCTCAAGCCTGAGAACGTGATGTTGTTGGACAAATACGGCGAGCGCGACCAGGTCCGCGTGCTCGACTTCGGCATCGCCCGCCTGCTCGACGCGGACGAGAGCGACGCCGTGACGCGGACCGGCAGCTTGCTCGGGACGCCGCTGTACATGTCGCCCGAGGCCGCCCTCGGCCAGAAGGTCGATGGCCGCGCGGACCTGTACGCCTTGGGCCTGATCCTGTTCCAGATGGCCACGGGGCAGCTGCCATTCCGCGACGCGCAGCCCTTGCGTGTCTTGTACATGCACGCCCACCAGGTCCCGCCGTCGCCCGCGACGCTGGCCCCTGGCCGCGTGCCGGCCGCGCTCGACGCGCTGATCCTGCGACTGCTCGCCAAGAATCCGGCCGATCGGCCCGCAGACGCAACGAGCGTGGCGCAAGCGCTCCGGGCGATCGCCGACGCGCGAACGATCGAGGAGCCCGACCCGAGCCATGCAGGCGCTCCGGCCTCACGTCTGGCTGGCAATCCTGCCGCGATGGCGGCCGCCCGCGCCCTGCACGACGATCCGCAACGGGCGGTCGGGACGGTTACCGATCCCGTCGTCGTGGCGACGCCGGCGGGCCCGGTGGACGTGACGGCGCAGACCCTGGCCGGAGGCGACGCCGCCCTGACGGGGGCTCCGACCTGGATCGGCGCGGCGCCCGAACTGACGGCGGCCCCCACGCTGGCAGGCGACCTACGAACCCCTCGGACTCCATCGGAAGTTCGCGAAGCAAGCGCGTCATCCGCCCCGTCGGGCGGCGCGAGCGGGCAGGGGACTCAACCGCCGACCGCGCCGCGCACAGACTTGGCGGCGCCGGGCTCCGACGACACCGTCGCGCCGCCGCCGCCCGCGCCGGCAGCCGCAGCATCGAACACCGATGCGTCGGCGCAGGGGGGGCCACCTGCAGGGCCGCCGCCGTCGGCCCCTCGCGCACGGTGGCCGATGCTCGTCGCCGCCGCGGTCGTCGTCGGCGCGGCGCTGGCCTGGACGGCGACCCGCTCCTCCCCCACAGGCAACACGGCGACCACCGTCCCCGCACCGACCGCCGGCTCCGCGGCCTTGGCGCCCCCGGCTGCCGCAGGTGCTGCGGGGCCCACCGAGCCGGTCGACGTCGCGCCCAAGGTCGATGCCCGGCTACGGGCCGAGGCAGACGCCGCCCTCGACGCCGCCTCGTTGCCGCGTTGCCCGGAGCGATGCCAGGCGTCCACGGACGCCGAGGTGGCGCTCGTGCGCGACGCCGCGAAGTTGCTCGCCGGCGCCACGGCGCAAGGGCGTCGTCCGCAAGACGAACAGGCCGCGGCGCTGCTGATCGCGGCCGGCAGCCCCGAGGCCAAGGCGTTGCGGGCGTGGGCGATGCTCGCTGCGGGCCGCGGCCACGTCGAGGTCATCCACGTCGCAGAGACGGCGCTGCGCGCGTGCCCGTCGACGCCGCTCGCCGAACGGGTCCGAGGCCAGGTGCACCTGCAAGGGGCGCGTTGGGCCGTAGCCGCCGAGGCACTGGAGCGGGCCCTGGCGCACGCGCCGGACGATCCCACCACGCACTACTTGCTCGGGGTTGCCCACCTCGGCGAGCGCGCGCCCAAGCGCGCGGCCGCGTCGTTCTCGTCGGTCCTCGCGCGCGCGCCGGAGCATATCGACGCGCTCTCAGGCCTCGGCCGCGCCCAGTTGGCCGATGGCGCGTTGGACCAGGCCCGGGCGACGCTCGAGAAGGCCCGTGCGCTGGCGCCGAACCGTGGCGACATCGTCTTCTTCCTCGGTGCGGTCGCCAAGGCCAGCGCCGACATCGAAGGTGCCCAGACCCTGTTCTGCAAGGCGTTCGACCTTGGCTACGCCGGCGCTCGCAGCCTCTGCCCGCGGGCCATGGCCGGCCCTGGCGCGACGCATTGAGCCGGGGCGCCTGCGCCCGCGACGGGGGCCGCGTGTCGGCTCAGCGCGCCATCGCCTGGAGATCGACGTACGCCAACTCGAACTCTGGCGCCTCGGCGACCACGGCTTCGAGCCCCTTGCGGGCACCCTTGACGTCGCCACGGTCGCCGAGGTCGAGCGCCGTCGCGTAGCGCCGAGCGGTGGCCAGCGAGAGCTTGGCGGGTCGGCGCAGACGGCGTCCTCGCGCCGTCTGCGTCCTCGCCGCGCGATCGGCCGCGGCCCCGGGCGACTCGGCCCCGGGCGACTCGGTCGCGTTCGACGGAGCCACGCCCGGCGGCGTCGTCCGGGCCTCGAGGGCCTTGCGCAGCTGCTCGGCGAGCCGGGCTTCGAGGCCGAAGAAGTCGTCGTCCTTGCCCGACGCCTTGCTGGCCCCGACCATGGCGCCGGTCTCCACGTCGATCAGGTGGGCGTCCAGGCGCGCGCTGCCGGCCATGACCACCACCGAGCCGAGGACGAGCCAGCGTGCGCCGAGCAGCTTGCCGACGCGCGCCACGGTCGCCCGATCCATCTTCGTCGTCGCCTGCAGCTTCTGCTCGCCCAGCACGGCTTCGAGCCGGCTTCGTTCGACGATGGTCCAGCGCTCGGTCTCGACCAGGTCGGTGACGAGCATCTGGGCCAGGCCCTTGCGCAGGACCGTCATGCCGGGATCTGCGGCCTGCACGTCAAAGTAGAGCACCGCGATCGTCGGCTTGGTGACGGTCGCCGACGGCGGCGCCGCCGACGCGCTGCTCGCCGCGCCGACCACCCACAGGGCTGCCACGAGGCCAGTCCAGCGCGGGAACGCGCCGCCCCGGGCGGACCGACGCGGTTGCTGCGGGCAGGGCATCGTGGCCTCCAGTGGGCGGCAGGGCCGCCGCGGTCGCGCCAGCGTCAGCGCCCGTGGGAACGCAGGATGCGCTCGGCGGCTTCGTCCATCTCGTGGGCCAAGGCGAGATCGGCCAAGGTCAGGCCGCCCGCGTCATGGGTCCAGAGTTCGACGTCGACGCGGTTGTAGACGTTGTGCCAGTCGGGGTGGTGCTGCATTGCCTCGGCGATCGCGGCGACCTCGGTCATGAACGCGAACGCCGCGCGGAAATCGGCGAAGATCCAGCCGCGCTGCAGTTTGTGGCCGCTGCGGCGCCAGCCCGGACGCGCGGCCAGCCACGCATCGACCCGCGCTTCGATCGGCGCGCCGTCGTGCGCCTGGTGCGGCGGCTGCGGCGAGGCCGCGGTGTCGCCCTCGAGGCTCGGCGTGCCACCGACGCGGTTCATTGCGCAGCCGGGGCGGCCGGCGGCACGGCCGGCGGCGGTGCTTGACGCACGGTCGAGGTCGAGAGCCCATCGCTGGTGAAGGTCTTGGTCTCGACCGCCTCGCCGGCGCGGAACGTCGTCTCCTCGACCACCTCGTTGCCGTCGGGGCCAAAGCGGCGCTCAGTGCCGTCGCGCTTGCCGGCCTTCCACGGGACATGCGCCCAACGCCGGCCAGCCCGATCGTAGGCCACCGCCTCGCCCTCGCGCGCGCCCTTGACCAGGGGCACGACCATCTGCGCCCGACCGTTGCCGTGGTAGGCGACCTCGGCGCCGCGGGCCTCGCCGTGCAGGTACGTCGTCCGCACCACGTCCGCGCCGTCCGGGCCCTGCAGGCGCGCTACGCCGTGCCGCTTGCCGCCGACCATCTGCACCGTCATGCGCACCTGGCCGTTCTCGTGGTACTGCACCTCGACGCCGTTGGCTGCGGTGTCGCCGGCAGGGAAGCGGCTGGCCACCGTGCCGTTGCGGAAGAAGCTCACGACCTCGCCGCGCGCCTCGTCCTCGACATAGGGGATCTCCATGCTCTTTTCGCCAGACTCGTAGAAGCGGATCTCCTTGCCCTGGCGCTTGCCGTCGACGAAGGGCACGCGAGCGACGACGCGACCATCCTCGGCGTAGAAGACAGCCTCGCCGTTCCAGCCGTTCTGGTTGCGCGGGACCTCCAGCTCGATCGCGCCGCTGCGGTAGTACCGTCGCTCGAGCTTGGTGTCGTCCTGGCCGACGTCCACCAGCTCACGGCGCTTGATCTCCGTGCCCTCGTAGACCCAGGTGTCGCTCTCGACCGGCGCGCGACGCGTGCGCTTCATCAAGTAGCGCGTCGAGACCTTCTTGCCGTGATCCCAGGTCACGAGCGCGAATTTGCGGTGATCGCGCGTGTAGCGCGTCTCGACGCCGTGCTCCAGGCCCTCGACGTAGGGCAGCTCCGACCAGAGGTAGCCGCCGCGTTCTGCGTAGATCCTGGCCATGCCGTGCCACTTGCCGTCCTCGATCGGGTACTCGCCGAGCAGCTTGCCGGATTTGTAGAAGCGCTTCTCCTCGCCGACCAAGGTGCCCGCCGCCCAAAGCCGGTCCGCCCAGAGCCAACCCGCCTCGGTCCAGATCTGCTCGTGGCCTTCTTCCTTGCCGTTGCGGAGTTCGACCTCGAGGTGCTTGTTGCCGTTGCCGTGCCAGCGCGTGAGCATGCCGGAGCCGTCGGGGTCGTGCGGCCGCTGCTCGACGAGCTTGCCGTCGCGGTTCCAGCGCCGGAGCGTGCCTGTGGGCTTGCCGCGCTCGAAGAACGCCTCGGCCAACACGACGGGCTTGGTCTTGACGCTCGGATCCTGCGGGTACACCGCGATCAGCTTGCCGTGCGGCTCGTCGTCGACGTACTGCACATAGCGATCGAGGCGCCCCTCCTCGTCGTAGAAGCGCACGTAGCCCTGGGCGAGCCCGTTCTTGCGAGGAACGCGGACAAAGAGCTTGCCGTTCGGGCGGTAGCGCACCTCCTCGCCGTTGACCTCGCCGTTGACGAAGGGGACCGTCGCCATCAGCGTGCCGTCCGGGTACGTCAGCGTCGCCTTGCCTTGCAGCTTGCCCTTGACCCAGGGGTAGGTGCCCGCGAGCTCGCCGCCCGGATGGAAGCGCTTCTCGGTGCCGTCGACGACGTCCTGGACGTACGGAATCTCGGCGCGTTTGCGGCCCTCCTCGTCGAACGACTCGGCCGTACCCTGACGCATGTCTGCCGTGCGCTGGACGCGGAACTTCGGCTTGCCGTTCTTGTAGAAATGCTCCTCGGTGCCCTCGGCGAGGCCCTCGACGAACGGCACCCGCGTCGCGAGCTCGCCGGACTCGAAGTACGTCTCGGCGACGCCATGCAGCACGCCCATCTTCCAGGTCTGCTTGGCGACGCGGATCTGGCCGTCGCGGTCGGCGTACAGGACCTCCTCGCCGTGCTTGACGCCGGACTCGAGCGCGAAGGTCGAGCGCAGCTTGCCGCTCTCCCAATAGCCCTTGCCGGTGGCCCCCGGAACGCCGCGGCGCCAGTCGGTCTCGCTCTCGAGCTTGCCAGAGGGGTAGAACGTGCGGGCGGGGCCGTTGCGTTCACCGACGGTCCAGACCGACGTGGCGATGCGACGTCCTTCGCTGTCGAAGCGCTCCTCGGTGCCGTGCGGCCGGCCGTTGCGGTAGGGACGGCGCGCGATGATCTTGCCCTGTTCGTCCCACTCTTCGACCAGGCCCTCCATCTGGCCGCTGTGCAGCTGATAGCGCAGGTGCGGCGTCTTGCCGTCCTCGTAGAAGACGACGACGTCCTGGACCAGGGGATCGCTCGTCGGCCGCACCGAGTGCTGGGTCTTGCCGTCGCGGTACAGGTGCCGGTCCTCCAGCATCTTGCCGTTCTGCCAGCGTTCGATGCGACGCGGCTTGCCGTCAACGGAGCGCTCGGTGACGCGCGTCTCGACGCCATCGGGGCCCACGACGCCTTGCACGCCGCCACAGCCAGCCAGGGCGATCACGGATGCGGCTGCCCATGACAGGCCGATTGCGCGCACGGACGAGATCGGCCAGCCGAGGCGACGCGATCGCGGGGAGGCGTCACGCTGGGCCGCGCCGGGCGGCGGACACTGGAAGCTTCCGAACATATGCGACATTCCACTCATTCCTGCGCGCGCGCCGGCCGCGAGGCCCGGTGCGACAAGGTCGATCGCGCGGAGCGTACCACGGCCAGCGCCCGGAACGCCACGGATTGCCGCCCTCACGGTGCCCTGGCCGAGGCCAGACCCTTGACGCACGCCGCCAATTTCGCGATCAACCCGCGGCCGTCGCCTGATCTCGCGATGCGCCCGAAGGAGCAGCCCGTCATGAGCCAGAGCCGCGATAGCTTCAAGAGCCGGTCGACCCTGAAGGTCGGCGACACCACCTACACCTACTATCGCCTCGGGGCGCTGGCAGAGCAGGGCGTCGGTGATATCGCGACCTTGCCCTACTCGACGCGCGTGTTGCTCGAGAACCTGCTGCGCTACGAGGACGGCACCAGCGTCAAGGCTGACGACATCCGCACCGTCGCCAGCTGGAACCCCGCTGCGCACCCCGAACACGAGATCGCCTTCGTCGTCGCGCGCGTCGTGCTGCAGGACTTCACCGGCGTGCCGGCCGTCGTCGACCTCGCCGCGATGCGCGACGCCATGGTCGCGATGGGCGGCGATCCGCAGAAGATCAACCCGTTGCAGCCCGCCGACCTCGTGATCGACCACTCGGTGCAGATCGACTACTTCGGCACCAAGGACGCGCTGCGCCAGAACGCCGAGCTCGAGCACGAGCGCAACATCGAGCGCTACCGCATGTTGCGTTGGGGCCAGACGGCGTTCCGCAACTTCCGCGTCGTGCCGCCCGACACCGGCATCGTGCACCAGGTCAACATCGAGTATCTCGCGCCCGTCGTCTTTGCCCACGAGGACGGCACGGTCTACCCGGACACGGTCGTCGGCACCGACTCGCACACGCCGATGGTCAACGCGCTCGGCGTCGTCGGCTGGGGCGTCGGCGGCATCGAGGCCGAGGCGTCGATGCTCGGCCAGCCGATCACGATGCTGCTGCCTGAGGTCGTCGGCTTCCGCCTCGACGGCAAGCTCGCAGAAGGCGCGACCGCCACCGATCTGGTGCTCACCGTCGTCGAGTCGCTGCGCAAGCACGGCGTGGTCGGCAAGTTCGTCGAGTTCTTCGGCCCCGGCCTCGACCAGCTGCCGCTGCCGGATCGTGCGACGATCTCGAACATGGCGCCCGAGTACGGCGCGACGATCGGCTTCTTCCCGATCGACGACGAGGCGCTGCGCTACCTGCGCCTGACCGGCCGCAGCGAGGAGCAGATCGCCCTGGTCGAGGCCTACTGCAAGGCCCAGGGCCTGTTCCGCACCAGCGACGCGCCGACGCCGCGCTTCTCGTCGGTGCTCTCGCTCGATCTCGCCACCGTGGTCCCGTGCATCTCGGGCCCGCGCCGGCCGCAGGATCGCATCGTGCTGACCGACGCCAAGGCCGCGTGGACGCGCGATCTTCCCGGCCTGCGCAAGGGCGACGTCGCCATCGACGCCAGCTACACCGTCGAGGACGGCGGCGTGCGCTCCGAGCTGCGCCACGGCTTCGTCTCGATCGCGGCGATCACCTCGTGCACCAACACCAGCAACCCGGCGGTGCTGATGGCGGCCGGCCTCGTGGCGCGCAAGGCGCGTGAGCGCGGCCTCGCGGTCAAGCCGTGGGTCAAGACCAGCCTCGCCCCTGGCAGCAAGGTCGTCGCCCGCTACCTCGAGTCGGCCGGCCTGGTCGACGACCTCGAGTCGATGGGCTTCCACATCGTCGGATTTGGCTGCACGACCTGCATCGGCAACTCCGGCCCGCTGCCCGACTTCGTCGTGCCGGCAGTGACCGAGGGCAACCTCGTCGCCGCCGCGGTGCTCTCGGGCACCCGCAACTTCGAGGGCCGCATCAACCCGCACGTGCGCGCCAACTACCTCGCCAGCCCGCCGCTGGTCGTCGCCTACGCGCTCGCCGGCACGGTCGACTTTGACCCCTACAGCGAGCCGTTGGGCAAGGACGGGCAGG
>CAZPHC010000010.1:161715-175584 GCA_964586155.1 uncultured Enterobacteriaceae bacterium | reverse complement strand
ACTCCTCGCGGCGCTCCGGGCGCGCGAGGTGGAGTCTACGGCCGGGTGCTCGGCGAATTCATGGCGTGGTTGGTGGGGTGGATACACATCTCGGACTCGACGAACTCCACGTCCAGATCGACGCGACGCTCGTCGCTGGCATCCGCTGCCGCCACCGTTGGCACCGATGGACCACGCGCAGCCGCGGACTCCGGCGCAGGAGGAACCAGAGTCTTCACAACCGGCGAACGTGCAATGCGGCCGAGCCGCGAAGATCGACGACCGTAGCGACGTGGTTGCGCTACCGCCTCTGGGCAGTGCCGCGACTGCGGAAGCGGACTCGGCCGACGACGCGTCGTCTGTCGCCGCCTCGCGGAACCGGTCGGCCCAGGTCGCCGCGCCGGCAGTGCCGCGCCTCCGCCCCTACTTGCGCGCCGCAGCCGCCGCGCTCCACACCGGTCCAGCGACCAGCGGCACGAACGCGCCCCAATCGTAGAGGTTGTTCTCGTCGCCCGCCGTGGTCGCCTGCGCCGCGAGCTTGCGCTGCGCCGCCACCAACGCGTGCGTCGCCTGACCGGGCGTGGCCCGCGCGGGCAACCCGGCGTAGAGGTCCTGCATCAGCGTCGTGGTGGCGCGGTCGGGAACCTGCCAGAGCGACACGAGCACCTCGCGCACACCGGCGACGAGAAAGGCCTTGCCGAGCCCCTGCGCGCCCTCGCCGGCGGTGGCGGCGCCGCGGCCGGTCTCGCAGGCCGCGAGCGTGGCGACTTCGACGCCCGTGAGGTCGAGGCCGACGATCTCGCGCGCGGTGAGCGCGTCGTCGTGCGCCGGGTCGGCGTCCGGGTCGGTGACGTTCGCGCCCGAGAGCACCAGGGCCGAAAGCTGCATCGGGTCCAGGCCGGCGCGGGCCGGCGTGTCGGCCAACAGGCCCGGGCGCTGGTGCTCCACGCCGGCGCAGCCCGCGGCAGGCGCGAAGAAACCGTGCGTGCCGAAGTGCAGCAGGCGCTTGCCGGGCATCGCCGCTTCGAGCGCGGTCTGCTCGCCGCCTGCGCCGGTCACGAGCCAGACGCCCTGGCCCCGCCAGCGGGCGCCGAGGTCGCGCGCCACCTCGAGGGCCTCGGCGCCGACCGACGGCCACGCGAGCTTCTGCCAGCCGCAGGCCCGCGCGCCCCCGCCGCGGCCCGCGTCTGCGACCTGCAGCGGGGCCTCGTCCGCGGCCTCGCAGCGCTGCTGGCAGCGCTGCCAGAGCGCCGTCGCCTGCCTCGCGACCGCTGGTGGCGCCGCGAAGTCGAGCGCACCGACGACCAGCGCCCCCTCGCCGGCGCGCGCGGGGGACGCCGCGGGGGCACTCAGGAGCGCTGGAACCGGCAGCACGGCGAGCTCCATCGTCGCGGCGACCGGCTTGCCGTCTGCGCCGGGCAGGGCGGCGATCGGCACCTCGAGCAGCGACGCCTGTGGCACGAGATAGGCGCGGCTGACGGTGCCCAACGCCGGACGCAGCGGCGCCCAGACGCGCTCGCCCAGTTGACCCGCCGCTGCCTGGAGCCGCTTGCGCGCGACCTGCGGCAGCCGTCGCTTGGCCGTGGCCTCCTCCACGGCGGCGATCGCCGTGCGGAACGCCTCGACTGCCTTGTCGATCGTCGCCGCGTCGCCAAGGTCGACTCGCGTCACGCGGCAGCGCTTGCCGTCCGGCACGACGACCAGGGCGCGCCAGATGCCGTCGTGTTGCCCTGCTGGGGCGTCGGTCGGGCTCGCGGCGCTGGCGGGCTCGACGGCGCCCGGCGGCGTGGCGTCGGCGGGACCGCCAGCCTTCTGCGCAGACGCCTGCAGCGCGTTGGCCAGCGGCTGCGCGTCGGTCCGCAGCCAGTGCACCATCGCGGCCTTTTCGCGGCGGAGCACCGCGCAGGTCGCGTCGGTTGTCACCTCGCGCCGCGTCGTGCGGGCCGCCCAGGCCGGCCACGCCTTGCGCAGCGCAGCCTCGGCGCTCCGCTGTGCTGCCTCGGCCTGCTCGACGTCTGCAGCTGCCGCCCGGACCGCCTCGGCGCCGCCGGCCGGCCGCGCTGCCCGCGCGCGCGCCACGGCCGATGCCTGCCGCACCTGCTGCAGGGCCGTCCACGCGGCCTCGGCGGTCTTGGGGCGCCCGTCGACGAGGTGGCCCAGGTACCGCCGCTCGAGCTCGGCGCGCGTCGCGCGCCCCGTTCGGTCGAGCAGCTCGGCCCAGAGCGCATCGTCGTGGCCGCCGCGCCAGCCGACCGCCAGCAGCAGGTCGATCGAGGCGTCGTCCAGCGCCGATCGGCTCAGCAGCTGCACGTCGGAGTCGGCGGCGTCGACGGCGTCCCAGAACGCCGCGCGTCGCAGCGTCGCGGCGCGCTGCATCATCGGCCACGGGTCGGCCTTGCCGAGCAGCGCCTCGACGACCGCCACGACCTCGAGCTGCGGCGCCAGCTTCGGGCTGTCCTTGCCGAGCGCCGCCTCGCGCAGGGCCAGCGCTTCGCGCAGGGTCGCCCGGCCACGCGCGCGGTCGCCACGGGCGATCTGGTTGATGCCGAGGTTGTGCAGCGCGGTCGCAACGCGCGGGCGCGCGGGCCCCAGCGCCTTGCGCTCGATGGCGATCGCGCGCTCCCACGCCTTGCCGGCGAGCTCGAGCGCACCGATGCGGCTCAACATCGACGCGAGGTTGTTGAGACTGTTCGCCAGGTCCGGGTGCTCGGGCCCAAGCGCGGCCTCGCGGATCTTCAGCGCCTCGGTCGCGAACTGCGCGGCGCGCTGCAGGTCACCGAGCGCCTCGACGACCGCAGCGAGGTTCGACAGCGCCTCGGCGTAGCGCGGGTGCTGCTTGCCGATGGTGGGTTCGTAGATCGCCAGCGCCTGCTCGAGCGACGTGCGTGCGAGCTCGTTGTCGCCGAGCCGGTAGAGCAGCGTGGCGAAGTTCGCGAGCCGAAAGCCGTAATCCGGGTGACGCTCGCCGATCGTCGCGGCAGACTGGCGCAGGTTGCGCTCGTGGTAGCGCCGCGCCGTCGCCAGATCGCCCAGCTCCGCGTAGATCATCGCCAGGTTGCCCAGCACGTGCCCCAGGACCTCGGGCGTGACCCCGCTGATGCGCTCGGACAACGCGAGGGCCTCGAGCGACGAGGCGCGGGCCCCGACGAGGTCGCCCTGCAGGTAGAGCGTCGTCGCGAGGTTGTTGAGGATGTTGGCCCGCACGGGCACGTCGGGACCAGCCGTGAGCGCGGAGATCGCCAACGCCTCGCGGTGGGCCGCGACCGAGCCCGGGTAGTCGGCCATCGACGAGCGAATGGCGCCCAGGTTGTCCCAGAGGGTGACCTGGAACGGGTCCTCGGGCCCGAGCGACGCGCCGGCCGCGGCGATGGCGCGCTGGTACGCCGCAGCGGCCTGCGGGTAACGACCGGCATGCCAATGCGCGATGCCGACGTTGTTGACGGCGACGGCGGTGATCGGGTGGCTGGGGCCCAATGCGCCGGCGAGCGCCTTCTCGGCGCGCGTGGCCGCTGCGAGCGCGTCGTCGTAGCGGCCGGCGCCATCTGCCCGCTGGAACGCGCCGAGCGCCACGATCGCTTCGCCGACCGCGACGCGCTGCACCGGCGTCCGCCACGGCGGGTGCACCGCCGGCGGAAAGATGCGAAACTCGATGACTTCTCGCAGGTACGGAAAGCGCGGCTCCAACGCCGACCAGTCCGGCAGCTTTCCTTGCCGCATCGCCATCAGCAGCTGGCCGCCGGCAGCCCAGCCCTCGTAGCCGAAGCGCTGCAACATGCCGCAGCCGGCGTCTTGCGGCCAGCGGGTGCAGGCGCGATAGCAGGCGTCGAGGTGGACGGGATCTCCGCCCCGGAACTTCGCGCACATCGCCGCGGCCGCTGGTGTCGGCGGCGAGGTGATCGGGCCGGACTGGGCGCTGACCGGGCCCGCGAGCAGCAGGCCGACGAGCGAGGCTGCGAGCACGAACGCAAGCGAGGGGTGGCCGCGGCGCGGTGCGGACGAGAACCGCGGGCAGATCGAGGGCATGGTGGACTCCGGTGCGGACGCCGGGGCAGCACGCAGCCCCCTCGGGGCTCGACTGGCGCGGCGGTGCGGTCATTCGGGGGCGAGGCGGCCAACTCGTCGCGAGGCTATGTCCGGGCCGAGCGGTCGGTCAACGAGTGAGCCGGGTGCCACCGATCGCGACGAGACTGCCCGTGGCGCCGATACCAATCTGCGGCGCCGAAGTAGTGCACCGAGCCGTCGGGGCCGACCGTGCCAGCGCATAAACCCTCGGTCAACAACAACTACACGGCCGCATCCAACACCACCAACCCCGCAAGAACCCCGAAAACCCGCGCTCAACGCACAGGTCTCCAGCGCCGATCCCCAACGGAGCGCCCCATCATTGGCATTCCCGAGAGCATCCGTCAGCAAGCGCCCAGGCCGCTGCGATGGCAGGTGCACTTGCCTGATCGAACCTCTAGAGAGTCCTGATCGCCATTGACTTTGATCATAAGCGGCATACGATACTCACATGGACGCAGCGACCCGCAATTACCTGCAGGAGATCGGACGGCGTGGAGGTCGGAAGAGCCGTCGTGCCCTGACCAGCGAGCAGGCGCGTGAGATGGTGCGCATTCGACAGGCGAAGCTTGCCTATCGAAACTTCCATGCGCGGTGTTTCTGGTCGTATCCAGCCGACCTCAGCATCGGTCGCGACGATGTCGATTGGGTCGTCGATCAACTCCGGCGCAACGGTGGGCGAGACGCCTGGCTGGTCGCGGAGGCGCTGTGCCGCTGACCCCACATCAACGTGCGATCGCCAAGACCCTCGCCGCCAACCGCTCGCCGGACAGTCACCTCGCCGGCGGCGCGGCCCTGCACTTCTCGCCGAGGTCCATCCGCTACAGTAACGATCTCGATTACTTCAACGACAGCATCGAGCGCGTCGCCTCTGCATTCGAAGCCGACCGTCGTGCGCTCGTCACCGAGGGTTTCGAGGTCGTCGTCGACATGTCGCAGCCTGGCTTCGTCCGCGCGCGGGTGTCGCGGGACGACGCGACGACCAAGGTCGAGTGGGTTCACGATACGGCGTGGCGCTTCTTGCCGGTTGTACGAGACCCCGATTGTGGCTTCCGGATGCACCCCGTCGACGTCGCCGTCCACAAGCTCCTCGCGCTCGCCGGTCGCGACGAGGCTCGGGACTATGTGGATGTGCTCGAGATCGACGCGACGATCCTGCCGCTTGGTGCGCTCTGTTGGGCAGCTGCAGGCAAGGATCCCGGGTTCACGCCTTTGTCGCTGCTCGAGCTGCTCAAGCGGCGGGGGCGTCCGCGCCCCGAGGCCCTGGCGCGGCTCCAAACGACCCGCGTCCTCGATCCTGTCGCACTCAAGGGGACTTGGCTCGCCGCGCTCGCCCGTGCAGAGGCCTTCATCGCGACACGACCTGCCGACGAGTTCGGCTGCCTCGACTACGACACCCGCAGCGAAGTCTTCGTCCAACCCTCGCCGGCCGACGAGACGGGGCCAGAGCAGCCCATTCGGCCGCATTTCGGCGATGTCGGAGGCGTGATGCCGCGGATCCTCGAGTCGGACGAGCAAGGCTGATCCGAACCTCAGGGCAGCTCGTCGCGCAGATCGAAGCGCGGGTTGGCCACCGCCAGCTTGCGGCGCAGGGCCTCGCGCAGCGTGGCGTAGGCGGCGTCCGTGTTGACCTCGCCGGCGCCGAGCTGCTCGCAGAGCAGGCGCTCCAGCGCGCGGATCGCCTGGCGACGGCTGGCGCGGTCGCGACGATCCGGGCCTGGCACGCTGTCGGCGACGCCGAGCAGGGTCTCGAGCGCGTCGAGCTCCGCCGCGTCGTCGCGGGCCTCGTGCCGGACCTCACGCGCCGCCATGGCGCTGAGGTGCGCGGCGATGCGCAGGCGGAAGGCCACCGCCGGATCGCTGCACGCCGGCACGGCCTCCTGGTCGAGGAAGCGGGCGACGGCGTCGAGCATGGCGTCGAGGTCGGGGCGGTCCTGCATGATGCGTACTCCCTTGGCGGCTGCGGTTGCGTCGGCTCGGCCTCGGCTCAGCCCTGCGGCCCGCGACCGACAAGGCGCAGCGCCTCCCACTCCATCTCGGCGGCGCGGCGGCCGATGGCGACGAACTCGAGGTCGACCTCGGCGCCCGAGAGCACGCGCTCGGCCTGATGCACGGCGCCGGCGGCCCAGCGCGCGTTGCCCATGACCTCCCACCAATGCACGGCCTCGGGGTCGACGCGGCGGCCGGCGTGGCGGCTGTAGGCCTGCCAGAACGCGGCGCGGGTGCCGATGCCGCCGACGGGCTTGTCCAGCGCGCCAAAGCGCCAGTCGCGCACCGAGATCCACGCCAGATCTTCTTCGGGCGCGCCGAAGTGCGCGAACTCCCAATCGAGCACGGCCGACAGCCCCTCGGGCGTGACCAGGAAGTTGCCGACGCGGAAGTCGCCGTGCACCAGCGTCACGTCGCTCGAGCGCGGCGCGTGGTCGGCCAGCCAGCGCAGCAGCCAGTGCAGCGCGGGGTGCGGATCGACGCAGTCCTCGACCTGATGCTGTAGCGCCGCGAGCGCGTCTTGCACCGGATCGAAGTCGAAGAGCGCGTCGCCATGGCTGCGCTCCTGGCCGTAGGCTTCGGGCTCGCTGGCGCTGGCGCGGTGGCCGACCGCGCGCTCGCGCAGCGTGCCGACGCCGTCGAAGAGGCCCGGGGCGTGGTCCTGGCGCACGCTGTGGATCGCCGCCAGCTGGGCCGCGAGCTCGACGACCAGGCCGTCGCGGGCCTGCGCCAGCTCGGGTGCGGCGACGACCTTGCGGCCGATGGCGACGCCGTCGCGCCAATCGAGCAGGCAGGCGCTGGCACCGGGCCGCAGCAGGTCTTCGCTGGCGAAGCGGGCCGGCGGCGTCCGCACCCCTGCGCACACCGCCGCGTCGATGACCCGGGCCTCGACCCGGCGCGGGATCGACCCGGCGAGCGAGCGGATGGCGTCGCTGCGCAGGACGAACCGGCGCTTGCCGGCCAGCGACTCGCCGCCGTCGTGGGCGCGCGGGCCGAACGCGATGTCGACGCGCACGTTGTCCTGGCAGGCGCCGCCAGCGAGCGGCCGCAGCTCCAGGACCTCGGCGCTGTCGCCGCACCGCTCGGCCAACAACGCGCCCAGGCGCTCGGCCAGGCCCTGCATCGAGGGTTCGCTCATTGCGGCGCGCTCCCGTAGACGCTCTCGGGCGTCAGGGCCTGCGAGGCGGTGCTGTTGGTGCCCAGGCTGCCGTAGACGTTGCGGCCCCAGCACATCACCTCGCCCGTGACCTTCATCGCGCAGGTGCTCCACGTCCCCGCCGCGACCGCCTCGACCTTGTCGAGCCCGACGACCTCGAGCGGGACGGAGCTCTGGAAGGTATCACCCGTGCCGAGCTCGCCATAATAGTTGTCGCCCCAGCAGCGCACCTTGCCGTCGGCGAGCACCGCGCACGCGCGGCGGCTGGCCACGCTGACGGACTTGGCGGTCTTGATGTTGAAGACCTGCGCCGGCGCGCTGCGGTTGGCCTTGCTGCCGTCGCCGAGCTGGCCGTAGCCATTGTGGCCCCAGCACCAGACCGTGCCGTCCTTCTTGACGGCGCAGGTCGAGAGCTCGCCGCGATCGAGGCTGACGACGTCCGTCAGGTCCTTGACCAGCTTGGGCGCGGTCGAGAACGCCGGCGTCGTCGCGCCGATGCCGAGCTCGCCGTTGGCGTTGGTGCCCCAGCAGGCGACGGTGCCGTCCGTCAGCAGCGCGCAGGCGCCGTAGAGCCCGGCGGTGACGGCCTTGGCCTTGCCCGGCATGTTGGCGACCTTGGTCGGATCCTTGACGTCGGCGTTGCCCGGCTGGCCGGCGCCGCTGTAGTAGTTGCTGCCCCAGCAGTAGACATCGCCCGCGCTGTCGACCGAGCAGGTCATCAGCAGGCCGACGTCGATCGCGACGCTGTTCGCTGCGCCGACCACGACCACGGGGAAGATCTCGACGCCGGCACCCGGGACGCCGAGCTTGCCGTTGCTGTTGAAGCCCCAGCACCAGGTGATCTGGTCGCCGTCGATGGCGCATGCGTGCGAGTCAGCGACGCGCAAAGCCTTGACGTTCTTGATCTTGGCGACCGTCACCGCGGTGCCGGCCGGCTTCTGCACCGTGTTGAAGCCACACGGCGCGGAGTAACAGTAGCCCCAGCACTTGGCGAGGCCGTCGGTGCCGATGGAGCAGCCCACGGTGTCGCCGCGGTCGAGCGTGACCGCCCAGCGGCTGGCGCAGACGCCGCCGAGGCAGGCCTTGCCGTTGTCGCAGGGCGTCAGGTCGGCGACGTCTTTGTGCACGCAGCCGGTCTTGGCATCGCAGGTGTCTTCGGTACACGGGTTCTTGTCGTCGCAGTCGGGCTTGGTGCCGGATTTGCAGCTGCCGGCGATGCAGGTGTCGCCCAGCGTGCAGGCGTCGCCGTCGTCGCAGACCGCGGAGTTGAAGGTGTGGCTGCAGCCGCTGCCGCCGGTGCAGGCGTCGTTGGTGCAGACGTCCTTGTCGTCGCAGTCGGCTGGGGTCTTGCCGTAGCAGGCGCCGGCGCTGTCGCAGCTGTCCTGGCCATAGGCGCTCAGGCGCCACGAGAAGGCCTCGCCGACGGTGGCGCCGGCGCTGGCGCTGGCGTAGCCGGTGGCGAGCACGTTGCCGCCGTCGGCGACGTCGAAGGCCAACACACCGTCCGCGCCGACGCCGCTCTGCGCCTTGGTGAACAGCACGGCGCCCGCCGCGTCGACCGCGACGATCGAGGCGTCGGTGCCCAGCGAACCGGGCGCCACGCCGCCCAAGATCCATCCCGTGCCGCGCGGCGCGATGGCGCGCGGATCCAACGGCGTCGACGACGTCAGCGCCCAGCGCTCCTTGGCCGCGGCGTCGAGCGCCACCAGGCGCAGCAGCTTGGCGCCGCCGTCGAGACGCCAGCCCGCCGCGAGCGCGCCGCCATCGGCCAGGGCGTCGACCGCTTGCAGCTGCCGCGCGACCTGCGCCGTGCTGCCGACCTCGCCGGTGTAGCTCGCCTCGATCTGGCCGCTGTTGCTGACGAAGGCCGCGCCCTCGGCGCTTGTGCTGCCGCTGTAGACGCGGCCGACGACGACGGCGCCGCCTTTGGCGCGCGCCGCGATGCCGAAGCCCTCGGCCAGGGGCTTGGCTGTCGTCGCCCAGCCCAGCTGGCCCGTCGACGCCACGCGCCAGCCCGTCGCGTCCGGCTCGACGCTACCGGTGGCGTAGAAGCCGCCGACGCCGTCGGCCACCGCCGACCGCACCGAGCTGACGATCGCCGGCGCCGTGTTGGCCAGCACCGACTTGCCGTCCGCCGACACCACGAGGTAGCGCAGCTTGCGGGCCGTGCCGATCTTCTCGTAGCCGAGCAGCTCGATCGTCGCGCCAGCCGACGCGTAGACGACCTCGCCCTCGTCGAGCCCCGTCAACACCACCTTCGGCCAGCCGGTCTCCAGCTTGCCCGTCGCGCCCACGCGCCAGATCAGCCACTCGAACGTGCCGTCCTTGGCCTTGCGCGTGCCGGCCAACAGCGCCCCGGTCGCGGTCGTCGCCAGCGCCGACGCCACGGTCGGCCCGGCGCTGTCGGCCAGGGTCTTGAAGTAGAGCGTGTCGTCGCCGCCGCCCAGGCATTTGCCGCCCTGGCAGCTCGCGCCGATCTTGCAGGCCTTGCCGTCCGCGCAGGGCGCGCCGTCGGCCACCGCCACCAGCACGCATTGGAAGGTCGAGGCGCCCGTGCTGATGCACTTGGGCTGGTCGCACGCGTTGCCGCTCAGCTGGCAGGTCGGCGCCGGGCCGGCGACGCAGGCACCCTGCTTGCAGGCGTCGCCGACGGTGCAGGCGCTGTCGTCGGCGTTGCAGGGCTTGCCGTCGGTGGTGCCCTTGTCGTGGACGCAGCCGCCGTCCTTGGCGTCGCAGAAATCAGCCGTGCAGAGGTTGCCGTCGTCGCAGTTCTTGGCGCTGTGCGTGCAGCCGACCTTCGGGTCGCAGGCGTCGAGCGTGCAGAGCTTCTTGTCGTCGCAGTCCAGCGCCTTGCCGACGCAGTCGCCGCCGCTGCAGCCGTCCGGGCCGGTGCAGATCGTGCCGTCGTCGCAGGGGCTGCCGTCCTTGGTTGGCTTGAGGCTGCACAGGCCCGATTTGCTGTCGCATTGGTTCTTGAGGCAGGCGCTGTCGTCGCCCTTGGCGCAGTAGACCACGCTCGCCGGGTTGGGCTTGCACACGGGCTTGGACGGGTCGCTGAGGTCGCAGTAGGGCACGCCGTTGCAGAAGTCGCCGTCGACGTCCTTGCAGTCGGCGTCCTGCAGGCACGGGCAGACGAGCTTGCCGCCCTTGCAGCCACCGAGCAGGCAGAAGTCGCCGGATGTGCAGGCCACGCCGTCGTCGCAGTCGCTGCCGTCGTCGACCAGGGCCTTCTTGCAGTTGCCGGTCTGCGGCAGGCAGATGGTCTGGATGCAGGCGGTGTCGCCGGCGGTGGGGCAGGTGACGATGGTGCTCGGGTTGTTCTTGCACACCGGCTTGTTCGGGTCGGATTTGTCGCAGAACGGCTTGCCGTTGCAGAGGTCGCCATCGTCCTGGCAGTCGGCGTCGCTCTTGCAATAGCAGGTGTAGGTGCCGGCGCCGCAGCTGCCCTTGGCGCAGAGGTCGCCGGTGGTGCAGGCGTCGCCGTCGTTGCAGGCGAAGGCGCCGGCGTCGGGCGCGGCGTCGGGCAGGCGCTCGCGGCGGCAACCCGGCTTGCCGTCTGACGACGTCGCCGGCAGGTCGCAGATGACCGTCGTGCGCTCGACGGCGGTCTCGGTGCAGCTGCCGCTCAGGGGCACACAGGCGTTCTTGCTGCACGCGGTGTCATCGACGCTCGGGCAGACGACGGCCTTGGCCAGGTTGTCCTTGCAGGTGCCGTCCTGGCCGTCGCAGTAGCGGGTGCCGTTGCAGAGGTTGCCGTCATCGTTGCTCTTGCAGTCGGCGTCTACCTTGCAGGGGCAGGTGTTGGTCGGGCCGACGCAGCTGCCGCCGAGGCAGATGTCGCCGCCGGTGCAGGCGTCGCCGTCGTCGCAGGCCTTGCCGTTCTTGAGCGGGCCGTAGACGCATTGGCCGGTCGACGGCACGCAGAGGTTGGCCGAGCACGCGGTGTCCTGGCCCGTCGGGCATTGGATGACCGTCGCCGGGTTGAGCTGGCATTTGCCGGACTGCAGGTCACAGTAGAGCGTGCCGTTGCACAGGTCGCCGTCCTCCTGGCCGTCGCAGTCGCTGTCCTTGCTGCACTTGCACAGGTCGTTGGGCCCGGGCTTGCAGCTGCCCTTGTCGCAGACATCGCCGGCGGTGCAGGCGTCGCCGTCGTCGCAGAGCGGCGGCTTGCCGGCCACGGGGGCTTGGATCCAGCTGCAACCCTTGCCTGGCACGCAGTTCTCCAGCGTCTGCTCGACCGGGAAGGGCTTGCACGCGCCGTCCTTGCTGTCGCAGGCGTTCTTGCTGCAGGCCGTGTCGCCGGTTCCGTCGCACTGGACGACCGTCGCCGGGTTGACCTTGCAGCTCGGCGGCCAGTCGCTCTTGTCGCAGTAGAGCGTGCCGGTGCAGACGTTGCCGTCGTCAAAGGCGGCGCAGTCGCTGTCCTGCGCGCATTTGCAGGGTCCTTGGCTGCTTCCGACGCAGACGCCGCCCTTGCAGGCGTCCTCGAGCGTGCACGGGTCGCCGTCGGCGCAGGGCGTCTTGTCGGGCTTGGCGACCGGGGCGCAGGCGCCGGTGCTCGGGTTGCAGGTGGGCTCGGCGCAGGCGTTGGCGTCGCTCTGGTCGCAGACGACGGCGCTGCCGGGCTTGGCCTTGCAGGCGTACGGGAACTTGGCCTTGTCGCAGTAGTCGCTGCCGTTGCAGGCGTCGCCATCGTCGCAGTCGGCGTCGCTGGCGCAGTCGCAGACCGAGGGGCCGCCCTGGCAGCTGCCGTCGACGCAGACGTCGCCCATCGTGCACGGGTCGCCGTCGTTGCACGGCGTGCCCGCGACGGCGCACGGATCGACCGGGGTCGTGTCGGCGGGCGTCGTGTCGGCCGGCGTGGTATCGGCCGGTGTGGTGTCCGCCGGGGTCGTGTCCGGCGCGCCGGTGTCGGTTTGGGTGGTATCGGGCGCCGCCGTGTCCGTCACCGTCGTGTCGGCGGCCTGGCCGCTGGCGCCCGGACCGTCACTGCCGCAGGCCGTCGCCGCCAGGCCGGCTGCGACCAGGACCCAGCAGAGACGAGGCAGGGAGCGCGCGGGAGCGCTGGTTCGGCTGTGCGACGTGGGATGCAGCATGGGTCGACTCCGCCCCGTACGCTGCGATCGTGGCCAGTGGCGGCCCTTGTGGGCCAAGCGACCGGTGCAGTCGGGGTCACGTCATGGTGTGAAAGTCGGCGCGACGATGCAACCCGCAACGACCTCTACCTACGGCTGGCTGCACTTGGTCCACTCGCCGATGACCTTGCGCGGCATGAACGACGCGATGCGCTGCATGCCGTGCGTCAGCACCGGAAGCGTCGTCTGGCCGAGCACCGCGCAATCCGTCGGATGGGAGGCGCAGTCGACCAGCAGGAAGCGGCCCGCGCCGCCGAGCTCGCGGAGCTGGCGCTGGGTCTCGGCCTGCTTCGGATCGCCGTACAGACGCAACCCGGAGGCGCGCAGGCAAGCGTCGAACTGCGGCGCCTTCTCGACGGCCTTGAGCCGCTCGTTGGCGTCGTCGGCCGTCGGGAAGACCAGGCGCAGGTCGCGGCTCAAGAAGACGTCGAAGGGCTTGCCGCCTTCGATGGCCGGCGTCGCCACCACGCGGATGACGCCAGAGACCATCTCGATCTGCGAGATCTCGACCGGACCGTGGCTCGCCGTGACCAGGCGCTGGGCCAGCTTGCCGGCGCGGATCTTCTCGGCGTCCGTCAGCGGTGTGCCTTCGGTGACCGTGGCACCTGCGCCGGCCTGCATCGCCGGCTGGCCGGGCATCGCAGGCCCCTGGTCGGGCGATGGAGCCTGATCTGTGCCCTGGTTGTTGCAGCCCACGCTGGCGAGCAGCGCCAACGAGCCAACGAACCCCCACGGCGACCGACGGATGGGGCCGCGCATCTCGACCTCGCGCAACGTCGCCCCCACTAGCGGGCGCAGACCGCGCAGGTCAGCTCACGGTTCTGCACGTACGGGCCGCAGGGCAGCGAGCCGCACTCGGCCTCGGTCGGGTAGAGCAGGTTGCCGTTGTGGTTGGTGCTGGTGCCGATCTTCTGCGCTTGCACGTCGATGCAGGTGAACTCCGACGCACCCTGCGTGTAGTGGGTCGACATCAGGTAGCCGTAGTAGAGGTTGGTCCAGCCGCTCGGGCATTGGTACGTGCCGGGCACCATGATCTGGGTCGTGAAGCGGGTGTCGAGGCAGACGGCGCAGGGCGCCTCGAAGTCGTGGAAGGTGTTGAACGGCGAGACGCCGGTCAGGCCGTAGCCGGACATCTCGTATTCGGTGCCGTACACGAGCGCGCCGTTGTGGTTGCCATCGTTGAAGTTCAGCCAGGTCGGCGACTTGGTCAGGCAGAGCGAGTTCGTGCCGCCGCCGCCATGATCGTGCGACTTGCCGGCCTGGTAGCCCGAGTAGACCAGCGAGGTGTTGGTCGGGCAGCTGGTGTGGCCCCAGCGGGTGAACGTGATGCCGACCTTCTCGGACGAGCAGGTCACGGTGCCGTTCGAGGCGATGCCGTTCACGATCTTGCCGGCCGCGCATGCCTGGTTGCTGGTGGCGAAGTTGGCGCCCGTGTAGGTCGTGTTGGTGTCCTTGTCGGCCGCGCAGAGGATCTTGCCGCTGGCGTTGAGGCCGGTGACGACCTGGCCCGCCGCGCACGATTGGTTCGACGTCGCGAAGTTGGCGCCG
>CAZPHC010000010.1:140132-161615 GCA_964586155.1 uncultured Enterobacteriaceae bacterium | reverse complement strand
GAAGTTGGCGCCGGTGTAGGTGGTGTCCTTGTCGGCGGCGCAGGTGACCTTGCCGCTGGCGTCGATGCCCGCGACGTGCTGGCCGCTGGCGCAGGCCTGGCCCGACAGCGCGAAGTCCGAGCCGTCGTACTTGGTGTCGGTGTTCTTGTCGACGGCGCACTTGACCTTGCCGCCGGCGTCGAAGCCGGTGACGACCTGGCCCGCCGGGCAGGCCTGGTTGGTCAGGGCGAAGTCGTTGCCGTCGTACTTGGTGATGGTGTCCTTGTCCGGCGCGCAGACGATTGAGCCGTCGGCCTTGTGGCCGACCAGGACCTCGCCCGTCGGGCAGGTCTTGAGCTCCGGCACCGTCGGCGTGTCGGTCAGGTCGTTGTAGCTGCCCGAGGTGGCGACCTTCTTGAGGTCGGCGCTCTTGGCGAACGGCGCGAGATCGTCGGACTTGGCGTAGGGCGCCAGAACCTCGGCCGCGAGATCGGCGGTGCCGACGCAGCCCGAGCACTCGAGGTCGCCGGCGATGGCGGCGCGCATGGCGTAGGGCACCTGGTGCAGCTGCAGGCGCGGCAGCTCCGGGTCCGAGCCGACCTGGATGCCGACCCAGTTGATCTTGCCCTCGCGGAAGGGCGCCGGGTTGAGCTTGAGCTTGCCGCCGATCGACAGCGCGAACGTGCCCTTGACGACCGCGACCGCCGGGTCGATCGCCACCTCGATCGCGTCGCCCTCGGCGTCGCCCTTGGCGGCGTAGAAGCGCACGGTCAGCGCGTAGTCACCGTCCGGGACGGCCGAGCCCGCCGCCGACGTCAGGCGACCTTGCAGCTGCAAGATCTCCGCCGGGGCCGCCTGGGCCGCGAACGGCCCCAAGGCCGCGACGCCGCAGGCTGCGGCCAGCACATGGCGCCAGGTGGTCCGGCCCGCTCGAGAATGGGTGGTTGCACGCATCATGGTCTACCCCAGGGTTGTAGCGACCCGCTACTCGAACAACGATTGGATCCAAGCGATGAAACCGGCGTTGAGCGACTTGGCACCCGCTGCCGTCGCCTTGCCGCCGCCGATGCTGCTGTCGCCGAGCACGGCGTGGACGTTCGGCACCTTGCCCTTGCCGGCCAACTGCGCCGAGGCCGTCGCGAAGCTCGCCGCGACGCCGGTCGGCTTGCAGCCCTCGTCCGTCACGCCGTCGCAGGTGTCGTCCTTGCTGTCGCAGAGCTCGACCTTGTTCGGCACGACCTGGCCGACGCAGGTGCTGTCGAGCTTGCCGTTGTTGCAGGCGCGGATGCCGCCGACGCAGAGGCCGACGCCCTTGGTGCCCTCGGCGCCGTCGTAGCAGTCCATCGTCACGGCGTTGGCCAGCTGCACGCAGCCGGTCTTCGGATCGCAGCTGTCGTCGGTGCACGGGTTGGCGTCGTCGCAGACCTTGGTCGTCGCGCCCGGCATGCAGACCGCCACGTCCTTGGCGTCGGCAGCGCAGGCGTCGCCCACGGTGCAGGCGTTGCCGTCGTCGCAGCTGGCGGTCAGCGCGGCGTGCTTGCAGCCGCCGTCCTTGGGGTCGCACGAGTCGCCGGTGCACGGGTTCTTGTCGTCGCAGTCGACGGCGCTGGCGTTGCTGCAGCTCTGGCTCTTGGCGTCGCAGACGTCCGCAGTGCAGGCGTTGCCGTCCTCGCAGGACGCTTCGTCGGTCTCGCCGTCGCAGTCGTCGTCGGTGCCGTTGCAGGTGTCGGGCTTCTTCTTGGTCTCGGTCGTGCAGATCGCGCTCAGCTGCGTCTCGCAGGCGACGACGCCGCCGGTGCACGGGCCGAGGCCGCAGGCGCCGCCGACCGGGACCGTGGCGCCGCCTTGCGGGTTGACCCAGGCGAAGTCCTCGTCGGCGTTGCCGTCGCAGTCGTCGTCCTCGCCGTTGCAGGCCTCGGTCTTGGGCGTCTTGACGTCGTTGCAGACCTCGGTGCCGCCGCTGCAGGCCGCGACGCCGGTGCAGGTGCCGATCAGCTTCTGGCACAGGCCCTTGCCGGGATTGCAGGTCTCGCCCGGCTCGCCGCACTCGGCGTTGGACTTGCACGGCGTCTGGCTGCCGAGCGGCAACCACGCAGACTTGCTGCACGTCTTGCTCGCCGGCAGGACGTCGGTGTTGCCGTTGCAGTCGTCGTCCAGGCCGTTGCAGCTCTCCTCGGCCGGCGTCTTGGCCGAGCAGGCGCCCATGCCGTCGCTGGTGCACTGACGCTCGCCGCCGCAGGTGCCGAACTCGTTGCTGACCTTGCACGCCGTCTTGATGGCCGCGGCCTTGGCCCAGACCGAGCAGCCACAGACCGGCTGCTTGCCGTCGACCTGGGCGAGCTTGCACTGCTTGGTCAGCTTGTTGGTCTCGGGGTTCATCACCTCGGCGCAGGTGTAGCCGCCGTCCGGGCAGTCGCTGTCGGCCTTGCACGGGCCGCCGCAGAAGCTGCCGGCCTCGCCGTAGTCGAGGCAGATCGACGCGGAGCCCTGCTCGGAGCAGTCCTTGGTCGACTTGCACGGCGAGCAGAGGGTCAGGAAGTCGGGCACGCAGACGAAGACGACGTCGCCGGCGCCGATGTTCTGGCAGGTGTAGCCCTTGTCGCAGGCGTCGACGCAGGTCGTGGCGCAGCGCTTGCCCTCGGGGGTGTCGAGGCAGATGCTGTTGTCGCAGTCGAAGTTCGTGGTGCAGGCGCAGCCCGACGCGCCAGGGCAGTTGATCTGGGCGTCGCCCTCGCCGGTGTCGCTGTCGGTGTTGGAGCCGTCCTGGTCGTCGCTGTCGTCGCTGCCGGTGTCGGCCGTGCTGGTGTCGATGGTGCCAGAGGTGTCGGCCGTGTCCGTGCTCAGCGACGTGTCGCCGGCCGAGCCGGTGTCGATGGTCCCGGTGTCGGACTGGACCGTGGAGTCTTCGCTGCTGCTGGTGGTGCCGGCGTCTTCGCCACCGCTGCACGAAGCGAGCAGCAACGCGGCGATCGCGAACACCCCCAGCGTCAGCCGCCGCATGGATTGCGAGACGAACGTCATCGGACCCCCGGATTGCACCCCGCGACGCAGGCCGTTGCGCGCCCTCGAAGGCTGCACGATCGGCGCCGCCATTGGCAAGGGGATTCGATGGTCCCAAACGAATTGTTCGTCCGATCAGGGGCGTCGAAACGACCCGCCCACGTCGATCGCCGGGCCTGCCTCCCTACAGGCGCCAGCCAACCACGATCAGGCGCGGCAGGGTCGGTCGGGCACCGAATGGACGCAGGCTGACGACAGGCATCGCGCCCGTGAGGTTCTGTGCCTGGACGAACGCGCTGCCGAAGCGGCCGAAGCGCCAGCTGGCCGCGGCGTCGAGCTGCATCACGGCATCGGTCGTCTGGGTGTCGTCGAGATCGGCAAGCACGCCGGGCACATCCGCGACCCTGGCGACGTAGCGGCCGGCGATCGAGACATCGAGTGGCCCCCGACGAAGCCCGCTGCTGAGAGCGACTTGCAGCGTCGGCACGTAGGGTACGACGTCGCCGGCCGTCACCTCGCCCCACGCCGGATTGTCCGAGCTGAAGGACTGCTGGAACGTCGTGCGCTGGGCCGTCACCGAGAGGCCGACCGGCACCGAGATCTCGCCAGGCGCGCGCAGCAACGCGCCCGCCGAGGCCTCGACGCCCAGGGCCAGGGCGCGGCCACCGTTGAACTGGGTGTCCAGCTGCGCGGCGCTGCAACCGCTGCTGCTGCTGCAGGTGCCGACGAGGTTGTCGTAGAAGCCGGCGAACCCGATCAGCTCGGCGCGGGTGGCCTTGCCGGTCCAGCGCAGGCCGCCGTCGACGTTCCAGGCCTGCTCGGGGTCGACGCTCGACGGCTGCCCCGGCGCGACCGCGGCGAAGCCCTTGAACACGCCGGCCAGCGCCACGAGCCCGGGGCGCAGCTCCACCACGGCGCCGAGGCCCGGCATCACGGCGGTCGTGCTGCTGTCGACCTTGGCCAGCTTGCGCACCGGATCTTCGGCCTCGCTGGCCATCTGCTCGACGCGCACGCCGGCGGTCAGGCGCAGGGCCTTCCAGATCGCGGTGTCCTGGGCCCAGGCCGAGATCGCGAGCACGCTGGACTGCATCTCGACCGTGCGGACCTCGGCCTTGCCGTCGTCGACGAGCTTGCCGCCGCTGACCAGCACCCCGTGCGAGGTCGACAGGCGCAGCGCGTCGTCGTGGTGCACGCGCGCGCCGACCAGCAGCTCGTGGCGCAGGCCCAGGGCCTCGCCCTCGTAGCTGAGCTCGCTGCTCAGGCCGGTGGCGAGGAAGGTGCGATCGTTGCGGCCCAGCACCACGGTCTCGGCGGGCGAGAGGCTGTCTTGGGCGCCACGCAGCACGGCCATGAACACGGCGTTGCTGCCGCTGGTCGGCGCACGCAGCACCGAGGCGATCTCGGGGCCGCCGGCAAAACCGTCGACCTTGTCCCAGACGCGCTGCAGCCGGTTGGCGTAGAGCGAGGTGCGCAGCGTCCAGGTGCCCGCTGCGCCTTCGGCCGTCAGCACGTGGCGCAGGCGCGCAGAGACGTGGCGCCACTGCATGCGGTCGTTGGCGCTGGCCAGGTAGCGCTGGGTCGGATCGCGGTCGAAGTCGGCGCGGCTCAGGCCGAGGTAGGTCTCGTGGCTGTCCTCGTCGCCGTAGCCCAGGCGCAGCGAGATCTCGTGCGTGCGCGCGCCGCTGCCGACGCGGGCGCCGAGCACCAGGCCGGCGTCGCGGCGCAAGAAGCCGGCGTCGGCGCCTGTGTCGTCGCCCTTGCCGTCGACGATGCGCTTGAAGCCGTCGCTGCGCACCAGCGCGCCTTCGAGCAGGATGGCGAACGGGCCGAAGCTGCGGCCCCAACGCGCCAGGCCGCGGCCGTACATCGTGTTGCCGCCGGCGATCTCGAGGTCGAGCCGCTCGCCGTCGGGCAGGCCGGCGCCGACCAGGTTCAGCGCGCCGCCGATGGCGTTGGGGCCGTAGCGGATCGCCGCCGGGCCCTTGAGCACCTCGACGCGATCCATGCGCAGCATCAGCGGGAAGTAGTACGCCGCGGGTGCCGCGTAGGGCGCCGGCGCCGCTGGCACGCCGTCCTCCATCAGGGCGATGCGCGCGCTGCGCTCGGGGTTGGCGCCGCGCATGCCGATGTTCGGCCGCAGGCCCCAGCCCTCCTCGTCGCGCACGGTGTTGCCGGGCTTGTCGCGCAGCAGGCGGCCGACGTCGTCGTAGCGATGGCGCTCGAGCTGCTTGCTGTCGATCGTGGTCGCCGAGCCCGGCTGCAGCGCCTCGCGCTGGCGTCGGCCAAAGACGGTGATGGCGTCGCTGCGGCCGCTGCGTCGGCGCTTGCCGGCGCGTGCGCTGCGTGGCGGCGGCCGCAGCGAGAGCGCCCGGGTCGTCGGCGTCGCCGGCTCGGCGAGCGGCGCAGCGTCGTCGGGCGCCGGCGCGGCGTCGTCGGGCGCTGGCGCGGCGATCGCGGCGCTGGCGACGAGCAACGCTGCCAGCGCGCCCACGGCCGGGTGCAGGGCCAGCAAGCGTCGACCAGGCGGAACGGGACGGCAGAGGGTCACGGGAGCTCCTGCGCGGTCGCCTGCGCGCTGCGCTCGGCCGCGGGCGTGCCCGGGGCGAACACGCTGCGACCGAATTGGCCGGGCGGGCCGGGAGGTGGCGGCAAGATCCAGGGCTTCGGCGCCAACGTGTCGGCCTCGCGGGCCAGGTCGACGTCCGGGTCGATCATGCGCACCGGCGGCCGGCCGTTGAGGCTGACCCAGGCGTCGGCGAAGACCGCGACCTCGCCGTCGCCGCGGGCACGGTGGTCGGCGGCGACGCGGTGGGCGAGCTGCAAGATCATGTCGGGCTGGCTGGCCATCTCGCGGGCCTGGCGGCTGTCGAGCCAATGGCGCGGCTCCTGGCGGACCTCGCGGCCGTCGGCGCGGCGGACGCGGAAGCTCACGTCGCCGTGCTTCTCGCGCACCATCACCCGCCAGGAGAAGCGCATCCCCTCCTCGGCCCAGAGCACCGGGCCGGGGTAGGCGAAGCAGCGCAGCGGCACGGCGACCTGCAGCAGCAGGTACAGGCCGAGGGCGGCGAGCTGCCAGGGGCGCAAGGCGGGCGCGGCGGCGGCCGCGATCGGCGCGCAGATCCGGGCCAGCAGCCAGCGACCGGCGCGCAGGTGGCGGGGCCAGTCGGGCGGCAAGAAGAGCAGCGCGTTGATCGTCATCAACCACGGGAAGATGCCGATGCGGAACAGCAGCGCCGTCATCGTGTGGAAGCTGACCAGCACCACCAGGGCGTAGGGCCGCGAGCGTCGCCAGAGCAGCCACGCCGGGATCGTCAGGTCGTAGAGCATCCCGGCCCACGACATCGCGATCGCCGTCTCGCGCAGCTCGAACAGCGGCCCGAGCAGCGGCCAGTCGTTGCGGGCGACGAGCCAGGTGTTGAGCGGCTGGCCATAGAGCAGCCAATCGGGCCCCATCTTCGCGATCGCGGCGAAGACGTAGACGATCGCCACCTGCGCCCGCAGCAGCCACAGCGCCCAGGTCGGCGCCGTCGCCTGGTCGCGCCGGGGCATCGTCAGCGCGCCGAGGCCACAGAGCAGCACCGCCAGCCAGTGGTGGTTGAGGTAGTTCGTCAGGTCGAGCGCGTCGGTGTAGGCCATGCCGAGGCCGAGCAGCAGCGCCATCGTCCGCGGCGCCCTGCCGGCGGCGAGCGCAAGGCCCATGCACGCCAGCAGCAGGTGCAGCGCCACCAGCGCCGGCCCCGGCAGCGACGGCAACCAGCCGAGGCCCCAATAAGCGAAGCGGAACGCCGGCGCGACGTAGAAGGCCTCGACCCAGCCCTCGGCGACGAAGCGGGCGTGGGTCACGGCCATCAGCACGCCGAAGAGCACGCGCCACAGCGTCAGGGACGCCGCGTCGATGGGCTGCTGCAGGCGTTGGCCGAGGGGCGTGGACATCAGTCGGCGTCCGCGGCGGCCGAGTCGGGCAGGTCGAGGCCGAGCGTGGTCGCCAGCGAGGTCTTCATCGTGATGCCGAGCGAGCGACAGGCCTCGAACGCCGCCTTGACCGCGTCGGGGTCCTTGACCAGCGCCTCGGCCAGCGAGCCCGGGATCGCCTGGCACGTCGACAGGCAGGCGTCGGTCTGCGCGGTCAGGGTCCCAGCGAGCTCCCCGGCGCCCACGGCCGTCAGCCAGGCCTTGATCCCCGGCCCGGAGGACGCGTCGCCCTTGTCGCGGCCGATGACGGCGATGCGGAACGCTTGCACGTTCGCGACGATGGCCTCCTTGCTCAGGTGCGCCCAGCGCGACTCGAGCGCCTGCGCGCATGGCTCACCGAACAGGCCGCAGGGGTTGGCGACGATGCCCGGCGGCTGGCCGAGCTTCATCGTCTTGGTCTCGGTGTCGACGTAGAAGAGCGCGTCACTCCAATGGTTCACCGCCTCACGCAGCGACGGGAACGGGTTGCCCAGCTCGCCGGCCTTGGCCAGCGTCGTGACGTAGTCGCCGCCGTCGGCCTTCCATGCGTCGTGCAGCGTCGTCGCGGCGGCGCGCAGGTCGGCGGCGACGGCCTTGGCCCAGGCGCCGCGTCGGGCCCAGCGCGCGGCCTCGTCGAGGGCGTCCCAGCCGTCGGGCGCGGCCTGGGGCGGGCAGGCGTGGTCGGTGCCGTCGCGGAACAGCAGCGCCTCGAGCGCGTCGAGGCCCTTGCGGTTGACCAGCGCGACCGTCGCGTCGCAGCCCTTGGCCGGATCGCAGGCCGCGGTCGCCTGGTCGACGGCGCAAGCGCTGGTGACCGGCCACGAGTAGATGCGGTCGCGCAGGGCGTTGTCGTCCATCGCGGCGGGGCCGAAGCGCCAGACCTCGAGCCGCTGCCAGCGCAGGAACGCGGCCTTCCAGGCGGCCTGGGCGGCGGCGCGGCCGTCGGCCTTGGCCCCGGCGGCGACCCAGGCGGCGACCGCCTCGTCCAGCGCGGTGGCGTCGAGCGAAAACGCCGCGATCTCGGGCCGCACGACCTCGGCCGCCTGGTCGACGAGCATCGCCCGCCGGTCGAAGCGGTCGTCCTCGAAGGGGTCGACCTTGTTGGTCTTGCTCGTGCCGTTGCCGCAGGCAGTGACCAGCGTCAGGCCGAGCAGGGCGGCGATCCCGCGCGCGAGGTCTGCCATCACCAGCCCCCTTCGCCGTTGTCGTCGCCGCGCAGCTTGGCGTCGAAGCCGTAGGCGTCCATCACCAGCTGGCGGGCGGCGCGCAGGTCGGCCTGGGCCTTGGCGATCGCCGCGGCGTCGGCGTTGCCGAGCGTCGGGGCGTCGCCCATCTTGGCGTAGAGCTCCTTGAGCTGCGCCTCGCTGAGCATCGAGAAGCGCGAGAACTGCAGGCCCAACGCGAAGGCCTTGGCCTCGGACCAATGCCCGGCGGCCTCGGCGTGGTCCCAGCCCTTGCCGGCGGCGGCCTTGGCCAGATCGCCGAGCGCCTCGTTGCTGTAGTGGATGACGTTGGCGGCGATGCACTCCTCCCAGGCGCGCAGGGCGTCGTCGCGGTCGGCCTTGAGCGCCGCGAGCGTCGTGGCGGGCAGCGCGCCCGGCTTGGTCGCGGCGAGGCGGGCGCGGCCGCGGCGGAAGGCGTCCCAGACGCGCTGCTTCATCTTGGTCGGCGCGATCGCGGCGGCGGCGTCGTCGCGGCGGCCGCAGTACTTGGCGAAGCCGTAGTTGGCCTCGCTGCGCAGGTCGATCTTGCCGTCGCCGTCGGTGTCAAAGACGCCCTTGCTGCGCGGGCCGGTGCTCTTGCCGGCGAGGTCGGCGGCGCTGTAGTCGCCGTAGTCGCGCGCGGCACCGAAGTAGCCGAACGCCTCGTCCCAGGCGTGCTCCAGCGCGGTGGCGGCGTCGCCGTCGTCCTCGCCCTTGCTGTGGTCCGAGAGCAGGCCCTTGCCGGGGGTGTCGTCGTCCAGGTAGTCGTCTGCGGCCTGGCTGTAGGCGACCGCGCCGAGCAGCAGCTTCTGCACGAGTTCTTGCAGGTTGTGGCCCTGCTCGGTGACCTGGACGGTCGCGAGCGGCTTGCCGTCGGCGCCGGTGCCGACCTTGCCGGCAGCGCGATCGACGGCGCGCTTGTCGAACTCCTTGATCCAGCCGCGGATCAGCGCGTCCGGCCCCTTGGCCTCGGGCCAGCCGAGCAGGCCCTGGGTCTCCCAGTCGCGGTGCTGGCCGATCGGGTCCTTGCCGGCAATCTTGTTGCTGAGGCGCGCGTTGCTCGCCAGGTCGCCCCAGGTCGTCTGCAGCGTCGGCGGCGTCGTCTCCCGGCCGATCGCGGCGCCGCTGCCGGTGCTGGGATCGAAGGCGTAGAGGAAGAGCAGCGCCGCCTCGAGCTCGCCGGCCTTGGGCGCCTTGCCGCCGTCGATGCCGTCGGTGGCACCCTCCATCAGCTCGGAGATCTGGTCGATCAGCAGCTGGCGCTGCACCTGGCCGGTGTAGGAGACCGACGACGTGCCCGGCTCGAGCTGGCTGCCGAAGGTGTAGGTCGCGGGCAGGGTCGGCGCGGTGTCCTCGCTGGCGCCGTCGTCGCTGCTGCAGCCGGCGAGGCCGAGCAGCGCGGCGCCGACGATCAGCCCGGACGAGGCGAGCAGGCGCGACAGCGGGGAGGTCTGGGGGCGTTGGGCATGGGGCAGGTACATGGGCAACTCTCGTCGCGCCCTCTTCGGGGGCGGTGGACCGGCAGTCTAGGCACCGGTGCTGTGATATCAACATTCAGTTTCAGCCAGGCGGATGCGCGCGCGCGCTCCGGCCTCGCTGAGCAGGGGTTTACTGAAACTGATTTTCAATGTCAATAGATCGCCCGCGATCCAGGTCGGCCTCAGCGCGGGGCGGCGACCGCGACCTGGACGGCGTAGCGGCCCGATTCGTCGCGGAATTGCGCGCTCGGACGGAAGCCGGCCGCCGCCAGGATGCCGTCGACCCGGCGCTGGTCGTATTTGGCGCAAGTCTCGAGGTGGACGTGCTCGCCGGCCGCGAACTGAACCTCGCGGCCGAGCGCGCCGATGGTGACCCGCTGATCGACCAGCGATTGCAGGCTGATCTCGATGTTCTTGTGCTCGGGACGCCAACGGGCCGCGTGGCGGAAGCCGCAGAGGTCGAACGTGGCGTCGTACTCGCGGTTCAGGCGCGTCAGCACATTCAGGCTGAACGCCGACGTGACCCCGGCCGCGTCGTCATAGGCCGGGATCACGGTCGCCGGGTCGAGGTTCATGTCGGTGCCGAGCACCAGCAGCGCGCCGGGCCGCAGCGAAGGCCGCAGCCCACCGAGCAGCGCGATCGCCTCGGCGTCGGGGTAGTTGCCGATCGAGCTGCCGAGGAAGAGTAGGACCTGGCGGTCGGGCAGCGCCGCGATCGCGGGCCCCGCCTGCAGGTGGCGGCCGGCGAAGGTGCTCACGGCGAGCCCCGGGAAGCGCCCCTGCAGCCGGGCGCGGGCCTCGGCCAGCGGGCCCGGCGCGATGTCGCAGGCCAGGAAGCTGGCGTGTTGCGTCCGGCGCAGGGCCGCGGCCAGCAGCAGTTCGGTCTTGGTCGCGGATCCGGCGCCGATCTCGGCGAGCGCGATGCCGCCGCCGTCGTCGGTCGCGAGCGCCACGATCGCGTCGGCGTGTGCCGCCAGCACCGCCGTCTCGGCGCGCGTCAGGTAGTACTCCGGCAGGGTCGTGATCTGCTCGTAGAGCGCACAGCCCGCGTCGTCATAGAGCAACCAGGTCGGCAGCGAGCGCTTCGCCGCGAACAGGCCCGAAAAGACCGCAGCTGCGGCCTCGGCGCTCATCGCGTCACCTGCACGCCGCGCCAGAAGGCGATGTAGCCGGCGATGTTGGCGGCGGCCGGCTTGGGCGTCGGGTAGGTCCAGGCGGCGGCCTCGTTGACCTCGGCGCCGACGACCACATCGAAGTAGTCGCAGGTGCCCTTCCAGCCGCAGACCGTCTGGTGCGGGTTGGGCCGCAGGTGCTCCGGGTTCACCGCGTCGCGCGGGAAGTAGACGTTGCCTTCGACGATCTCGACGTCGTCGCTCCGGGCGATGGTCGCGCCCTTCCAAGTCGCGGTGGCCATGGTGGTCTCCTGGTGCGCGGTCGCGGCCGCGGCGGGTCGATCAGAGGTCGCGGGCCAAGCGGGCGCCCGCCATCTGGAACCGCGTCTCGGGCGGCCAGAAGTTGCGATACGAGGCACGCAGATGCCCGCGCGGCGACAGGCACGAGCCGCCGCGCAGCACGACCTGCTGGGCCATGAACTTGCCGTTGTACTCGCCGAGCGCGCCCGCCGCCGGCCGGTAGCCGGGGTAGGGCTCGTAGCTCGAGCGCGTCCACTCCCAGACGTCGCCAAAGAGCTGCTGCGGTGCGTGCGGTGCGTCGGCGCGGTCGCCGTGCGTCGCCGTCGCAGCGGCCTGCGGCAACCAGGCGCCGTCGGCGAAGTTGCCGCGGTCCGGATCGACACCTTGGGCCGCGTGCTCCCACTCGGCCTCGGTCGGCAGGCGGCCGCCCAAGAAGCGCGCGATCGCGTCGGCCTCCCAGAAGCTCAGGTGCGACGCCGGCTCGTCGTCGCCGGGGCGGCGCCAGCCGTGCAGGGTGAAGACCTCGAGCGCCGCGCCGGTGCCGCGTGTATGCAGCGGCTGCGTCCAGCCCTCGGCCTGGGCCCGGGCGAAGCCGTCGACCAGCCAGAGCGACGGCGTCTGGTAGCCCCCCTCGGCGATGAAGGCGCGCAGCTCGCCGACGCTGATCGGGCGGTCGGCCAGCGCGAAGGGCTGCAGGTAGACCCGATGGCGCGGGCCCTCGTTGTCGTAGGCGAAGCCCTCGCCGGCGCTGCCGATCTCGACCACGCCGCCGGCGTACTGGCTCCAACCGCCGCTGGCGCCGCGATCGGCCCGCGATCCCGCGCCGATCGACGCCTCGTCCAGCGGGCGCATCACCGGCGCGATGGGGTTCAGGGCGAAGGCGTGCAGGATGTCGGTCAAGATCAGCTCTTGGTGCTGCTGCTCGTGCTGCAGGCCGAGCTCGACGATCTCGGCGCGGACGTCGCCGCGGCCGATCGCCGCCAGCACGCGCGCGTCGACCTCGTGGCGGTAGGCCGTGACCTCGAGCGCCGTCGGCCGCGACAACAGCGTGCGCAACGGACGGGCCAGGCGCGGCCCGACGGCGTCGTAGTACGAGTTGAACAGGAACGCGTAGGCCGGGTCGACGGGCGCGATCCCCGCCGGCTCGAGCACGAACGCCTCGAAGAACCAGGTCGTATGCGCGCGATGCCATTTGGTCGGGCTCGCCATCGGCGTGGCCTGCAGCAGTTGATCCTCGGCCGACAACGGCGCGGCGAGGGCGTCGGTCGTCGCCCGGATCGTCTGGAATCGCCGTGCGAGGTCCGCGGTCATCGAGGCTCCTGGTCGGCGCGTCGTCGCGCGCCGTGCGGAAGCGGCGTTGGCAGTGGGCGTGAGTACCACGCCGAGGCGTCGGAACAACCCCCGGCGCGCACGCGCAGCCCCATGACGCGGGAGCGGCCCGGACGTGACAGCCACGGCGGGCACCGATCGCCGCGGACGCCCGCCCTCGTCGTCGATCGCCTCAGCGCTTGAACACGCTGTACAGGGCCCAGAACGCCGGCACCAGGACCAGGCTGCCGATGCCGAGGGCGCCGACGACCGGCCAGAGCACGGCGTCCGAGGCGGCCGCGAGGTCGACGCGCACGTCCGGCACGATCAGGTACGGGAACTGGTTGGCCGCCCAGCCGAGCACGATGCCGGTCGTCTGGGCCATCACCGCCAGGCGGGCGACGCGGTAGCGCCGCGTCCAGAGCGCGGCCATCGTCAGCAGCGCGCAAGCCCCGGTCAGGGCCTGGCCGATCATCGCGTCGGGCCCGGCGCTCAGGCCCAATCGCAGCGCCGGCGCGCCGGCCTCGGCCAGCCAGAACGCCAGCCACGCGCCGACGAAGGTCGCGCCGCCGGCCCAGAGGCCGCGGACGCGGAAGTCCTCGGCGAGCGGATCTTCGCGATGCTCGGCGGCGAGGTAGACCGCGGCGATCAGGGCAAAGAGCGCGAGCACCATCGCCCCGAGCGCGAAGGGGAACGGCGCCCACCACGCCGAGACGAAGTCGGTGATCACGCGGCCCTGGGCGTCCAGTCGCAGCGCGCCCGACACCGCCGCGCCCAGGCAGACGCCGAGCATCACCGGCGTGATCACGCTGCTGATGGCGAAGACCCGCGTCCACAGCCGGCCGCGCTCGGTGGCGCCCGGGCCGATGTCGTACGAGCGGAAGGTGAAGGCCGAGCCACGCAGCACGACGCCGATCAGCATCAGCGTCAGCGGGATGTGCAGCGCCGTGGTCAACGCCGCGAATGCGCTGGGGAAGCAGACAAAGAGCAGCACCACGACCAAGATCAGCCAGACGTGGTTGGCCTCCCAGATCGGCGCGATCGCGTGCTCGATGGCCTCGCGCTGGCGTTCGGCGCGCGGGCCCCGGGCGAAGAGATCCCAGACCCCGCCGCCGAAGTCGGCACCGCCCGTGAGCGAGTAGATCAGCAGCGCGACCACGATCACGCCGGCGATGATCCAGGCCGGGCCGAAGACGAGCGCGGTGGTCTCAACCATGGCCGACCTCGCTCGACGCCGCCGCGGGACCGCTCGGCAGGGTCGTGGCGAAGACGTGGCGGCGCAGCAGGCCGATCGCCGCGACCCCCAACGCGGCGTAGAGCAACGAGAACACCACGAACGGCACGACCAGGCCCGGCATCGGCGTCACCGCGTCGGCCGTGCGCAGGATGCCGTGCACGATCCAGGGCTGGCGGCCGACCTCGGTGACGGTCCAGCCGGCCTCGACCGCGACGACGCCGAGCGGGCCGCAGAGCACGACGGCCCACAGCAGGCGGCGATCGTCGGGGATGCCGCGCCTGCGCCAGGCGAGCAGCGCGGCCAGCAGGGCGACCAGCATCAGCACCGTGCCGCAGCCGACCATGATCTGGAAGGCGATGTGGACCACCGCGACCGGCGGCCACTCGTCGCGTGGCACGTCGAGCAGGCCCTTGACCTCGGCGTTGGGGTCGAAGAACGCGAGCATGCTCAGGGCGTAGGGGATCTCCAGCGAGGCGTGGACCTCGGCGGTCTCCTCGTCGGGCCAGCCGCCGATCCGCAGGCCGACGCCGCGCGCGGTGTGGAAATGCGCCTCCATCGCCGCGAGCTTGACCGGCTGGTGCTCGGCGACGTGCACCGCGCTGTGATGCCCCGACATCGGCTGCACGATCGCCGCGACGCCGCCGACGGCCAGGGCGATGGCGAAGGCGAGGCGATGCATCCGGTCGCGAGGCTGGCGCAGCAGCACCCAGGCGTGGATCGCCGCCACGGCGAAGCCGACGGCCTCGAGCGCCGCGATCAGCATGTGCAGCACCTCGGCGCCGGCCGCGGGGTTCCACATCGCGACCCAGGGCTGCACGTCGCGCACCACGCCGTTGTCGAAGCGGAAGCCGGCGGGCGTGTTCATCCAGGCGTTGGCGCAGACGACGAACGCGCCCGAGGCCATGCCGCAGACCCAGACGCCCGCGCCGGCGAGCAGGTGCAGCCGCGGCGAGATGCGATCCCAGCCGTAGAGCCAGATGCCGAGGAAGATCGCCTCGAGGAAGAAGGCAAACCCTTCGAGCGAAAACGGCATGCCGATCACCGGGCCGGCGTGGCGCATGAATTCGGGCCAGAGCAGGCCGAGCTCGAACGAGAGCGCCGTGCCCGAGACCGCGCCGACGGCGAACAAGATCGCCGTGCCCTTGCTCCAACGCCTGGCCAGGTCGAGCGCGACGGGATCGCCCGTGCGCTGCCAGATCGCCTCGGCGATGACCATGAACAGCGGCATCGCCATGCCGACGATGGCGAACAGGATGTGGAAGCCCAGGGACATCGCCATCTGCGCACGGGCAGCCAGCAGGTCGCTCATCGGGGACCTCCTGCGCGGGCGACCGCAGCCGCCTCGGGCGCCGCGAGGGTAGCAGACGCGGGCGACAATCCCAACGAGGGCGCGGCGAGGGGCTGCGAATCGAGCGCCGGCGCGCTACGTTGCACGGCGATGGGGCTGCAACCGACCAGCGTCGCGACGAGGACCACGCCGGCAGCCGCCGGCCGATCGGCCCCGTCGTCGCTTGTGAGCGCGGCGACGTTGGCGCTCGTGGCGTCGCTGGCGTCGCTGACGTCGCTGGCCACTGGCTGCAATACGCGCGTGATCGAGGTCCGCGACCACGATCCGCTCTTCGATGGCGACGACGGCCGCCGCGGCGACGCCGACCGCGACGGCAAGCAGCGGCTGCGGCGCAACGTCTCGCCGCCGCAGCGGCCCGGGCCACCGCCCGTCGCCGAGGTGGATCCGGCGCAACGGCCGGACGCGTGGCGCCACGGCGTCGGGCGCGACGGGGTCGGGCGCGACGGGGTCGGGCGCGACGGGGTCGAGATCCCGCCGACCGTGCGCGCGATCCTCGACGAGGCCGAAGCGCAGGCGAGCCCCGAGGGGCGGCAGGTGCTGCAGACCGGGCGGGCCATGGTCGAGCAGGGCCAGATCGTCGTCGGCTCGTGTTGGACCTTCGCCACCGCCGTGTACCAGCAGGCGGGCTTCGAGGGCCGCCGACGGCAGCGGGTGCATCGAGGCCGCAAGTCCGGGCCGTACGTCGACCCCGCCGAGTTCCAGCCCGGAGATTTCCTCTCGTACGTCAACCACTCGTACAACGGCAGCGAGCACAGCGCGATCTTCGTCGCGTGGCTGGATCGCGAGCGCGTCGAGGCGCTAATGTTGAGCTACGTCGGCAGCCATCGGCAGGTGCCGGGGGGCTACCGTTCGTACCTGCTCACGCACGTCTACGCCGTGATGCGGCCGAAGCCGTGAGCACCGGCCGGCGCAGCGGGGCTCCGGGCGTGATCTGCGTGGCCCGGGGACCAGGAGCGTCGATGTCCGCAACCGGCGATCCTGGAACCTCACGCCCCCCTTGGTGGCTGGCGCCGCTGCCGGACTGGCTCGGCCGGGCGCTTCCGCAGGGCTACCAGATCGACGGGTTGACGACCGATGGTGACACGGTCGCGCTGGTGGTCCGGGTCCGCGGCCAGACGCGCACCCTGCGCCTGGACGTCCCGGGCGCCCACGGCAGCTCCTTTGCCGTCGTGCCCAACATCGGCCGCGGACCGCTGTACGACAGTGCCTTGCCCCATTGTGCGCGCATCGCGGACGCCTTGCGCGATCACGCGGACGGCGTCGTCGCCCTGGTGAACGGGCAACGTTGGCTGGCGCAGCTGGGGCGACACGGCGGCACAGCCGAGACCGTCGCCGCCGCGCCTGATGCGCTCTCGGACCGGCGCGCGCGCTTGCTCGGCGTCGCGGAGCAGCTGCGGCGTCGGCCCGATCCGACGCGCCTGCAAGCCTGTCGTGCGACGCTGACCGAGCTGGACGTGGCCACGCTCCCTGACGACGATCGGGCCTACGTCGGCCTGCTCTGGCTCGCGCTCGGTGACTTCGACGCCGGGCTCGCGGTGTTCCAGGACCGTCAGGACGGCGCCGGCGCCAACAGCCTCGAGCGGGCCGCACTGGCCGTGGCCGGGCACGCCTTGCTCGGCGCGCGCGCGGCGGCTCTCGCCGTGGTCGAGGCCAACGTCCGCCGCGCGTCCACCATCGGCGCAGGGGAGGCCGACGCGGTCGTCGCGATGGAGCTCCTGGCCCGACAAAGCAGCGCGCTGCGCGCCGATCGCCCGGCGGCGAGCTGTTGGGGCGCCGTCGCGAGCGCGGTCGCCCCCGACCTGGCGGCCGATTGCTTGTTGGAGCGCGCGCGCGCAGAAGGCCGCATGGGCGACACCGCCGCCGCGACGGTCGCCCTGGAAGCGGCGATCGCGGCGTCGGCGCGCGGATCTGGGCTGCGCGCCGTCGTCCGCGACCAGGGAGGCCCGTCGTTCGCGCTCCGCGCGGCCCGCGTCGCGATCGAGGTCGGCGCGTTCGTGCTCGCCGAGCAGACGCTCGCGCAGATCGCCGACGAGGAGCAGGAGGCGGCGCTCGCCCTCGCCGAGCTCTGGTTGTTCCGCGGCCGTTGGTCGCAGGCGCGCGAGCGGGTCGCGGCGTTCGGCAGCGCGCATCCGAAGGCGGCGCTGATCGAAGGCGTGGCGCTGCTGCAGCAGGGCGAGGCGGCGGGCGCGATCGAGGCGCTGGCCATCGCCGTGGCCGACCCGGCGGTGCGGCGGACGGCGTTGGTCGCCCGGGCCGAGGCCCGGCTCGCGCTCGGGGCGTTCGAGGCGGCCGTCGAGGACCTCGAGGCGTCGTTGCGCGACGGCAACAGCGTCGTCGCCCACGCGCTGCTCGAGCTGGTCGACCTCAGCGCGACCTTCGCCGGACGCCCGCTCGCCCGCTTCGCCGCGCGCAGCACCGACGCCGACGGCTTCTCTGGTGAGCAGCTGGAGCCATTGTGCCGCGCCGCTGGCGTGCCGCTGCCCGGGCCCGATCCCGCGTCGCAGGTCGCGGCGTTGCGTGGCGTGCTGCGCGCCATGGGCGGCAACCGCACCGATCGCCTGACGCTACGAACCGGGCCTGACGACGCGTTGGTCGTCGTCGAGGCCGCTGGCGGCCGCATGGCCGCGACCACCCAGCTGCTGCGGCTGATGACGCAGCCCGCCGACGAGGTCCTGGCCGGCTTCGTCGAGATCGCCCGGCGCTACCCGCGGTCGCCGCACCCCTTTACCTACCAGGGCGAGCTGCGGCTCTGGATCGGCGACATCGACGGCGCGCTCGCCGACTTCCGCCGCGCCATCGCGCGCAAGCCGTGCCGCTGGGGCTACGTCGGCAGCTCGGCGGCGTGCATGCTGCGGGGACAGACGCTGCGGGCGCGCTGGTTTGCTCACCTGGGACGGCGCAAGTTCCCCGAGCTGAGCACGGCGACGACGGTGGTCTACCGCGGCGAGTTGGCGCGCAAGCGCAAGCGTTGGGCGGCGGCCCGCGCCGACCTCGAGCTGGCGACCCGCGAGAAGCCGACGCGGATCGGCGCCTGGATGAACCTGGCCTTGACCTACGACGCGCTCGGCGACCACGACGCGCGCGACCGGGTCTGCGCCCGCTTGGACACGATCGCGCCGGCGATCCTCTGGTTGGCGAGCGCGCAGGCCGGGCTGACGCCGAGCGCGAAGATCCGGGCCGATCGGCTGCACGCCGTGTGCGAGTCGGCGTTGGCGATGATGCGCGGCAACCGCTCGTCGGTGCTGCACACCCTCTACGTCGGTGACGAGCTGCGCGTGATCCCAAATCCGCAGCTGTGGTCGGCGCACGTCGTGGCGTGGTTGCCGGCGCTCTCGGCGTTGCTGCGCGCTCGCCTGGCACGGACGGCGGTCGGCGCGGACGCGTCGGTCGACATCGCCGACGCGTCCGGCCGGCCCTGAGCTACTTGCAGGCGCCGAACCCGGCGACGCCGACGTCGGCGACCGCGGCGGTGCAGGTGTTGTCGTAGGTCTTGCTGTCGCAGCCGCAGACCTTGCCCGAGAACGTGCTGCACGTCTTGGTCGACAGGCAGGTGCCCTTGGCGCCGCATTGGCTCAGCGAGACGCCCGCGGTGCACCACAGGCCGTCGCCGCACTCGCCCTTGTTGCCGATGGTGCAGCTCTTGATCGTCACGCAGCCCGGGATCGCGCTGTGGGCGCACTTGCCGCTGGAGCAGGTGTCGAGCGTGCAGTTGTTGTTGTCGTTGCAGTCGGCCAGGGACGCGCAGGGTGTGCAGCCGTTGGTCACGTCGTTCTTGCACACGCCGCTGGCGCAGCTGTCGGTGGTGCAGGCGTTGTTGTCGTTGCAGTCGCCGGTCGTCGCGCAGGACTTGCAGCCCGTGATCGCCGTGTTGCTGCACTTGCCCGCGGTGCAGGCGTCGGTGGTGCAAGCGTTGTTGTCGTTGCAGTCGCCCGCGACCGAGCAGGGCGCGCAGCCCTTGATCGCGAGGTTGACGCATTTGCCGGCCGAGCAGCTGTCGGTGGTGCAGGCGTTGTTGTCGTTGCAGTCGCCGGCGACCGCGCACGGCTTGCAGTTGGCGGTCAGCCCGTAGACGCACTTGCCGCCGTTGCAGCTGTCGGAGGTGCAGGCGTTGTTGTCGTTGCAATCGCCGGCGACGGCGCACGTCGTGCAGCCCTTGATCGCGATGTTGCTGCATTTGCCGAGGGTGCAGCTGTCGGTGGTGCAGACGTTGTTGTCGTTGCAGTCGGCGCCGCTGGCGCAGGGCTTGCAGTTGGCGAGCGAGGCGTAGACGCACTTGCCTTCGCTGCAGGTCTCGGTGGTGCAGGCGTTGTTGTCGTTGCAATCACCGACCACGGCGCAGGGCGTGCAGCCCTTGGTCGCGAGGTGGACGCACTTGCCGGCGGTGCAGCTGTCGAGCGTGCAGGCGTTGTTGTCGTTGCAGTCGGCTGCCTGGCTGCACTCGGGCTTGACGCAGGCGCCCGAGCTCGCGACGTTCACGCCGACCTTGGCCGCTTCGCAGGCGTTGTTGTAGGTCTTGCCGTCGCAGCCGCAGACCGGGACGATCGCCAGCGGGCAGATCGTCGGGACGCTCGAGCAGACGCCACCGCCGCTGCAGGTGCCGACCGAGCTGGCCTCGCACCAGGTGGCCTTGGGGCAGTCGGTGCCGCCGATGGTGCACTTGCTGCCGGTGCAGCCCGCGATCGGCGCGAAGACGCAGTCGCCGGTCTTGGCGTTGCAGCTGTCGGCGGTGCAGGCGTTGAAGTCGTTGCAGACCTTGACCAGCCCGGCGTTGCAGGCGCCGTCCTTGCAGGCGTCGCCGCCGGTGCAGAGGTTGCCGTCGTCGCACTTGCCGTCGATCGGGTTCGAGATGCAGACGCCGACCTTGGTGCAGGTCTCCGAGGTGCAGACGTTGCCGTCGTCGCAGCTCTGGCCCTGGTCGCAGGGGCCGGTGCAGCCGGCGATGGCGTTGTTGCTGCACTTGCCGCTGGTGGTGTCGCAGACGTCGAAGGTGCAGGGCTTGCCGTCGCTGCAGTCGAGGTTGGTCTTGCAGCCGGCGGGGGCGCAGGCGCCGTCGCTGGCCTTGACCACGCCGGCCATGTTGGCCAGGCACTCGTTGCCGTAGGTCTTGCCGTCGCAGCCGCAGACCTCGAACAGCTCCTTGGTGCAGACCTGCGGCTTGGCGGCGCAGATGCCCTTGCCGCCGCAGCTGCCCTTGCAGAAGTCGGTGCTGGCACAGACGCTGGCGTCGCCGACCGCGCAGGCCTGGGCCGGGCAGTTGGGGATCGCGGCGTTGCTGCACAGGCCGGTCTTGAGGTTGCAGGTGTCGGTGGTGCAGGCGTTGCTGTCGTTGCAGTCGGCGTCGGCCTTGCAGCCGGCCGGGGCGCAGGCGCCGTTGCTGGCCTTCGAGACGCCGGCCATCGCGGCGAAGCACTCGTTCTGGTAGGTCTTGCCGTCGCAGCCGCAGACCTCGAACAGCTCCTTGGTGCAGATGTCGGGCTTGGCAGCGCAGACGCCCTTGCCGCCGCAGCCGCCCTTGCAGTAGCCGGCGCTGCCGCAGGTCGAGTTGTCGCCGACCGGGCAGGCGAGCGTCGTCGGGCACGGGCCGCTGGCCTTCTTGGCGACGCCGGCGAGCTGGCGGAAGCAGGAGTTGGCGTAGGTCTGGCCGTCGCAGCCGCACTCTTGCGCCTCGGGCGTGGTCTTGGGGCACGGCTGCTGCGGCGTCGGGACGCAGGTGCCGGGGATGTCGGCGCCACAGGCGAGGACCTCGCAGATCTCGCCCTTGCCGCACGTCAGGCCGGCGAAGCCGCCGCAGGTCTTGGTCGTCTTGCACTCGCCGTCGCTGGCCACCGCGACGCCCGCGGTCGCCGCCGCGCAGGCGTTGCTGTAGGTCTTGCCGTCGCAGCCGCAGACGGGCTGGACGACCGTCAGGCAGCCGGAGGGGATCGGCGCGCATTGGCCGGCGCCACCGCAGACGCCGGGCGCGACCGAGCAGTAGCTGCCCTTGGCGCAGGTGGCCTGGCCGTAGGTGCAGGCGCTCGTGCCGGTGCAGCCGGGGATCGCGATCGAGCTGCATTTGCCGGCGGCGCAGAGATCGGTGGTGCAGGCGTTGTTGTCGTCGCAGGCGATCGGCGTGCCAGCGGCGCAGCTGCCGCCCTTGCAGGCGTCGCCCGTGGTGCAGGCGTCGCCGTCGTCGCAGGGGCCGCTGATGTCCGTGTACGCGCAGGCCACGCCCGTGAGCGAGGCGTTGCTGGCGACGCAGGCACCCTTGGCGCACGGCGTGTCGGCGCAGGAACCCTCGTCGGTCTTGCCGTTGCAGTCGTTGTCGATGCCGTCGCAGAACTCGTCGGCGGGCACCGTCGGCACACAGCCGCCGCTGGTGTCGCTGGACGCGTCGCTGGCGGTGGTGTCGCTGGCGGTGGTGTCGTCGGCGGTGGTGTCGTCGGCGGTGGTGTCGGCCGGGTTGGTCGCGTCGTCGCCGCCGGTGGTGTCGTCGGCGGTGCTGTCGTCGGCGGTGGTGTCGGCCGGGTTGGTCGCGTCGTCGCCGCCGGTGCTGTCGTCGGCGGTGGTGTCGTCGGCGGTGGTGTCGTCG
>CAZPHC010000010.1:15286-140032 GCA_964586155.1 uncultured Enterobacteriaceae bacterium | reverse complement strand
GGCGGTGGTGTCGTCGGCGGTGGTGTCGTCGGCGGTGGTGTCGGCCGGGTTGGTCGCGTCGTCGCCGCCGGTGCTGTCGTCGGCGGTGGTGTCGTCGGCGGTGGTGTCGTCGCCGCCGGTGCTGTCGTCGGCGGTGGTGTCGCCGCCGGTGCTGTCGTCGGTGCCGGTGGCGTCCTCGTCGGTGCCGGTGGCGTCCTCGTCGGTGCCGGCGATGTCGCTGCCGCCCGCGCTGTCGTTGGCCGTCACGACGTCCGAAGGCGTGTCGGTGGAGCCATCGGCGAGGTTGGTGACGTCGCCATTGGCCGAGACGTCGCCTTCGACGATGGACGGGCCCGCCGTGGCGAAGTCGTCGCCGCAGCCGAGCGGCAGCGCCAGGCCCAGGAGCAGGGCGATTCGGGTCAACGTCGATGTCCGCATGATCGTTCCTCGTGCGCCGGCTCGGGGGATTGGCGCGCAGTGCCAGTTTAGCGGGCCCCGCCGAGCTTCACCAGAGGCGGATCGTGCCTCGGGACGGCCGCGCGCTGCGCCGCCCGGTCCGAGCCGGCCGCGCGAGGCGCCGCGTCAGGCCATCAGCTGATCGAGCGTGCCGACACGAAGCTCGATCTCGTACGTCGCGCCGTCGACCAGGACCTGCAGCGAGTCGCCGGCGCGGATCACGGTCCAGGCGCTGGAGCGGCCCATCGCGTCGGCGATCGACTGGACCCCGGCCGCCGACAACGCGAGCGTGGTGATCGCTTCGGCGCGGTGGACGTTCTCGCGTTGCAGGTTGCGCCGCAGCGCGTCGAGGCCGTCGTCGGGGCCGCGGAAGGTGACGACCGTGACCTCGGCCCCCTGCTTGGACGCCTTGTGCAGCCGCTTCGCCGCCGGGGCGCCGACCTCGATCCACTGGGTCAACATGCCGGTGTCGTCGTGGCTGGTCAGCGCCGGTGTCTCGCTGTCGGCGAGATCGCGGGCGAATTGCAGGTGCTCGGTCCAGCACAACGCGTAGGCGAGCACGCGGGCGACGACGCGCTGCAGCTCTTCGGACGGGTGTTGCGCCACGCGCAGCGACTCCTGCAGGTAGACGCTTCGGTCGATATCCGAGAGGTCGAGCTCGATCCGGTACATCGTCGCGGTCAGGGCCACATCAGCCTCCTCGGGCGGGAACGGCGCCGGCGGGGACGGCGCCCGGCGGCCAGCGCGGCGGCGCGCCGAGCTCGATCCGCGGCAAGCGCTCGGCGATGCGCGTCGTCACCTCGTAGTGGATCGTCTGCATCCAGGCGGCGAGCTCGTCGGCGCGGATCGTGTCCACCTCGCCGGCGGCGTCGCGCTGGCTGCCGATGAGCACGACCTCGTCGTCGATCCGGGCCTCGGGCGCGTCGGTGACGTCGATCGCGACGAGGTTCATCGCGACGCGGCCCACCACCGGCGCCCGCTGACCGCGGACGAGCACCTGGCCTCGGCTCGACAGGCGGCGGTCGTAGCCGTCGGCGTAGCCCATCGGCAGCAGGCCCAGGCGCGTCGGCCGCAGGGCGCGGAACGTCCGGCCGTAGCCGACGAATTCGCCGGTGGGCACGTCCTTGACCTGCAGCAGCCGCGTCTTCCAGCTCAGCGCCGGGCGCAGCGCGATCGGGTGGCCGCCGAGCTGTTGCGCCGAGAGGAAGGTCTCCTTCGACGGCCACAGCCCGAACGCCGCGATGCCGAAGCGCACGAGATCGGCGGCGTGGTCGGGCCAGAGCAGCAGCGCCGCCGAGTTGCTGGTGTGGGCGATGAGCTGCGCCGGATCGCGCCCCACGCCCGCCAGCAGCGCGCGCAGCGCGGCGGTGCCTTCGTCGAAGCGCTGGCGTTGCGACAGGGCGAAGCGATGCTCGGTGGTGTCCTCGATGTCGGCGTAGTGGCTGGTGATGCCCGCGATGCAGCCCGGATCTTCGGCCAGCAGCCGCTCGGCCAACGCCAGCAGGTCCGGCAGCCGCAGGCCCTGGCGGTTGGTGCCGGTCTCGAGCTTGAGGTGCAGGCGCACGGTCTTGCCTTGCGCCTTGCCCGCGGCGACGGCGGCCAACGCGGCGTCGGGCGAGGCCGTGACCATGGCGAGGTCGAGGCCGACGGCGGCGGCGGTGTGGTCGGGCGGCGTCAGCACGACGTTGTAGAGCGGCGCGTCGATGCCGCCGTCGCGCAGGGCCGCGGCCTCGAAGACGTCGGCGACGCAGAGCCAGTCGACGCCGCCGCGCAAGAACGCGCGTCCCGCGACCAGGCGGTCGTGGCCGTAGGCGTTGCCCTTGACCATCGCGGCCAGCAGCGGGCGCCGGCCGTTGCGGCGGCTCTCGCGTCCCAGGATCTCGACGTTGTGCTGCAACGCCGACGCGTCGATCTCGACCCAGCACAGCGGCCGCAACCCCTCGACCCAGGCGGCGCCACGAGGGGATGCAGGGGCTTGCTGCGTCGGGGTCGTCACGGACGGGGCTCCAGGTCGGGGCAGAGGGGCACGCCAGGGCGTTGGAAGCCGCGACGATGCACCTGCCGGGCCGATCGCGCAACGCGGCAGCGCCGCGCGGGGTCTCAGCGATCGCGCGAGAACGCGGGCTGCAGCGAGCGGTCGCCGGGGAAGCGCACCACGAGGTCCCAGACCCCGAGTCGGGCGTCCAGCGGCAGCGCGATCTCGCCGTCGAAGCGGCCCTGGCCCTGGGTGACCACGAGCCCGACGCGCACGCTGGCGCTCGGCTGCTTGGGGTCGACCAACCAGACCTCCAGCGTGCGGCCCTTGGTGTCGGTCGCGCCGTCGAGCGCCCGCAGAGTGCCGCGCACCCGCAGCGGCTCGCCGACGAAGGCGACCGGGGCGGCCTCGTCGACCGTGAGCACGGTGGCAGCGCGGCGGTCGCCGTCGTCGCTGGCGGGAGGCTCGGCCGACGCGGAGCTCGGCGGTGGCCGGACGGGCGCGGCGATGGTCGCGGCACGCTCGGCGAGCCAGGCCCGATCTGGCTGCGGACCCTGGCCGCCGCCTTGGCTACCGCCCTGGTTGCCGCCGAGCGAGCGGTCGGCGTTGCCGCCGGCTCCGCCGCCCTGGCCAGCGGCGTCGGGCTGGCGCTTCTGGAACTTGTCGGCGCCGATCACCTGCTGCGCGCCGGCCCAGGTGCCCGGGCCGCCGGCGCTCGGCGCGCCTGGACGCGCGTCCGAGAGCCGCTGCCCGCCGAATTGCGCCATGTACGCCGGCGGGCGGGGCAGGCTGTCGGCAAAAAGCGGCGTATGCAGGGTGTGATCCTCGGCGCCGTGCAGCTCGAGCGACTCGGCGCCGCCGCCGAGGTCGACCCGCAGCCAGAAGCCACGGCCGTCGCCGCCAGGGGCCCAGACCTCGACGAAGGCGTGGGCGTCGTTCATCACGTAGTGCGCGCGCAGGCCGAGCGACCAGGCGACCAGGACGAAGCCGTGGCTGCGGTGGCGGCAGATGCCCTTGCGCTGGGTGATCATCTCGGTCAGCAGCGCCGGACCGGGCTTGGGCCCGGCGCCGGGCGTGAAGCTGCGGAACCACGCGGTCAGCGCCTCGAGGTTGGCCCGCGGCGTCTGGTCGCGGCGGACACCGAGCAGCGGCCAGAGCGCCTCGATCTGGGCTTGGATCTCGGGCGTCAGCGGCCGCTGCGGAGGACCATCGGCCACCGGTCCGTCGCCCAGCGGCGCGGCGAAGTAGGTCGAGGGCGCGTCCATCAGGTAGCGCAGCTCGACCGTCGCCTCGGCGCGCGCCCCGCCGAGCGCGACGCTGAAGTTGCCGGCGCCGTCGCGGTGAAAGGTCAGCGGCAGCGGCGGATCGGCCTGCCAGCCCAAGATGGCCGAGTCCGGGGCCACCGAGGGCAGCGGCGTGCGCCGCCCGGCGGCGAGCTGCAGCGTGACGTGGCCCCAGAACAGCTCGTGGCCCGCGCGGCCGCGGTCGCTGCGCAGGGCGACGGCCTCGACGTCGGCGCCGCTCATGCGCAGCGCGCCGGTCTCGTCGGCGTGGTCGAAGGCGAGGTCGCGCTTGAACGGCGCGACGCTCGGGTCGAAGACGACGCGGTAGTGCAGCGCGCCTTCGGCGCCGGTGGCGGCGTCGGGGCTGATCTTGGGCGGCGGCGTCGTGCCGGGGGGCGGCGGCGCCGGGTAGATCGGCGCGCCGTCGTCGCCGCCGGCTTCGCCCGCGCCCTTGGTCTGTGGCGCGCGGATGGTGCCAGAGGCCGTCTCGATCGCACCCGGCAGCTTGCCGGCGCCCGCGACGCCGACGACGCGGTCGCCGCGCTTGGCGCCGCCCGCCGCCGGTGGGCGCTCGTGCAGCACCTGGCGTTGCCGCCGCGCCCCGCCGTCGCTCGCGCCGTCGCCAGGAGCCGCATCGGCCGACGGGGGCAGCGCCAGCCAGGTCGCCAGCAGCGCCAGCGCGCGCAGCCGGCCGCGTCCGCTGCGACCGCGCGCGGCGGCGCCTTGGCTGGGGCCGTCGCCGGGGTCGGTGGCCTGTGTCCGGTCTGCGCGTCGCGTCACGTCCTGCTCCCGCCGCGCCAGCCGGCGCCCCGACCGCATCGTCCCGGTCCCGCGCACGCGGCGCAAGGCGTCGCGACGGCCGGCCGCGTCAGGGTTGGACGCACGAGCCCTGGGCGCAGATCTGGTTCAGGCCACAGGCGACGCCGCTGGTCGGCACGTGCTGGCAGCCGAGGTCCGCGTCGCAGACGTCGAGGGTGCAGGGCTTGCCGTCGTCGCAGTCGGCCATGCCCTTGCCGGCGCAGGACCCGGCGTCCTTGCAGTTGGCGTAGCCCGAGGCGTCGGCGAAGATGACGTTGAGCGCCGGGCTGCCCTTGAACTCGCGCGCCAGCACGACGATCTTGCCGTCCGGGCCGACGGCCAGGCCCTCGCCGTTGCTCGTCAGCTGCTTGTTGAACCACTTGGGGTAGGTGCGCGACCAGAGCGGGTTGCCGCCGGCCTCCAGGGCGAACACGAAGGGCGCCGGGTTCGCGTTCAGCAGCACCAGGCCGTGGCCGAGCAGCATGCCGTCGCTGCGCTCGACGAGCTGGTCGACGCGGAAGAAGTCCGGCAACGACGGGCTCGTCGTCCACTTGACCTTGCCTTTGGCGTCGAGGCGAGCCACCAGGTGGGATTGCGCGACTTCGTTGAGCACCTGCATGCCGCCGACCACGAAGTCGCCGTTGGCCAGACCCAACGCGGCCTCCAGCGTGACGTTGCTGCCGGGCACGGTGATCGCCGTGTCGAAGCGCGTGACGTCGCCGCCCGTCTCGACGCCCAGGGCGAAGCCGACGGTCTTGCCACCGCTCGGCCGCGAGCCGACGGCGACGCCGAGGCCGTCGCTGAGCGCCACCAACGCGGTCGGCAGCGTGCCGTCGTTGGCGGTGCCTCGGCTGTGGGGCTCCGCGGCGTAGCCGTCCGGGGTGTGGCGCATCATCCAGATCGGCTTGCCCTTGCCGAGCACGCGCGTCAGCGACCAGAAGCCACCGTTGGGCAGCTCGCGCACGTCGACCGCGGTGCTGGTGCAGCCGGCACACTGCGCCGGCACCGCGTAGGGCGTCGCCTTGGCCTGGGTGCGACAGAACATCGCCTGGTTGTCGACGCCCTTGATCAGGTTGCCGGCCAGCAACACGGCGTTCGCCGTGACGTCGCTGTGGCGGATGCTGGTGTAGACCGACACCTGCATGCAGGGTTGCACCTTCTCGAGCTCGGTCGTCTCGCCGTAATTGGCGGGGACGTGCAAGCGCAGCACGGTGCCGGTATTGGGATCGCCGACGTACGAGGCGACGTGGTCGTTGTCCCAGATCGTGTCGAAGAAGGGCCAGGCGCCGATGCCGTTGAGCATGATGCTGGCGATGCGCAGCTTGCCCTGCACCGACGGCACGCAAGCGCCCGCCGTGCACGTCGCGCTGTCGGAGCAGCCGTTGGTCGGCGCGCAGTTCAGCGGCTTGCCGCCGTCGTGGACGCAGCCGATCAGCGGGTCGCAGCCGTCGGTGGTGCAGGCCTTGCCGTCGTCGCAGCTGCCCGGCGCCTTGTCCAGGCAGGCGCCCGCGGCCTCGCAGCTCGTCTGGCCATAGGCCGTGGTGCGGGCCGCCAGCCCTTGCAGGGCGCCCTGGACGGTGCGCTCGCCGACCACGACCACGCGCCCGTCGGGCTGGATCGCGGCGTCCTTCGCCGCCACGGAGTCGTCGTCCGCGAGCACGGTGGACCAGTGGACGTTGCCGTAGGGGTCGAGGCCGACCAGCCGGCCACCCGGGCTCGCGGCTGATGGCGTCAGGTCACCGACGGCGTAGACCGTGCCCTTCTGCCCGCGCAGCAGCCTGCGGGCCCGGAATTGCGACCCGATCACCGCAGCCGACGAACCGGAGGCCGCAGACGAGGCCCGGAACGAGAAGGTCGTGCCGCCGACACTCGCGTCGAGGTGACCCAGGCCGATCAGCGAATCGCCCGGCAGGTCGATCAGCGCGGTGATGGCGCGCGCGTCGGCGACCGGCACCGCCACCGTCCAGAGCTCCTTGCCGTTGCTGTCGAGCATGACCATGTTCGGGTTGCCCTTGGCGTCGCCGCCGCCGACGTTGCTCATCAGCGCGACCGCGATGCTCTGGCCGCCCGCGACCGCGATGGCGCTGACGGCGCGCTCCTGCTGCAGCTTCACGGTCTTCTGCAGCGTGCCGGTGGCGTCCAGGCGCAGCAGGATGGCCCACGACGGGCTGCTGCCGCTGGTGCCGCCGACGAGCACGCCGAGCGAGGTGTCGCTGGTCGAGGCCATGGCCACGCTCGGGCCGTCGCTGGCGAGGACGGCCCCGCCCAGGACCTTGCCGTCGGCGCCGAGCCGCCGCATGACGATGGCCGGATCTGCGCCGCTGGCCGCGCCGGCGGTGCCGACGGCGATCAGCGTGTCGGCGATCGGGTTGTGCACGCCGACCGGCATGGCCTGGGGGTGCGCGGGCACGTCGGCCAGCACCTCGATGCCCTGGGCCGTGCCGTTCGCGTCGCGGACGCTGCTGATCCACGACCAGCTCGTCGGCTTGCCCTGCGGCGTGCCCTTGGCTCCGACCGCGACGATGGTCCCCTTCGACGTGATCGCGACGCCGCGCAGCGTGACGGCCGCGTTGGCCAGCGTCTCGGCCTGGACGAAGATGCGCGGCGTGTCGCCCACCTTGCAGCTGCCGGCCTTGCAGGTCGCGCCGCCAAAGCAGCCGCTGCCGTCGTCGCAGCTGGTGCCGTCGCTCTTGGCCGCTTCGACGCAGGCGTAGCCCGTGCCGCCCTGGCTCTGGCAGACCGCCTGGGCGCAGGGGTTGGTCGGCTGCTTGCAGACCACCGGTGCGCCGGCCTTGCAGCTGCCGGCGCCGTCGCAGCTGTCGCCGGCGGTGCAGCCGCTGCCGTCGGCGTCGCAGGGCTTGCCCTTGGCGAGGTTCGTCGGGGCGCTGCATTGGCCCGTGGTCTTGCTGCAGGCCTCGCTGGTGCAGTCGTTGCCGTCGTTGCAGACCTTGGGCGCGTGGGCGCAGCCCGTGCTCGGCACGCAGGTGTCGAGCGTGCAGCTGTCGCCGTCGTCGCAGGCGTTGGCCGCGCCGCCGACGCAGACGGCCACGCCGCAGGCATCGCTGACGGTACACGGGTTGTCGTCGTCGCAGGGCGCGCCCTTGGCCACGGGTTGCAGGGCGCAGACGCCGGTCTTGGTGTTGCAGGCGGCCTTGAGGCAGTCGGTGTCGTCCTTGGGCGAGCAATAGACCACGCTGGCGGGGTTGGCCTTGCACGACTTGCTGCCGTTGCTGTCGCAGTAGAGCGTGCCGTTGCAGAGATCGCCGTCGTCCTGGGCCGCGCAGTCGGCGTCGCTGCTGCAGGCGCAGACCTTGGTGCCCGGCTTGCAGGCCTTGCCGTCGCAGGCGTCGCCGTCAGTGCAGGCGCTGCCGTCCTCGCAGGCGAAGGGCCCGGCGTCGGGCTTGGCGCCGGACGTCAGCTCGACGTAGCCGCAGACCGTGACGCCGGCGACGCTGGTGCAGGAGGCGACGACGTCGGCGCGCGCCCGCTGGACGCACTTGCCCGTCTTGGCCTCGCAGACCGTCTTGCTGCAGGCGTCGTCGTCGACCGTCGGGCAGACGACCAGGCTGGCCGCGTTGGGCTTGCACAGGCCGTCCTTGAGGTCGCAGTAGGGCACGCCGTTGCAGAGGTTGCCGTCGTCGCTGGCGCTGCACTCGGCGTCGCTCTTGCAGAAGCAGGTGTTGCTGCCGGCGTGGCAGCTGCCGGCGAGGCAGAAGTCGTTGGCGGTGCAGGCGTCGCCGTCGTCGCAGAGGGTGCCGGGCGCTGCGGGCGCCGGGCTGCAGCTGCCGTCCTGGGGCTTGCACGTCGCGTGGATGCAGGCCGTGTCGTCCTTGGTGTCGCATTGCACCACCGTCGTCGGGTTCGGCTTGCAGCTGTGGCTGCCCGGGTCGCAGTACGGTTTGCCGTTGCAGAGGTCGGCGTCGTCGGGGCAGTCGGCGTCGCTGCTGCAGAGACAGACGCCCTGACCGGGCGTGCAGCTGCCCTTGGTGCAGGCGTCGCCGACGGTGCAGGCGACGCCATCGTCGCAGGGGCTGCCGTCCGGGCGCGGCGTCTCGGCGCAGGTGCCGGTCTTGGGGTTGCAGGTCGCCTCGGCGCACGGGGCGTCGCTGGCGGTGCAGCTGACGACGGTCGCCGGGTTGGTCTTGCAGCTGTGCAGCGGCGTGCTGGTGTCGCAGTAGGGCTTGCCGTTGCAGAGGTCGGCGTCGTCGGCGCAGTCCGCGTCGCTGGCGCAGCTGCAGAGGTTGGCGCCGGCGACGCAGGCGCCCTTGGCGCAGCGATCGCCGAAGGTGCAGCCGTCACCGTCGTCGCAGCCCAGGCCATCGAGGCGCGGCTGCAGGCTGCATGTGCCCGTGCCTGGATCGCAGACCGCGACCCGGCAGGCGTCGTCGGCCGCGCCATCACAGACGATCCCCGCGCAGAGGTCGACGCCGCTGGCGTCCGCGCCGCCGCTGGTGGTGCCTTCGCTGGGCCCGGCGTCGCTGCATCCGACGAGCGCAGCCAGCAGCGCGGTGAGCGCAAGCGCCGGCACATGCCGCGTCGACGCTTTCCGCTGCGTCGCGGTCGCCGACACCCTCGGCACACGGTGTCCAGGTTTCGTCATGGTGAAGCCTTCCCGGTCGCGACGGTCGGCCCGAGGCTAGCATCGTCTGGATTGTGCTCGCTACCCTCGAACAAGTCTTGGCCTCAGGCAGCCCTTGGGGCTACCCTGCCGATACTCGCCCAGGTCGCCGCCCGTGCGGTGCCCGCCGGAGCCGCAGATGGCCAGACGGACCGGACATCCGGGGCAGCAGCGACCGCCGGCGACGCTCGATCGCCGCGGATTCCTCGTCGTCGCGGGTGGCGCCAGCGTCGCCGGGTTGCTCAGCGCCTGCGAGAAGGCCGCCGCACCCGCCCCTGCGGCGGCGCGAGCGGCGCCGGCGCCAGCCTCGGCCGTGCCCGCCGCGTCGCCTGCGCGTGCGCCGGGCGTCGTCACGTCCGCATCCGCTGCCAGGGCCGGCGGAACGGTCGCACGCGACGCCATCGTCCGCGGCACGCTGCTCGGCACCGACGCGATCGTCGGCAAGGACGGTGCCACCATCCACCTGCTGAGCCGGATCGACCTCGACGCCGCCGTGCTGCGCTCGCGGCCGTTCCCGATCCCGTTCTACGCCCACGGCATCGCCATCGACCCGCGCGACGCCGGGCGCGCCGTCGCCTTCGAGAAGCGCGGCGCAGGCTGCTGCCTGGTCGATCTGCGCAGCGGCGCGGTCCAGGCGACGATCCAGCCGCGACCGGGCCGGCAGTTCTACGGCCACGGCACCTTCAACCGCGACGGCGCGTTCTTGTTCTGCACCGAGACCTTCGTCGAGGACGGCAGCAACCGCGGGGTGATCGCCGTGCGCGACAGCAACTCGCTGCGCTGGATCAGCGACCTGCCCAGCTACGGCGAGGCGCCGCACGACGTCGTGCTCACGCCCGATCGCGGCCAGCTCGTCGTCACCAACGGCGGCGGCACCGAAGCCAGCGGCCAGGTGCCGAACCTCGCCTGGATCGACCTGCGCTCGCACGCCAACGCGCGCAAGCTCCCGTTCTCGTCGGCGCGGATCAACGCCGGCCACGTCGCGCTCTCGGCCGATGGCGCCGCCGCCGTCGTCGTCTCGGCGCCGCGCGACGGCCTGGTCATGGGTCAGCCCGGGGTCCACGGCGGCATCAGCTTCTGGCACCGCGGCGGCGGCGAGCCCGCGACGACGATGCGATCGGCGAGCGGACCGGCGGTCGACGCGATGGCCGGCGAGACGCTCAGCGTCGCGATCCACGACGCCACGGGCACGGTCGTCGCCACCAACCCCAAGGCCAACCAGGTCAGCCTCTGGGATCTCGCGACGGGCACGGTGCGCGCGACGACGAACCGCTTCCTCGAGCCACGCGGCGTGGCGTTCTCGCTCGACGGCAGCGAGATGGCCATCTCGTGCGGTGCGCAGAGCGAGCTCGTCCTGTGCAAGCCGGGCACGCTGACGCCGATCCCGTCGCGCCACGTGGCCGAGTCGTTCAGCGGCGGCGCCCACCTGCGCGTCATCGCGCTGGACGCCACCAAGGGCAGCGGTCGGCGCGCCATCGACCAGGGTTGAGTCCGCGGCGCGTGTGTTTTCGCCGCCAGCCGCGTAGCATCCCCGGCACACCACGCAGGCATCGCCGCGTCTCGGAGCCCCCACCATGACCGAACCCCGCGTCGCCGTCCTGATCGACGCCGACAACACCTCTGGCACCGCCGCTGGCGCCGTCATCGCCGAGGCCAGCCGCCACGGCCGCCTCGTCATCCGCCGCGTCTACGGCGACTGGACGACCAACGCGCTGCAGAAGTGGAAGGCCGTGCTCGCCGACAACGCGATGCAGCCGGCCCAGCAATTCGCCAACACCACGGGCAAGAACGCGACCGACTCGGCGCTGATCATCGACGCGATGGACCTGCTGCACGCCGACGCCGCCGAGGTCTTCTGCATCGTCTCGAGCGACGCGGACTTCACCCGGCTGGCGTCCCGCCTGCGCGAGAGCGCCAAGGTCGTCGTCGGCATCGGCCGGCGCAAGACGCCCAAGGCCTTCGTCCAGGCCTGTGAGCGCTTCGTCTTCCTCGAGAACCTGCTGACGGCCTCGCCCGGCGACGAGGCCGAGGAGAAGCCGCGTTCACGCAAGCCCGCGTCGAACCGCCGCGGCGCCAAGGAGCAGCCGCCCGAGCCCGAGCCCGAGCCCGAGGTCGAGGAGGACGCCGGCGTCGAGCTGCAGCCGATCGGGCCCCTGCTCGCGCTCGCCTACAACAACGCCGAGGGCGACGACGGCTTCGCCCATCTGGGCAGCATCGGCAACCAGTTGATGCGCCTCGACCCTTCGTTCGACCCGCGCACGTACGGCTTCCGCCAACTGCGCCAGCTCGTGGCCAAGCAGCCCGGCTACACCGTCGCGGCGATGCCGGGCAGCGACGCCCTGATCGTGCGCCGCGGCGGATAAAAAGTTCCTTCGTGATCCCGATAAGATCTGCAAGCTCCGGCGTCGATCGGGCCCAGGGCGGGCCCAAAAGCCGCGGCTCCGACCGAACCGGAATTCGGCAGCGCACGAACTAGCAATCACCAAGGGCGAGTCGCCCGCATGGAGGTTGCCCGATGCGTCTGCAGCATGGTTCGTCGTCCCCCGCGTCCGTTTCGTCCACCACCTCGGCCTTCGCCGCGGATCACCCGGAGGCCAAGGCGTCCAGCGCGCCGGTGTCGCCGATCACGGCCCCCTCGCCCGAGAGTCACCGTCGCATGCGCACCGGCGCCGCCGATCAGGTCCGCCGCTGCGCCAGCGCGTCGCCGCTGCGCGCCGGCGTCTCGGCTGCGGTGCGCCGCGCGCTCGAGACCGCGTCCGGGCGGCTGCGCAGCGACGACTTCGCCTGGCTGCGCCGCCGGCTGGTCGCCGAGATCACCGCCCTCGACACGCGCGACGTCGACGGCGTCCGGCCGATCGACGGGTTCCTGCGCCAGCTCGCTGAAGGCGCGCCGTTGTTCGGCGACGACGCCGAGACCGCGACCGGCCGCTGCGCCTTCGATCCCAGCGCCTACGACCTCGATCGGGCCTCGATCCAGGCCGAAGATCCCGCCTTCGCCCCCGGGGTGCGCTTCTCGCTCGCCCGACTGGCGGCGTCGCGCTTCAGCGTGGTGCAGGTGCTGACGGCGCCGAGCGAGGGCAGCGTCCTGGTCCGGCCCATCGGCGACCCGCGCGTGGCGCTCTCGGGCTTCCGCGCCCAGGCTGGTGCGCTGCAGGTGGCCATCGACGACCTCCGTGGCGTGCGTTTGGGCTCGGTGATCGCCGGCCACCTGCTGCCGTCGACGCCGATGCGGGCCGCGTTCGGTCGCGCGGCGGACGCCAAGGTCGCCGGCATGGCGCGGTTCTCCAGCGCGGCGATCGTGTTCCGGCCGGATCATCGCGCCGCGGTGCACACCCTCTGCGCCAGCCACCCGGACGACGTCGTCGCGCTGCGCGCCGCGCTCTTCGCCCTGCACGTCGATCTCGAGGTCGCCGCCGAGCACCAGGACGATCTCGACGAGCTGGCCACGATGGACCACGGCAGCCTGATCGCGCTCTGGCCGGTGGCGGCGTTGCTGCGCTGCGGCGACCGCATGGCGTTCTACGACGCCGTCATCGACCATTGGCCCGACGAGGCCGACGGGGATTGGGACTACGGCATGTGCTTGATGCTGGACAGCGTCGACCTCGGCATGGCCGAGGTGGTCTTCGACGACGGCGAGATCTGGGTCCGCGGCAACGAAGACGCCGTCGCCGGCTGCGTCGAGCGGCTGCTGGCGCTGCCGGGCGTCGAGCTGGCGCCGGTCGCCGTCGCCGCCTCGCTGCGCGACATCGAGGCGCTCGACGTGGCGATGCTGCGCGACCTGCCGTCCTGAGCGCGGCGTCGCCCGCTTCCCCACTCCTTCTGCCGCGCTGCGCAGTCGGCCCTGGCGAAATCCCGGGCCGGACCCTACCCTGGTCGACGCAGGCGTGTGCCGCCGCGGCCGCCGGGAGGACCCTGGCCGCGCCGACACCGGTGGAGGTCGAGTGCGGAATCGAGCGCCCCAGCCACCGCGAGGCCGGTTTGGTCGCATGGAGCGCCGCCCCCTCAGCGGCGCGGTCGAGGCCGACTTCTTCGTCGACGTGCTCGACGACGACCACCAGCGCAGCCTCGACGGCATCCACGGGGACGAGATCGCCACCGAGCGCCCGGGCCGGGCGAACAACGCGGGGCCCGAGGCCGGCGAGGCCAGCGCCGCGGTCACGCCGGGGCTCGACGAGGCCGAGGCGGCCCACTTCCTCGCGATCTGCGAGGCGGCCGAGCGCTCGCACCAGCCCGATCGTCTGCTCTGGGCGCTCGGCGCCGCGATCGCGGTGCTGGCGGCGCTGGCGATCTCCGGCGTGCCGCAGCGCCTGTGGAACGAGTCGCGCGAGCGGGCGGTGCAGAAGCTGATCCATCGCCCCGACCTCAAGCGCGGCTGGAAGGCCCGCATGGGCGTGACCCGCGAAGATCTCGGCCTCGAGCCGCGGCCGGCCCACATCAAGCCGATGCGCGGTGAGTGGCAGCTGTTCTGAGCTGTCGCCGAAGCAGGCGGCGCGGCCCTGGCGCGTCGTTTCGAGCCTGCGGGCGCAGAGCCACGGCCAGCCCCAGGATGTTTGACACCCGTGGGGGTGCCTTCTAGGCTTTGCATCCGGCGTCGGGGGCCAGCGCGGCTTGAACCTGCGTTGCTCATCGTCCGCTTGGTTCGAGAACGCGCGTGTCCCTGGCCGCCCTTCAAGCGGCTGACGTCCTCACCCCTGTTCCTGCCCATGCCTGGTGCCGACGCCGCCTGTCGGTACGAGCATCCTTCGGCACCGCCACCCGTCCCCTGGAGCCCCGATGATCTTCACCGAGACGCGCGAAGGCCGCCGCTTCGTGGGCGAACTGCCCCCGGGGATGCCCATCGCCACCGCGATCGCCGGCCTCGTCACCGACTACCGGATCACCTCCGGCTGGATGAGCGGTTCGGGCCTGGTGCAAGATCCGATCGTCCGCCCGCCGTCGTCCGAGACCGGCTGGGGCGAACCGCAGACGCATGCCGGCCGCTTCGTCGCCGTGTCGATGCACGCGGTCGTGTCCGAGCAGAAGGCCCAGCAGGATGTGAGCATCCGCGTTCTGCTCTACGGCGAGGACGGCACCGTCGTCGGTGGCCAGCTGGTCGAGGCGATCGCCGTCAGCGTCGAGCTGCAGTGCCAGACCTTCGACGACATCACGCTGCGCCGCTACCACGACAGCGACGTCGGCTTCGCCCGCTGGCTCGACGTCTCGGTCAACAACCAGGACGAGGTCGCCGAATCGGTGCGCTCGGGCCGCGCCGCGATGGAGGCGATGCCGTCGCGCCTGCTCGAGCCGACCGAGATGCCGCGCCTGCGCGTCGGCGACTGGCTGCAGCATCCGCGCCTGGGCACCTGCGAGGTCGTGGCCATCGTCGACGACGAGCGCATCACGATCCGCGTCGACGGCGGCAAGCACGCGCAGCTGCACCTGGGGCTGCTGACGCTGGTGGCCAGCGAGCGCAAGGGCGGTCGCGTCACCTACGACGTGCACATCCGCCGCCGCAACCGCTAGCGCGTCGGGCCGACCTGCGACGCCGCAGGGCCGCCGTCCGCGGCGTTGCCCGGCTGCTGCACCTGCTGCTCCTGCGGCACCTGGCCGTGTTCGTCCTGGGCGCGGAACGCCGCGGCGTAGACGCCGTTGGCCTCCAGCAGCGCCTGGTGCGTGCCACGCTCGACGATGCGGCCGCCCTGCAGCACGACGATCTCGTCGGCCTGGCGCAGCGCCGAGAGCCGGCTGCTGACCAGCACCGTGCTCGGACGCTCGGCGCGGCTGCCCAACTGCTCGGCGATCGCGCGCAGCAGCGCGTCTTCGGTGTCGTGGTCGACCGCCGACAGCACGTCGTCGAGCACCAGCAGCCGCGCCGGCCGGTACAGCGCCCGAGCCAGCTGCGCCCGCTGCCGTTGGCCGCCCGAGAGGTTCTGGCCACGCTCGCCGACGATCGTGTCCAGGCCTTGCGGCATGCGCTCGACGTCCGACGCCAGCTGCGCCGCCGCCACGGCCGCGACGACACGGCCCTGGTCGACCTCGGCCGGCGGGTCGACGAACCCGACGTTCTCGCGCAGCGCGCGTGAAAACAGGAAGCTCGTCTGCGGCACCACGGCCACCGCAGCGGACCGCGCCGCGGGCTGCAGCGTCGTCGCGTCGACGCCGTCGAAGTGCAGCGCCCCCGCCGGCGCGTTCAGCTCGCCCGCCAACAGGGCGACCAAGGTCGACTTGCCCGAGCCGACCGCGCCGTAGATGCCGAGCATGCCGCCGGGGCGCAGGTCGAAGTCGATGTCGGCCAGGGCCGGGGCGTCGTCAGGACCCGCGTCGGGGTAGCGGTAGCTCAGGCCCGTGGCGCGCACCGTCAGCCCCTCGGGCCGCGCCGGCAGCGTCGCGCCGCTGCCGACGCGCTCGGGCTCCAGGCCCAGGACCTCCCACACGCGCTCGAGCGCGACGACGCCGCGTTGCAGGCTGGCGATCAACCAGCCGGCCATCACCAGCGACGAGACCAGCACGCCGATGTAGGCGCTATACGCCGCGAGATCGCCGACCGTCAGCTCACCAGCGGCGACGCGCGCGCCGCCGTAGAAGAGCAGCACGAAGACTGCGAGCCCGCCGGTCTGGCTCGCCAGCGGCAGCACGAAGCAGCGCAGGGCGGTGACGCTGACGTTGATCGCGGTGTAGCGCTGGTTGTGCCGGTCAAATCGATCGAGGAACGCGGGCTCGGCGTGGGCCAGCGCGATCGCCGACATGCCTTTGTACGTCTCGAGGATATGGTCCGAGAGCTGGCCGAGCTCGACCTGGCCGTCGCGCATCGCCTGGAACAGCCGACCCGTGCCCCGGCGCAGCACCAGCAGCGAGAGCGTCATCGGCACCATGCACAGCAGCGTCAGCGTCACGTCGGTGGCGAGCATCTGCCACAGCGCCATCGAGGCGGCGATGACGAGGTTGAGCAGCTGCAGCACCGAGAAGCCGACCAGCGCACGGACGAAGGTGGCGTCGTTGGTCGCGCGGCTGACGAGGTCGCCGTGGGCGACGCGGCGGAACCAGGCCCCGCCCATCGACAGCAGCCGTTCGAGCATCTGGTTGCGGACGCGGAACTCGATCGTGCGGCCCGGGTTGAAGAACAGCACCCGCGACAGCGTGCGCACGACGATGACCAGCACCGAACAGAGCACGATCAGCAGCGCCAGGCGGTCGATCTTGTCGGCGGCGCGGGCCTCGAGCGCGTTGAAGGTGTCGCGGACCAGGCCCGGGATGGCCACCGTCAGCCAGTTGGTCGCCAGCAAGAAGCCGATGCCGAGCACGTACACGCCGAGGTAACGGCGGGCGAAGCTGTCGAAGAAGAGCTTCAGCATCGTCCGCGTCGGTGGCAGGTCCGAGAGGCGGGCGGGGGCTGGAGTGGGAGCGGGGCTGGCCATGGCCGCGGAAGCTAGCCGAGCCGTCCGCGAAGCGGTAGCCCCGCCGCGCTTGCCACGGCGGTCGGCAGATCTGACACTTGCGACCCAGTCCAGAGCGCGTGGGCCATCGTGGCGGCGCGCCCGGGGGGCCAGGGGTCGAGGTCGTCATGTCAGTCCAAGCGTTGCTGCGGCAGCCGGGTGGGTCGGGATCGATGGCGCATGTCCGCCAGGCTGTGGTCGCGCTGGTGGCGGCCATCGCCGTGGCGGCGTGCGGCGAGGGCGCGGTCGACGCCCGCGGCGACGCCGTGCTGGTCCAGGACACCGGCGGCAACGGCTCGCTCTTTGACGTCGGCAACCCGGCGGATGGCAGCAGCGCGTCGGACGCCAGCAACCCGGGCGACGCCGGCCTTCCGGGCGACGCCGGCCATCCGGGCGACACGGCCATCGCCGACAGCGGCGGCGCCGACACGAACGTCGAGCCCGGCGACGCGGGCACCGGCGACTGCGCGACCAGCTGCGACGACGGCATCCCCTGCACCGTCGACGTCTGCAAGGCCGGCACCTGCACCCACAACATCGCGCCCGGCAGCTGCTACGCCGACGGCGCCTGCTACGCCGCCGGGCCGCACCCGACCGACGCCTGCCGCCTCTGCGATCCGACCAAGAGCCCGCTCGGCCTGCAGCCCAGCGCCGCGGGCAAGGCCTGCGACGACGGCTCGTCCTGCACCATCAACGACGCATGCGACGGCAGCGGTGCCTGCATCGGCGCGCCGGCCCCCGGCTGCTGCAAGGCCGACAGCGACTGCGTCAGCACCGATCCCTGCGTCGCCGCGATCTGCGACGTCGGCAGCGGCGCGTGCAAGAGCGCGGCCAAGGCCGGCTGCTGCAAGGGCGGCATCTGCTGCAACGTCGGCACCGGCGCGATCCAGCCGGCCGGCACCGTCTGCAGCCAGGTCGCGATCGCCGCGGAATTCGCCTGCGACGGCAAGCAGATCCGCCGGCGCGAGCAGCTACCGGGTTGTGACGGCCAGAGCGCCGAGGGCTGCAGCAACAGCCCCGCCACCGGCGTCTGGGGGCCATGGCAGACGGTGCAGACCTGCAGCGGCAGCGAAGCCTGCGTGCCCGCGCCTGCCGGCCAGCAGCCCAGCTGCGGCGTGCCGCCCGAGTGCGTCGGCGCCAGCGACTGCAACGACGGCAACCTCTGCACCAAGGACAGCTGCACCAAGGGCGCCTGCGTGCACGCCCCGGAGGCGGCCGGCGTGCCCTGCGGCAACACCGTGCTGGCCACCGAGTACCAGTGCAGCAGCGGCGACCCCGGCGGCAAGATCCTGGCGCGCAAGGCGATCTCGACCTGCGACGGCGTCGCCACGGCCTGCCCCGAGACCACCAAGACGCCCTATTGGGGCCCGTGGGCGCCGATCCAGACCTGCAGCTTCGCCGAGGTCTGCAAGGTCAGCGATCCGACCAAGCCCGGCGTCTGCACCGGCGCGCCCAAGTGCAAGCCCGGCACGACCTGCTGCGACGCCGACGGCAACTACGCCGCCAAGGGCACCGCCTGCGCCGACAAGGTCGTCGACACCGAGAGCAAATGCGTCGGCGCGCCGCCCGGCAACAAGATCCAGAGCCGCAGCGCCAAGCCCGGGTGTTCGGGCAGCTCGACCACCTGCTTCGAGTTCAGCTCGAGCTATTGGGTCTGGAGCGACTGGCAGGACGTCAAGACCTGCGGCGCCAAGGAGTCCTGCGAGATCGGCTGGAACGGCACCGGCGGCTGCACGACCAAGACGCAATGCTCGCCGACCTCGGGCTGCTGCACTGCCGACGGCTTCTACCAGCCGCAGGGCTCGGTCTGCAGCACCTCGTCGAGCGCAGCCAAGACCGAGAAGAAGTGCGAGAGCACGGCCAAGGGCGGCTGGATCTTGCAGCGCAGCTCGAGCTACGGCTGCTCGGGGAGCTCGGGTTCGTGCAGCTACAGCAGCGCCGACTACGTGCCGGGCGAGTGGAAGCAGCTCGAGCAATGCGCCAAGAACGAGGCCTGCGACGACAGCTTCGGCTACGTCTATTGCACCAGCGTCGGCGTCTGCTCGCCCTCGTCGGGCTGCTGCACCGAGGACGGCGACTACGCGGCCGCCGGCGGCAAGTGCAAGACCTCGAGCTCGCCGTGGGAGACCGAGCGCAAATGCGACGGCACCCAGATCTTGGTGCGCAAGGGCTGGGCCGGCTGCGACGGCAAGTCGAGCGGCTGCAGCTACAGCAGCGCCAGCCTGGTCTGGGACGAGTGGGCGCTGGAGAAGGATTGCGGCCCGAGCCAGACCTGCAAGGGTTCGGGATCGTTCCTCTACTGCGGCACGCCCTGAGCCCTGTCGCCACGCGCCGGGGCCGCCTTCGCGCGACGGCCATTGGCTGCGGTGGCGTCGCCGCCGGTCCGTCGAGCGACGCGACCATCGCCGCGGGCTACGGCGCCACCTACCTGACGCTCGCGGCCAACGCCGGCGGCGGCAACTACCCCGTCTGCTCGGCGGATTGGGCGCCGATCTCCTCGTCGCTGGCCAAGAATGTCGTCAAGACGACCTTTACCGTCTGCGACGATGAGATCAAAGTGCCGGTGGGGGCGACGTTCGTGCCGTCGGCGATCGTGCTGACGACCGTCGAGGCTGGTCCGCCGCAGACCACGACGCAGCTGGTCCACGTCAACGACGCGGCCGGCTGCGCCAACCAGCCCCTAGGGTGGACCTTCGAGGACCCGACCTGGCCGGCCAAGGTCATCCTCTGCGAGTCGAAGTGCGTGAACCTGCAAGCCTCGGACCTGCTGAGCATCGACGACGGCTGCAAGTAGCTGCCCCGGCGTCGCGGCCGGCCGTGCTCGTCGTGGCTGTGGTGCTCTGGTTCGCCACGGCGGCGCTCTGGGCGCCGGTCCTCGGCGCCGGGCCGTTCTGGGACGACCGCGGCACGCTCGCCCAGGTGCCCTGGCTCGAGGGCCCGTGGTCGGCGTTCTGGCCGCAGGCGCTCGCCCCGCACCTGGGCCATTGGCAGCCGCTGACCTGGCTCTCGCTGCGGCTCGACGGGCCGCTGCTCGCCGGGATCGCCGACGACCTGCTCGGGCCAGACCGGCTGCACCGCGCGATCGGCAAGCATCTGCTCGGCAACGTGCTGCTGCACGCGACCTCGACGGTGCTGCTCTTCGCGCTGCTGCTGCGTGCGTTGCGGCTGGCAGCTGCGACGGCGGCGCTGCCGGGCTGGGCACGCGTCGCGGCGGCGGGCTGGGGCGCGCTGGCCTGGGCGATCCACCCGACGCGGGTCGAGTCGGTGGCGTGGCTGACGGAGCGCCGCGACGTGCTGTCGACGTTGCTGCTGCTGCTCGGGCTCTGGCTCTGGCTCGGGGCGCGCGCGCGTTGGGACGAGTCCCGGCGCGACGGGGCCGGCCACGACGGGGCCCTCGCCGTGCTCGCGTTCGCGGCGTCGGCGTTGGCCAAGGCCTGGGTCATCGCTTTGCCGGGCGCGCTGCTGGGCCTCGAGATCGCGGTGTTTGCGGCCTTGTCGCGCCCGGACGGCCTGCTCGGCGCGATCCGACGGTCGGCAGCCTGGCTGGCGCTGTCGCTGCCGATCGCGGCGATCGCGGCGTGGGCGCAGCACGCTGCCGGCGCCACCGCCGGCGTCGAGGGCGTCGGCGGGCTGTCGCCGATCGAGCGGTTGATCGGCGCGCTGGCCGCGCTGCCGCGCTACCTGGGCCTGACGCTCTGGCCGGCGACGCTGTCGCCGCTGCACCCCATCGTGCCAGGCCAGGCGCTGGCGCCGCTCTCGCTCGTCGCCGCCGCTGCGACGCTGGTGGCCGCCATCGCGCTCTGGCGTGCGCGGGCGCGTTGGCCGGGGCTGCTCGGCGCCGCGATCGGCGCGGTGGCGTGGTTGGCGCCGGTGCTCGGCCTGCTCCAGAGCGGCGTGCAGGCGATCGCCGAGCGCTACCTGATCCTGGCGCACGTGCCGCTGGCGGTCCTGGGCGCGTCGGTGCTGGCGACGGGGCTGGGCGAGGGCGTCACGCCGCTGGACGACGGTGGCGGGCGACCGGGCCGCTGGCGTCCGGGCCGCTGGACGCTGCCGGCGGCGGTCCTCGCGTCGCTGTTGTTGCCGCCGCTGTTGGTGCGGCTGCTGCTGTGGCAGGACGTGTGGATCGCCGGCGAGGAGGCGTTGTGGACCGCCGCGATCGAGGCCGAGCCCGCGTCGCCGCACGCCCTGGCCAACCGCGCGTCGATGCGGCTGCAGCGCGGCGCGCATGCCGAGGCTGCGGCCGACCTCGACGCCGCGCTCCGGCTGGCGCCGGGCCTGGGCAACGCCTGGATGCTGCGCGCCGAGCTCTCGCGTGCCGACGCCCGGGACGCCGCCCGACGCGGAGATCCCGCCGCCGCCGCCGTGGCGTCGCGGCGCGCGCTGGGCGAGCTCGATCGCGCCGTCGCCGCCGATCCCACAGACGCCGCCTCGCGCTGCAACCGTGGCGCACTGCGGGCGGAGCTCGGCGACGGCGTCGGCGCGGCCAGCGACCTCGACGCGGCGATCGCGGCCGGCGGCGACGGGGCCTGCCGGCTCAACCGCGCGGTGTTCCTGGCGCGCTCGGGTGATCGCGGCCGCGCGGCCCTCGACGTGGCCGCCGCGCTCGGGATGTTGCCGCGCGACGACCCGAACTACGCGCGCGCGTTGGGGATGGCGCGCGCCCTGGGGCTGCCGGCGCCGGCGCCTTGACCCTGCCGATGTGCGTCGGCGGTTCCCGGTCGGCGGCACCCGTGCTAGCGTCCGCGACGCGCTGGCAGGGGCGTGTGCGGAGGCGGTCGTGGTCTGGGGCGGCAACGTAGGCGGTCGGATCGAGGTGATCTGCGGCCCGATGTTCTCGGGCAAATCCGAGGAGCTGATCCGTCGGCTGCGGCGCGCGATCATCGCCCGACAGCGGGTGCAGGTGTTCAAGCCGACCATCGACAACCGCTACGCCGACGCCGAGGTCGTCAGCCATTCGGACAGCCGCCTGGCGGCGACGCCGGTGGCCACGGCCGAGCAGATCTTGCAGTCGACGCTGCATCGGACCGAGGTCGTCGGCATCGACGAGGCCCAGTTCTTCGACGAGGCGTTGGTCGAGGTGGCCGAGACGCTCGCCAACCGCGGCATCCGCGTGGTGATCGCCGGCCTCGACCTCGATTGGCGCGGTCGGCCGTTCCACCCGATGCCCGAGCTGCTCGCCGTCGCCGAGTCGGTGACCAAGAGCCAGGCCGTGTGCATGATCTGCGGCGCGGCGGCGAGCTTCTCGCAGAAGATCTCCGGTGGCGACGCGACGGTCGAGGTCGGCAGCTCCGATCGCTACGAGGCCCGCTGCCGGCGCCACTTCGAGCCCGAGGAGGCCCGCCAGCTCGAGCTGTCGCGCGCCCGCGCCGACGCCCTGCGTGTGCCCAGCCGCGACGACGATCCGGCGACCGCGTAGCTGCGCCGTCCGCGCGCCGGCCCCCCGGCGACCGCGGCCGAGGCGCGCCCGAACCCAGGAGTGACGCGATGGCGAAATCCCCAGACATCGCCCGATTCGGCGCCGCGCTGCCGCCCGGGGCCGAGGAGATCCGTGCCGACGACGCCGTGGCGACCTACGCGATCGAAGCGCGCCTGGACGACCTGAAGGCCTTCTACGCGTCGATCTACGGCAAGACCAAGGGCATGACGGTCGAGGTGCTCGAGGAGCCGCCGCCGACGACCATCGCGGTCGCGGTCGGACCGAAGTGCCAGGAGGCCGAGTTCTCGATGCTGCTCGTCCGTTCGGCGGGCAAGGCGGACAAGCCCCGCGCCCACGAGATCACCGTCTTCGCCCGTGGCGGCGACGAGGGTGGCGGCTACCCGGACTCGAACCCGTGGATGCAGCGCCCCAAGAAGCGCTAGGCCCCTTGGCAATCGGCGGCGTCGTCGCCGAGATCCCACGGCGGTGGCGAGAGCTGGTCGCGCAGGTGGTCGAGGAACGCGCGCAGCGTCGCCGACAGGTGGCGCGCCGACGGATAGACCGCCGAGACCTGGCCCTCGCCCAGGCACCAGCCGGGCAGCACGCGGACCAGCGCGCCCGAGCGGACCTCGATGGCGCCCGTGACGTCGGGCAGGATCCCGATGCCGACACCGGCGCGCAGCATGCTGCGCAACATCGTGAAGTCGTTGGCCGACAGGCGGCTCTGCAGCTGCATGTCGACCTGCTCGCCCTTGTGCGTCAGCGACCAGGTCGCCTCGAAGCGCGGCGCGCGGAACAGCAGCACGTCGTGGTCGGCCAGCTCGTAGGGCGTGGTCGGTGCCGGGTGACTCTCGAGGTAGCTCGGCGCGGCGAACAGCGCCATGCGCGTGGTGCCCAGCCGGCGCGCCACCAACGACGAGTCGACCAGCTTGCCGGCGCGGATGGCGACGTCGAAGCCCTCGGCGAGCAGGTCGACGACCTGGTTGCTCAGCTCGACGTCGAGCCGCACCTCGGGGTACTGGCGCAGGAAGTCGGCCAGCACGGGGCCGAGCCAGGCGTTGCCCATGTCGACCGGGGCGGTCAGGCGCAGCGTGCCCTTGGGCCGGTCCTGCAGCTCGCCGACGGCTGCCTCGGCCTCGTCGAGCGCCAGCGCGATGCGGCGGGCCCGCTCGTAGAGCAGGGTGCCGGCCTCGGTCAAGCGCAGGCGACGGGTCGTGCGCTCGATCAGCCGCGCGCCGAGGCGCTCTTCGAGGGCCGAGACCTTGCGGCTGACCGTCGACTTCGGCACGCCGAGCGCCGCAGCCGCCGCGGTGAAGCTCCCCACCTCGACGACGCGTGAGAACATCAGGACTTCGTTCATGTCGATGCTCATCGAACCCTCGCCTCCGTCGTCGCGACCTGCGATTGTTCCGCCCGTGCAACGAACATTCGCAGCCGCAGCGATTGGCGGCAAGGCCTCGCGCCGCTAGGGTGCGACATCTGAAGACTCTTTGCGCCCGCAACCCCGCGCTGGCGCCCGAGGTGCCGACCATGACCCGCCCGACCGCCGCATCGACCGTCGCCTCGGCTGCTGCCGCACCCCATGATGACGTGTCTGGCCACGCCTTCGTGGAGCCCGCGACGCAGCCGCCCCTGGCGCGGCCGGCACCGACCGCGACGCCGATCCACCCGCTGCTCGCCAGCCGCTGGAGCCCGCGCGCGTTCGACCGCCATCGCACGATCGGCGAGGCGCAGATGATGCGCCTGCTGGAAGCGGCGACCTGGGCACCGTCCTGCGCCAACGGTCAGCCCTGGCGTTTTGTCGCCGGCTGGCGCGGCGACGACGCCGAGGCGCAGGCGCGTTGGCAGGGCATCTTCGACGGCCTCGAGCCCGGCAACCAGCGTTGGTGCGACGCCGCGGCGGCGCTCGTGGTGATGGCCGCCTCGCCGACCTTCGCCAATGGCAAGCCCAACGCCTGGTCCTGGCACGACGTCGGCGCCGCCGGCATGGCGATGGCGCTGCAGGCCCACGCTGACGGCCTCGCCACGCATCCGATGGGGGGCTTCGTCGCCGACCGTCTGCGCGCGAGCTTCGCCATCCCGGCTGAGCTGCAGATCGTCGCGGTCTGGGCCATCGGCGGCCCGGCGATGCCCGACGGCCTGCCCGACGACCTGCGCGCGCGAGAAACCGCGCCGCGGACCCGCCGCCCCGTGGCCGAGCTGCTGCTGCACTCCGCGTAGGCGCGACGCGCCAGCGGACCCAGCGTGTAGCACTCTGCGGAGTTGCCGGCTCTGGTCTTGCACGGCACGCCGGATCAGGCCAGCGTGCGCGGCCAGTCTGCGGCCATGGGTGCCGCGAGCATCGGAGGCGTGTCGTGGAAGATCTCTTCATCGAGGGCGAGGAAGTGCGCGAGCTGGTCGAGGCCGGCGCCAAGTTGATCGACGTTCGCAGCGCCGACGAGTACGCGTCGGGCGCGGTGCCGGGCGCGATCCACGTGCCGCTGCACCTGCTGCCGCTGCAGATCTTCGACCACGTCGCCAAGACCGACACGGTGATCTGCTACTGCCTCTCTGGCGCGCGCAGCGATCGCGCGACACGCTGGCTGCGCGACAACGGCGTCGAGAAGGCCTTCAACGGCGGCGGCGTCTACCCGCTGCTCGACGTGTTCGACGACGACGACGCCGAGGACTAGCCCGCGCTGCCAGCGGCGGCCCCGGTGTTCGGGTCGCGCCACGGATCGTAGGTGCCAAAGCTCCACATCTGGCCCCAGGGGTCGCAGCAGACGTAGTCGCGCCCGCCATAGGGCTCGTCCGTCAGCGGCCGCACCACCTTCGCCCCCGCGGCCACGGCGCGGGCGTGGTGGGCGTCGACGTCGGCGACCACGACGTAGAGCGAGCCCGTCTGCACGCCCGCGTGCGCGGCCGGGACCAGCAGCGCGCCCGGCGTGGCGTCGCGCGCGCTGCTGATCATCACCATGCCGTTGCCGAACGTCAGCTGGGCGTGGTGGACGAAGCCGCTCGCATCGGCGTGGACGACGCGGGGCGTGAAGCCGAACGTCGCGCACAGCCAGTCGATCGCGGCCGGTGCGTCGGCGTAGCAGAGGTTCATCATCATCGGCGTCGGCGTCGGCGGTGGGCCCTCGGGACGCTGGTGTTGCGCCTTCCAGTCGGCGTAGGCCATGCCGTAGATCGCCTCGCGCGCCTCTTCCTTGTCGAGCGGGACGCCCGTCTGCGCGGCGGCCGCGGCCATCCACTTGCCCAGACAGTTGCGGCAGAAGTCGGCCAGGCGCATCAGGTCGATGTTCTGCACCTCCGGGCGGTCGCGCAGGTGCTGGATCAGGCGACGCAGGGTCGCGGCTTGCAGGGCCTCGCGTTGGTCGGGCGGTAGCTGGTCGAATTGCATCGGCGGGTCTCCGGGGCCTCTCCGGCGGCGAGCGTGAGGGCGGCGGGCTGGGGCGCCGGCGCCGCGACAGCAATGCCAGGAACCCGCGCCGATTGCCAGCGAGCGCGTCGGCGCAGGCCCGGCAGCGACGCCTCGCGGCGACGTTGCACCAGGGCAACAGTCTATCCCGGTCTGGCCCCCTACCGCGCACCCCTGCCGCGACGTTGTTTTGTCCTCGTCGCGCCGCAGCCCGCCGCGCAGGAGGTCCCGATGCTGTTCGAACCGATGTCCCTGGGTCGTCTCACGCTCCGCAACCGCGTCGTCATGGCGCCGATGACCCGCTGCCGCGCGATCGGCAACGTCGCCAACGGCCTGATGGCCGCGTACTACCGCAGCCGTGCGGACGCCGGGCTCCTGATCACCGAGGGCACGGCTCCGTCCGCCGATGGCTTGGGCTACGCCCGCATCCCCGGCCTCTACACCGCCGAGCAGGCGGCCTCGTGGCGCCAGGTCACCGACGCGGTGCATGCCGAAGGCGGCGTGATCTTCGTCCAGTTGATGCACACCGGTCGTGTCGGCGCCGCGCAGAACCTGCCCGCGGGCGGCGTGATTCGTGGCCCCTCGGCCATCGCCGCCCCTGGCCAGATGTGGACCGACAGCGACGGCATGGTGCCGCATCCCGTGCCCGAGGCGATGGACGAGGCGACGATCGAGGCCGCGCTCGAGGGCTTCGCCCACGCCAGCCGCCTGGCGATGGACGCCGGCTTCGACGGTGTCGAGCTGCACGGCGCCAATGGCTACCTGATCGAGCAGTTCCTCAACGTCGCCAGCAACCAGCGCAGCGATCGCTGGGGCGGCAGCGTCGAGAACCGCGCCCGCTTCGCCGTCGAGGCCGCCCGGCGCGCCGCCGCCGCGATCGGCGCCGAGCGCATCGCGATGCGCCTGTCACCCTACGGCGCGAGCGTCGGCATGGTCGCCGACGCCGACACCGACGCGCTCTACGCCCACCTGGCGACCGAGCTCGGCAAGCTCGGCCTCGCCTACCTGCACGTCGTCGACCACAGCGCGATGGGCGCGCCGGCCGTGCCCGCCGCGATCAAGGCGACGATCCGGCGCAATTTCGGCGGCACCATCATCGCCTGCGGTGGCTTCGACGCCGCGCGCGCCGAGGCCGCCCTGCAGGCCAACGAGGCCGACCTCACCGCGTTCGGCCGGCCCTTCCTCGGCAACCCGGACCTGCTGACCAAGCTCAAGAGCGGCGCCGAGCTCGCCGGCTTCGACTTCAGCAAGGCCTACGCGGCCGGTGCCGACGGCTACACCGAGCTCTAGCGCGCGCGGCGCAGATCCGCGACCGCCGCGGGCCCGCACGGGCCCGCGGTCCAAGCGGGGCGTCACGGCGCGAGCAGGTCGCTGTCAAAGGCGAAGCCGAGCACGAAGTACGGGATGTTGGCGTTGACGGCGTTGGGACCCACGCCCATGCGGAAGCGGTGGTCGAGGTAGCGGTGCGCCAGGACGACGACGGTCGGCTTGTTGAACGCGCTGATGCCGCGATCGTAGAAGGTGTAGGCAGCGACCAGGCCGACGCGGTGGTGGTCGTTGCGTGCTGCGGCGGCGTCCGGGTCCTCGCCGGGCAGCACGTCGCGCTGGCGATAGAGCGGCCGGACCATGCTGTAGCGCGCGCCGATCGTCAGCATCGCCTCGCCCATCGGCCGCCGCAGCAGGACGTCGACGTCGTTGGCGAAGACCCAGCCGTCGCCCGGCACCGGCACGTCGAGGGTGGCCTCGTACCAGACCCGGTCGCCCCGGCGCAGCGCCATGTCGAAGTGGCCGAAGAACGCGCTGCTGCGGATCACGATCGGCCCGACCGCGGCCTGCAGCTTGGGCTCGACCGAGAGGTGGGTGCCGCCGCCGCTGGTGTTGCCGAGCGGGCCCGTGGCGTTGGCCTTCATCGCCGCGTCGGAGAGGTCGTCGTTGGCCGACACACGCGACTGCACGAAGGTGAAGTTGCCGAAGTACAAGATCTTCTCGGCCGTGAGGCGTAGGTTGAACATCGCGACCGGCTGGAGCTCGACCATGGCTGCTGCGCGCGCGCCTGCCGGGCTGAGCCGGATGTAGGTGCCGGCGAACCAGAAGTTGTCGTTGGTCGCGCGGTGGTGGCCCTCGTAGAACTTCTGCTGCCAGCCGAAGCGGGCCCGCGTCTCGAGGCCGATCGGGTTGTAGCGAAAGATCGACAGGCTGTTGAGCACCAGCCGCTGCGCCGGGATCGCCGGAAGGGCGGGGGGCTCGGCGGCCGCAGACAGCGGCAGCGCGAGCAAGATCACCGAGGTCAGCGCCAGCAGCAGCCGCGACGGGCTGGCGGCTGCGGCGAGCGTCGATGCGGCCATCCGGCACGGTGAGGGCGTGTTCAAGGGGCCTCCTTGGTCTGTGCCGGCGCGGTTGCTGCTAGCGCCTGGGCTGGCCGAACGCTGCGCGCATCACGTTGGGGTCGAAGCCGCGCGGAGCGCGCTGGCCCTGGGTCGCGTAGTGGTAGAGCGCGGCGTTGAACACCGCGTTGAGCACGCCGAAGAAGAAGACCACACCGCCGATCCACAGCAGCGCCGTCAGCAGCAGCGCCACGCCGAGCCAGCCGCTCAGCGACATCGCCGCGAATGCCGCGACGATCAGCGCCACACCCGGCAACACCGCCAAAAAGGTGATGAGGCCCATGCCGTAGTGGCGCACCAGGCTCTCGCCCCAGGTGCGGCGCAGCACCTCGACCGAGCGCTTGAGACCGTCGATCGGGCCGATGTTCTCGTAGACCATCGCCGGCACGACGAAGAGGCTGACGACGGTCCACGCCGCGCCGAAGATCGAGCGCGCGATCTGGGCGATGATGGCGCCGACGCCGCGGTTGTTGCGCGCCGCGTTGTCGAGGATGCGCAGCACCAGGCCGACGCTCGCCGACACCAGGCTCCAGCCCGCGATCTGCGGCAGCCGGCTCATGGCGAAGCCGATGCTCTCGCCGAAGGTCGCGTCGCCGCCGTTCAGGCGCGTTCGTGTGGTGTAGATCACGCAGACGTTCGAGAAGGTGGCGAAGAACGCGAGGCCGAAGTAGCTGGCGAAGGTCGCGATCGCCTGCAGCGGGCCGAAGGCGACATCGCCGCCGTCGATCCAGCGCGCGAGGAAGGCCGGGAAGAGCATCGCGATCGAGAAGATCAGCGACAGCGCGCCCGAGATCGCCGGGAACAGAAGCAGCTCGCTGTCCTGCCGCACGACATCGAGCGACATCTTGGTGATCGACCAGCTGCGTTCAAAGACGTTCATCCCACCCTCGTCGTTGGCGTCTGCGCGCGTTGTCGTGGCGCGAAGATCCCACGGTTCCGGCCCGTCTGGCAATACGCCGCCCGGCCACCCGGCTCGACTCGCCGCGTCGCCACCCGGTCCATCAGAACGAGAGCCGCACGTCGAGCTGGCCGCCGCCGGCGCGCGGGATCCACGCGACGTTGGCATCCGGCGACCGACCCCAGCGCCAGAACGCCCCCACCGCCAGCGACGCGAGGCCGACGCCGGCGACGGCGTAGCCGGCGCGGGTGTGGCCCTCGAGCGCGCGGCCGCGTGCCTGCGCGGCGTCCCAGGTCCAGGTCGGCGGCTTGCCGGGGGCGACAGCGTCCTGCAGCGCGGTCGTCTGCCCGTGCGCCCAAGCCACCCACCCTGCGCCTGCGGCAAGCGCGGCGGCGCCGCCGAGCGTCGCGACCCAGGTCCAACGCGGCGGAGCCACGGACGCGGCGGCGTGGCGTAGCGAGAGCGCGCCGCCGCTCGTGGTGGCGGTGCCCGGCGTCGTCGTCGGTGGTGGCGCAGCGGTCGGCGTCGCCGCCGCCGGCGGTTCGACGGCGGCGGCTGGTGGCCGCGCCGTCGCCTGCGCCGCGAGCTTCGCTTCGAGCGCGCGCAGCTCGGCTTCGGCGTCGGCGCGATCGGTGCCCGCCGGCGCCACCGCGAGGAAGGCGCGATAGTCGCGCTGCGCCAGCATGTTGTCGCCGGCGAGGCGTGCGGCGCGCGCCGCCGCCAGCAGGTGGTCGATGCGCTCGGGCTCGTCGCGGTGGGCGGCGCGGAAGGCGTCGGCTGCGGCGGCGTGGCGGCCAGCGGCGGCGTGGCTTCGTCCGGCAGCGGCGCTGTCGTCGGCGCGGGCGCGGCGCAGCGCGACGAGGTAGCCTTCGACCGTCTGGCGGCGCGCCTCGTCGCAGGCGGCGTGGTCGAGCACCCGACGGTAGAGTCCCTCGGCGCGGTCGTAGCGCTTGCCGCTGTGGGCGACGCGGGCGGCGTTGTAGAGCAACACGACCTCGTCGGGCGCCTGGGCGAACGCGGCCAGGTACAGCTCGATGGCGCGGTCGTGCTCGCCGCTCTTGTAGGCGCGCATCGCCTGGTCCGCGAGCGATTCGGCGACGCCTGCGCCCCGTGGCGGCCGCTGCGCCAGCGCCGGCGCGCCCAGCGCGAGGCAGAGGCTCAGGGCGATGCAGCCGAGTCCAACGCGCCTCATCGGATCTCCTCGAAGCGCGGCCCGGCCTTGCGCTTGCCGCGCGCGGTGTGCGTGCGTCGCGTGGTCGAATCACCGGGGTCGGTCGCGCCCGGCTCGGGGGGGCCGGGCGCCGTCTCGCCTGCTGCCGGCGTGTCCGGGCCCGCCACGCTCGGGGTCGCTGCGCTCGGCGCGACCACCGCCGCCGCCTCGGCAGCGGCCACGGGCGCCGACGTCGGCGCGGCGACGGGCGGCGCGGCGATGGGCGCCGCGGCGGCGATCGGCGTGGCATCCGGGCGCGCCGCGACGGTCGGGACCGCCGCCTCTTTCGTCGTGCCGGGCGTCATCGCAGCGCCCTGCATCGCGACGTAGACGGCGACCGCGCCCACGGCGCCGAGGCCGAGCCACAGCCACGGCCGGCGGGTTGAGCGCGCGACCGCTGCTTCGTCGGGCAGGGCGCGCGCGGGCCTGGCCGTGCGCGGATCAGCCATCGTCGGCGCGTTCTCGACCAACGAGCGGTCGTCGATCGACGGCTCCAGCGTCCGCACCAGCGGCTGGCGCTCGGCCCGCTCCTGCAGCATCGGCGCGACCCAGGCCAGCGAGCGGATCATGCCCGGCGGCAGGCAGGTCTCCAGGGCGACGCGCATCACGGCGGCGCTCTCGTAGCGCTCGGCCGGATCTTTGGCCAGGGCGCGGCGCACGACCTCGGCGAACTCGTCCGAGACCGGCGATCGCGCATCGTCGCGCACATCCGGCGCCTCGACGTCGCAATGGGCCCGGATCACCGCGACGACCTCGCCGACAAAGGGCGTCCGGCCGCAGACCAGGGCAAAAAGCAGCACGCCGAGCGCGTAGAGGTCGCTGCGCGCGTCCACCGGCAGGCCCTGGCATTGCTCGGGGCTCATGTAGAGCGGCGTGCCCACCAGACGCGACGTGCCCGTGACGCGTGAGTGTTCGCTGCGCGCGATGCCGAAGTCCAACACCTTCAAGATCGGCTCATCGTCGCCGTGGCGCGCGAGCATGACGTTGTCGGGCTTGAGGTCGCGGTGGACCAGGCCAGCGCCGTGCGCTTCGCCCAGGCTGCGCAAGATCTCGACGCCGACGCTGATCGCCTCGACGTCGCTGAACGCGGCACCGCGGGCGATTCGATCCTCGAGCAACGCCTGCAACGAGGCGCCGTCGAGCAGCTCCATCGCCATGAACAGCGCGCCGACCTCGGTCTGGCCGAAGTCGTAGAGCCGCACCGTGTTGGCGTGGCGCAGCGACGCCGTGACCCGGGCCTCGCGGGCGAAGCGGAGCAGCGCCTCTTGGCCGTCGTCCGCGCCGAGCGCCAGCAGCTTGAGCGCCACCGGCTGCCCGGTGGCGACGTGGCGCGCCTCGTACACGGCGCCCATGCCGCCGCGGCCGATCGCGCGCACGACGCGATAGCGCTCACAGACGACCTGGCCGATCTCGAGCCTTGCCGCCGCGATCGGATCGATGCCCGTCAGCCGGAACGTCGAGATGCCACACGCGTCGCAGAGCGGCTCGTCGGTCGACTTCAGGCAAGAGGGGCACTGTCGCTGCATGCTGGGCTCGTCGGCGCGGGGTGGTCGCGGTCGCGGCGATGTCGGCCGCTCCAGGCTAGGTGCGGCGCGGTGCGCGGTCAAACCCCTTGGTCTGTTGCGTCATTGCACGAGGATCGTGTCGCTGACCTTGCCGAGCGGCGTGCCGGTGGCCGCGTCACGGAACTCGACCGACACCGTCTTGCTGCCGGGGCCCTTGCTCAACTGCCAGCCTTCGTAGCGCGGCTCGAACGGCTGCCAATCGCTGAAGGCGCCGTCCTCGTTGGCGATGCGCATCTCGAGCGCGCCGATGATCAGGTAGATGCCGTCGACCAGCGGGCCGTAGTGGCCCTGGTTGTACTCGGTGTCGATCGCGCTGACCTCGACCCGGAGCTTGCGCGCGCTGCTCGGCAGGGCCGCCAACGCCCCGCCGATGTGCTCGAAGGACCCGACCGGCAGCAGCGCCACCGGCTGCAGCAGCACCGTCTCCTTGCCCTTGTCGTCGATGGCGACCAGGCGCAGCTGCACGCGGTCCTCGGCCGGTTGGCCCTTTCCGTGCTTGCCGATCTGCCCGTGGCCGTTGCCAAAGCAGCCGACCGCGACCGGCGGCGTGTTCGCTCCTGTCAGCACCGCCGGCGCAAAGCCCGAGCGCGCGACCGTGACGGTCTGGCGCAGCCAGCTCAGGCCGTAGCTGCCGACGAACGAATGCGTGCCGAACAGGCCGTTCTGGAAGGCCCAGCCGTCGCCGCCGAGGCTGAGCGCCCAGCCATCGAAGCTGAAGGATTCGGCGCCGCCGTTCTGCAGCAGCGAGGTCGGCGGCACGATCTGCAGCGACGTCGTGTTCGTCAGCAACGCCGCGGTCAACGCGATGCGCAGCCCGGCGGTGTCGGTCTTCACGCAGCGGCCATCCGGCAGCGGCACGACGTCGCCGGCGCAGTCCTCCGGGCGACGCTCGAACGCGCCGAGGTCGCAGCCCGCGCCGACCGGGCGGGCGACGCCGCGCAGGTCGCCCGGGGCGAGGCTGCCGGCGCCACACGAGGCCGGCGCGCCGACGTCGAGCAGCGGCGAGCCGGCCAACGGCAGGGCGATCACGTGGCCGTCGTCGGCCAGCGTCGGCTCGTCCAGCAGCGGGTCGCCCGAGCGCGCGGCGCCGCAGCTGCCGTCTTCGATCCAGGCGCTGGCCCCCGCTGCCGTCGGCGCCGAGCAGAGCGGGCCGCTGCCGCTGCCAGCCAGCACGCTGTTCTCGATCACCAGCTGCTTGCCCGCCGCCAACGCCGCGCCCGTCGTCGCCTTGTTGTCGAGGAAGGTGCTGTGCACGACCTTGGTCGTGTCGACGGTGGCGATCGCGCCGCCGGTCTCGGTTGTCGCCGCACCGTTGCCGCGAAACACCGAGTTGACCACGGTCGTCAGACGGTAGTTGATGATGGCGCCGCCGTGCACGACCGCTTCGTTGCCGATGAACGAGCAGCGGTCGACCAGCAGGGTGCCCGGGTCGAGCACGCCGATCGCGCCGCCGGAGTGGCCGCTGCGATTGGCGCTGAAGCGCGACCGCTCGATCGTCGCGGTGCGCAGCACGGCGATCGCGCCGCCGAGGCTCTGGCCGCCCGTGCCCGTGACGCGGTTGTCGTCGAAGACGCAATCGCGCACGACCAGCGGCGCCTCGGCGAAGATCGCGCCGCCGCGCCCCGCGGTGCGGTTGCCCTCGAAGCGGCAGCCCTCGAGCGTCAGGGTGCCCGCGCGGGCCTGGATCGCGCCGCCATCGACCTCGCCGGCGAGGTTGCGCATCGTGATCCCGCGCAGCTTGGTGTCGGCTTTGGTCACGACCATGCGGTGCTTGCCGCCGCCATCGATGGTCACCGGGGGCGGCTGGGTGCCGGTCACGATGATCGAGGCGTCGATCGTCAGGGCTCCCTGGACCTCGGGCAGCCCGCCGCCGAGCGCGATGGTGCCACCGGTGGCGAACGCGATCGTGTCGGCGCTGGCCACGTCCTCGTTGGCGCGCAGGATCGCGCCGCGCAGGCTGCAGCCGTTGGCGTCGCAGGTGCTCGGGCCCGGGTCGGCGGTCGTCGTCACGAGCAGCGTGTAGCGCAGCGGGCCGGCGACGCAGCGGCCCTTGGCGCAGGTGTCCGGCCCGGTCTGGACGTTGCTGTCGTCGCAGGGCGCGCCGTCGGCTGCGCCGACGCAGGGGCGGTCGACGTCCGTCAGGTACGAGCCGACGTCGCGGGCCGGCAGCTCCACGGCGCAGGACGCCACGGTGAGCAGCAGCCACCACGGCGCGGCGGCACGTCGCAGGCGTGGTGCCGCCGATGCCGCGTTCGTCGCCGCGTTCGTCGCCGCCGCGCCCGTCGCCCCGTTGCTCGCGATTGCCGCCGTCATCCTGCCGCCGCCCTCCTGCCGGGCCACGCTCTGCATCCAGCCGCCACCATGGCCAATCCGCCCCGATCCTGCGTCCTCTCGTGGACGGCAGCAAGTCCCGGACCCAGTTGCTTCGTTGGCAGATGGATCGAAGCCTTGCAGTCGTTCGTCCCTGGCCACGTCCGCGGGCTCGCGCTAGCCTCGCCGCAGCGGCGATCGTGCGCCAGGGCGCGCCCCGAGGGGAGGACAGGCGATGATTCGAGCCTTGTGCAACGCGGCGTCTCGCGCCCCACACCGGCGCGCGCGCGCGGCGACCCCGTCAGCGATGGTCGCGCTTGCGCTCGGCAGTGCCCTGCTGGCCTCGCCCGACGCCTTTGCCAACGGCAACCACACCCATATCGGCATCTCGCTGCAGGCGATCGCGCTGCTACCGCCCGGGCCGCTGCGCGACTTCGTCAGCGATCCGGCGCTGCGGCCGATGCTGATCAACGGCACGGTCTTCCCCGATGGCGGCTACGCCACCTCGCATCCCTACGGCGAGGCCGCGCATTGGGAGCCGACGCAGCGGACGTTGGCCAAGCACGTGCTCGCGGCCTGCCCGCAGCCGCTGCAGACCCAGGCCTGTCGCGAGAAGCTCGCCTTCCTCTTCGGCATGGCCAGCCACGGCATGGCCGACCAGGTCTTTGACAGCCTGTTCATGGAGGCGGCCAAGGTCCACGACGCCAAGAACTGGTCAGACGGCCTCACCGACAGCTTCGACAGCTCGACCGACGTGCTCTGGGTCGCCAGCCATGGTGGCCTCGTGGCGCCCGCGAGCTGGATGCCGATGGACGAGATCCTGGCGACCTACAAGGAGATGAAGCTCGACGTCGCCCAGGGCACGATCGAGGACGGCCAGACGCTGATCCTGGTCGGCGTGCTGACCTTCGGCAACAACACGGGCACCAACCCGCAGAAGGTGCAGCAGGCCAAGGATCGCTACCCCTGGGGCGCCGCGCACCTCGACGATCCGCACACGCCCGGATCTCCGCCATGCGAAGCCCGCGTCGTGGCGGCGTATTGGCAGCACCTCTGGGCCGAGTGGGTCGACGGCGCGGCGCCCAGCCTCGAGGTGCTGGCGACGATGCCCGGCCACGGCGGCGGTGGCGTCGCAGCGCAGCCCGCAGATCCGGCCTCGACCGTGGCCGTCGTGCTCAGCCGGGGCCTCGATCAGGACAGCGTCAGCGCCACGAGCCTGGAGGCGACCGCCGGCGGCAAGGTGCTGGACGCCAAGCGCAACCTCTTCTACGGCCAGAACAGCCACGTGCTGCGCCTGCTGCCCAAGGCGCCGTGGCCCGCCGGCGAGCTGACGCTGCGCTGGGCGGCTGGCGGCCTGCGCAGCTTCGACGGCGTGACGATGGCCAAGGGCGGCGAGGTGACGGTGCAGGTCGGTGCCGCCAACGAGGTGCTGCCGGGCACGCCGCCGCCGGGTTGGTCGCTGTCGCAGGCGGCTGGTGGCGTCGGCGCCGACGGCGCAGACAGCCCGGACGTGGCTTCGCCGCCGTTCGACGGCAACGGCGGCGGTGACGCGGGCGCTGGCGCGACGAAGAACGGTTCGTCCGGCTGCAGCGCCAGCCCGATGGCGCGCGGCGCCGGCCAGGGGCTGTGGCCCTGGGCGCTGGCGGCGCTGCTGCTGGTCGCCCGCCGCGTGCGTCGCCTCGCAGCGCCGGCCTGAGTCGCCGCGCTGGCCTGCGTCGCCGCGCCGGCCTGCGTCGCCGCGCTACTTGGCCTTGGCCTCGAACGCCGGGTTGGTGATGGCCCAGACCGGCCGTCCCATCAGCGGCGTCGACGGCGCGCCGCCCGGGCGATGCATCGCCAGCCACCAGCCTTCGGCCTGCACCGGCGCCTTGAACGACACGCTCACCTTGCGGCGGCCGGCCTCGACCTTCGCGGCCTTCACGCTCTCGGTGTGGACGAGCTCGCCGTTGCGGTAGATCTCGACGCTGCCGAGGGGCATCCATTCGGGCGCCTGGAGCGTCGCGACGGCCTCGACGTCGCCGGTCGTGGTCGCGAGCGTGTCGCCGATGCCGGCCTTGGCGGTGCCGTTGCGCAGCTCGAGCGTCAGCAGCGGGCCGGTGCTGGCGACCGCGCGGCCGGCCTTGAGCGCGGCGTCCGCGTCGGCGCCCTTGAACGCGCCTTGCACGTCGCGGGGCTTGCCGCCGTCGTCGCCGACGAAGATGTAGGTGCGCGTGCCGCCGATGCCACCCTCGAGCGAGTGCGTGTCGCTGTTGCCCGTTCCCGTGATGCGCAGGCCCCGATCGATGAGGCCGAACCAATCCTCGAGCACCTTGATCGTATCGCTCATGCGCTTGCCGTTGATGAGCTCCATCGCGTTGAAGGCGAGCAGCGCGGCGTCGGTCGTCGCCGGGTCGAGCTCGATCCCGGCAAAGTACGATTGGCTGCCGCGCGGGTGGTTGCATTGCACGACGCGCTTGTCGTCGTCGCCGCGCAGCGCCTTCTGCAGCGCGGCGGCGTCCTTGCTGTACCAGTTGATGGCGCCGTTGCCCGAGAGGTCGGGCTGCGGCGTCAGCGGCCAGACGTTGTGGTGGCCGAGCTGGATGGTGCTGACCTCGACGCCGCTGGCGACCGTCAGGCGATCGGCGATCCCGGCCTCGACGAGCCAAGGCTGGTAGTCGGTGACGAAGTCGTGGTCGGTGGCGACGACGTAGTCCAGGCCAACGGCGACGGCGTCGGTGATGCGCTGGCGGTTGGGTACGGTGCTGTCGGAGCTGTGCTCGGCGTGCACGTGCATGTCGGCGGCGATCCAGCCCGTGGTGTCGAGCACGCGCTCGAGCGTCGCGGTGATCTCGGCGGGCGCCGCTGGCGAGACGGTGACCTTGGTCTCAAACGCCGAGAATTCCGGCCCGTGATGGATCCACACCTGCCATTCGCCGGCGGGCAGGCGGAACGTGGCCTCGCCGTCGGCGTCGACGAAGGTGCGGAAGCCGCTGCTGGCGTCCTTGGGCAGCACCAGCAGCTGGAAGGGAAGGCCCTTGCCGTCGGCCTTGTCCTTGGTGTGGACGACGAGCAGCGACGGCTTCGGCGCCTGCAATGTCAGCGTCGCCGCGCCATCCTGCGGCTGCAGCGGCACACCCTTGGGCGCGTCGCTCTGGCCGGCGCCACCTGACTGGCCGTTGCCGTTGCCGAGCCAGATGGCGCGCGCGTGGGTCGCGTCTGCGGGCACCTTGCAGGCGAAGGCGCCGTCCGGCCCGGGCTTGCAACGCGTCAGCGGGCCGCCCTTGGCGTTGAGCACCTCGACCTCGACGCCCGGCCAGGCCCCCTCGACGTTGCCCTGCAGCTGCAAGAGCACCGGCGGCTTGGCCGCGCTGGCGGTGGCCTCGGCCATCGAGTCGGCGAGGTCGCGGCCCACGGCGAGCCAGCGGACAAACGTCTGGCCTTCGCCGGGGATCGGCTTGGTCGGCTGCAAGAAGGCCAGGATTCCGCCTGCGTCGATGATCGAGACCGGGACCTCGTAGCCGATGGCGGCGGCGACCGACGTCGCGTCGTCGTCGGCAGGGGCGAAGCCGATGACCTGCGCGCTGCCGACGGCCTTGACGCCGCTGTCGGAGTCGCCGCTGCCGGGGCGGTACATGGCCAGGCTGCCGCCCCAGAAGCTGGCGTCGGCGACCATCAGCGCCATCGGTTTGCCGTCGTCGGGCACGATCGTGGTGCGGAGCTCCAAGCGGCGGCTGTCCGGGCGCAGCACGTACTCGTGGCTGACCTTGGCCTTGGGCATCTCGAGCGCGAGCGCGGCGTGCGCGGTCGGGAAGGGCGTGAGCGGGCCAGACACGCGCACCCGCGCCTCGCCGTCGCTGCCGTCGGCGAGCACCTCGATCGTGTCGGGCTGCACCAGGTGCAGCGCCGCGGTCGGCACCCATTCGCGCAGCGCGTCGACGCCGACCTGCTTGCCGTCCGGGCCGAGCGCGACCGCGTCGACGATGTCGCCGCCGACCAGGCCGCCGATGGCGTGGCCGTGCTTGCCCTTGCGCAGCACGAACCGGACCTGGATGTTCTCGAAGACGAGGTCGCCGATCCGGCCTGCGGCCATCGTGCCGTGCGCGAGGTCGTCGGCGCAGGCGAGCGGTCGCACACGCACGGCGCCAGGGGCCACAGGCGCTGGCACGCAGCCGTCCTTGCCGCTGCGGCCGCTGGCAGCATCGCCCATGCCTTCGCCGGTGTCGGTCACGGTGGCTTGGGTGTCGCCGCTGCTGGTATCGGCGCTGTCTTGGGCCTTCTTGGCCTCGCCGCAGCCAGCCAGCGCCAGCAGCGCCGTCGTAGCGGCGGCGCCGAGCTGGAGCGACCAGGCTGCGACGTGGGCGTCGGGGCGGCGGGAGCGGAGGGGCAACGAGGTCGACATGGCAGATCCTTGCGGCGCGCGAGCCGGCCATCGGCGGCGGGGCCGCAGCGTACCGATCTCCGCGCGCCTTGTCTGCGCGACCACCGCAGATGTGCGCGACGCGGCCGTTCTGCTTGACGTTGGCCCTCGCTTGGGCTTGCTTGGCCGCCGCGGTCGTCGCCGGTCGTCGCCGGACGTCCGCGGCCGCCCCCGCATCCGGCGCCCGCCACGACCGCGCCGACGCCCGAGGACCCGATGCTCCGCCTCCGCCACGCCACGCCCGAAGCATGGAAGGACACCGTCCGGGCCGACCTGACGGGCTTCTTGCGCGACCACGCCCACAACGAGCGCAAGGTCGCCGGCGCGGCGCTGCAGCTCGCCACGCACAATCCGCACCGCAGCGAGTTGGTGCGCGCCATGATCGAGCTGGCGCAGGAGGAGATCGAGCACTTCCGCCAGGTCCACGAGCTGCTGCTGGCGCGCGGCGAGCACCTCGGCCACGAAGAGCGCGACCCCTACATGGGCGAGATGCACAAGCTGCTGCGCCGCGGCGACACCGACGCCTACCTGCTCGACCGCCTGCTCGCCTTCGGCATCATCGAGGCGCGCGGCTGCGAGCGCTTTCGCATGGCCGCCGAGGCGCTCGACCCCGACCCGCTGGCCGCCTTCTACTGGGAGCTCGTGCGCTGCGAGGCGCGGCACCACCAGGCGTTCGTCGCCTGGGCGCGCACCTACTTCGGCGACGCTGCGGTCGACGCCCGGCTGGACGAGCTGCTCGACGCCGAGGCCGTGATCGCGGCGGCGCTGCCGTTGCGGGCGGCGCTGCACTGAGTGGAACGGCGCTGGACTGGGCCGAGCGGCGAGCGCCCGCGTATGAACGACTGTCAGCGCGGGCACAAAGTGCTGGCCTGTGCCGGCCGCGCCGCGCATCCTCGGGCCATCCCCCCCTTGGGCGCCGTGCGCGTCCGTCGCCCTGGAGGTCCCCATGCGTACCCTGATCTGCTGCTTCGTCGTCGCCACGGCGGTCGCCGCGTTCGCCGGGCCGGCGTTTGCCGCCGAGCCTGCACCGCGTGCCGACGCCCTCCGCCGCCTGCGTGTGCCGACGACGCCCGGCGTGCAGGTGCTGACCGCGCCCATCGCGATCCAAGGCCGGATCACCAAGCCGGGCGTGACGTTCATCATCGGCCGCAACTTCCGCGCGCCGACCACGCTGATGAGCGAAGACCTCTGGCAGGAGAAGCTGGCCAAGATCGCCGCCGGACAGCTTTGAGGCGGCGCGACGTGGCCGCGCGCGACGTGTGCGGTACCGCGCGAGCGCTGCAGGCGCAGAGCCTTGCTGCCCCGCCGCCGCGGCCGCCGTGCTAGACCGCGAACAGGTCGGCGACGTCCGCGAGCAGGACGAAGGGCTCATGGACGACGACGCCGGCACCACCGCGCAGGCGCAAGCGCAGGCCGCCGCTGCCGCCCCAGACCAACCACGACACCCCGCTGCTCGAGTCGTGGACCTGCACCGCGCGCACGGGCGCGTCGCTGCCGGGCGAGTCGACGTCCCAGACGCCCTCGTCGCCGTCGTCGCTCTCGTAGCGCACCGCGACGACGCTACGCTCGGGACCGGCCGCGCGGTAGCGCAGGCTCGCGCCGTCGGGGATGTGGTCGCTCGGCTCGACGTAGACCTCGATGGCGTCGTCGGTGTCGATGGCTCGGCTCATGCTGGCTCCTGCAATCCGCCCCGCGCGGGCGCTGGCGAGCGTTGAACCATTTGCCGCCGCGATGCAACACAGCCTACGCGATCGGCACCGGGGATGAGCGTTCGCCGCACGGTGCCGCTTCGCACGAACGCCATCGCAACGCGACACCGCAGCGCCGCGCGCCGCGACCGCCGAACAATCGAGCGCCCTTGCCGCGCAGGCCCTTGCACCCGGCCGGGCAGGGCGCATGCTCGCGCCGCCGTTCCCCGGATCTCTGCGGCGGCGACGCCCGCGGCCGCGACCCCCTCACGTTGCTCACCCTGCCGGAGCCCTCCATGTCCACGACCCTGACCTACTTCGACTTCCACGGCTCGCGCGGCCTCGAGTGCCGCCTCGCGCTGACCGCCGCCGGCGTGCCCTTCCAAGACAACCGCCTCAATCGCGACCAATGGGCCGCGCACAAGCCGCAGACGCCGTTCGGCGCCATGCCGGTGCTCGCCCACGACGGCCGCATCCTGGCGCATTCGAACGCGATCTTGCGCTTTGTCGGCGCCAGCCACGGCATGCACCCGAGCGACGCCTGGACCGCCGCCGAGCACGACGCGCTGATGGATTCGGTCGAGGACCTGCGCGCCAAGATGCCGGGGCCGGGCCTGGCCGACGCCGACAAGCAGGCCGCGCGCGAGGCGTTCGCCGCCGGCTGGCTGTCGCAGTGGGCCAACACCGTCAACGGCCGCATCGTCGGGCCCTTCGTCGAGGGCGACAAGCTGCACGTCGCCGACCTGAAGCTCTACGTGATCTTGCGGGCGTTTTTCGCCGGCACCTACGACCACATCCCGGCCAGCTTCTTCGACCGCTACCCAAAGGTGAAGGGCCTGTACGCCGCGGTCGACGCGCACCCCGCGATCCACGGCTACTTCGCGGCGATCGCGCGCGGCTGAGCGGCAGACCGCAGCCGCAAAGGGCGCCTCAGTAGTACAAGAACGGCAACCACGGCAGCATCGCTCCGCCGCCGCTGGCCTGGGCCTTGGTGCCGACGCCCGGCATCTGCTGCCACCACCACACCAGGAACGGGCCCATGCAGTCCGGGGCGATCGCCTTGTTGGCGGCGAAGTCCGCGGTCATGAACGGCGCCTTGGCGTCGCTGCCGTCGGCGCCACCGCCCTGGCGGAAGGCGCGGCAGCTCGTCTGCACCGTGGCGTCGCTCTGCAGGTCGTAGTGCTGCTTGCCGTTGGGCGCGAAATGCGCGTTGCCGCAGACCGGATCGTAGCCTTGCAGCGTCTGGGTCTGGCCGCCGCCGAGATCGTAGCTGACGGCGCCGTCGCTCGGGTACGACAGGCAGGGCACGCCGTAGGGGCAGCTGTACCAGCTCGGGAACCAGGTGCCGTGCTTGGCGTCGAGGTCGAAGTTGCCAAAAGCCGGGAATTCCGCGCTCAGCGTCGGGATCAGCGCCGGCTTGCGGGTGCCGACGCTCTCGAAGCCGTGCGAGAGGCTCTCGAGGAAGCAGCCCGGGCCGCGGCTGTGGTTGACCCAGGCGACGCGGATCGTGCGGTCGCAGCTGGCGGGGAAGGTGTCCTCGACGTCGAAGCAGCCGTTGCCGGCGCAGACGTCCATCGGCTCGCCGACCAGCCGCACCCGTTGGGCGTCGTAGCGCGGCTTGCGCTCCAAGATCTCGGCCGCGTTGACGTCGCCCGGCACGTCGGCGTCGCCGTAGACCCAGATCTCGTGCACCAGGCCGCGGTCGATCAGCGCGCAGAGGTCGAGCACCTTGCCGGGCGCGTCGGGGTCGGCGATGGCCATCTTGGCGGCGAACGCCGAGGTGAACAGCGCCTCGTAGTCGAAGCCCCAGACGCCGTCCTTGGGGTCCTCGCGCGGGTAGTGGCTGCTGTTGCCGTAGGGCCAGCCCTTCGGCGCCGGCTGGTCGCGCAGGTCGATGGCGTAGGCGATCTCGGGCCGCCACATCGGCGGCGCAGCGGCGTCGACGTCGCCGCGCGGCCGGCTCATCTCGACGATCGCGGCGCGCAGCTGGTCGAGGTGGGCGAGCATCTGGGCGTTGCTCTTGGCGTTGACGAAGTTGAGCGCCAGGATCCGCGGTCGCAGCTGCACGATCTGGGCGTGGTGGCTGGCCAACCACGGGTCGGAGTTGGCCGCGCTCGCGGCGTTCGGCCAGACCTGCAGCGCGTCGACGCAGCTCGCGCCGACGCAGCGCTGGTCGGCGGCGCAGTCCTGGTCGCTGGCGCAGGTCGGTGGGGCCGTGTCTGCGGCGTCGGCGTCGCTGTCGGCTGCCGTGTCGGCGTCGTTGTCGGCTGCCGTGTCGGCGTCGCTGTCGGCTGCCGCGTCGATGCCCGCGCTGTCGTCGCCCGCGCTGTCGACGCCCACGGTGTCGTCGTCCGCGCTGTCAGCGCCCGCGCTGTCGATCCCCGCGCCGTCCTTGCCCGCAGTGTCGGCGCCGCCGCAGCCGGCGCAGATCGCCAGCAGCGCCAGCGTCCACCTCAGCGCCGGCGGCCGCAGCCGGCCCAGCCGCCGCGTCGCTCCCGATCCTCGCATGGTCGCGCCCTCCGCCGCCTCTGCACCGAGGACAGCCTGCCAGCCGCCGGCGTCGCCGTCGACCGCCACGGAACGCTTGCAATGCGCGGCCAACCGCTCGACCCTACCGCCGTCGCCACCGCAGGTGGCGCGACGGAGCCGACGATGACCCGCCCGACCCTTGTGTTGACCAACCACGCCACGTCCCGGAGGTCTGCCTTGTTGGCGACCGCCGTGCTCGCGCTCGCGACCGCCGGCTGCTTGTCCGAGCCGCCGACCGGCCTCGCAGAGACGCCCGCCGGCAGCGGCGCCATGGTCAAGTTCGACACCGAGCACCGGCCGTTGCCCGAGATCCCGCTGCCCAACGACTTCGCCACCCGCTACGACGCCAACTCGCCGACGCTGCGCCGGGTCAACGCCAGCCTGGTCGCGCCCACCGTCTGGGAGCGCAAGACCCGCGCCGACCTCGACACCATCGACGGCTGGGGCACGCTGGCGCCGATCTCCGTCAGCTTCGACGGCCCGCTCGACGTCGAGAACATCCTCACGCGGCAGAACGATCGCTACGATCCGAGCAACGACGTGATGCTCGTCGTCGACATCACCAAGGACTCGCCCGACCGCTGCAAGGCGATGCCGCTCGACATCGGCGCCAACCTCTTCCCGCTCGCGCTCGACCGCGCCGACTACTACCCGGACGATCCGCGCGGCCACCTCAGCCAGCTGCTGATGGAGGAGGTCGAAGAGGACCTCAACGGCAACGGCAAGCTCGATCCCGGCGAAGACACCGACATGGACGGCGTGCTCGACCATCCGAACACCCGCAGCGCCACCGACACCACGCTGCTGAACTTCTACGAGCGCGAGACCAACACCCTCATCGCCAAGCCCGTGATCCCGCTGCGCGAGGGCACCACCTACGCGGTGGTGCTGACCCGCCACCTGCTCGACGAGAAGGGCCAGCCGGTGCGCTCGCCCTTCGACTTCGTCAACCACGCCGGCCAGACCGACGCGCTGGCGCCGCTGCCCGGCTGCCTCGCCACCATCGGCATGGGCGCCAAGGACATCGCCTTCGCCTGGACCTTCACGACCCAGACCTGGACCAAGCCCTTCGTCACCGTGCGCGACGGCCTCTACGGCATGGGCCCGATGAAGCGCCTCGCCGACGAGTTCCCGCCGGACATGAACCTGATGCCGCTGCGCGAGAAGCCGGCGGGCGCCTACGCGCCGTTCCTGCCCGGCGACCAGTTCGTGCCGATGGCCAAGAGCCTCTACGCCCAGTTTGGCGCCACCAACAAGAAAGAGGAGCTCGAGCTCTTCTTCGACAACTTCGCGTTCATCGACTTCCACGCGCTCGGCAGCATCGACTCGCCGCAGTTCTTCCAGCGCTTCGAGGTCGACGCCGACGGCAAGCCCACCGACAAGCAGCTGCCGCTGACCGACCAGGTCTGGCGCCTCGACGCCGAGACGGGCGAGGCCTACATCCGCCACGAGGGCGTCAACTTCTGGCTGATGGTGCCGAAGTTCCGCAAGGGCCCGGCGCCGGTCGCCATCTTCGTCCACGGCCACGGCAGCACCAAGTTCGACGCGATGAACTTTGCCGGCTTCCTCGCCCGCCAGGGCATCGCGACCATGGGCATCGACGCGGTCAGCCACGGCGTCGACATCGACCCGGCGCTGCAGGCCGTGGTGCTGGCGCAGTTCAAGGCCAACGGCATCGAGGGCATGGGCAAGGCGATCCTCGCCGGCCGCGCCCTGGACCAGAACGCCGACGGCAAGCTCGACTCGGGCGTCGACTTCTGGACGTCGTACATCTTCCATACCCGCGACGTGGTGCGACAGACCGCCGTCGACATCATGCAGATCTGCCGCGTCCTGGCCTCGTTCGACGGCGAGCGCACCTGGGCCCGCGACGCCAACGGTGACGGCAAGGACGACCTCGCCGGCGACTTCGACGGCGACGGCACGGTCGATATCGGCGGCAGCGCGCCGGTGCACATGGTCGGCGGCTCGCTCGGCGGCATCATGTCGAGCCTGATGGCCGGCCTCGAGCCGAAGATCGAGACGGCGGTGTCGATCATCGCCGGCGGCGTGCTCAGCGAGATCGGCACCCGCAGCACCCTCGGCGGCGTCCGCGACGCGATGATCCTGCGCATGATGGGCCCGCTGCTGCTGGTGCGCGACGGCGCGCTCTACCAGGCCTTCCCCGATCTCGTCGACTACAAGGAGGTCAAGGTCGGGCCGGTGCCGGAGCTCGCGCCGGGCAAGATCGCCGTGGTGCAGAACCTCACCTCCGGCGAGTACCGCTGCGCTCGCGTCCAGCCCAACGGCCGCCTGCGCGTGGCGGTGTCGTCCGACAAGGGCGATCGCCTGCGCCTGTCGGTGTTCGACCAGGAGCTGCCCAGCCGCGAGCGCGAGGGCTGCGAGATCGTCGGCACGCCGTCCTTCGTCATCGACACCTTCGCCGAGGCGTTCTCGCATGCGGGCGAGAAGACCGCGGCCGGCTCGCCGCTGGTCGCGCTCGGCGACGGCTTTGGCCTGCGCCGCGCCAACCCCGAGCTGCGCCGCATGCTCGGCATCGCCCAGGTCGCGCTCGACGGCGCAGATCCGGCCAACACGGCCCCGTTCATCCACAAGGACCGCATCCTGACGTACGGCACGGGCGAGACCGTCGGCGCGCGCATCCTCTACATGAACACGCTCGGCGACTCAGGCGTGCCGACGGCCACGGGCGTCGCCTTGGCCCGCGCCGCCGGCCTGATCAACTACCGCGACGTCGACCCGCGCTATGGCAAGACGATCCAGCAGCTGCTGGTGGACGTCGGCCTGGTCGAGGGCGTCGAGGGCACCAACCGCCACGTCGACAAGGCCGGCAAGGGCGTGCTCTTCGACGTCGACAACCTCGCGGCCCTGGTCGCCGCTGGCGACGGCTTCGACCAGCCCCGGCTCGACCCGCCGCTGCGCCTGCTGCGCGACAACGACGCCAAGGTTGGTGGCAGGAGCGGCATCCTGTTCCCGAACATGACGCCGTCCGGCACGCACGGCTTCCCGGTGCCGTCGCCGACCAAGGCCTTCGACCTCGGCTCGCTGCTGATCAACGTCATGGTGCGCTACATGGCCAGCCACGGCACCGAGGTCGACTTCGACCTCTGCCAGTTCGACTGGACCTGCGCCTGGCTGCCGCCGGTGAGCAAGTAGCAGCCGACGTCCCCGCACGGGCCGAAGCCGCGGCCCGCTCGGCTCAGGCGGCCGCCGCTGCTGCGCTCTTGGCCGCTTGGGCCTGCGCCTGCACCTGCTTGAGCAGCTCTTGCCGCCGCGCCGTGCCGGCGCCGACCAGGCCAAAGCCGAGCAGGGCGCCGTCCGCGCCGCGCAGCAGGCCGACGCCGCCGCCGTCGACGCGCTCGATCTCCCAGCGCCCGTCGACGCCGGGCGGCGCTGGCAGCACCAGCGTCGGCATCGTCGGCGTCTTGACCACCACCGGCATCGGCGGGAAGTGGACCTCGGTCGGCTGCCCGGCCAAGGTCGCGCCCAGCGCGCGCGCCGCGACCAGGATCGGCGCGACGAAGGGGCGCCACACGCCCGCGATCTCGGCGCAATCGCCGAGCGCGTAGACGTGCGCCGCGCTGGTGCGCAGCAGGGCGTCGACGGCGATGCTGCGGCCGACGACGATGCCGGCGTCGCGGGCCAGGGCGACCCGCGGCGCCAGGCCGAGCGCGAGCACGACCAGGTCGGCCTGCAACGCGACGCCCTCGCCGAGCGTCACCACGACCGGCGCGTCGGCCGCCTCGCTGCGGATCGACTGTACCCCCGCGCCGAGGTGGAAGCGGATGCCCATCGGCGCCAGGCCCTCGGCCAGCAGCGCGCCGAGCTCGGCCGGCAGCAGCCGGTTCAGCAGCGACGGCGCCAGCTCGACGACCTCAACCGCGTGGCCGCCGCTCGCGAGGTCATGGGCGAACTCGACGCCGACCAGGCCGCCGCCGACCACGACCACCCGCGCCCCGGCCTCGCCCCGGGCCTGCGCCTTTGCCCCCGCGGCCTGCAACGCGGCCCGAAAGCCGCGGTAGTCGTCCAGATCGTTGACCTGCCAGACCTTGCCCGTCGTGCCTGCCTCGGCGCTCGGTCGCATCGACGCCGGCGCGATCGGATCGGCGCCCAGCGCCAGCACGAGGTCGCGGTAGGCGAGCGGGCCGGCGCTGGTCTGCAGTGAGCGCCGCTGCACGTCGATGGCCGCGATCCCGGTCCGCGCCAGCAGCGTCAGGCCGAGGCGAGCCGCCTCGTCGGCGCCGGGCTTCTGCACCAGCGCCTCGGGCTCCTTGCCCTCGCCCAGGGCCGACGAGAGCGTCGGCTTGGCGTAGACCTCGCCGCCGTCGCGGCTGACGAGGGTGATCGGCACGTCGGCGTCGCGTTTGCGCAGCTCGCGGGCCACGCTCCAGCCGGCGAGGCCAGAGCCGACGATGACGACGCCCGGTTGCTCGGCCATCACGCGCCCTCGCTCGGACCGACGTCGACCATGTCGAAGTCGTCCTTGCCGGAGCCGCAGTCCGGGCAGGCCCAATCGTCGGGCACGTCGGCCCAGCGCGTGCCGGGGGCGAGGCCCTCGTCGGGCAGGCCGAGGGCCTCGTCGTAGACGAAGCCGCAGACGACGCATTCGAAGCGGCGGAAACTCGTGCTCGTGGTGCTCATGGTGCTCCTCGGTACGTGCGGCGTGCGCCGCGTGGGGCCGGCGGGGCTGCCGGCGGCTGGGGTCGGCTCAGCGGACCAGGCCGGCCAGACGGTCGGCGTAGTGTGCGGCGTGGCGCTGCTCGATGCGAGCCAGGGCGGCGAACCGCCGAGCAGCCTTGTCGAGTTCCGCCGCGCTCAGGCGGCGGCTGAAGCCCTCGGCGTGCTCGCGCGACTCGGCGATCTGCTCGTCGATCTCGGCGGTCGCGGCGGCCTGGCCCTCGGCGACGGCGGTCTCGCGGAAGCGCGGGTACATCTCGGTGTACTCGTAGGTCTCGCCGGCGATGGCGAGCTCCAGGCAGCGCTCGGGCGTCAGCGTCTCGTGGGCCAGCAGCAGCTCGAGGTGGCTCCAGGCGTGCTGGACCTCCTGGTCGGCCGTGGCCTCGAAGATCGCCGCGGTCGCCTCGTCGCCGGCGGCGCGCGCGATCTTGGCGAAGTAGCGGTACTTGATGTGGGCCATCGACTCGCCGGCGAGGGCGGCCTCGAGGTTGTCGTGGGTGGTCGGGCTGTTCATGGCGGACTCCTTGGGGCCCGGGCCGCGTTCGTCGCCCGGGTCGGTTCGTGGCGGCGTCGCTGCCACCACCAAGGCCACCATGCGCGGCGCTGCGATGTTTGGGAAATGGATTGTTTGGATGAAACCGATAGCGTGAAACTATCGAGTCGGCGTCACGGCCTCGGCCACGGACGCGCCGTCCACCGCGCCGTCCAGCGCGCCGACGCCTTCGCCGAGCGCGCCTTGCAGCGCCGCCGCCCGCGCCGCCTGCGCCAGCAGCGCCGTCGCTTGGGGCCGGGCGAAGCCGCGCCGCGTCACCAGCAGCACCCGCCGCGGCGAGGGCGGCTGCAGGGGCCGCAGCACGAGATCGGCCGAGTCCTCGCTGCGGGCGACGCTGGCCGGCAGCAGCGTCACGCCCAGGCCGGCGCGGACCATGTGCACGATCGTCGCCAGCGAGCTGCCGCGCAGCACGCGGCTGGCGTCGCCGGGGCGGTGCAGCTCGCGCTGCAGCTCCGGGCAGGCCTGCAGGACGTGGTCGCGCAGGCAGTTGCCGGCGCTGAGCAGGATGAACGTCTCGTCCTGCACGGCGTCGGCGCGCACCTGCGGCGCGTCGGCCCACGGATGCCGCTTCGAGGCGGCCGCCAGCATCGGCTCGTCGTAGAGCGGCTCGGCCGAAAGGCCCGCGAGCTCGATGGGCGCGGCGCAGATGACGACGTCGAGCTCGCCGTCGCGCAGCTGCGCCAGCAAGGTGTCGGTCATGCCCTCGTGCAGCAGCAGCGGCAGCGACGGCGCCAGGGCGCTGATCCGCGGCATCCACGCCGGCAGCAGCCCGGGCGCGATGGTGTGGATCAGCCCGACGGACAGCGGCGCCGTCAGCGGATCGCGGCTGGCCTGCGCCACCTCGACCACGCGCGCCGCCGCCAGCAGCGCCTGCTTCGCCACCGCGACCACCACGCTGCCGGCATGCGTCGGCGTGATCTCGCCGGTGCCGCGCTCGAAGAGCTGCACGCCGAGCTCGTCCTCGAGCTTGCGCACCGCGGTCGACAGCGCCGGCTGGCTGACGAAGCAGGCCGCGGCGGCGCGACCGAAGTGGCGCTCGCGCTCGACCGCGACGATGTACTCGAGCTCGCGCAGCGTCATGGCAGCTCTCGCCCTGGCGTCGGCCGGCCGCGCCCGCGGGGACTAGTCTTCGATCGCCGCGCCATCGCCTTGCCGTCGCCCCTTGTCTGGGATGTCGGGCTCGACGAAGCACCAACGGATCTCCGGCGAGCGCGCCTTCAGCCGCCGCTCGAAGCCGTTGATCGTGTCGATCACGCCCTGGGTGTCGAGATCCGGCGCCAGGGCCAGCTTCGCCGCGACCAGCACCTCGCCCGGGCCCTTCTGCAGCGTGATGAGCCGGAACGCCGACAGGATGCGCGGATCTTCGGCCGCGGTCGCGTGCACCGCCGCGTCGATCTCGTCGTCGGCCCGCTCGCCGACCAGCAGGCTCTGCACCTCGACGCCCAAGAAGCAGGCGACGCCGACCAACACGACGCCGACGCCGATGCTGCCGGCCGCGTCCCAGCGGCCGTCGCCGGTCCACAGCGCCATGCCGAGCGAGGCGATCGCCAGCAGCAGGCCGAGCACCGCGGCCGCGTTCTCGCCGAAGATCACGATGAGATCGCTGTCCTTGGTGTCGCGCAGGTAGCGCAGCAGCGGCCGCTTGCCCCGGCGCTGGTGGATCTCGCGCAGGTTGCCCCAGGTCGCCCAGCCCTCGAGCAGCAGCGAGAAGCCGAGCACGCCGAACGCCGCGCCGAGATCGCCGACCGGCTCGGGCGCAGCGAGCTTGTGGATGCCCTCGTAGACCGAGTAGACGCCGCCCATCGTGAACAGCAGCAGCGCCACGACGAACGACCAGAAGTAGAGCGCCGCGCCATAGCCGAGCGGGTGGTCGGCGTCCGGTGGCCGACGGGCCTGGCGCACGCCGAGCAGCAACAGCACCTGGTTGCCGCAGTCGGCGCCGCTGTGCAGCGTCTCGGCCATCATCGCGCCCGAGCCGGACAGCACGGCGGCGACGCCCTTGGCGATGACGATGGCCGCGTTGACCGCCAGGGATTGCAGGATATGGGCTGTGGGGTTGGCGTCGCTCATGGGCCCAGCAGCCTGCCGCGCCTTGGTCGCGGGTTCAAGCGGTCGGGCGCGCCGCGTCACGCACCATCTTGACGCAGCGTGTCAGAACCCGCGCGTCAGACGCCCGGCAACAAAAGAGACGACGGCGATCGTTCGGGGGCTTCCGATTCGCCGTGAACCGTGGTCTACTGGCTCCGTACCGCCCCCCGGTACGGATCACCCCATGCAAGAGACCTTGATTCGACAGTGGCATCTGCTCCGCATGTTGCCATTCGCGCCGCGCAAGGCCGCGGCCCCGGTGCTGACCCAGAGCCTCTGTGACCTCGGTTTCTCGGTCGAGCTGCGCACGGTGCAGCGCGATCTGCACAAGCTGTCGATGACGTTTCCGATCGTCGTCGACGAGATCCACAAGCCCTACGGCTGGTCGTGGGCCAAGAACGCCCAGGTCTTCGACCTACCCGGCATCGACGCGCAGGTGGCGGTGGCCTTCCTGCTCGCCGACGCCTGGCTGTCGCACCTGATGCCGACCGCCGTGCGCGACGGCCTGCGCCGCCACGTCGATCAGGCCCGCGAGTCGCTCAGCTCCAGTGGCAATCGCCTCGCTGCCTGGCCGGCCCGGGTCGCGGTGGTGCCGCAGGGGTTGCCGACCGCCGCGCCGACGATCGATCCGCAGGTCTTCGAGCAGGTCCACACCGCCGTGCTCGACGGTCGCGTCCTGACGGCGCGCTACCGCCGTCGCGCCGAGCAGCGCGCCCAGGGCTACACCCTGCACCCGCTGGGCGTGGTCTGGCGCGAGCAGGTCGGCTACCTGCTGGCGATGGCCAACGACCACCAGGACGTGCTGCAGCTCGCGCTGCACCGCTTCGTCGCGGCCGAGGCCACGCACCTCGAGGCGCGGACGCTGCCTGGCTTCGACCTGCAGGCCTACATCCGCAGCGGCGCCATGGGCTACCGCGTCTCGGACGAGACCTTCGCCTTGGCGCTGCGCATCGATCCGATGGCCGGCGCGCGGCTGGTCGAGACGCCGCTCGCCGCCGACCAGACGGTCGAGACCGAGGCCGACGGCCGCTTGCTCGTGCGGGCGACGGTCGCCGATACGATGGCCCTGCGCACCTGGCTGCTCGGCTTCGGCCCGATGTGCGAGGTCGTCGGGCCGGCGCCCTTGCGGGCCGAGATCGCGGCCTCGTTGCGGGCCGCGGCGGATCGCTACGCCGCCGGCTGAGCCACAGGCAGGTCGTCTTCGCTGCGCAGGGCCAGGGCCACCAGGCCGATGCCCAGCAGGTGCGCGCCGGCCGAGATCCACAGCGCGTGCGGCTGGTGCGTCGCGGCCAACGCCGAGCCGAGCGCGTAGGGCAACATGCTCGGCGCCATGCTGCGCCGGGTCAGGGCCGCGGTCGCGCCGATGCCGATGAAGAAGAGCAGCAGCTCGAAGGCCATCGACACGCCGATCGGCGCGCTGACCATCCAGCCGAGCGCGCGCTCGAGCACGACGGCACCCAGCGTGATGGTCGCGACGTGGAACAGCCGCTGGTTGACGCCGGCGGCGCGCATCGCCTCCCAGCGCACCAGGCCGTAGACGAACGTCAGCAACAGCTGGACGAACGGCACCATCGCGTGCGTCAACGGGTCGAGGTAGCCGTTGTGCTGCGCGATGCCCTCGCCGACGCAGACCACCGCGTTGACGCCGGCGAGGCCGATGGTGAAGCGGCGGCGGTTGGCCTGGCCGATGCGGTAATCGTGGCGGTAGCCGATGGCGCCCAGCGCATGCAGGTCGCGCTCGCGCTCGGCCCGGGCCTTGCGCGCCTGCTGCAGGCGGGCGTCGAGCGCCGGGTCGCGCTCGGGCAGCTCCTGCGCCAGCAGCGCCGCTTGGTGCACCTCGTCGGCGTCGAGGCTGCGCTCGATCATCAGGGTCAAGATCCGCTGCAGGCCGACGCGGGCGCGGCGGTTGTCGGGCCAGATCTCGAGCGCCTGCAAGAAGCCGAAGCGGCAGGCGGCGAATTTGCGGTGGATGCCCTGCGGGTCGAAGGTGCCGCCGTCGAGGCCGACCTCCGCCGGCGCCGTGGCGAAGAGCTCGGCGGCAAGGCGCAGCGATCGGTCGGTGATCTCGATGCTGGCGCGGTTGCGCAGGTAGCCGTCGATGGCGCCGCGCAACGCGTCGACGTCAGGGTAGCGGTCGACCGGATCGCGGGCCAGCGCGCGGCGGCAGATCTCCGCCAGCGTCTCGGGGACCTGCGGCGGCAACGTCGGCGGCTCGCTGCGGAAGGCCGAGAACAGGCTGGCGTGCACGCGCTCGGCGTCGTGCGGCGCCCGGCCGGTCAGCAGCTCGTGCAAGATCGCGCCGAGCAGGTAGACGTCGGTCCAGACGCCGAGCTCGCTGCCGACGCCGCGCACCTGCTCGGGCGCCATGTAGGCCGGCGTGCCGGCGATGTGGTGGCTCTCGCTCGCCAGCGGAAAGCGGCCGGCATGCTCCGGGCGGGTGCTGACGGCCACACCCCAGTCGACGACCAGGACCTCGCCGAACGCGCCGAGCATGACGTTCTCGGGCTTGAGGTCGCGGTGCAGGATGCCGCGGGCGTGGGCGTAGCGCAGCGCGTCGCAGACCGCGATCAGCACGCGCAGCTGGGCCTCGATCCAGTCGCCCCAGCCGGCGCTGCCGGGCTTTGGCGCGTCGTGCAGGTCCTTCTGCCACGGGCGGCCCTCGATGCGCTTCATCAGCATCAGCGGCGCGCCGTCCTCGTCGGTGCCGAGCTCGTAGACTGGGACGATGTTCGGATGCTGCAGCGCGCCCGTCAGCAGCGCCTCGACCACCAGGCGGTTGCCGGCCTCGAGGTGATCGGCGTCGTCGTGTACGCGCTTGACCGCGATCTCGCGATCGAGGCTGCGCTGCGTCGCGGTGAGCACGACGCCCATGCCGCCGCGGCCGAGCACGTCGCCGAACTCGACGCTGCCGCTGCCCTGGGCCAGCGGCGGCCGGGTCGAGAAGCGCGGCAGCTGCGCCCGGCGGCGGACCTCGGCCGGCGGCGGCAGGCCGATGGTGGCAAACGTCGAGACGCGCTCGTCGTCAAAGCCTGCAGCGATCGCCTCGATCGACGACAGCGCGTCGGCGGCGTCCGGCGCCGGCAGACGCACGGTCGACGCCAGCGCGTGCGCGGTCTCGGCGCGGGGCGACGGGGCGGGCGGGCCGGGCGGTGCGGATGCGTCGGCGGTCACGGCGAGATCGGCTCCGAGCGACGGGGATGCGGCGAGTCGCCGCGTGGCGCCGGGATACCGTTCCCTGGCGTTGGCGGCAAGCGACGCGGCGCCATACGCAGGCCGAGGCCACCGCGTTAGGGGCCAGCGCGTTCGGGGCCACCGCGTTCGGGGCCATCGCGTTCGGGGCCATCGCGCAGGGCGGGGACGCGGGCACGCCGTCGTTGACCCTGGGTCGACGCGCAGGCTGGCTGCCGACGTCCTGGCGCCGGGGCAGCGTGGGCTATCGCGTGTGAGGTCGGCCTGCACCCAAGCGCCAGGATGCCACGTTGGTGGCCGCTGTCAGCCCAGCCGATAGACCTGCACGGCCTCTTCGCGGCCCTTGACCTGCACCGGCCCGACCGCGACCGCCTCGATCGACTCGCCGCGCGCGGCGCACTGCGGCTGGGCGTCGAGCCAGGCGGCCTCGCTCGCCAGGATGCAGGCGTCGAACTGCTTGTTGAGCGACTCGATGCGCGCGGCGAGGTTCACCGTATCGCCGATGATCGTGTACTCCTTGCGGCGTCGCGAGCCGACGTTGCCGGTCGTCGCCGGGCCGGCGTGCAGGCCGATGCCGATGCGGGTCGCTGGCACGGCGCCCGTGGCGACCAGCGTGTCGACGGCGCGGACCATCGCCCGGGCAGCGACGATGGCGTGGTACGACGCCGCGCCGTCGGTCAGCGGCGCACCGAAGACCGCCATGAACCCGTCGCCGAGGAATTTGTTGATGATGCCGCCATTGTCGGTGACGACGTCGACCAGTGGCTCGAAGAGGCGGTTGAGGTAGGCGACGACCTCCGCCGGCGGGCGCTCCTCCGAAAACGTCGTAAAGCCGCGGATGTCGAGAAAGAGCATGCAGACGTGGCGCGTCTCGGACGGCAGCTCGGCCTCTTGCGCCAGCAGCTTGTCGACGACCTCGGGCGAGACGTGCTGGCCAAAGAGGTCGACGACGCGCTGCCGTTCGGCGCTGAGCTGCAGCGCCCGCCGCTGGCGCGCGCGGATCGTCCGCGTGACGTAGGCCGCCAGGACGCCACCGACGACCATGATCATCGACTTGCCGATATGCAAGAACGGCCTGGACGACAGCGCGTCGGGCGCTTGGGCCCGCATCTCGGGCAGCAGCGCGAACGCGACGGCGGCGTACGTCAGGCCGGCCGTGACCCCGGTGAGCACGCAGATGCGCGGATCCAGACGCATCGGCGAGAGGATGATCAGCAGCAAGAAGAAGTACGTCGGCGGCGCCCCCAAGGCGTCGCGGGCACCGACGAAGCCGGCGAGGACCCACAGCGGCGCGCCCATGAACGCGGTCTCGGCGACGGTCAGCAGCGCGAGCACGACAAACGCGGGCCCGCGGTCGGTCGCACGCAGGCGCAGCACGTAGCCGACCATCGCCAGCTGCACCACGAGCATGCCGCAGATGCCGACGACGTCGAGGCCACGCACGTCGCTGCGGCCGACGATGCGCTCCATCAAGCCGGCGCCCGCGCTCATCATCACGGTGCTGGCGGTCAGGAAGAAGACGAAGAACGCGATGAGGATCAGGCTGCGCTGGAGCTCCGAGCGCAGGACGTCCGGGCGCATCGCCCGCTCGATCGCGTCGTCGGTCGTCATCAACGGACCCCTGGGTGGCGTCACCGTCGTCGAGCCTGCCACCCAGGTCGGGGGTGGTCAACGCGCATCCAGCGCGATCCCATCTGGCTCGTCGACGCGCGGCCAGCCGCCGCACACCCGGCGCGCCGGCGCTCGCCCGAGGGTCGCAGGTTGCAGAGCGGCGCAGCCTCCGCTACCGTCCATGGTGGCGGCGTACCTGGTCTTTTCGCGGCGGGGCCCGGCGGGCCGCGCCTTGTAGCCCGCGTCGACGTCGCCACACGGGACCGCCCATGATCCGGCCCATCTGCCGCTTGTTTCGTCTTCCCTTGCTGCCACTCGGGCTGCTCGTCCTCGCCGCTGCCTGCGGCAAGTCACCGTCGACGGCGGGCCCTGCGAGCGCGTCTGCTGGCGGATCTGGCGGCACGACGGCCTACGAGGCGGCTCCAGCACCCTCCCGCGGCCAGATCGGTGGCCCGCTGCCCGGTTTGGACGACCAGCAGTTGGCTGCGTTCCAGCGCGGCTTCGGCTGGTTCGCCCGTCGCTGGACGGTCGAGGAGGGCCACGGTCCGCACTTCAACCAGGGCGCCTGCCTGGACTGCCACGACAAGCCCGGACCCGGCGGCGGCAGCGACATGAGCCGCAAGGTGCGGATCGTCTTCGACCCGCCGGACTTCGTCGAGGTGTGGCCGGAGAAGAACCATCCTGGCTATGAGCCCCTGGCGTTGCCCTCCGACGGCGTCGTCACCTACCGCCGGGCGCCGTCCCTGCTCGGCTTGGGCCTGCTCGAGTCGGTCGCAGACGAGGCGATCCTGGCCAACTGCGATCCGGCCAAGCGGCCCGCAGGCGGCGTCTCCGTCCGCGCCAACATCGCCTTTGACGGCCGCCCCGGTCGCATCGGGTTCAAGGCCCACACCTCGTCGATCCGGGACTTCGTGGCCGGCGCGTTGACCCGCGAGCTGGGGTTGACCAACACGGTCATCCGCGTCCTGCCGTTCCGCAAGGACGCCGACAAGGTGCCGGATCCCGAGGTGAGCGAGGCCGTCGTCAACGACCTGACCGCCTATGTGCAGGGGCTCGCGCCACCACCGCGGGGCGGCGATCACCCGGCGGGTGAGGCGATCTTTGGCCGCGTCGGCTGCGCCGACTGCCACAAGCCAGACCCGGCGCCGAGCGCGAAGGGCGCGTACACGGACCTCTGCGTGCACGGGCTGGGACCAGCCTTCGACTCCGGCACGCCGGACATGGGCGCCCGGGCCGACCAATGGCGCACGGCACCGCTGTGGGGTCTGCGCTTCCGCAAGGCGTACTTTCACGACGATCGGGCCGCCAGCCTCGATGAAGCGATCCGGATGCACGGCGGCGAGGGCAAGAGCTCGGCCGACCGGTACGCCGCGCTGGACGAGGCAGATCGCGTCGCCCTGAGAGCCTTCTTGGACACGCTATGAACCCGCGCCGCACCCCCAGCAGCCCCTCGTCGCTGCCATGGGGGCGGATTCGTCGCCCGCCGCTGCTGCACCAGGCCACCTGGGGGCTCGCTGTCATCGCCCTGCTGCTGGCAGCCTGCGGGTCTCCGGAGCCCGCGCCAGCGCTCGACGCCGACGCCGACGCCAGCGGCTCGCCGGCCGACGCCAGCCAGGGCGACGCGGATTCTCTCGACCTCGACGTCCCGGAGGACGGCACCGATGCCGCCGACGCTGCCGACGCCGACGTTGGTCCAGCCTGCCCGGGGCCGGCCGGATGCCCGTGCACCAGCGCCGCCGACTGCGTGGCCGCGCCCTGCACGTCGGCGACCTGCACCGCTGGCGTCTGCACGTCCTGGCCGCTGGACGGCGCGCCCTGCGATGCCGACGGCAACGCCTGCACGGTGGGCGACAAATGCCAGCAGGGCGTATGCGTCCCGGGGGCCGCCAAGAGCTGCGACGACGCCAACCCGTGCACCGCGGACGCCTGCCTGCCCGCCAGCGGCTGCACACAGACCGCCGACGACGGCGTGCCTTGCGACGACGACAATGCCTGCACGATCGGCGACACCTGCCTGGGCGGTGCCTGCGCCATGGGCCAGCCCAAGAGCTGCAAGGGCTCGGACCCCTGCGTGGTCGGTGCCTGCCACCCGAGCGACGGCAAGTGCAAGTGGACGCTGCTGATTGGCGGCGAGACCTGCGACGACGGCTCAGCCTGCACCCTCGCTGGCGAATGCAAGGGCGGCGCCTGCCAGCCGGGCGCGGCGGTCGACTGCCAGGACGGCAACCCCTGCACCGACGACGCGTGCGCGCCAGACAAGGGCTGCCTGCACACCGCCAACACCTCGCCTTGCGAGGACGGCGATCCCTGCACGGGGCCGGCGGCCTGCAAGGCAGGGGCGTGCAAGGCCGAGGCGCTCTCCTGTGACGACGGCGACCCGTGCACCGGGGACATGTGCGTCGCCGGCAAGGGCTGCGCCCATACGCCGCACCCCAATACGACCCCGTGCGGCACGGCGCTGTGGTGCATGGGCGGCAAATGCGTACCGGACGGCGTCTGCGGTGACGGCAAGGTCAACGCCCCGGGCGAGGTCTGTGACGACGGCAACAAGGTCGAAGGCGATGGCTGCACGCCCACCTGCAACGTCGAGGTGCCAGGCGGCATGGTCGCCGTGCCTGCCGGGCCGTTCTGGATGGGATGCAACGCGACGCTCGACGGAGCTTGCTCGAACGGTGAGAAGCCGCAGCACCTGGTCGAGCTCTCGGCCTACGCCATCGACGTCCACGAGGTGACGCCCGCCCAATTCGCCTCCTGCGTCCAAGCCGGGGCCTGCACCGAGCCGTCGTACGGCAGCGTCTACTGCAACTGGAAGGTGCCGGGCAGGGAGAACCACCCCGTCAACTGCGTGACGTGGATGGAGGCCCACGACTACTGCAAGTGGGCCGGCAAGCGCCTGCCTTCCGAGGCCGAGTGGGAGAAGGCGGCCCGCGGCGGCTGCGAGAAACACGCCGGCGAAGACTGCGCCAAGGCGATGCCGACCTATCCGTGGGGCGAAGCCGAGGTGAGCTGCGAGTACGCCGTGGTCAACGAGGGCGGCTCCGGCTGCGGGACCAACGGCACGTTCCTGGTCGGTTCCAAGCCCAAGGGCATGAGCCCGTACGGCGTACACGACATGGCCGGCAACATCTGGGAGTGGACGCAGGATTGGTACGACCCCGGCTACTACGCGGCGTCGCCGACCAAGGACCCGCCCGGGCCCAGCAGCGGCGTGGTCAAGATCCTGCGCGGCGGCGCCTTCGGCATCTTCGGCCCCTTCGCCCGGTCCTCCTTCCGGGCCACGATCGACCCGGTCCTGGACGGCATCTTCTACGGCTTCCGCTGCGCCAAGTGACTCCTCGGGCCCGACGGCCGCCGACCGCGGCGAACGTCGCCGCCGCTTGCACCGCGACCGCCACGATTGCCCAGACGCCCGGTGCGCGCCACACTGCCGGTCGAGCGCGGCCGCCGTCGCCGCGCCCGTCGCCAGCGGAGAGAACGCGCCATGAACCGTCCCACCCCGAGCGCGCTGCTGCTCACCCAATGCCTGCAGCGCGACTTCGTCGGCCCGCTCGGCCCGCTCGACCCGCTGCCGAACTCGCTGCATATCGGCGCCGAAGAGTCGCGCCGCCTGCTCGGGCCGGCGCCGGAGCGCGGGCCGCTCGCGCAGCTGATGGGCTGGGCCGAGGCCGCCGGTGACGGGCTCGCCGTGGCGCACGTACGCGATTGGCACGACGGACACGATCCGCTGCAGCGCGAGCACCTCGATCGCTTCGGCAACCACTGCCTGGCCAACAGCGAGGGTGCCGCGCTGGTGCTCGACCTCGACGACGCGGTCGACGGCGCGCGCGTGTGCCGGATCGACGCGCTGACGCTCAACGACGCCGTCGACAGCGGCCTCGACGCGGTCATCGCGCCCGCCATCGCCGCCCACGGCGCCGACGCCCTGCGCGTGGCGGTGATCGGCGTCTGGACCGAGGCCAAGGTCACCTTCTTGCTCTACGAGCTGGCGACGCGGTGGAAGGTGCGCAACCTCGCGACGTGCAGCGCGCTCACCGCCAGCAGCAGCCGCGACCGCCACTTCGCCGCGCTCGATCAGCTGCGTCGCGTGCTCGGCGTCCGCGTCTTCGACTCGGTCGGTGATCTCGCCGCCTGGCTGCAGCCCACGGCGCGACCGCTGGAGCTGCCGCCCGAACTCGACTCGGGGCGCCTCGAGATCGAGCAGGACCCGGACCATCCGCTCAAGGAGCCCGCGCTCGACGAGCCGGTGCTGCGCGCGCTCTACCCCGAGGCCGTCCGGGTGCGTCTGCGCGGCATCGGCGGCGGCTTCTCGGGCGCGCAGGTCTTTCGCGTCGACGGCAGGGACCTCAGCGGCCACGCCATCGCGCCGACGGTGCTCAAGCTCGGCCCGCGCGTCGACATCGCCGGCGAGCGGCGCGCGTTCGAGGCGATCGAGGGCGTGCTCGGCAACGACGCGCCGTCGGTGCGTGGCCTGGTCGAGGTCGGGCCGCGCGCGGGCCTGAAGTACGCCTACGCCGCGATGGGCGGCTCTGGCGTGCGCACGATGCAGTCGCTGTGGCAGGACGCCGCCGCGCCGCTCGACGCCGACCGCGCCGGCGCCATCGCCGAGGCGGTCTTTGGTCGCATCCTCGGTCGCCTGACGGCCGCCCGCCGCTATGAGCCGCTCGACCTGCTCAAGGAGTACACCTTCGACGCGCGCTACGCCGACAAGGTGCGCCAGACGGTGGACGCGACCCTGGCCGAAGGCCGCGCGCTCGGCCTGTCGTGGCGACGCGATCCGCGCGACGACGCCCGGCTCGAGCTGGGTGACGGCCGCAGCGTCGCCTGCCCATCGACCTTCTACCGCGACGGCATCGCCCTGCTCGCGCGGCAGGCGCGGCGCGAGCGGCATTGGACGAGCTGGGTCCACGGCGACCTGAACTACGCCAACATCCTGGTCGACGAACCCGGCAACGTCTGGGTCATCGATTTCGCCCGGGCCCGGCGGACCCACGCCAGCATGGACCTGCACAAGGCCGAGAACGACCTGCTCTACCTGCTGACGCCGATCCCCGACGTGGCCACGCTGCACGCCGCGACGGCGCTGACCGACGCCTTGCTGCAGGTCGACGACCTGGCCGCGCCGCTGGCCGAGGCCTGCCCGGTCGAGGGAGACGCCTCGCTCGGCCGCACCTGGGCGCTGCTGCGGCAGCTGCGGCTGCAGCTCGCGCGTGGCCTCGAGTCCGAGCGCAACCCGGCGCACATCGACCTGCCGCTGCTGCGCTACGCCGTGCACACGCTGAGCTTCTCGGAGCCGACGGTGCTGCAGCGCTGCTGGGCGCTCGCCACCGCTGCGCAGATCAGCGAGCGCCTGCTGCAGCGCGCCCGCCGCGACAGCGTGCTGCGCGCCGACGCCGTCACGTCGGCGGTGCTCGACCAAGGCGCGCTCTCGTTGACGATCTGCCCGGGGCGCGCCGATCGCGGCCGCGATCTCGAGTCGGACCTCGACGACCTCGTCCAGCAGGGCGTGCAGACCCTGGTGACGCTGATCAGCGACGAGGAGCTCGACAGCGTCGGCGTGCTCGCGCTGCCCGAGCGCGCCCGCAGCCGCGGCATCGAGGTGCTGCGCCTGTCGATGTTCGACCAGGGCGCGCCGCCGACCCACGACGCCGACATCCTGCTCGCCGCCATCGGCGAACGGCTGGACGCCGGCCGCCACGTCTGCGTGCATTGCATGGGCGGCCTCGGCCGCACGGGCGCCGTCGCCGCGGCGGTGCTGGTCGACCGCGGGCTCGACGCCGACGCCGCCATCGCCGAGGTGCGCAGGGTGCGCTCGCCGCGGGCGATCGAGACGGCGGCGCAAGAGGCGTTCGTGCGCCAGCGCGCCGCGTCGATGGGGAGGTCGTGATGCTGGGCCCAACGCAGCTGCCACAGGGCGGGGAGGCCGAGATCCCGGGCCGATCGGCGTCACCGGGCGCCTTCGCGCCGCCGAGCCCGTTCGCGCCGCCCAGCAGGGCCGTCCTGGCCTTGGTGCAGGAGGCGATCGAACGCTTCGACCTGATCGTGCCGGGCGATCGCGTCGCCGTCGGCCTGTCGGGCGGCAAGGACTCGTGGCTGCTCTGGTCGACGCTGCGGACGCTGCAGCAATCCGGCGCGATCGACTGCGAGCTCGCCGCTGTGCACCTCGACCAGCACCAGCCCGGCTACGACCGCGGCACCTTCGAGCGCGCCTGCGCGGCGTTCGACTGCGACTGCCAGATCGCGTCGGAGGACACCTGGTCCAAGGTCGAGGCGCGGCTCAAGCCGGGCCAGCTGCCGTGCTCGATCTGCAGCCGCATGCGCCGCGGCGTGCTCAACCGCTTCTGCGAGGAGCGCGGCTACACCAAGCTCGCGCTCGGCCACCACCTGCAGGACGCCATCGAGACGCTGCTGATGAACCTGCTCTTTGGCCGCCGCCTCGAACCGATGACGCCGATCCGCCGTGGCGAGCGCACGCCGGTCGCGACGATCCGGCCCCTGCTGCTGGTCGACGAGGCCAAGGTCATCGGCTGGGTCGGCCAGCACGACGTGCCGGTCGTGCCGTGCCCGGTCTGCGACAGCCAGGCCGACGCCCACCGCGCCGACATCGGCCGCTGGCTGGACGGGATGCGCGCGCGCCAGCCGATGCTCGACGACGCGTTTCGCGCCGCCATCTACCGCAGCGACGTGCCCGAGAAGCTCGGCCTGCTCGCGCTCGTCGGCGCCGACCCGACGGTGCCCTGATGGTCGTCGCTCGCGCCACGAGGGCGCTGCCGCGGTGCCTGCTGCTGCTGGCGTTCGGGATCGCCGCGACGGCCTGCAGCGACGAACCGGCGACGCCAGCCAAGGGCCCGATCGCCACCACCAGCGTCGTGCGCGAGGTGATGCCGCTCTCGGCACCGAGCAGCGGCGGCTCGATCCAATGGCCCAAGGCGTTCGCGCCCCTGCCGACGTGCGCGACGCTGGTCGACGCCAGCACGATGCCAGAGCTGGTGCCGATGCAGGGCGCGCTGCGGCTGGCTCCGAGCGGCCACGCGACCCCGATCGGCGAGATCGAGTCGGTCGAGGTCACGGTCGTCGACGCCGGGGGGCAGCCGGACCTCGCCGCGAAGGGCGTGCTGACGCTGCAGCTCGGGCCGGGCCTGACGCTGGTCGAGGCGCCGCCGCTGCAAGAGGGCCACGCGACGCTGCTGGTGCGGGTCGACGCCGAGGGCCTCTCGCCCCTGACGATCACCGCGCCTGCCACCGCCGGCGCCGCCGCTGGGGCGCAGGTCTCCGTCGGCCTGCGCGGCTACGTCAGCCAGCTGCCGCGGCTGCACCTCGAGGTCGCGCCCGCCGACATGAAGGCGCTGCTCGCCGATCCGCACAACGACCTCTGGGTCCAGGCGACGCTGCGCGAGGTCGTCGGCAGCAGCGACCTGAGCCATCCGGCGCGGCTGCGGCTGCACGGCGGTTCGAGCCGCGAGTTCGGCAAGAAGAGCTTTCGCGTCGAGCTGCAGCAGGGCCATCGGCTGCTCGACGGCCGCTGGCGCGCCGTGTTGCGGGCCGAATTCGTCGACAAATCGCAGCTGCGCAACTGGCTCTCGTTGGACCTGATCCGTTCGGCCACCTGGCTGCCGGCGTCGCGGGCGCGCCATGTGCACCTGCGGCTGAACCACGCCTACTGGGGCGTGATGCTCGACGTCGAGCGCGTCGACGCCGACTTCCTGCAGCGTGTCGGGCTGGAGCGCAACGGCAGCTTCTACGAGGGCGATCCGCCGCGCGAGTTGGCCAACCCGGGCGCCAACTTCACGCCGCTGGCGTCGATGGACCTCTACCGCGCCGTCTACATCCACCACGGCGGGCCGTGGCAGCACGACGACCTCGTGGTGCTGGTGGCCGACGTGCTGCAGCGCTCGGACGAGGCGTTGGCCAAGGACGTCGACAAGATCGTCGCGGTCGACGACGTGCTGGTCTACTGGGCGACGATGGTCCTGATCCAGAACGCCGACATGGTGCGCAAGAACTTCTACCTCTACCGCGGCGTCGACGGCCCCGACCAACGCTGGCGTCTGCTGCCCTGGGACATGGACCTGTCCTGGGGCCACCTCTGGACCGAGGAGAACGACATCTTCGAAGAGGCCATCTTCACCGACCAGCCCCTGTGGATCGGCCACAACACCGGCGGCCCGTTCTACAACCACCTGATCGACCGGCTGTGGAAGCTGCCGCAGTGGCGCGCGCGCTACCTCTTCCTGCTCGCGACGATGGTCGACACGATCTTCGATCCCGAGCTGCTGGTGCCGCGGATCGACGCCATGGCCTGCCTGATCGCGCCGGACGTGCTCGCGGATCGACGCAAGAGGGCCGACAACGCCGAGTGGGCGCAGCGGGTGCAGGAGGTCCGCGACTTCATCATCGCCCGGCGCCAGGTGCTGCAGACGTTGCTCGCCGAGGCGGGGCCGTGACCCTCGACGCTGCCTGCCAGCGCTGGCTCGCCACGACCCGCGACGCGCCCTTCGCTGCGCGCGACCTGAGCGACGCCCTCGCGCCGCTCGCGACGTTGCCGCCCTCGGCGGGTGTGCAGCTGCGCCAGGGCGGCCGAGGCGAGCTGCTGTTGCTGCTGCCGGCGCGGCGGCCGGCGTTCTCGCGCGGGGCGCGCGCCGACATCGTGCTCGACGCCTGCGCGACGCGGCCTGCCGACGTCGCTGCTGCGGTGCGGGCCTTCGTCGGCGTGGCAGAGCAGGGCGTCGTCGACGCCACGGCCACTGGCCGCGACCTCGCGCTGCTGCTCGAAGGCGGCGGTGGCCCGCCAGGTCCGGCCCTGGAGACCGCCGCGATGGCGCTCGCGTCCGGCGGCGCGGAGGTCGCCTCGTCACGAGGGCTCGCGCTCGCGCTGGTCGAGCATGGTCAGCGCCACACGCTGCGGCTCGAGCTTGTGGTCGACGGCGCCGAGGCGGCGACCTGCCTGGTGCGGCTGCTGGCGCTCGCGCTCGCGGCCGAGGCAGGCCCCGACCCCGATCCGGCCGTCGCCGCGACGATCGCCGACGCCGCCGCGATCCACGACGTCGCCGCCGGCGTCTGGAGCGCCGCGCTGCGCCTCGCCGCCAGCCGCGACGCTGCGGCGCAGGCGCTGGGGCTCGACGGGCCGCTGCGCGCGACGTGGCAGCGCGGTCTCGCCCGCGTCGACGCGATCTCCACCGACGCGGCGGTGGCACGGGCGTCGGTGGAGCTGGCCTGGGCCCACGTCGACGACGAAAAGGGGCCGTCCGGCGACCATCGGCCGCGCGGCTGGGCTGCGCTGATGCGACAGATCGAGGCCCTGGCCAGCCAGGATCGCTGCCGCGCCGACGTCCGCGTAGTCGCCAGCGGCGTCGCGAGCCGTTCGCCGCGCCAGGGGCCGCTGCAAGCGGCGGTGCTGCGCTCGCTGCAGCTCCCGCCGTCTGGACTCGAGCCCGTGGCACCGCTGCTGGTGCTCGGATCGTTCGGGGCCGAAGGTCAGGCCTGGCGCCAGGACACCGTGCCGTGCCTGGGCTGCCTGGGGCTGCCGACGGCGCGGCTGCGTCCGGCCCTCTGGGCCTTGCTCACCGAAGGCTGACCGTCGCGCGATGGCGGCGCCCCCGGCACCGCGGTCAGAGTCCACGCGCGGCCCCATCCCCTCGTCGTGACCGGACATGCTCGCCTGCGGGCACTTCCACCCCGGCACGCGCGAGCCAGCCATGCAGCGACACACCCATCCATCGCGAGCCCTGGCCGCGCTCGCCCTGCCGTTGGTCGGCCACCTGGCGAGCTGCAGCGCAGAACACGAGGCGCGCGGGCCTCAGCTGGCGAAGGCCGACGGCGAGGGCCTGGGCGGGCGGCTCGGCGCGCTCGACGGCCGCGGCGCGGCCGATGACGTCGGTGTGCCGACGCCGGCACCGACCCCTGCGCCAACGGCAACGACTGCACGACGGACGCTCGCGTCGCCGGCATCGGCTGTGTCCATGACCACACCACCGGTGCCTGCGACGACGGCGACACCCACACATCAACCGGGGCGTGTGACTTCTGCCAGTAGACGGGGCGCGGTGACGTCCCGCGAAGCGGCCTGGGCCGAAGGTCCGAACGCCCTCCCAGCCCGTCGTGCTGGCGTGTGTCGTGAATCTGTCCGAATGTGAGCGGCGAATCGCTGGCGTTCAGCATTGCGTTTGTCTGGCAACGTCCAATTTGCGTCGCGAATCGGACGGGCCCATACTGGGGCGATGGATGACGACGGACGCAACAAAGCGATCGACCTTGCGGCTGTCGAGACAGATCTCACTGTCTCGATCCACCTGGATCATGACGAGTTGGGGGCCGTGCTCGAGGCGGGGGCCGCGCTGCCCCGACCACACTCGCGTCGCCTGCGCCGCTCGGGCGCGAGCGTCGCGGGCGACGCGGTCACGGGGGATGGCGTCGCGCCGGCGTCATGGCTGGAGATGCCTCCTGTCGGCTCGCGGCTCGCGGGTCGATTCGAGCTCTGCGAGCGGATCGGCGCTGGCGGCATGGGCGTCGTGTTCCGAGCCGTCGACCTGGAGCTCGAAGAGACCATCGCGATCAAGGTCCTGCACCCGGAGGTCCAAGGCTCCTCTGCGGCCCTGCTCGGCCTGCGTCGGGAGATCCGGGCCGCCCGCGCGGTGAACAGCCCCTTCGTCGCCAGGATGTTCGAGCTGCACCACCACGACGACCTCGCGTTCCTCTGCATGGAGTTCATCGACGGTCGTTCGCTCGCCGACGAGCTCGCCGGCGGCAGGCGGGTCGAGCTCAAGCGTGCGCTCGAGATCGTGCGCGACGTCTGCACCGGCCTCGCCGCTGCCCACGCCCGCGGTGTCGTGCATCGCGACATCAAGCCGGGCAACATCCTGCTGCGGAGCAACGGCGCCGCCGTGATCGGGGACTTTGGCCTGGCGCACTTCACGGCCCACGCGCTGACGGTGTCGATGGGCGCGGTCGGAACGCCGGCGTACATGGCGCCAGAGCAGGCCAATGGCGGGGCCATCTCGCCCGCGACGGATATCTTCGCCCTCGGCATCGTGCTCTACGAGTTGCTCAGCGGCACCTTGCCTTGGACCGGCCGCAACGCCATCGAGCTCGCCGTGGCGCGCCTGTCGCAGGCAGCCATCCCCCTGGCGCCGACCGACCCGAAGCTGCCCGCGGCGCTGCGCGACTGGACGATGCGCGCCATCAGCCGCGATCCCGGCCAGCGCTGGCCGACCGGCACCGAGGCGCTCGCGGCGCTCAACCACGCCATCGCCACGGCGTCCGGGTCGATCCTGTTGCCAGCGCAATCGGACCGTGGCGTCGAGGCGCGCCTGACGCCGGTGTCGAGCCTCGCGCTGCCGCTGCTCTGGCTGCAGCCGTTCGAGTCGAGCCACCAGGACGATCGCAGGCTCGCAGAGCTCCTCGAGAGCGCACACGACGACGCCTTCACGCTGCTCGGCGAGCATCGCAGCCTGCGCCTGCTGGCGGGCGAACCGCTGCGTCGCAGGCTCGCCGAGGGCGCCGGGCCCGACGAGATCGCGCGCAGCAGCGCCGCGACCCATCGCGTCGTCACCCGGGTCAAGGTCCGGGGAGCCGGGCTGCGCGTCACCGTGCGGCTGATCCGGGTGGACGTGAGCGAGGTGCAGTGGACGGCGTCCTTCGACGTCCAGCGCGAGGCGGTCGAGCTCATCGGCGAGACGATCGGCCGTCGCGTCGCGATGGCGCTGGGAGCGCGCAGCCCTGGGGCGCTGCGGAGCCACGATCGCGCCTCGATCGACAGTGAGCTGGTCCAGGTCGCCCGGCGCAACCTGTACTCCTCCGATCCGTGCCGGGTCGACATCGCCGCCGCGTTGCTCAGCCATGCGCTCGAGCAATCCGGCGGCGACCCCGTGCTGCGGATCTTGCGGGCTTGGGCCCTGCTGCGACATTGGCATCTGTCGGGGCGCAGTCGGCCCGAGCGCGTCGAGGAGATCCTCGCGGCGAGCCACGCGGCGGGCGACGGCGCGGCCCTCGGCGGAGAGCCGCAGCTCGCGCTGGCGCAGCTACGCTACGGCCTCGGCGACGCTGCCGCGGCGGCGCGTTTTGCCCGGCGCGCGATCGCGTCGAGCCCGAGCCTGGCGCAGGCACACGAGCTGCTCGGGCGGATCTTGCTGCAATGCGACCAGGGCGACGACGGGCTGCAGCGCCTGGCGGCGGCGAGGCGCATGGCCCCCGAGCTGTTGCCCGGTCGGCTCGCGCGCTGCCGATGGTCGGCGTTGTCCGGCGATTGGATCAGCCATGACGCCGAGTTGGCGCGGATTCGCGTCGACGCCGGCGAACAGCGCCTGGGCTGGACGTGGCGCCTGAGGGCCGCGCTATGGCGTCGTGACCGGCCGGCACTCGAGGCGCTGGCGACGCATTGGCGCTCCATGCCGGCGGTCAACGCCGACGAGCACAACTTCGCGGCGCTGCGGGCGGCGTGCGACGTGGCGCTCGACCGCGCGGGGGATGGCGTGCTGTTCGACGGCATCGCGCTGCGGTGCGCGTCCGACGCGATCGATTGGTTGCAGCTGCACGCGGAGATCCGTGCCTTTCGCGGCGAGACGGACGGCTGCTTGCGCGCGGCGGCGGCGGCGTTGGGCTACGGCGCCGTCTCGCTGGCGTGGTGGCGTCGCTGCCCGCTGCTGGTGGATGTCCGGGACAACGTCGGCGCGCGGCCGCTGCAGGAATTGCTCGAGACGCGGGCCTTCGCGGTCGCGGCGGCGCTGCGCGAGGCGGAGGACATCGGATGAACGCGCCCGATCCCGGCCCGCGCGTCCGCGGCAGCGTCCTGCACCTGCTCGTGCAGAACCTGATGGGCGCCGAGCTGCTGCTGCCCGACGTTCGCGACCACGCCAACCAGGTGCGCGACAAGGATTGGCTGCCGTGGTCGGTGGTGGTCGAGGCGTGCGCGGCGGTCGCTGCGGTGGTCGAGCCAGAGACCGTGGTCCAGATCGGGATCAAGGTGGCCTGCGCCGCGCGGCCATTGACGCACGACCTGCGGACCGTGGCTGACCACAAGCCCTTCCGGGATTGGAATGGCGTGGTGGCTGCGGTGTCGCGTGGCTTCGCGCCTGCCTCGTTGCCGACGCTGGTCGATGACCGCGACGGCGAGGCCATCCTCGACTGCGGCACGACGTTGCCGGAGGCGTTCGTCGAAGGTCTGATCCGCGGCGTGATCCTGGCGGTGGGCGGCCGGGTCGAACGCTACGAGGCGGCCTCGGTGTCGGCAGGCGGGGTGTCGGCCGGCGGGGCCTCGGTCCGGCGTTGCCGGGTTGTCTACCTGTTGCCTGGCTAGAGACGCGACCACCACGCTTCGATCGTCGTGCCTCTCGCGAGCTGGGCACGCTGTGGCCATGCCCCGTCACAGCCAGGGTCCTTGTGCCTTCGCCGGGGTCGCCAGCCAGCGCCAGGCCAGGCCGACGGTCAGGGCGCCGAGCCCGACCAGCGCCAGCAGCGCCGGCCAACGCGATCGGCCCGGATCTCCGCGCTCCTCGCCGTCAGCGCCGCTCGACGCAGCGTGCCCCTCGCGCGCCGCCGCCGCGTACCCGAGCCGGGCGCTGGCGCTGGCCCGGGCCAGGCGAGCGCTGGCCGCGGCCGGGCTGACGGTGCGCCAGATGGCCGTCGCCGGATCGACGGCGAGCGCCGCCAGCAGCGCAGCGCGCGGTGCCGCTTCGACCGCCGGCTGCAGCGAGACGCACCACGCCCCTGCCTGCTCGCCCGCACACGACGGCTGCGGGTCGCGCAGCAGCATCGCCACCTCGCGCGCAGGCCCGCCGCCCTCGCCGCGCAGCAGCAGCGTGGCGCGGACCTCGGAGGCCGCGATGGTCGCGTCGCGCAGCGACCAGGCTGGACCGGCGCGCGCGATGGCCGCTTCGACCAGCGCGCCGACCGACGGCGGCAGCACCCGCGCCGGGGCCGCGTCGTCCGCGAAGGCCGTCGCCGCGAAGGCCGTTGCCGCGACCAGCGCCCACGTCGCCGCCCGGCGGCCCGGCCCTGCGATCGGCCCGCAGCTTCGGCCCCGGCGCGCGCCGCGCAGCGCTGACGTCACGCCGTCGGCTCGCCGAAGGGCTCGCTGCCGCTCGCCTCGATCAGCTCGACCAGCGCCGGGTTGGACGGCAGATCCCGCAGCAGCTCGAGCACGAACTGGATCCGCGGCAGGTCGAGCGACGACTCGTGCGCCACGACGCTGATCATCCGGTCGCAGCGGATGAGCTCTGGCAGCACCTTGACCAGGCTGGCGTCCGGGTCGCGCTCGTGCGCCAGCATCGGCTCGGGCAGCACCGCGATGCCGAGGCCGGCGCGCGCGGCTTCGAGCAAGATCGGCATCTCGTTGCAGATCACGGTCGGCAACACCCGCAGCGACTCGCCGTCGGCCAGGTCCCACGCGTTCGGGTCGCCGTCGACGCCGCTCCAGCTGAGCAGGGTATGGTCGCGCAGGTCGTCGAGCGACTGAGGCACGCCGTTGGCCTCGAGGTAGGCCGGGCTGGCAGCGGCGTACTCGCGGACCACCATGATCGGGAAGCTCTCCCACGGCCCTGGCGGCACCACCGCGCCGAAGTGCACGACGAGATCGATGCCGTGTTCGATCTCCTCCAGCGGGTTGGGGCAGACCTTGACCTCGCAGCGCAATCCGGGCTGCAGCTCGCGGAAGGTCGCCATCACCTGGGCCGAGATCGCGGCCGGGAAGCCGATCGGCACGGCGACGCGCAGCAGGCTGTCGCTGTTGCCGGTGATCTCCTTGGCGAACTTCAGCAGGGCGTTCGCTTCGTCCACGACGCGACGCGCCTGCCGCGCGATGCCGCGCGCCTCGTGGGTCAGCTCGACACCTTGCGGGCCGGTCCGCGCCAAGGGCACGCCGATGCGCTCTTCGAGCTGCGCCAGTCGACGACGCAGCGTCGCGCGCGACAGCCCCAGCGTCCGCGCGGCCGCGGCCTGGCTGCCGCTTTCTTCGATCGCGACCAATGTCTGCAGTTCCTCGAAGTTCATCTGCTCCCCAGGCACCTCGTGCGGGGTCGAACAAGGGCGCGCACGACAGGCCGCTCCAGCATGGACCATGGCTTCCGTCGCCGGCAAGGTCTCGCGGCCAGCCACGACCGCCCGCAACCAGCCACGCCACGGCGGGGGCCGCGCAGACGTTGCGTTTTGGCCGCGGCTGGGACGATCCTGGCCGACGACGACAGGCCCACGCGGGCGGGGAGGGTGGCATGCATCGTCTCGCAGTGTTGACCAGCGGTGGCGACGCGCCGGGCATGAACGCGGCGGTGCGCGCCGTCGTCGGTGTCGCCGAGGGCCTCGACTGCGTCGTCCACGGCGTCCGCGACGGCTACCGCGGCCTCATCGCCGGCGACATCCAGCGCCTGACCAGCCGCGACGTCGATGGTTGGAACCGTCGCGGCGGTAGCGCCCTCGGCTCGAGCCGATCGGCCGCGTTCCGCACCGAGCAGGGGCGTGCCACGGCGCTGGCCCAGCTGCGCGAGCGCGGCATCGAGGCCCTGATCGTCATCGGTGGCAACGGTTCGCTCGCCGGCGCGCAGGCGTTGCGGGCCAGCGCGCACGCGATCGGCCAGCCGCTGCGGATCATCGGCATGCCGGCCAGCATCGACAACGACATCGCTTGCACCTCGACCTCGATCGGCGTCGACACGGCGCTGCAGACCATCGTCGACTGCTGCGACCGCGTCGCCGACACCGCCTCGAGCCACGCCCGCACCTTCTTGATCGAGGTCATGGGCCGGGATTGTGGCTACCTCGCGATGACCGCGGCGGTGGCGGTTGGCGCCGACGGCGTGCTCTACCCCGAGGCGCGGCTCGGCCCCGACGAGACGCTCGAGCGCGTGGTCGACATCGTCCGCCGCGCGTACGCGCCGCAGAGTGGCCGTCATCGCGTGTTGATCCTCAAGGCCGAGGGCGTGTCGATCCCGACCGAGGAGCTGCGCCGCCAGCTCGATGTCCGCCTCGAGGCGCTGGGCCTGGCGATCGAGACGCGCACCGTCGTGCTCGGCCACGTCGTGCGCGGCGGCGCACCGTCGGCCTCGGATCGCCTGATCGCCGGCCGTCTTGGCCACGCCGCAGTGCGCGCGCTGCTCGACGGCGCCGATGACGTGATGACGGCGTGGCATCCGCCGCCGCTCGGCGCCGCTCCGGGCGAGGTCTTCGCCCTCGACCCCTATGTGCAGTTCGTCGCCATCGACCGCGTGCTGCGCGAGACCGACGCCATCGTCGCCGGCACCCACCCGATCTCGCAATTCCGCGCTCGGCTCGTCGCCGCCGCAGAGCCCTTCCTCGCGGTCTAGCCGCCACCCTCGTCAGCGTCGCGCGCGCCCGCGCACCACGTCGATCTCGCCGTCGATCGGCCGCCCACGCACGGTGCCGGCGAAACGCAGCGTGACGCGCGCCGCCGTCAGCGCGCCGCTCAGGGTGCCCTCGAGTCCGTCGCCCTTGCACGGCAGCTCCAGCGCCCCGGCGCGCAAGGTGCCGCTGCCGGCGCATTGGACCAGGCCGTTGCCGTCGCGACCGGTGATGCTGCCGCGCACACCGTGGCCGAGCGCATCCACGCGCAGCGCCAGCGTGCCCTGCAGCACCTCGGCGGCGTCGACCTTGCCCGACCAGACGCTGCTGGAGACGTCGAAGTGGCGCTGCTCGGGCGGCGGACGCCTCGTCGGCTTGCGCTTGCGCCTGGTGGCGGCGTCGGCGGCCCCGGGCTGGACCATCGCCGCGAGCAGCAGCGCGGGCAGCAGGCCGAGCCGCGTCGCAGCAGGTGTCAGCAGCTCTGGTCGCGTCCGCATCGGCCCCCGGCTCGGTCGCCCGCTGCATCGTCGCCCCCCGGATCGCCTGGCGCGATCCGGGGGGCGAGCAACGAGCCAGCAGGATCGCCGATTCAGGCCTCGATCTCAATCCGGCGCGGCTGCGCCTCGGCCCGCTTGGGCAGCGTCACCGTCAGCACACCGGCCTCCATCTTGGCCTTGATGCCGGTCTCGTCGACCAGCTTGCCCAGGCGGAAGCTGCGGCTGAAGGCGCCGAAGCGGCGCTCGGTGCGGGCGAAGCCCTCGGCGCGCGGCGCACCGTCACGCACGCGGCGACCGGCGATCTCCAGCGTCTCGCCCAGCAGCTCGATGCGCACGTCCTCGAGCTTGACGCCCGGCAGGTCGACCGCGATCTCGTAGGCGGTCTCGCTCTCTTGGATGTCCGTGGCCGGCAAGAACGAGCCGCCACTCACCGTGCTCGCGGCGATGCCCGCCGGGCTGCGGCGCGCGCTGCGGCTCAGCTCGGCTTGCAGGGCGTCCAGTTCGGTCCAGGGGTTCCAGCGAATGATGTTCATCTCGGCCTCCATCGTCGCCTGCGGGGGCAGGCTCGTTGTGCTCGGCAGCGCTCCCGCCGCCATCCGAGAGTCACGGAAGCAGGCGTTCGCCGGCTGTCAAGATGGAAAGTCGAAAAAAATCAAACCGTTATGGTGTGGTGTGGCGGCGACCCATCACGCAAGTCCGCGCCGGGCCCGCTGTCAAGGCCTGCCGCGATCGGCCCGGAATCACGGGCTCGGCGCGGCGCCGGGGTCGTGGCCTAATGGCTCTGGAGCGCGCCGAGCGCCGTGATGGCGAGGCCAGCGCTGATGCGCGTCTGCGTCGCCCATGTCCCGGCGCGACTGGGGCGGCCGAAGTCCTGGGCCGGGCCGTCAGCCTGCATGCCGAACCACTCGCATTGGCCGTAGACCATCAGCGGGCCGAACAGCCGCGCCAGCACCACGCCGTCGAGGTAGATGGTCCAGCGTTGGTCGCTGCCGAGGCCCTTGCCGCGGACGTCGGCCTCGAGCTGCAGCAGGATCTCGCTGCTGCCGAACGTCAGCACCGGGTAGCGCTCGAGCAGCATGCCGACGTGGACCATCGAACGTGGGTACGGGCCCGGGTTGACGCGCAGCAGCTCGATGTTGGCGCCGCCGCCGGCACGCACCTGCATCCCGGGCAGCAGCTCCCACGCGGCGCCGAGCAGGCCGTCGACGTCGAAGAAGCGATAGGGCTGCGTGGTCGGCACGTCGAACTCGGTGCGCGCGCGGCCATAGGCCGTCAGGATGGGGGCCCAGCGAGCGCGGTCGAGCCAGGTGTCGCGCAGGCGGCGGAATTCGTAGCTCGTCTCGCCGCGGATCACGTCGGCGTTGACGTAGTCGACGCCGCCGCTGGTGATCTCGGTGAACTGCATCACGACGCGACCGGTCCAGCCGTGGTCGCGCGTGTTGAGCCGGGCGTTGGCGTCGATCGCCGCGTCGACCTGCGAGAAGTGCAGGTTGTTGATGCGCGGGTCGACGTAGCCGGCGCGGTTGCTGAAGCCGAGCGAGGTGAAGTCGAGTTTGCCTTGGACGCCAATCGTCCACAGCGGCTGGTCCCACAGGTCGGGGAACGCGGACGCCGGGCTCGCCAGCGGCTTGCTGCCCCGCGCGACCAGCCAGCGCTCGACGTGGTCGCGCAGCAGGCGGTCGGCGTCGCCGCGCATCGCCTCGCCCTGGGCCAGCGCCTCGAAGGTGCCGTCGCCGCCGTGGGCGAGGAAGTCGTTGAGCACGACGGTGTAGCTCAGGCGGCGGTCCAGCGTGCGGCCGTTGATGTAGTAGCTGCCGTCGCGGACGTCGACGCCGACCCAATGCAGGTCGCGCTTGCCGGCGCCGCTGCCCGGATCGCGCTCGATCATCTCGGCGAGCTCGGAGCCTGTGACCTTCACCTTCACCAGCTTGTTGGGGAACCTCATGATCTTGTAGAGGTCGGCCTTGGAGATGGTCGACTTCAGCGGGAAGCCGGACGTCAGGTCGAAGGCACCCTGGTTGATCACGCTGACGTCGGCTCCGGCGACCTCGCGCATGATGTAGAGCACGAGCCAGACGAAGTCGGCCTCGTCGTAGTCGGCTGCCAACTGCAGCTTGCCGATCGCCACGCTCCAGCGCTGGCAGAACGTGCGCTGTTCGTGCTGCAGCCAGGTGGTGATCTCGGCATCCGCCGGCTCGGTCGCCGACAGGGCGTGGGGCACGACGCGCGCGGCGAGCACGCGTCCGTCGGCGTTGACGTCGATCTCGGCCTCGTACCAGGCCCAGGCTCCGCCCGGCACCGAGACGACGGTGACTGCCTTGTCGCCATGGCCGACCCGCAGCACGCGCGGCAACGAGGCACCCGCGGGCACGCCGTCGCTGATGATCAGATCGGTCCAGCCGTTGAGGGCTTCGGCCATCTGCGTCAGCTCCTCCTCCGGCGAGCCGTGACGGCCGCGATGGACCACGCCGACGCGCACGCGTGCGCCTTTGGCGTCGAGCTTCTTCAGCGCCTCGATCGTGGCCGGCGCGGCCTCGACGAACGCGATGCCGTCCAGGTGGCGCTTGTCGACCTTGGCCGCGACCTCGTCGTACTGCAGGGCGAAGGCGCCCACGGACGTGCCGTCCATCTCGGCGACGGTGATGGCGCCGCTGCCGTCGTCGCCGCCACAGACCGCCGTACGGCTCGGATCGCAGCTGAGGTTGACCGCGCCGGCCGCCACCCCTGCCTTGCGCAGCGCCTGGAGGTAGGCCTCGAATGCCCGCGGGGGGAGGGCCATCTCGCCGTTGCCGACGCCATGCAGCATGGTGCCGATCGACGCAAGGGCCTTGGCCAGGCGGCTGACACCGTCCTGGCTGTCCGTCAGCAGGTGGCGCGTCGCCGGTGACGCCCCGAGGAAATCGCCCGGCACGACCGTGCGCAGTGACTTGCCTTCGGCGGCGAGCGCGGCGCTACGGGCCCGGATCGACGCGACCAGGGTCGGCAGCGCCTGGGTCCCGCCGGTCCGACAGTCGAACTCGGCGAAGTAGCCATCGACGTCCGCGACGATGGCGATGTGCAAGGTTCGCGTCGTCGTCGGCGCCGGCGCAGCCGCCGGGGCCTCCGAAACGGCCGCGGCCGCGGGGGCCTTGCCGGCTCCCCGCGGCCGCGCCGCTCGCTGGGCTGTCGTGGCCAGGGGGGCCAAGACGAGCAGGACGAGGGTCAGGAGCGGTGCCGCGGCGGACGCGACACGGGACGACGTTGGGCGCACGGATCACCCCAGCTGCGAATGCCGCACACCGCCAGCGCCGACTTCGGGCTACTGACCACCCTTGACCGGCACGTTGACCGGCGCCGGCATCGGCGCGGTCCCTGCCTTCGGGTTGAACTTCTGGTTGGCCGACGCGGCGTGGCCCACGTCCACCTTCTTCTGGAAGCTGGGCGTGTCCTTGCCCGTCACCGCCGCCGGAGCGACGCCGGCGGGCTTGGTGGCCATCTTGGCGTCCACCGGCGCGATCGTCGGCTTGACGGCCGACGGCGCGATCTCAGGGCGCGGCGCGGTGCCGGGGCTGGCGACGGTCGCGGTCGGGCGCACGGCCGGAGCCGCAACGTCCTTGGCCGCCGAGCGCGGGCGGACGGCGCCGCGCTTGGCCTGGTGCGCGGCGTCGGCGCGGGCGGCGTGGTTGGCCTGGCCGCGGGGGGAGCGACGAGCGACGGGAGCTTGCGTGTTCGGCGGTGTCGGCGCGGCGGCACCATCGCGCGGACCTGCCACGGCGGCGCCGCTGAAGCCGGCTGTCACCAGGAGTGAGGTTCCCGCGACCACGGCCGCACGCTTGAACTTGTTCCAATGATGCATGTTTCCTCTCCCGTGTGCCCCGTAGCCCCACCGGCCGGAGCGCCGCTGTGTGCAGAATGGCCTGACAGCGACGCCCAGGTTGCCACAACGCAAACCAACGCACAACCTCTTTCGTGGGTTCCTTAGTGGTCTTTCTTGTTTCAGGAGTGCACGGAGCGACGCCGGAAATGGATGCCGTCAACCAGCTTCGTGTGCCCTCACGACCCGGTTGCGTCCCGCGTTCTTGGCCGCGTACAGCGCCTCGTCGGCACGCCGGACGACCTCGAGTTCCTCCTTGGCCGGGATCATCGGCCACGAGGTGACACCGGCGCTCAACGTCACGCGGATGGCCGCGCCGGCGTCCTGGATCTCGAGATCGGCGCAGGCGTGGCGGATGCGCTCGGCGATCTGCGCCGCGTCGTCCAGGCTTGCCCCCGGCAGCACCGCGACGAACTCCTCGCCGCCGTAGCGCACCAGCACGTCGCCTTCGCGCAGCGCCCGACGCGCCGCCGCCGCCACGGCGACCAGCACGCGATCGCCCGCCAGGTGGCCGTAGGTGTCGTTGACCTTCTTGAAGTGGTCGATGTCGAACATGATCGCGCCGAGCGGGGCGTCCGTCCGCAGCGCGCATCATCTCGACCATGCGCATCCGCTGCGCCGTCTCGCGCAGCCGTGGCCGCACCACGAAGTTGACCAACGCGATGTTGCCGGCGCCGACGCAGGCCCCGGCCGCGAGGCAGAGCGACACGAACCAGGGCCGGGCGACGATCGCCTGGGGCACGCCGAGCGCCGCCAGGAAGGGGGGGAAGACCAAGCCCACGACAAGGCCGAATCCAATCATCCAGATCGCGAGGTCGACAAAGATTCGGCGTGTGATCCTTGGCATATGGAATCCTGATTGGCGATTTGGCGCGCATGTGGTGAGGCGCAGCACCGACGTGAGGCGACGACGATGCGCCGCTGGCAGGGCGCTTTGCAAGTTCGGCGTCTGCATCGATCGCGATTGACCGTCGATGTTCGTCGTTGCCCGCGTCGCGTTCGTCGACTACGCTCACATTCCTTCACAGTGTGAACATCGACAACAGCTTTGGGTCCTAACGCGCCGCACATCTCAGCGCTTGCTGTATGATTTGGAGATAGTATGTACCAGAACGACCGCGATCGATCGGTGTTTGTCTCGATGCGTCGCTGCGCACGCTCCTCCTTGCTGGCGTTGCTGTGCCTGACGGCAGCTCTCGTTGGCTGCAGCGACGAAGGCGGCAACGCGATCGGCAACGGTGGCAGCACCGGCGGCGTCGACACCGACGGCCTGACGCTCGGCGACGCCAGCGGTCGCGGCGGTGACATCAGCGCGGACGTCGCCACGGTCGCTGCAACCTCGGCGATCGCCATCGCGACGCCTTGGCCCGATCGCGGCCCGGTCGGCGGCGACGCCATCGTCATCCTGACCGGCGCGGGTTTTGGCCCCGAGGCCAGGGTCCTGTTCGGCGCGGCCGAAGCGACCGTGCTGCATCGCGACGCTGGCGAGCGCATCATCGTGCACACGCCTGCGGGCGACGCCGGCGCGGTCGACGTGATCGTGCGCAACGCCGATGGCGGCGAGGCCCGTGCCGAGGGCGCCTATACCTACATCGTGCCGACGGCGAAGGCGCCGAAGCTCTCGTCGTTGAGCCCTTCGAGCGGGCCGTCGATCGGCGGGACGGTGGCGCAGGTCAAGGGCAGCGAATTCTCGAGCGGCGCGACGTTCCTGCTCGGCTGGCAGGTGCTCGGCGGCTCGACCGTCGTCGACGCCAAGACCGCGCAGATCGTGACGCCGACGCTCGGGCTCGGCGCGCATCCCTTGGCCATCATCCACACCGACGGCCAATCCGCGCTGCTCGATGACGCCTTCACCGCGGTCGACGCCGCGGACCTCGGGCCCAAGCCCTCGCTCGGCACGCTGCTGCCTGCTGCGTCGGACGTCGCGGGCGGCGCGAGCGTCGCGGTGACGGGCACCGGTTTTGGCGAAGACGCGACGTTGACCATCGGCGGTCAGGTCATCTCCAGCTGGCAGCGCACCGACGCCGGCAGCGGCAGCTTCGTCGCGCCGCCGCACGCTGCCGGCCTCTTCGACGTCGCGCTGACCAATGCCGATGGCCAGAGCGCGATGCTCGCCAACGGCTTCCTCTACTTCACGGCGCCGCCGGTGATCTTCGCCGTCGTGCCGGCGTCCGGGCCGGTCCAGGGCGGCGCGGCCGTCACCTTGGTCGGCGAGCGCTTTGTCGCCGGCGCCAAGGTCAGCGTCGGCGGCAAGCCTTGCGCCGAGCCCGCGGTCGGCGACGGCGGCACCAAGATCGTCTGCACCCTCGCCGCCCCGGACAAAGAGGGGCCCGCGGACGTGCTCGTCACCAACCCCGACGGCATCAGCGGCAAGCTGCCCGGCGGCTACAGCTTCGTCGGCCCGCAGCCGAACCCGAGCGTCAGCGGCGCGACGCCGTCGAGCGCCGGCAAAGAGGGTGGCACGCTGATCGTGGTCAAAGGTGCCGAGCTGCGCGCCGACTCGATGGCGCGTTTTGGCGCCAAGGTCGCCGACCAGGTGCTCGCGCGCTCGGCCACCGAGCTCGTCGTCGCGCTGCCGGCTGCCGACGCGGCCGGCAAGGTCGATCTCGCCATCGTCACGCCCAACCTGCCTGACGCCGTGCTCAAGGGTGGCTTCACCTACACCGAGCAGGGGCCGCCGCAGCTGAGCGAGGTCGTGCCGGGCCAGGGTCCGGTCACCGGCGGCATCGTCGTCGTGCTCAAGGGCAAGAACCTGCGCCCCGAGAGCGTCGCGTATTTTGGCGACGCCAAGGCCGAGACCGCCTGGATGTCCGGCGCTGACGGCCTCGCGGTCGTGCTGCCCAAGGGCAAGGCCGGCACCGTCGACGTCGTGGTCAAGACGCCGAGCCTGCCCGACGCCAAGCTCGCCGGGGCGTTTGTCTACAAGGACGACAGCAACGGCCAGGAGGTCGTGCCGCCCGCGGTGGCCAAGGTGACGCCGGCGCAAGCGCCGCTGGATGGTGGCGGCTGGGTGCTGGTGCACGGCGCGTCGTTCCCGCCCGACGCCAAGGTCCGCTTTGGCGGCAAGGCGGCGGCGGAGGTCATCTTCCTCGCGGCCGGTGAGCTGGTGGCGCGTGTCCCCGCCGCCGCGGCGGCCGGCGCCGTCGACGTCGTGGTCGAAGATCCCGCCACGCTCGCCTCGGGCAAGCTCTCTGGCGGCTTCGCCTATGTCGACGCGTCGAGCTTGAGCGCCAAGGCCCCGACCATCGCCTCGATCAAGCCCGCGCTGGGCCCGTCGGCCGGCGGCACCCTGGCGCGCCTCGATGGCGCCGAGCTGCAGGCCGGCGCGCTGGTCTTTGTCGCCGGTCGCCCCGCGACGACCGTGCGTTTTGTCGACGGCGGCCTGCTCTCGTTCCGCACCCCGGCCGGCAAGCCCGGCGCGGTCGACGTCGTGCTCGTCAACCCCGACGGCCAGCACGCCACGCTCACGGGTGGCTTTGTCTACACCGGCGGCGGCAGCACCGGCCTCGCGCTCAGCGGCGCCAAGCCGGTGCAGGGCAGCGCTGCGGGCGGCACGACCGTCAGCCTCAGCGGCAAGGGCTTTGCGCCCGGGTTGCTGGCGTTCGTCGACGGCGTGCCCGTCACGCCGACCCTCGAGGGCCCGACCGCGCTGACCCTGCTGACGCCAGCCCACGATCCCGGCCTCGTCGACCTCGCCGTGACATCGAGCGACGGCTTCACCGCCACGCTCGGCGACGCCTTCAACTTCGTGCTCGAGGCGCCCTACGTCGCCAGCGTCGCGCCGAGCTGGGGCATCCCCGCCGGTGGCACCAAGGTGACCATCGTCGGCCAGGGCTTCCACCCCAAGGCCAAGGTCCGCTTCGGCGACGCCGAGGCCAACGTCATCAGCGCCGCGAGCACCGCGATCGTGGCCGTCGTTCCGGCCTCGAAGGCGGGTGCGCTCGGCGCGGTCGCCGTCACCGTGACCAACCCGGACTTCCTGACCCATACGCTCAAGGACGGCTTCCTCTACAGCGCCACCGAGCCCGGCCTGCAGGTCGGCGTCGGTGCGGTGTTGCCGGTCAACGCCGACAAGTCAGGCGGCAGCAAGCACGTGCTGCACGGCAGCGGCTTTGGCCCCGGCGCGTCGGTCATCCTGGTCAGCGCGGGCGGCGGCAGCGCGCTCGCCAGCGACGTCGCGGTGCTCGACGCCAAGACCCTGACCTTCACCGCGCCGGCGGGCGCCGTCGGCCCGACCGAGCTGCGCGTCGTGATGCCCGGCGTTGGCGAGGGCAAGCGCAAGGCCGCGCTCTTCTACTTCGACCCCAAGGGCCCGCATCCCTTCCCGACGCTGACGGCGGTGCATCCGGGCGTCGGCCCGACCACGGGCGGCACCATCGCGCTGCTCGACGCGGCGCCGGCGCTGGCCGAGGCCAAGGTCTTCGTCGACGGCCTGCCCGCGACGCTGCTCGGTGCCGATGGCGACGCCGCGCTCGTCATCGAGACGCCGGCCCACGCTGCGGGCGCCGTCGACGTCGCGTTGATGATGCCCGATGGCCGCGCTGCGGTGCTCAGCGGCGGCTTTGCCTATTGGACGCCCGGCGCCGATCTGACGCTGCCGGTGCTGACCGGCGTCGAGCCGTCGTCGGGCTCCACCGCCGGCGGCAGCAAGGTCGTGCTCACGGGCAAGGGTGTCGTCGCGGGCACCATCGGCTTCCTCGGCGGCCGGCCGCTCAAGGGCGCTGCCCAGGGGTCGGCGACGACGCTGAACGGCACCAGCCCGGCGCATCCGGCAGGCCTCGTCGACGCCGCGTTCACGCGCCCTGACGGCCTGTCGGCCAGCGCCAAGGCCGCGTTCTCGTACGTGCAGCCGGCGCCCGTGCCCGAGCTCGCCTTCCCGGCGATCGGCCACGTCGACGGCGGCACCCTCGTTGTGCTTTCGGGCCAGAATTTCGCGCCGAACGCCAAGGTCAGCTTCGGCGGCAAGGCGTCGCAGACGGTCAAGGTCGTCGCCTCGCACCTGCTGACGGCGGTGGTGCCGCCGACGGCCGCTGGCGCGGGCAAGGTCGCGATCGAGGTGACCAACCCGGACGGCCAGAAGGGCACGCTCGACGGCGCCTTCACCTACCAGGACGGCGCGTACACGGCCAAGGCGCCGTCGCTGGCCAAGATGGTGCCGAGCAAGGGGCCCTGGCAGGGCGGCACGGTCGCGGTGCTCTACGGCGGTGAGCTGCAGCCTGGCGCCAAGGTCCTGGTTGGCGGCCAGCCGGCGAAGGTGCACGTCGTCGACGCCGGATTCGCGACCATCACGACGCCCAAGGGCTTCCTCGGCCCGGTCGACGTCGTGCTGCTGAACCCGGACGGCCAGGCCGCGACGCTCCCTGCGGGCTTCGCCTACCAGAGCGCGACGCTGCCGGCACCGCAGCTGCTCGGCATCACGCCGTCGTCAGGCCCCGAGGTCGGCGGCACGGCGGTGATCTTGACCGGCGCGTCGTTGACCGGCGGCGGCGTTGGCCTCGTCGGCTACCGGCCGCTGGCGAGCTGGACGGTGCTCAACAGCGCCATCGCCACCGGCACGACCGTCGCCGGCAGCGCGGGCAAGCTCGACGTCTGCGTCACCAACGGCGACGGCCAGAGCGCGACGCTCTCGGCCGCGTTCGACATGGTCGGCGCGCCGCAGATCGACGGCATCAACCCGGCGATCGGCGCCGTCAGCGGCGGCACACTCGTCACCATCGCCGGCAAGAACTTCGCCAGCGGCGCCGAGGTGCGCTTCGGCGGCAAGAAGGCGACCAGCGTCAACGTGCTCTCGGCGTTTGTGATCAAGGCCGTGACGCCGCCGAGCGCGCCCGGCCCGGCGCAGGTCAGCGTCAGCAACCCCGATGGCCAGGGCACCGTCGGCAAGGCGCCGTTCCTGTACGTGCTGCCGCCCGAGATCGGCTCGGTCTTCCCGACCATGGGCAGCGCCAAGGGCGGCACGCCGGTCATCGTCCGCGGCAAGAACTTCCTCGCGGGCGCCAAGGTGCTCTTTGGCACCAAGCCCGCGAGCGTGGTGCACTTCATCAGCGAGAGCGTCCTCTCGGTTATCGCGCCCGCGGGCACCATCGGCGAGGCGGTGTCGGTGACGGTCGACAACCCCGATGGCCAGAGCGCGATCGCGGCCAAGGCCTGGCTCTGGCTCGACGCGGCCAAGATGGCGCCGCCGCCGGACCTCGCGGCGCTGACGCCGACCCGGGGGCCGCAAGCGGGCGGCACCGTCGGTCTGGCCCAGGGCATCGGCCTCACCGAGGGCGCGCAGCTGATCTTTGGCGTCACGCCGGCCGCCGAGACGGCCGTGCTCGGCGCGAGCATGGCGCGTTTCGTCACGGCGCCGTTTGAGGTCACCGGCACCGTCGACGTCGTGCTGGTGCAGGCCGACGGCAACTACACGACGCTGCAGAAGGGCTTCGATGTGCGCGATCCCGGCACGCTCGGGCCGAAGCCGTCGATCGCCACCGTCAGCCCGCCGACCGGCCCGACCAAGGGCGGCGCCATCGTCAGCGTTGCCGGCGCCGACCTCGACGACGGCTCGCTGGTCTTCTTCGGCGGCCTGCCGGCGACCAAGGTCAGCAAGGGCAAGGCCGGCGAGCTCGTCGCGACCACCCCGGCGCACGCGCTCGGCCCGGTGAAGGTGATCGTCACCGACACCGACGGCTGGTCGGTCGAGGCCGACGCGGCCTACGCCTTCGTCCCGCCGCCGACGCTCGAGAGCATCGATCCGCCCGCTGGCCCCGCCGCCGGTGGCACCTTCGTCACGCTCAAGGGCGGCAACTTCGTCGTGCCAGCCAAGGCGGGCGCCAAGGGCACGCGCCTGATGTTCTGCGGCAACTTCGCCAGCTCGACCGATTGCGTCGAGGCCGACGCCGCGACCGTCGAGGTCGTCGACAGCAACACGCTCACGGCCAAGACCCCGGCCCAGGTCGCCGGCCTCTCGGACGTCGTCGTGCTCAACCCCGACGGCCAGACCGCGATGCTCGGGGCTGGCTACCTGTTCCGCCCGGCGCCCAAGGTCGTCGCCATCACCCCGGCGAGCGGCAGCACGCTCGGCGACGACGCCGTCGTCATCACCGGCTCGGGCTTCCAGAAGGGCGCGATCGTGCGCTTTGCCGACCTGCCGGCCAGCGCCGTCACCTTCGTCGACGGCACCAAGCTCACGGCCAAGACGCCCAAGGGCAGCGCCGGCCCGGTCGCCGTCACGGTCGAGAACCCCGATGGTGGCAAGCACGTCGTCGGCGGTGGCTTCCTGTACATCGCGCCGCCGTCGATCAGCAACGTCTTCCCGGGCCTCGGGCCGGAGTCGGGCGGCACGGTCGTCACGATCCAGGGCGCGGCGTTCGTCCAGGGCGCCAAGGGCAGCAAGGTCTACTTCGGCAGCAACCAGGTGCCGGACGGCGACGTGCAGATCGAGTCGGTCGGCATCATCAAGGCCAAGACGCCCAAGGGCACCGGCCCGGTCGCGGTCAAGATCGTCAACCCCGACGGCCAGATCGCGCTGATGGCGGGCGGTTTCGTCTACATCCCCGTCATCCCGGCGCCCAAGGTCTCCTACGTGCAGCCCGGGTTCGCCGCTACCTCGGGCGGTGTCCAGATCAGCGTCTACGGCGAGGGCTTCCTCACCGGCGCGACCGTCAGCTTCGGCAACGACGCGACCGGCTACGTCAACGCGACCGAGAATTCCGTGCTCAACGGCGGCACGCTCGTCGTCTGCAAGGCGCCGGCGCACCTGCCGGGCACGGTCAACGTCAAGGTCACCAACTCCGACGGCCAATCCGGTGTGCTCAGCAACGGCTTCGAGTTCATCGCGCCGCTGGCGCTGCCGGCGTTGGCGATCAGCGGCGTCACCCCCGACCGCGGCCCGGTCGCCGGCGGCTACGACGTCGTCATCTACGGCCAGGGCTTCAAGGCCGGCGTCGAGGTCTCGTTTGGCTCGGCGACCACGGCGACCTGGGTCAAGGCCAAGACGGTCGTGCGGTTGGGCCCGACGCTGCTGCGGGTCGAGGTGCCCGAGGCGGCCAAGGCCGGCCAGGTCGACGTCCGCATCGTCAACCCGGTCGTCGGCGGCATGGCCGACGAGATCGTTGGCAAGACGCTGTTCACCTACGGCCAGTCGGTGATCTTGGAGCCGATGGCGCATCGCCTGCCGATCGACAGCACCACCGGCGACGGCGTGCCGATCGTCGCGGACTTCAACGGCGACGGCCTCAACGACGTCTTCGTCCAGCGCAGCACGACCGACGATCTCTTCATCCAGGTCAAGGACGCCAAGGGCGAGCCCGGCCAGTTCATCGACCAGAGCGCGACGCTGCCGAAGTACTCGAGCTATTGCACCTCGTCCAACGCCTACGGCACGGGCGCCGACATCGACGGCGACGGCGACGTCGACATCCTCTTCCGCGGCCAGAACTACTACCTCTGCATCCTGCGCAACGAGGGCGACGGCACGTTCAAGAGCGAGTACCACGGCAACCAAGACCTGTCCTACATGCGCGATTTCGCAGTCGCGGACGTGACTTGCGACGGGCTCATCGACATCGTCGTCGTCGGCACGCAGCAGAACTTCGTCCTGGTCAACAACGGCAAGGGCGGCTACGTCAAGGATCTCAAGCTGATCCCGGCGCACAAGGAGCCGTCGACCACCGTGGCGCTCGGCGACGTCGACAACGACGGCGACGTCGACATGCTCGTCGGCAACGACAGCGCGGTGCAGAACCGGCTCTACTACAACTCCTGCAACAACGTGGCGCAGGGCCAGCCGGGCTCGTTCCAGGACGCCAGCTACGGCAACGGCAAGAACTTCCCTGTGTCGGGCTTCAACACCCGCACGGTGCTGTTGCGCGACCTCGACGGCGACGGCTGGCTCGACGCCTTCGTCTTCAACTGGGGCCAGACCGACCGCATCTACCTCAACAAGGGCGGCAACTTCCTCGCCGACGACGGCAGCCGCTTCCCGCAAGAGGAGGCGCTGGCGCATTCCTCGGGCGCTTGGGCCCGCGACGTCGACGGCGACGGCGATATCGACCTGCTCGTGCGCAAGCAGCAGGCGGTCGCCGGCCGCTATTGGGTCCACCTCTACCTCAACGAGAAGAGCCAGACCGGCCAGACCAAATGGACCGACGCGACGCCGTCGAACATGGCGCCCTGGCGTGGCGAGGACTCCGTCTACATGGACGTGGGCGACCTCGACGGCGACAAGCTGCCCGACATCTACGTCGTCAAGCCCTACCACCAGGACTGGCTGCTGATCAACCACGGCTACGCCGACGGCAAGGCGGCGATCGACGCCAACCGCGTGCCCAAGGGCAGCTTCAGCAACAACACCTTCCGCGGCCTGCCGCACGACGTGGCCGAGTCCTCGGCGGCGGACGCCGGCGACATCGACGGAGACGGCGACATCGACATCGTCATCGGCAACATGGCCACCGGCGGCGTCTCGGTCTGGATCAACGACAGCGCCGGCAACTTCTTCGAGCAGGGCGAGACGCGGGTGCCCGACATCAACTGCGGCGCCGCCGAGCTGCGGCTGCTGGACCTCAACAAGGACGGCGACCTCGACATCATGGTCGCCTGCAACTACGACTGGGGCGGCGGCACCATCGGCGCGGTCGCGGCCAAGACCAACGCTGGCGGCCTGCGCCAGCTGGTCAACGACGGCAAGGGCTACTTCACCGACGTCAGCAAGGACAACCTGCCGTACAGCTACAACAACTACCGCTTCTACGGCCTGGATCTCGGCGATATCGACGGCGACAAGGACATGGATCTCGTCGTCGGCGGCTACTTCTACGACCCGACCGAGATCTTGATCCACGGCGGCGACCCGTTCAACAACGGCGGCGCGTACTACTTCGTCAAGAGCAACTACCTCGACGTTCCGCAGGATTACAAGTACCGCACCTGCTTTGTGCTCGCCGACCTGAACAACGACAAGCATCCCGATCTGTACCTGGGCAAGTCGAGCGCGCAGAACGTGCTCTACCACAACCAGGGCAGCGGCGTGATGAAGGACGTCAGCACCAGCCACCTGCCGTCGGTCAGCGACAACACGACGCGCGTGCTCGCCGCCGACGTCGACAAGGACGGCGATGTCGACCTCTTCGTCATCAACGACGGCGAGAACCGGCTGCAGATCTCCGAGCTCGACTACAAGCTCGCCGACGTCACCTCCAGCCATCTTCCGGGCGGCATGTCGGCCAACAGCCGCGACGGCGCCCTGGTGGATCTGGACGGCGACGGCCTGCTCGACCTGGTCACGGCGAGCTGGGGATCGCGCAACCAGCTGCTGCTCGGCGAAGGCGACGCCCACTTCAAGAACCTGACGGCGAGCATGCCGCGCGACGACGATCCGACCCGGCGCGTCATCGTCGCCGACTTCGACGGCGATGGCCGCCCGGACCTGTTCTTCGCCTCGCGCGACGTCAATCGCATCTACCTGAACAAGACGCCCAAGGTCGGCGGCAAGTAGCCGACCGAAGCGGCGCCGGTGGTCGCTTCGGCTTGGTCGTTGGCGCTCGGGCGCTCGGCGGTGGCAGCGCCATGACGGCTCATGCATCCTGCGCCTGCGGGCGGAGGTGCGGCATGGTCGTGCGGCGATGGTCGCAGTTGGCGCTGGTTCTCGGGCTGCTGTGGGCACCCGTGGTCGGCTGCAGCGGCGATGGCGGGTTGCCGACGCCCCCCGTGACGGCGCCGGCGCAGGCGCACGCGGCCGCGTTGGTGGTCGACGTCGTGATCCCCAAGGCAGCCGCCGGCCGGGCGCGTGGCGCCGTCGGCCTGCGTGTGCCGCCTGCGACAGAGCTGGGCGCGAGCCCCGGTTTGCGCTGGCTCGACGAGGAGCTCGGCGTGCGCTGGATCCTCGCGGAGCAGACGGCGATCCCGGCGCCGGATCCGAAGGTGACGCTGCCTTGGCCGGCGACCGCCGTGAGCTCGGCGCCGCGATTGGGGTTCCGCGGCCTGCCGTCGCTCCACATGCTCCAGACGGTGCCGCTCGACCCCTTCTTGCCGCAGTTGAAGGCCACGGTCGCGCAGGCCGCCGAGCACGGTGTCCAGCTCGGCAGCAGGGAGTTCCCCACGCCGCAAGACGCGCGCGTGCTCGCCTGGCTGCAGACGACCCTCGACGGGATCGCCGAGTCGCATCCGGGGAGCCAGGTCCTCGCCTGGATCCACACGACGTGCAGCCTCGGGGACGAGGCCGGCGGCTACGTCTACCACCTGCCGCTGCAGTCGCCGGCCGCGTTCGGCGCCTGGGTGCGCACGACGATGGTCCACGACCTGGACCATCCTGCGCCGGTCTGCGATTGCGCATCCTTCGCCCAGCAGCATGGCTTCCTCGACGCGTCCAAGGGCAAACAGCTGCTCGTGGGCGAGGCCCGCTGCCGCGCGCCGATGGCGATGCTCACCCGCGCCAGGCCCGGGACGCTGACGTCGTACCCCTTCGGCCATCTCGGGCAGGCCAGCACGGCGCGGTCCTGGCACAGGCGCGAGCAGCAGATGCAGGCGTCGAGCGACGAGGTCGGCGGTGACGAGGCCGGCGCCACGACGCTGATCAAGTCCGTCGTCGGCCTGCAGCAGCGCGATCCGACGCTGTCGAGCTTGCCCGTCTCGGTCGGCTCGGCGCCCACGGTGCTGCTGTGAGCGGACAACGCCGGCCGCGACGGACCTCGGTTGCGGCGGTCGCCGTCGCGCTCGCCGGCGCTGGCCTCGCGCTGGCCGGTTGCACCACCGCGTTCGACCGCTACCGCACGTTGCCGGCGTCGGACCGCGCCGAGTACGAACGTTGCGCGATGGAGCGCTGCGGGCCCGCGCCCCAATGGCGCGGCGAGGCGCTGTGGGCGACCCAGACCTACGAGCGCGAACGCGACGCCCACATCGCCTGCTGGGACGCGCCGCTCGAGGGCTACGTCGCGATCCAGACCAGCGAGCAGCGCCGCATCTGGCTGCTCTCGCGCTGTCGTCGGCAGCTGACGTTGCCGCGCACGAACCTGCTGCCGTTGGGCCCACGACAGGGGCCGTAGCGCCGCCAGGGCGTGGGTTCGGCCGCGGACGGCAGGCCTCTCGGACGACCTCACCTCTCGCGGGTGGGGACCAGCGCACGGTGCTCGCCGAAGCTCTGGAGCCATCGATCAGAAGTTGCTACCGTTGCTACGAATCGGTGTGGTGGTGCCGCCCGTCGTCGGTTGGTCGCTTCACGCCGGCAATCCGCGCGGCGCACACGAGCCGTCGCAGAGGCCCCATGAAGCCACTCCTCCCCTCCTGGCTGCGGCGTTCGGCGCGGCTGCTGGCGCTGTGCCTGCTCGTGGTCGGTGCCGCCTTGCCCGAGGCCCACGCTGCGCTGCCGAGCCACAACCTGCTCGAAGGGGCGCTGACGACGGCCGGTGGCACGCCCGCGGTTGACGGCGACTACGCGCTGAAGGTGGCGGTGTACCCGGCTGCAGTCGGTGGCACGGCCGCATGGAGCGAAGGGCCGACGACGGTCAAGGTCGTCGGCGGACACTTCGTCCTCGCCCTCGGCACGAGCGCGGCGATCGACGCCCCGGCCCTGGCCGGCCTCGGCGAGCAGTGGATCGGCATCACGGTCGGCAACGAGCCCGAGTTGCCGCGCCAGCAGCTGTCGTCGGTGCTGTTCGCCCGCGTCGCGGAGCAGGCGCTCGACGTCGCCTGCTCGGCCTGCGTCTCGGTGCAGGAGGTGAAGTTCGACGGCGACATCGACCTCGGCGCCCACGCGATCAAGGCCGCGAGCGCGACGATCACCGGCAACCTGACGGCCAAGGTCGTCACGGCGCAGAGTTTTGTCGGTGACGGCAGCAAGTTGACGGGCGTCGGCAGCGTCAGCGGCAGCTGCAGCGAGGCCGGCGAGGTCGTCAAGGGCATCGCGCCCGACGGCACGCTGATCTGCACCAGCTTCGGCGGCAGCCTGCCCAACGACAGCATCGCCGCCACGTCGAACGGCATCGTGTCGAACGTCTTCCAGGACGTGCTGGCGGCGCCGGTCAAGGACGTCAAGATCCCCGACAACACCGGCGCCGCGGCCGTCAGCGAAGTCGTCGTGCCGGACCTCGGCAGCGCCCGCGATCTCGTCGTCAGCGTCAAGATCGCCAACTCCGACCTCTCGGGCGTGTCGGTCGTGCTGTTGCCGCCGGACGACAAGGCCAAGGGCTGGACGCTCTGCGATCCCTGCGGCCAGGCCGACGAGAAGTCGCTGACCAAGAGCTGGTCGACCAAGAACCCGCCCAAATCCGGCGACATCGCCAAGTGGATCGACGCCAACCCCAAGGGAACGTGGACGCTCAAGGTGCTCGACACCTCGTTCTGCATCCCGCAGAAGCCGGGCAACCAGGCCCTCTGCACCCTGTCGCCGCCGATCGACGGCGCGATCGCGGATTGGTCGCTCAGCATCGAGACGCTCTCGACCAAGAAGATCCAGGTCAAGGGCGACCTCGTCGTCACGGGCAACGTGCTCGGGGGCAACGTCGTGCCGCCCGGCGCGGTGATGATGTTCAACCTCGCGAGCTGCCCGACCGGCTGGCAGGAGTTCACCGCCGGTCGCGGCCGCTACCCGGTGGGCCTGAACCCCGGCGGCAAGCTCGGCACCACGATCGGCACCGCGCTGACCGACAGCGAAAACCGCCCGGTGGGCCAGCACGATCACGCGATCACCGACCCGGGCCACATCCACGGCGTGCCGGGCATCTACGACTCCAGCCCGGACGGCGGCAGCGGCTTCGCCACCGACGATGTCGGCCTGACCATCAACACCAACAGCGCGGTGACCGGCATCACGATCAAGCCCGCCGGCACGGTCGCGGGCACCAACGCGCCCTACGTCCAGCTGTTGATGTGCGAGAAGCTCTAGCGCCGCCCTACGCCGGATGTCTGCGACGCGCGTCGGCCCGGCTGGTGGCTACCGTGCGCCCGGCGTGACGGGATCGGCCAGCGGCACCTCTGGCGCGCCGTAGACGCGCGGCGTCGGGCACGAGCTCGGCAGCAGCGCCGGCACGACATCGTCCCAATGGAAGATCAGCGCCACGCGCGCGTTCCACGCCACCTCGTTGCCGAGCTTGCCGGCGCCGCCGCGCAGCGCGATGTCGAAGCGGTCGCCCATGTGGAACGCGACCTCGAGGCCCGTGCGCCAGGCGAAGCCGAAGCGGGCGTTCCAAGAGAGCGATTTGTCGATGATCTTCTTCACGTCGTCCTGGCTGAGCGTGACGTTGTCGCCACCGCCTTGCGACAGCGACACCTCGGCCTCGTGGACGTCGGCGTTGGCGTCGAGGCCGCCGGCGAGCTCGACCCACGGCGTGAAGCTGAGCCATTGCACGGGCGACAGCGTCCAGGCACCGCCGAAGGTCATCGGCAGCCACACCCGGCCGTAGATGGCGCCAAACGCCGCGGTCGGCACCAGGCCGAACCAATAGCGCACCGCCGAGCGCGGCACGCCGTTGCGGAATCGCTCTGCCGGCAGGGTGAACATCGTCACGGCGCCCGCGGACATGCCCCAGCCGGAGCGTCCGTCCTTGTCGACGAGGTGGATGCCGTGGATGCCGAACTGCGAGCTCAGCCGCCCCGTCGTCGAGGTGAAGGCGGTGTGGTAGGTCAAGACGTCGAGCTGCGCCCCGCCGGCCTCGTGGTGGTCCAGCGTCAGGCCGAGGCTCGACGCCCGCACGTCGAAGGTGCCGATCGACGCGCCGTGGCTGCCGACCAGCGCCAGCGCCGGCTGCGCCCCGAGCAGCGTCGCGGCCAGCAGCGTCGCGGCCAGCGCCGTCGCCGCCAGCGCCGTCGCCCCCTGCCATGCCGACGCCAGACGGACCGCCACGCCCCGTCCCGCCATCCGCCGCCAGCGGCCCGGATCTCCGCCCCGATCGCGCATCACGCACCTCCCGCTCGAGCCCGATCTCCAGGCTAGGCAGGAGGTGACGGCTGCCAACTCCCAGGCGTCGCCGCCAGGACGGTCGGCTCAGACCGGGGCGTTGGCGTTGAGGTGCCAGCAGAACATGGCGACCGCGCTGCGGTGGGGGCGCCAGCGCTCGCCGGCCGCTTGCACCGTCGCGACGTCGGGGCGCTCGGCCAGCCCGAGCAGCCTGCCGACGCCGATGCGGACGCCGAGGTCGCCGACGGGCCAGACGTCCGGGCGGTCGAGCATGAACAGCAGCACCATCTCGGCGCTCCAGCGGCCAAGGCCCTTGATCGCGGTGAGCTGCGCGATCGCGGCCTCGTCGTCGAGCGCGGGCAGGGCGGCGAGGTCGAGGCTGCCGGCGTCGACCGCTTCGGCCAGGGCGTGGACGTAGCGCGCCTTCTGGCCCGAGAGGCCGACGCTGCGCAGCGCCTCGATCGGCTGGGCCCGTAGCGCCGCGGGGGTCTGTACGCCGCCGGGCAGGGCGTGCATGCGGCCGACGATGGTCGAAGCGGCGCGCACCGAGAGCTGCTGGCCGATGATGACGCGGCAGAGGTTGTCGAACGTCAGCGGCTTGCTGCGCGGCGGTGGCGGCCCGACCTGGGACAGCGCGGCGGCGATCGCGGGATCGCGGGCCGCGAGCGCTTGCAGCGCCGGCAGGTAGGGCGAGGCGGCGGTGCCGGGCGCGACGCTGGCGGGTGTCGGCTGCGTCGAAGGCGTGGGGTTGGTCATCGTCGCACCTTTGGTCGAGGAGGTCGCGACGCTAGCGGTCGCCCGCAGCAGCGGCAAGTGCGGTTGACCGGGCAATTGGCCGCGCCCATCCTCGGCCTCGCGTTCGCTGCGATGTCGCGGACCAGCGCGAGGGCCACCACCGGCCGGGGAGTCCAAGATGACGCGGATGGGACGATGGTTCGGCGGAGCCGGGGCGCTTGCGGCGCTGGTGCTCTGCGCGTTGCTCGGGGCCTGCAGCGATGACGGCGGCTCGAGCGGCAGCGCGGCCGACGCAAGCGCCGACGCAAGCGCCGACGCGGCGAGCTGGACCTTCCTCGACAGCTATCCCGTGCAGGCGCAGTTCCCCGAGGGCGGCGCGGTCGACCTGGTCGCTGGCGCGTTGTACCACGGCAGCCTGGGCGACGGTTCGGTGCACCGCGTCGACCTGACCACCGGCGCCGACACCCAGCTCTTCGTCGAGACGGCGGCGGGAACCTGGTGGACGCTCGGCCTGGACGTCGACAGCGCGCGCAAGCGGCTGTGGGTCTGCGCCATGGACGACCGCTCGCCCAAGCCGCGCGCGGGATCGATCTGGGTCTTCGATCTCGTCAGCGGCGACCGCATCGCCAACCTGCCGCTCGCGGCCGCGGCCGCCGACGCGACCTGCACCGACGTGGTGGTCGCAGCCGACGGCAAGGCGTTCGTCGTCGATCGTGAGCTGCCGAACATCTACCAGGTCGACGTCGACGCCGGCGTCAGCCTCTACCTCAGCGATCCGGCGCTCAAGGGCAGCCTCGCCGGCCAGAACGCCATCGTGCTGTTGCCGGGTGGCACGGCGGCGCTCAGCGTCGTCTACCTGCCGCCGGCGCTCGCCTACGTCGATCTGCAGGCCAAGACCGTGCACAAGGTCGAGATCGACGGCACGTTCAGCGACGACGCCCCGCTCGGCGGCGCCGACGGCATGGCCTACGCCGATGGCAACGCCTACGTCGCCTTCACCAGCCGGCTGGTGCGCCTGGTGCCGGCCGACGCCACCTGGACCAAGGCCAAGGCCAGCGCGGTCGACGTCGCCAACGGCATGACCGACGTCATCGCCACCCCAGCGGGTCTGTACCTGCTCAACGGCCAGTCGGTGCGCTTCGCCCTCAAGCAGGCGACCGATCCCTTCGCGTTCACGAAGTTTACCGGGGCCTTCGGCGATCCGTGACGGCCCCTGACGACCTCGCCTGCGGCTGTTCGCGTCGTCGTGAACATCCACCGCAGCCGGCGCACTCGCTCAGGCGCAATCCCGCCAGCGCGGCCGCTCGGGACGCCACGGCGCGCCCGGCTGAAGCTGCAGCTCGCGGTTGCGGTACACCGTCTTGACCGTGCCGTCGTAGCTCGAGCAGACGACGTGCACGCCCTCGATGCCGCGCAGATCGATGCCTTCGCGCGCCGCCGCGGCGACCTCCTTATGGCCGACGACGTAGACCAGCGCACCACGCAGACGCGCCACGCGGCCGTAGTCGATGGCGGCCTCGACCTCGGTGACGTTGAGCCGCCGGGCGTCCATGCGCTTGCGCGCGTGCGGGCAGGCCGGCAGGGGCGTGCGCTGCGCCTCGGCGTCGAGCGGCGTCGGCGGCACCAGGGCGCGGCGGCGCGGCTGCGATCGGCGGCGCAGCGACACGTGCAGCGCGTCCTCGAGGGCGGCGAGGCTGGTCATCTGCGACTTCGACGGCGACTTCATCGGCGACATCATCGGCGGCTCCTGTCGTGGCGGCGTCGCGACCCGGCGGCCAACCGGCGTGGGGTCTGCGAGCGTCCTTGGTAGCAACCTTGACGCTGCGCTAGGACGGAATCTGACATGGGAACATCCGTTCAGGTGCTGGCGGCTTGCCAAGGCCGTGGCGATGCCAGATCGTCGCTGCGCGGGCCGTCGACGGGGCCAGGGTCCGCGAGGAGCGACCATGCCGACACGCATCGACAGCCCGACCCGCATCGTCGCGGCGGGGCACCCACCCAAGCGCATCGACGAGCACGTCGGCCGGGTCAACACCGGCGACACGGCGGTCTCGGTCGCGCACATGCGCAGCCCGCCCGGCTGGCAGGAGCCCGGGCAGCGGCCGGAGTTCCGCGAGATCACCGTGGTCCTGAGCGGCGCGATGCACCTCGAGCACCACGACGCCGCCGGCGAGGTCGTGACGATGGTCATCGCCGCCGGCCAGAGCGTGATCACCGAGCCGGGCGAGTGGATCCGCTACGGCACGCCCGACGGCTGCGAGTACATCGCCGTCTGCCTGCCGGCGTTCTCGCCCGAGACGGTGCACCGTGACCCGGCGTAGCGCGGCGCGGCCATCCGCGACGAACGCGGCGCTGGTCGGCGCGCTGGTCGGCGCGCTGATCGGCGCGAGCGGCCTGGCGGGCTGTGGCGGGGCGGCGGCCGGCGTTGGCGCGACGGCGGGCACCCTGCCGCAGCCGACGCGGACCTCGGCCGAGGTGCTGGCCCAGAGCACGCCCGGCGACTGGCGGCCCGTCGATCCGGCCCGGATGATGGTGATGGAGCTCGCCGGGGGCCGGGTGGTCGTCGAGCTGGCGCCGGCGTTCGCGCCCGGCCACGTCGGCAACGTGATGACCCTGACCCGGGCCGGCTACTTCGACGGGCTGGCGATCGTGCGGGTGCAGGACAACTACGTCGTGCAATGGGGCGACGCCGACGGCAAGCGCGATCTCGGCGCCATCGCGCGCAAGCTGCCCGACGAGTACAGCGTCGAGGCGGCGCGCGTGCCGTTCACGGCGCTGCCCGACGGCGACGTCTACGCGCCGCAGGTCGGCTGGAGCGAGGGCTTCCCCGTCGGCCGCGACGCTGGCGGCGAGCGCGCCTGGATCGCGCATTGCTACGGCGTCGTCGGCGTCGGCCGCGACATGCCGCCCGACAACGGCAGCGGCGCCGAGCTCTACGTCGTCTCGGGCCACGCGCCGCGCCACCTCGACCGCAACCTGGCGATGGTCGGCCGCGTGCTGCAGGGCATGGAGGTGCTGACGTCGCTGCCGCGCGGCACGGGCCCGCTCGGCTTCTACGAGCAGCCGGCGCAGCGGGTGCCGATCACGCGCGTGCGCATCGCCGCCGACCTGCCCGAGGCCGAGCGGCCCCGGCTCGAGGTCCTGCGCACCGACACCGCGACGTTCGCCGCCTACGTCGCGGCGCGCCGGGTGCGTCGCGAGGGCTTCTTCGTCGAACCGACCGGCCGGGTCGAGCTGTGCAACGTCGCGGTGCCGACGCGCGCCATCAGCCCAGCAGCGAACTGACCTCCAGCGCGCTGCGCCAGTTGCGCTGGGTGAAGCTGCAGCCGAAGGCGCGCTCGAGCACGTCCATCGTCAGCTTGGTCTTGCCCAGGCCGTCGGGCGTGTGCAGGTAGAGCTCGCGGCCGATGGCGGCGCAGCGGTCGTTGCCGAAGCGCGACGGGTCGATCCGGGCGAGCGCCGCCGGATCGACGGCCACGTCGGCGAAGAACACGTGCAGCTTGGCCGGGTCGTCCTCGTCGGCGGCGAAGGGGTGCGCGGCCACGACAGCCTGCAGCGCCGCCTGGTCGCGGACGATGACGTCGCAGTCGAAGCCGAAGTCGGCCCGGATCGCCGCGCCGATCGCCGCTGCCGCCGGCGCCAGGCCCAGCGTCGTCGTCAGGACGATGTTGCCGCTCTGCAGGTAGGTGGCGACGTCCGTGAAGCCACGCGCCAACAGCGAGGCCCGCAGCGCCGCCATCGGCAGCTTGCGGTGGCCGCCGACGTTGACGCCGCGCAAGAAGGCGGCGAGGCGGAGCGAGGGCGCACTCGTGGGCGGGGTCGTGTTCATCGCATGCTCCCAGTGGCCGACGCCCTCGGCCCGGACCAGCGCCGCTCGGAGCGCTTGCCGCCCTCGCCCATCCAGCGCGGCAGCGAGTCGACGTCGTCCGTTCACGGGCCGTTGCGCATCGACCTTCTGCTTGCGCAGCAACCCGTTCGGACGCTTGCATCGCCCTCGCGGTGGTCCTCCACGCGGTCGTGGTGCAGCCGCCGCGCAAGCGTGGTTGCGTCGAAGGGATCACGCAAGCCTCGACCTCTCGGCCGACCACGGCCAGGGGATACGGTGACGGCCTGCCGAGGCGCCGCGGCTTGACAAGGGCGCGGGCGCCGGGGCACACGCCAGAGGGCCCCCGCGACGCCAGGAGCGCGCAATGACGACCTTGTCGCCCAACGACCCGAGCCGTTCGCTCGACGACCCGAGCCGTTCGCTCGACGACCCGAGCCGTTCGCTCGACGACCCGAGCCGTTCGCTCAACGACCCTGGCAGGCCGGCCGACGCCGCCGGCGACCAGCAACGCTGGGGCTCGCGCGCCGCCTGGTGGACGGTCGCCGTCTCGGCGCTCGGCTACTTCGTCGACATCTACGACCTGATCTTGTTCGCCGTCGTGCGCAAGGCCAGCCTGGCCGACCTCGGCGTCGCCGCCGCGGACATGGAGTCGGCCGGCGGCCGCCTGATTTCGCTGCAGATGGCCGGCATGCTGCTCGGCGGCCTGATCTGGGGCGTCGCCGGCGACCGCCTGGGCCGCAAATCCACGCTCTTCGGCTCGATCCTGGTCTACTCGGTGGCCAACCTGCTCAACGCCTTCGTCACCGACCTGACGGCCTACGGCGCGCTGCGCTTTGTCGCCGGCCTCGGCCTCGCCGGCGAGCTCGGCGCGGCGATCACCCTGGTCAGCGAGTCGCTGCCGCAGCGGCTGCGCGGCTACGGCACGACCGTCGTCGCTGGCGTCGGCGTCACGGGCGCGCTGCTGGCGGCCTGGGTCGGCCAGCACTTCACCTGGCAGACGGCCTACATCGTCGGCGGCCTGCTCGGGCTCGGCCTGCTGGCCCTGCGCGTCGGCACCTTCGAGAGCGGCCTGTTCGAGCAGGCGCGCATGGCCACGGCGCCGCGCGGCGACCTGCGGATGCTGCTCTGGCCGCCCGAACGGCTGCTGCGCTACCTCGCGGTGATCGCGGTCGGCGTGCCGATCTGGTTCTCGGTCGGCATCCTGGTCGTGTTCGCGGCCGAGTTCGCCGGCGAGCTCGGCGTGCAAGGCGCCGTCACCGGCGGGCAGGCGGTGTTCTGGTCGTACGCTGGCCTCGGCGTCGGCGACATCGCGGCCGGCTTGCTTTCGCAGCGGCTGCGCTCACGGCGGCGGGCGCTGCTGATCTTCTTGCTGCTCTCGGTCGCGGCCACGGCCTTCTACCTGACGTGCCGCGGCGCCAGCGTCGCGACCTTCGAGCTGGCGCTGTTCTGCGTCGGCCTGAGCGGCGGCTATTGGGCCGTGTTCGCGACCACGGCGGCCGAGCAGTTCGGCACCAACCTGCGCGCGACCGTGGCGACGACCGCGCCGAACTTCGTCCGCGGCTCGCTGGTGGCGATCGAGCTCGGCTGGCAGGCGCTCAAGCCGGCGCACGGCCGCGTCGGCGCCGCGACCATCGTCGGTGCGATCTGCCTGGGCGTGGCGCTGCTGGCGACCTGGCGGCTTGACGAGAGCTACCACAAGGATCTCGACTTCCTCGAAGACTAGCGCCGCCCGCCGCCGGCCCCGCGCCGGCTGTCGCCGCCGGGCGCACCTCGCAGGCGCTCCCTGCTGGCACTCCTTGCAGGCGGTGTGGCCATCGGCGTCGACGCGGATGACCACCACGACGTACCGCCCCCTGCGCGTCCGTCGCGTACACGCAGCACGAGGTAGACCATGGACCCGACCGAACCACGCCCCACCGCAGTCGTCCTCGCGTTCGCGGGCTGCATCCTCGCGGAGGTGCTGCCAGCCGTCGCGGCCTTGCGCGCCCGCGGCGTCGACGTCGTATTCGCCACCGCCGACGGCGCGTCGATCGCCGGCCTCGACACGCCGCCGACTTTCCGCTTTGCCGACCTCGCCACGGCTGTGGCCGTCTTGATCCCCGGCGGGGACGTCTACGATCCGGTGCACGACCCCGGTGTCCACGACGCCCTGCGACGGCTCGCGGCCCTGGAGGACGCGCCGGTGCTCGCTGGCATCTGCAATGGCGCGCTCGTGCTCGCCGCCGCCCGGCTCGTCGACGGTCGCCGCTGCACCCATGTCGGCACGGAGGTGCACGCCCCCGGCGACGCCTATGCGACGCTGCGCGAAGTCTGCGCGCGGCTGTTCGCCGGGGCCGAGGTCGTCGACGAGGACCTCGTCGTCGACGGCCGGGTCGTGACAGCCAAGCCCTGGGCGACCGGGCCGTTCGCAGACGCCATCGTCGGGCTGCTGGACGCGTGACGGCCGCGGACCGAGGAAGGAGCCCGACGCGACGTGCCCGACGCGAAGTGCCCGACGCGAAGTGCCTGGCACCTTGCGCCGCACCTTGCGCGTGCGGGTCTCGACCCCGCGGCGCTCAGGCGTGCCTGGGCAGGTCCAAGCCGCGACGTCGCATCTCGTCGACGAGGGCGGCCGGGATGGACTGGAACGGCCGCAAGCCGCGCTCGCCGTGGCGCTCGAGGTACTCGCGGCGCGGTCCGACGCAGGCGTTGCGCAGGGCGCAAGCGTCGCAGATCGGCGGCGATATGCGGCTGCGTAGGTGCTCGCCGGCGAGGTCGTCCAGGACCTCCAGATCGATCGACGACGGGATCTCGGCCAGCACACAGAGCGGAAACCCGCAGGAGCCGACCGGCGAGACGTGGATGTCAGCGTCCTGCAGCGTGCGGATGGCGCCGGCCAGCAGCGGCGCGACCTCGTCGAGCGGCGCGACCTCGCGGGTGTAGACCTCGGGGTCCTGGTAGTCGGTGGGGAACGAGAAGCTGGCGCTCATCTGCTCGCGCCGCCGCCGCAGCGAGGCGAATTCCGCGACGATCCGCTGCGAGCGCGCAAGCAGGCCTGGCAGCGTGCGCCGCTCGACCACGACGTTGAGGTCGACGATCATCCCGGCCGCGACCGCTGCGCGGATGCCGGCCTCGGTGCGGGCGTGCGTGCCCGGGGCGCGCGTCATCGCGTCCGAGAGCGCGGCGTCGGCGCTGTGGTAGCTGGTCAGCGCGCCGACGACGCCGGCCTCCTGCAGCGCCTGCAGCACGTGCGGCTGGCTCAAGCGGATGGCGTTGGTCTGGATGAACGCGGGCAGGCCGTGCACGTCGCGGCTGCGCCGGGCCAGCGCGAGCACCTTGTCGAGGTAGACGGTCGGCTCGCCGCCGCTGAGCACGATGCGCTTGGCGCCGCGCGCGGCCATCTCGTCGAGCCAGCGCTCGAGTGTCGGCTGGTCCGGCTCGGCCCAGTCGCGGCCCTGCCAGCAGAACGAGCAGTCCTGGTTGCAGCGGAAGCCGACGCGCAGCAAGGCCTCGTTGGCGGCGAAGCTGTGGTAGTCAGCGTCCTCGCGGGCCGAGAACGGTGCGAAGATCTGCTGCGCTTGCAGCAGCGCCTGCAGCAGCGGGTCGCCAGCGCCGGCGTCGATGGCGCGGATCCGCCGCAGCAGCGACGCCCAGACCGGATCGTCGGCGGCGTGCTCGCTGCGGTGGGCCAGATGCAAGCGCTTGCCGCGGAACGCCGCTGGCCGAGCGATCGCGGCCGCCGAGAGCTCCAGGCCGAGCGTCGTCGCCGCGCCGCCCACCGTCACGACATAGACCCAGCCCTCGGCGTCGTAGCTGCCGGACTGCCGCCATCGCAGCGGGATCGCGTCCGGCAGGCCGAGCAGGCCGCGCAACGCGACGTCGATGCCGGCGCGGTGCCGGTCCACCAGCGGCGACAGCGGGGCCTTGCTCTCGACCTGCGGCACCGACATCGACGAGCTTCCCTCCGCAAAGGGCGATCGGCCATTGTGTGGACGCTAGCGGTGCCGCGTGCGGCGAGCAAGATCGGCGCTGGCGACTCGCCCCGCCGCGACGCTCAAGACCGCGCCTTGCCCGCCGGCAGCAACGACAAGGCGATGCCGCGCGCACGACGGCGCTGCCATCGGCCGACAATCCCGGCTACTTGCAGGTGTCGTAGTATTGGAGCTCGGGCGTGAACTTGTGCGTCCCGACCGTCTCGCAGACGTGGGCGTGGTAGCGGCCGGCGAAGTGGACGGTGCCTGCCTTGTCCTTGATGTCGTGGACGTGGCCGTTCTGGGCGTCGAGGCCGCTCGCCGTCACCGCGCTGCCGTCGAGCTCCTTGCAGCCCAGCAGGACGGTGCCGTCGCACATCACGCCGTAGACCTCGATGTCGGCTTGACCGGGCGTGTCGCTGCTGGCGAGGCCGAGGGTCTTGAGCAGCTCGAGCGGGCCCTTGGTGACGGTGTGGTAGTGGTAGGTGCCGTCGTCGTTGGGGTGGGCGTTGTACGAGTCGAAGGTGTACTTCTCGTCCTCGATGTCGTCGCCTGGGGCCGCCAGCGGGTTGAACAGCGCGACGCCGTCGAGCGCGATGCCGACCGAGCCGAGGCGGTACTCGTTGCTGCCGCCGACGGTGCCGTCCACGGCCTTGCTGTCGATCGTCAGGCCGCGGGCCTTGGGCGACGCCGGGATGGTGATGCTCAGGCTCTGCTCCTTGAGCACGTTCGGATTCGGGTGGTAGGCGGCGCCGCGCGAGGTGTCGAAGGCGGTATAGAGCGCGTGCGCCGAGCCGTAGTAGTAGCTCTTGTGCGGCGGCAGGCCGTCCGAGCTGATGACGACCGCGCCGTTGCTCATCGAGATCGACACGCAGCGGAAGTAGGTCTTGTAGAAGTCCGGCACGTCGCTGGCGATCGTCGTGGTGCAGGTCTCGTAGGTGCCGGGGTTCTTGGTGTCGGAGCCGTCGTCGGTGGCGCAGCCGGCCAGCCCCAGGGGCAGCGTGGCGACGAGGGCCGCGGACGTCAGCAGCGTGCGGAGCGCGAACAAGGGCATGGTGGTCTCCGGGGCGGCGCGTCAGGGCGGCACCACGATGATGAGGGACCCTCGGGTCCGGTCGTTGGCACGTCGAGTGTGCATGAGCGCGACGAAGCTGGCACCCCTTGGGCCGTCTGCCACTTCCCAGGCGCCTCGAGGCGTCGCCCGCGCCGGTTGCGAACGGTAGGGAGCTCGCGCAGGATTCGCCCCATCGAACCGCCAATGCGGCGCTCGGGGGGACCGAGGCCGCTGGCGGCCCGCAACCGAGCGTTCCATGACCCACGCACGCATGCTTCCGTCCGCCTCGAGGCTGCCCTTGGTAGCCGCGAGCCTTGCCATCCTTCTCGCGGCGCCCGGCTGCTCAGGCGACGACGCAGGCGGCGGCGGCACGACCACGGCGTCCGACACGGCCTTGGCGTCCGACGTCGCGGCCGACACGGCGTCCAATGCCGACGTCGCGGCCGACACCACGTCAGCGTCCGACGTCGCGGCCGACACCACGCCAGCGTCCGACGTCGCGGCCGACACCACGCCAGCGTCTGACGTCGCGGCCGACACGGCGTCCAATGCCGACGTCGAGGCCGACTCGGCGCCCGCCGGCGACAGCGTCGGCGACGGCGGCAGCGACGCGACGCAGCCGCCGGACGCCGCGAGCGAGACGGGTGATGCGTCGGCCAGCCCCTGCAACAACGTCGTCAATCTCGGCACCCTGGTCCCGGTCACGCGCATCGCCGCCGCCGCAGCGCCGCAGACCGGCGGCACGCTCGTCGATGGCACCTACAAGGTCATGAACGCCTCGATCTTCACGGGCGTGGGCGGCGCAGCGGGCCCCACCGGCGAGCAGCTGCAACAGACGCTGGTGATCAAGGTCTCGTCCGACGCGTCTGCCGCGACGGCCGAGGCGGTGTCCAGCGACGGCACCACCACGTCCCACCGGAACCTGGCTTTGCAGACGTCCGGCACCCAGCTGGTCATGAGCACCACTTGTCCGGCAGGGCTGCCAGCCGAGACCTTCGCCTACCGGGCCGCCGGCACCTTGTTGAGCCTGAGCTCGGTCGTGGCTGATGGCACCAAGGTCGTGACCTACCTGCGAGAGAAGTGAGCGTCGGCTGCCAGGTTGCCGCGTCGACGAGTCTCTCCGCGTCGGCGCAGCCGGCAGCCCGGCGAGCAGGAGCGGCGTCATCCCACGCCGAGCTGCGGTCCTGGGCGCCACGAGGGCGGGCGCAGCGGCTTGGTCATGTCGCTTCGTCCTGGCGTCGGAGCGTCAGCGCAGCGTCGCGCCGGCCCAATCCAGGATGCCGTAGCGCGTGACCAGGCGCTTGAGCATGAAGGGGTCGCCAGCGGCGAACGTCTCGGTGGCCTCGCGGCTGCGGAACGGGGCCATGTTGCTGCCCGCCGCGTCGACGAGGGGGCCGATGCCGACGATGTCGCCGCGGGCGAAGAAAGGGTCGAGGACGGCCTTGTGGCGGGGGGACACGGCCGTCACCTCGTCGCGGCTGCGGCCGGCGCTGGTCCCGATCACGGCGTAGAGCTTGGCGTCCTCGGGGCGTACCCGAGGGCGCGCGGTCGCGGTCTGGCGCGGACCTGCGGCGCCGGCGCGAAGCGGTCAAGCCTGCGGTCGTTCACGGCGTTCGCTTGGCCGCGATTGACAGTGCGCCCGTCCGGGGCCAGCGTTCGGCGCGCGACCGCCGCCCGATCCTGCAGCCCGCGCCGCCCGCGGCCAGAGGGGAACCCATGATCTCGCCGACACGACGATGGACCCGTGTTCTCGCGCTCGCCGCGGCCCTCGCCGCCGTGGCCCTCGCCGCCTGCTCCGACCCGGGCGACAGCAAGGCCAAGGACACGGCCAGTGACGACGATGCCACCGCCGACGCGACGTCGGACGCCACGACCGGCGATGCCGCCGCAGACGCCAAGACCCATGTCCGCAGCGACACGCTCACGGTCGTCATGGTCGACGGCAAGGCCTCGCCGCCGCTGAAGCTCGCGGTGCAGGCCTGCGCCGGGCTGCACAACCGCAAGGCCGGCGGCGCGGTCTTCGTCCACTTCGAGGCCAGCGACCAGACCTGGATCGACGAGCTGAAGCTCAAGCCGACGGCGACCGTCGAGGCGACCGCCTTCGTCCAGAGCTGCGTCCAGACCTTCCCCGCCTGCGTGCGCTACCAGTACAAGCCGCAGCAGGAGATCTTGCCGGCGATCTTGACCGCCGCGGCCGTGCTCGAGGCGGTGCCGCTCGACGAGAGCCTCGGCGTCGCCTGCCAAAGCCCTGCGCTCGACGCCGTGACCGTGTTCAAGGACCTGAACACGCCGCTGCTCGCCACCAAGCACGTCTTCGAGCAGTACGCGGCCCAGACCACCGGCCTCGCGATGCTCAACCCCGGCTACAACACCCAGCCGACCGATCCGGCCAACCCGCCCTTCACCGGCGAGATGCAGCCGGCGCTGGTCGACTATGTCTTCGCCCACAAGCTCTTTGTCGTCTTCCTGGTCAACGGCTGCATCGACGGCAAGCCCGAGAAGGCCCTGCTGAGCAGCATCGTCAACGCCGGCCATTGGCCGACGCCGGTCGGCGTCTACGGCTACAACAACTCGTGGATGGTCGCGGGCGGCTACGTCTACGAGGCCCAGACCCGCTGCCTCGAGTCGCGCAACATGGGCGCGATCGCCAGCGAGACGACCAACCTCTCGTTCTTCTCGACCCGGGGCGAGGCGCCGACGCTGGCCAAGCCGATGGCGCAGAACCCGCTCGAGGACGTGACCTACGACCCGACCAAGACCTACGTCGCGTTCGTCGTCGGCGACGGCGACAACATCCAGTACATGATGACGACCCGCCGCGACTGGTTCCAGAAGCGCCAGGCCGCCTGCGCCGCGCCCGGGGCGGCCTGCCCGTCGCTGACCTGGACCGTCTCGTCGCACCTGGTGACGATGGCGCCCGACCTGCTGCGCTGGTACTACGCCCAGGCCGACGCCACGGGCCACGACTACTTCGCGCTGCCGCCGAGCGGCCACCTCTACGCCTACCCCTCGTCGATGGCCGAGGCGGCGCAGGACGCGTTCGTCAAGGCGACCGAGAACGACGCCAAGATCCTCGATGTCGCCGGCACGGTGCATTGGGATTGGACCAGCACCTGGCATGACGCCGAGGACCTCTTCCTGCCGAAATACGCCCGCGCCGACGGGGCCATCCGCGGCATCTTCCCGGTCAACGTGCCGTACCTGTTCCCGGCCTTCCCCTGGTGGCCGGCGGAGCGGTTCTACTCGATCCTGAGCGGCAAGGACGGCAGCAAGATCGCGCTGTTCAAGCCGCGCTCGTGGCGCGGGGTCAACGACGACTCCAACCCGTTCTTCCTCAGCCCGAAGGCGATGGCCGACGAGCTCGCCAGCTACCCCAAGGGCACGGTCAGCGTCATCTACATGACCAGCGACGGCGGCCTGAACCTCGACAACTCGTTCACCGCGATGGCCAAGCTGCTGCCGGCGCACGTGCAGCTCGTCAGCACCGACACGGCGACCAAGCTGGCGCTCGCGGCCGGGCAGAAGTAGGTCGTCGCCGCCGCGGAGGGCCGATGCCGATCGTGACGACGCGCGGGCTGCCGACGCCGGACGGCGTGGTCGAGCCGTCGACGACCTTCCGCTTCGACGTCACGAGCTACGACGGCCGTCCGGCGGTGTGCATCCCGTCGATCCGAGAAGATCGCACCTTCTACGCGCCGGTCCAGTGGGCCCAGGACGATTGGCTCGAGGCCAGCGGCCTGCTCGACGGCCGCACCGGCATCGAGCTCTCGTATTGGCTGCGCGACCACGACGCCGCCGAGGAGCTGTTGGCCCGGCTCGTGCCGCTGCGGATCGACGTCCCCGGGCAGAACGCGACGTCAGCCCCGTTCGATTGGGTCGTGGTCGACTGCGGCCACTTCTGGGCGCTCTCGGACGGCACGCTCGCGAGCCTGCGCAGCGACGCCGCCCGTGGCCTCGACGCGCCGGCGACGCATTGGGTCCGGCGGATCGTCAGCCTCGCGGCGCAGGCCTGCCGCGACGCCTCGCCCGTCGTCGCGCGTCTGCTCGCGTCCGGTACGCTCGGCCTCGACAGCGACACCATCGACGACAAGCTCGACTGGCTCGAACGCTACATGGCCCTGCACGACGGCGCGCCCGAGCCACCCGATCGGCGCGGCTTTGACCTGCTGCTCGTCACCGACGCGGCGGGCGACATCGCCGCTGCCGCCGTCGAAGGCGACCAACTGAGGTTGTGGGCTGGACGCCGCGCGCCTGGGTCGGACTGCGAACGCTGGCAGCAGCTGCGGCCGCTGGCCGAGCTGGGCAGCCTTCGCGCTGCCGATGGCCACGGCCTCGACGCGGACGCCGTGACGAGGTGGCTGCGCGCGGTCTGGGCGGCGCCCGTCGAGCCACCCGCCGCCTTCGTCGCTCGCTTCGCCGATTGGGCCGATCGCCTCGAGCAGCCGTCGTCGCGCCCCGGCTGAGCAGCCGGCCGGCGTCGACCGCGGCGCGGTTCGCTGCGTGGGCCCCTCGGCCTGCGGCCCGGACCAGCTTTGGTGCGATCCACGACCCGGGCACTCGCGGACAGGCATGGAAGCCTGTCCCTACCCGCAATGATGTCGGCTCCGTCGCCCTCGACCCAATGCCCGGTTCGTGAAACATGCGCACCAGGTCTGGCACGAGCCGACCGGCCAGGAGTGCTGCGGCACCTGCAAGAACGGCGGCAAGAAGGCCAACCTGCAGTGCACCCAGCCCACCGACTGCGAGGGCATGCTGCACATCATGTGCGTCGGCGGTTGGACCTGCCAGCAGAACCAGTGCAGCTGGACCTGCGACGCGACCGTCATCTAGGTCCGCGCAGGCGCGGGGGTTTCGATCGCTGCCCAGCGGGGCGCGCGGTGTCGCCAGCGGCAGCACAACAAACCGCCGCGAGCAAGGTCGGGCCGGTCACGGGCGCGGCCCAGACCGCTGCCCGTTGGTACGCCGTTGCGACGCACCCGAGGCACCGGCCAGTTGGCGAACCACGCTCCGACCCATGTCCCGCGCCTGCGCGCGTCGTCGAGGCCGAAGCCCGCGCCGCGCCGCAGGTAGGCAAGGACGACCCGCAGCGCCCCCGACGTTCAGGGGGCGACGCAGCTGGCGCCAGCGTCCGTCGAGCGGCAGACGGTGCCCGGTTGGGCCGCGCAGGCGTTCTCGACGAGGAAGTCCACGACGCCGCCGCCGCCTTCGACGCCCCTGCAGCTCGCGGACGTGCTCTCGTCCACGCAGAGCGAGCGCCAGGGCGGACTGCAGCTGCGCACCGGGGCGGGCACGCATACGGGGTGGCCCTCGCTGCTGTTGACCGCGACGCCCATCACGCAGGTGCGAGCCTCGCCGCACGGCTCGTCGGACTCGTCGCGCTCGCAGTCGCTCGGCGGATCGAGCTTGCCTCCGGGCGGGCACTTCCACTTGCAGCGGTGGATCGAGGCTCCGTCGCAGGCGTCCTGGCACGAGGGATCGGCGAAGCACGCCTGGAGGGTCAGCGCGAGGACGAGGAGCAGGGGACGCATGCGAACCTCCACGTAGACGTGCTGCCGGACGGGATTCGTCGCCGCGAAGCCGTGCTGTGGGAGCGTCTGTGGGAGCGTCAGACGATCCGCAGACGGCGGCTTCGGAGCTACTCGTCGAAGATGGGAACCCCGGCGGCCAAGGCGGCATCGACTCGCTCCCGCGCTTCGCGGACCTCGGCGTTGTCGTGCCTACGCCACCCGACCACCTCGCCCACGATGCGAAACCCGTCGCGCGACCGCATCGAGCGCGTCGGGTTGCCAGGGAACTTCTTGTCGGTCACGTTCGGGTCGTCCTCGATCGCCCCAAGCGCCTCGACCACGTAGATCCGCGGCGTGCCATCGCCCACCGCCAGCTCGGCGCCCCAGATCGCGACGTTGAGGTTCGACGACACGTACGCAAATTTGGCCCGGCGGTCTCCGTAGTTGGACGGGCTGCCCGGCACGATCGCGTCGCCGATCTGGAGCTGGGCCCGCGTGCCGTGGAAGTAGCCTTGGATGAAGTTGGGGTGCAGTTCGCTCATGGCGCGCTCCTGATCGTCGACGCAGACGCTAGCGCCGCGGTCGCGCATTCACAAGACGTGCGTGCAGGGTCCCGCCTGGTGCCGCGCGGGCGCCCATTGCAGTCCTACGGCCCTTTGCCGACCTTCAAGGTCATCGGCAAGGTCTTGGTCGCTCCGCATGTGGAGCGGAACACCAGCTGGATGAGGTGGGTCCCGCCACATGGCGGATTGCCGCCAGTACAATGGAAGACGTATTCGTAGCTGAAGGATTCGCTAGCCCCGAACGCGCATCCAATCGGGGTCGGGCCCTGATTCTCCAAAATCTCGAAGTCGAGCGAGCACATCGAGACGGAGAGCGACATCGTGCCGGGCCCGGTCAACTCGATGGACTCGATGAGGCCGCCTGCGCCATCCGAGAGATTCTGCAAGACGATACCGAACTTGACGTTCTCTTCGACTTCGTCCACGGCGTCCCAGGCCTCTTCCATCCTCGTCCCTCCGAACACGACCCCTGGCGGAGAACACTCGTCCGAATCAGCCTCTCCATCGGAGGTGAACATCGCGTCCTCGCTCGAACCTCCTGCACCCGTGTCGCCCTGGCCGACTGAGGTCTCTTCCACGACATCCAGCCCATCGGTGTCGAGCGTGTGTCCGTCGACCTCGACGAGGCCGTCTGCGTCGTCGTTCGCGTCGCCGGTCGCGGTCGACTCTGGCGCGCAGGCCAGCGCAAGGACCGCCGCGAGCAAGCAAGCGGCGGTGCCCGTTCCGGGTCGTACGCGATCGAACGATGTCGGGTCTGCGAGCTTCATGCCTTGATCCACCGGTCCAAGCGCAGCCTGAGCCTCACGAGCGGCAAGAGACCGCCTTGCCATGTTTTTCCGGCCACCTTTGACGGCAGCGCGTGGACGCGCGCGACCGCCATGGTCGCGGATGCGCCCTGTTGCTGCAATGTCGCGCCAGCCGCGACGAGCGCCGCCCAGCCGTTGCCCGCAACCTTGGCGTCACCTGGGAACACGCCGAGCAGGTGGGTCTGCCCGCCGGTCGGCTGGAGCCATGACCCGTCGAGGCCCAGGCCAACGTTGGTCATGGTGCTACCGCCCGCAAGCTGCCGGCGACAAGAGCAGCCCACAGGCCTTGGCCGCCGAAGCGTGGCTGCATGCTGTGCCCTCGGCGCAATCATCGATGGTGCAAGGGTCGCCGTCGTCGCATGTGCTGCAGCTCGCGCTGATCTCGCACATCGGCCGCCCCCATGCGTCAAGTCGGTGCAGGTCGAGATGTGGCGTCTGCGCACTGTCGACGGCAGCCAACGCGAAGAGTCCGACATTCGTGGAGATGTAGGAATTCCATCGCCGGTCCAACAACTGCGTATGGCTTTGCCGACCGAACGCGTCCAGACGCGTCAAGAATGTCGAACCGTTCTCTGCCAACCAAGGGACGAGCAACCCGTCGTCGGCGCTGGGTAGCAGCGCCCAGGGGTGCATGGCGCTGCCGGCGCAGAGGCGCGTTCGAACGTCGGGCGCGCCGGGTTTCGGAAATCGTGCCAACTCGATGCTGTGTTCCGGCAGCAGCTCAGCCATCGAAAAGCGAGCGACCCAGAGCGAGCCGTCGTTCGCCTCACCCATGTCGATCACCGCCGGCAGCGCGGTGAGCGTGTTCCAGGGGGCCTCGAGCTCGAAGTCGTGGATGGCGACGAGCGAGCCATCCGCAGCGTGCCACCGAAGGCCGCTGACGGTTGGATCAACCCCTGCGATCGGCACGTCCCACTGGCCGAGACCCAGCACGACGGCCTCGCCGTGGCGACCGATTCGCTGGATGATCCGGGTGGTTCCGGCCAGGTCTGAGGCATTGACCGTCCAGGGCGAGGCGGTGAGACTGGTCGCGTGAACGATCCATCCGATCATGTTGGACGTCGCGGACACCTCGGTGCGGTGTCGGACGAGCCCGCATGGACAGCCGGGCATCGGGATCAGGTCCATGACGAAGTCATTCTTCGGCAGCGGGATGTCCTTGCTGGTTCCGGACGGATCCAACGCCACGGCCGTGTGCTGCCAATCGTGGTCCTTGGTCCGGTTGGCGACGATGCCCAGGACGGTATCCTGGAGCGCGATACCCCGGATCCACCGCCATCCGTAGCCGTCCGGGTCCGGAAGCGGGGTCGTACCCTGCGCCGTGACCGCCAGGGTCGGCAACGACACCCGACGCCAGCGAAGGCTACGAGCGCCGTCGACGTCGACGACCGTATCGAGCACCGTGCAGCCATTGCCCTGGCACGGGGTCACGATGGGGCCAGCCACCGCGAGCGTCCCGGCGGGTGAGGTACACGTGGCCGCGGCGTCCCCGCCTTGGCCATCGGCGTCATTCGACGAGTCGGCCTGGATCACGCCGTCGGTACCTGAGGTTGCGTCCGCAGTCGCGCCGACCGCGGAGCTGGCCCCCTCTCCACATGCCGCGAGTGACAGCAGCGCAGCGGCGGCGAATCGCCACGACAGCTTCCGGGCATCGAACTTGGGCAGAAGCGACACGTCAGCACCCCGCTGCCGACTTGACGTCGTTCAAATGTGCCTGGATCTCGCCAAGCTGTTGGCCGAACATCACCGGGCCAAATGCGTAGGCAGGTCCAGCCGCTCCAGACTTGGACACGACCCATGCCTTGGCAGCGAAGATCGCGCCTTGGGCATTCAAGAGCGTCTCGCACACCGTCGGATCGACGCCGCAGGCCTGGATTGCAGCTGCGATCTGCTTGGTGAGTCCGGCAAAGGGCGAGATCAGCTTCTGCCCATCGTCACTGGCAGGCACGTGCTGGCCATTCGGAACCGAAGCACCATACGCGACGATCACCTTGCGATACGCTTCCGTCAACTGTCGGGCTTGCGTCCTCAAGAGCCAACACGCGCCATGGTCCATGTCGGTGGGAACCGGAGGGATACCTGGCACTGTCGCCGGGTCTTGGTGGAACCCGGGCACGAGCGCGACACAGTGCGCCAAGCTCGGTGGAACCGGCGTGGGCAGCTGCGATGGACACGGAGTGCGACTCGGGTGTCGGGGCTCCGACATGAAGCAATGCTCCAGTCCGGGCATTGTCGGCAAGCTGGGCTCGGGCGGACATCGACGGAGTCCAGTGGTCGCGTAGCCGGAACGCCACTGGTCGTAGGGCGGCAGATACCTGTCGTTGGCCATGATGTCGCTCCTCGACGCGCTGTGCCCGTTGCGCGAACTCCATGAACGGATTTGCGGCGCCATTGCAGTCCTACGGCCCTTTGCCGACCTTCAAGGTCATCGGCAAGGCCTTGGTCGCACCGCATGTGGAGCGGAACACCAGCTGGATGAGGTGGGTCCCGCCACATGGCGGATCGCCGCCAGCGCAATGGATGACGTAGTCGTAGCCGAAGAACTCGCTCGCTTCGAACGCGCAGCCAATCGGGGATGGGCCTTGATTCTCCAACAATTCGAAGTCAAGCGAGCAAACTGAGACGGACAGCGACATTGTGCCGGGCCCGGTCAACTCGATGGAATCGATGATTCCACCCGCGCTCCGAGAGAGGTTCTGCAAAGCGAGGCCAAACTTCACGCCCTCTTGGACCTCGTCCATGGAGACAGCAGTCGACTCGTGCTTCGTCCATCCCAAGACGACCTTGGGCGGGGAGCACTCGCTCGAATCTGCGTTGCTATCGTCAGCAACAAGAGCATCTACGTCCGCCTTCCGGCCAGCCGTGTCGCTCTGCATGGCGGACGCATCATCAACGACCTCGAGGCCAACAGGGTCAAACGTGTCGCCATCGTCTTCGACGAGGACCTCGGCGCTGTCGTTCGTGTCGCCGCTACCCTTCGGCTCTGGTGCGCAGGCCAGCGCAAGGACTGCTGCGAGCAAGCAGGCCACCCTGGTCGCGTTGAGGCATCCGTGATCGAAGGAACCATGAGCATTGCAAATCATTGCTTGGTCCAGCGCTGCAACCGGAGCCTGAGCGCGACAATCGGCAATGCACCAGTTTTCCAAGGCTGTCCGGCCACCTTGGGCGGCAGTCCATGGACTCGAGCAACCGTCATGGTTGCGGATGCTCCCTGTTGCTGCAAGGTCGAGCCAGCTGCGACGAGTGCCGACCAGCCGTTGCCGCCGATCTTCGCGTCACCCGGGAACATACCGAGCAGGTGGGTATGTCCGTTCATCGGCTGGAGCCATGATCCGTTGATGCTAAGGCCTGAGTTTTCCAGGGAGTTTGCGTAGAGCTTGGTTACGTTCTCGATTCGCTCCGGCAGCACGGTTTCGCCGAGGATTGGTGACGTCTCAAGCTGGAGGCTAAGGCCTGCCAGAGACACGGGGCCGTCAGGTGCGTCCAGCGCGATCTGAAAGGGCTCGCAAGCGATCGCGGGGATGGCCTTCATTCCTACTGGGTACGCATCACCCTCGACAATGAGCTTCTTGAGCAGCGGATTGATAGTGGCGAAAATTTGGCCATAGGTGGGAGAGAACACCGCCGACGGTAGCACTACCTGAGCCTTGTCAGCCAGTGGGAGCTGCATCGCCTGCCGGAGCTCAAGGTTGGCCCACGGTTCTTGGCCCTTATTCATCGCCTGAGCGATCAGCGCCGTCGGAACGTCATAGAGCGAATTCGGGTTGACCTTCGGCGGCGTGAATAGCACGGGCCATTTCTGGCCGGGAGGACGCCATGAGTATTGCGGCCGCCATTCATCGGTCTTCCAAGCATCAATGCCGAACAAGGGCGTCACCGAGGTTGGGAAGTACCAAACCGAATGGTACTCTGCATCGAAGGAGGTCCTCAGCGGTATGGTGCCGTTGCCTGGTCCGTATCCAGGCGGCAACCCGGCCCTGCTCTGGTGCCAATTCAGAGGCGTGGGCGGTACGAATCCATAGGGAAAGACGACGAATTGGATCAGCAACGTCGTGGAGCCGTCGGGTGCCATGACCGCGCGCACCAGAACGTCGAAGCCGCCGCGAAGCGCCAGGAAGCCCAGACTTGCGACGTCGATGGTCTCTTTGACCAGACCCTCACCGGGACCGAGACAGCCCGGCCACAGGTCCGACAGGGCGTTGCAGGCTGGCTTGGGCTTGTCGATCCAGGGCTTTGGCGCCGGGGGCAAGTGCTCGGGCAGGTCGAACCGCAGCAGGCAGCGTTCTTGTCCCGGCAAGTGTGGCCAACTGGGTTCGTCGGGGCAGGGCCGTTGTTCGCCAGGGGCATAGGCCTCGCGCCAATGGTCGTTGGGGGGCAGGTACCTGTCGTTGGCCATGAACTCCCTCGCTTCGACCAACCGGCGTGAAACTACTGTGCGCGCACAAGCAGGCTCGCGCTGACATCGACGGCCGAGCCTGTGTTGGCAGACGCGGTGTAGATGCGAGCATAGCGCATGACGCCATCGGTCGCGACGACAACGTCGGTTGCGCTCGGCGAGCCAGCGGTCAGCGACATGGTCGCACCAGTGATCGGCGTGAACGTGATACCGTCGTCGGACGTGTGCAGTTCGAGCAGTAGCGTGCCAGTGATGGTGCCGGCAACTCGCCAGACGATGTTGCTGCAGACTGCCGTGTCGGTCATAGAATCGGCACTGGTCGTCGCGTCCGCGAGCGGTTCACTGGCACCTGCAAGGGAGGCGACGACGGCGCTGGTGCGCCAGGCACTCACCCTGTTCCGCGCGACGACAATCATCAAGGTCAGTCGCACTGCGGCTTGCTCTCCCGCGCCAGCGACCTGAAGTCCAAAGCGGACCACCGGGGCGGCCTCGCCCGGCAACAGATGAATGAAGATAGGCTCAGGATCGGCAGTTGGTCCCCATGAGCAGCGCGTTGCGATGCCCGGCAGTTGAACGAAAGAGCGGCCGTCCGGCGAAGCCTCGGCGACGAGTGTGAGCGTGGGAGAGCCCTCGCGATGAAGGATGAGCGGAACGACCTCGATGGCGGTGGCTCCAGCCAAGGCCGCCCACTGAGAGGGGTCGTTCCAAGTCACAGCCAGACTGCCGTCTCGCTCCGACGTGACCCTCGCGTCCACGGCGACAGCGACCGTGTGGCTCGCGCATTGGCATCCCATGAGCACCTCTGCGGGTCTCGAGGACCCTTGACATGTGGACGCCTTTGAAGATGCTCGCTCGCTCGCTCGCTCGCAAGTGAATTCGTATCGACCTTACAAATCCACACACATGGAACAACCCAAGGCCACAGACCCACAACCCGAGCCGGGGGATTGCGCAAAGCGCAATCGGGCCCCGGCGAGCCCACCACCCCACAACAACGCATCCACCCCCAACCCCGGGGAAGCGCGAAGGGGTTCGCCCCCTTCGCAGGCGCGAAGCGCCGCAGGGGAGCCACGAGGGCCCACCCTCGTGTGGGGAGGATCCAAAGGAGGGGCAAAGCCCCTCCTTTGATGCTTTCGAGGCTAGAAGATCAACTCATTCTCAATTCGACTTGACAAAAAACCCTTTCTCTCAAACCCCCATCCTCTCACGAACCCGACCCAAAACCGCCTTCGCCCCCAAGCGCAGCTTGCCCAGCGGCACCGCCGACGACACCTTCCCGGCGAGGCCAGCCGCCTTTGCCGCCTCCTTGGCCGCCTCGGCCACCGCATCGGCCGACGGCGCCGGCCACACTCGCTGCCGCGACGCCGCCGCCAGCTTCGCCGCCGCGAGCAGCTCCAACTCGGCGTCGATCGCCGCCTGCAGCGCCTGCCGCCGCGCCTCGACGGTCGCCTCGACCTGCGCCTGCTTGCGCCGGAAATCGACCAACCGCTCGCGCTGGCGCTCCAACGCATAGGCGAATGTCCGCACGCGAATTCCGATGCTGCCACCGGGCTTGTTCGCGTCCAAATCGTGCAATGCCAACATCGGCGTATGGCTTCGCTCGAGCGTCCGCTCAATCAAATGGTAGATCGGCGCATCATGGCCGCATTTGAACGACGAGAGGTCGAGCACGGCGACGTTGGGGTGGCGGGCGGCAAAGAGCGCGGCCCAGAGCTTCATCGCCGAGTTGGCCGAGAAGTTCTCGGGCCAGATGAAGTTGATGTCGAAGATGTCGGGCGTCATGCCGCTGTCGAGGTCCTGCTGCCAGAAGCGCTGCAGCCAGGCGCGGTCCTTGGGGATCGACGAGATCGACAGCACGGGGTAGCCGAGCGCTTGGATTTCTGCGGTGACCTCGTGCTCGAGGCCGGGGTCGGCGTGGTAGGGACGGCTGAGCACGAGTACGACGATGCCGTCGTTCTGCTCGGCGTGCTCGAGCAGCTGCCGACCGGCGTCTTGGATCTCCTGCTCGAATTTCCGCTGCGTCGCCCAAGCCTGCTCGACGGCGAAGTCGGACTCGTCGCGCGTGACGTCTAGCAGCTCGCCGAAGGCCTCGAACATCTGGTCGCGGAAGAGGTTGCGCTCGGTGAGCGAGATGGCCGGGCCGGTGAACGTCATGTTCTTGGCGGCGAACCAATCGCGCTCGCGGGTGAACGCGGCCTTGACCACGTCGGGGCTGCCCTGGACGATCGGGCAGGCGGCGTGGTCCATGACGTTGATCAGCTCGCTCGGCACGTGGGTGATGCCGGGCAAGAAGATGATGTCGGCCTGCTTGCGCACGTCCTCCTCGAAGACGATCGAGTGCATGTGCGCGACGGCCACCTTGGACGGGAAACACGGGTCGATCGAGCCGTAGCGGCCGCCCTCGGTCCACATCTCCTCGCTGGTGTGGTCGCTGAAGCGCACGTTCTGCCGCCGCAGGCCGAGCGCCTCGAAGTAGCCGCGCCACAGCGGCGCCGTCGAGTAGAGGTTCAGCACCCGCGGCATCACCAGCTTGAGCTCGGCACGGCGGGCCGCGGCGGCCTCGGACGAGCGCTCGAAGCCGCGCCAGATGGTCTCGCGCGTCACGCGGCCCAGGCGGTCGGTGTGGACCAGGGTCGCCTGCTTCATCGTGCCGGCCTCGGGCATCGGCTCGACGTCGTAGCGGTGGCGGAAGGCGTGCTCGGCGTGCCACGACAGCAGGTTCGGCGCCTTCTTCTTCTGCTCGGCGCGGCGGGCGAGCAGCTTCTTGAGCGCCGCCTGGTCCTCGACCGTGCCCTTCTCGCACGAGAAGCCCGAGATATAGCGCACGATGTCGCCGTCGGGCGTGCGCGTGTCGATGAAGGTGCGGGTGCAGTCGTTGGGGCAGAAGTGGCAGCGCGTCGTCTCGTCGGTGGTCGCGGTGTACTGCAGGGCGATGGCCTGCTCGAGGCCGACGAAGCTGCTGCTGCCCTTGCGCTCGACGACGCGGAAGGCCTCCATCGCCGCGCCGATCGCGCCCGCCTCGCCCGGGTAGGGGTGCAAGTGGATGACGGCGTCGGGCACGCGGGCCTTGATGTAGTCGACCTGCGCCTTGACCGCGGCCAGGTTGCGCTGGGTGCCGCCTTGCAGCACGAAGGTGCGGCCCAGCTCGGCCATGCGCGGCACACCGACGACGTATTGCCAGATGTTCTTGGGCAGCACGCGGGCGAGGCCGGCGAGCATCTCGTCGGCCTTGTAGCCCTCCTTCTGGAAGTTGACGCGGTCGGCGTCGAGGAAGACCGCGCAGCCGTAGCTGAACTCGGGGCTGAGCTCGGCCTCGAAGGCGCGCTCGGCGTAGTCCTCGATGGCGACGCCGAATTGGTCGGCCATCGCGCCGAGCAGGTTGCCATTGCCGGCCGAGCATTGGTTGCTGAGCTTGAAGCTGTCGACGTCGCCGTTCTTGAGGAACAGCACCTTGATGTCCTGGCCGCCGATGTCGCAGATGACGTCGACCGCGCCGAAGCAATGCACCGCCGAGCGCATGTGGGCGATGGTCTCGACGACGTGGGCGTCGGCCCGCAGCGCGCCCTCGAGCACGGGGCCGGCGTAGCCGGTGACGCCGAAGCCGGCGAGGTCGAGCGTCCAGCCGCGGGCGCTGGCGTCGTCGCGTAGCGTCGCGAGCATCTCGCGCATGTCCTCGATCGGGTTGCCTTTGCTCAGGCGGTAGGTCTTGAGCACGATGTCGCCGGCGCCGTTGACCAGCACGGCCTTGGAGCTGGTCGAGCCGCCGTCGACGCCCAGCGCCACCCGCACGACGCTGCCGGGCGGCAGGTCCGGCGGCGAGAAGTCGGGCACGCGGTAGGCCTCGGCAAAAACCGCGGTTTCATCGCGCGACCGCGAGAGCGGCGGCCCGGCGCTGGCGGCGAGCTTGGCGGCGCGGCCGCCGTCGGCGAATTTCGCCAGCGCCTCGGTGCCGCGGTATTGGCCCAGCGTGCCGGGCTCGTCGAGGCCGCAGAAGACCGCGCCGAGCGCCGCGTAGAGCTCGCTGCGCTCGGGCACGAAGATCAGCTCCTCGATCGGCTCGTCGGGCACCACGACCTCGCGCTCCTTCCAGATCTCGGCGATGCGCAGGCGCCAGCAGTCGACCATCATCGGCAGGAAGGTGTTCGGCCCGCCGAGCAGCAGCACGCGCGGCAGCAGCGTATGGCCGCGGGTGAGCACGCTGAGGTTCTGCATCACGATGGCGTCGGCCAGCGAGCTCAAGATCTCGGGGCCGGGCACGCCGGTCTTGACCAGGTTGACGATGTCGGTCTCGGCGAAGACGCCGCATTTGGCCGCGACGTGGTGCAGCGCGCTCGGGTCGAAGCGGATCTTGGTCGCGATCTCGGTCGGCACGCCGGTCTTGACCAGGCATTTGTCGATGGTCGCGCCGGTGCCCGAGGCACATTTGTCGTTCATCGAGGTGAAGATCTGGCGCTGGCCGGTCGCTTCGTCGCGCTTGGCGACCACGACCTTGGCGTCCTGGCCGCCGAGCTCGACGACGGCCTGCACGTCCGGGTGCAGCGCCAGCGCCGCCGTGGTCACGGCGTTGACCTCTTGGACGAAGCGGCCGCCCGTGGGCTCTTCGAGCGGGCCGGCGCCGGAGCCGGTGATGAACAGGCGCATCTTGTCGATCGGCAGCCCGTGCGGCGAATCCGGGCCAAAAGCGGCCTCGATGCCACGCAGGAACTCGAGCGCCTTCTCGGGCTGGCGCGTGTGGTGGCGCTCGTAGCCGTTCCAGAGCACCGCGCGCGTGGTCGCGTCGACGACGACGGCCTTGACGGTGGTGCTGCCGACGTCTAGGCCGATGGCGATGGACTGCAGCGGCTGGGTCTGCGGCGACGCGCCGCCAACCGGCGCCGAGGGCGCGGTGGAATCTGGTGGCATCGGGAACCTCGAGGGCCTGCTGGCCGGGCTTGGCGGCTCCCGCGGCGGGGGGCGTTGGGGGCGGCTGGGCGAGAGCCTAGAGGGCGGCTTGGCGCTTGGCAACGAGGCGTCGCGGAGGCTCGCGAGGTCGTTGCGCTTGCGACGGAGGCGGCGTCATCGCGCGCTCGGCGCCAGCGAGCATGGCGCCTCGTGAAGGCAACTCGTCGACCGGAGCGCCTGATCTATCCCGGATCTGAACTGCCCTATCGAGGCCTGCGGCGGCGCGGCATCGTAGCAGTTGGCCCCGACCCATCGGGGCAGGGGAGTGCATGATGTCCGATCGATCCCGCCTGGTCCGCTTCGCCCTGACCCTCGCGCTGCCCGCGCTCTTCGCGCTCGGCTGCGCCGGCGAGGCCACGACGCCCGATTCGTCGTCCGCGCCGTGTGACGACGGCGCGCCGCTCGACACCGCCGACGCCGACGACGGCGGCAGCGACGCCGAGGACGCCAGCACCGACGACGCCAGCAGCGACGCCGAGGACGCCAGCACCAACGACGCCAGCAGCGACGCCACGGACGACGCCGCCGACGCCGGCCCGGGGGGCTCCTGTGCCGGGCAGCCGGCCGGCGCGCCGTGCGGCAGCGGCGGGCTCTGCGACGTGGGCGGCAGCTGCGCCTGCCCCGCCGGCACGGTCTGGAACGCGGCCAACGCCGCCTGCGAGGCCTGCACCTGCGACGTCGCGGGCGTCGCCGTCGCGTTGCCCGTCGCCGTGACCAACGTCTACTACCCGGCCGACGCCCAGCCGCAGCCCTACCTGGCCGGCGGCACGTTCCGCTCGGGCGCTGCGCTGGCGGGCGGCCGCCTGGCGATCCCGAACGCCGGTCTGACCTCGGCCCATGGTGCGGGCGGCGTCGCGATCCACAGCCGCGACGCCGCGGGCGCCTGGTCGCACGAGACGACGCTGCTTCGGCCCGCCGACGCGCTGCCGGCGCACGAGCTGCACTTCGCCAACGTCGTCGCGCTCGCCCCGGACGGCCAGGCGCTCGCGACCTACTCGGCCTCGGGGGCGCCGCTCGGCGGCTCGACCACCTCGGCGGTCCGCGTCTACCAGCGCGGCGCGCCCGGCGTCTGGGTCAGCTCGCCGCCGATGCCGCTGCCGCCCAACGCCAACGGCTCCGGCATGGACAGCGTGGTCGCCGAGGGGCTCGAGCTCGACGACGATTGGCTCATCGTCGGCGCGCCCAATCGGACGCTGCAGCAAGAGTGGGGCCGCGGCTCGGCCTTCTTCTATGGCCGTGACGCAGCGGGCACCTGGGCGCTGCGCCAGACCATGCACGGGACCGGCAACTCCACGCGCTTCGGTGCGAGCGTCGACCTGCAGGGCGGCGAGGTCGTCATCGGCTCGCCCGGCCAGGGGGGGCCCGGCGCGGTGCAGATCCACCGCCTCGCGGCGGGGCAGTGGTCAACGCATCAGACGATCCCGGCGCCCCTGGTCGGCGCGACCCAGGCGCGGGACTTCGGCGTCGGCGTCGGTCGCAGCGGCGACCGCCTGGTGGTGGTCGGGGTCGACATGACGCCGCTCGGCGCCGGCGCGTTCTGCATCCAGAGCGCGATCTACGTCTACGACCGCCCCGCGGGGGGCAACTTCGCCCTGACCGGGACCATCTCCGACGCGCTCGCGCCCAGCTGCGGCGGCATCACCTTCGGCACAGATCTCCGCTTCCTCGGCGACGGTGTGCTCGCGCGCGGCCTCGTCGGCTCCCGCTTTGGCGACGTGCGGCTCTACGCGTGGCAGGGCGGCGCCCCGACGATGCGCTGGCGCCTGCCGATCGCGACCCCGCCGGGCCTCGGCGCCCCCGGCCAGCTCGACCCGGCGCAGCCCGGCAGCCTCGCCGACGGCATGTCCGTGCTGACGGACGGCACCAGCATCGCGGCGGACGCGCGTGGCATCCTCGGCGCCGAGCTCGCGGTGCGGGTCTACGCCCTCGGCGCCGGCGCTTGCACCGAGGAAGGCGTCTGCGATTGTGCGCCCGGCTACGCGGGGCCCGACTGCGGCACGCTCGGCTGTGCCACGGCGGCCGATTGCGACGACGCCAACCCCTGCACCGCCGATACCTGCACCGCGACCGTCTGCGGCCACGCGCCGATCGCGACCTCGACCGCCTGCGACGACGGCAACGCCTGCACCAGCGGCGACGCTTGCAGCGAGGGCACCTGCATGCCGGGCACCGCCATCAGCTGCGACGACGGCGACGCCTGCAACAAGGACCTCTGCCTGCCGGCGAGCGGCTGTTTCCACATCAGCAGCCTCAGCACGGCCTGCGACGACGGCGACGCCTGCACCAGCGGCGACACCTGCAACAAGAAGACCGGCTGCAGCGGCGTTGCCATCGCCTGCGACGACGCCAACGCCTGCACCGTCGACGCCTGCGACCCCGCCACGGGCTGCAGCCACGTCGCCCTGCCGACGGGCGCGACCTGCACCGACGGCAACGCGTGCACCGGCCCGGACGCCTGCACCTCGGGCGTCTGCGTGCCCGGCGCCCTCGTGGCCTGCGATGACGGCAGCCCCTGCACGGCCGATAGCTGCGACGCGATCAACGGCTGCGTCCACACCCCGAGCGTGGGTGACTTCTGCGGCGGCGCGGGCCTCTGCGTCGCCGACGGCAGCTGCGACTGCCCGGCCGGCACCGTCTGGAACGCCGCGACCGCCACCTGCGAGGGCTGCGCTTGCGACGTCGACGGCGTCGCAGTGGCGCTGCCGGTCGCCGTGACCAACGTCTACCGCGACCCGCCGCCGGTCAGTGGCCTCGTCACCTGGGGCGAGCAGGCCTCGCTGCGCGCCGGGCGCCTCGCCATCTGCGATCCGCTGCTGCCGACCGCGGCCGGCACTGGTGGCGTCCAGCTGTACCAACGCGACGCGAGCGGCGTCTGGAGCCACGAGGCCACGCTCACGCCGCCGGCCAATCGCCTGCCGCAAGAGAACGCCTTCGCCTTCCGCGCCGTGCTGGCGGCCGGCGGCAACCGCGCCGTCGTCTACTCGCGTGAGTTGGGGCCGAACTACGGCTACGGCGCCAGCGCGCTGCGCGTCTACGACCGTGGCGGGCCCGGCGTCTGGACCAGCGGTGCGCCCGTCGCGATGCCGCCGCCTGCCTTCCCCTACGACGGCGACGGCCTGCATCCCCAAGGTCTCGTCGCTGACGGCGATTGGCTGATGGTCGGCGCCCCGCAGCGCCGGCAGCTGTCCAGCGACATGGCCCGCGGCGCCGTCTACATCCTGCACCGCGACCCGCAAGGGGCCTGGAGCATCACGCAGACGCTCTGGGGCGTCGACCTCAACGGCAAGACCGGCGTCGCTGTCGACCTGCAAGGCGACGAGGCCATCATCGGCTCCCCTGGCACGGCCCCGGGCTCCTCCAGCATCCACGACACCTTCGGCCGGGTCGACGTCCTGGTGCGCAGCGGCACGACCTGGTCGATCGCCCAGACGCTCACCGGCCAGCCCGGCACCAACGGACAGAAGACCGGCTTTGGCTGGTCCGTCGCGCGCGCCGGCAACACGCTCTACGTCGGCGCCATCAAGTCCGATGGCTGCGGCTTCAACGGCTCGGTGCGGGCCTTCCGCCGCACGGCCAGCGGCGCGAGCTTCGCCCCGGTCGCACACGTCTTCGAGACCAGCCCCAGCTGCCAGCAGGAATGGGAGTTCGGCCGCGAGATCGAGGCCTTCGACGGAGGTGTGCTGGTCCGGAGCCGTGACAACGTCGGCAGGTCGTCGCTGCGGCTCTTCGACGTCGGCGCCACCGGCTTCAGCCGGCGCTGGCGGCTGCCCCTCGCCGCGCCGCCAGGAGCCGGCCAGCCCGGTCAGTTCGCCCCCTGGGCCCCGAGCGATCCCGTGGTCTGGGGCAGCGCGCTCTCGGTCGACGGCGACGCCTTCTCCGTCGGCGTCCACACCAACCCGCTCGCCGCCGACGCCGTCCGCGTCTACGAGCTCGGCGCCGGCGCCTGCAACCCGCAGGGCCTGTGCGACTGCGAGCCCGGCTACGGTGGCCCCGACTGCAGCCTGCAGATCTGCACCAGCGCGACCTCGTGCGACGACGGCAACCCCTGCACCACCGACGCGTGCAGCGGCGCGGCCGGCCAGCAGCAGTGCACGCATACGCCGCTCTCGGGCACGGCGGCCAGCCCCGTGGCCTGCAGCGACGGCGACGCCTGCACGACCGGCGACGGCTGCATCGCCGGCACCTGCGTGCCCGGCCCCGCCACCAACTGCGACGACGGCGACGCCTGCACCGTCGACGCCTGCTTGCCCGCCTCGGGCTGCAGCCACGCCTTCGACGCCAACGCGCCGTGCAGCGACGGCCTCGCTTGCACCAGCGGCGATCACTGCGCCGCCGGCCAGGGCTGCGTCGGCACGCCCGTCAGCTGCGACGACGGCAACGTCTGCACCGCCGACGCCTGCAAGGAGCCCGCAACGGCGGGCAAACCGCATGGCTGCGTCCACACCATCGCCAACAACTACGCCCCCTGCAACGACGGCGACGCCTGCAACGTCGGCGAGGTCTGCAAGCACGGCATCTGCATGGGCGGCACGGCGCTGCTCTGCGACGACGGCGACGCCTGCACCACCGACGCCTGCGATCCGGCCAGCGGCTGCGGCTTCACGCCGACCAGCGGCCCTGGCTGCGGCGTGCTCGCCGCCTGCGATCCGAGCGGCAGCGTGGCGATGATGCAGGAGGTCACGACCTTGCTCGACCCCGGCCCGGCCGGCGTCGGCTTCTGGAAGGACGTGCCGAACTCCGTGCTGCTGCGCGGCGACTGGCTGTTCCGTGGCTGGTCGGCGCCCGGCACCGCGCCCGCCGTCGAGCGCGTCACGATCCACCACCGCGTCGGCGGTCTCTGGACCGAGGTGCAGCAGCTCACGCCGCCGACAGGAGGCGTGCAGACGCCGTCGCTCTCGCGCTTTGGCGACGCCCTGGCCGCGAGCGACGACGGCGCGCTGCTGATCGTGGCGGATGGGCCGCGACGCCGCCTGCTGACGGCGGTCCGCGACGCCAACGGTGTCTACGCCTGGCAGCCGTCCCAGCACATCGCCAACCCGCTCGGGCTGCAGAACCCCGTGCTCAACGCCGTCGGCAGGCATGGCCTGGCCTTCGACGGCACGACACTCGTGCTCACGGCCGAGTTCGACGGCGCCCGCATGTTCCGCCGCGTCGGCAGCGCCTGGGTGGCCGAGGCCGGCAGCAACGCCGGGGCACCGTCGGCGGTGAGCCTCGCCTTCGTCGGCCGGGCCGCCGCGCTCGACGGCAACGCCGTGCTGCTCGGCAATCCGGTCAACATGCCGACCGGCGCGGGTGTGCCCACCGGCGGCCTGGTCGCGCGCTACGTCCGCAGCAGCGGCGGCGTCTGGGCCTACGCGGGGCTGTTCGGCCACCCGACGCCGAGCGTAGCGATCGCGTTCGGCCATGCGCTCGCCCGCAGCGGCGACCGGCTCGCGGTCGGCGTGCCGCAGGCCGGCTGCGCCACGACCGGGGGCGCGTTCGGCCGTGTGTCGATGTACGTCCGCGACGCCGCCAACCCGGCCGGCTGGCAGCACCACCATGACGTGACGCTCGACGCGACCATCGGCTGCGCCGGCGGCGCGGCCAAGCTCGGCGCTGCGCTGGCCTTCGACGGCGACGTGCTCTACGCCGGCGCGCCGAATCGCGGCGCGCCGAACGTGCCGGGCGCCTTGGGCCTCGTCGTGCGCCTCTCCGTGGCCTCGGACGCCTCGACCACGCTGCTGCAGGTGATCCAGCCGAGCGCGGTGCTGCCGCCGATCAGCTACGCGGCCGGCACGACCTCGGACCAGGAGCGCTTCGGCTCCGCCTTGAGCGCCAGCGCCGGCCGCCTCGCCGCCTGGCTGCCGATGGCGACCTCCGACAGCCGGCCGTCGCGGACGGTGCTGCTCGAGCCGATGCCCGGCACCGCCGACGCCGCAGGCAATTGCCTCTGCCTGCCCGGATTCTCGGGCCCGACCTGCAACATCCAGGCCTGCACCAAGGCGTCGGTCTGCGACGACGGCAACCCGTGCACCGCCGACAGCTGCGAGATCGCCAAGGGCCAGGCCTCCGGCACATGCGTCTACGGGCTGCCGTCGCTGAAGTTCGTGCCCTGCGACGACGGTGACGCCTGCACGCAGGTCGACTTCTGCAAGCTGGGCAGCTGCGCCGGCACCGAGCCCAAGGACTGCAACGACGGCCAGTTCTGCACCGACGACCAATGCGACAGCAAGACCGGCGCGTGTGTCTCGGTCAAGGTGCCGAACTGCAAGGGCTGAGCGCGTTGCGGGGCCGCGCGGCCGCGGTCGATGCTGCCCTGCGAGGTGCCGGACACCTTGCAGATGGGCGCCGCAAGACGCGGGATGCATGAGGTGGCCGGCGACAGCGCTCGCGTAGGCCGACTACTTCTTGCCGTCGGAGGAGCCGCCGCTACCTGAGGCCCATTGGGGGCACCAGTAGGGTACGCCTTTGTTGCAGACGCCCATCTTGGCGATCGCGTGCGGTTCGCAACTCCAGCCGCCGATCTGATAGACAACACAACGTTCACCCGAATCACAGCCACCCGATCCAGCAACGGTGGCTTCGGGGTTCACGCACGGCCGCTCGCAGGTCCCGAGCTTCGGATTGGGCTTGTTGTCGGCGAAGTCAAAAATCACCTCAACGCCTCCCGTGCAAAGCTCGCCCTTTGGACAGGCCATGGCAGGGTCGGGCGGAACTCCATGGGCACCGTTGTAGGCGATGAAGTCGCAGTTGTCGCCGGTCGGGTAGCATAGGCAAGGCTTCTTCGAGCTCTTCGGGCCCGGTGGCAAGTAGAACCACGAGCCGGGGCAGATGTCCTCTCCGACGTCCGCGTCGGTGCCGTCTGCGCTGTCGTTTGCAGCATCGGCGCCGTCCACGGCATCGGTCGCGGTCACGACGTCGACCACTTCCACGTCTTCGACATCATTCGCGACCAGTGCGTCGCTCTGGTCGTTGGTGGTCTCGAGCGCTGGCCCGGCATCTGGCGCCGCGACCTGCGGAGGCGCTTGGCGTGCACATGAGACAACTGCGCCGAGAACCACAAGAATCCCGGCTGGAGTGACGCGCCGTGGACGCTGGCTTGGGCTCGTCATTGGCCTTCCCTCCCGCGCCGACACAGGCGACCTTGTCGAAACCATAGTCGACATGCGAGGTGCCGGACACCTTGCAGATGGCGCGATGCGAGGTGCCGGACACCTTGCAGACCGGGACACCTTGCAGACCAGCAACCGCGAGCCGCCAGGGCGCTACGGCGCCCCGTACCCCAGCACGCTCTCGACGACCTGGCCCTCGCAGCCCGGATCTTGGCTGATGAAGTGGTCGCTGCCCTTGCCGATGCGGCAGCGCACGATCGGCACACCGCCTGCGGGCTTGGCCGTGTAGGCCCAACCCAGCGGCCCGAGCAGGCCCTGGCCCTCGCAGCCGACGTCGGTCGTGACCAGCGTGTGGTTGCCGACGAGGCAGCTGTAGAGCAGCGTCGTGCCCGGCTGGGGTTCGCGCAGCAGCTTCCAGCTCTGGCTCTCGAGCGCGTAGCCAGGCGGCAGGTTGCGGGTCGTCGCCCAATGGCCCTTGGTGGCGCTGTAGCCGCGGCGCAGGTGGACGTAGGGCAGCTTCTCGAAGCCGCAGTCCAGCGTCGACGGCTTGAGCTCCTTGCGGTTGCACAGCGCCCAGGTCGACCACGCCGGGCGCGGCTCGCCCGCTTTGGCCCAGAGGCCGAGGCCGAGGCCGTCCTTGGCCTCGAAGGGGTGGTCGAGCATCCGGTGGTAGATGTGGTTGGCGACGTCGGGCGTGCCGAGGACCGCGCGCAGGGCATCGCAGAGCGCCTTGGCCTGCGAGGTGGGATTGGACTTCGGCGCCAGGCCGTTGATGCCCGACTCCGTCAGGTGGATCTCGTGCGTCCACGGCTTGCTCGGGAAGGTCTTGCGCAGCCAGCCCGCCAGGCTGCCGAGGCTGCCGTAGGTGATCTTGCCGGCGTCTGCGTAGTCGCGCTCCGAGAACGTCGGCACCAGCAGGTCGGGAGGGTAGGGGTGCATCGCCACGCGCCACTTGCGGCTGCCGACCCGGGCGTCGACGCCCAGCAGCACGGTGCTGCCGGCGAGCAGCGGATGGGGCTTGGCCGCCGGCTGATCGTATTGCGCGCCGAAGTGGTGGTCGAGGCTGACGAGCACGCGGGCGTCGGGCTGCGCTGCGACGATGGCGTCGTAGGCCGCGTTGTAGTCGGCGGCGTAGCTGTCGAGCCAGGCCTTGGTGTCGCAGGCCTTGCCGTTGCCGCAGCCGATGTCGAACCAGACGTTGGCGTTGACCTCGTTGTGGATGACGAAGTCGACGATGCGTCCCTTGCCGTGCTGGCCGTCGAAGAGCCGCGCCAGCAGCCCGGCGAAGCGGCCAAACGCGGCGTGGTCGGTCGGCGCGCAGAACCACTCGAAGCCCGGGCCAGCCGGCGAGCAGGTCGGCTCGGGTACGCGCGCCCACGACGGCGGGCCATAGACGATGGCCGTGACGCGCAGGCCCTTGGCCGTCCAGGCCGCGATCTCGGCGTCCATGTTGCTCGGCACGACGTAGCAGCCGCCTTGCCAGGCGAGCTCGCCGCCGGCGCACGGTGGCGCCTTGCTGGTCGGCTGCCACAGCGCCCAGACGAGGTTCATCGACACGCCGCCTGCGCCGTTGCCGGCGATCTCGTCCTTGTTGGGCCAGAAGTCGGGCTGGATCGCCTTGAGGTCCCACGGGGTGCGCGTCGGGTAGGGCAGCGGCGGCGGCAGGCCGCAGACGCCGGCCAGGCAGACGTCGGGGAAGGCGCAGGGCTTGGCCGCGCTGCATTGCGGCTCGGGTGTGGTGTCTTGCTGATGGGCCGTATCCTCGGGCTGCGCCGTGTCGTTCTGCAAGGTGTCTGGCACCTCGCTATCTGGCACCTCGCTGTCGGCCTCTGCGGTGTCCATCTGCAAGGTGTCCGGCACCTCGCTGTCGTTCTGCAAGGTGTCCATCTGCAAGGTGTCCGGCACCTCGCTGTCGTTCTGCAAGGTGTCCATC
>CAZPHC010000010.1:0-15186 GCA_964586155.1 uncultured Enterobacteriaceae bacterium | reverse complement strand
TGCAAGGTGTCCGGCACCTCGCTGTCGGCCTCTGCGGTGTCCATCTGCAAGGTGTCTGGCACCTCGCCCGCCACCTCGCCCGCCACGTCGCCGAAGCCGATCGGATCGACGCCAGGTGTCGCCTCGCCACAGCCGACGAAGAGCGCGAGCGCGACCAAGAGGGTGCGGGTTGGGCTGGTGTGCATCGTGGGCTCCTCGGGTCGACGTCGGTCCCCCCCAGCATCGCCCTTTGCCGTGGGGTCACGTCAAGCCTACCCCGCGCATCGCTACGCGCATCGCCGGCAGAGGCTCTGCAATCGGGGCCTGCGCGCCGCCGCGACGATCCTTCCGCGACCAGACGAGCGTGCGCTCTGCCCGCGGTTGCGCTAGCTTCGGGGCCTGCCGGCCGGCGAATCTGCGAGGTGTCCCGTGAAGCAAGTCCAGACCCCAGCGACCCAGGCCAAGGCCTCCGGCGCCGCGCCCGCGACCGGCGCCGCCGCTGGCAACGACCGCGCCGCGCTGCGGGGCATGAACTACGCAGAGGGAGCCGCGGCCGTCGCGCCGCCTGCCGGGGCCGCCCGCCTGGTGCCGGCGGTGGCCAAGCAGGGCGTCACAGGGCCCGGCGCTGCGTTGCCGCACGGGGACGCGATCCAGCGATCGTTCGGCAACCACGACATCAGCGGGGTCAAGGCCCACGTCGGCGGCGCCGGCGGAGCGGCCGCGCGGCAGATGGGGGCGTCGGCCTACGCCCACGGCGACGACGTGGCGTTCGACGGTCAGCCCGACCTGCACACCGCGGCGCACGAGGCCGCCCACGTCGTGCAGCAGCGCGCTGGGCTCATGCCCAGCGGCGGCGTCGGCAGCGAGGGCGACGCCTACGAGCAGCACGCCGACGCCGTGGCAGACAAGGTCGTCAGCGGCGGCTCCGCCGAGGCCGAGCTGGGCAAGCTCGCCGGCAAGGGTGGCGGCGGCGGCGCGGCGACGCAGGCCAAGGCCGTGCAGTTCGACAAGATCGGCGGCAAGCCGATCCGCAGCCTCGACGCCGGCACCGTCGACGCGATGATCGCCGGCCTGGCGCCGACCTCGGGCTGGCACGATCTCGTCGATCTCTGGCGCACCGCGACCGCCGGCGGCAGCCAGAAGCTCAACGCCGCCGACCGCGACGAGCTGGTGATGGAGGTCCTGATCCTGGTCGAGTCGGCCTACAGCTTCGAGGGCGAGGCCAGCATCGACGCGCTCTGGGCCAGCGCGCCGCTCTTGGGCCGGTTCCTCGCCGCGCTCGAGCGTGCCGCCGCGCCCGCGCCCGTCGACGACGCAGCCCCGGCCGAGCCGCCCAAGCCGACGGTCGTGCTGCCCAACCCCGGCACCCACGGCATCCTCACCGCCGACGCCGAGCTGGTCGACGCGACCGGCGCCAAGGTCCGCGTCGCCGAGGGCGAGACGGTCAAGGCGCTGCGCGGCGACGAGGGCCAGCTCGTCATCGAGGTGCTCTCGGCGCCCAAAGGCAAGGTCGGCAGCGTCGATCCGTCGCTGTTCAAGGCCCAGCCCAAGCTCGGCAAGGAAGACGACGGCACCGTCCACGACTACAGCTACAAGAAGTACGCCGGCGACCTCTTCCTCGCCCGCGGCGACGTCGCCAAGCCGTCGGTCATGGACATCGACCAAGGCTCGCTCGGCGACTGCTACCTGATCAGCGCGATGGGCGCGGTCGCGGCGAGCAACCCCGACATCATCGCCGACATGATCGACCACGACGCGTCGACCGGCCAGTTCAAGGTCACGTTCCAGCAGCTGCAGCGCGACGGCTCGTTCAAGCCCCACGTCGAGGTCGTCGACGGCTACATGCCGACGCGCCGCGGCACCACGCGCATGGCGTACGCGATGAGCGACACCAACTTCAACCCGGCCAACCAGGCGATGTGGCCAGCCGTCATCGAGAAGGCCTACGCGCAGTGGAAGGGCGGCTACGACGCCATCGGCGGCGGCGGCATCTCGGCCAAGGCCATGGAAGAGATGACCGGCGTGCGCAGCGTGCACGCCGCGATGCCCGGCACCGACCAGGTGCTCGCCCGCTTCGAGTCGTGGCAGAAGAGCAAGTCGGCGGTCGTCTGCGGCACGCGCGACCAGATCGACCAGACCAGCGTCGAAGGCTTGCTGCAGCCCGCCGGCGACGGCTTCCGCGGCAAGCTCACCGACAAGGAGGGCGGCGGCGCGTCGGTCAAGAAGTCCACCGTCGCCATCCGCGACCGCAAGGGCCCCGGCGGCACCGCGCGCGACGACGGCAAGGGCGCGCTCAAGGGTGGCTCGCTCGACAGCGGCTCGGTCACCTACGAGGGCGGCAACGTCGACCTGGTCTACAAGGACGGCAAGGGTCCGGCGGCCGCCGAGGACCTGGTCGCGACCTACCAATTCGAGGGCACGCTCTCGGCTTCGCTCAACGTCCACGGCGACCACGCCTACGTCTTCCGCGAGGTCAAGGATGGGCTGCTCTACTTCCAGAACCCGTGGGGCCCGGCCGCGTCCAAGCATCCCAAGGGCCTGACGCCCGCGCAGTTCCGCGACCTCTTCGAGACCATCGGTGTCAACGCCACGATCCCGCAGCAGGAACGCTAGTGGCCGCCCCGACCGCGACCCCGCAGTCGCTGCAGGCGCTGCTCGATGCGCTGCCGGCCACGAGCGATGCCGTGCCGACGCTGACGCTGGCCGCCGGCACCTACCTCGCCGGCGTCGCGATCGGGCGCAGCGTGCGCATCGTCGGCCCCGTCGTCGGCCCCGGCACCGGCCCCGGCGCCGTGCTGCTGGCCCCGCCCGGCCAGCCCGTGCTGCGGGTCGACGCCGACGGCCTCGACGTGACCCTGGTCGACCTGACGCTGCGCGACGCTGCGGCCGAGGTCGGCGCCGGCCTGACCCTGCGCGGCTTCTCGACCGTGACGCTGCAAGGCTGCACCGTGCTCGGCTGCCGCGCGCGCCAGGCGCCGGGCGACGCCCTGTACGCCGACGCCGGCCTGCTGCAGCTGCGCAATTGCGCCATCGGCGGCCTCGACACCGAGCGCGGCGCCAGCCTGGCCGTGGTCCACGTCAGCGGCGTCGCGACGCTGCGGGCCGAGGACTGCGCGCTCTCCGGCGACGCCGAGGCCGTGCTGCTGGTGCGCGAGGAGGCCGACGTCGAGCTGCTGCGCTGCAGCGTGCGCCAGCGCGGCCAGGGCGCCGCCGTGGACGTCGCGGGCAGCCGCAGCCAGCGGCCCGAGGTCGTGTTGCTCGACTGCACCGTGGTCGGCGAGCCGGCGTTGGCCCTGGCGGCGCCGTTCCCGGGGCGGACGCGCGCCGGCGGCTGCCGCGTCGAAGGGCGCGTCCTGGGCGTCGTCGGCCCCGTCCGTGACGCCGACGAGGCCGAGACCGCTGCGGGCTGACGGGCTGGCCAGCAACGACGCGTCGATCTGAGCCCGGCCGCGTCTCATCGACGCTGGGGACTTCGGGTCACCGTTCGCCGCCAAGCCGCCGCTGCAACGCCGGCAGCAACGCCTGCAACGCCCGCTGCAGCGCCGTCCAATCGGCGTCGCCGACCTCGGCGCGCAGCTCGGCCTCGAGCGCCGCGAGCATCGCGAGGCCGTGGACCAGGCCGTGGCTGCGCGCGGCGTCCGCGGCCTCCAGACCACCTGTGCCGGCGGCCGGCGCGCGGCCAAAGCGCAGCAGCTTGGCCCGGCCATCGCGCGGATCGGCGACCCGCTCGAGCGCGCCCATGGCGACCAGTTCGTCGACCAGCGGCGCGACGGCCTGCTTGCTGACGCCGAGGCGCGCCGCAAGCTCCGTCAGGCGCACGCCCTCGAGGTCGATGTGCGGGAACAGCGCCGTATGCGCGGGCCGCAACGCCATGCCGGTGGCCGCGTGCAGCCGGGCGAGCGCGACCTCGTCGAGCAGCCGGGCGCAGCGTAGCAACGGCTCGGCGACGCCGTGACGCTGGGCCTGGTCGAGCGAGCGCCGCGCCGCGTCGATCGCCTCGGCCGGACCGTCGCTGCGTGGCTCGTCTCGCCTGGCCATGGGCCTCCTCGTCGGGACATTCGTCAACGACCCTTGACCAATACCACGGCCACGGGCAAGCTGCAATCGTCAAGTTAGCTTGACGAGTTGCGCCAGCAGCCAGAAGCGCCGCACGCAAGGAGCCGCCATGTCGCCATCGCCTTGGATCCTGGCCTCGATCGCGCCCGAAGTCTGGGGCGTCGACACCGCCGCGCGCTTCCCCGGCGGCGTGGCGATGGACCTGCGCATGACCGTCGTGTGCCTCGCCGACGGCGGCCTCTGGCTGCACTCGCCCGTGCCGATCGACGACGCGCTCGCCGCGCAGCTCGCCGCGCTCGGCCCGGTGCGGCACCTGGTGGCGCCGAGCCGGCTGCACCACCTGCACATGGCCGCCGCGCAGCGCCGCTACCCGCAGGCAGCGACCTGGCTGGCGCCGACGTTGCCGGCCAAGCGGCCCGATCTGCGCCACGACGGGCTCGTCACCGACGCCGACGCGCCGTGGCGGTCCGCCTTCGACGTGCTGGCCATCGACGGCATCCCCTGGATGGGCGAGGTCGTCTTCTTGCACCGGCCGAGCGCGACGCTGCTGGTGACGGACCTGTTCTTCCACCTGGCGCAGGCGCAGAACCGCGTGTCGAAGGTCGTGTTCTCGCTCTACGGCATCCTCGGCAAGCCGGTGCAGAGCCCGCTGGTGCGCCTGGCGACGCGTGACACGACGGCTGCCGCCGCCTCGGCGCGCGCGCTGCTCGCCTGGCCGTTCGAGCGGGCGGTGCCCGCGCACGGCGCTGTGGTGCAGTCGGCACGTCCCGGCGACGCCCACGCCGTCGTCGCGGCCGCGCTCGCGGGGATGCTGGCGCGCGGCGGGCCGGCGGCGCTCGTCAGTCCCGGCTGAGGCGCGGCATCGGCTCGGTCGACGCGGGCGCGGCGGCTTCGGCCCGCTGCAGCAGGTAGCGCACCATGGCGCCGCCGATGTCGACGCCGGCCTCGAGCTGGGCCTGCGCGTAATAACACGGGAAGTTCGACTCCAGCAGGTACAGGCGCCCGCTCGGATGCTCGAGGATGTCGACGCCACCGTGGGCGTGGCGCAACACCCGGCACGAGGCGATCGCCAGCTCGGCGGCGCCCGCAGGCAGCGGCGCGTGGTAGTCGTCGAGGTCGTCGCTGCCCGAGGTGCGGAAGTCGTCGTCGTCGAGCACGTTGCGGTAGCTGGCCACCGCCTCGTCGCCGACCACGACCACGCGCCAATGCACCGCGTCGGGGACGTAGGCCGTCAGCATCGGCCGGGTGCCCTCGGCCAGGGCGTAGTCGACGATGCTGAACAGCGACGCCAACGAGTCGGCGCGGATGGTGCCGACGCCACGCGAGTAGCCGAGCGCCTTGACCACGACGGGCATGCCGCCGAGCTGCTCGACGTAATGGCGCATCAGGTCGCGGTCGCTGCCGTGGAGCCAGAAGGTGCGCGGCACCGACAGGCCGGCGCGGGCGAAGGTCGCCATCGAGTTGACGTTGCTGAAGAACGGGCCGTCCGCGTCGAGGTAGAAGCTGCCGACCCCCTCGTGCCAGAGGTGCTGCTCGACGCGCATCGCGTGCATCGACACCGCCGGGCGGTAGACCATGTCGCCCGAGCGCAGGCGACGCTGGACGCCGAAGTCGAAGCCTCGCGGGTCGAGGCGCATCGCCCGGATGCCGAGCGCGTCACAGCCCGCCTCGACGAACGCCACCGTCTCGGCCGGCACGCCGTCGTCGATGATGACCAGCGCCCGGCCGAAGCCGCGCAGCGCCGCCGACGGACGCTCGGGGGCCCAGAACGCGGCCCGCTCGGCGTCCGGCGCGCGGCGACCGGCGTGGGCGCGGGCCAAGGCCGCAGGCGCGCCGTAGAGGAACAGCGCCAGCACGATCTTCTCGCCCTCCAGCACCGGCGTCGCCAGGTGGCGGCTGCACGGGTCGGGGCTGCCGTGGACGTCGGTGTTGTGCCAGGCGACGAGCTGGCCCGGCTTCCACGTGACGCAGAGCGGTCGATCGGCCGCCTGCAGGAAGACGGTCTCGCCGCCCGCCTCCGGCGCCTGCAGGCAGAGCAGGGCGCTGGCGATGAGCCGCTTGCCGTCGATGGTGTAGGTGTCGAGGTGGCCGGGGTGGCCCTGGCCGACGCCGTAGCGGCGCAGGCGGATGTAGCCTTGCAGCTCGTCGTGCAGCCCGAGCGTCGCCTCGATCTGCGCGGCCAGGCCCTGCAGCAACGGGGACGCCGCGATCGGCAGCTCGGCCGAGGTGCCGTGCTCGCCAGGGCTCAGCGAGGCGCCCAGCGCGGCGATCGCGGCATCGTCGCTGCACAGCGTGCGCAACGCTGCCAGCGTCGCGTCGTCGACGACGCCGGTCGCGCTCCACAGGCGTGGATGCTCCGAGATGCGGTCCCAGCTGACGGCCATGCGGCGGCTCCTTAGTCGATCGGCGCGCCCCGGTCGACGCGCCGCGCGACTGTAGCCGCCATCCCCGGGCCACGGCAACGCACGGGCCGTCACGCCCCGCCGCGCCGGCCCGGCCGCTACGCCTCGCCGCGCAGCGCCCGGGGGAAGAGCACGTTGTTCTCGAGGTGGATGTGCAGCCGCAGGTCGGCGTCGAGCTCGCCGAGGCCCTGGTACAGGCCGCGCCAGGTGCCGCACGCGCCGTCTGGCGGCGTGTAGGCCCGCGTCAAGCCGGCCATGCGCACCAGCAGCTCGCCGAGCACCTCGTGGTCGGTCTCCATCACCGACACCGGACCCATGCACTGCGCGCCGCGCCCCTGCACGATCCACGGGAAGAGGATGACCTCCTCCTTCTGCATGTGCGGGCCGATCTCGGCGATCATCTCGCGCAGCGTGCCCAGGATCGCGGGCAGCACCTCCGGCATCTTGTCGCCGTGGACCTGCACCACGCGCTCGGCCATCGCCAGCAGGCGCGGCAGCTCCTGGTCGAGCGGGCGGTGGTGTGTCGCGAGGATGTGGTCGATCAACGCCGAGAGCGGCGCCGTGGCCCAATCGGTCGTCGCCGGGGCCTGCGCCTCCAACGCCGCGATCTCGGCCTCGAGCGCGTCGACGCTGACGCCCGCCTTGGCGCACGCGTCGCGGACGGCGCGGCCGCCGCCGCAGCAGAAGTCGATGCCGTGCCGGTGCAACACCCGCAGCGACGCCGGGCGCGCCGTCGCGAGCTGGCCGACGGTCCATTCGCCCGGCGGCAGGGCGTCGGGCGGCGCGGCGACGGTCGAAGTTCGTGAGGCGGTGTGCGGGCTCGTCATGATCCTGGCTCCGTGGTGTGGGTCCTTCGCGCCCCGCTGGGGCTGTTGGTCAGAATCTATACCTCAAGGTCGAGAATACAAGCGGCGGTCTCGAGGCCAGGTCCCCGGGGGCGTCCGTGCTGCGCCGCCGGCTGGCCGGGTGGGGCACGCGCTGGTAGCGTGACCCGACGGCAGGAGGCAGCGATGCGATACGACCCCAGGGAGCCCACCGCGCACGCGCGAAACCTCGTCGGCGGGAGGTCCAGGCGCGAGCGGACCGTCGCAGGCGCTGCCATGCCGCGGCATCGGGTCGTGATGGCCGTCATCGGCGCAGCGTTCGCGGGGCTCGGTGTCGTCGCTGGATGCAGCGAAGCCGGGACCAGCGGCGGCACGGACGTCGCGCTCGCCGACACGACCCTCGCCGACGCGCTGACCATCGACACCGCGGCGGACACGGGCGCGACGGCCGACACCGCGACGGCGACCGATGGCGACGCGCTGGCTGACGACACGACCACAGCCGAGGATGTGGCCAGTGACGGCGTGGTTGCCGACACGTCGAGCGCCGACACGTCGAGCGCCGACACGTCGAGCGCCGACACGTCGAGTCCAGACACGTCGACCGCAGACACGGGGCCGGCGCCGTACAAGGTCGTCCTGACGGCGCCGAACCTCGGCCAGACCTACGCCGCCGACGCCGTGATCAGCGCGAGCGCGCTCGTCACCGGCCCGGCCGCCGCGGTCGCTGGCACCGGCCTGGCCTGGACGCTCGCCGACGCCGACGGCAGCAACCCGCAGCCGATCAACGGCGCCGCGGCCGTGCCCGAGGCCAACGGCCAGGCCAGCGCGCCGATCTCGCCGCTGATCGGCGTGCGCCGGGTGACGGTGCTGGCCAAGGCGCCCGGCGGCCTGCAGGCGACCGCCGACGCCGCGGTCGTGGTCTGTCCGGCGCAGGTGGCGCTGCTCGAGGTCGCCGGTCAGCTGCCGGCCGAGGCGATGCTCGCGGCGGGCAAGCCGGCCGAGGTCGTCGCCAGCGTGGTCGGCGTCGTCGGCCCGGGCGCGTCGCTCGAGGTCGTCAGCGACTTCGACGGCGCCATCGGCAGCGCGGCGATCGTGCCCGTCGCCGGCGGCGGCAGCGTCGAGGTCAAGATCAGCGCCACGCCCGTCTCCAAGGGCTCGCACCAATTCTCGCTGCGCATGGTCGGCGGCGGCGCCAGCTGCCCGACGGGTGCGCCGGTGAACGTCCAGGTCTGTGGCGCCGAGATCGTCGAGGAGTTCACGAGCACGATCGCCGGCGGTGATTGGGTCGCGCACGGCGACGCCGCCTGGGACGCCGGCGGCTGGCTCGAGCTGACCGGCAACGCCACGTCCAAGGGCGGCGCGGTCTACAACAAGGCGCTCTACGTCCAGCCCGGCGACGTGCGGATGTCGATGCGGATCGCGACCGGCGGCGGCGTCAACGGCGGTGCCGACGGCTTTGCGATGACCATCCTCGAGGCCAAGTCGCCCACCGACGTCGACGCCTACCTCGGCAAGGCAGGCAACGGCGGCTGCCTGGGCTACGGCGTCAGCGGCACTTGCGGCAGCACCAAGGTCGAGGCCTTCCACGTCGAGATCGACACCTGGCTCAACAAGGGCGATCCCAACGACGATCCACCCGGCCTCACCGGCAACAACAACGTCATGGGCGCCGGCAACCACATCGCGGTGCACCTCGACGGCGACGCTGGCAACGCCTTGCTCTGGCTGCCGGAGCCCGGCAAGCCCGCCATCCACGTCGAGGACCTCAAGTGGCATACCGTGACCATCGTCGTGCAAGGCGACACGCTGACCATCCGCCTCGACGACAGCGTCGCCACGACCAAGAAGGTCAGCGGCCTCGACTTCCGCGGTGGCTTCGTCATCTTCTCGGGCAGCACGGGCTGGGCGACGAACTTCCATCGCATCGACGACCTGCGCATCCTGCACCAATGCAACTGAGGCGGGGTACCCCGGCTCGCTGCGGGCACCGGCCCCACGGATGGGGCCGCCGGGGCCGCTGCGACGCGCAGAGCGTCAAGCCGTAGCGGCAGGCCCGCGCCTCGCCTGCCTGGATCCGCGCGCCTCCGTTCGCCGCTCACGCCCCGTGCCGCCGCTCACGCCCCGTGCCGCCGCCAAGCCCCCGCCAGCCGCATCGGCAGCTCGCTCGGGTGCCGCAGCAGCTCGTAGCGCCCGGCGCCGACCATCGCCGGCATCGTCGCCGCCGCGCCGCGGTCGAGGCAGAGCGCGTGTACGTCGATGCCCGCCTGCTCGGCCTCGCGCACGGCCTGGCGCACGTCGGCGACGCCGTAGCGGCCTTCGTAGCGGTCGTAGTCAGTGGGCTTGCCGTCGGTGACCAGCAGCAGCACCTGATGCCGCGCGCCGCTGCGCTCGAGCAGGCGCTTGCCCCAGCGCAGCGCCGGGCCGATGCGCGTATAGCCGCGCGGCCGCAGCGCGCCGAGGCGGCCAGCCGCTGCCGGCCAACGCTCGTCGAAGCCCAAGATCTCGAGCATCTCGCAGCGGTGGCGGGTCTCGGACGCGAACCCGAGCAGGCCGACGCGGTCGCCCAGGCGCCAGGCGACCTCGGCGACGACGAAGGCGGCGTCGCGCGTCAGGTCGAGCACGCGATGGCCTTCGCCGCCGGCGCCGCCCTCGACCCAGGCGTCGGCGCTGAGGCTGATGTCGAGCAACACCAGCGTCGCCACGTCGCGCAGCTGCCGGCGCTCTTGCAGGTCGACGCGGTCGAAGCGGCCCATGCCGACCTCGGCGGCGGCGCGCTCTTCGACCAGGGCGTCGAGGTCGATGTCCTGGCCGTCGGGCTGGCGGCCGACGATGCGGCGGCGGCTGCGATCGCTGCCGATGCGCCGCTCCAGATCGCGGATCTGCCGCCCCAGCCGCGCCCTGGCGCCCTGGGCCCAGGCCGCATCCGACGTCTCGCAGCGCCGCGGCATCACCCGGACCCAATCGTCGCGGTAGGCGCGGCGGCCGTCGTCCCACTCGGGCAGCGGCACGCCAGCGAGCTCGGCGCCGTCGGCCACCTCGGGCGCGATGTCGAGCCCGTGCAGGTCGAGCTTGAGGATCGAGGCGACGTCGGCGCCGCCGCGGACGATGGCGCGCAGGTCCACCTCGTCGAGCGCGTCGGCGTGGGCCTCGAGCTCGTCGCTGCCGTCGACCTTGCGCTTGCCGCCGGCGAAGCTGTCGAGCGTGTCGATCTTCTCGAAGACGTGCACCGGCAGCGGCGGCGTCTCCTCGGTCTCCAGCATCACCCGGCGCACGGCGTCGCGGGGGCGCGCCCGGCGCTCGGTGCCGTGGGGCAGGGTCGCGCGCAGGTCCTTCTGCGACGCCATCAGCGCGTCGGCGGCGTCGGCCTCGGCGGCTCCCAGCGCCGCCCCCACCAGCGGCGACGCCCGCATCGCCGCGCCGCGCGGCGACGCCGCAGCCAGGACCGGCAGCATGGCTTGCCACGGCGTCAGCGCTTCGCCGCGGTGCAGCCGGCCCCGTTCCGCCGCGAGCAACGCCTGCTGCGGGCTGAGGCCTTGCTTGCCGCCGCCCTCGGCCGCTGCCAGGGCGTCTTCGACCCGGCCCCCGACGTCGCAGAGCCGCGCTTGCAGCGTCGGGAAGGCCTCGACCAGCTGCGCCCGCGTCGTCGCCATCGCGTGCAGGTGGCGCAGCTGCCCGAGCGGGCCGTCGTTGGGCACCAGATCTGCCGCCGCCTCGTCGCTGGCCCCGGGCTCCGCGTCGATTGCGGCGGTGCGCGCGATATGCGCGCCGCCCCAGACCACCCGCAGCAGCAGCACCTCGGCTTCGAGCAGCGGATCGCCGAGATCGATCGCCGTCGGCAGCAGCAGCACGCGGCCGCGCACGCCACCCGCGGCCTCGGCGTGGCGCAGCAACACGGGCCGTTCGGCGAGCATGCCGGCGATGGCGAGCAGGCGACGGTCGTGCACCTCGACCGGCAGCCCCGTCGCCGCGCCCGCGCGCCGCGCCTTGGCCCAGCGCCACGCCATGCCGAACAGCGTCTCGGCGAGGTCCATCTCAGAACACCAGCGCGACGACGTCGCTGAGCGCCGCGGTGACCTCGAGGTCGTCCGAGAGCGGCTCGACCACCGCGGCGCGACACGCCATCCGGGCCGGCAATCCGCCGTCGATCAGCTTCGCCGCATCGACCAGCAGCCGCGTCGACGGTGCCTCGGCCAGGCCGAGCTCCGGCAACGTCCGCAGCTTCTGCCCCAGGCGCACCAGGCGCCTGGCCACGTCGCGATCGCAGCCCGTCTCGCCCTGGACGATCGAGGCCTCGAGCTCGGCGTCGGGGTAGCCCATCGACAGCGCGACGAAGCGCTGGCGCGTCGAGGGCTTGAGCTCCTTGAGCCCGCGCTGGTAGCCCGGGTTGTAGCTGACGACGAGGCCGAAGCCCGGCGCGGCGACCACGGTCTCGTCGTGGCGCTCGACGTGCAGCGTCCGCCGATGGTCGGTCAGCGGGTGCAGCACGACGATGACGTCGGGCCGGGCCTCGGCGATCTCGTCGAGGTACAAGATGGCGCCCGCGCGCACCGCTCGCGTCACCGGCCCGTCGACCCAGACGGTGTCGCCGCCACGAACGAGCCAGCGGCCGAGCAGGTCGGTCGCCGAGGTGTCGTCGTGGCAGGCGACCGTCACGAGCGGCCGGCCCAGCCTGGCCGCCATGTGCTCCACCAGCCGCGACTTGCCGCAGCCGGTCGGGCCCTTGAGCAGCAGCGGCAGCTGGCGCTCGTAGCAATGGCCAAAGAGCGCGAGCTCATCGCCCACCGGCTGGTAGAACGGCAGGTCCGTCGGACGCGCGGCCATCGAGGCGACGGCCGCGAGTGGTGTCTGGGCGTTCATCCGAGCCTCTCGGCTGCGGGCACCATGCCCGGCTCTGCGGCGCCGACCCGCGTCGGACCCCGATCTTGCTGGCCACGCGGCACTGGCATGCCGTATTGGATGAAGTTCCAGGTGAACAGGCCGATGCCGACCGTGAACAGCGCCGCCGCGAGCACCAGGCCGAGGAAGTGGATCTGCAGGCTCTCCTGCACGTCGAGGAAGTCGAGGCCGACCTTGCGCTCGAGGTAGACCTGGGCGATGCCGGCGATGGCGAACGCCGCGGTCATCGCCGTCATGCCGATGTTGGCGAGCCAGAAGCCCCACTCGGGCATCCAGCCGTCATAGCGCTTGCGGCCCGTGATCTCGGGCAGGGCGTAGGCGATGATGGCGAGCACCAGCATCGCGTACGCACCCCAGAACGCCATGTGGCCGTGCATCGCCGTCACCAGCGTGCCATGGGTCCACATGTTCACCTGCGGCAGCGTGTGGGCGAAGCCGAGGAAGCCGGCACCGACAAAACTCATCACCGCGCAGCCGATCGACCACTTCATCGCGATGCGGTTGGGGTGGGCGCGACCGCCCTTGCGCGCCATCGCCAGCGCGTACATGGCCATGCCGAGGAAGGCGAGCGGCTCGAGCGCCGAGAAGATGCCGCCGATCATCAGCCAGTAGCGCGGCGTGCCGATGTAGTAGTAGTGGTGGCCGGTGCCGAGCACGCCCGACAAGAACGTGAACGCGACGATGACGTAGAGCCACTTCTCCAAGATCTCGCGGTCGATGCCGGTCATCTTGATCAGCAGGAACGACAAGATCGCGCCCATGATCAGCTCCCAGACGCCTTCGACCCAGAGGTGCACCACCCACCAGCGGAAGTACGAGTCGTAGACCTGGTTGTCGAAGGTGATCATGCCCGGCAGGTAGAGCAGCGCGGCGCTGAGCAGGCCGAAGAAGAGCACGATCGACGTCGTCGTCATCCGCGGCGCCTTCCACATCGTCATCGCGATGTTGAGGATGAACGCGAGCACGTTGACGACCACGAGGTAGTCGAGCGGCCGTGGGATCTCGAGGAACTTGCGCCCCTCCCACCAGTTGAGGTGGAAGCCGGCGATGGCGACGACGCCGACGACGACCAGGCTGCCCCATTGCAGCCAGGCGAGCTTGGGGCTCCACAGCTCGCGCTCGGACTCCTCGGGCACGATGTAGTACGCCGCGCCCATGAAGCCCGACAGCAGCCACACCACCAGCAGGTTGGTGTGGGTGGCGCGGGCGGCGTTGAACGGGATGATCTCGTGCAGGCCGTCAAAGCCCATCCGGGCAAAACCCATGATGAAGCCGTAGACGATCTGCAACACGAACAGGCCCATGCAGGTGGCGAAGAAGGTCCAGGCGATCTTGCGCGAGGCGTCGAGGTTGACGCCGCCGCCGTCGAAGGTCGCGTCTGTCGTCGTGGCGCTCATCGTCGTCGCGCTCATCGGGCACCTCCCTTGGCACCGAGCAAGAAGGCCGCGATCTCGGCCCGCTCGGCGGGTTCCAGCGGCAGCTTGGGCATCTTGGAGCCCGGCTTGACCGCGTTCGGATCTTCGAGCCACGTCACGAGGCTCTCGGCGGTGAAGCGCGCCGCCACGTCGTCCAGGCGCGGGCCGACGTTGCCGCCCTTGCCCTCGAGGGCGTGGCAGGGCACGCAGATGGCCTTGAACTTGGCCGGCGCGTTGGCGAAGGGATCGTGCGCGGCCTGCTCGGCGGTCTGCGCCGGGGCCGCCGCGGCGGTCGCCTTCATGTCCGGCTCCGGAGGGAAGCCGTTGGTGTCGATGCCTTCGATCCACTTGAAGAATGCGACGATCGCGTCGAGCTCGGCCTCGGTGAAGTCGTACTTCACCATCTTGCGCCGGCCCGGATACATCGCCTGCGGGTCCTTGATGAAGGCCTTGATCCACTCCGGCCCGCGACGCGAGTAGACCTTGGTCAGTTCGGGGGCGTAGTACGCGCCCTCACCGAGCAGCGTGTGGCAGCCCATGCAGTTGTTGTCGTTCCACAGGTCGTGGCCGAGCTTGACGCTGTCGTCCATCAGCTCGGCGTGGCTGCGCGCCGGGACCTGGCTCATCGTGTCGACCGTCAGGCCGATGAAGACGAGCGCGGTCAGCGCGGTGCCGCCGACGAAAAACGCTCTGGCAGCAGATTTAGAGAGCACGGTCCACCTCCCGATGCCAGGCCCCTCCCCGGCGAAAGCGATTTCTTGACCTGGAAGTCAAGAATCAAGCCAGAGGCTAGGCACGGTGGCGGGGGTGACAAGGGGGACTTTGTGGTGCCGAGGCTGCGCACAAGCTAAGGTGCTCATGGCGATGGCCGCGCCGACCCTGACCTGCGCATAGCGGTGGCGGCGGCGAGTCGCGAAACCTAGCGATGTTGACGGCTTGCGTACGCTTCACATGGGGGCTCGCGGCGGGGCGTGTCGTTCGACGGCAACGCCTTCGCAACGCGTGGCATCGTGTCCCGCCTCCCCTTGTGCTCGCTTTGCGGTGGAGGTCTTTTGATTTCGTGCGCGCCGCGGCACGTCAGTGCTCTGGTGCGTTCCGTGGTGTTGCATCGCTGCAACGCGCAGTCGCCTCCGCGCGACTTCCTTCATCTTGCCAGCCTTCGACAGCCGGCAGCTACGGCGACTTCGGCGCCTTTGGCGTGGGCTTGTACGGTCCCTGGTAGCTGCCCATCTCCCACTCGCCTTCCCAGCCGCCGTACTTGAAGACGCTGTGCGCGAGCGCGAGTTGCTCACCGCCGAGCGCTTGGGCCTGGACAAACGTGAGCTTCCACAGAGCCGCGACGTTGCGCCGGAGGATGGCGATCTGCTCGACAATGTCGACGTCCTGCGTTTCGGGCGCATGATTGTCGTCTGGTCCGCCGGCCATGGGCGTGAGGTCCGTCATGCTGACGTAGTCGCGGACGATGAGTTTGCTTGCGATCTTGACGCCGGCAGGGTAGTCGGCGTCGAAGTTGAGGACGAGTTGATCGCCAGCGGTCGGGGTTCGCCAGTGGACAAGGGGTATCCACCCCACCAACCACGCCATGAAAACGCCGAGCACCCGGCCATAGAC
>CAZPHC010000009.1:0-177549 GCA_964586155.1 uncultured Enterobacteriaceae bacterium | reverse complement strand
CCATGAAGTCCATGGTGGCGGCGCCATCGTGGACCTCGCCGATCTTATGCGAGCGGCCGGTGTAGAAGAGGATGCGCTCGGTCGTCGTCGTCTTGCCGGCGTCGATGTGAGCCATGATGCCGATGTTGCGGACCGTATTGAGCGGCACTGTGCGAGGCATGGGATTCTCCCCGTCGGTCTCGACCGACGAAGCACGGGCGTTGTTGGTGGGCCTTGGCGTGGTGCCCGCCGGGTGGCGGGCCGCCCGTCCTACCAGCGGTAGTGGGCGAAGGCCTTGTTGGCCTCGGCCATGCGGTGCGTGTCTTCGCGCTTCTTGACCGCGGTGCCACGGTTGGCGGCGGCGTCGAGGATCTCGTTGGTGAGCTTCTCGGCCATGCCCTTCTCGCCGCGGTTGCGGGCGTAGTTGATCAGCCAGCGCAGCGCGAGGGCGTTGCGACGCTCCGGGCGAACCTCGACGGGCACCTGGTAGGTCGAGCCACCGACGCGACGGGACTTGACCTCGACCGCCGGGCGGACGTTGTCCAGCGCGCGCTTGAGGACGCGGATCGGGTCCTCCTTGGCGCGGGCCTCCACCTTCTCGAGCGCGTCGTAGAGGATGCGCTCGGCCGTCGACTTCTTGCCATCACGCATGAGGCAATTGGTGAACTTGGTGACGACCATCTCGTTGTAGCGGGGATCCGGGTCCACGGGACGCTTGGGAACCAGTCGGCGGCGCGGCATGGCGAGCTCCTGAAATCAAAGTCACGGGCCTGGTGGCGCGCGCGACGAGAGCGCTGGGGCCTCCCAGCGCGAGGTACGGCGAAACCTACTTCTTCTGGGCCTTGGCCTTCGGCTTCTTGGTGCCGTACTTGCTGCGGCTGCGGTTGCGGCCGTTGACGCCGGTGGCGTCGAGCGTGCCGCGGATGATGTGGTAGCGGACACCCGGGAGGTCCTTCACACGGCCGCCGCGGATGAGCACGATCGAGTGCTCTTGCAGGTTGTGCCCGACGCCCGGGATGTACGAGGTGACCTCGATCCCGTTCGAGAGACGGACACGCGCGACCTTGCGGAGCGCCGAGTTCGGCTTCTTCGGCGTGGTCGTGTAGACGCGCGTGCAGACGCCGCGCTTCTGCGGGCAGGACTGCAACGCGGGCGCCGCGGTCTTCTTCCGCTTGTCTTCGCGCCGGTTGCGAACCAGCTGGTTGATTGTCGGCATCGTGCGACCTGTTCCCTGCTGCGCGGCGTCGCTGGCGACTCCGCGGTTCTCCGAGCCCGCTGCGCCGGTTGGCGCGGCCAGGCCGTGCGTCTTGACTCCCGAGTGGAGCGTCGACCTCGTCAGCGTCCTCCCCTCGGAGTCGGCCGACCGTTTGCCGGCACCAGGCGCTTGCCAGGTGCGGGCGAGACACAATGTGCGCGGGGGCTCCGAGCTCCCAGCGGGCCGCTCACGTGCTGCCCCTCCGCGCGGGGGCAACCGTTATGGTCGGTAGTTTGCCGTAGCACTTGCCGACCGACGCGATCCGGTCCGGGACAGGCTGGCTGCCTCGGAGTCCTGCGAGGGCGCCGAAGAGGGCCATCGCGGGGCGCGCGTTATCCTTGAGCCTGAGCCTGATGTCAAGCGTTGTGCGCACGTCAGGTGCTCGGAAGTCGCGGTTTCTGGATCAAGTTCGCTCGTCGGCACCACCCCGACGGAGCGCCCCACGACGACATCATGACGCCAACCCACGAAGAAGACGCGAGAAGCCAAGGTCCGCCGCCAGGAGCTCGAGCGCGGCGGCGTCCGCCGGACGCGGCCGAAAGTCGATCAGATCGACGGGGTTGCCGGCCAGATCGCAAAGGTCCGCTTCGGCGTGCAGCGTACACAGGCGCAAGCAGCGGCGAGCGTCGGCCTCGCCGTCGCGCAGGGCCTGCTGGGTCCGCGCGGGCGTGATCCGGTCGAGGGCCCGGTAGAGGCCGTCGAGGTCGCCGTGGGCCGCGATGAGCTTGCTCGCGGACTTGGCACCGATGCCCGTGACGCCCTTGACGTTGTCGACGGCGTCGCCGACCAGCGCTTGCACGTGGGGGATGGCCTGCGGCGCGACGCCCCAGCGCTCGCGGATGGCGGCTTCGTCGAGGATGGCGTCCTTGGGCGGGTCGTATTGCACCACGGAGCAAGATCCGTCACGCACCAGTTGACCGAGGTCCTTGTCGGCGCTCGCGACCACGACGTTCCACCCGGCAGCGTGGGCCCGCGCGGCGGCGGTGGCGATGAGATCGTCGGCCTCCCAGTCGCGATGGCGCAGCACGCGCAGGCCCAGCGCGTCGAGCACCTGCAGGGCGATCGGCCATTGGACGGCCAACTCCGGCGGGGTCTCGCCGCGGTTGGCCTTGTACGTCGGGTCGATCTGGGTGCGGAAACCGGTGTCGGTCTCGTCGAAGGCGACCGCGATCGCCGTCGGGGCGAACCGCTTGCGCAGCTGCTCGACCTGGCGCAGCAGGCCATAGAGCGCGCCGGTGGAGCGGCCGTCGGGCGCGCGCATGCCGCGGATGGCGTAGAACGAGCGGAACAGCGCCCAGGAGCCGTCGAGCAGCAACAAGGTCTCCGCCGGCGTGCGGGCGTCTTGAACGGCGCTCATGGGGCCTCCTGGTGCGGGGGGGGGCGCAGATCGCCCGAGACCCCGGCGGGTCGTTCGAAGAGCAGGACGCTTGGTTGCGCGGGCTGCGGGCGCTCGCTGCGCCAGTCGGGGCACGCGATCGTCGGCCAACCGAGCGCGGCCACGAAGTCCGTGACGGGGGCAAGGGCCAGGTCGATCGCCGGATCGGCGCAGTGCATCGGCGCCACGGCGGCCGGGGCGACGGCGCGGCAGAACGCGGCAGCCTCGGCCCCGTCGAGGGTGTAGGTCCCGCCGGCCGCGACCAGGAGCAGGTCGCATCTGCGGGCGAACGCGACCTCGCGGTCACCGAAGACGCCGAGATCGCCGCTGTGGACCACGCGCCAGCCTGGCCCCTCGATCGCGATCATGCGGGTCAGGCCCATGCGCCGTCCGCCGTGGCGATCATGCGCAGCGGCGAGGAAGCGGACACGCAGGTCGCCGACGGACTCGTCTGCCTCGATCCAGCGCTGGGTGCCGAAGGCCGGGGACCAGGCGGCGTGGTCGTCGTGGCCGTGGCTGCAGGCGATCGCGTCGAAGGGCCCGACGATCGCGGGCAGGCGGAAGCGGCCGCCGAGTGCGCCGGGGCGGTGCGGATCGAGCAGCAAGCGCGTGGTCGGGGTCGCGATCGCGAACGCCGCGTGGCCGAGCCACCGCAACCGGGCGGCGGTGCCCTCGGGACGTGCCGGATCGCCGTGGATCAAGCGCCCTCGCCCACGTCGAATTGCATCGCGCCGATGAAGGGCAGGTTGCGATAGCGCTGGTCGTAGTCCAGGCCGTAGCCGACGACGAAGACGTCGTCGATGGTGAAGCCGATCCAGTCCAGCGGCACCTCGACCTTCTTGCGCGCAGGCTTGTGCAGCAAGGTCGCGACGCGCAGCGACGCCGGCTTGCGCGACTGCAGCAGCTCGACCAGGTAGGCCATCGTCAGGCCGGTGTCGACGATGTCCTCGACGACGACGACGTCGCGGCCTGCGATGTCGATCGTCAGATCGTGCGTCAGCCGGACGGCGCCGGTGGTGCTGGTGCCGCCGTCGTAGGAGCTGACCGCCAGGAAGGCCGTGTTCACGGGCCGCTTCACGTGCCGCAGCAGGTCGGCATAAAAGAGGAAGCTCCCCTGCAGGACGCAGACGAAGACGACCGGGCGCTCGGCGTGCGCCAGCGCCGCGTCGATCTCGGCGCCGAGGTCGGCGATGCGGGCGGCGAGGACCTCTTGGGTCAGGTAGGGTTCGATGCGCTCAATCATGGGTACCTCGCGTCGGTTCGCTCAGAGAGTCGAGTGGTTGGAGCCGTCGTGGCCGACCCGGCGGTGATCGCGATCGCGGGTGCCACGGGGCCGTCGCTCAGTGCAGCGCGTTGTTCATGACCTCGCCCATGCCGCCGGCGCCGGGCACGATGTATTGGATCTCGTTGAGACCGCGTTCCCGCGCCCATTGCGAGCCGGGGCGGCTGGCGAGCACATCGGGGTCAGACAGGCCGCGGTCGAGGCGGTAGGCGAAGATGTCCACCTGGCCGGGGAACTTGTCCGTCAGCCGGCGGATGAACTCGGGCGTCACGATCAGATTGAGGGCGAAGCAATGCCGGGGCTCGCCGTCGAGCTTCTCGCGGTAGAAGTGGATCGCCTCGCTGAGCGAGCCGCCGGTGGCGCCCATCGGATCGGGGAAGAGCACGAACCGGTCGGCGACGGGGCCGGCGATCTTGCGGCCAGAGGTTGCGGCCCCGGTGACCTGCTCAGCGGCGTCGGTGGTGCGGTTCATCAGGATATGGTCCTGACGCACCATCCCCGGCGTCAGGATCTCGCACAGCGACTCGAAGCAGACCATCGACGGCAGGATGCCGGCCCGGGCGATGTCGACGGTCGTCACCTCGACATTCGGATCGACGACCTGGCCGTGGTAGTAGCCGCGCTCGGTGAGGCCACGCATGCGCGTCTCGACGTGCTCCACCTTGCGCGGCAGCGAGCGGTTGACCACCTCGCGCAGCAGGCCGCGGTACAGCAGCGACACCAACCGGTTGACCTCGGGCTGTTGGCAGGTAGGGCTACCCAGCCGTGCCAGCCAGGTCAGCGCGAGCGGATCTGCGAGCAGGTGGACGTGTGGGCCGTAGTCGTGGACCAGCTCACCGTCCACCGCCTCGAGGTGGACATAGGCGCTATCGACCGGGACGCCGTTGACGTCCGCCTGCGCGGCGAAGCGGTGTGCTGCGCCCCAACCCGTAGCCATCGTGACCTCCTTGGTGCCTCGTCGGGCGTGCTGCCCGGACGCCGTGCGCACCTTCGCGCCGGGCGGCGTGCGCGGTCAACCCGCGACGGCGCGCGGACCGAAGATTGCGGTGCCGACCCGGACCCAGGTCGCGCCGGCGGCGATGGCGGCGGCAGCGTCGTCGCTCATCCCCATCGACAGGCCCTCGCCGATGCCTGCGGCGGCGCCAACGCGGGCCCGCTCCCGATCGCGCAGCGCCGCCAGGGAGGCGAAGATCGGGGCCGGATCGACGTCGAGCGGGGGCAGCGTCATCAACCCGCGCCAGCGCAGCTGGGGCGCTGCGAGCACGCGATCGATCAGGGCCGGAAGTTCGGCGGCCTGGCAACCGCTCTTGGCCGGATCGTCGCCGACGTTGACCTGGATCAGCACGTCGCGGCGCACGTCGGGCCCGAGCGCCGCGACGCTGCGCGCGAACGCGTCGATGCCGCGTTGGCTGTCGAGGCTGTGCACAACGGCTGCGTGCGGCGCGACGATCGCCATCTTGTTGCGCTGCAGGTGCCCGATGAAATGCCACTGCAGATCCGGGAGGTCGGCGAGCGCGGTCGCCTTGGCCTCCAATTCGCGGGCGTAGCTCTCGCCGAAGATGCGCTGGCCGTCGGCGTAGGCGGCGCGGACGGCGTCGGGGCCGTGGCCCTTGCTGACGGCGACCAGGGTGACCGATCCCGGATCGCGCCCTGCGTCGCGGGCTGCCCGGGCGATCTCGGCCCGCACGGCGCGCAGACGCGCCACGATCGGCAGGTCGCTGCCTGCGTCGCCGCTCATGACAGCGGCCTGCGCGGTTGCGCCGCGTACGGCAACAGGTCCCACGCGCCCATCTCCTCGAGCATCGAGACGACCTGGGCCAGCGGCAGGCCGACGACGTTGGTGTACGAGCCCTCGATCTCCTCGACGAGGTAGGCGCCGACGCCTTGGATCGCGTAGCTTCCGGCCTTGTCCATGCTCTCGCCGGACGCGAGGTAGGCGTCGATCTCGGCCCTGCCCATGCGCTTGAAGCGCACGCGCGTCGACACCGCCTGGATGCCCTCCTTGTCGCGCTCGAGATCGAGGATGGCGAAGCCGGTGACGACCAGGTGCTCGCGCCCTGCCAGCCGCTCGAGCATGGCGCGAGCCTCGGCGTGGTCCGACGGCTTGCCGAGCAACAGGCCGTCGGCGGTGACGACGGTGTCGGCGCCGAGCACCCAGCGTGGCGGATCGTCGCCGGCTGCACGCGGATCGCTGCCCTGGGCCGCCATGATCCGGCGCACCGTCGCGGTGGCCTTGTCGCGGGCGAGGCGCTTGACGTAGGCGACCGCGGTCTCGCCGGGCAGCGGCTCCTCGTCGACCGGTGCCGGCAGCACGCGCAGCTGCAGCCCTGCCCGCTCGAGCAGCTCTTTGCGCCGGGGCGATGCGGACGCGAGGATCAGGGTCGCCATCGAGACCTCGTGCGCGGCCGCGTCGGCTCACGCGAGAGTGGGGCCCGCGCCAACGCGCCCGGCTCAGGTGTTGGGCGCTTCTTTGCGCGCAGCGCGCGCGGCGCGCTTGCGGGCCCGGCGTTCGCCTCGCTCGCCGCGGCGGGCGTCACGCCGCTGGGCCCACGCCTGCTGCCAGCGCTTGACCGCGGGATCTTCGCCGAGGAACGAGCGCCCGAGCCAATTGCCAAAGGGCTGCAGCAGCAGGCCGCCGACGCAGAGCGCCATCGTCGCGCCGACGACGAGCGCCTCGGTGGCGTTCATCGCTGCCAGGTCCCAGAGGTCGTGCATGGTGGGTCCGAGGCGCGGTCGTGCCGCCGACGCCGAGGCGGTGCGCTAGAGGCTGTTGATCTTGGTGCCGATGCCCTCGACCTTCTTGAACACGGCCTCGCCCTTCTTGACCGAGCCCTCGACGCGCTTGCCCATCGACTCGACGGCGTTGTAGGTGCGCTCCGGCGTGCTGACGATCTTGTCGACCTTGTTCACGGCGGCCTCGGGCTTGGCCAGGATCTCGTTCTGCTTGCGCTTGGCGTCGTTCATCTTCTCGTCGACGGTGTCGGGGCCCATCGACTCCATCTTCGACTGGCCGTCGTCGCCCTTCACCATCTTGCCGCCCCAGACGATGACCATGTCGTACTTGCCTTCTTCCTCCATCGGATCGAGGCGGACGCGCGGATGGTTGAGCAGGTCGCCGATCAGGGCCACCTGGGCCTTGGCGTGCGGGCGGAACAGGACCTGCGGCTCGTCGCGCTTGGTCTTGCTCGTGCCGGTATGCACGTCTTTGTGGCCGAGCTTCTCGAGCATGGTCAGGATGTTCTTCATGCCGGGCTCGCCGGCGTCGCCGATGCTGTTCTGCACGTCGATGCGCATGTAGCCGGTGATGCGCTTGAACTCGAGATCGTCGCGCAGGTTGGTGAAGTCGCCGTCGCTGCGGGCCCGGATCAGCCGCTCGGCCGACTGGTCGGTGCCGAGGTCGGCGAGGTTCTGCAGCCACTTGATCGCGTCGTCGCGCTTCTTCTGCAGCGAGAGGCTGCAGGCGAGGTTGTAGATCGCGTACTCGCTGCGCGGATCCTTGCTCACGGCCTCCTGCAGCTTGTCGCCGCCCTTGGCGTAGCGCTTCTTCAGCAGGTCCTCGACGCCGTCCTTGGCCAGCTTCTCGGCCTCTTTCTGGTCGGCCTTGGGTGCCTCGGCGGGGTTGTAGCGCTCGCGCTCGGCGGCGGGGCTCGCGCCCGGCACGCCCGGCTTGGACTCGCGGACCGGCAGGCGCACGCCGAGACGGTACAGACCGTCGCGCGCGATCAAGCTGGCGCGATCGCTGCCGTTCTCGTAGAGCCAGCGCAGGCCCTTCTGCAGCTCGTCGCGGTCGCTGCTGCCCATCAGGTGCAGGCGGGCATAGACGGCGAAGAGGTCGGCGCATTGCTCGAGCAGCCCGGGCGAGGCCTCCTCGGCCTTGCGGAAGCCGGCGCGGCATTCGTGCTCGCGCTTCTTCCAGGCGGTGTCCTCGGCGAACGCCGCCGTGGACCAGAGCAGCACAAGCGCGCCGATGCCGCATCGCAGCGTCGAAGGGCGCAGGCCAGCCCAAGGCATCGTACAGGACCAGAGCATCGGACTCCTACGGCGCCCCCGGCGACCGGAACTGCAACGCGGCTCCGGCTGGTCGCGACGCCTGTCTTTGGCCATAGTAGGGTGCGGCTGCGGGCGGGGTCAACGCAGACCCCCACGTCATGACCCGCCAGGACGCGATGACGAGCACGCCGAACCGACGTTGGACCTGGATCGTCGCGAGCTACGTCGTCGTCGCGGTCGCCGCGGTCGTCGGCTTCCAGCGCTGCGCCGGCGACGGCTCGGTCCCTCGCGAGCAAGCACGAGACGCGGCCTCGACCCCACCGCCGCCGGCTGCAGGCGGCGCGGCCGACGACGTGGCGGGTGGTCCGGCTGCGGATGCCGCGCCCGCGACGGCGCCCATCGTGACCGACGGCGCGACCGACGGCGCGGCCCCGGGTGTCGCGGTCGACGACCCCGGCGGCGAGCAAGCAGGCGAGGCGGCCGCGATCGACGCCGCTGCCGAGGCCACCGAGACGACGCCGCCTTTGGCCATCGACACCGAGCCGGACGCCCTGCGCGTCTGGCACAACACGGCGATGCGGCTGCGCGTGGTGCCGCGGGTCGAAGAGGCCGGGCGCTGGCTGCGCTTTGTCTGGCATTTCGAAGACGGTTCACGCGCGATCGAGGGCGAGACGGTGCTGCACGTCTTCCCGGAGAGCGTCGCGGACCGCCACGTCACGGTCGAGGCCTTCCGCCGCGACGGCAGCCGGTTGGTCGTCAGCCGGCGCCTGCCGATCGAGCGCCTGCCGGTGGTGCCGATCGACGGCGACCAGACCGAGACACCGCAGCTGCCACGGGCGCGAGCGGGCCGGCTGCTCCTGGTCGGACCGGGAGCCGAGGCCCAGCTGCCCGCGTTGTGGGCGTCGGTGCAGCAGGCAGGCGTGGTCGCGGTCGTCGCGATCGGGGCCTCGCCCTGGGTCGAGGCGGTGGCGCGCTCGGCCGCGGCCGGCCTGCCGAACGCGGCGGTGCTCGGATGGGACGACGCCGTCGAAGTCGAGGCGACCGCCGAGGGCGACGCTCCGCCGCCACGCCCCTTGCTGCGGGTCGCGCGGGCTGCCGTCGGGGCGGTCGCCGCATTGCCCGAGAGCGACGCGCTCGTCGTCGGCGAGATCGCCATCGTGCCCTTCGACTCGCGGCCCCTGGTCGTCGGCGAGCCGGCGCTGGCGTCGCTGCGCCGGGATCTGCGCCTCGCGGCGGCGTGGCCGTCGCTGATCGTGCTGACACCGCGCCCGCTGGCGGCGCTGCGCGACGGCGAGGTGGTCGCCGATCGCGCCTACCGCGTCTACGAGCACGCCCTGCGCGAGCGCGCGGTGGCGCTGGTCTCGACGAGCTCGGGCGTCGCCTGGGACGGGCGCTACGGCGGTCTCGCGGCCGTCGCCGTCGGCCGGATCAAGCCGAACGGCTGCGCCCGCCTCGCCGGCAGCGACGTCTGCCAGCCCGGGACGGCGACGCTGGTCGAGGTGCGCGAGAGCACGGTCCGCAGCTGGCATCTGCGCGGTCCGGACTTCGCCCGTTGGCTCGACGGCGACGAGCTGCCCAACAGCGTCGGCCGCTACCGACGCGATCTGCTGCCGACGCGATGAACGCCGAGGCACGGCGCGACGCCGCGCACGACGCCGGGCACGACGCCGGGCCGCAGGATGCCGCGCCGGCGCCCGATCCACGGCGTTGGGCGGTGTACGTGCACTTCCCCTTCTGCCTGCATCGCTGCGCGTATTGCGATTTCGCCACGGTGGCGGCCCAGACGATCCCCCGCGACGAGACGCTGGCCGCCACCTTGCGTGAGCTGGAGCTGCGCACCACGACGCTGGCGGCCGCGCCGATCTCCAGCGTGTTCTTTGGCGGCGGCACACCTTCGCTCTGGGGCGCGGAGGCGATCGCCGCGATCTTGCGCTGGCTCGACCGCTGGGCCGGGTTCGCCGCCGACGCTGAGATCACGATCGAGGCCAACCCGGGCGCCACCGAGCACGGCGATCTGCTCGACTACGCGGCCGCCGGGGTCAATCGCGTCTCGATCGGCGTGCAGGCCCTGGACGATCGGCGCCTCGCGGCCCTGGACCGCGTCCACGACGCCGCGACCGCCCACCGCACGCTCGCCTCGTTGGCAGGGATGGTCGAGCGCGGCCAGCTGCAGAGCGCGTCGGCGGACCTGATCTTCGGCGGTCCCGGGCAGTCGATGGCCGACCTCGAGTACGATCTGCGCGCGATCACGGCCTACGCGCTGCCGCACCTTTCGGCCTACGCGCTGACGGTCGAAGACGGCACGCCGCTCGCCCGCATGGTCCAGCGCAAGCTCGCACGGCCGCCGGACGAGGACCTGCAGACCGAGATGTTGCAGGCGGTGCCCGAGCTGCTGGCCGCCGCAGGGCTGGAGCGCTACGAGGTCAGCAATTTCGCGCGACCGGACAAGCAGTGCCGGCACAACCTCGCGTATTGGCGCGGCGACCACTACCTCGCGGTCGGCGTCGGGGCCCACGGCTTCTTGCCAGTGCCCGACGGCGGCATCGGCGAGCGCACGGCCAACACGCGCTCGATCCCGCGCTGGTTGGCGGCGAGCCAGCAAGGAAGGCTCGCCGAGGACGCCCGCGAGCGCGTCGACGCCGAGAGCCACCGCGACGAGCTGCTGCTGACCGGATTGCGCCTGGCCGAAGGCGTGGACCTCGCGCGGATCGAGCGGCGCCTGGGTGCGACCGTGCGCGAGGTCATCGAGCAGGCGGCGCGGCGCGAGGCCGATGGTGCGCTCGTCGTCGTCGGCGACCGATTGGTCGTGGCACCCCCTGCCTGGCGGCGGTTGGACGGCGTGATCGCCTCGCTCTCGACCCGCGTCGATCGCCTGCTGGAGCGCCGCCTCGCCGCGTCCGGCGCACCGCGGAGCCTGACGTGATGCGCGCCGACGTCTTGCACGACGCGAGGTCTTGCGCGATCGTGCTCGGCGTGAACACGGTCGCCACGACAATCCGCCGCTCCCGGTCTTGGACCCGATCGTTGGCGGCGCTGCTATGCGTGGCCCTCGCGGCGAGCGCCCTGCCCGCCTACGCCGCAGCCGCGGACGCGCAGACCCGTGCCGTCGAGCTGGTCGCGCGCGCCAAGGCGTCGTACCGCGACGGGCGCTATGACGAGGCGGCGACGCTGTTCAAGTCTGCCTACGCCCAAGTGCCCGAGCCGACGCTGCTGTTCAACGCGGCGCGCGCCTACCAGAAGGGCGGGATGCTGCGCGAGGCCCTGACGATGTTCCGGCTCTACCTGCAACTCGCCGTGCAGGACGACGCGGACACCCGCGCCGGTCGCGCCGAGGCCGTCGAGCACGTCACGAGCATCGAGCGCACCCTGGGCCAGGAGTCGCAGCGCGAGCAGGACGAGGCGGCGCGTGTGCGCCAGGAGCTCGAGACGCTCAAGCGCCAGCAGCAGCAGCAGCAACAGCAGCAGCAGCAACAGCAGCAGCAGCAACAGCAGCAGCAGCAACAGCAGCAACAGCAGCAGCAACAGCAGCAGCAGGGTGGCGGGACCGATGCCAAGGACCAGCCCGATCCGGCCGGCCCGTCTGGCGGTCACCGCCTCGGCGTGTTCGAGCGCGTGCGCAGCGACGCCTGGACCGGCCGTGAGGTCGCGTCGCTGTCGCTGCTGGGCGCGGGCGCCGCGCTCGCCTTGACCAGCGTGGTCCTCTACGCCGTCGGCGACGCCGCGGCCGCGGACATGGAGCAGACCCTGGCCGACCACCGCAAGGTCGTGGGCGGCAGCGTGCGCTATCCTGGGGTGACGCAAGCATCGGTGCAGGCCGCGATCGATCGCCACGACAGCTTCGTCACCACGGGCCACGTCCTGCTCGGCACCGGCCTGGTCGCCGCCGGGGTCGGTGCGTTCCTCTGGCTCGGGCGCGCGGACGCGGCGCGCGTCAGCGGCTCGCTTCGCGTGCAGCCCCTGCCGGGCGGCGCGCTCGCGGGCTGGGCATGGAGGTTCTGATGCCGGCCCGTGCCCGCCATGCGACGGCGCTGCCGCGTCGATCGAGGACGCTCGTGGCGATCTGGGTGTCGCTCGTCGCCGCGCTGGGGCTCCTCGCAGGCTGCGGCACCGACCTCGACGCCCGGGCCGCGAACACGCTCTACGCGTGTGTCGTCGCGACGGATTGCCTGCAGGGCTACAGCTGTGTCTGTGGCTTCTGCCAGGAACAAGGCAGCGCGGTGCAGGTCTGCGGCGAGGACGCGGACGCCGCCGACACGGGCGTCGCCGACACGGGCACCGCCGACACGGGCACCGCCGACACGGGCACCGCCGACACGGGCACCGCCGACACGGGCGACGCCAACGGCGGCGGCTGCAGCCCACGCACCTGGCAGGGCTGTCCGACGGGCCAAGGCTGCTACGCAGACAGCGGCAACAAGACCTACTGCGTCACGACCGGCAGCGGCACCAAGGGCTCGGCCTGCAATCCGGCGGCGACGGTGCCACCTTGCGGCATGGACGGCGGCAAGCCGCTGATCTGCGACTCGGTCGAAAAGAGCTGCCTGCCGCTCTGCGACACGACGGCACCCGACTGCACCGCCGGCTGGACCTGCTACCCGATCGGCACCCCGCAATGGCCCGATCACACCGGCGTCTGCGCGCCGTAGCGCTGCGCGGTGACCTCAGCGGCGCAGGCCGAGACCCAGACCGACCCACGGCAGATCGCGCAGGCCGCCTTCGACGCGCAGGTGCAGGCCCGCGGCCAGCTCGACCGCGAGGCCCAACGTCGCCTGCAGCGAGGGCGCGACCGGCGGCAGCGGATCGCTCAGCCGTCCGGCGACGCGCCAATGAGGACAGCCTGCCTCCTGGCCCTTGGCGCAGCTCGGCAGCGTCTCGACGCGGCGCACCTCGCCCGAGAAGACCGCGACGCCGGCGCCGAGTCGGCCGACCAACGCGACCGGGCCGACCAGGGGCCGCCAATACGCGTAGCTGAAGCCGAGCTCGACCGCGAGGGTGCGCACGTCGATCCAGACGGGCTTGCTGGTCGTCGACCACCAGTTCTGGGACGCGATGTCGGGCACGAACACGCCAAGGCGCCCGCCGAAGGCGTGGCGTGCCGAGCTCGGCCACAGCACGGTCACGTCCACGGTCGCGCCGCGCACCGAGGCGAAGCCTTCGAGGCCCGCCGCGCTGAGCGCAGCGTCGGGCAGGGCCGCGACGCCGCCGTCGAGCAGCACGACGATGCCGGGGACGGCTTCGTCCACCACGCGACGCCTGGGCGGCAACGGCGCAGGCCGCGGCTTGGTCGGTGCCGCGACCGCGGGCCGCCGCTCCTGTCGTTGGGTGTCGGCCTTGGGGCGGGTCGGCTTGGCAGCGGGATCCGGCCGCAGCGGCGCGAGCCTGGCCGTCGCAGGCGGTGCGACCTGGCCCTGCAAGCCCGGCCGGCCTCCGGCGTCGGGGACGACCACGATCTCCGGCGGCGGCAGCGCGTCTGCGCCGGCGGACCACGCGCCGACGAGCGACCCGGTGGCGACCGCCAAGGCGAGGATGCGGGTCCGCAGGCTCATTGCCACCAACTCCTCGCGCAGCCGCCCGGCGCGGGATGAGCCCGCCTGCGTCATGAGCGCCGAACCGTAGCGCGGCGACCGCGACGCGACAAGCCGGGATCGGCGCGGGGGCAGGCTCGGACCGCGATGGGCCGGAAGTGGGTGCGCTTCTTGGCAACGGCGGCAACCTGCGCGACACTCCTGCGGCGCTGGCGCTGGGCCCGGCCGATGCGGTGACGTATGCGATTCCCGTTCGTGGTGTTCGACCTCGATGGCACGCTCGTGGACACCAGCCCGGCGCTGCTGCGTGGCCTCGACGAGGTGCTCGGCCAGCTCGGACGTCGCTCGCTGGAACCGCGCACCATCGCTCGCATCACCGGCCACGGCCTGCGCGCCCTGCTCCGCTCGGCCGTCGTCATGACCGGCGAGCCGCTGACCGATCCGGAGCTCAACGCCGCGGTCAGCCTGTTTCGCAAGGCCTACGAACGCGACCTGCTCGAGCTCGCCGTGCCGGCCCCCGGAGCGCAGGCCGCGATCCAGGCGCTCGTCGAGCAAGGCGCGCGTGCGGCCGTGCTGACGAACAAACCGACGCGCAGCTCGGTCGAGCTGCTGGCCCACTTGGGCTACGGCCCGCTGCTCGACTACGTCGTCGGCGGCGACATGGACCTGCCGCGCAAACCCGACGCCTCTGGCCTGCTCGCGATCCTCGAGCAATGGCACGCCCGCCGTGACGACGCCCTGCTGGTCGGCTCGAGCCGCGTCGACCTGCAGACGGCGCGCAACGCCGACGTGCTCTGCGCGTTGACCAGCCCGTTCGGCGACAGCAGGGCCGTGTTCGGCCTCGGCGCGGACTTCGTCCTGCCGTCCTACGATTCGCTCGGGCCGCTGGTCCTCGGTCGCAACGCGGAGTAGCGCGCGCGCCGCCGCGATCGGGCCGCGATCCCGCGCCGATCGGCGTTCAGAGGCACTTGAGGTTCATGCAGACCGTGAGGTCGTCGAAGAGCTGCACGTCCTCGCCGGTGCCCTTGGCGAAGCAATCCTTGATGCAGGTCGCGCTACCATTGCTGCAGGTGTCGACGCATTTGGCGATCGCGGCGCAACCGGTGACGCCGAGGCAGGCGGCCTCCTCGCTGAAGCAAGCGGCGCTCTGGCACGCGCCGACGCAGGCGACGAAGGCGGGGTCGCCGCCCTTGCAGTTCTTGCCCGACCAGCCGTTCTTGGCGCATTTGCTGGACAAGCAGGCGTTGGACGCCTTGAGCGCGACGACCGACGGACCGGTGAGCTTGGAGATGCAGCCGTAGCGGCATGCAGCGTCCTTGCACGCCGCCAGGCAGCTGTCGGCGTCGAGGCAAGCGCTGTCCTTGGCGCAGGCCGCGGCCTCGACGCTGCAGACGCTGGACGCGCAGTTCGCCATGCACGCGCCGTCGGCGACGTCACATTGTCCGCCGCCCGCGGGGCAGTCGCCACCACAGGTCGAGGTCGTCTCGTTGTACTCGCAGACGGTGTTGCCGCACTTCGGCACCACGCAGGTGCCGCCCCAGCACTGACCGCCGGTGCAGGCACCACCGTTGGCGATGACCTCGTGGACGCAGCCGAGCGCGCCGCAGCTGTCCTGGGTGCATGGGTTGCTGTCGTCGCAATTGACCTTCTTGCCCGAACACGCGCCCTTGGCGCAGGCGTCGGCGTCGGTGCAGGCGTCGCCGTCCGAGCAGGGGCCGAGCAGCGCGCCGTGCACGCAACCCGACGTGGCGTCGCAGCTGTCCTTGGTGCAGAGGTTGCCATCCTCGCAGTTGGCGTCCTTGCCGACACAGGTGCCCTTGGTGCAGCCGTCGTTGGTCGTGCAAGCGCTGCCGTCGTCACAGGGCGCGCCGTCGCTGGCCGGCTTGTGGGCGCAGCCCGTCTTGCTGTCGCAGGTGTCGACGGTACAGCCGTCCTTGTCGTCACAGTTGGTCGGCTCGCCCTTGCAGGCGCCGCCCTGGCACGAGGAGGCCGTCGTGCAGGCGTCGCCATCGTCGCACACGACCGGCAGCTCGAGCGGCGCGGTCAGGCAGCCGCCCTTGGTCGGCAGGCAGGCCTCGAGGGTGCACGGGTTGCCGTCGTCGGCGCAGACCTTGGGTGTGCCCACGCAGGCGCCGCCCTTGCACGCGGTCGCCTCGGTGCACGGGTTGCCGTCGTCGCAGGTGACGGTGTTGGTCGAGGTCAGCTCGACGGGCTTGAGCACGCAGGTGCCCGTGGTGTCGCAGCTCGCCAGCAGGCACGGCGGCTTGCCGCCCGGGCAGGCCTTGACCTTGCCCTTGCACACGCCGAGCGAGCAGGAGTCCCCCTCGGTGCAGGGGTTCTTGTCGTCGCAGACGACGGTGTTGGGCGACGACTTGCAGCCGCTGCCCTTGAGGCAGGTATCGGTGGTGCATGGGTTGTCGTCGTCGCAATCCAGCGTGGTGCCGGTGCATGCGCCGGCGAGGCAGGTCGCGTCCGCCACGCAGGGAGCGTTGTCGCCGCAGGGGGTGCCATCGATGGCGACGATGAGCTTGCACAGGCCGGTGTCGGTGTCGCAGACGGCGCTCTGGCAGATGGCGGTCGGGAACTTGGCGCAGTCCTCGTCGCCGTCGCAGCCGACGGGCAGCGGCGTGGTGTCGGCCTTGGCGGTGTCGGCCTGGACGGTGTCGGTCGTGCCGGCGCTGTCGACGTCGGCCGCGACGTCGTTGGTCGAGGCGTCTTCGCTGGCGGTGACGTCGGGGCCCGGATCGTTGTCACGGCGCTCCGGCATGCAGCCGGCGACCAAGGCGAGCAGCAGGGCGAAGGCCAGCGCCCGCGAGAGGGCTGGGCAGGAGAGGTGCTTCATTTCCCGGCGCCTCCGCACACGCCGCCAGCGCAGCTGCCGCCGTCGCAGGCCGTGCCGTCCGCAGCAGCGGCGTGGGAGCACGTGCCGCTGACCGCGTCGCAGCTGTCGATCGTGCAGGGCTTGCCGTCATCGCAGGACTTGGCCTTGCCGACGCAGACGCCGCCGGAACACGCATCCTCGGCCGTACAGGCCGAGCCGTCGTTGCAGATGGCGGCGTTGGCCTTGTGGGCGCAGCCGGTGTTCGGCGAGCAGCTGTCCGTGGTGCAGGCGTTGGCGTCGTCGCAGGGGTTGGTCTGGCTGCCCTTGCATTGGCCCTTGGTGCAGGCGTCGTCGATGGTGCAGGGGTTGCCGTCGCTGCAGCTGCCGCTCAGCAGGGGCGCGTGGCCGCAGGTGCCGCCGGAGCAGGTGTCGGTCGTGCAGCTGTTGTCGTCGTCGCAGTCCTTGGTGCCCTTGACGCAGACGCCGTTGACGCACGCGGCGGTCTTGCAGGCGTCGCCGTCGATGCAGTCTGCGGTGGGCCCGGCGAGCAGGAAGTGGACGCAGCCGCTGTCGAGATCGGGCGGGCACGAATCCAAGGTGCAGGGATCGTCGTCGTCGCAGTCGTCCGGCGTGCCCGAGCAGGACTGGCCGATGCAGATGTCGTCGACGGTGCAGACGACGCCGTCGTCGCAGGGCGTCTTGGCCGGCTTGGCCTTGGCGTTGCACTCGCCGGTGGCCTTGTTGCAGACGCCGGTCGAGCAGTCGGTCTCGGGGCAGGCCTTCTCCGTGCCGACGCAGGCGCCCGCCTCGCAATGGTCGAATTGCGTGCAGGGGTTGGCGTCGTCGCAGACGTTCTTGTTGTCGCTGACGGTGCAGCCCAGCGCGATGTCGCAGGCGTCGGTGGTGCAGGGGTTCTCGTCGTCGCAGACCACGGGCGTGCCGACGCAGGCGCCGTTCTTGCACACGCCGTCGAGCTCGCAGAGCGTCCCGGTCTCGCAGGCCGTGCCGCTCTTGACGTTCTGCAGGCTGCACAGCCCCGTCGCGACGTTGCAGGTCGAGGTCACGCAGGTGCCGACGACGAGGCCGGCGCATTGGCTGTCTTCGGTGCAGCCCTTGGGCAGCGCCACGGCACCGTCGCCGGCGTCCTCGTCGGCGGCGTCCTGCTGCGCGCCGTCGCTGTCGTCGGCGCTGTCGTCGGCGCTGCCGTCCGCCTGGGCCTGACCGTCATCGGCGTCGCTGCCGACGGCGTCGTTCGCCGCTGCGTCGCTGCTCGCGGCGTCGACGGGCGCGACGTTGTCGCGTGGCGGCGGCAAGCAACCGACGAGCAGCCCCGCCGCGACCACGGCGATCCCGAATGGAGACACGATCCGACGCATGTTCAATGCGGCTCCCCGACCCGAATGCCGCGACGCAAGAGGCGCGCGCGGACGACACCCGCGCCGCCACTCTACCTGTGAGAACGCGCAGGGACAAACTTTCCCGATGGCCTCGCGATGCCGATCGACGGGCCGAGCGAGACGTCGGCATTGCGCAGGCCGTAGAAGAGCTCGCCGTCGATCACGGGGTCGATCGTGGCGTCACCGTGGGCCCGCAGCTGCACGGTGCGCGCGCGGCGATCGATCATGGCCTTGCCCTGCAAGCTCCGCCCCGCCGCCATCCGCGGTAGCAGGCCGAGGACCTGGAAGAAGCCGGGATCGCCGAGGATCGCGTGCAGCACCCCGGGTTCGGCCGCGTGTGAGAACAGCCGGAACACGCCCGCGAGGTCGATGTCGATCGAGCCGACATTGACGGCGCGGTAGGTGTCGAACGGCATCGCTTCGCCGTCGACCACGACGTCCAGGCGATGCGGCGCGAACACCGGTGCGCCATAGTCACGCGCCTGCTGCGACACCGGAAGCAAGTGCAGCGGCGGCATGCCGAGCGCGGCGGAGCCCAGGATCTTGCTGATCACGGTGAGGATGCCGCGCGGGGTCGGATCGCCGTTGTCGTAGAAACGACAGAAGAACTGCTGTCCGACGCCAGCCAGCGCGGTGGCGAACCCCAGCCGATCGAAAGGCTCGGCCCCAGGTTCCACCCGGTCGCCGCGGACGCGCAGGCTGTCGATCCACAGCACGTCGGGCGCCTCGCCGGTGCGCGCGCCCGCGATCAGCGAGGCCAGCAGGTCCTCGGCCGACCCCGCGAGCTTCGACTTCACCGCGAGGAAATCGACGGTCCCGCTGCGGGTCGGCATCAGCAACGGCATCGGCTCGCCGCGGCCGCGGCGCACGATCGCGCGCTCGGCGGCGTTCATCAGCCAGTGGAAGGCGCCGTCGCCGCCGTCCGCCACCCAGATGCCGATGCCCGCGTCGAGGAACTGCTCGGCGACCTCGTCGATCTCGTCGACGTGTCCCGTGCGGCGCACGTCACCGACGTCCCCGACCAGGCGCTGCAGCGCGGCGAAGCGCTCGGGACGACGTCGGTTCTTCTTGCTGTGCGGGTTGAACACGACCCCGACGCGCTGCAGGGCGGCGGCGACGTCGCGTGCCTCGTCGCGCCCGCCCGGATCGCGACCGCGCGCCGACGGCGCCCCGCCCGCGACGGCGCCGTGCAGGGTCCGGCCGGAGCCGTCCGCCGTGGACTGTGGCCTGGCCTGGGCTGAGCGGATCTGCATCGAACCTCCTCGTTGCCGGTGTCCACCGGAGGCCGCGATCGGTGCGCGGTTTCGCGGCGAAAGCGGGCCGACACTACCACAAGGCGAGCTGTCGCTGTCCAACCAAGGCGACCACGTCGAGGCCTGCCGGCTCCAGCCGCGCCGCGAGCGCCGAAGCTCCGTCCCCGATCACGATCACCGTCCTGGCCTCGCTGCGGCGCACGATCTCCTCGAGCTCCGCGAGCCCGGGCCGCCAGGGCAGCGGCAGATGCGGCCAGGCCGAGCCGATCGCGTCGGCCCCGATCTGCAGCGCGGTCGTGCCAGCCGGCAGCTGCGCCAGGCGCCGCGTGCCGCAGAGGTGCACGAGATCACGGCGGCGCGCGCTGGCGCGCTCGCTCCGCGCCAGCCACGACGGCGGCAGCCGTTTGATCACGGCGCCGAGGCCCCCCTCGAAGCGCACCGGGCCGTGGGCGAGCGCGAGTCGCGCCACCCAGAGCGCCGTCGCCACGTCATCGACCCCAACCCAGCCGCCGTCTGGACCGGCCTTGAGCCGAAGCGCGGCGAGCGCGGCGACGACGCTGCCCGACGAGGTGGTCGCGGCTTCGGCGTCCTGGGCGTCGACGACGATCGCGTCGGCGACAGGGACGTCGGCCGCTTCGGGCCCGTCGAAGAGCCCCAGCCGCGCCGCAGTGGCGACCAACAGCCGGCCTTGGTCGTCGTCGACCCACAGCAGGGAGCTGCCGGGCCCGGAGCCCGCCATCGACAACGTCAGCCGGCTGGTGCCCAGCCTCCACGGCTGGCGAAACGGCAGGGCAAGCGGCCGGCCAGCGCCCGGGCCGAGCGCGCTGGCGAGCGCTTCCGAGCAGACGACGCGGCCGCGGCGTCGCACCGGCGCGCCGAGGCGCCCCAACCAGGCGATCTCGCCACGGGCCTGGCCGTCGAGCCAGAGTTGCGCACCGCGCAGCCGCAGCGCGCCAGCGTTCTCGACCCCGTGCTGGCTCACCACCGTTCGCACGCTCGCCCCCCTTTCCGGCCGCCGTTGCGGTCGCGGCCGGCCGCATCCTAGAGGCGCGAGCCAGGAATGCCATCCTTGGCCCGCGCTGCCCGCGCTGCCCCCGATGCGCGCGGCACGCCCGTCGTCGGGCCGACCGGCGCGGCATCGCGTCCGTGGTGGCGTTTGCGCGCCAGCGTTGACCGCGATCCTAGAGGCCGCCTACCATCGGTGCCGGAGGAAACGATGCGTGCGACCGAGCCGATTCCGCGCGAGCGCCTGCGAGAGCTGCGGTCGGGCCGTGCGCCGGACGAGTTGGGCCCGGGCGAAGGCGCGGACGACGCCCTGCGTTCGACCGAGGGCACGTCGCGCATCGACGCGGTCACCGACGGCGAGGATCGGAGCGCCGTCGGTCAGCCGCCGCGTCGCCCGGCCTGGATGGCGTCGACCTCGCCGCATGTCGCGAGGCCGCTGATCTCGACCGCCGACGCCGACGCGCTGCGCGCCGACGAGCTCCTGCACCCCTCGCGGATGACCGAGCGATTCGGCTTGCTGGTCCGCTTGTTCGCGACGATCTTCTTCAAGAAGGTCGACTTCCCCGCCCGGCTCGGCAACGCGATCGCGACCTGCGCGCGCGAGGGCGTCCCGGTCTATGTCATGGGCACTGCGAGCCTGCTCGACGTGCTCTACCTCAACGACACCCTGATCCGGCGCCAGATGCCTCGCGCCGTCTTCGGCAACGGCCCGCGGATGACGGCGTTCCAGCCCTGGCGCCTAGCCCTGCGCTTCTGGTGGCGACGGCTGCGCGGCGTGCCGGTCCAGGCGCCGCTCGACATCCTGTCGGCGTTGTTGCGCCGGCGACAGAGCGCCCTGCTCTTCTTGCGTCGGCCGATCTCGTTCAACCCGCTGCCGGCAGGCCGCATCCGCGCCGACGACATGCTGCGGACGCTCTGCGCCACCCAGCGCGCGATGGCGGTGCCGATCTTCCTGCTGCCCGCGGTGTTGATCTGGGAGCGCAAGGGCCGCGACAACGACATCCTCGACGCCTTCCTCGGCGATCCGCTGGCGCCCGGGCCGCTGCGCAAGCTCTTCGGCTTCATCACCAACTACCGGCGGGCCTTCGTCCGCGGCGGCGAGCCCGTCAACCTGCAGGCCTTCCTCAACGAGCAGGGCGGCGCCGACGACGACGAGCTCGCGGCCCGGCTCAAGGCCCTGCTGCAGCAGCGGCTCGAGGTCGAACATCGCGTCATCAGCGGTGTCCTGGTGCGGCCGCCACGCCAGGTGGCCGACGAGATCGTCAGCGAACCCGGCTTCGAGGCCACGCTGCAGGGCATCGCCACCGAGCAGAAGCGCCCGCTGGCTGCGGTGCGCGACGAGGCGCGGGCCAACCTGCTGGAGATCGGTGCCGACCTGCGCCTGTGGATGATCGAGCTGTTCAGCTTGGTGCTGACCTTCGTCTGGGCCCGGATCTACGAGGGCCTCGAGGTCGACGAGGACGGATTGCAGGCGATCCGCGAGTCTGGTCGGCGCGGCCCGGTCGTGATCGCGCCCTCGCACAAGAGCCATATCGACTACCTGGTCATCAGCTACATCTTCTTCCGCAACGGCATGGTACCGCCGCATATCGCTGCGGGCGCCAACCTCAGCTTCTTTCCGCTCGGCTGGTTCTTCCGCAAGGCGGGCGCGTTCTTCTTGCGCCGCAGCTTCAAGGGCCAGCCGGTCTACGGCGCATCGTTCCGGGCTTATGTGCGCAAGCTGCTCGCCGACGGCCATTGGCTCGAGTTCTTCATCGAGGGCACGCGCTCGCGCACGGGCAAACTGCTGCCGCCGCGCTTCGGCCTGCTGCGGATGGTGGTCGAGGCCGTCGCCAGCGGCGAGGTCGAGGACGTCACGATCATGCCGACGAACTTCGGCTACGAGCGGCTGATCGAGGAGGTCGCCTACCGCAAGGAGCTCGAGGGCGCCGAAAAGAAGACCGAGAGCGCCGGCGATCTGCTCAAGGCGACGCGGGTGCTCGCGCACAAATACGGGCGCATGCGCATCCAGTTCTCTGAGCCGATCTCGTTGCGGCGCCTGCTCGACGAGGAGCTCGCCGGCGCGTCACCCAGCGACACCAAGGCCTTCGACCGCGCGGTCAAGACCATCGGCTACCACATCGAGGCCGGCATCAACCGGGCCGCGGTGCTGACGCCGACGGCGCTCGTATCGTCGGTGCTGCTGACCAAGATTCACCGCGGCATCGAGCGGCCGGACCTGCAGCTGCGCGTCGGCTACCTGCTCGACTCGGCGGTCCGCCGCGGCGCGGTGCTCTCGGGCCCCCTGCGCAGCGCGCTGGCGGCGAACCGGCAGCGCCTGCAGTACGCAACGACGCGCGACCAGGCAGACCGCGTCATCGGCGTCGCCATCGATCCGATCAGCGGCGAGAGCGCGCGGGCGCGGGCCCTGGGCGAGTCGGTCGCCGAGCTCATCGACGGCGCCCTGGCGATGATCGAGGAGGCCAACTGGGTGTTCCGCAAGTCGTTCGAGAACGGCGACGTCTATGTAGTCAAGCGCGACGGCCGCCTGCACCTCGACTACTACAAGAACAACCTGCTGCACCTCTTCGTGCCAGAGGCGCTGCTCGCGACCGCGCTGCTGGGCTGCATCAACGCCGAGGGGCGCGCCGAGGCCGAGACCGTCCGCGAGGACACCAAGCTGCTGTCGCGCCTGCTCAAGCTCGAGTTCGTCTACGATCCGGCCCAGGGCTTCACCGCGCAATACGACGACACGCTGCGGCGCTTCTTCGACGCCGGCTGGCTCGAGCAGCGCGACGGCGACGTGCTGCACCTGGCGGACGCGGCCAGGCCCGCCGTGGCGATGTACTCGAAGCTGATCCAGAACTTCGTCGAGTCGTATTGGATCGTCGGCCGCTCGTTGGTGGACCTCGGCGACCAAGCGATGACGGAATCCGCCTTCGTCGCGCAATGCCAGAAGGTCGCGGACCGCTGGTACGAGCTGGGCGAGGTGCAGTGCTACGAAGCCATCAGCAAGGTCAACCTGGGCCACGCGCTGCAGATCTACCTGGAGCTCGGCACGGTCCACGTCACGGTCGAGGCCCAAGGCAAGCGCTCGGTGCGCGTGCTGCGCGTCGCGCGTGGCGAGGAGACCGCCGCGCCGCTCGCGCCGACGGTGCATCGACTCGAGACCTTCGCCGCACTTTGGCGCAGCTCCTCGACTTGATTGCGAGTTCCGACGCGCACCCGGGTGCCGTCGCGGCCCAAGATTGCGCCCTGGGGTTCTGTACCTCGGCCCGCTGTTGTGATAAGTCCCCGCAGCTTGGAGCGCGCCGGCAGTCGTCCGCAGCGCGCGTCCATCGCGCGCCTGTGGCCACCAAGCCGCGAGGCTGAGCAGAAAGGAGCCCCGGATGAGACTGTACGCTGGCAAGGTCACCCCAATCGCCCAAGACATGCTCGAGGCGCTCACGTCGACCAACGCGGTCGAGGCCGAGCCCGGGATGGAAGGCGAAGTGCTGCTCGACATCGAGAGCGTGCTCAAGGAGTACATCCGCACCGAGCGCGAGATCGTCAACCAGGCGCGAGAGACGATCTCGCGGGACGGCCTGGAGTTCCGCCAGCTGAGCAAGATCAAGAGCCGCCTCGCGGACGACCGCGGGTTCGGCATCGGCGACAAGGCGATCGACTACCTGTCGCGCCAGATCATCGAGTGCTTGTTCCACAGCCGCCACGTCGCCGAGATCTTCGAAGAGGACCACACCCTGCGCCGCGCCATGCGCGACGTGCTGCGCCAGCATCTGCGCGTCGACGAGGATCTCGACCAGGAGGTCCGGCGCCGCATCCAGAACCTGCAGGAAGGCACCTCCAACTGGGAAGTCGAGTACAACAAGGTCATGTCCGACCTCAAGCGCCTCAAGGGCCTCGAAGAGGACGCCTAGGCCGTTCCGAGGCCGCGTTCACCATTGACGCGGCAGGGTCCTGCCTCCATAACTATGCGGCCTTCGGCCCCAGCCGACGGAGTCGTACGCGCCGCACCAGCAGCACCCTGGGCGAACCTGGGGCGGCATTCGGGCCAGGCTTGGCCGTCGAGGAGAGATGAGCATGGGCTTCTACCTGCACCGCGACGGCCAGACCGTTCCCTACGACCTCGAGACCCTGCGCACGATGGCGCGCAAGGGCGACCTGCGCCAGGACGAGTACATCTACATCGAGGCCAAGGGTGAGTGGATCGGTGCCGCGCTCGTGCCCGAGATGGCCGGCGCGTGGAACATCGAGGAGTCCGAGGCCACGGTCGCGATGGAGATCCCGGCCGAGTTCTTCGCCAACCTCGACGGCGGTGGCGCCGCGCCCGAGCCCGAGCCCGAGCCCGAGCCAGCTCCTGCGCCAGCCCCGCGCGCGCCTGCGCCCGCGCCGATGCCCGCTCCGGCTCCGGCTCCGCGCGCCCCGGCTCCCGCGCCGGCTCCGGCGCCGCAACAGGCCGCGCCACAGCAGGCCGCGCCGCAGCAGCCGCGCAACAGCGGTGGCAATTTCGGCGGTGGCGGTGGCGGTGGTGGCAACGCCGGCGGCGGCCGTCGTGGCAACCTGCAGCCCGGCGAGATCCTCAACCCGATCAAGGTCCTGCTGCTCGGCTTCGTCACCTGCGGCATCTACCTGATCATCTGGATGTACAAGCGCATCCTCGAGACCAATACCTTCCTCGGTCGCGAGGAGATCAAGCCGATGCACTTCTTCCTCGGCTTCCTCTGCAGCCCGCTGATCCTGCTGTGCATGTGGAAGCTGATCAAGGCGTTGCCGGAGATGGGGCAGAAGGCCGGCGTCCAGATCGAAGATCGGGCGACGCTGCTGCTGATCTTGATGCTGTGCTTCCCGTACGGCTTCTACTACCTGGTCCAGCAGGACCTGAACGCCATCTGGGAAGCGTCCGGCGCCAAGCCAGCGGCCTGAGCGGACCGGGACGTCGACCTCCCCTGCCCATCGAGGAGCCCATGAGCCATCACCGTCTGTTCGCGCGTGTCGTCGCGCTCGGCCTTGTCACCTGCTTCGGCATGACCGGCTGCTACAACACCTACATCGTCCCGTCGGAGGAGTTCCGCAAGCTGCAGTCGCCCGCTGCGGTGCGCCAGGACGCCAAGCTCGCCGAGACCCTCAAGGAAGAGGAGTCCAAGGCCCTGCTCTCGCGGCGCGGCAACGAGGCGGTCGCGGTCTCGACGGTGGACAGCAAGCAGGTCGGCGTCACGCGCGACACGCGTATCTACGTGCGCTCGCAGGGTGGTCGTCGCTACCAGGTGACGCCGTTCAACTTCTCGATGTACTCGAGCCAGCTCGTCGCGTCCGACCGTGACACGCTCGTGCCGCTCGCCAACCTGCAGAGCTACGAGGTCGACCTGCTCTCGACCGGCAAGACTGCGGGCGTCATCGTGGCGGGCGTTGCGGTCGCCGCCGGCTTCATCGCCGTCATCGTCGCCACCGCCGGCAGCAAGACCTTCGCCAACTGATCCGCGAGCCGGGTCGGGGGCCACGCTTGGCTGAACCCCACCGTCGATGGAATCGGCCGTCGTGGCCGCTGCGTTTGGGCGCACACGCGCTGGTTTGGGCTGTTGGCCTATGCCTGGGCGGGGCCTGGTTCGCCGTGCCGACGCTGGCCGAGCGCACGGTGCGGGAGCGCATCACCGCGCTCGCCGCCCGCGCCGGCGTCGAGGTCGAGCTGCAGGGCCTGTGGGTCCGGCCGCTCGAAGGCCTGACCATCACCGGCCTGCGGGCGCGGGCCCAGGCCGGCGCCGCCGAGGACGAGGTGCGCTTCGACCGCGTCGACGTCGCCTGGCACGTCGCCGGCCTGCGCTCGCCCAAGATCCACCTCCAGCGCGTCGATCTGCGCGGTGGCGTCGTGCGCGCCAGCCGCCGCGCCGATGGCTCGATCCCCTGGCTCGAGGCGTGGACCCAGCTTCGGGGCGACAAGAGCGCGGACGACGGCGGCGATGGACAGGGCGGCGGCGGGCTGCGTCGCTACCTCGCGCGCACCCTGCCTTCAGTGCACGTCGAGCGGGTCAAGCTCGCGCTCAACGACGCGAGTGGGCCACCCTTGCTCGTGGCGCCCAACCTCGACGCGCGCCACCTGCGGGCCCAGGTCGCCAGCTTCGACTGGAGCGACCGCTCACCCGTGGTCGACGGGCAGGACTTCGTCGCCGATGCACGCATCCAGGTCACGGGCGTCGCCGCGCCGATCACCTGTCACGGCGAGCTCAAGCTGCCGGATCGGACAGGCTCCCTGCAGCTGACGATGGCCGAGCCGATCGCGATCGAGGCTGCGGGACTGCGCGCGAGCCTCGGCGGCGTCGAGCTCGACTCGGAGTTGCACCTGGTGCTGCGCGATCTCTCGCTCGGCACCGCCGACGCCAACGCCCCGCTCTCGCTGGACGTCCGGCGGCTGCAGGTCGGCCTGGTCTGGCCGGCACGCCCCGAGTCGGCGCTGCCAGAGGCCCTGCGCGGCAAGTTGCCCGCGATCGCGCAGCTTGCGCTGCGACACGTCGAGGAGATCCGCCTCGAAGACGCCGTGTTGGTCGGTCAGCGCGCGGGCGGCCCCGACGAGCTCAAGGACGACGACGCGGTGAAGGCGAGCGCGAAGGACGCCGCGCTGTTGCCGCGCGCGAGCGCCAAGACCGAGGGCGAGAGCAAGACCGCGGCGCCGCCCAAGCCGAAGCCTGCCGCCGCGGCCGCGCCGGAGCCCGCCGAGCCGAAGGAGGCGCCGCTCGCGCCGGGCGAAAAGGTCCGCACTGCGCTCGCGAGCCTGTTCGATCGCAGCGCCACCGGCCTCGAGCGGGGCCTCGAGCGCTTGCGCACCGCCCTGGCTGCCATGCCGGTGCAGCGCATCGTCCTGGTCCGCGGACGCGCGCGCTACCGCGATGAGCGCCCCCGGGCGGGCGCAGCCGGCGAGGTCTCGGACTTCGCGGCGCACGTCGAACGACTGCCCGACGGGGTCGTGACGCTCGACGTCTCGTTCGCGGCCGATCGCGGCACCAAGGATGCCAAGAACGAGATCAAGGGTCGGGTCGCGACGGCCACCGGCGACGCGAGCCTCGACATCCGCCTCGACGCGCTGCCTTTGTCGCCGTGGGGCGCGGTGCTTCCGAGCGGCCTGCGCGTCCACCCCGACAGTCGTCTGCGCGACACCAAGATCGCGATCCGCTACGACGCCAAGGCCCGCGCCGCCAGCGTCGACGGCAAGCTGCACATCGACCACTTCGACGTCGCCGCCGCCCGCATCGCGCGTCACATCATCGCCGACCTGCAGGTCCGCGCCAGCGGCAAGCTGCTGCTCGACCTGGCGCACGACAAGCTCGCGTTCGCCGATGCAGAGTTCGGCATGGGTCGCGCGACGGCGATGGTCAGCGGCACCATCGAGCGCTTCCGCAAGGCACCGCTCATCGACATGACGCTGCGGGTGCCCTCGCTGGCGTGCCAGGACGCCGTCGACTCGCTGGTCGGGCCGCTCGCGCCCATGCTGGCGGGCGCCCGCTGCAAGGGCTCGATGTCGTTCCGGGTCGAGGTCGGCCTCGACACCGCGAAGATGTCGAGCCTGCGCTTCGAGTTCGAGCCGACGCTGCGCAACGTCGTCATCGAGTCGATGGGCAACTACATCGACTTCGACGTGCTGCGAGGCCCCTTCGAGCACCACGCCCGGCAGAAGGACGGCTCGCTCTACAGCTTCGTCACCGGCCCTGGCTCGGCGCGCTGGACCCACCTCGGCGACATCGCGCCGACGATGGCGATGGTCGTGACGACCACCGAAGACGGCTCGTTCTTCTGGCACAAGGGCTTCTCGCTGCTGCAGATCCGCGACGCGATGGTCGCCAACCTGGAGCAGGGTCGCTTCGTCCGCGGTGCCTCGACGATGAGCCAACAGGTGGTCAAGAACCTCTTCTTCGTCGAGCGCGAGAAGACGCTGTCGCGCAAGATCCAAGAAGCGGTGGTCACCTGGGAGCTCGAGCACCGGTTCAGCAAGGAGGAGATCCTCGCGCTCTACTTCAACATCATCGAGTTCGGACCGCAGATCTACGGCATCCGCGCCGCGAGCAACCACTACTTCAACCGCGCACCGTCCGAGCTGACGCTGCTGCAGTCGATCTGGATCGGCTCGATCATCCCGAACCCGCGCGCGTTCTACCACCACTTCACCAAGGGCGAGGTCAGCGAGTCCTGGCGCAAGACGCTGTGCTGGATCGCTGACGTGATGGTCAAGCGCGAGAAGATCGACGCTGAGACCCGGGCACGCCTCGGCGACTGCAACGTGGTGTTCGGCGGCGGCCCCGATGGCAGCGAGCGGCCCGCCGATCCGGGCCTCGGCCACGAAGACGCCTGGGATGCCGACGCGGTTCCGCCGCCAAGCGAGCCGGTGGATCCGGACGCGCCGCTGCCGCCGCCCGCCGACGCAGAGGCCAAGCCGGTGCCAGCCGCGCCGACCAGGCCAAGCCCCGCGCCCTCGGTGCGCCCCGAAGACCAGCCCTGAGCCCTCGAGCCCCTCGCAGCCTCGCTCCGAGGGGGTGAACGGCCATCAACGCCCACGGCCTCAGCCGGAGTCGCGACTCACGATGCGGATGACGTCGTGCACCGAGACCGCGCGCTCCTCGTTCTCGGTGCCGGCGGGCGGCTTCACCCAGACGGTTGGGATCGGGATCATCTCGGGCCCCCACCAGGCATCGGGCATGTCGTCGGGATGCGTGCCCTCGACGACATATTGGTAGGACGGCCCGGGATAGTTGGCGCGGACCTCGGCGCCGTAGCGCCACTCCCACGGATCTTCGATCAGCAGGCGGCGGAAGCTCGAGCGCACGGCATTGACCATGCGCAGCGACCAGATCTCGATCGGCTTGACCTCGGGCAGCCGTGCCTGCCGCACAGCGGCGACCTCGTCGTGGGCGGCGTTGCGATCGGTGGAGATCCGGTCAAAAGGCAGCGGCGCGGTCGGATCGACGTCGCCCCGCTCGGCGCGGCCGATGTTGCGCAAGATGAACTGCGGCTGATGGTTGTGCTGGACGGCGTCGAGCACGTCGGCCGGCAGCGAATGATCGCTGGCGACCTTGAACGTCGCGGCGTAGGACTCGTTGTGCGTGGTCCGCTGCACCACCCACTCGCTGATGCGGTCGGGCTGGAAGTCGTGCGGCCAGAAAAACGCGAAGCGCTCCTTGCGCTGCAGCCGCGCCACCAGGGGCAGTTTCGCTCGCGAGAACGCATGACGCGCCACCACCCGCTGCGCCATCGGCCAGGCCAGCGGCGCGTCGAGCAGCTGGCGCCCGGTCGCCTCGGCCCGCGATTCGACGGCAGCGTTCGGCTCGACCTGCTCGTCCATCGCGGCGGCTCCTGCGCGTGCGGCGCGCTGACTCAATCGTTGTCGAGCGAGATCTTCTCGGTGGTCTCGGCGGGGATGTAGTACTCGCTGGTGCGATCCCGGCTGCTGACGATGCCAATGGCCTCTTCGATCTCGCGGGTGATGCGCTCGCACTCGGGGCCCGAGACGCCCTTGACCTCGATGCTGACGTTGCCCTCATCGTCGATCTTGAACTGGATCTCGCGACGCTTGGCCATCTTCTACTCCGCGTTCGGCGACCTGGACGGTGCTGCGCTCAGTCGCCCCAGGACGACACGGTGACGTGGATGTGGTTCTCGGAGTCGACCGACTCTTCTTCGAGCGTATAGCCGCGCTTTTGCACCTCTTCCTTGACGGTGTGGTACGCGTAGCGCTGGTTCACCTTGCGGTTGAACTCGGATTGGTCGAAGCCTGCCGTCTGCTCGATGAATTCCCAGTCCGCGACGAAGGTCGCGCAGCCGGTCTCGGCGTCGATGTTCACGCCGATCTCGTAGCTCTTGGAGGCGTGGATCACCAGGTCCGCCTCGGTCGTCTGGCCGAGGTAGCCCTTGACGTGGACCTTCTGGTTGGCCTCGGCTTTGGTGAAGGCGAACCCCAGCTCTTCCAGCACGAGCTCCAGGCGCAGGATGTTCTTGATCTGGGACTTGACGGTCGTGAAGTGCGACATCGATCTCCCCTCGCTGGCTGCCCGACCTGGTGACGCGACCAGGGGTTCTGGCCCTTCGTCGAGCCGCTAGAGCTCGAGCCGCGGCGCATCGTCGTCCGCTCCCGAACCCTCGTCCGGCGGGCTGGCGCGGCGGGCACGCGACTTGGCCCACTCGCGCATCCCAGCCAGACGCTCGCGCATCGTCTGCGACAACGGGATGACCTCCCGCATCGCTGCCAGGATGCCATCGGTCGTGATGTCCGTCTCGCCCTGCCCTTCGTCGTAGGCGTTGTAGAGCGCCGTGACCAGCACCTCTTCGAGTTCGCTGCCCGAGTAGCCCGCAGAGGCCTCGACCAGCTTGCGCAGGTCGTAGCTGCTCGGCGCGCGACCGCGGCGCGAGATGTGGATCTCGAGGATGGCGCGGCGCTCTTCGCGGTTGGGCAGGTCGACGAAGAAGATCTCGTCGAAACGGCCCTTGCGCAGCAGCTCCGGCGGCAGCTGGCTGACGTCGTTGGCCGTGGCGATGACGAAGACCGGGGTCTCCTTCTCTTGCAGCCAGGTCAAGAACGTCGCGAAGACGCGTGCCGTGGTGCCGCCGTCCGAGCTGCCGGAGCTCTTGGTGCCCGAGAAGCCCTTCTCGAGCTCGTCGAGCCAGAGGATGGCCGGCGCGACGGCTTCGGCGGTCTTGATGGCGCGGCGCATGTTCTCTTCGGACGAGCCGACGAGCGAGCCGAAGACCTTGCCGACGTCCAGACGCAGCAGCGGCATCTGCCACGCTTGCGAGATCGCCTTGGCCGAGAGCGACTTGCCGCAGCCGGGGACGCCGAGCAGCAGGATGCCCTTGGGCAGCGGCAGGCCGAAGTCGCGCGCGCTCTGGGTGAACGAGTGCTGGCGCTTCTGCAGCCAATCCTTCATCTCCGGCAGACCACCGACGGCGTTCATGCCGACCTTGGTCTCGTAGAACTCGAGGATGCCGCTCTTGCGGATGATGTGCTTCTTCTCGGCCAGGATCGTCTGGATCGAGAACTGCTTGTCGCGCACCGACGTCTTGTCGAAGACCTGGCGCGCCTCGGCCTCGGTCAGGCCGAGCGCCGCTTCGGCGATCTCGCGTTGCAGATCGGGCGACTCGAGCACCTTCTGGAAGTTCTTGCCGAAGCGACGCGAGCGCGCGCCGGCGAAGGCCTTCTCGCGCACGATATCCTCGAGCGTCGCGCGATCCGGCAGGTCGAAGTCGACGACCTGCACGTCCTTCTCGAGCTCCATCGGCAGCTTGATCAGCGGCGAGAGGAAGACGACGGTGCGCTTGACCGCGGCCCCGTCGAAGAGGGTGACCAGGTCACGCACGCGGCGCGCGACCATCGGGTCGTTGAGGAAGGGGTGGAAGTCGCGCAGCACGACCAGCGCGTCGCGGGTCAGGCCGTTGGCGATCCAGTCGAGCGCGCGGATCGGCTCGCGGATGTCACCCGGCACGTCGAGGCCGTCGCTGCGAAAGCCCTGCGAGCACGACCAGGTGATGAAGGTGCGCGGCTTCCAGTTGGTGATGTCCCATCGGTCCCGCAGCGACTCGCGCTCGAGCAGCGCCAGATCGCGCAGCCACGACTCGCAGCGCGCTTCTTCGGCGCTGACGACGTAGAGCAGCTTGTACTGCGCGCGGATCAGGTAGTGCAGCTCGTCCACGGCGGCCGGCACGGGGCGGTTGGGGCTCGCCGCAGCGGCCTCCACAACGGGGTTGTCGCTGGCCATCGTCATCGCGTTTCGCCTCCTGTGAGCTGCTCTTGCAGCTCACGGACCAACCGTTCTTGCTCACCGATATCTTGCGCCAGCACGACGGCGATGTCGTACAACAGGCTCGCCGCCTCGCCCGCCTCGCCCTCGTTGCGCAGCTGCTGGTCGAGCTGGCTCGAGTATTTGCGCACCAGGCGCGCGTTCTGCCGCGAGGCACCGACCGCGTCCGCGAGCGACTCCATGTCCTCGACCAGCGTCGGCGGCAGCGAGGGGCCCTTCGGCTCCGGCTCGATCGACTGCAGCTCGAGCACGCGGGCCTCGGCGGTCTCGAGCCGCGCGCTGAGCGACTCGATGCGCTTCTGCGCCACCGCGAGCTCGGCTTCGACCCGGGCCAGGGCCTCGGCGTCGCTGCCGCTGGACTCGAGCTTGAGCTCGGCCTTGGCCAGCTCGCGCTGGGCCGTCTCGAGCTGTTCGGTGAGCCGCTCGACCTCGCGCTGCCGCGCCTTCATGTCGGGGTGGTCGCTGATGTCCACCGGCCCCTTGCGCTCGGAGGATTCGCGCCGGACGGCGTCGAGCTCGGTGCGCAGGCCGTCCATCTCGCGGCTGCGCTGGTCGAGGCGACCCTGGAGCTCGTCCACGCGCCGTGTGGCGTTGTGGTAGTCCTCGAGCAGGCGGCGCTTCTCGTGCTCGAGGTCGCTGATGCCGACGCCCATGCGGACCTGGCGGATCTCGATGTCCTTGTCGCGCAGGTCGACGCGCAGCTGCTCGACGACCGCCTCCTTCTCCTGGATGACCTCCTGAAGAAGGTTGATCTTGCGCTCCAACCGCTCGACGTCGCCGCCCTCGCGGTTGAAATTGCTCTGCAGCGAGTCCATCTCGTCGCGCTGGGTCCGCAGCTCGTACTCGAGCAGATCGAGCTGGCGCTGCAGCTCTTCGATCTGGCGGTCCTTCTGCGTCAGCCGGACCTTGAGACCGCTCAACTGCTCGGTCGCTTCGGCCGCGCGGGCGCGGGCACCCGACAGCTCCGAGTCCAGCTCGTTGACCTTGCGCTCGGCCTCGAAGGCGTCGTCTTCGCGCTTGCGCTGTTCCTCGCGGGTGTCCTCCAGCGAGGCCGACATCACGCGGTTCTGCTCCTTGAGCTGGCGGTACTTTTCGGACAGGCCCTCGAGCTCGACCGAATAGCGCATGGCCCGCTGTTCGGCGGCCTTGGCGTCATTCTCGAACTGGGTGGCGCGGCGGACAGCGTCGCTGAGCTCCGAATCGAGCGCGGTCACCTTGCGTCGCAGCTCGGCCAGCTCGCGGGCAGCGTCCCCGCCCATCGCCATGTCCATGATCGGGACGACGCGGCTCTGCCCGGTGGACTGCGCCGCGCGTGCGGGCGCCGGCTTCGGCTCGACCTTCTCCGCCAGTGACTCGCGGCGGCGCTCCGGCTCGCGACGCGGCTCGGGCTCACGGCGGGGCTCCGGCTCGCGGCGCGGCTCCGGCTCGCGGCGCGGCTCCGGCTCGCGCGCAGGGCGGGGCTCTGCGGGCCGCGGCTCGGCGGCACGCGGCGCTGGCGCCGGCGTAGGGGCCACGGCGTCCGATCCATCGCCGCGACGCCGCTGCTCGCGCTCCAGGCGGCGTCGCTCGCGCTCAGCCTCGATCTCGGCGTTGCGCCGTCGGCGTTCGTCGAGGCCGTCATCGACGGGATCGACGCGCCCCATCTCGGTCGGGCGCGAACCCCGCTCACGGCCGCCGCGCTCGGGCATATGGGCCGGATCGGGCGCGCCGTCGCGGATCTGGATCTCGAAGACCTCGCCACAGCGGACCAGGTCGCCCACCTTGAGGCTCGAGCGCGTCGTGCGCTCGCCGTTGACGAAGGTGCCGTTGCTGCTGCCGAGATCCTTGATGTAGAGCGTGCCACCATCAAAGCCGATGCGGCCGTGGTTGCGCGAGACCGTGCTCTGCTTGTTGTAGATCGACGATCCCGGATTGCGGCCGATGGTGACGGGCTCGCCGCCGGGGTCGATCGGCAGGTGCACGAGGCGGCCGGCGACATCTCGAAACTCGAGGTACATCGGCACGCCTCCACGCCACTGGCGCTCAAGAGCAAGCGGGAGATGCCGCGTCCGCGTGGCCGCTCCGCACTCGGGTCGGGCGTCAGTGTGGATCAGAAGCGCAGCACGGGCAAGGTGCCGCGACTCGCGCCGACGCGTTACGTCGAGGCAACTGGCGGCGCTAGAAGCCGGCCGGCATGACCGCAGCCATGCCACGCTCGATCTCGCGCACGGAGTTGGTCAGGTAGCACAGCGAGTGCTGGTCGTAGGCCTCGACGACCATGGCGATGCCGATCTGCTCGTCCGGGTAGTCCTTGACGTCGCGGACGGCCGAGCCGCGCAGGCCGTCGCCGCGCCAGACGAGCTCGAAGCGGTTGCCGCGCTTGACGCCATGCGCCGCGCCCTTGTCGATGTAGACGTAGCTATGCTGGCCCGTCGCGGTCGTCTCGTGGTGGAAGTCGATGACGGTCGCGAGGATCTCGGTGTCGTTCGGGCGTGGCGTGACGGTCGTCAGCGGCTCGAAGACGTTGGTGACGAGGTCGCCGCGGCTGATCTCGCTGTGCGACTTGGTCAGCACCATGCCGACGATGGGCCGGCGCGTGTTGACGACCTCGGCCTCTCCGACGAAATTGATCTTGTAGCCCACGGTCTTGCCGGTATTTGGATGCCGAACCGGGCGCTCGACGCGGTAGACGACATAGCGATCGCCGTCGCGCACGCACGGACCGGCCACGTCGACCTCGTCGCTGCGGCCTTCCTGATCGGCGCGGGCGGCGTCGGCGACGGTGCTCTTCTCGACCTCGCTGCAGCGCTTGAGCGAGAAGCGGGTGTAGACCTCGTCGAGCGTACCGAGCATCGCGCGCTCTTCGCGGCTGCCCTCGATGACGCCGCTCTCGCGGTAGTCGCGCGCCGAGATGTAGCCGACGCGGCGAGCCAGCGTCACTGGCGTCACCTTGCGCCGCTCGTAGCGAGACGCCGCGAACGTGATGGCCTTGGCCTTGGTCATCGGCGCGCGCCGACGGCTCAGGTAGACGACGTCACCCGGGTAGATGAGGTGGGGGTTGGTGATCTGGGGGTTGTACGACCACAGCGACGGCCAGTACCACGGTTCGTCGTAGAAGCCCTCGGCGATGCTCCAGAGCGTATCGCCCTGCTGCACGACGTAGGTGCGCTCGCCGGTGGTCGACGTCTCCTGCATCTTGATGCCCGGTGCGTCGCGCTCGAGCATCCACGGCACCTGGGCAGACGCCAGGGCGGGCACGAGACTTACGAGCACGGCAGCCCACAAGCGGCTCATCGGGCCTCCTCCATCCGCTCGAGGCGCTCACGCGCTTGTTCGGCGGCCGGCGTCGCGGGGTACAGCCGCTGCAGCTGCAGCAGCACGTCACGCGCGAGCTGGGTCTCGCCCAGGTTCTGGTAGCAGAGCGCAGTCTTGAGCATCGCGTCCGGCACCTTGTTGGCCTTGGGGAAGCGGCTGACCACCTCGCCGAACACACGCGCCGCCTTGAGCCACAGCGCCTTGGCGTACCAGGTCTCGCCGATCCAGTAGAGCGCGTTGTCGGCGAGCGGATGCTCGGGATGCGCGTCCAGGAAGCGCGAAAACGCCAGGCGCGCCTCGTCGAGTCGACCCGCGTCGAGCAGGCCCTTGGCGGCGCGATAGTCGGCAGCGGCGGCCTCTTCGGCGGTGTTGCCATCCTGCGGCGGCGCGGCGCCGACGTCGGGCCGGGGGCCGGCCGCGGCGACACCCTTGCGAGCGTTTCCCTTGCCGTTCGAGCTGGCTTCGTCCCGCTCGCTCCCGGGGTCCCCAACCTCGTGGGGCACGCCGTCCGCGCCGATCATGACCGACCGCGGGGCGCGCTGGGTCGTCGTCGGGGGACGCTCTGGCGCGGGCGCAGCGGCCGGTTCGCGGGCCCGCTCGACCACGACATGCGGCAATGACGGCAAAGGCTCGGGGCCGTGGCCTGCCCGCTGGGCGGCGATGCGCTCTGACTCGAGCTTGTCTTGCAAGACCACGAGCCGATTGCGGAACTCGTCGAACTGCACGCGTTGGGCGGCCTGGTTGCGGCGCAGCTCCGAGAGGTCCTCGCGCTGGCGCTGGACCTCGAGCTCGAGCGCGGCGATCTGCGAGGCGCCACAGCCCGAGACGAGCACGGCGACGACGGTGACGCCACCCAAGAGGCCCAGACGGCCGCATGCCCTGCAAATTGCTGAGACATTCAGGGACACGAACACCTCCTGGGCCGCAACGTGCCCGAAGGGATCGTGATCACAGTCTTGTCCGCTGTCAAACATTCCTGCGCCGTTTGGGCCGAATCCGCCAAGTCGCGGCAAGCATAGGGGCAATCGCCGACCACAAGAGCCCGATCCTTCGCTGGAGATCTGCGATCGTGCCGTCCGCGGGCAGCGCGATCGTGAGCCGGCCGCGACGGAGCCCGACGACCCTGCCGATGACCGCCGTGAGCGGAACATCGGGTTCGGGTCCCGCCGTGTCGCCCCGGACCGCGAGGCGGTCGTCGTAGACCGCGAGAACGCGATGCAAGCAGGGCTCACCGCGGGCGTTGAGGTAGCAGACCAGGTCGCCCGGTCGCAGCGCCTGCCCGGAGCGGACGTCGGCCTGCCAGCTGGCGTCGAGCGGCCGCATCGATCTGCCACGCAGCGGCCAACGCTGGACGCTCACCGCCGGCTTCCGCCTGCGGCGCCGACGCGGATGGGGAAGTGGACCCGCTTGGGCCGCGAGGCGGCCACCACAGGCACAGAGGCCAGCTGACCATCGGCCAGTTGGACCCCCTCGGCCGCGACGTAGGCCCGCAGCTGGGCGCGCGCGCGAACGTGGAACTCTGGAGGCGCAACCTTGTAGTCGCCGGTGCGGCGGTAGGCCTCGCCGGGGCAGAAGCCGCAGACGCCGCTGGCGCCACAGCCCGAGCACTCGCCGCGCTCCTTGTTCTTCCACGCCGCCAGGGCCTTGCGCTCCTCAGAGCCGTGCCAGATGTCCGCGAGCGGCGTGTCGCGCACGTTGCCGAGCACCAACGGGAAGGTCAGGCAGGGCCAGACCTCGCCCTCTGGGTTGATGTAGAGCCCCGTCCGGCCGGCGGTGCAGACGTCCGCTTCGCCGTCCATCTCGGCCCGAAACTGGCTCGGAACGCCGCGCCGCGCGGCTGCGCGCAGCGCGACGGCGTGGGCATGGGCCATCTCGTCCTCGTCCAGGGCGAGGTCGTCCAGGTGGGTCTGCGACGACATGTCGGGCAGAATGGTCGAGGTGATCTTCAACGGCACGCCCAAGGCGAACAGGAAGTCGTCGATCGCCTCGAGTTCCAGGACGTTGGCCTTCATCGCCACGACCGCGACCGTCGGCGAGATGCCGGCTCGCTGCAGGGACGAGATGCCGGCCAGCGAGCGCTCCAAGGACCCGGGGACCCGCGTGATGCCGTCATGGATCGTGGGGTTGAGCGAGTAGAGGCTGATGGCGACGTTGATGACGCCACGCTGCGCCAGGGCCCGGGCACGCGCGTCGTCGATGTTGCCGGCGTGGGTCTTGATCCGAGCGTCCAGCCCCAGGAGGTGGGCGTGGTCGAGCAGCTCCAAGAAGTCGGGCCGGGCGAAGACCTCGCCGCCGCTGAACGCGACGGTTCGGGCTCCGAGCTCGACGAGTTCCTCGAGGACCCGCAGCCATGCGCTCGTGCCGAGTTCTCGGCCCAGGTTCTTCTCGTCCAGGTAGCAATGCTCGCAATCGAGATCGCAGCGGTAGGTGATGTCCAGCGACGCGCCGCGGATCGGTCCAGACGGCCCCGCGAGCTCGCGCCGCATGCTGCGCAGCAGGTGAGCCGCCTCGTAGGACAGCGGACGAGAGCTCACGGATGGCCTCCAAGAACGACCGCGGTCACTTCCGACTCGGGCGACTCGAGGCAATGTGCCAGCTTGCCCATCGGCACCGCCCCCACCAGGTTCACGAGGTTCGCGAGCACGCGATCGTGGGCCCCGTCGGGCGCCATCACGCACGGCCAGAGGGTCGCGAGGCCCTCGGCCACGGCCATCGGTTCGACCGCGGTCCGCGCGCGATCGGGCCCGAGACACAAGACCCGGGCGAGGGGCCAGACGGAGGGTCGCTCCGCGCAAGGCGCGCGCCGCTCGCCGAACCACCAGAGCTGCCAGCCCTCGGCGCCGGGCACGACGAAGCCGTATTCCTCGCTCAGGAACCAGGGCTCCAGGCGCTTGGCTAGCGTCGACTTGCCCGCGTGGCTCTGGCCGACGACGACCGTGGCATCACCCGCGTGACCAAAGCAGGCCGCGTGCAACAGGACCCCGCCGGCCTCCAACACGCGCTCGACGTGCCACGACATCGCACCGTCGATCAGCGCGCCGTACGCGAGGCCTGGGCTGGGTCGCAGGCTCGCAGACAACGTCAGGTGCCGGCGATCTGCGCTCCAGGCGAAACCGTCCCCCACAAGGCGTGACGACGCATCGTCCGCGACCAACGCCCAGGGTTGGGACGCGGGCACGTCGCCCCAGTGGACCTCGGCGCGCGGGGCACCATCGATCCCGCCCACCCTGCGGAACCGGGTGGTCGCGAACGTCGCGTCGGGGAGGGTCAAGTGGAGGGCGGCAGGTCCGACTTCGATGGTGACGTCGGTTCCGTTGCCGAGGAGGTTCGGCCAGGCTCGCACGACGGCCGGCCGGTGTTCGCGGTTCCAACCGAACTGGGACGCGCTGCGGTTCAAGGGCAGTCGTTCGAGCAGCCGCCGTCGAACTCGAAGGTTGCCGACGGCCGGCTCTCGGTGCACGACGCGAGGACCGCCACCAGGCGCTGGACGGGGATCGTCTCGAGCGTAGGCGTCTCCCATCGCTCCTGGGGCTGCATGGCGACGGCGTCGCCGGTCGCTTCGGTGCTGTGCTTGTGCGATTCCATGGAGGGCTCCTTCGTCGACTCGATCAGTAGATGAGGATGGCGTAGCCAGAGGGGTAGGCCGCGATGACCAGGTCAGGGGCACCGTCGCCGTTGAAGTCTCGGCCGCCGGTGATCGCCGCTGCGCCCATCTTGGCGGTGGCGGGCTCGAACGGGTTGGTGACCACCAGGTCTTCCTCTTCGTAGCTCGGCACCTTGCCGGTGCTGCCCGAAGCGCGGACGAGCGGGTGCAGGATGCTGACCGAGCTGCGGCCGCCCGGTGCCCAGCCGGGCCGCGCGGTCAAGATCGAGACGGCGCCGCCTCCGGCGTCCGAGAAGTCACCCGCCTCACAGACGTTGTTGACCCACATGGACTTGACGTAGCCGCTGCCGGTCGAGAACAGAGTCGAGTTGCCCGGCACCGGACTGGTGTTCAGCGCGAGGATGCCCGCTCCCTTGGTGTTGATCGCCTTTCCGGCGATCCAGTAGAGGTAGGTCTGCTGGTTCGACGGAACGTGAGAGGCGGCGATGTCCGGGATCGCGTCTCCGTCGTAGTCGACAAATGTCGGCCAGAGGAAGGAGTTCAGGCCCGTGCCGCCCGGACGGATGAGCACGGTCTTGAGATCATCGCCCGCGCCGGAGTCCAGGTTGTTCGAGATCGACACCGTCGGCGCGCCGGTCCAGGAGCGGCCACGGACGACGTAGATGCCCTGGGTCGCGGCGTTCTGGGCGATGAGCAGGTCGTCGTACTGCGTGTCGCCAGCGTCGAGCAGCACGTTGGCACCGCCCTTGATCTGGATGCCGAAGGCCGGGATGCCCGCGAAGTCCGAACGCGTGATGGTCAGCACGTTGTACTTCGTGCGGTCGGTGGTCGACTCGATGTTCAGGGTCTGGGGCGCCGCCGTCGAGAGGTTGGCGAGGCCCGGGACGACGAAGACGCGATCCGCGGCCAGGCTGGCGGTGGCGACCATCGTGAAGGCGATGTCATGGATGGGCTTGCCCGACGCCGACGTATCGCCGTTGAAGTTGCCCGCAGTCGTCAGCGCGCGGACGCCCGAGCCACCGGCGGTGGTGATGTTGGTGATCTTGAACGCCGGCGTCGTCGCGACGGCCTTGCCCTTCTCGCCGAGGTAGACGTGGATCTCGCGGCCACTGTTGGCACCCTGGCCGACGCCGACGATCAGGTCGTCCACGCCGTCGCCGTTGACGTCCGCGCCCGTCGCCTGCACGCCGAAGGCCAGCGTGTTGTCGAAGCAGGTGTGGGTCGCGGCGTTCTGCGTCTTGATGTCGAGGTCCGGCACCGACAGGTCGCCGCTGGCATGGCCGTAGACGACGCAGGACTTGGCGCCGTTGCTGCCTGCGAGCAGCAGATCGCCGAGGCCGTCGCCGTTCAGGTCGCCGACGAAGCTCAAGTAGAGGTAGCCGAAGTTCGAGGTCCACGGCGCCACGGTCGAGGTGAGCTTGGCGTAGCGCAGGCGGATCGCGTCGGTCGACAGCACGTTGCTCAGCGGACCGGCGTTGCCCGCCGCGTCGACCGCGCGCACGGCGAAGTAGTACTTGGTCGCGCCATTGTCGGTCGCCGGGGCGAACTTGCAGACGTCCGAGGTGGAGCGGCCGTCCGGGCCCTCGACGATGATGGTCTCGTCGCTCGACGGGCTGGCCGGCGTCGGCAGCGAGGTCGCGGTGAGCGCCGACGCCTTGCAGGCGTTGGCCACGTTGGACTCGGTGATCGTGGCCTTGCTGTAGAAGACCTCATAGCTCGTGGCGGCGACACCGGTCGAGCCGTCGTCGGCCACGGCCTTGAAGCTGAGCTTGGCGAACGGACGACGAGGATTGATGTCGCCCGCCTGGAAGTCCGAAAGCGCGATGGCGCTCGGAGCGGTCCAGTCGACCTTGACCGTGGCGACAGCCTTGGCCTGGTTGCCAGCGGCGTCCGTGACGGTGCCGGTGATGACGGTCGTGGTGTTCTCCTTGAGCGTCACGTACTTCAGCTCCGTGGCCACGGTGCCGTTGGCGGCGAACTTCACCGGGATCGACTGGCCGTTGCTGAGATCGTTGCCGGTCGTGGCGTCGACGAGCGAGGTCAGGGCACCGCCGGTCAGGGCCGCGTCGGTGACCTGCAGGATCAGGTGCACCTGGTGGCCGTTCTGCGCCAGGTCGCGGTCCTCGGCCTTGCCGCGCAGCACCGTCGGGCCCGAGCTGGGCGTCTGCACGCCGAGCACCTTGCCCGCCGCGAAGGTCGCGACCGGAAGCGTCAGGTCCGAGGTCAGCGGCAGCTCGCCGGACGAGCCCGACGCCGAGTTGCCGGCGAGGACCTTGGCCTCGATCTTGGTCGTGACGGCGTCGGCGACCACGAGCGAGAACGACGCGGCGCTGTCGGTCGGCGACTTGGTGGAGACGACCTTGCCGTTGTCGAGCAGCTGCACGGTGTCGACGCTGCCGCAGGGGCCCACGAACTCGACCGTCACCGGCAAGGTCACCGACGCGCAGTTGGCGTTCGGCACCGCGCAGGCGCTGGTGTTGAGGATGCCCTTGGCCGGAAGGCCCTTGAGCGAGACGAGGCAGCCCGAGAGCGAGACCTTGAAGCCGCGCTCCACCGTGGTGACATTGCCCGAGGCGTCCGTGGCGCTGACGCGCACGCTGTAGTTCGTGGACGAGCCGAACGGGATCGTCACGAGCACGGGGGCCTCTTCGCCGCCGCCGGCCTTGGCCGCGCCCGAGGCGACCTGGGTCTGGCTGGCGCAGTTGGCGAAGTTCGCGTCGCACTCGCTCGCGAGCGAGACAGTCCAGGTCGCAGCGCCCGAGGTCGAGAACGTCACCGAGGTCTGGTAGCCGCCCTGGGTCGTGCTCGCGTCGTCGCTGTCGGCGAAGGCCTGGCCCTGCGTCGGCGTCGAGATCGTGACGCTCGGCGCCTCGACGTCGACGTCGATCGACGCGGGGGTGGTGGCGACGGTCGACGTGTTGCCGCAGGCGTCCTTGATGGTGCCGGTGAGCTGGTGCTTGCCCTGGGTCAGGGTGCCGAAGAGCGAGTGCGGGTACTTGGCCTCGCCCCCGGTCATGACGGCGGAGCCGACGGTGGTGCCGCCATCCTTGAGCGAGGTCGACTGGCCCTCGACGTCCGGCGCGGTCGAGCCGAGCCGGATGTCCAGGCTATCGGACGCGAGCAGCACGGCCTTGTTGGGCGCGAGGAACTCGCCGATCGGGTCGATGGTGTCGACGGTGTAGGTGCCGACCGTGATGCTCGTGCCCTCGTTGCCGACGAGGTCGGTCGCGACGGCCGTGAGCGTCACGGAGCCCTCGTTGGCGAGCTTGATCGTGGTTCCAGCGACCTTGTTGACGCTCTGCGCGCTGCCGACGACGTTGCCGGCCTGCAGGATGGTGACGACACCCTCCTCGGCGGTCAGCGTGGCGGCGAAGGTGAAGCTGCCACCCGGCAGGCCGCCGTCGAGCTTGACCTGCGACGCCTTGCCCAAGCAACCGTCGGTGACCGTCGAGACCTTGGGCGGCAGCACGGACGCGAGCGTCGGGGCGACGGTGTCGACCAGGATCAGCTTGCTGCGGTTGGGGACCTGGGCGGTCGCCTTGGACGAGACCCAGTTCGAGGCAACCGCGCCGTCCTTGCCGTCGGGCAGGAGCTCGGCGGTCAGGATGTGCAAGCCGTCCGACAGGTTCTTGAGGTCGACGAGACCGTTCAGGCTCTCGCCGATGGTGGCTTCACCGACGACCTTGGTGCCGGCGCCGGCGCAGGCCGCGCCCGTGGCGCTGGTGTTGTCGGTGCAGACGCGGAGCTTGGCGCCCGCGAGCACGCCGAACAGGCTCACGCCGAGCTGCTTGGTGGTCTTCTTCGACCAGGGGTGCGTGCACTTGCCCAGGTAGCAGATCTCCGACGACGCGCAGGTCGCCGCGGTCGAGCAGGACGCCTGACCGCTGCCGAGCGGGCTGGTGATGCGGATCTCCGGGGCGTCCGCGACCACCGTCACGGTGAGCGTGTAGGACGTGGGGTTGCCCGCGGCGTCGGCGACGGCGATCTGGACCTTCACGGCCTTGCCCGACGGCAGCGACACGGAGCCCAGCGACAGGGTCTGGAACTTGCCCTCGGCGATGGCGGGGTGCGACGTGTTCTTGGAGGTGAAGAACGTCTTGCCCGCGTCGTCGAGCACGGTGATGGTGATCGGCGCGTCGGCGGCGACGCCACCGAGCGAGACGGACATCACGACCTGGACGCCGTCGGCCGGCGTGTTGTTGGCATCGTCGGCGGCGAAGAAGGCGTTCTTCTGCGGCACGAGCTTCTCGATGGCGGGCGCGACGCGGTCGACGGTGACCTTGACCGCGCTGCCGACGGCGGACTGGCCCGCCTCGTCGACGACGCTGGTGCTCAAGGTGCACACCTTGCCGTGGCTGAGCGTGACCGTGTTGAAGGTGGCGACGCCCGAGGCGACGGTCGCGGTGACCGTAACCGCGCTCGCGAGGTCACAGGCGTAGACCAGGGTCGCGGTGGCGCCGTCGCCCACGTCGGTCGTCTTGACGGCGAGGTTGGTCACGCAGTCCTTGAGGCCCTGGACGCACGAGGCGGTCGCCAGGTTGATGACGGCGCCGTCCTGGAAGCTCGTCAGGCTGATCGACGGCTTGGTGGTCTTGCGCGTCACGGTCAGCGGCGGGCTGACGCCTTCGATCTGGGCGCCTGTGGGCAGGGCGATGACCTGCAGCACGCTGTCGCCGGCGGCGAGGTTCTTGACCGTGGCCGTGTAGACGCCCTTGCCCGTGTTGAGGAACGTGACGGTCGCGTCCTCGGTGCCGTTGACGAGCACGGACATCGCGGCTCCATCGATGGCGACGCCGAGCTTCTGATCGGTGACCGTGACCTCGATGGCCACGGAATCACCGGAGATGATCGTCGAGGCGGCGGGCTTGGTCCACGTCACGATCGCGGCGTTCGACTGCAACGTGATCGCGGTCGTGACGTTCTTGGACTTGTTGCCGAGCGAGTCGGTCGCCGAGGCGACGACCGAGTTGGCGCCGGGCTGCAGGGTCACCGACGAGAAGGCCACCTGCCCCGTCCCCTTGATGGTCTTGCACGGCAGGGCGAAGCCGTTGACCGTGATGCAGACCGTCGAGGTGCTGACCGGGCTCTCGCCGGCCACGCTGTAGACGACCTCCGTCTGGTAGCCGGGCGTGCTGTCGTCGGTGTCCTTGTCGGTGGCCGGATCGAGCACGACCTTGGTCGGGATCGCGAGGCTCAGCACCGGCGCGGTGCGGTCGATGGCGATGACGCGGGTCAGCTGCGAGCAGCTGCCGGCGGATGCGGCGTTGCCATACGCGTCGACCGCGTCGAGCGAGAGGGTGTAGGTGCCGTCCGGGACCGGGACAGGCGGCGAGCCGACCGAGAGCGGCAGCGAGCTCGAGAACGAGCCGCCCTTGAACTTGCCGACCGGCGTGTCGATGAAGGTCGCGCCGCCGTTCAGGGTCAACTTCGCCTCGACGACTGCGCCCTCGAGGTTGGTCGCGGTCGCCACGACCGGCAGGCTGACGGCCGACGTGACGAAGCCCTCGGTCGGCAGCTGGATGGTGACGCAGGGCAGCGGCAGGCCGATCGTCAGCGAGATCTCGGGGCTCTCGCTGGGATTGGGGCCGTCGTCGCGGGCGATGCAGGCGATCTTGTTGCCGAGCGCGGCGCTGTCGAGCGAGACCGCGATCTTGGCCGTGGCCGAGCCGCCCGCGAGCGCCGCCTTGCCGACCGGCGTGGTGCCATAGACCTCGCCCGCCGCGTTCTTGCGGCAGAAGATCGAGATGGTCGTGCCATCCTTGGAGTCCGTGGTGGCGACGTCGAAGGACGTGTCCATGACCAGGCCGTTGTCGGCGTTGGTGTCGTCCTTGCCGTTGAGCACGCCGCCGCTGGCCGGCGTCACGATCGTGAGCTTGGCCTTGGTCGCGAGCGCCGTGATGGTCGAGGTGAGCTCGCCGGTGAGGCCACAGGAGTTGGTCGCGGAGACCTTGAGCTCATAGTCCTTGGAGGTCGGGAACGAGAGGTCGGCTTCGAAGCTGCCGTTGAGCTTGAGCGTCGTCTTGGTGATCTCGACGCCGTCGACCGCGATCACGATCGCGCCGATGTCGCTGGGCGTCAGCGTGGTGACGGTGCCGACGAAGGTGTGCTGGATGCCGTTGGCGGGGTTGCCGTCGGCGTCGTCGGCGAGGGTGAGGGTCGCCTTCGAGGGCGAGACGATGGTAATCGTCGGCTTGTCGGTGGTGATCGAGACGATCTGCGGCGCCGACTCGCCCTTGGGCCGCTCGGGCTGGCCCTGGTCCTCGACGACGGCGACGATCGTCGCGGTCTTGTTGACGACGCCGGTCTCGTCGGACGAGAGCGTGGCGGTGACGACGGCCTTGCCGTTGGTCAGCGCGACCTTGCCGGACTCGCTGATCTTGCCGTTGACGTCGGTGACCTTGAGGTAGGCGTGCGAACAGTCCGCCGTCGCGGTCGTGACCGTGAACGAGGCCTGGAAGCCGGCCTGGGCGGGATCGGCGTCGGCGCTGATGCAGCCCTCGACCGGGACGAGCGAAGCGTTGCAAGCGTTGCCGCAGTTGAGCAGCAGCGCCTTGTTCGCCGAGACCTCCTGGCCGGCGATGGTGGCCGAGACGGCGAGCGCAGACTGCTGGCCATTGTTGCCGCAGGGCAGCGTGATCTTGTCGAGGCGCGCGGCACCGCCGGTCATGGTCGCGGTGCCGACCGACTTGCCGTCGAGCTGCACGTCGATGACGGTGCCGTCCGGGACCTCGGTGCCGGCGATGACCACGTCGAACTGGAAGCCGACGTCGTCGACACCCGGGTACTTGTCGTCGGCGAGCGCGAGGATGGCAGCGGTGGCCGGGTCCTGCAGCTTGGGGCCGCTGGCGTCTTCGATGTTGAACGTCAACTTGGCCTGCGGGCCCGTGGAGTCGACGCCCGTATCGCCCGAGGTGTCGGGATCAATGGACGTATCGGCCGCGTCGGTCTGCGTGCTGTCGGTTCCGCTGGCGTCCGTGCGCACCGGATCGTCGTCACCACAGGCCGAGGTCGCGACCAAGGCGACGATCGCAACGAAGGAGCCAAACCGACGGAACATTCCACTCATCTGCTTACCTCAGGCGGCTAGTCGCCACCGGATGCGCTAGGGGGCGCAGAACTCGTTTCGGCCACGTCATCGCACCGTTTCCGGCACCCAAGACGTGGTGAAGCCCGAACAGCATGCCAGGATCAGGCGTCAAGAGCAAACCCCGAACGCCGGGATCCTTGGCGCTGCCGGCATCATCCGGCGTCGATCTCCTCCACCACCCCGCGCGCAACGAGGCTCGTCAAGAAGGCGTCCGTATCGCGCTCGATCTGCTCGGGAGCGCCGCGAAAGCGAGACACCAGGGCAGCGTAGAGCTCGGCGCGTGTCTGCGGCCGGGCCGCGAGGGCCTCGAGGATGGCGACGCCCGAGGCCGAGGCGACGCGATGCATCGCGCGATCGGCCGTGACCAGGAATCCCTCGCCGCTGACGACGCGGAACGCGATATCGCTACGGAGCCGTAGGGTTTGCAGCTCGCGACCGTCGTAGCCGGCGGTCACTTTGCTCGAGTCTGGTTGTCGGTTCATGGAGATCTCCCTCCAGGAGGCTTGGGGTCCCCCTCGGATCTTCGTTGTCGTGGTCCAGGCGTCGGATCAAAGCGTCCGCCATTCGCGGCGTCGACGCAATCCGCCCGGCTGCGCGATCCGCCCAGCCGCGCGATCCGCTCAGCCGCGCAGCACGGGCAGCACGTCGTCGGGCAGGTCGACCCGCAGGCTGCGCTCGGCCTCGCTGACGCCGACGTAGTGCGGCACGAGATCCGCCCAGCGCGCAGACGCAGCCGGCCCGAGCACGCGACGCGACGCGAGGCGGGCCAGCACCAGGACGTCGGGCGCGTTCAGCGGACAGGTGCGCAGTGTCGCCGCGCAGCCCGCTTCGAGCCGGCGCAGCGCGGCTTCGGGCGCGACCAGGGTCCGCGTGGGCAAGCCCGCGAGTTCGCTGGCCGCGGCGTCGAGGTCGAGCTCGACGAACGCGATGTGCAGATCGCTGTGCTCGGGATTCGCACCCGGCTCGACGTGGCCACGGTAGACGTGCCCTGCCCGGCTCGGCACCCACACGACCAGGGCACCGACGGCGCCGAGCGCGCGCGCTTGCGCCACGAGCACATCGGCGGCGCCGATCCCCAGGGCGGGCACACCCAGCTGCCAGGCCAGGGCACGCGCGGTCGAGAGGCCGAGGCGCAGACCGGTGAACGAGCCCGGGCCGGTGTCCGCCGCGATCGCCGAGGGCGCGCGCACGCCGGCGCGGCCCAGCAGATCGTCGATCCCTTGCAGCAGCTGCCGAGGCTGGCCGCGGCGCCAGGTGACGCTGTGACGACCCAGCAACTCGTCGCCACGCAGGAGCGCGACCTGCTCGACGTCGCTGGAGGTCGAGATCGCGAGGATCACGGGCGGTGTGACCAGCTCGACCATGCGCTAGCCGTTGACCAGCGAAGCGATCAGGCGCTGCACGTCGTTCATCATCACGACCACGAAGAGCAGCCCCAAGAAGGTCATGCCGGCATAGGCCGCGATCATGCGCGTGCGCAGACTGACGGGCTCCCGGCGCACGGCTTCGATGCCGAGGAAGAGCAGGTGGCCGCCGTCGGCGATGGGGATCGGCAGCAGGTTGAGGATCGCGAGGTTGACCGAGAGCCAGACCATCAGGCGGAAGAAGTAGCCCCAGCCGAGCTCCGCCGTGCGCGACGCGAGCTGGGCCATGAAGATCGGCCCGCCGACCTCCTTGACCGGGACCTGACCGCGAAACAGGCCCGCGACCGTGAGCACGGTCATGCGCGTGGCCTCGCCCATCTCTTCGTGGGTCTGCTGCCAGGCATAGGCGAGGCGGTTGGTGTTGGCGACCAACTCGGGGCGCTCGTAGCCCTGCATCGCCCCGGCGCCGAAGTTCAGCTTGGGCCGCTCGTTGCCGTCGAGGCGCACGTCGAGCGCGAGCGCGACCTGCACGTCGGCGTAACCCTGCTCTTGGACCAGGCGGCGCGCCTCCGCGTCGGCGATGACTGCGGCGTCGACGGCGTCGAGCGGGCTGGCGCCCTCGGCCGGCACGGGGGCGGCGGCGCGCGCCAACAGCGCGTCCCGCTCGGCGTCGCCATAGGCGCGGCGGACCCGGATCGTGTGCGGTCGGGCGAGGGCGGCGCGCAGGTGCTGCAGCAGGGCGTCCCCGTCCAGGCCGCGGGCTTCTGGATCGAGCCTTGCGTCCTCGTACGGCTTGCGCAGCTGCTCGAGCACGGCGAGGAAGCTGGTCGCGGGCTCTCCGTCGACGGCCAACAGCTCGTCACCCGCGCGCAGGCCGGCCCGCTCGGCGGGCGTCTTGGCCTCGACGAAGCCGACGATCGTCTGCGCGACCGTGAGGCCGAGCTCCTGCTGGCCAGTCGGCGCGATGGTCAGGGTGCGCGGCGCGGCGAGATCGTGCAGCTCGCCATCGTGGCTGGCGATCTCCGCTGCCGTCAGCGGCTGTCGATGACGCGGCCCGACGACCTCGAGCGCGATCGGCCCGCCGCGCGCCGCGGCGAGGCGCTCCTTGAGCTGCCAGGCGCTCGTGGTCGGCGTGCCGTTGGTCTTCAGGACGCGGTCGCCGCTGCGCAGGCCGGCACGCCAGGCCGGGCTGCCGGGCTGGACCTGGACGACCGAGGTCTGGGCGTCGGGCAGCACCTGGATCCGGCCGACCGTATCGACGACGCCGAGCTCGGGCAGCTTGACGTCGCGGCGCGCCTCGGGCCGGACCTCGAGGCGCACGCGCTCGCCGCCCCGGTCGACGACGACGCGGGTCGGCAGGCCCGGACGACGCGAGATCTCGCGCCGGACGTCGAGGAAGCTCTCGGTCTCGACGCCGTCGATCTCCAGCACGCGGTCGCCGCTCTGCAGCCCGGCGATCGCCGCCGGGCCTCCGGGCAGGACGGTGCCCAGGCGGGACGAGACGACCATGTCGTCGACCATCATCGAGCCGGCGAACAGGATCACGATCGGTAGGATCAGGTTGGCGATCGGCCCGGCCGCGACGATCAGCGAGCGGCGCCACACCGGCTTGGCCGAGAACGCGTCCGGCGCGGGCGGGCCGTCGTCATCGCCGCCCATCGGATCGTCGCCGAGCATGCGGACGAAGCCACCGAGCGGCAGCAGGCGGACGGCGTATTCGGTGCCGTCGCGGTTCCAGGCCGCGACGACCGGACCGAAACCGATCGAGAACGAGAGCACGCGGACGCCCATCCACCGCGCGACGAGGTAGTGGCCGAGCTCGTGGAAGAGCACCAGCGGCACCAAGAGCAGCAGGAAGTGGACGACGAACATCGCGCTCCGAGGACCGGCCCGGCAGGCCGTGGGCGGTCGCGAGGCTACACATTTCGAGCGGGATGCACAGCCCGGGCGCAGAACAACTCGACGGCTCGTGGGATTCCTGCCGGCGGAGATGCCGCTGACACGCCCGTCCGATCGCGCAAGTTGCCGCCCCCCCTGGCTCGCCGTAGACTTCGCGCGCGGCGTCAGCGCCGAGGAGGGACGGATGCGACGAATCAAGGGCAGGTTCCTGGTGCCTTGCATGGTGGCTGCGGCCGGCTGCGCCACCGACGGGCCGGCGACATCCCCCGGAATGACGCTCCAATTCGCTGCGCTCAGCACCGCCGGCTGCCAGGAGACCGGCAGCGGACGCAACACGATCCCCGACACGGTGGCGACCCTGGCGGTCGCCGTGCAGGCCGGGACCGCCGCCCCCCGGGTCGAGCGGATCAGCCGCGACGCGTTGAACAAGAAGGGCCAATGGCTGATCTCGGACGTCGTCGCCGGCGAGCCGGTGGCGGTCAGCGTCTGGGGCTGCGACGCGTCCAAGGCCGTGACCTGGACCGGCCGCACCATCGGCCTGACCGTCGAAGCGCAGAAAGAGACGTCGACCCAGGTCTTCCTGGCACCGACGCGCTCGTTGGGATGCACCGGCAGCGAGGCCCGCAACGCCGGCGCCGGAGAGACCGACCACCTGCAAAAAGGCCGCAGCCTCGCAGTCGGCGTCGCCCTGCCCAGCGGCGACGCGGCGATCGTCGGAGGTATCGGCAGCTGGAGCGGCCAGACCAAGAGCGGCGTCGCGAGCCGCGACATCGAGGTCTTCGATCACGCGGTCGGGGTCTTCCGCAAGGGCCCGCAGCTGCTCGCGGGGCGCGCCTGGCACCACGCGTTCGCCCTGGACGCCACGCGGATCCTGGTCGTCGGCGGCGTCACGGGCGTCGATCAGTTCGGCAGCACCAAGCTGCCGACGCCGATCTTGACCCCGGCCAAACCTGACGGCGCGCTGCCGGCCATCGCCGCGGAACTGGTCGACCTCGCCGCCGGCACGAGCAAGGCCTCCGCGGCGGCGGTCGGTGCCGGTGCGCAGCTGCTGTCGTCGGCGACGAGGTGGAATGGCGGCCTGCTCTTCGTCGGCGGCGTCGACAGCAGCCAGGTGCCGACGACGACCGCCAACATCCTCACCGACCTCGGTGCCGTCGCCGACGGTGGCGCCGGCACCGCCAAGTCGCTGACGCTGCAGGTCGCGCGGGCGCGGCCGGGCCTGGTGACGTTGAGCAACGGCGCGGTGCTGGTCTGGGGCGGCAACCTCAACGGCAAGGCCGCCGACGCCGCGGAGTGGATCCAGTCGACCGACAAGGGATTCGTCCGCCTGACGGTCGCCGGCGACGCGGCGCTGCTCGCGGCCGATCCCCTGGCGACGATCGACCCGATCGTGGTCTCGCTCGGCGCGTCGGCCGGGGTCGAGACGCTGCTGGTGTCGGGCGGTATCCCCGCTGGCTCGCCTTCGGCCGCGCAGTCCAAGACCTTCGCCGCGCGCGTCGATCTCGCGAGCGGCGCGATCACCCTGGTCGCCATCGACAGCGGCAGCACGACGCTGTTCGGTGGCATCGCCGGTCTTGGCGTCGCGCGCGAGGGCGTGGCGCTGTTGAGCCCTGGGGCCATCGCGCTGCTCGGCGGCGCTCCGTGCGCGGCGGGCGGCAGCGAGTGCATCGGCGGCGCGGTCTGGCAGATGCGCGTGTCCGGCGAGGCCACCGCGAGCCCGCTCAAGCTGGAGGTGCAGGCCCTGGACGCGCTCGGCGGGCCACGCTTCGGCATCGCCAGCGTCCAGGTCCCGACCGGGACGTTGCTCGTCGGCGGCCAGTCGACGCTGGTCGACACCAAGGTCGAGGGCGAGGCGGCGCTGGACCCGACCGCGCGCCTGGTGGGCCACGTCCCCACCGACCCCGCGTTCGGCGCGCTCTGCCCGTAGATCAGGCCATCGCGCCCCCGATCCGGGGCCGTCTAGCGCTTCTGGTAGTCATAGGCCTTGGCCTTCATCGACTTCTTGTAGTCCTCGCGCGCGTCGCTCGGGCCTGCGGCCGCAGCCGGCGCCGCGGCCGCGCGCGATTCGGCCTCGTCCGCCGCCTTGGCCAGCGCCTTGCTGCCACCCTTGCTCGCCACGTCACGGGCGCGCCGGGCCGCGGCGCGCAGGCGCTCCTGGGCCGCACCGCCCTCGCCGCGCGACACCATCTCGGCGGATTCGCGCATCTCCTCGGCGAGGCGATGCTCCTCGTGGCGGCCGACGACCTCCATGTCGCGCTCGGTCTCGACCCGACGCATGTCGTCGGTGGCGTCGACGTCGACGTCGGCCACGCCGCGCAGGCGCTCGCCGGAGCCATCGTGCAGCTCGAGCTCGACCGTGGCGAGGCGGCGCCGGCCGCGCGCGTCACAGCGCACGTCGAGCTCGACGAGCAGGCTGCGCTCGCCCTCCGAGCTGAGCTCGCCCAGCGGCACCTCGATGCCGCCGTCGCCGACCGACTCGGACGGGTAGCCGAGCACGCGCAGCACGCGGACGCCCTGCGCAGGCTGGATGCGCACGGCGATGCGGCGCGCGGCGCTGGCCATCATGCGGTCGAGCTCGGTGCGGAAGGTCTCGGCCAGGCGGTCGGAGTCGCGAACGTAGTAGTACGAGCCGCTGCCGCCGTCGGCGACCGCCGTCATCAGGTCCTCGTTGTAGTCGAGGCCCAGGCCCACGGTCGAGACGATCACGCCCTGCTGGCCCACGCTGCGCGCGACCTGCTGCAGCCCCTGCGGGCTCTGCACGCCGACGTTGGCGTTGCCGTCCGAGACCAGGACGATGCGGGTTGGCCGCTCGCCGTCGGCGTAGCGCGCGATCTGCTCGGCGGCGCGGCGCAAGCCGCCCTCGAGGTAGGTCGAGCCGCCCGGCTCCATCCGGTCGATGACGCGCAAGATCTCGTCCTGATCGCGGGGCTCGTAGCGACGGGCCTCCCAATCGACGCGGACGTCGGTCGCGTAGCTGACGATGGTCAGCATGTCGCCACGCTCGAGCCGACGCACGGCGGCGCGAGCGGCGTCGGCGGCGTCCTGCCATTTGCGCCCGCGCATCGAGCCCGAGCGATCGAGCACCAGCGCGACGGCGACCGGGCGGCGGGCGGCGGCGCGGATCTTGTCGGCGCGCAGCCGGACCTCGACCAGGACCCGACCGCCGTGGTTGTAGGCGACCGCCGGATGCGAGCTGCGCACCTCCCAGCGCACGGCACCCAGGCGCTGACCGCGACAATCGGGTTCGGGCTGGCCGCCGCGATAGGAGCCGCGGCCCGGCGGGCAGGCCCAGACGACCGAAGCGAAGGCCGCGAGCAGCATCGCGGCGAGGCCGATACGACCGAGCGTCGCGAACACGCGGCGAGCGGGGCCGGGGCTGGTGGCGCGGGCAGCGCGAGAATCCGGGGCGTGTGTGGGCATGGTCGGCTCCTTCCGCCGCGAGCGAGGGCGGCGCTCTGGCTTGGACGCACGACGGCCTGCGGCGATCTGAGCCCGGCCCACATCTGCGCAAGATCCCCGAAACCGGTGCCAGTGCACACGTTTCGGGCGATGCACGCGCCTGGACGGACAGCCGTACCGCCGCTTCGACTTGCGGGGCGAAGACGCTTGCGCGAGATTGCCAGGCCGCCGGGCCCCATGGCCCCGCTGCACGGGAGTCGACGATGCGCTTGAGCCCTGACCGCCTGAGCTTGCTGCGCGACCGCCGCGCGGCCCAGGGCGAAACGCGGCAGCCCCTGCCGCCGTGGATGCGCGCCAAGCTGCCAGGTGGCGAGCGCTACGCCGAGATCAAGCGCAACCTGCGCGAACGTGGCTTGTTCACGGTCTGCGAAGAGGCGCAATGCCCGAACATCGGCGAGTGCTGGAACGAAGGCACGGCGACGCTGATGCTGATGGGCGAGACCTGCACCCGCACCTGCCGCTTCTGCGCCGTCAAACACGAGCGGACGCCGCCGGCCCTGGACGCCGACGAGCCGCGCAAGGCGGCGGACCAGGTCGCCCTGATGGGCCTCGACTACGTGGTGATGACCAGCGTCAACCGCGACGATCTCGCGGACGGCGGCGCGGCGCACCTGCGCGCCTGCATCGAGGCGGTGCGGGCGCGCAACCCCGACACCCTGGTCGAGGTCCTGCTGCCCGATTTCGAAGGCCGCGCCGCCGACGTCGCGACGGTGATCGCTGGCCAACCGCACGTCTTTGCGCACAACGTCGAGACCGTCGAGCGGCTGACGCCGCAGCTGCGGGACCGTCGCGCCAGCTTCGGCCAGAGCCTTGCGACCCTGGCGGCGGCCAAGGCGGCGTCCGCGCACGTCGTGACCAAGAGCTCGATCATGGTCGGCATCGGCGAGACCGACGCCGAGATCCGCGAGACCCTGGTGGCGCTGCGTTCGGTGGACTGCGACGCCGTGACGCTGGGCCAATACCTGCGGCCGAGCCCCTGGCACCACGAGGTCGTGCGCTTCGCGACGCCGGAGGAATTCGCCAGCTGGGAGGTGGCTGCCAAGGAGCTCGGCTTCCGCTACGTCGCCAGCGGGCCGATGGTGCGCTCCAGCTACCGCGCGGGCGAGTTCTACCTGCGGGCGCTGGTCGGCGAGCGCGGCTGAACGCGCGCGCGCCTGGACGCGCGCGTCGGAGCGGGCGCTGGCCCCATCGGTCTACTGACAGCCCTTGCCAGGCACGCAGACCTTGTTGCCGCTGCAGGTCGCGCCGCCGTTGCACGAGCACTTGCCGGCGTTGCACTCGTCGCCGGTCAGGAACGAGCAGACCGTCGTGCCGCCGCAGATGCACTTCTCGGGATCCGTGAGCTTGGACGTGGTCTGGCAAGCGGTGCCGACGGCGCACTCGTTGTCGTTGGCGCAGACGAGGACACCCGACGTCGAGCAGGCGAACTGGCCGGTCTTGCAGAGGTCCGTGTCCGTGGGCGAGTCGCATTTCTGGCCCTTCTGCTCGAAGCCCTCGTCGGTCGTGCCGTCGCAGTCGTCGTCGATGTCGTTGCAGATCTCCTTGATGTTCGACTTGCTCTCGGTGCCGCACTCGGCCTTGCCCTGCTTGTCGCATTGGATCTTGCCGAACTTGCAGAGGTCGGCGTCGGGTCCGTCGCATGCCGCGCCGACATCGAAGCCCTCGTCGGTCTGGCCGTCGCAGTCGTTGTCGACGCCGTCGCAGATCTCCTTGACGTCGCTGGGGAACTCAGAGGCGCAGGTGACGTTCGTCTTGGAGTCGTCGCAGGTGAACGTGCCGTTCTTGCATTGGTCGGCGTCCGGGCCGTCACAGACCTGGCCTAGCGTCGGGAAGGCCTCGTCGGTCTGGCCGTTGCAGTCATTGTCGAGGCCGTCGCAGATCTCGGTGGTGCTGACCGGCGCCTCGGGACCGCAGACGAGGCTCCCCTTGTCCGGGCCGCAGATCAGCTTGCCGTTCTTGCACTGGTCGGCGTCGTCGCCGTCGCAGGCCTTGCTCTTCTGGTTGTACCCGTCGTCGGTCACGCCGTTGCAATCATTGTCGATATCGTCGCAGAGCGTCTCCTTGACCTGGTAGCCGGCGCCGGAGTACTGGCACTGCCACTTGCCCGCGGTGCAGGTCGGCACCAACGCCTTGGCGCAGGCCCCCTGCTTGTTGCAGGAGTTGGTGCTCGAGTCGACGTCCTCGTCGCTCTGGCCGTCGCAATCGTCGTCCTTGCCGTTGCATTGCTCGAAGATCGACTTGCTCTCGGTGCCGTCGGGGTTCGACGAGCAGACCGGCACCTTCTTGATCGGGTTGCATTCGACGACGCCGAGGCCGCACTCGCCGACGCCCGAGCACGGCGCGCCCTTGGGCAGCCCCTGGAACTTCATGCCGTTGTCGGTGGTGCCGTCGCAGTCGTTGTCCTTGTTGTCGCAGATCTCGTCCTTGGCCTGGCTGCTGGTGCCATCGGGATCGGTGGAGCAGACCGCGACCTTGCTCGCGGCGCCGCAGATGACCTTGCCGGCACCGCATTCGCCTTCGCCGTCACACGGCGCGCCGAGCACGACGTCGCCGTAGGTGAAGTTCTCGTCGGTGAAGCCGTCACAGTCGTTGTCGAGGTTGTCGCAGACCTCGGGGATCGACGTCAGCGTCTCGTTGTCGCAGACCGCGCTCTTCTTGTCGCCGGCGCACTGCCAGGTGCCGTTCTTGCACTGGTCGGCGTCGTTGCCGTCGCAGGCCTTGCCGACGTCGAAGCCCTCGTCGGTCTGGCCGTCGCAGTCGTTGTCGAGGCCGTCGCAGAGGGTCTCGACCTGCTGGTAGCCCGGGATCTTGCTGTAGTCGCAGACCCATTTGGCGTTGGTGCACGTCGCGATCGTCGCCTCGGGGGTGCAGACGCCCTTGGCGCTGCACGGCGACTGTGCCAGGCCGAGCCCGTCGTCGGTCAGGCCGTTGCAGTCGTTGTCCAGGCCGTCGCAGAGCTCCGCCTTCGACGCCGGCTGGCTGCCGTTGGCCAGGGTCGAGCACGTCACCTGCTTGTCGTTGCCGCACTCGACCTTGCCCGCGCCGCATTGGCCGACGCCGGGGCAGCCCTGGCCGAGCGCGAGGCCCTTCCAGGTCAGCGCGTCGTCGGTCTGGCCGTTGCAGTCGTTGTCGAGGCCATCGCAGAGCTCCTTGCCGTCGAAGATCAGGTAGGCGTCCGGGTTGGTGCTGCACGTCGCCTTGCTCGTGTTCGGCGAGCAGACGACCTTGCCCGGGCCGCAGCTGCCGATGCCGTTGCAGTTGCCGCCGAGCGCCTTGCCCTCGTAGAGCTGGCCCTCGTCCGTGCTGCCGTCGCAGTCGTCGTCGTCGCCGTTGCAGATCTCGGTGATCGACTCGACCGTCTCCTTGCCACATTGGTTGGACTTGCCGTTCGGAGCGCACTGGAACACGCCGTTCTTGCACGCGTCGCTGTCGTCGCCGTCACACGCTTCGCCGAGTTGGAAGCCCTCGTCGGTCTCGCCGTCGCAATCGTCGTCCTTGTCGTTGCAGAGCTCGCTCTGGTCCGACGGCGGCTCGTTGACGCATTCGGCGGCGGTGCCGTCGCTCTTGCACGTCCAGGTACCGGTCGGGCACTGGTCCTGGTCGGCGCCGTCGCAGGCCTGGCCGACCGGGAAGTCCTCGTCGGTCTGACCGTCGCAGTCATCGTCCTTGCCGTTGCAGACGTCGACGATGTCGGCCGGCGACTCGAGGCCGCAGAGGCTGAAGAGCTTGTCGCTGGAGCAGACCACCACGCCGTTGGCGCATTTGTCGCTGTCGTCGCCGTCGCAGGGCGCGTTCACCGCGAATTCGTCGTCCGTCTTGCCGTCGCAGTCGTTGTCGACGCCGTCACAGAGGACCTCCTTGTCGCCCTGGTAGCCGGTGACGCCGGCGTAGTCGCACTTCCAGGCGCCGGCGATGCATTGGGCCTTGACCAGGTCGGAGGTGCAGATGCCCGCGACCTTGCAGGTCGAGTCCGCGAGGCCGAGGCCCTCGTCGACGCGTCCGTCGCAGTCGTCGTCGACGCTGTTGCAGACCTCGGTGGTGCCTGCGTAGGCCGAGCCGCCGGGCATCGTCGAGCAGATGGCCTTGCCGTCGGGGCCGCACTCGACCACGCCGACCTTGTTGGCGCAGGCGCCGGAGCCGGCGCACGGCTGGCCGATCCCCTTGCCGCCGAAGAGCATGCCCTCGTCGGTGAGGCCGTCGCAGTCATCGTCGATCTTGTTGCAGAGCTCGGGCTTGGCCTCGGACGCGGTGCCGTAGAGGTCGGTCGAGCAGACGGCGACCGCCAGCTCGGGCGAGCAGACGACCTTGCCGACGCCGCAGGCGCCCTGGCCGTCGCAGTCGCCGCCGACGCCCTTGCCGAAGTAGGACATGCCCTCGTCGGTGTCACCGTCGCAGTCGTTGTCCTGACCGTCGCAGAGCTCGATCTGGTTGGGCGAGACCTCGTTGACGCACTCGGTGCCCGAGCCATCGGCCTTGCAGGTCCAGGTGCCGGTCTTGCAGGTATCGCCGTCGGCGCTGCTGTCGCACGCCTCGCCGACCTCGGGGAAGGACTCGTCCACCTTGCCGTTGCAGTTGTCGTCCAGCCCGTTGCAGAGCTCGGCCTTCGGCCCCTGGACAGGCACGCAGAGCACGCTGGCCTTGAACTGCTGGCGGACGCAGACCTCCTTGCCGGGCTTGCAGACGCCCAGGTCGGCGCCACAGCTGGTCGGTGCCGCCTCGGGGTTGCCCTCGTCGGTGAAGCCGTCGCAGTCGTCGTCCTTGAGGTTGCACTTCTCGAAGGCGGCCGGGTGGACCTCCTTGTTGTTGTCGTTGCAGTCGACCGCGGCGGCGTAGCCGTCACCGTCGTTGTCGGTGATGTCCGCGCACTTGAGGTCGACCTTGTCGCAGTCCTGGTCGATGCCGTCGTCGCATTTCTCGATCGCGCCGAGGTAGACGTCAGGGTTGCTCTCGTCGCAGTCGTCGCCGCCGGTCTTGCCGTCGAAGTCCTTGTCGCCCGCGGCGCACCATGTGACCTGGCCGTCGCAGTTCTTGTCGCAGAACTCGAGCGCGGCAGGTCCGCCGGCATAGGCCGGATCGCAGCAGGGCTCGTTCTTCGCCCCCGGATAGACGCCGGCGTCTGCGTCGTTGCAATCCTTGCCGGCGGGCACACCGTCGCCGTCGACGTCGTCCGACCAGCAGACCTCGTCGGTCTCGCCGTCACAGTCCTCGTCCTTGTTGTTGCCCTTGGCGGGGTTGGCCGCGTCGCAGAGCTCGAGCAGGTCGGTCTTGGACTCGACGCCACAGACCGTACCCTTGCCGTCCGGCGCGCAGACGAGCTTGCCGAAGGCGCATTTGTCGGCGTCGTCGCCATCGCAGGTCTTGCCGAGCTCGGTAAAGTCCTCGTCGGTCTGGCCGTCGCAGTCGTCGTCGGCGTCGTTGCAGGTCTCGGCCGAGCCGAGCACGGCGTCGACGCAGGTCACCGTCGCCGACAGGCCGACGTGGTTGCAGGCCAACACGCCGGGGACGCAGGCTCCGATCGACGCGCCGCAGGTCGTCCCGGCGGGCGTCCAGGTGCCGGATTGTTGCAGGCAGGCTGCCTTGGTCTTGGCGCCGCCGATCGAGCAGACGCCGCCGGGGTTGCCCTCGTCGACGAGGCCGTCGCAGTCGTCGTCCAGGAAGTTGCACGCTTCCTCGGCACCCGGGTAGATGTTCGGCGCGTCGTCGTTGCAGTCGATGCCGAGCGGGTAGCCGTCGCTGTCGGCGTCGGTCAGGCCCACGCACGACAGGTCGGATTTGTCGCAATCCTGGTCCTTGCCGTCGTCGCACTTCTCCTTGCCGCCCGGGAAGATGCTCGGATCGTTGTCGTCGCAGTCGCCCGGCGCCTCGAAGCCGTCGCCGTCCTTGTCGGTCGCACCACACGCCGTGACCTTGCCGTCGCAGTTCCAGTCGCAGCCCTTGGTCGCGTCGGTGACGTCCTGGGGTGCGGGGTTCGCCGAGCCCCCGAGCGGCTTGCAGCACGGCTCCTTGGCCCCGGGGAAGATCGAGCCGTCGTACGGCGCGCAATCCAGCGAGTCGGCGACCTTGTCGCCGTCGGTGTCGGCCTCGGGGCACTCCTCGTCGGTGCTGCCGTCGCAGTCGTTGTCGACCTTGTCGCCGCAGAGGTCGATGCTCGCCGCCTGCGGCGCGGTGGAGCAGGTCGCACCCTGGCCGCCGGGCGCGCAGACGACCTTGCCGCCGGCGCAGACGCCCGTGCCACAGGGCGCGCCGAGCGGCTGGGCACCGCTGGGGCCGCTGAGCGCGTAGCCCTCGTCGGTCTTGCCGTCGCAGTTGTTGTCGTAGCCGTCGCAGACCTCGACCGCGGGCAGCGGCGCGGAGCACTTCGACCAGCCGCCGTCGACGCAGACCTGGCTGCCAGTGCAGGTGCCGAGCGGCGTCTGCACCGCGCACGACCACGCCTGGCCGAGCTGCGGCGTGCCGCAGGTGCAGGTGCCGTTGGCCGGTACGCAGAGCTCGCCCTTGAGGAAGCTCTGGCAGACGAAACCGGCGGGGCAGGCGGCCTCACCACCGGCGGCGGCGGCGCAGGACACGCCGCAGACCGGCTCGGCGCCACCGAGGTCGGTCAGGCACGAGCCGCCGGGGCATTGCAGGTCGTCGGTGCAAGGCTTGCACAGGTTGCCCGGCAGCGGCAGGCAGAAGTGCAACGACGAGCCGGTCGCGGGCGCGAGGCCACAGCGGAAGCCGACCGGGCAGTCGCCCTCGCAGGCGCTGGTGCAGAGCTTGGGCCCGCCGGCGTGGGCCATGCACAGGCCGGAGCTGCACTCTGCGTCCGCGGTGCAGGTCGAGGCGAAGGGAAGCAGCACGGGCACATCGGCGGTGTCGACCGCGTCGTCGACGGCGGTGTCGACGTCGGTCGCGGTGTCCGGCTCGACCGTGGCGTCGACGTCCTCGACCGCGCTGTCCTGGGCGATGTCGGTGCTGATGTCGACCGAGATGTCCTCGTCGGTGGTCGTGTCAGCCTCGGCGGTGTCGATCTGGCCGGTGGTGTCGCTGTCGGGATCGGCCGCGGTGTCGGCGTATTTGGGGTCGGGCAGATAGGTCGCGTCGAGGCAACCGTGGAGCAAGGTCGCGACCGCCACGGCGATCGCGAGCAGATTCAGCCCCAGCCCACGCCGGCGCGTGGCGGACGCAGGCCGACGGGCCTCGTCGTGGCTGGGAGCCTGGTCGTGCGACGGTTCGGAATCGATCTGCGACGTCAACGGAGCCTCCGACACGGTTCGCGTCGCGCCGGGACGGTTCGTCACGGCCTCCAACGCGATCTGCCCTGGGACGCCGCAGCGCCGCCGATGGGGTCGACGGCTGCGCACGGATCTCGGGCCGAGCGCAGCGTAGCCGTCAACGGGCGGCGCATCAACCGGATCACCGTGTCCGATCGCGGCTCAACCGCCGTCGAAGGTGGCGCGGACGAACCATTGGTTGCCCGTGCCTGGCGCGACGTCCTGGCGTTCGACGACCCGGAAGCCCCCCGCGCGCTCGAGCCAGGCCACGGCCGCGGCGGCGTCGTCGTTGCGAAAATGTTCGAACGGCGTGGCCTCGACGGGGATGGCGTGGGCCCGCGCCGCCGCTTCGGCGCTGCGCACCAGGCCGAACGCGACGTTGTCGACGAGGATCAGCGCGCCGCCGGGCCGGAGCACGCGCCGCGCCTCGGCCAGCATCGTCAACGGCGCCGATAGGTGATTCCAGGCGCGCAGGACCATCACGACGTCGGCGCAGCGCGCTGGCAGCGGCAGGGCCTCGCCGACGCCTCGGGCGAGGATCGCCCCCGGCAAGGCGCTGCGCAGGGCTGCCAGCGCCCCACCATCCGGCTCGACCGCGACGTAGCGCAGCGCGCCGCTGGCGATCGCCGGCGCGATCACGTGCAGGTAGCGCAGCGGTCCGGCCCCGACGTCGACCACCGTCCCCGCCAGCGCGGCGATCCGGTCCTGGAGCCACTGCTCCTCGGCGGCGAAGGGCGCGACGCCCTCGCGTCGACGCCAGCGCGGTGGCATCCAACCGCCGTCGGGCAGCCAATGACCGGCGTCCAGTTGTTCCAGCGGCGCGAGGTCGACGCCGAAGTCGTCGAGCCGTTCCTTGGTCGAGACGTCGAGCCAGAGCTGGCCGCGCTCCTCGAGCTCGCGCTGCATGCCGTGGGGCGTCGCGGCGCCTCGCGGCGCGAAGGCCGGGTCGCGGCAGACATAGCGCCGGGTGCCGCTGCCGTCGTCGAAGAGCACCGCAGCGGCGATGGCGCCGACCTCGGCGGCCTCGAACCAGAGGGCTCCCGTGCCGTCATCGACCAGATCGGCCTGGTTGCTGACGGCGACGCCGGGCGGTGTCGGTGCCGACGACGCAGACGCGGGCCAGCCGGGACAAGCGGCCTGGACCGGGCAGCCCGCGCAGCCCGGCGCGGCGGCGGGCGTGGCGCCGGGGACGGCGCCGATCGACGCCTCCAACGCGACGTCCACGTCGCCTCGGGGCGTCGCGACACAGCGGGGCCAGCCGTCGAGGGCGACCCGGGTCGCGCCGTCGCGCCGACGCGAGAGCCACGCCGAGACGCGCGCGGCGGCACCGACGACGTCTGCGAGGCCGGGGGCCGGACGCAGCACGACGAGGGGCACTCCGACCAGGTCCGCGTCCGCGGGCAGGCGCGCGGGATCGTCCCCGACCAGCAGGCGCAGGCCGACGGCCACGCCGAGCCTGCGGGCGGCGCGGCTGGTCTCGCAGGCGCGGCCCAGATCTTCGTCGGCGAGCAGCCATCCCGCCACGCCGCGGCGACGCAGCAGGCCACCGGTGCGGGCGACGTCGGCCGGCCGCCGCAACAGCAGGGCGAGCGCGGCCGGATCGATGGGCTGGAGCCGAAGCTGCGGGGCCATGCTTCCTCGATGCGTCGCGCCGCTGCTGCGCGTCGCGACACCCGCAATCACGCGCAGGTGCCCCGATGCAGCCACAAGCGGGGCCTGCCCGGCAAGCCCGGCCACGCGGGTTTGTCGTCACATGTCTCGGGGTGTCTGCCAATGCGACATCAGCGAAGGATCTTCGTTGACTCTGCGGGCCACGGACGCTACGGTGGACGAGGGTCGTTTCCGCTTTGGGGGGTATCCATGTCCATTTCACGTCGAGATTTCATCAGCCTGGTTGGCGCTTCCGTGGCCGGTGCGACGGCTGTCGCGGTCGGCTCGCAGCTCCTCGACGGCCAGGCCGGCGCCGCTGCGGCCGAGCCGGTCGGGGATTGGTCGGTCGCCGAGGTCGGTCAGGTCGATCGTGGGGCCCTGCCCTTCGTGGTCGAGAACCGCACCACGGGCGAGCGCCTGCGCATCGAGGCCTGCCGTCACGGCGCGCGCCTCGAGCCCGTCGCCCGCAGCGCCGAGTTGGACCTGTTCGTCGCCAACAACGGCGATGGCTCGGCCCGCACGGCCCGTGAGCACCAGTTGGTCGCGCGCGCCCTGGCCCGCAAGATCGACAGCGTCCGCGCCCAGGTTCCGGCCAGCGTGACCTCGATGGATGCGCGTCACGCGCAGCATCGCGGCCTGTTCACGACGGCCGACGATCTGGCGAACGCCTAGTTCGCGCGGCTCCGTTCCTGCCAACGCAGCGTCGACGTCGGGGGGCGTCAGCGCTGCGTTGGCTGTTTTTGGGTCTCGTCGCGCGCAGACCTCACGTGCTACAGCGGCCTTCGGCCCTGCCGCGGCAGGCCCGCTAGCGCAGGGCGACCTCGCGGAGCAACGTCGGGTTGTCGAGCACGGCGCCGGCACCGAGCACGACGGCGCTGATCGGATCGTCGGCGACCAGGACCGGCAGGCCCGTCTGGTCGCGCAGCAGGGTGTCGAGGCCGCGTAGCAGCGCGCCGCCGCCGGCCAGCACGATGCCCTTGTCGACGATATCGGCCGAGAGCTCGGGCGGCGTGGACTCGAGCGCGAGCCGCAGCGCGGCGACGATCTCGGCCAGCGGCTCTTCGAGCGCCTCGCGGATCTCCTCGGAGTGGACGGTCACGGTGCGCGGCACGCCGTGGTGCATGTCGCGGCCGCGCGCTTCGACCTGCTCGAGCTCGAGCACGCGCGCGGCGCTGCCGATCCGGATCTTGATCTGCTCGGCGGTGCGCTCGCCCACGAGCAGGTTGTGCTTGCGCTTGAGGTGCTGGACGATCGCCTGGTCCATGCGGTCGCCGCCGACCTTGAGGCTCTGGCTGTAGACGATGCCGGCGAGCGAGATGACGGCGATCTCGGTGGTGCCGCCGCCGATGTCGACGATCATGTTGCCGGCGGGCTCCGTCACCGGCAGGCCCGCGCCAATGGCCGCCGCCATCGGCTCCTCGATCAGGTAGACCTCGCGGGCGCCGGTCGACTCGGCGCTCTCGCGGACGGCGCGCTTCTCGACGTCGGTGATGCCGAACGGGACGCAGATGATGACGCGCGGGCGGACCAAGGCCCGGCGCGGCGCCACCTTCGTGATGAAGTAGCGCAGCATCGCCTCGGCGACCTCGAAGTCGGCGATGACCCCGTCGCGCAGCGGCCGGATCGCCTCGATGCCCTGCGGCGTGCGGCCGAGCATCTCCTTGGCGTCCTTGCCGACCGCGAGCACGCGCCGCTCGCCGCGTCGATCGGTCTGCACCGCGACCACCGAGGGCTCGTTGCTGACGATGCCGCGACCGCGCATGTAGATCAGCGTCGACGCCGTCCCGAGGTCGATGGCGAGGTCATGCGAGACAAAACTGTCGAAGAGACCTAGCACGATGCCTCTGCCGCCGTGGCGGAGCCATGCGCGCACATCTGCGGCTCCGGCGGGCGACGATACCTGCGCGGAGGGGGGTTTGCCAACAAGGGCCCGTCGGTGGGACAGTGCGGGCGAAACGAGGCGTTCCGGCCGGGCAGGAGTTCGAGATGGCGGGCCAATTCCAGCGACTTGAGCGGATGTCGATGTTTCGCCAGCTCGCGGCCGTCGCGTGGGATCCGCCGCGGGATCCGACGATCTACGGCGGCCACGATGTCGACGCGACCGAGCTGCTCGCCTGGCTCGAGCGCAAGCGCGAGGAGACGGGCGTCCGGCTGACGCCGACCCACGCCGTGGCGCGGGCCTTCGCCATGACCTTGCGCCGCCATCCGGGGCTGAACTGCACGCTGCGCCGCGGCCGCGTCTGGCAGCGCAAGAACGTCGACATCTTCTTGCAGGTGGCCGTGCCGCCGGCGCAGAACGACGGGCAACAGGCGAGCCAGAAGGCCGACCTCAGCGGCGCGCTGGTCCACGAGGCCGATCGCAAGGACGTGGCCCAGATCGCGACCGAGATCTCCGCGATCGCCGAGCGGATCCGCCGCGGCGACGACGAGATGCTGGCCAGCACCAAGCGCAACCTCGCCTGGATGCCGCCGCTGCTGATGGGCTGGGCGCTGCGTGCCGCGTCCTTCCTCAGCCATGACCTCGGCCTCGACCTGCGCTGGGCCGGCATCGCCAACGATCCCTTTGGCTCGTTGATGATCAGCTCGCTCGGGATGCTCGGCGTCGGCCGGGCCTGGGCGCCGCATTTTCCGGCGGCCAAGGGCCTCGGGGTCGTGCTGGTGGGCGCGGCCGAAGACGGCGTGCGCGTCATCGACGGCCAGATGTGCGTGCGCAAGCTGCTGCCGATCACGGTGACGCTCGATCATCGCCTGGTCGACGGATTCCAGGCCAGCGTGCTCGCGCGCGAGACGCGTGCGCTGCTCGAGCACCCCGAGCGACTCGACGAGCCCTGCTGAGCGGCCGGCTCGACGCCCACGCCGCCGCGCGAGGCTACTTCGCCATGTCGATCGGCTTCTCCCACTCGGCTTCGAGGTTCTTGTCCTTGACGCATTTGGCGTCGGCCCAGCACGGATCGTCGATGACCTTGCGGCCCATCGAGTGGAAGTAGCTCACGATCAGGTTGCGGTGGTACTCGGTGTACGTCGGCTTGTAGCCCTGCAGCGGCGGGTGTTGGTCACCCTTGTCGATCTGGGCGATGTACTCGTGCCGCCCGCCGACGTTGGCGAGGCACAGGCCGGACAGCCCGCCCTTGCCGTCCTCGGTCGGCACGATGCGGCAGTTGCCAAAGCCACTGTCGGCCGCGGCGGGGTTCAGCAGCGGGATCAGCGTCTCGTCCGCCTTGATCGCGCCTGCGGCGAGCTTCTCGTTGGTCGAGCCGTCGAGCATGCCGCGGCGGATGGCCTCCTCGGTCCAGGCGCGCCATGGAGCATCATCGACGTAGTTGTTGAGCTTGCCGAACAGGCCGATCGCGCGGGCCAGGGCCAGCCCCGAGCCGAAGGTGACGGTGCGATCGCCAACCGAGAGCATCATCAGCAGGTTGGTCTTGGCGTTGCCGCGGGTGTCCAGGAACATGCGCTCGGCCACGGTGATCGCGTCCGCGCCCTCAAGGATGTTGGCGTTGAGCTGCACGAGTCGCCGGAATTCCGGGGTATTGCGAACACGGGCGTTGCCCTCGACCGGCGAGGTCGTCGTCGCCTCGTCGAGGATGCGGCCATCGTCACCGACGACCCGCACGCGGTACGTGTCGCCGATGTCGCCTGCGAGGGCCACGGTGAAGCGGCCGTCGCTGCCCGCGATCGCCTCGTTGCTCAGCCCGGTGTTCAGGTTCTCGACCAGGATGCGGTTGCCCGGGACGACGCCGATCTCGTCGAAGTAGAGCGGAGCGTCGTAGGCCTTCTTCAGGCAAGTGCCGTCGACGGCGATCCGCGAAGGCGCCGTCTCGTTCTTGCAGCGGTCCGACTCGTTGTTCCACGACAGACGCACCACATGCCGACCGTTCGGGTCGAGCTTGGGCTCGGCGATCGCGGGACAGCCGGCGATCAGGGGGCCCGAGGCCTTCCACATCAGCTTCTGGATGACGCCGTGCAACTTGGTCCGGATGAAGATGTCGGCGAGGCCTGCGCCCGCGACCACCGGCGCCGCCGCGACGATATAGGGCTCGAGCGGCGCGGTCAGCGCGGTGTGGATGCCGCCGAGCGAGATGCCCATCATGAAGTACGGCACGTTCGGGCCGCCGACGTCGGCGATGCCGTCGAGGTCGAAGTCGCCGGCGACCATGTTGGCCACGATCTGTTCGTCCGACGCCGTCCGCGGGTCGTCGATGGCGGCGGGCACGTTCTCGCCGAGGCTGCGCAGCATGCGCACGGCGACGATGTAGTCGAGCGTCGTCTGGCGCATCGAGTCGCGCATGCGGACCGGATTCGGCGCGTAGTACGCCTCGCCGGCGCTGTCGTTGAGCACGCAGTCGCCGTTGTCGTCGGTGCCGCGGCCCTTGACCAGCAGCTGCTGCATGAAGCCATTGGCCTCGATGACGTCGAACATCTCTTCGAGGGTCATGGTGCTCGGCAGCTTGGCGGCGGCGTCGGTGAAGATGAACGAGCCGAGCACCGACTGGACCAGGCCCTTGACCATCTCGTCGTCACCCTTGAAGAAATCGCCGATCAGGCTGCGGGCGTCCGGCAGCACGGGGCCGTGGCCGACCGCGTCGATGGTGAAGGTGGCGATGCCGGCGTGGGCCAGACGATCGGCCAGCAGCAGCGCCTCGATCCGGCTGGTGCCGGTGGCGTGGGCGTAGACGACGACCGGGAACGGCGGCTTGTGCGCCTCGGTCGTCTTGGGGACCGTGAGCATGAACGGCACGCGCTCTTCGGCGACGACGGCGGTGCCCTCGTCGAGATCGATCTGCCAGACGTTGCGCTCGGTGACGCCGGTCTGGGCCGTGGCGCGCAGGTTCACCGTCGTCATGTCGCCGAAGAGCGCGTAGGCGGTGTGCTTGAACTCACCCGCGACGCCGGGCTGGAAGGAGTTGATGATCTTGAAGATCCCTTCCATGTACGGGCCCTGCAGGATCCGATCGTGATCGCGCGGCGCGAACGGGAACTTCTTGTTCGCGGGGTGTGCGCCCGGCATGCCGTCGGCGAGGCCGTCGAAGGCGATGTCCATCTGGTAGATGTGCGCGATGCGCGGCGAGAACTTCTTGGCCAGCCAGGCGAACTTGCCCTGACCGTAGAGGCCGTCGCGCAGGGCGCGGAAGGTGCGCGAGAGATCACCGGTCTTGAAGGTCCAGGCGAAGGCGATGTCGGACGCCTCGACGCCACGGGCCGAGAGCGTGGGCAGCGCGAGCCGCAGCGCCTCGGTCTGGGCGTCGTGGTTGACGGCGTCGAACGGGCTGCGGATCTGGCCTTTGGTGCCGTCGGCGGCCCAGCCTTGCACGTCGCGCGTCAGCACCACGGCGTAGCGCGCGCCCGCCTCGAGCGGCAGCAGGGGCCGCAGGTCGAGCGTGTGGGTGCTGACCTCGTAGTGGTAGACCCAGGTGTCGGGGATGCCGTCGTCGTCGGTGTCGACCTTGTTGTCGGGCGGGACGACGAACGAGTCGAAGTCCTTGAGCGGATCGAAGGGGAAGTAGGAGTGGGGCTCGGCCTGGTGCGGGAAGTAACCGCGGCCGAGATCGAGCGGCATGATCTCGCCGAAGCGCTCGCTGCCCGGCTCGACGTTGACGATGAAGATCGTGTCGTCGCGCACGGTCTTGAGGTCGAGCGGCCCCTCGAATCCGATGCTGATCGGCGACATCGCAGAGAAGCCTTGGACTTCGTTGAGATGGTGGCGGAAGCGCCGCTCGAATGCGGTCGGCGCGGTCCGGCCGATCGAGAGGTGCTCGCCGCCGTTGGCGGAGACGGCCATACCGAGATCGTTGGGGAACGGCACGAGGGGCTCGGGCTGGGCCAGCGGTTGGAAGGTGACGGTGGGGCCGAAGACCGCGCCCTCGACCTCGGTCGGGTGCAGGCCGCGGGGCCCGGTGTCCTCGCTGGAGCAGGCGGCGGCGCCCGCGACGAACGCTGCCAGCGCCAGGGCGCGGGCGGCGACGCGGCGTGCGCCGATCGGCCAAAGACGGTTCGGTGCAAGCATGGTCGCCTCCGGAGCGAAACGGGCGGTAGCCGGGATCAGGGTGGCGAGGTTCAAAAGGCACCTCGCAGCGCGATCTGGCCGACCGCGGCGCCGACGGCCGCAGCCTCGTCACCGTTGGCGCCGGCGAACGCGAGCCCCGGCAAGGCGACGCCAAAGTCGATGCGGGCGCGCAGCGTCAATCCGCCACCGAGCGGCTCGTCCCAGACGCCCGCGCCGTCGAACTCCATGCCGAGGTCGGTGCTGGCCTTGCCGCCGCGCGGGCCGGTGGGTGTGCCGCCGTTGAGGCCGGTGCGGTGCGGATCGACCAGCGGCACGGGCGCTTGGGCGACGAGGACGCCGCCGAGCAGCGTCAGCTTGCCGAAGCGGGCGCGCACGGTCTGCGAGGTCCACAGCGCGCCCGTGGCCGAGCCGGCCGAGGCGAAGCGCTCGGCGCCGGCCGGGGCCTGGCCGGTGAAGCGCGGATCTGCGAGGTTGCTGACGATGGTCGCGCTCTGGCGACGCCACATCTCGCCGAAGAGCACGAGGCCGACGCGCATGTCGCGGGCCATCTTGAAGTTCGAGATCGTGTCGTCGAACGGCGTGTCGTCGCCGCTCGCGTAGCCGCCGTCGATCTGCACACCGAGGTTGCCGTCCTCGATGCGCAGCCGCACCAGACCGCCGGATTGCGCGACCTGCAGCTTGCTCGGCGAGGTCACGGTGCGGAACCAGGTCGTGTCGCCGCGGATCCACAGCCACTCGGTGGCCGCCGAGACACGCAGGCCGCGGATCTTGCCCTTCCACGAGGCGTAGACGTCGGCGACCCAGGCGTTCAGGCCCAGACCGTCGGCGTCGGTCTGCCAGCGGCGCACGCCGTAGGCGCCGAACTCGGCGTCGGGCCCGCGCAGCAACGCGGCCGCGATCACCTGCCGGGCGTCGTCGCCGGCGCGCTTGGAGGCCAGGTCGTCGTCGACCACGCGGTCGGCTGCGACCACCAGCGCGAGCGGCAGGACGCCGAGGTACGAGCCGTCGCCGGGGATGCCCGCCGGCAGCAGCGCGACCTGGGCGCGGTCGACCACGGCGCCCCTGCGCTTGAGGCCGAATTGGTACGGCTCGTCGTCGCCGGCCTGGGCGAGCAGGCCGAGGCCCCAGCGCGAGACCATGCGCCCGGCGGCGAGGCGGAAGAAGCGTCCTTCCGCCTCGATCGCGAGCTGGCGCAGCAGGGTGGCGTCGATGGACAGGACGTCGGGCGTGCCCGAGAGCAGCGGGTCGGCGCGCAGGCGCGCAGCGTTGCCGTCGCCGGCGTCGCCGGTCTGGATCGCCAGCGGCGTGGCGAAGAAGTCGGCTTGCAGATCGAGCTGCAGCGCCTGCAGCCAGACGCCGCCCAGCTCCCAGCGGGCGTAGCCGCCGGCGCGCAAGCGACTCTCGTAGAGGCGATCGCTACCCAGCCGCTGCGGATCGTCGGCGGCCACGCCAGGGGCTTCGACGGCGGAGGTCGCGGTCGCGGTCGCGCGTGCCTCGATCTTGGCGCCGACCAGCACATCCTTGGGCCACGCGGCGGACGCCTGGACCGCCGGGACCATGCAGAGCACCGAGGCCAACAGCGCGGGCCATGGAGTCGTTGCGCGCCGCTCGGGACGAGCGGGCCGCTTGGGGCGCGTGGGCATGGGGCTCCTGTGTCGAACGAGGCGCCACCGGACGGTGGGCGCGGAAGGGTACCACAGTGGCCGCGCTTGTCACCGTCGAGTTGGCACCGCGTGCCGTTGGTCGCGACGTCGCGGGGCACAGCGCGGCGGGGGATCGATCGAGCGGTTGCGCGTCGGTCGGTTGCTGGCAGGCCCCTTGTCACCAGACGGGTGCGCTGCGACGATTCGCGCCGCCGCGCGCCCGGGACCCCCGGCGCGCCCCGAGGAGCCTCACGATGACCGACCGTACGTTGGCGCTGCACCAGCGCCTGGAAGCCCTCAACGCCCGCGCGCTCGACGGTGGCGGCGCCGCCCGGCGCGACAAGCAGCATGCGGCCGGCAAGATGACGGCGCGCGAGCGCATCGACGCCCTGCTCGATGACGGCAGCTTCGTCGAGATGGACCGCCTGGTGACGCACCGCTGCACCGACTTCGGCATGGAGGCGCAGAAGGTCCCGGGCGACGGCATCGTCACGGGCCACGGCCGCATCGACGGCCAGCGCGTCTTCGTGTTCGCCCAGGACTTCACGGTCTTCGGCGGCTCGCTGAGCGAGGCGTTCGCGAGCAAGATCTGCAAGATCATGGACATGGCGATGAAGGTCGGCGCGCCCGTGATCGGCCTCAACGACTCGGGCGGCGCGCGCATCCAAGAGGGCGTGCAGTCGCTGGCCGGCTACGCCGAGATCTTCTACCGCAACGTCGCCGCGTCGGGCGTCGTGCCGCAGATCTCGGTGATCCTCGGCCCGTGCGCCGGCGGGGCCGTGTACTCCCCGGCGATCACGGACTTCGTGATCATGGTCAAGAAGAGCTCGTTCATGTTCATCACCGGTCCGGACGTGATCCGCACCGTGACCCACGAGGAGGTGACGCAAGAGGAGCTCGGCGGTGCCGATCGCCACGCCAGCACCTCGGGCGTCGCGCACTTCGCGGCCGAGGACGAGAAGCACGCGCTGGCGCTGTCGCGCGAGCTGCTGTCGTACCTGCCGGCGAACAACCTCGAGCCCGCGCCGCGGATCGCCTGTGACGACCCGGAACATCGCGCAGATCCGGCCCTGCAGACGCTGGTGCCCGCCGATCCGATGAAGCCGTACGACATGCGCGAGGTCGTGACCAAGATCGTCGACAACGGCCGCTTCTTGGAGGTCCACGAGGGCTGGGCGCAGAACATGCTCTGCGGCTTCGCCCGGCTCGGCGGGCGCAGCGTCGGCGTCGTCGGCAACCAGCCCGCCGTGCTCGCCGGCTGCCTCGACATCGACGCCAGCGTCAAGGCGGCCCGGTTCGTCCGCTTCTGCGACGCCTTCGGCATCCCGCTGGTGACCTTCGTCGACGTGCCCGGCTTCTTGCCCGGCACGGCGCAGGAGTACGGCGGCATCATCCGCCACGGCGCCAAGCTGCTCTACGCCTTCGCCGAGGCCACGGTGCCCAAGCTGACCGTGATCACGCGCAAGGCCTACGGCGGCGCCTACGACGTCATGAGCTCCAAGCATATCCGCGGCGACCTGAACTTCGCCTGGCCGACCGCCGAGATCGCGGTGATGGGCCCCGACGGCGCGGTCAACATCATCTACCGCAAGGAGATCGCCGGCGCGGCGGACCCGGTGGCGGCCAAGGCGGCGTACGTCGCGACCTACCAGGACCTGTTCGCCAACCCGTTCAAGGCCGCAGAGCTCGGCTACGTCGACGAGGTGCTGCGCCCGGACGAGACGCGCCTGCGGCTCTGCCAGGGCCTCGCGCTGCTCGAGGGCAAGCGCGACTCGATGCCGCCGAAGAAGCACGGCAACATCCCGCTCTAGCGAAGCGTCCCCCGCCTCGAGGTCCCGTCAGCGCTGGGCGCCCAACACCCGCAGCTCGACGCGGCGGTTGCGCGTCCGGCCCCAGGCGTCGGCGTTGCTCGCCAGCGGCTGCGCGTCGCCGTAGCCCTTGGCCAGGATCTGGTGGTCGGCGAGGCCGCTGCTGCCGACCAGCGCCGCCTTGACCGCGTCGGCCCGGGCCTGGGTCTCGGCCAGGCGCTGCTCGGGCGTGCCGCTGTCGTCGGTGTAGGCGGCCACCTCGATCGCCTTGACCTCGGGATGCTCGCGCAGCAGCGCAGCCACCGCCGCCAGGATCGGTCGGCTGCTCGGGTCGAGCTGGGCGCCGCCGGGCAAGAAGCGCAGCGCCTGGCGCAGGACGATGCGGCCCTCGACCAGCGCCGCGAGCGGCGGCGGCGGCACGTCCGGACAGCCGTCGACGTCGGCGTAGCCGTTGACCGTTTCGGCCGCGTCGGGGCAGAGATCGTCGGCGTCGGGGATGCCGTCGCCGTCGTTGTCGGGCTCCGGGCAGCCGTCGCTGTCCTCGAATCCATCGACGTCCTCGGCCGAGCTGCCGGCGGGCGCACCGGCTGCGGGGCGCGGGCAGCGATCCTGGGCGTCGGGGATGCCGTCGCCGTCGTCGTCGGGTTCGGGGCAGCCGTCCTCGTCCTGCCAGCCGTCCTTGTCCTCGGGCTCGAGGCGGCAGCGGTCGGCGGTGTCGGGGATGCCGTCGCCGTCGTCGTCCAGGTCCGGGCAGCCGTCGCTGTCCTCGAAGCCGTCGAAGTCCTCGGCGGCTTGCGGGCAGCGGTCGTCACGATCGTCGCGGCCGTCGCCATCGCTGTCGGCCGGCAGGCGATCGGGGCGGACGCGCAGGCCGACGAGGGCGCGGAACGACGCGCTGCCCCAGGAGCTCGTCGCGGCGCCGCCCATGGCCGTGAACAAGCGCCAGGCGCCGCGCTGCAGCGGCAGGTCTGCCACCACCAGGCCGTCGCCGAGCCACTGCCCGCTGGTCGCTTCGCGCGCGACGTCCCAGAAGCCCTGGCCCTCGAGCGCGACGGTGACGCCACGCCACGGCAGGGCGCGGGCGGCGCGCAGCCTGGCGAAGATGCGGTTGCCGCTGGCGAGCACGCGCAGCGGCTGCGGCGCCCCTGCCGCGTCCAACCGCGGCTGGCCGGTGGTGGGGTCGCGCTCGATGATGTCCAGCGCTGCCAGGGGCCGAAGACGCAGGCCGAGCTCGAGGTCGGCGGACCAGGCGCCGTCGCTCCAGCCCGCGAGGCCCGAGAGGTCGACCTGGGCGCCGGCGCCGCCGAGCCAACTCGCCCTGCCTGCGGTCGGCGCCGACCAGAGCAGGCGGGCACCGGCGTCGAGGCGACCGGCGGCGACCAGCAGCCCGTCCAGCGCTCGCCAACGCGCGCCGAGGCGGAGGTCGCCAAAGGTGGGGCCGACCGGAGGATCGATGCCCAGCAGATCCGGGCCGCCGCCGCGCACGACCAGGGCCACGGGCAGCACGGCCTCGAAGCCGAAGGCGCGCCAGTTCGCGCCGAGGCCGAGGTCCATGGTGGCGAGGTCGCCGTGCAGCACCTGGACGCGGTGGCTGCCGTCGGCGTCGCTCGAGAACGCCAGGCCGCGCCGGCTGACGGCCAACGAGGCGAGCACCGACCAGATCGGCTCATCCGCGGCCGGCGCATCGCTCGGAGCCCGGATGCTGGGCACCAACGCGCCATCGCCGGCGAGCGCGCCTGGGGCGTGGGAGTTGGCGTTCAGCGTCGGGGGCGTCGCGGCTGCGGCGAGAGAGAGGGGCGAGAGGAACGCCACGATCGCGCTCGCTGCGGCCGCCAGCGCGAAGACGCCCCGGGCAGCCCTGGCCAAAGCCGACGGCAGCTTCGGCTCGCGCTCGGGCTGGCGCTCGTGGTGGGACGCGGCGGTCACGGCCAACGGACTCCGGCGAGGGGCGACGCGACGCGCGCGGTCGCGGCGAGATTCGGCCATCGAGCCTGACGCCGGCGTGGCGGGGCGTCAATGGCAGGCCGACCAGGGTGACGCGCGCAGGAGGCCGGGACGACGCCTCAGGGCGTGCGGATGGTCACGCCCGCCGGCGGCTTCCACTCGAAGGTCTTGTCTTCGACGGCGCCGTAGCTCAGGTCCTTGAAGAACAACGACGTCGAGTCGCCCAGCGGATCGACCAGGATCGAAGCGACCACGGCGCCGGTCTTGGTGTCGACGATGAGCGTGAGCTTCTGCATCACCGCGGCGCCCTCCTTGGGCACCATCTCGAGCGCCAACGTGTCGGCCACGGGTGACTTGACCACGCTGAGGTCGAAGTCCGCAGCGAGATCGCCTTGGCCCAGCAGGTAGCCGGTTGCCTGGTACAAGCGGCTGTCCTTGACCGGCAGGCGCAAGGCGACGCGCTCACGGCGCTCGTAGGTCCACAGGATCTCGCCGTCCGAGAAGTAGAACACCTCTTCGTCCGGGTAGTCCCAGCGCATGCGGCCGTTCTGCACCTTCGGCTTGCCGTCGGCGTCTTTGTCGGCCAGCACCTTGCCCTTCTTGAGCCAGACCTGGCCCTTGCGCTGGATGCCCTTCTTCAGGCCCTTCTTGCGCACGACCTGGGTGAAGCTCGCGGTCATGCCCTCGGTCGCGGCGTAGAATGACGCGACCCGGCCGGCGAGGGCGAGCGCCTCGGGGCTCGACTTCGAGCTCGCGGCCTTGGCTGCAGCGGGCGCGGCGGGCTGCGGCGCTGGCTTCGACGCGTCGGCGGCCGCGGGCGGATCGGCCGCGGGGGCTGCCGCGGCGGCGGTGCTGGCCCCAGGCGCCTTGGTCGTCGCCTTGGTCGTCGCCTTGGGCTGGGCGATCAGCGACGAAGCGGGCAGCAGCAAGGCGACGCTGGCGACGCTGGCGGCGGTGGCGATGGCGCGGGACATTCGCATGGGCACCTCGGTGATCAACCCCGTGAACGCGGGGCCAGCAGTATCGGGCGCGGACCGCCCCGGCGCAACTCTGCGGCGCCGTTCGGGGGAACAACGCCGGACGGGGCGCGCGGATTCGGCCCCGATCCCGACGCGACCCGCCACGATCGTCCGACAGCGGCCGTTTTCTGGCGCCGATCGATCGCTCTGCTACGCTGGGCGGGAACGTCCGACGTCCGGCGATCCGCGGCCGCGATCGCTGCACTGACAGGCGGAGCGGCAACCAGGGGGGAGCAGTCATGGCCAGGGGCAAGGGCGCAACCGCAGCGAAGATCCGCCGTGACGACGGCGACACGCAGTCCAAGACGCTCTTCCAGCGGGCGGTCGACCTCTTGCCGCAGGCGACCTCGCCATCGCTCGAGCGTCGGTCCGAGTTCGCGGGCATCGTCATCTTCTCGGCCGCGCTCGGCCTCGGCCTGTCGCTGTGGAGCTTCTCGGCGGGCGACATGGAGCTCGTCCACGCCGGCCAGGGCAGCAGCGAGGCCCTGCAGAACTACGTCGGCCCGGTCGGTGCCCGCATCGCCGACCTGCTGCTGAACCTGCTCGGCGTCGGCGCCTGGGGCCTCGACGCGCTGCTGTGCACCCTGGCGGCGCGCACCGTCCTGGGCCGGAGCATCGCGCCGCGCCTGCACGTCGCGGTCGGCAGCGTCGGCGTCCTGCTCGGAGGCCTGACCCTGGTGCACCTCGTGGCGCGCGGGCTGCTCGTGCGGCCGTGGGGCAAGGACGCGGCGGGCCTGGTCGGCAGCGCGATCGCCGAGCTGCTGCGCGCGTTCCTGTCGACCGCCGGCACCACACTCGTCGGTTTGGTGCTGCTGACCAGCTCGCTGTCGGCGCTGACGGGCCGCCCGCTCTTCCGCATCGCCGCGCAATGGTTCGCCGGCCAGGTGAGCCGCTGGGGCCAGCGCGGCGCCGCCGACCTGCGTGAGCGCGGCGGCAGCGCCTGGCAGTCGTTCGCTGCGGCGCGGGCCAGCAAGCGCGCCGAAAAGGCCGCCGAGGCCGAGCGCATCGCCGCCGAGCAGGCCGCCGAGGCCGAGGCGGACGCCGCCGCAGCCGGCGAGGACGACGACGTCCTCGTGACCGCCAACGCGGTGCCGCCGCCCCCGGTCGCGCCGCTCGCGGTGCCGGTGCGCGAAACCGAGGCCGGCGAGGTGGTCATCGACTTCGGCGCCCGCCCGGCGACGAGCCTGCTGCGCGCCCGCACGGCGCCACGCATGGCCGAGGGCAGCGAGGAGCCCAAGCCGGCCGAGCAGATCGTGCGCCTGCCCGACACCCGCCCGAGCTCGATCCGCCCGCAGCCGGCGCTCGCGGCGTCGGCCGCCGCCTTCCCTGCTGGCCATACCCTGGCTCCGTCGCCCGATCTGCTGCCGCCGTCGCGGGTCCGCGCCCGCGACGCCGTGGACGGGGCCGACGCCGAGCCCGCCGCGGCTGTGGTCGAGCCCGACGCCCGCTCCTACCCGTCGATCCAGAACCGCGCGTCGTTCTCGCTGGTCGAGGAGCCAGCCGGGGCCGACGCCGCCGAGGTCGCCGACGCCGCCAGCGACGATGACGCGCTGCCCGCTGCGGCGGTGGTCGCACACGACGACGCGCTGCCGCCGCCGGTGCCCCAGGTCGCCGCTGCGCCCGCCGCGACCGACGACGACGACGACGCCCCAACCTCGGTCGACGCCGTGCCGAACCTGCGCCAGGCGCTCGCCGCGGCGCGCGCCGCCGGGCCCCGGATCGTCGAGACCGAGGCCATGCGCGGCAACACGCCGGCAGCGGCCTCGCCGACCACCGCCCAGGGCGCGCTCGACATCGGCGACCGCAAGTCCTGGCGCCTGCCGCCGCATACCCTGGTCCAGCCGCCGCCGGAGCGCTCGGTCTCGGCGCCCTACGACATCCTGGTCGACAACGCCCGGATCTTGGAGCAGAAGCTCGCGGACTTCAAAATCGCCGGCGAGGTCACCGACATCCGGCCCGGCCCCGTCGTCACGACCTACGAATACAAGCCGGCCGCCGGCGTGAAGATCAGCCGCATCGCCGGGCTCAAGGACGACCTGACGATGTCGCTCGCCGCCCTGCGCGTGCGCGTGGTCGCGCCGATCCCGGGTCGCGACGTCGTCGGCATCGAGGTTCCGAACAAGTCTCGCCAGATCGTCTATTTCCGCGAGATCCTCGACTCGAAGGTCTACGCGGACGCGGCCAGCAAGCTGACGATCGTGCTGGGCAAGGACATCGAGGGCGGCCCCGTCGTCACCGACCTCGCCAAGGCGCCGCACCTGCTCGTCGCTGGCGCCACCGGCACCGGCAAGTCGGTCGGCATCAACTCCTTCCTCGCCAGCCTGCTGTTCCGCGCCACGCCGGACGACGTCAAGCTGCTGCTGATCGACCCGAAGGTGCTCGAGCTCTCGGTCTACGAGGGCATCCCGCACCTGATGTTGCCGGTCATCGACGACCCGCATCAGGCCGAGCTGGCGCTGAAGTGGGCCTGCCGCGAGATGGATCGCCGCTACCACGTCCTGGCCGACGTCCAGGTCCGCAACCTCGCGGGCTACAAGGCCAAGCTGCCCGAGCTGCGCGACAAGGCGCGCCGCAGCAAGGTCGCGGTGCGCAACGGCGAGACGGTCTGGGTCGACGCGGGCGAGCCCGGCGCCGACATGCTGCCCGCGGCGCCCGAGCCCGAGGACATGCCCTACATCGTCATCGTCATCGACGAGTTCGCCGACCTGATCATGGCCAGCGGCAAGGAGGTCGAGCGCGCCGTCGCCCGCCTCGCGCAGAAGGCACGCGCCGCCGGCATCCACGTGATCCTGGCGACGCAGCGGCCGTCGACCGACGTCATCACCGGCATGATCAAGGCCAACTTCCCGACGCGCATCAGCTTCCAGGTCGCGAGCTCGATCGACTCGAAGGTCGTGCTCAACTCGGTCGGCGCCGAGAGCCTGCTCGGCATGGGCGACCTGCTCTTCGTGCCGCCGGGCAGCAGCCACATCCGCCGCTGCCACGGCACCTGGATCACCGACGACGAGGTCAACCGCCTGGCGAAGCATTGGGCCGATCAGGGCGCTCCGACCTACGACATGTCGATCCTGGCCGATCCGGAGTCCGAAGTCAGCGACGTGCCGGACGACGAGGAGCTCGACGCGCTGTTCAACGAGGCCGTGCGCGTCTCGATCGAGGCCGACCAGGCCAGCGTCAGCTTCCTGCAGCGCAAGCTCGGCATCGGCTACGGCCGCGCGGCGCGGATCGTCGACCACATGGAGGCCCGCGGCATCGTCGGTCCGTCGCGTGGGCCGAACAAGCCGCGCGAGATCATGGGCGCCGCCGACATGTTCTGAGCGGCGCCCTGCCCTGCCCGGGCCGCGCCCGACCCGCTTCCATGGGGCGAGGATGCCCCGATCCCGGCGCCTTCCGCGTGACCGCGCTTGCTGAGACGTCGCGGCGGTGGTTCGATGCAGGGGTGTTGGCGCGCGTCGCTGCCGCCGCGTTGGAGGAGCCATGCCAGGTCCACAGCCCGCGATGCTCAAGCAGCTCGTCAAGCTGGCGTTCAAAGCGCACGGAATCGTGCTGCCGACCGATTGGCAGCAGCCGACCGGCAACCCCGATGGCAAGCAATACGTCGACTCGTTCAAGCCGAGCGAGCTGGTGCAGCCCTTCGGCGCGGACTGGCTCTTCACCCCGGCGACCCCGAACAAGTACCACGTCGACGCCGCCAAGCGGATGCACAACGACTTCACCAAGTACATCGACGGGATCTGCGACGCGATCTGCAAGGCCTGGGATATGTGGCGCCTGCAGGCCAAGTTCAAGGACCTCAAGATCATGGCGGTCTCGGCCATCGGCGCCCCCGGCTGCCTCGACGGCCCGGCGATCGAGAGCTTCATCATGATGTCGGCGCCCAAGTCGACGCCGCAGGAGCTCGCGTTCTCCAAGGCCATCGCCAAGCACCTGAGCAAGGCGTGGAAGGATTGGCAGAGCGGCGTCTCCGTGCCCGGTCTGCCCTGGTATCCGGCGTTCGCCGCCTTCCCCGGGCCGATGGCGCCGCCGATGCCGAACGTGCCGATGCCGTTGATCACCTGCCCCTCGGCCAAGATGGCCGCGATGAGCGCCACGAGCCTCAAGGACGGCATGGTCAAGGCGCTGAACGACAGCAAGGCCATGCACCACAAGGAGCTCTTCGACGCGATCGGCAAGGGCGTGTTCGCGGTCTTCATGATGTGGCTGCCGCAGCAACAGGTGATGAACGTGATGGGCAAGGGCCCGATCCCGACCTTCGCGCCGCCCTTCGTGCCCGTTGGCCCGGTCGTCGCCGGCGACAACCTGCCGATCCCCGGCCACCTCGCCGCCTGACCGCGCGCGGGTTCCGCTGCCACCGCCGTCTCTGCTATCGTGCCGGGGCCGCCTAGGATGCGGCCCGGAGGAACCATGCGTCTGCGTGCCCTGATCGCCCGATCTGTCTCCGGTGTCGCCGGCCTCGCGGCCCGCGCCACGACCACGCTGCGCCCCACGACCGGGGCGACGGCCTCCCTGCTGTTGGCGCTCGCGACGACGCTGACCGTCGGCTGCGGCGGCGAGGAGTCGAGCAAGGTCGCCGAGGTGACGACGCTGTGCAGCGACGGCGAGCAGCGCTGCTACGGCAACGCCCTGCTGACCTGCGAGGCCAGCGGCAAGGCCTGGAAGGTCGCGAGCTGCGGCGCGTCCAAGACCTGCGTCAAGGACGGCGCCGGCGCGACCTGCAAGGCGGTGGTCTGCGCCAAGGCCAGCCTGACCTGCGACGACAGCAAGGTGCTCAAGTGCCCGGACGACGGCCTGACCGAGGCGACGCCCTTCGCCAGCTGCAAGCCGACCGAGCATTGCACGTTCGGCACCTGCGTACCGACGAGCTGCACCTCGGGCGACAAGCGCTGCGGCTGGAACGCAGCGCTCTCGTGCGAGGGCGGCGCCTGGAAGTCGCAGAAGTGCGCCAACGGCGAGCGCTGCGACGACACGAGCCACACCTGCGTCGCCCAGGCCTGCGTGCCGACCGCCATCGCCTGCGTCAGCGAGACCAAGCGCCAGACCTGCAAGGTCGACGGCTCGGGCTGGGTCGAAGCGGCCTGCGCCGCCGGCGAGGTCTGCAACGACGGTGTCTGCCACGCCAAGGTCAAGGGCAGCGGCAGCGGCAGCGACGCCAGCGGCAGCGACGCCACGGCGGCCGACGCCAGCGGCGAGGACAGCGGCGGCTTCCTCGACGTGCAGAAGGACGAGTTCGTCTTCGAGCCGCTCGACGTGCTGACGATCTACAAGGCCGCAGCCGCGCCCATCCCGGCGGGGACCAAGGCCTTCGAGTACGAGTTCAACTCGGCCAACTACCTCTCGGTCGAGCAGCTGGTGCAGATCACCGGCAACGCCAACCTCGAGAAGATCGAGATCTCGGTCGCCCCGGTCGAGGAATTCACCACGGGCAGCACCAACGAGACCGAGCAGCAATGGCCGACCTCGGCGGTCAAGATGAACGACGGCACCAACGACTCGTCGGCGGTGCAGTTCCGCTACGAAGCCATCGAGTACACCATCAACATCGACGAGTTCGGTGACGTGGGCGGCCGGATCAAGGGCAGCTTCAAGGCGCTGATGGCCGACGCGATCGAGAAGGGCAAATCGATGTACGTCGAGGGCACCTTCGACATCAAGCGAACCCAGTAGCATGGCACCGAGCGCCCCGCCGGGCTCCTTGCTGACCGAGGCCCCCATGGCCGACACGCTGTTCTTGCACGTCTCGGGCGAAGAGCAGCGCGCCGCGTTGATGCGCGACGGTCGGCTCTGCGAGTTCGAGGTCGAGCGCACCAGCGGCCGCTCGCTCGCCGGCAACATCTACCGTGGCCGCGTCGCCAAGATCGCCCCGGAGCTCGACGGCGCGTTCGTCGACCTCGGCCTCGAGCGCATGGGCCTGCTGCCGGCGTCCGAGGTGTTGGTGCCCGAGGGCCTGACGCCGCCGCCGCCCCAAGAGGGGCCGGATCGCGGAGCGCCGCCGACGCAGCGGCCCAAGCGGCCGATCGGGGCGTTGTTGCGCGTCGGCCAGGAGATCCTGGTCCAGGTCGTGCGCGAGCCGATCGCGCGCAAGGGGCCGCGCATCACGATGCACGTCGGCCTGCCGGGCCGGAACATCATCCTGTTGCCGACCCAGCCACATATCGGCGTGTCGAAGATGGTCGACGATCCGGCCGAGCGGCAGCGGCTGTGGAGCGTGCTGCGCCTGCTGCTGCCGCGCGAGATGGGCGCGATCGTCCGCACCATCGGCGAGGGCGCGACCGAGGCCGAGCTCGGCAACGACGCAGGCTTCTTGCGCGCGCAGTGGCGGGACATCCAAGAGCGCTTCGCCGCGGCGTCGGCGCCGAGCCTGCTGCACATCGACTACGACCTGGCGCTGCGCTCGCTGCGCGACCTGGTCACGGCGCGCACCGAGGAGATCTGGCTCGACAGCGCCGAGGATCGCGATCGCATCGAGCGCTTCCTGACGCGCGTCCACCCGGATCTGCACCCCGTCGTGCGCGTCCACGACGGCCCGGGCTCGCTGCTCTCGGCGCACGGCGTCGACGCCGAGGTCCGCCGGGCGCTGGAGCCACGCGTCGCGCTGGCGAGCGGCGGCGAGATCGTCATCGAGCGCACCGAGGCGATGACGGTCATCGACGTCAACTCGGCCGGCCAGAGCGCCGAGGGCGAGCTGCAGGACGCCATCCTCAAGCTGAACCTCGAGGCCGCGCGCGAGATCGCCCGGCAGCTGCGGGTGCGCAGCCTGGGCGGCCTGACGGTCGTCGACTTCGTCGACATGAAGCGGCACGAGGATCGCCGCATGCTCGAGGCCGTGCTCGAGGCCGAGTTGGCCGACGATCCGGCCCGCGTGCGCATGACGCGGATGAACCGCTTCGGCCTGATCGAGCTGACGCGCAAGCGCCTGCGCGACAGCATCTACGAGCGGCTGACCGAGCCCTGCCCGACCTGCCACGGCCGCGGCTGGGTCCGCTCGGCCAGCGACCTGGCCATCGAGACCTTGGAGCGCCTGCGCCGCATGGTCGCCGACGGCAGCCAGCGCGGCTCGACGGTGCAGGTCGAGGCGCCGGCGCGGGTCGCGGCGATCCTGAACGGCCAGCTCGCCAGCGTCCTGGCCGACGTCGGCCACAGCCACGGCGTCGTCTTCGAGGTCTTCGCCGGCCGCCAGGAGCCCGACGAGGCGCCGCGGGTCTCGACCAGGCGCCGGGCGTAGCTCAGCGCGCGAGCGGCCCGCGATCCCGGCCCGATTGCAGCGCCGCCCCGAGGTCGACCAACGCCAGGTTGCGCATCGGATGCGGTCCGAACGCCGACGCTGCGAGGCCCTGGGCGGCCAGCGTGGCGACGAAGGCCGCTGCGTCGCCGGCGTCGCAGCGTACGGCGACGCGCCAGCCAGCCGGGGCCAACACGACCGCACCGCTCCACGCTGCCGCAGCCGCAGCGACCTGCGCCACGACGGCGGCGACCCGCTCGGCGGCGCGCTCGTCTGCCGCGCGATCGACACGCTGCAGGGCGAGGCCGGCGCGCTCGATCGTCGGCATCGGCAGGGTCGCGGGCCCCCGTTGCAGCGCCAGGGCGCGGCCTTGGCCGGGCTCGGTGCGCAGGGCATAGAGCAGCGGCCACGCGGGCTCGAGCGGATCGCGCAAGGCGTGCAGCGACGCGACGACGCGGCCAGCGCGTGGCGTCGCGGGCGCCACCAGCGACGTCGGCGTCGATGCCTCCAGCGGCGCCGCGTCCGCGCCATAACCGGACGCGGCGGTGGCGTCGACCACGGCGATCGCCGCGCCCGCCGAGGCCTCCTCGGACGCCGCGAGCGCCACGGCCCGATCCGCCGCGTCGTCGTGGCCGCCGAGCGCGGGCGCCTCCAGCAACCAGGGCGCCCGGGGATGCGCCGTGGCGGCGAACGCCACCCCAGCGGGATCGAGCCGGCCGTCGGCCAGGCGACCGACGTCGACGAACGCCGCGCCGGTCGCCAGCGTCGCGGCGGGCCAGAGCGCACCGCAGGGTCGGGCGAGCAAGGCGACGTCCCCCGGCGTCAGCAACGCGCTGCAGACGAGCCGAGCAGCCTCATCCGCGCCCGCGAAGAGCAGCACGTCAGCGGCATCGGCGGCCAGCCGCGCAGCCCAGCGAGCTTGCAGGGCGTCGAATGAGGCCGAACGCAGGTCAGGCCCCGCCGTCTCGGGCCGGTGGTCGCGCGCGATGGCGGCCAGGTGCGCGCGCCCCGGGAAGCGCTGCACGTCCAACCAGGGGCCACTCATCGCGCGCCCCCGGCGGGCGCGCCCAGGCCACGCAGGTCGAGGCCGGCGCCGGCCGCGCTCGGAGCGACTGCGCCCAGCGCGGGATCGCCGCCGCCGGCGGGTGGCACGATCGCCGATGGGTCCCTTGCGCGCGGCGCGGCCACCGGACGCGGGCGCAGCTCTGGCAGCTGCACGGGCACCGGCGGCTCGCCGGCGCGTGCGGGATCGCCGTCGCCGTCGGTCCACTCGGCCCCGCCGCGGCGGACCCAAAGCACCGCGATCGCATGCGTGCGCTCGGCCGTGCAGCTGCCCTCGGCGTCGCGGACGCAGCCGTCGCGCAGCGCCTCGACCCAGCCGGCCAGCGTGCCGAACGAGACGGCCGGGCCGAAGTCCATGGTCACGGTCGCGAGGTCGGGACGCGCGCTGAGGACATCGGAGATCCGGGCCGCGCAGCGTGCGCGGTCGACGCCGCAGGGGCGCCGCATCATGCCGCCGCCCTCACGGGCGAGGACCACGGCGGCGCCGTCGGCGTTCAGCTCGAGGACGACGGCATAGACGTCGCTCGGCACCGCCTCCGCCCCAGGGACCGCCAGCCCCGGCGGCAGCTCGTCCGGCGGGCGCAGATCCGGCCAATGGCGCACGGGCTCGCCAGGACGGCCCTGGCCGATCACGATCGGGAACGCGCCGGCCGCCGCCACCGAGTGCAGCAGCTGCAGCGAGGCCCAGCCGGTCAGACGGCGGTCCAGCAGCACCCACACCGATTTGCCGCGCCAGCGACGGCCCAGGGCGGCCACGACGCCGCGGTGGACGGTGGTGTCGCCGTCGGCCGCCAGGTCATCGAGCGGCAGCCGCAGCGTAGCGTCGTCGGGGGCCACGCCGGCCGCGCACGCTCCCGCGGCGCTCCGGCAGACCACCTGGCCGACGTCCGCGCCATCGACGCGAATTCCCAGGCCTCCGACCAGCAGGACGCCGGCGTCCTCGGCCTTGCCGCTCGCGGGCAGCGGCACGCGCTGCTGGGCGTTCGAGGGCGGCAACTGCAGGCCCAAGGCACGCCACGAGGCCGCACGGGCCTGGTCGTCGAGGTCGAGTTGCGCGGCGGTGACAGGCGCGGTGGCCGGCGCGGTGGCCGGCGCGGTGGCGGGCGCGCCGGCGGGCGCCGACACGGGCATGGCAGGCGCGGCGGACGTTGCGGGAGCCGCGACGGGCAAGGAGGCCGCCGGCGTCACGGCCGGCGCGGCCGCCACCTGGCCAGCCGCTGGGGCCGAGGCCCCGGACGCCGGCGCCGTGCGGCCGCAGCCGAGGGCGCCGGCAGCGAGCACGACCGACGCCGCCAGCAGCTGCACGCGGGTCATGGCGCACCGCGCAGCAGCGACGCGCGCCGCGCCGAGGCCCGGGCAGCGCGGCAGGCGACGTCGAGGGCGACGGTCGTGCTGGTTGCGTCGGCCAGCCAACGGCCGGCGAGATCGTAGGCCGTGCCGTGGTCGGGCGAGAGCCGCGGCACGGGCAGACCGCAGGTGAAGTTGACCGCGTCGGCGAAGTGGACGGTCTTGAGCGGGCCGAGGGCCTGGTCGTGGTACATCGCGACGACGAGGTCGAGCGCGCCCGAGAACCCGGCCCGGAACGCCGAGTCGGCCGCGAGCGGCCCGCGCACGTCGATGCCGAGCGCGCGTAGACGCTCGATGGCCGGCGCGATGATGGTCGCCTCCTCGTCGCCGATGCGGCCACCCTCGCCGGCGTGCGGGTTGAGGCCACAGACTCCGACCCGCGGCGCGTCGATGCCGTAGACCAGACGCAGCTCGACGACAGCGGCCCAGGTCGCGCGGACGATGCTGTCGGTCCGCAGCGCCGCGGCCACCTCGCGCAGCGGCAGGTGCGTCGTCACCGGAACCACCCGCAGCTTGGGGCCCGCGAGCATCATGGCGTAGGTCGACGTGCCGAGTCGCCCGGCGAGGAACTCCGTCTGGCCGGGGGGCGACGGGTCCAAGTGCGCGAACACCGCCTTGGGCACCGGCCCCGTGAGCATGGCGTCGAGCTCTCCGCGGGCCGCCGCGTCGGCCAGCGCGGCGAGCGCCTGGTAGGCGTCGGCGCGGCTCGCGGCGTCGCTGACCCCGGGTGCTGGCGCACGGCCGCTGCCGGCGAAGGGGGCAAAGCGCACGGCACCTGCGGGCGCGTCGGTCACCAGCCGCTCGCTGGAGGCGCGCTCGAGGGCTGCCTGGACCCCGGCCACCAGGTGCTCGGCACAGAAGACGCAAGCGTCGACGTCGCTCGGCAAGCCGGCGAGCGCCTTGGCGACCACCTCGGGGCCGACGCCGCTGGCCTCGCCCAAGGTGATGCCGATGGTGGGCCATCGCCCGGTGTCGGTCGCAACCACGTGAACCTCTCCGTCGGGCGACGCGAAGGTCGCCGAGCCGCGCCGCCAGATTGCTTGCCAGCGGGGGGCACGATGCTACCATCGCCGCGCAGCGGCACCAGCCCCGCCGCACGGAGCGCTCATGATCACCATCCGCCGCACCTTGCTCGCACTGGCCGTCGCCGTCGGGTGCATCGCCTGTGATCCCGGGTCGTTCCCGATCGCCGACCAGCGCACGCCGCCGCCGCCGGAGCCCAAGGGCACCACCACGACCACGCCGCATACGCACGGCGCGCCGGCACCGGTGCAGGTCGACGGTGGCGGCGCGGGCTAGTCCGCCAACCCGGACGCCCCACCCCTTGCGTTGCCTGCACCACGCCGTCACCGGACTCGAGCTCCGCCTCGACCCACAGCTCGACGCGGACATCGTGTCGCTGCTGGAGCGCGAACTCGACGCCATCGCCGCGCCGCTGCGCACATGGGGCCGGTTTTCCGCGCCGATCGCGGTGGTCTCGGCCGACGATCAGGACGCGCTGCAGCAGCTCGCCCGCGCCCCGGTCGATGGCCCGCTCTGCGCCGCAGCCACGCCGACCCTGATCGCCCTGCTGACGCCGACGCGCTGGCCGCGCCCCCCGGCCGACCACGAACTGCGCATCGTGCTCTGCCACGAGCTGGCGCACGTCCTGCTGTTCCAGCGCTGCGGTCCGGTCGAGCGCAGCGGCGCCGTCGCCTTGCCATGTTGGTTTCGCGAGGGCATGGCCCTGGTCGCGAGCGAGGGGCGGCCGCCGACGGCGCTGCGACGCCAGGTGGCAGGCTGGTCCGACGTGCCGGCGCTGGCCGAAGCCGACGCGGCGCTGGTGGCCGGCGAGACGGCCCGCGTCTACGCAGCCGCGCACGTCCTGTTCGACCATTGGCACGAGCACCACGGCATCCGCAAGCTCGGCGCGCTGAGCCGGCTGATGCGGGCGGGCGCTGGCTTCGAGCGCGCCTACGTCGAGGCGATGGGCGAGGCGTCAGGGGCCTGGCTGACCGAGACGATGCGGCAGCTGCGGCGCTGGGCGACCGACAACGGCGACCCGCTCAGGGGCCGGCCGTGATCTCGGCTTCCTTCTCGGCGACGTAGGCGTCGAGGCGGCGGATCGCGGCGTCGACCTTGTCTTGCACCGCCTTCTTGTAGCGGTTGATCTCGTCCTCGCTCTCGTCCTCGATGGCGTCGAGCATGTCGAGCGCGTCGCGACGGCCCTGGCGGATGCTGACCTTGGCCTTCTCGCCCTCGGCCTTGAGCACCTTGACCAGCGCCAGACGACGCTCGCCGGTCAGGGCCGGCACCGGCAGCAACAGCAGGTCGCCGCGGTTGTTCGGGTTCAGGCCGAGGTCGCTCTGCTGGATGGCCTTCTCGATCGTGTTGCACATCGACCGTTCCCACGGCTTGATCTGCAGCAGACGCGAGTCCACGACGGTGATGTTGGCCAGCTGCGACAGCGGCGTCGACGCGCCGTAGTAATCGACGCGCAGGTTGTCGAGCAACGACGGATGGGCGCGGCTGGTGCGCAGCTTGCCGGCCTCGCGGCGGAAGGCCTCGAGCGAGCGCTCGAAGTGGTCGTCGGCCTCGGCCAGGATCTCTTCCATCATGGTGTGGTCCTCCTCTTCACGCGTTCGCGGTCGGCAGCGCCAGGGCGGCCGGCGCGCCGGCGTGGACCAGGGTGCCCACGCGCTCGCCGCGGACGACGCGCTCGATATTGCCTTCGACCCCGAGGTTGAACACGACGATCGGCAAGTCCGTCTCCATGCACAGCGAGAGCGCGGTCGCGTCCATCACCTTCAGGCGTCGCGACAACGCCTCGTGGTGGCTCACCTCGGGCAGCATCTTGGCGCTGGCGACGAGCTTCGGATCGGCGTCGTAGATGCCGTCGACCTTGGTCGCCTTCAAGATGACCTCGCAGCCCATCTCCTTGGCGCGCAAGGCGGCGGCGGTGTCGGTCGTGAAGTACGGATTGCCCGTGCCGCAAGCGAAGATGATGATCCGCTTCTGCTCGAGGTGCGAGACGGCGCGGCGGCGGATGTAGGGCTCACAGATCTGGCGCATCGTGATGGCGCTGATCACGCGGGTCTCGACGCCGAGCTTCTCGAGCGCGTCCTGGATCGCCAGGGAATTCATGGCCGTGGCGAGCATGCCCATGTAGTCGGCGGTGGCGCGGTCCATGCCGCTGCTGGAGCCGGCGACGCCGCGGAAGATGTTGCCACCACCGATGACGATGGCGATCTCGGTGCCGAGGGTGTGCACCGCGACGATCTCGCGCGCGATGCGCTCGAGGGTTGCCGGCTCGATGCCGTAGCCCGTATCGGCGGCGAGCGCCTCGCCCGAGAGCTTGAGCAGGATCCGCTGGTAGGACTTCATGGGGGGCTCCCGCAGCCAACGCGAATCGCGTCGTGCGGGCGCGGTGTACACCATGCGCCGGCGCCGCGACAAGTCCGCCACCCGGCGGCCCGCCGGCACGGCGGGCGCGTCATCGCGACGCTCCCAGGCCAAAACGGCCGAAGCCCGCGGGCTTGGGACCCACGGGCTTCGGCGTCAGGTCGGCGACCCCGTGACGGCTCAGCCACCCGCCATGCGGGCGACCTCGGCCGCGAAGTCGTCCTCTTTCTTCTCGATGCCGTCACCGAGCTCGAAGCGCACGAAGCGGCGGAGCACGAGGTTCTCGCCGATGCGGCCGATCAGCTCGGTCAGCACGTCGGCGATGCGGCGGCCCTTCTCGTCCTTGACGAAGGGCTGCTCGAGCAAGCAGATCTCGGCGTACCACGCCTTGAGCTTGCCCTCGGCGATCTTCGGCACGAGGTTCTCGGGCTTGCCCATCTCGCGCACCTGATGCTCGAAGATCTCGCGCTGGGTGGCGAGCTCGTCGGCCGGGATCTCCTCGACGCGGACGAACTTCGGCCCCATCGCGGCGACCTGCATCGCGACGTCGCGGGCGAACTGCTGGAACTCCTCGTTCTTGGCGACGAAGTCGCTCTCGGAGTTGATCTCGACCAGCACGCCGGTGCGGCCATCGTGGTGCACGTAGCTGGCGACGATGCCCTCGGCGGCGGTGCGACCCGACTTCTTGGACGCGGTGGCGGCCGACTTCTTCTGCAGCCACTCGGTGGCCGCCTTCATGTCGCCGTCGGTCTCGGTCAGCGCCTTCTTGCAGTCGCCCATGGGCGCGCCGGTCGCGTCACGGAGCTCCTTGATGAGCTTGGCAGTAATCTCAGCCATTTGTGGGTACTCCCTGCGCAGCTTGCGCGGTGTTCGGGGCGAGCGCCACCGCAGCAGACGTGTCGTCGTCTGCTGCGGTGGGCCCGGATGCGTTGGACCCGGATGCGTTGGAACCCAAGAGCGATGGACCCGGGCGACGCGAACCTTCGACGGGCCCTGGGTCGGGCCCGATCGCGGCCGCGTCGGCGGGCCTAGGCCTCGTCGTCGCCGAAGGAGTCTTCGGTCTCGACGGCCTCTTCCTCGACCTTGCGGCTGCTCGGCTTGACGACGACGTCGACACGGCTGGTGTCGGCGGCGGCGACGGCGCCGACGCCGTCGAAGTCGCGCGCGAACTGGGCCTTGCCGGTGGCGATGCCCGTCATGCAGGCGTCGGCGGCGGCGGCGACGAACAGGCGGATCGAGCGCATGGCGTCGTCGTTGGCCGGGATCGGGAAGTCGACGACGTCCGGATCACCGTTGGTGTCGACGAGCGCGACGACCGGGATGCCCAGGCGACGGGCCTCGGCCACGGCGATGTGCTCCTGGACCGGATCGACGACGAAGACGGCGCCCGGCATCTTCGGCATGCCACGGAGGCCGCCGAGGGTGCGCGAGAGCTTCTCGTGCTGCTTGCGCAGGGTCGCGACTTCCTTCTTGGGCAGGCGGACGGCCATCTCGGGCGAGAGGCGCTGCTCCATGTCGTTGAGCTTCTCGATCGAGCCGCGGACCGTCTTGAAGTTGGTCAGCGTGCCGCCGAGCCAGCGGTGGTCGATCACGGGCATACCGCAGCGGGTGGCCTCTTCGCGCACGATCTCGCGCGCCTGGCGCTTGGTCGCGACGAACAGGACCTGATCGCCGCGCGCCGTGACGCGCGACAGGAAGTTCTGCGCGTCGCGGAAGAGCTTGGCGGTCTTGCCGAGGTTCATGATGTGGACGCCGTTGCGCGCGCCGTAGATGTACGGGCGCATCTTCGGGTTCCAGCGGCGGGTCTGGTGGCCGAAGTGCGCGCCGGCCTCCAGCATGTCTTTGATGGTCACAGTCGTCATGATCGAATGGCTCCGTTCAACCTCCGCCCCAGGGCACCCGTCCAGGCACTGTTGCCTGGTTGGGCACGGAGTCCTTGAAGTCGACCGGAGAGGTCCGGGCGGCTTCGGGAGGGGCGTGCGTCGTTCCCCGACCGGGATGGTTGGGGGCGCGCCTCGTAGCATAGCCCGACGGCGAGGGCAAGCGGGATCCCGCGGGATTGCGCGCTTCAGCCGCCGACGAGCGCGTCGAGGGCCGCGGCGCTTCGGGTCCGGCGGCCGAGTTGTTCATCGAGCAGGCCGGCGATCCGGCTGCGCACCAGGCGCACCGTCGGCGGCGCCAGGCGGTGGCGCAGCGGCGCCAGCGCGGACTCGGCAGAGCTGGCGAGGCTGGCGAGGGCCGCGAGATCGAGCCCCTCGATCTGGACCGCCTCGAAGGGGCTGCAGGCGCGGCAGCGCAGGCCGTCGTGGGGCCGCGTCCAGCTGGCGCCGTCGCGCAGGCTGCCCCCGCACGCCGCGCAGCTGCCGAGGGGAGGCGCGACGCCGAGCGTGACGAGCCAGCCCAGCTCGATGCCGAAGCGCGCCGGACCGACCTCGACGTCACGCGCGGCGGCGATCGCGAGCAAGGTCGCGCGCAGCCAACGCACCAACGCCGGATCGGCGTGCTCGGGCTGCGAACCGGCGAGGGCGAGCTCAGCGGCGTGGCTGGCGAGCGCCAGGCGCGGGTAGTCGAGCACGTCGTCGATCAGCGCTGCGCTGGCCTCGAATCCGCTGAGCTGCGGCAGGCTGCCGCGGCCTGGGGTCACCGTGGCGACGCCCTCGACGAAGAGCTCGAGCCGGCCACCGAAGCGGCGGCTGCTCTTGCGCGCGGCGCGGGCGTAGGCGTCGACGAGGCCGGATTCCGGGCTCAGAAGCGAGACGATGAGGTCTGCGTCGCCGACCGGGTGCAGCCGGACGATGACCCCCTGGACCCGGCTGCTCGGGCCGCTCATCGCGTCTGGGGGATGCCGCCGGCGTCGCTGCTGCCGCTGCGTTCGCGGCCGGCACGATCGCGTGCAGGCTCGTTGCCCACGGCGGCCCGGGCGGTGGCCGAGGTCGTCGCGGTCGGCGTGGCGCGGCCCGCGACGTCGGTGCCGGCGCGCTTGCGCTGCGCGGAGATCATGAACACGACGACCGTCGCGACCGTGACGATGAGCAGGAAGAGCTGCGCCGGCGAGAGCCCACGCGTCTGCGGCGCGGCCTCGGCCATCCAGCTCGGCGTCGAAGGCGTCGGCACGGCGGGCTGCTCGGTCTGGCGGGTACGCTCGGCGTCGAACGCCTCGACGATGGCGTCGCCGTCGAGCCCGAGCTCCTGGGCGACCTGGCGCAAGAAGCCGCGGGCATAGAACTCGCCCGGCAGCTCGTGCCACGCCTCGCGCTCCAGGGCCTCGAGCACCGCGCGCGACAGGCGGGTGCGGCGGCTCAGCGCGTCGAAGGAGATCTTGTGGAATTCGCGGCCTGCCCGCAGCTGCTCGCCGATGGAGGCGCCGCGGATCGGGCTCCTGGCGGGGGCGCGGGCCGGCCTGGGCAGCGACGGCACGAGATCGCCCCGGCGGTTCGGCTCCGGATGCGAGTTCGCCACCGGGCCCGCGAGCGGACCGCTGCGATCTTGGCGGCTTCGACCTGGCAATCCGTCGACCATCGTCCTCGTTTCGGCACAAGCGCGCCGATCCTGCAGCCCTCGCATCGTCGAACAGGGCGGACGTGATACCTGCACGCGGCCAAGCTGACAAGCGCGAGCGCGCCGACGCTCGTCCGGCGCCGGCGGTCGCGACGCCTGGCGACCGGGCGCTGGCGTCAGTCGAGGCGGCGCAGCCCGTCCACCGGGGCACGGTCGGCGGCGCGGCGGGCGGCGGCCCACGCGGCGCCGAAGCAGAGCGCGATGGCCGAGCCGCCGGCGAGCAAGAAGGGCTGCACCTCGATCAGCACGGGCAGCCGCGAGATCAGGTAGACGTGGGGGTCGAGCGGGTAGCCGACGACGTCGAGCAGGACGCAGCACAGACCGCCGACCAGCAGCCCGAGCAGGGTGCCGACGACGCCGACCGCGAGGCCCTGGACCAGGAAGATCGCGCCGATCGAGCGGCGGCGGGCCCCCATGGCGCGCAGGATCGCGATGTCGCGGGCGCGCTCGTGCACGATGACCGCCTGGGTGCCGACGACGTTGAGCGCGGCCACCAGCACGATGATGAAGGGGAACAGGGACATCGCGACCTTCTGCATGCGCGCGGCGTCGAAGATGTTGCGGTTCATCTCCTCCCAATCCATCACGCGGAACAGGCCGGCCGGCTTGATCTTGCGGGCCTGGCGCGCCGCGCGGACGCCGGCGAGCCAATTGTCGACCTGGCCCCGGACCGAGGTGGGCGCGTCCTGGACCTCGAGCCCAGGCACGATCTCCTGCTGGATCCGGGCGAGGCGGGTGCGCACGTCGGCAGCCTCCTCGAGCAGGTCCGCCAGATCGCGGGGCTCCAGCGCCGCCTCGACCGCGGGGATGCGCGATCGCGCCAGGATCGGTTCATCCGTGCGCACATCGACCCAGCGCGCGACGTCGCCGCGGCCGAGGAAACGCTGCGCCGCGCTGAAGTCGACCAGGGCCAGGCGCTGATCGTGATCATAGAAGCCCGTGCGCACGATGGCCCGGACCGTGAACCGGCCGTCGACGCCGCGGACACCGCGACCGCCGTCTCCATCGGCCCGCATCGGCGAGACGGCGCGCACCTCGTCGCCGATCTTGGCGCCGAGCTTGGCCGCGAGCCCCTCGCCCAGCGCGATCGCGGGCAACTCACCCGATCGGACCAACCAGCCGCTGCTGTCGCCAGGGGCCAGCTCGGCGACCGCGACCAGGTCGGGGTCGGCGGCGGCCCTGCCGTCGGCGCCCGAGGCCGGATCTGCGGGCCGTTCGCCGGCTGGCTGACCGGCGGCTGGCTGTACGGGGCGATCGGCGGGCAGCTCGACGCGCAGCGGCGTAGCGCCGAGGTTCACCACCAGCGCGCCCGCGGCCGTGAGCGGCACGTCGCTCGGCGGCGGCAGGACCGTCGCGCTGTCGCCCTGGATCGCGACGAACGTCGTCTCGCCGGCGCGCAGCGGCACGACCTTGCGCAGCTCGCGCTCACCGACGTGCCAGACGAGCTGGATCTCGCCGTCGAGCAGCTCCCACCAGGCCGCGACGTCGCAGGATTTGCGCGGTGCCCGCCGCTGCGGCTCGCTGTCGGCGCCACGGTCGAGCACGAGCTCGCCGACCGGCGCGTCGGTGCCGCGACAGCCGCCGGCGTCGAAGAGCACCAGGCCGGCGAACCCGGCCTGCGGCGCGAGCAGCGGCGTGATCGCGAGCGCGTCGTCGCGGGGGCCGGCGCCACGCACGACGACGTGGCGCCCGCCCGCAGTGAAGCGGCGCAGCTGCAGACGCTCCGGCGTGCCGGGCACCACCGCGTGCGCCGGAGCCTCGCCCTGCAGGTCGACAGCTCCCTGGATCACCAGGCCATCGGGCAACTGCGCCAGCGTCGCCGCCGGGATGCCGCGGACCACCGCGCCGGCGCGACCGCCCGCCGACGCGAGCATCATGTCGTCGTAGGTCGCGGGCACGGCGCTGCGGACCCAGGGCAAGGTGCCGATCCGGCTGGTGACGCCGCGCCAATCGTCCATGTCGAGGCCGCGGCGCATCACGACCAGGTGCGGGTAGGTCGACAGGATCCGGTCCTGGAACGCGGCCTGGAAGCCCGTGTTCACCGCCAGCACGACGATCAACGCCGCGACGCCGAGCGCGATGCCCATCGTCGACATCCACGACACGATCGACAGCTGCGCCGAGCGCCGGCTGCGCAGCAGGCGGGCGGCGAGCATCAATTCAAACCGATCGCGCAACAATGCCCGCACCCACGCTCCTCTGCCGACCTTGACCCCCCCGCAGGGGCCAACGCATCCTGCCGGCGGCGGCGCGACGGTGGCAGCTTCGACCGCCCTCGACAAGACGGCCGCCGCAAGGAGCCCATCGTGCAGCGACCCTCCGCCCACGCAACCGCGCGGCGCGCGCCCCCGCCGTCCGCGCGGCTGGCCCGGATCGTCGCGCTGATCACGCTGGCGCTCGCGGCCTGCGGCGAGACCAGGACCAGCGGCGGCGACGTCGGGGCGACCGAACCCGAGGACGCCTCGTTCGGCAGCGACGGCTTTCTCGGCGGCGACGTGCCCGAGTTCGGCGACGCCGCGGACGCGAAGGTCGCGGACGGTGGGGCCGACGCCACTGGCGGCGACGGGGCGGGCGGTGACGGGGCCAGCGACGCCGCGGCCATCGACATCGTCTTCGACGTCGACACCGACGACCCGGACATCGGCCCGCCGCCCGACGTCGAGAAGCCCGACGTGACCTTCACCGCGCTTGAGGTCGTCAGCACCACGCCGGCGGCCGACGGCGTCAGCGACGGCACGCAGGGCGCGTTCTCGGTCACCTTCAACAAGGAGCTCGAGCAGGTCACGGTCCAGCCCTACACGGTCAAGGTCCACGGCCCCGGCAACGCCGAGCTGGTCGGCACCTTCGGCGGCAGCGGCAAGACCCTGACCTGGGCCTCGGACACGCCGATCGCGCCGGCGAGCCGGGTCGAGGTCACGGTCACGGCGCTCGTCACCGACACGCAGGGCCAATCGCTGGCGCTGCCGTTCACCTTCCACTTCTACACCGCCGACTACACCGGCATGGCGCCGTACGCCGCGCTCGCCGCCCGCTACGCGCCGACGCTCGACGTCGCGCTCAGCGGCGGCGCCGACGCCCAGGCCGACCTGCTGCGCACCCCGAGCCAGATCGGCTGGGACATGGCGCAGACCAGCGTGCAGGCGCAGTCGATGCCCGCCCTGGCCAGCGTCGCCTGGACCGTGGTCGAGAGCCGCAGCCACTTCTTCATTCATTACCAGCTCTACTGGCCCAAGCGCCCCGCCGTGGCCGGCCTGCCGGCCTTCGACAACGACGTCGCCGGGGTCACCGTCATCGTCGCGCGCTACCCGCAGGAGCACCCTGTTGGGCTGCAGACGTTCTTCAAGCGCCTCGACGACGAGCAGCATTGGCTCTGGCTCAGCGACGACGCCGCGCTGCTGCCAGCCGGCGCCAAGCTCTCGAGCTACGGCGTGCGCGCCGTGATCGCGAGCGACAGCCTGTTCCCGGTGACCAGCGACGGCCTCGGCTGCGCCGGCGCCCAGGGCTGCGTGACGCGGCGGGCGCCGATCCTGCTCAAGGGCGGCGCCCACCAGGCGTGCCTGCGCCTCGACAAGGGCGAGACCTCCGGCACCAAGTCCTGCTACTGGGACGCGTCGCTGGCCGACAGCACCAAGCAGATCCGCTATGTGCCGGCGACCAAGGCCGACGAGGCGAGCTCGTCCGAGGGCAAGACGGGCAACGCACCGCCGACGTTCGGCTATACCCTCGAGCCGCTGCTGCCGACCTGGTACGCGCGACGCGGCCTGCCCGCGGTCTACGGCGGCCCGCTCGACCTGAGCTTCGTCTACAAGCCGCCGCCAGGGCGCCCCGCGGGCCAGGCGGCCGCGATGGGCAGCAAGCTGCTCGGCGGCGTCGGCTCGGACGCCGGTCGACCGCTGTGGGCGTGGCGCTGGAAGCCAGCGAGCAACGAGAGCTACTACGACCTGCCGCGCGGCACGATCACGATGGATCCGGCCTGGGCGCTATGGCAACGCCTCGGCGGCAGCAGCGGCGGGGTCAAGGACTTCGACGCGGCGAGCAAGGTCGGCTTCTCGGTCGACTATTGCTTCAACCCGCTGCTCTTCTTCGATCAGCGCGACGCCGCGGCCTGCAAGGGTTCGCTGCCGTCGCCCTGAGCCAGCGTCCGGGTCGACCGGACAGCGCCACGGCGGCGCGATCGGCCCCGGAATCCGCGCCGAGACGCCACAGACCTTGACGCGGCGCGTCAGAAGTCCAGCATATCGCCGCCGCGCCACGCCCGGCGCAGGGAGGAACCCGATGAGCACCCCACGCATCCTGGTCGCAGACAAGATCGCCGCAGAAGGCGTCGCCGTCTTCCGCGCTGCCGGCTTCGACGTCGACGTCCGCACCGGCATGAGCGCCGACGAGCTCGCCGCCGCCATCGGCGCCTACGACGGCATGGTCGTCCGCTCGGCGAGCCAGGCGCGCGGCGACGCCTTCTGGGCCGCCGCCACGCAGCTCAAGGTCATCGGCCGCGCCGGCGCCGGCGTCGACAACATCGACGTGCCCGCCGCGACGGCCCACGGCACGCTGGTGATGAACACGCCCGGCGGCAACAACAACGCCGTCGCCGAGCTCGTGCTCGGCATGATGCTGGCGATGGGCCGCCACCTCGTCGCGGCCGACACGACGATGAAGGCGGGCCGCTGGGAGAAGGCGGCGCTGATGGGCGAGGAGATCGAGGGCAAGACGCTCGGCGTCATCGGCCTCGGCGCCATCGGCCAGATCGTCGCGCGCAAGGCCGGCGCCCTGGGCATGAAGGTCATCGCGTACGATCCCGTCACCAGCGCCGAGGCGGCGGCGGCGGTCGGCGCGACCCTGCACGACCTCGACGCCGTGCTCGCCGGCAGCGACGTGCTGACGATCCACGTGCCGCTGATCGCCCAGACCCGCGGCCTGATCGGCGCCGACGCCCTGGCCAAGACGCGCAAGGGCGCCTGGCTCATCGACTGCGCGCGCGGTGGCATCCTCGACGAGGCGGCGCTGCTCGCGGCCCTGGAGTCCGGCCAGATCGGCTGCGCCGCGCTCGACGTCTTCGCCACCGAGCCCGTGCCCGCCGGCGACGCCCTGGTGGCGCATCCGAAGGTCCTGGCGACGCCGCATATCGGCGCCAGCACGCGCCAGGCGCAAGACAAGGTCGGCGTCCAGATCGCCGAGCAGATGGTCGCCTACCTGCGCGACGGCACCATCCAGTTCGCGGTCAACACGCTGGCCTAGCGGGCCGGGGGGCTGCGCCGGGCTGCCCGTTGCCAGCGTCCGCGCTTGCGGCCATCATCGGGGGCCATGGCGAAACCCGGCCTCTCAGGACTACCCCCCAAGCGACCGGTCGAGACGGCCCTGACGTACCTGCCGGGCGTCAGCCGCGCCCGCGCCCGCGCCATCCTCGACGCCGCGCGGATCGACCCCGACACCCGCACCGACGACCTCGACGAGCTGCAGATCGACGTGCTGCGCCGGCTGCTGCGCGGCGACGCCGACGACGCGCCGAGCGACGCGGCCAACAGCGGCGACGACGCGCCCCAGCCGTGGCTGGCCGGCAGCGGCGTCGCATTCGCCGTCTACCTCGAGCGCGTCCGGGCCATGGTCCAGCGCTACCTCGTGGTGCTGCGGCCGTGGGAGCGGCCGGCCGACGACCCGACGCGCAACCCGCTGCCCGCCGGCGTGGTCGCCAGCCTCGACTCGACGGCGTTGCGCGTGCTGCGGGGCGAGGCGCTCGACGCCGAACGGCTGCAATTCGTCGGCCGCTGCGAGGCCCGCCTCGCCGAACGCTACGACACCCTGGTCGTCGGCACCGACGGCGCACGCCGCTTCGACGAGCTGCGCGCGGTCTTTGGCCTGAGCGATCTCGAGGCCGACCTGCTCTGGCTGCTCGCCGCGCCGGAGCTCGTGCCGGAGTTCCTCTGGCTCTACCGGGCGCTCTGGCGCGACACCAGCCGCCAGTCCTGGACCGAGGACTTCCTGCTGCACGCGCTCGATCCCTTCGCCGTGCGCCACGGCGCCGCGCTCGAGGCCTTGGGGGCGACCGCGACGCTGCAACGCTATGGCATCGTCCGCCTGGTCGGCGACGATCTCGGCGCTGGCCGCCGCTTTCGCGTCGCGCCTTTCGTCACCGGCTTCTTGCTCGGCCTGCCCGTCGCGCTCGACGACCTGCCCGGCGCGCTCTGGCACCAGCCCGCAGCCGAGGGCGAGCACGGCGCGACGCTGCCGCTGGACGACGCGCTGCGCAGCGCGATCGGCCGAGGATTCCGCGGTCGCCGCCGCTTCTTGATCGAGGGCCCGGCCCGCGCCGGTGCCCTGCGCATCGCCCGCGACGCCCAGGCGATGTTCGGCGAGGGCCTGCTCGAGGTCCGCCTCGACGCCCTGCTCGAGCTCGGCGGCGTCCCGCTCGTCGGCCACGTGCTCGGCCGCGCCCGGCTCGCCCGCGCCGGCGTGTTCTTCGGCGCGATCGAGGCGATGGATCGCGGCGAGCGCGGTGCGGAGCGCCTCGCGGCCCTGGTGCGTCTGCTGCAAGGCGAGACGACGACGATGTGGCTGCACAGCCGCGGCCAGATCAAGGCCGAGGGCGACCGCATCTCGCCGCAGGTGCACCTGGCGCTGCAGCGCGAACTCGGCGCGATCGAGCTGCCGACCTCGATGCCCGACGTCGCCGGGCGCAAGGCGATGTGGCGCGAGCGGCTCGCCGACCAGATGGCCGACGCCGAGCTCGACGCGACGCTGCCCGTGGCCAGCGTCTACCGCTTCGGCGCCGACGAGATCGACCTCGCCGTCGACCTGGCCAAGGCGCGCGCGCGCCAGCGCAACGCCCGCAGCCCCGTGGTCTCGGTCGGCGACATCGAGCATGCCGCGCGCCAGGTGGCGGCGTCGCGCCTGGCCGGCCTCGCCAGCCGCATCCACGTCCGCGGCACCTGGGAGACGACCGTCCTGCTGCCCGAGACCAAGGAGGTCCTGCTCGAGATGGTCGCGTTCGGCCGCCAGGCGGGCCACGTGCTCGACGAGCTCGGCTACGGCCGCACCATGGGCTACGGCCGGGCGCTGACGGCCCTGTTCTCCGGCCCGTCGGGCACCGGCAAGACGCTCTGCGCCGGCCTGGTCGCGCGCGAGCTCGGCCTCGAGTTGTTCCGCGTCGACCTCGCCAACGTGGTCAGCAAGTACATCGGCGAGACCGAGGAGCGGCTGAGCAAGCTCTTCGACGCCAGCGCCGAGTCCGGCGTCGCCCTGCTCTTCGACGAGGCCGACTCGCTCTTCGCCAAGCGCACCGACGTCAAGTCGTCGGTCGACCGCTACGCCAACCTCGAAGTGAACTACCTGCTGCAGCGGCTCGAAGAGCACGACGGCGTCGTCATCCTGACCACCAACCACCCGGACTCGATCGACACCGCGTTCTTGCGCCGCATCCGCTTCAAGCCCGCGTTCCCGGCCCCGGACGCCGACGAGCGCGAGCGGTTGTGGCGGGTGATGATCCCGCCGGACGCGCCGCAGGAGCCCGAGCTCAAGCTGCGCTTCCTGGCCGAGGACTACGAGCTCACCGGCGGCCAGGTCCAGAACGCGGTGCTGCGCGCCGCAGTGTGGGCGGCCGAGGCGAACTCGAAGCTGTCGTACACCCTGCTCGGCCGCGCTGCAGAGCGTGAATACAAGGACATGGGCCGCGTCGTCCGCGAATACAAGGACGAGGAACCCACCGTCTGAGCCCGCGCGCGCCGCTCGTGACGCCGCACCCCAGGAGCCCCATGGACAAGCCCACCTTCCTCTCCATCGTGCAGGCCATCGTCGAAGGCTTCGAAGATCCGGGCTTCCGCGCGCAGATGGCTGCGGCCAAGGCCGCGGGCGACGTCGGCCAGCTGGTCGGCCTGCCCGGCCAGGTCCAGGCGCGGGCCTTCGCCGCCGTCGGCCTCGACGCAGAGACGGCCGTCGCCGACTTCAAGGCCGCCGGCCGCCAGTTCGCCGCTGACGCCGACGTGGGACCGTGGATGGCGCGGATGAAGGCTGCCCTGGCCTGAGCCCGGACGTTCGACCGGGCATGCGCGCGGTGCACCGGCAACTGGCGCGGTTTCTTGGCCTCTGCTCGGGACGCGCTACGATGATCCTGGCCTTCGTTGACGAGGTTTGGACCCGTCCCGTACGCTGACCTGGGAGAGTCGTGCCGCGCACGCACAATTCACACATGCACACACCGTTCGCCGCCATCGCCGCCCGTCCCGCCCTGCCGGCCCGAACGCCGTGGGCGCTGCGCGTGATCGCGGCCGGCTGCCTGGGGATGCTCGCGGCCTGTGGCCCGGGTGCCACCGCGCCCGTGCGCTTCCGCGCCCCGCCGGAGGTCGATTCGGTCGACGAGCTGCGGCGGGCGATCGGCTACGTCTCGTACGCGCGCGTCGCCGCGAGGGCGGGCGAATACCGCGAGTCGTACGCCGCGTATCGCGCGGCCCTGCGCATCCACGCCGATGGCGACTGGTACGCCGACGCCGCGCAAGTGGCCGAGAAGGGGCAGCTCTTCGGCGAGGCTCACGATTGCTGGCAGCAGGCTGCGGCCCTGGCCCACGACGGCGAGCAGCGCAAGGCCCACGGCCAGCAGGTCGACCGTCTCAAGTCCCTGATCCCGGCCGGCATGGTCCCCGTGGCGATGGTCGTCGAGCCGCAAGGCGTCCGCGTCGAGCTGCGCCAGGAAGACAAGCAGGACAGCCGGCCGATCCTCGGCGACGAGGTCGTCTGGCTCGAGCCCGGCTACTGGACCGCCGAAGACCCGGACTCGGTCACGCCCGGCGCCGTCGCCCGCTTCCGCGTCGGCGCCGCTGGCCCGCACGTCGTCGCCGTCGCTGTGCAACGACGCCCTGGCGACGAGCCGCCGAGCCGGGTCGCCAAGTCCGACCCCACCGCGAAGGGCCCGACCAAGGTCGATCCGAAGCCGAACCCGGAGTCGGACAAGACCCGAGATCCCCAAGCGAACCCCGGCAAGAACGTCGTGCCTGACCCCGAGGTCACGCCCGATCCGACGCCGGAGCCGAAGGCCACCGCCGGCGGCTCGATCCATCGCTGGGCGCCGTGGGTCGTGACCGGCCTCGGCGTGGCCGCGGTTGGCGCGGGTGTGTTCTTCGGTACGCAGGCGATGGCGAACGCCGACGTCGCCAACGGGCTGAACCCGGCGAGCAAGAGCTACGACAGCAACCTGGCCTTGTACGGCAACGCCGCCAAGGACAACGCGCTCTACGCCAACGTCGCGATCGCCGCGGGCGGCGCGCTGGTCGCAGGCGGTGTCAGCTGGCTGGTGCTGCGCCCGAGCACCCGGTCGTCGATCCTGGTCGACGCCGGCGCCGGGCTTGACCCGCAGCCGTCGGCGTGGACGTTCGGCTTCTTCGGCAAGGGTGTGCTGGCCCGCCTCACGTTCTGACCCCCAACGAGTTCGAGGGGCGATCGGCCCCAGATTTCGGAGCGCCCATGCACTTGCACCCCAACAGCCCCGCGCGACCGCGACCCGCGATCGCCGCGCCGCTGCGCCTGCTGGTGGCGACCTGGGCCCTGGTGGCGACGAGCGGCTGCGTCGTCAACATCGAGGACAAGAAGGGCGGCGGCGTCGATCCGTGCGATCCGAACCCCTGCGAGACCAACGGCGTCTGCACCGGCTGGACCGCGACCTGCACCGTGACCAAGGGCGCGGCCGTCTGCTCGAACTGGAAGCCCAAGACCGGCACGGCCAAGGAGCCCGAGGCCTACGAGGCCGACGAGACGCTCTGCGACGGCGTCGACAACGACTGCGACGGCCAGACCGACGAGGCGCTCGCAGCCCCGGCCGACGCCTGCACCGGCAAGGGTCTGTGCGCGAGCGCAGCCATCCCGAGCGCCTGCATCGGCGGCCAGTGGAGCTGCGATCTGGCCGCGATCCCGGGCTACCAGGTGACCGAGACCACCTGTGACGGCATCGACAACGACTGCGACGGCAGCACCGACGAGGGCCTGGTCGCGACGCTGGTCGACTGCCCGCGCGGCGGCGTCTGCGCCGGCCTGCCCGCCCCGACGTGCGACAACGGCGCCTGGCAATGCCACACCGACAAGGCGGCCGACTACGAGCCGAGCGAGACGAGCTGCGACGGCAAGGACAACGACTGCGACGGCTACGTCGACGTCAACCTCAAGCCGAGCGCGCTGCAGGGCGGCGCAAGCTGCCCGAACGTCGGCGTCTGCGCCGGCAAGGCTGCGATCGCCTGCATCGGCGGCAAGGCCGCGTGCGCGACCGACGGCATCGCCAACTTCGAGCAATACGAGTCGCTCTGCGACGGGCTCGACAACGACTGCGACGGCAAGACCGACAACGTCCAGGGCACGGACGCGCCGCTGTGGAACGCCGACATCGCCAGCTGCAGCAAGGACGGCGTGTGCAAGACCGCGCTGGCCGGCGCGATCAACCGCCGCTGCAAGGCCGGCACGTGGACCTGCGACTACAGCGCGGTCGGTGGCTACGAGGCCAAGGAGACGCTCTGCGACGGCAAGGACAACGACTGTGACGGCAAGGTCGACGAGGAGCTGCCGGCGCCGCCCGTGTCGCCCTGCGGCAACAAGGGCGTGTGCGCCGCCGTGGCGCCGACCTGCGCCGGCGCGGTCTGGACCTGTGACGCCGCGGCGCTCACCGCTGGCGGCTTCGAGCCGACCGAGGTCAGCTGCGACGGCAAGGACAACGACTGCGACGGCAGCACCGACGAGACCGCCGGCGCGGCCGCCAACGGCTGCATGACCAAGGGCGTCTGCGCCGTCGGCGTCAGCGTGACGTGCAGCGGCGGCAAGCCGACGTGCGACTACGGCACCGTGGCGCATTACCAGGCCGCGACCGAGACGATGTGCGACGGCAAGGACAACGACTGCGACGGCGTCACCGACGAAGCCGAGAGCCTGGACGTCAGCAAGTCGGGCTGCTCGGTCGGCGTCTGCGCCGGCAAGGCGACCGCGACCTGCAGCAGCGGGGCCTGGGCCTGCGTCGTCGACGGCGTCGGCGGCTACGAGAAGGTCGAGCAGACCTGCGACGGCAAGGACAACGACTGTGACGGCGTCACCGACGAGGACCTCGGCGCCAAGGCTGCCGCGAGCTGCAAGACGGTGGGCGTCTGCGCTGCCGGCGTGGTCGCCGCCTGCGTCGCCGGCCAGTCGGTCTGCGCCTACCAGAGCCCCGATTGGCAAGGCGCCGAGACGCTCTGCGACGGCAAGGACAACGACTGCGACGGCCTGACCGACACCGGCCTCTGCGGCGCCATGCAGTCGTGCGGCGACGACACCGCGTGCAAGGCCGGCGGCTGCGCCACGGTGCTCGGCACCACCGCCAAGGTCTGCACCGCCAGCACCGGCCAGTGCGCGCGCCTCGACAGCGCCGGCAAGACCGAGCTGGTCGACGGCGGCACCACGGTCTGCGCCGACGACGCGGCGACCCTGAGCTGCGTCGGCGGCAGCTTCGGCACGCCGACCAAGTGCCCGAGCGAGAAGCCGGCCTGCGAAGGCGGCGTGTGCAAGCTCTGCATCAGCGGCAAGTCGCGCTGCGATCCCAACGACAAGGCCGGCATCCTGGTCTGCGCCGCCGACGGCAGCGCCGAGACCAAGGGCACGCCCTGCGCCAGCGGCCGCTGCGCCGGCTACGGCGTCTGCGTCGTCGACGGCGTGATCGACGTCAGCACCTCGGTCAACGACGACAACCGCATCCCGGCGGCGGCGCCGCTGGGCGACGGCTTTGTCGTGGCCTGGTTCGCGGCCCAATCGTTCAGCGACACGCTGCGCCTGCGGATCCACGACGCCACGGGCAAGGGTGGCGGCCTGATCACGGCGCAGGCCAACGTCGCGCCGAACTCGACCAGCAAGATCCGCGTCGCGCAGGTCGGCACCGGGTTCGCGGTCGCCTGGCACGGCGTCGGCTCGACGCCCAAGACCTACGTCCGCCACTTCGCCGCGGACGGCACGCCGACCGCGGCCGAGGCCGCCGTCGCGACCGGCACCGGTGGCGCCCAGACCAACGCGGCGGTGGCTGGCAACAGCAACGGCGGCGTGATCGTCTGGTCCGAGGGCGGCGGCAACACCGCGACGATCGTGGCGCAGCGCCTGGGCAAGACCGGCGCGTTGGCGGCCTCGACGATCGTCGTCTCGGCGGCCGCCGGCTCGAACCAGACCGGCGCCGGCGGCTCCAACACCGCGCCTGCGGTCGCGATGCTGCCGAGCGGAGGCTTCGTCGTCGCGTGGCAGCGCACGGGCGGCAACGATGGCAACGACGGCCTGTACTGGCGGCGCGTCGGCGCTGACGACAAGCTCGGCACCCAGGCGCGGATCTCGGCCACGGGCAAGGTCGCGACCGAGGCGGCGGTCGCGCTGAACGCCGCGGGTGACGCGCTCGTCGTCTGGCGCGAGGTCGTCGGCTCGGACACCGGCGACATCGTCGGCGTGCGCCTCGACAGCAGCGACAAGGTCTCCTGGGGCCCGTCGACGGTCAACGCCACCACGACCGGCGTGCAGAGCCTGCCGTCGGTGACCGCCGGCGTCGGCCGCTTCGCCATCACCTGGTCGAGCATCGTCGCCGACGGGGGCGACGTCCTCGGCCGCGACCTGCTCGACAGCGGCACCTTCTCGGCCGCCAGCGACGCTGCCCAGGTGACGCCGGCGACCGGCCTGCAGAGTGAGTCCGCGACGGTCGGGTATGCCGATGGCCGCGTGGTCCTGGTCTGGCGTCAGCGCGACGCCGCGAGCGCCAAGGGCGCGATCAAGGCGCAATTCCGATGAACCAGCCGGCCGTGACGTCCGCCACCTCCCCGTCCTTCGTCCCTGGCCCCGCAGAACGCGTCCCCGAACCTCGCCCCAGCGTGGACTGGTCGACGGTGCAGCGCGTGCATCTGATCGGCATCGGCGGCTCGGCGATGGGCAACTTCGCCGGCCTGCTCGCCAACGCCGGCATGACCGTGCGCGGCAGCGACGCGGGCGTGTTCGATCCGATGCGCAGCAACCTCGAGCGCTGGAAGATCCCGGTCTCGACGGGCTACGACGCAGCCAACCTCGATTGGGGCCCGGACGTCGTGATCGTCGGCAACGTCACACGCCGCGACAACCCCGAAGCCGTGGCGATGCGCGAGCAGGGTCTGCCCTACGCGTCGTTCCCCGAGGCGCTGGGCTCCTGGCTGCTGCAGGGGCGGATCCCCGTGGTCGTCACCGGCACCCACGGCAAGACGACGACGACGTCGCTGCTGGCATGGTTGCTCCATGACTGCGGCCGCGACCCCGGGTTGCTGGTCGGCGGCGTGCCGCTGGACCTCGGCACCTCGTTTCGCGCCGGCGGCGAGGGCGCTCCGTTCGTGATCGAGGGCGACGAATACGACACCGCCTACTTCGACAAGCGCCCGAAGTTCGTGCACTACCGGCCGCATCACGCGATCTTGACCAGCGTCGAGTTCGACCACGCCGACATCTACCCGGATTTTGGCGCGGTGCAGCGCGCGTTCCGCCTGCTGGCGAGCCTGGTCGCCGAAGACGGCCTGCTCGTCGCCTGGGGCGAGGATGTGCGGGTCACGGACGTGCTCGACGCGGCGCGTTGTCGCGTGCTGCGCTACGGCCTGGCCAGGGACGAGGCGGACGCCCGTGCCCGCGGCCTCGACGCCTGGGGCGAAGGCGCCGAGCTGGTCGACGGCGGCGCGCGCTTCCGCCTGCGACGCAACGATCCGGACGGAACGACGCAGGACCTCGGCCTGTTCCGATCGAAGATCCCGGGCATGCACAACGTCCGCAACACCGTCGCAGCCGTGCTGACGGTGCTCGACCTCGGTGTCCCTGCGGCCGACGTCGCCGCGGCGCTGCTGCGCTTCACCGGCGTCAAGAAGCGCCAGGAGCTGCGCGGCGTCGCGATGGGCGTTGCCGTGCTCGACGACTACGCGCACCACCCGACCGCCGTGCAAGAGACCGTGGCCGCGATCCGCGCCGCCTGGCCGGGCCGACGGCTGTGGGCGCTGTTCGAGGCCGAGTCGAACACGTCGCGGCGGGCGTTCTTCCAGACGGCCTACGTCGACGCCTTCGCCGCCACGGGCGCCGATCGCGTGGTGTTCTGCAGCCCGCTGCGCAAGTCGGGTGACGCGAGCAACGACAGCGACTACCTCGACTGCGACCGCCTGGTCGCGGACCTGCGCGCTGCCGGCGTCGACGCCCGCTACCTGCCCGAGGTCGACGACATCGTCGCGACGGTCGCCGCCGAGGCCGAGCCCGGCGACGTGGTGCTGGCGATGAGCGGGCGCGACTTCCGCGGCCTGCACGGCAAGCTGCTGGCCGCGCTGCAGGCCCGCCAGGGCGACTGAGTGAGCGCCGGCGACAGGGGCCACGCTCGCTGCCTCCCTGATCTGCATCGAAATTGTCCTTGACCCATCGGTCTGGACAGCGCATCCTCTTGGCCCCTCAGCCTTTTGGCTGACGTGGCCCCACCCATCACCGTGCGCAGAGCCGGTGGGACGACGCCACGACTCCAGCGCTCCGCGTACGCAACCATAGGAAGTCCATGTTCAACCAGCAGTTGCCGGCCGACGAGGCCGAGTTCATCGCACTCTTCGAAGAGTGGAGCGAGAAGTCCGAGTTCGCCGAGGGCGACATCGTCGAGGGCAAGGTCCTGTCCATCGGCAAGGACTACGTCATCATCGACATCGGCTACAAGTCCGAGGGTCAGATCGCGGTGGGCGAGTTCATCGAGCACGATGGCTCGATCAGCATCAAGCCCGGCGATCAGGTCGAGGTGTACGTCGAGGCCCGTGAGAACGACATGGGCCTCGTCGAGCTCAGCAAGGAGAAGGCCGACCGTCTCAAGATCTGGGACGAGATCGCCGAAGCCTGCGAGAACGAGGAGCTCGTCGAGGGCGTCATCACCGGTCGCGTCAAGGGCGGCCTGACGGTCGACATCGGCGTCAAGGCGTTCCTGCCGGGCAGCCAGGTCGATCTGCGCCCCGTGCGCAACCTCGAGAAGTACATCGGCCAGCGCTTCCACTTCAAGGTCATCAAGTTCAACAAGAAGCGCGGCAACATCGTGCTTTCGCGTCGTGCCCTGCTCGAGAAGCAGCGCGAGGCGCTCAAGAACCAGACCCTGGCGCAGCTCGAAGAGGGCATGCTCATCGACGGCGTGGTCAAGAACATCACCGACTACGGTGCGTTCGTCGACCTCGGCGGCATCGACGGCCTGCTGCACATCACGGACATGTCGTGGGCCCGCATCAACCACCCGAGCGAGATGTTCGAGGTCGGCCAGACGGTCCGCGTCAAGGTCCTCAAGTACGACCCGGATCGCGAGCGCGTCAGCCTCGGCCTGAAGCAGAACTCCGAAGATCCGTGGCTGTCGGTCGACTCGCGCTACCACCTCGGCCAGAACGTCTCGGGCAAGGTCGTCAGCCTGACGGACTACGGCGCCTTCATCGAGATCGAAGAGGGTGTCGAGGGTCTGGTCCACGTCTCCGAGATGAGCTGGACCAAGCGCGTCAAGCATCCGTCGCAGCTCGTCAACGTCGGTGACGAGGTCGAGGCGGTCGTGCTCGAGGTCGATCCGCGCACCAAGCGCATCTCGCTCGGCATGAAGCAGGCGCAGCAGAACCCGTGGGACGTCCTCGCCGGCAAGTACCCCCCGGGTACTCAGGTCAAGGGCACCGTCCGCAACATCACCAACTTCGGCATCTTCATCGGTCTCGAAGAGGGCATCGACGGCCTCTGCCACGTCACCGACCTGTCGTGGGGCCACGGCAACATCAACCCCGCCGACCTCTACAAGAAGGGCGACGAGGTCGAGGCCGTCGTGCTCTCGATCGACCCGGAGAAGGAGCGCTTCTCGCTCGGCATCAAGCAGCTGCTCGGTGATCCGTGGATGTCGATCCACAGCAAGTACCCGCGCGGCTCGGTGCAGAAGGGCACGGTCACCAAGGTCCTGGACTTTGGCGCGATCGTCGAGCTCGACTCGTTCATCGAGGGCTTCCTGCACATCAGCGAGATCGCCGAGGAGAAGGTGGAGAACATCCACAAGCTGCTCGAAGAGGGCCAGGAGATCGAGGTCAAGGTCATCTCGATCATCCCCGAAGAGCGCAAGCTCGGCCTGTCGATGAAGCGCATGGGCGACGACGACGAGGACTACTCGTACGACAACGCGACCTCGGACAGCGCGACCACGCTCGGCGAGCTCATCCGCGCCAAGCTGGACGTCAGCAACCTGCCCGTCCGCAAGTAGTCGTCCCTCCTCGCGAGAGACCCCGCGCCCCGTCGGCCTGCCGGCGGGGCGCGGCTCGTTTTGGCCCCGATCGCCCTGGCCCCGGTGGGTCGCGCCGCCGGCACAGCCAGGGCACCTCAGGGTCCGATGGCGCGGGCGCGGCCAGGCAGGAGGCAGGCAGGGATCTGGCCGCCGCCGGCGCAGGAGCCGAGCGACCAGGGCCGGAACGGCGGCACGTCGCGATGCGCGAGCCAGACGCCGTCCGGTTCGGCGTCGGGCACGCGGGTCCAGACCGCGGACGCGTTGCCCAGGGCCGCGGGCAGCGACGCGCCGTCGTGGATGCCGCCCGCGCTCGACACCAGCTCGATCCGGCTCGGCATGTCGCGCAGCCGCAGCGTGTGATCGAGGCGCAACGTCGGCAGCGTGGCGACGCGCCCGCCGTCGGCCGTCGTGCTGCCGACCAACAAGGCCGCAGATCCGGGCTGCAAGCAGGGTGAGGCCACGATCTGGCCACGGATCACGCCGTCGATGCGCACGACCACGCCCAGCGCGTGCGCGGGGCCCTCGGCGCGGGAGACGACCTCGATGACCTCGTCACGGCCCGTGCTGGCGCCGTCACCGTCGGCGTCGAGGCCGCCGGGGCGGACGACGACCTCGTTGAGCAGCAGCTCGCCGGTCAGCAGCGGCGGACACGCCGGCGGCGCGATGACGTCACCGCTCGCGTCTGCGTGGGCCTGCGCATCCGGCCGCTCCAGCAGCGCCCCGCGCTCCGGCAGCGCGGGCAGACAGCCAACGGCGGCGCAACAGGCGACGAGCGCCGCGAGCGAGCGCCAGCGGCGTGCTGCGTGTGGGCGCGGTGTGGGGAGCGGGAACGACGTGACCATGGAAGCCTCCTCGGCCCGGACGCGGGCGTGTGAAGGACAGGTCGTCGCTGGAGCAATTCAGGTGCGCGGCGGCGAGACGAGCGTCACGCACGGCCAAGGTCGGACGGAGGGGAGGGCCGGCGTGGCGCCGGAATCCGCGCTACTCGGCGGCGGGGGCGGCGGCAGGCGCGGCAGCGTCACCAGCGGGAGCGGCTGCGGGCGCAGCGGCGGGCGCGGGCGCAGCGCCGCCGGCAGGAGCCTCGCCCTGGCCCTCGCCAGCCTGCTCGACCTTGGTCGTCAGGTGGTTGAGCAGGATGTCGAACTCCCAATCCCAGGTCTCGTTGTTCGGGATCTGGACCTGCTCCTGCTGCAGCTTGTAGAGCATCGGGATGTGGCGGGTGCGCGCGCCGAGCTTGAAGCCGACCCACATCAGCTGGCGCAGCGTGGCGTCCGAGGGCTGGGTCTTGGCGTAGGCCTCGACCAGGACCGGGATGGTGTCGACGTCCTTGTTCAGCAGGTGGATCAGGCCGATGACCGCCTTCTCCTTGGCGATGTTGTCGCCGGTGCGCAGGAAGCCGGCGTAGCAGCCACCCAGGGCCATCAGCTTGGCCTTCTCGTCCCCTGCCGCGTCGGTCTGCGCCTTGCACGCCTCGACCACGGCCAGGCGGCCCTTGATCGTGGCGTCGGCGAGCGCGATCTGCACGCCCTCGGACTTGTCGGCGACGATGACGCTGTTCCACTCCTCGAGGTGCTGGGGCTCGACGACGTAGGACATCGGGGTCATGAAGTCGCCACGCTCGGCGGCGTCCATCGTCTTCATCGCCTTGATCATCGCCGGCCAGGCGCCGCTGGCCCCCGAGACGGCGAGGCCGATGAACGGCATGGTGCGCTGCTCGACCGTCGGACCCTGGGTCGAAGCGAGCGTACCGATCTGCTCGGCCACCGGCGTCAGGCCCTCGCCCATCGAGGCGAGGCCCCACATGGTCAGCTGCAGGCGGCTGGTGATGTAGGAGCCCCAGGGGAAGCCGGCCTTGAGCGCGGCGTAGGTCTTCGGCGTGCCCTCTTCCGAGGCGTCGATCATCTTGGCGGCGCGCGTCACGAGGGCGGCGGCGGCGGCCGGATCGTGCAGGTCACCCAGGGTCTGGGCGAGCTTGGGGCCTTCCTGCCATTCCCAGTCGAAGAGGCCGACTTCCTTGGCCCACTTCTTGAACTCCTCGTCCTTGCCCTCGAAGATGCCGAGCAGCTTGGGCAGCACCTTCTCCGGCGGGATCACGGCGAGGGCGAGGCGCGCCTGGCCGTAGGTCTCGGAGTTCGCGGCGTCCTTGCGGAAGATGCCGTGCAGGTAGGCGTTGAACGCGGCGTCGGACTTGGTGCGCAGCGCGGTCAGGTACTTCATCGCGCGCAGGTTCACGAGCACCGACTGCTGGGCCGGATCGGTGTCGGCGAGCTCGATGAGCAGGTCCTCGAAGCCGGCGCGCGCCTTGTCGTCGGGCAGCGACAGCCACAGCGACTCGAGCAGGTTGCCTTTGACCGTGCCGTCCTTGACCCGACGCAACGCGGCGCCGAGGGCGTCGACCGTGGCCTTGGGCGGGTACCAATCCTTGCCGGAGTCGTTGGACTCGACGCGCCAGTTGCGGACGATGTTGGCCACCAGCGGTGCCGAGTCGTCGAAGCCCAGGCCCTTGGTCAGCACCGGCATCGTGCGCTCGCGCAGCTTCTCGGACGCCTTGCCGACGCTCTCGAGCGCCTCGATCAGCATGGCGCGGAACTTCGCGTCCTTCTCGACGATCGCGTCGAAGCGGGCGAAGACCTTGTCGTCGTCACACTTGAGCTGATCGGCGGTGGTCATGTTGCGGATGTCCTGGATGGCGTTCTTGCGCTCATCCGGATCTTCGCTGCGCTCCATGACCAACGAGTAGTACCGACACGACTTCTCGCCACGCTGGCAGGCCGGAAGGACCGAGAGGGTCGCGACCAGCAGGACTCCGAGGCGCAACATGGGGCTACGGATCATCGTGTCTCCGGCATCGTGTTCGGATCGAACCTCGGCGAGCGAGGCCGCACCCGAAGAGGCAGCGGGGCCTCCTGGTGCGAGGGGGGAGCCACATCGCCGGCATGGCGCGAGGGTGGCCCGGTTGGAGCGGGAGTATCGCCCGCAGCGCCACACTGGTCAAGCCGACGGCGGCGGGAGGGACGTCGCCGGCCCCGGGCTCCGAGGGCGCACAACCCTTGGGTTTGACAGCGTGGCATGCGACTGGCAGGAAGGCCGCATGCACAACTCCACATCCAGCGTTGCCGAGCCCGCCGTCGCGACGCCCTCCAGGCACCGGCGCCTCCCGGCTCGGCTGCGGGCGCGTGTCGCCTGGTCGGCGCTGCTGCTGCTGGCGACGACGGCGCCCTGGCTGCGCGCCGACGCCGAGGGGACCGCCGGCCACATTCACGGCGTCGAACAGGCCGTGACGGTCCTGGTGGCGCCCGTGACGGAGCGTCGCGTGGTGCGCAACGACGACGGCGGCTACGACGTCTGGCTCTTCGGTGGCACGCCCTGGCCCAAGGTGCGCGAGCGGATCGAAGGTGCGGTCGAGGTCAAGCTGACGCTGCCTGGGGGCTGGCGCATCGCCAAGGCGACGTGGATCGAGGCCGACCTCGCGTATTGGCTCGACGTCGCCAGCGTGGACGGCGCGGGGGGCGAGCCGATCCGTGCCCGTGTGACGCGCGACCTCGCGTCGGTGTTGGTCGAGCTGCGCGATTGTGGCGTCGCCCGTGACGCCGGGCGCTGGGCGCCGCCGTTCGCGCCGATGCCGGTGAATCTGCTGCACGGCCCGATCCGCTGAGCCTGGCCGCAGCCGTCACGGCGGAGCCTGCTCGGGCCCGACGCCGGCAAGCGGGTGGGAGGCCACGGAACCTGTCGGCTCGTGGTGCCGGCTCAGGGGGCCAGGCAGTTCCAATCCCAGCGGCTCAGGCTCGCCCGCGGCTGGCCGGCGATGTGCAGCGAGCCGAGCAAGGCATGGGACGCGGCAGGGGCCCAGACGGCGCTGCCGACCGCGTCGAACGGCGCGTTCCAGGGCAGGCCGGGGCCGATCGTGGCCTGACCGCCGACCATACGCAGGCGCCGGATCACGGCGTTGGAGCCACCTGGAGGCAAGATCAGCAGGAGCACGTCGTCACCGCCGGGGCGGCCGAGCGCGACGACCGCTCCGGCCGGCGTCGACGCGACGCTGGCCTCGACCTTCCAGGCGGCCCCTGCCGAGGCCGTCCAGCGACGGACCTGCAGGCCGTTCGTGGCGCTGACGAGGCGGACCTCGGCGCCGCTGCCGAGGTGGACGAGATCGGCGCCGACGCTCCAACCCACCGACGCCGGCGGGTCGCTCTGCATCAGGGTCGACTTGCCCGCCGCCGCGTCGAGCAGCCAGAGCTGCAACGCCGCCCCGCTGGGATCCCGTCCGACGGCCCAGAACTTCGACGAGCCCGGCGCGTCGGGCACCACGCGCGCGGCGCTGCGCAGCTGCGGCAGCCAGGCCAGGGTCGCGGCGCCGAGGCTGTTGACCTGGAACCCGGCGTCGACCGCGAAGCCGCCCGGCGTGGGCGCCAGATCGCCGCCGTCGCTCAGCGTTGGCGTGCCAGCCCACGGCAGGCCGACGCCGCCCCAGACGAGTGTGCGCTGGGTCACGGGATCTTCGATGACGAGCGGGTGCAGGCGCGGGGCGGCGCTGCTCGGCGGCAAGGCCGTCCAGGCCCCGTCGGCGAAGCGCCAGGCGGCTGAGGGCACGAGCTGGCTGCCGACGATCGCGGCCCCGCCGACGCGCAGCACGTCGCCGTTGGCGCGGGCGCTGAGCTCGGCGCCCACCGACGGCGCAGGTCGCTCGGCAAGCGGAGTCCACCCGGTGCCTCCGAGGGTCAGCCCGGCGGACCAGCTGCCATCAGCGACCACGCCAAAGGCCACGACGATCGTCGTCCCGATGCGCTCGACGACGCCCTGGGCCAGCTGCGGGCTGGCGTCGACCGAAGGCTTCGACCACGCGTCTTCGGCGATCGTGTAGCGCCGCAGGCCGAGCGGCTGCACCGGGGCCGACGCCCCGCTGCCGGAGCTGGCCGCGCCAAGCAGCCAATGCTCGCCGCTGCTGACGTCGCAGAGCAGCCGCCCGCCCACCGTCGCGACCTCGCCGTCGACCTGGCCCGAGCGCCCGGTCCATTGCTGGGCCATGGCCTCGAGCCGGCGGAAGACGCGCGAGCCGTCGCTGCCGGTGCCGAGCCACCAGATGGCGCCGGTCGCGTCGCGGCAGGCGGTGGCGGCGCCGGTCGCGCTGTCGACCTGCGGCACGATCGAGGCGGAGGCCCAGGTTCCGAGGCCCGCGTCGAAGCGCTGCACCGCCGGGCCGGCCTTGTCGCCGACACCGCCCAACAGCCACAGGCTACCGCCCGCCTCGTCGAGCACCGCAGCGGCCAACGTGCGCGCCTCGGGGGATTTGGCGGCCGGGACCGCAGCGATCTCGCCCGTCTCGGGGTCGATGGACAAGGTCTGCTCGACGAACGCGCCCGACGCGATCTGGCCGCCGATCAGCCACAGTCGTGGCGTCTTGGCCACCCAGCCCGCCGGCAGCCAGGCCAGGGTCGCGTTCTTGCGGGCGAAGGAGCCGTCTCGCGCGACCAGGACCCACCGCTGCGTCGCGAGATCCAGGCGCCAGAGCTCGTCGCTGAGCACCAGGGCGCCACTGGCCGAGCCCACCTGGCCGCCAGCCACCCACACGCTGCCGCCGCCGCTGACGCTGGCCGCGCCGACGCGCGCGCCGGGCCAGCCCGCGTCGACGAGGGCGGGGGCGTCGGCCCAGATCTTGGCCAGGCCTTCGTCGACGCTGCCGTCGCAGTCATTGTCCTTGCCGTCGCAGCTGGTCTCGCTCGGCCCTTGCCAGCCGGGCACCGACGTGTAGGCGCACGCCCAGACGCCGGCGGTACAGACCGGCTCGCCCAGGGCGTTGGCGCAGATCCCGACCGGCTTGCAGCTCGGGGCATCCAGCGGCTGCGCGTCCTCGTCGGTCAGGCCATCGCAGTCGTCGTCGCTGTTGTTGCAGAGCTCGGCGCTGACCTGCGTCGCGCTGCCGCCGGCCAGGGTCGAGCACGTCACGACGCCGCTGGCGCTGCACTCGACCGTGCCCGGCCCGCAAGCGCCCTGCCCGCTGCATGGCTGGCCCAGCGGCGCGCCCTGCCAGGCGAATCCCTCGTCGGTGGCGCCGTCGCAGTCGTCGTCGAGGCCGTTGCACAGCTCCTGCGGCTCGTCGACACCCGGCGCGTCGGGCATCGTGCTGCAGGTCGCCTTGCCGGCCTTGCCGCAGACCACGACGCCGGCACCGCAGACGCCGATGCCGACACAGGGCGCGCCCAGTGCGGCGCCGTCCCAGGTCACGCCCTCGTCGGTGCTGCCGTCGCAGTTGTCGTCGAGGCCGTTGCAGAGCTCGGCGACAGCGCCGCTGGCGGGGCCTCCAGGGTTGGTCGAGCAGACCGGCGTCCCGTTGGTGCGGCAGGCGACGACGCCCTTGCCGCAGATGCCAGTGCCGACGCAGGGGCCTCCGAGTGGCGTGCCGTTGAGCGCGATGCCGTCGTCGGTCAGGCCGTCGCAATCGTCGTCGAGGCCATTGCAGAGCTCGGCGACGGCGGCGTCCTCGGGGCCGCCGGGATCGCTCGAGCAGATCGCGGCGCCAGCGTCACCACAGACGACCGTGCCGACACCGCACTCCCCCGTGCCGACGCAAGGGCCACCGATCGGAGCACCGGCGAGCAGGAAGCCGTTGTCCGTGACGCCGTCGCAGTCGTCGTCGACGCCGTTGCAGGCTTCCGGCGCGTCGGCGTGGGCGCTGCCGTCGGGGTTGGTCGAGCAGACAGCGGCGCCGGCGGCACATTCGACGACGCCGTCGCCGCAGGCGCCCGTGCCGCGGCAGGCGACGCCGACCGCCTTGCCCTGCCAGCCGAAGCCCTCGTCCGTGAGGCCGTCGCAGTCGTCGTCGAGACCGTCGCAGCGCTCGACCACGTGCCAACCCGGGACGTCGCTGTAATCACACTGCAGCACGCCCTGCCCGACCTGGCAGGTGGCGCGGACGAGCGACGCCTGGCCGGCGCAGACGCCCTGATCGCTGCAAGCGTCGCGCGCGAGCGCCTGGGGATCGACGTTCGCGACCTCGTCGTCAGCGTCCACCTGGTCGGGCAAGCAGTCGAGGTCGACGTCGGTCAGGCGCGACTCGATGAGGTCTGGCTTGCCGTCGCCGTCGCTGTCGAGCGGGGCGCTGCCCTTGCCGAATTCGAGGCCGTCGTCGAGGCCGTCGCCGTCGCTGTCGGCCTGATCGGGGTCGCTGCCGACGCGGTGCTCGACGGCGTTGCGCACCCCGTCCAGGTCGTCGTCGCCGTCGGGATCGCGACAGAGGTTGGCGTAGCACAGGTTGGAGTCGCATTGCTGTGAGGCGATGCAGGCGCCACCGGCGGGCGTACCGTCGCACGCGGAGACGCCCAGCGCGCACGCACTCGCGAGCGCGAGGCGAGCCAGGATGGTCATCATGGTGCGAGCCGCGCGGGGCATCCGCTCTCCCCGCTCGCGGCGGAGCGCGAGCCTCACAAGGCTAGCTTTGGCGACGGGGCGCAGCAAGCAAACGGACGGCGCTGCGGCCGTCGTCTCCGACGCGGCCACCCGGCTGCCGGGACGCGGGGCTCATTCGGCCCCGGCGCTGGCAGGTGCCTGGCGCGCGGCGAGGGCGTCCAGGGCCAGCCAGACGCCGCCGAGCGCGCCGAGGATGTCCGAGGCCGTGCTGGCGCGTCGCCCGACGCTGGTGGCGACGGCTGCGCCCGCGCGGTTGTGGACGCCGACGCCGAGGCAGGCGGCGTGCCATGGGTCGCAGCCCTGGGCCAGGAGCGCGCCGACGAGCCCGGCGAGCACGTCGCCAGTGCCGGCCACGGCGAGCGCTGGCTCCGGCGTCGGCACGATGGCCAGGCGCTCGGCGTCGACGATCAGGCTGCGCGCCCCCTTGAGCACGACGACGGCGCCCCAACGGCCCGCGATCTCGCGCCCCGCGGCGAGGGGATCTGCGAGGACCGCGGCGACCTCGACGCCGAGCAGCCGCGCCGCCTCGCCCGGATGCGGCGTCAGCACCAGCTTGCCGACCGCGCTCGCCGCGACCACGGGCTTCTCGGCCAGGATGCTCAGCGCGTCGGCGTCCAGCACCAACGGGCCTTCGGCGCCGTCGCAGAGCCGACCGAGCAGGTCGATGTCGGCCGACGTCGTGCCCATGCCGGGTCCGGCGACGATCGCGGCCTTGCCGGCGAGCAGCTTGAGCACGCGCGCAGCTTCGGCGGCGCCGCCACGGATCGCCTCGACCATCAGGTCCGGCACCTGGCCCTCGAGCCGGGTGCGCACGTCGCCGCTGGTGGCCAGCGTGACCAGCCCGGCGCCGCCGCGCAGGCCGGCCTGGGCGGCGAGCAGCGCGGCGCCGGACCGTCCCGGCGAGCCGGCGACGACGAGCAGGTGGCCGAAGCGGTTCTTGTAGGCGTCGATCGGCCGGGGCGGCAGCAGCGCCGCGACCTCGGCGTCGTCGAGCAGCTGCACGATCGGTGCTGCCTGGGCGAGCCAGCGCCGGGGCACGCCGATGTCGACGACCACGATCTCGGACCAGAGGCTCGGGCCCGCGCCGAGCCAGAGCCCCGGCTTGGCCGCGGCCATGGCGACGACGAGATCGACGTGGGCGGCGACGCCGAGGATCCGCCCCGTCGCGGCGCAGAGGCCGCTCGGCACGTCGATCGCGACCTTGAGCGCGCTATGGCGGCCGTCGAGTTGGGCGACCCAGCCGCGCATCGGATCGCGCAGCTCGGCGCTCGGGCCGATGCCGAGCAACGCGTCGACGATGACGTCCGAGCGCAGCAACGAGCGATGCAGGTTCTTCTGCTCGTGGCCGGTCGGTGCCTCTTGGGTCCAGCGCGGCTTGCAGCCGCTGCGAACGCAGGCGGCGTGGTGCAGGGCCGCAGCCTCGCTCATCTTCGCCGGATCGCCGACGGCCCAAGCGTGGACGCGGAAGCCGCGGTCGTGCAGCTCGCGGGCGACGACGAAGCCGTCGCCGCCGTTGTTGCCCGCGCCGCAGAGCACGGTCGCCAGCCGCCCCGCGCCCTCGGCGCCGACGCGGGCGACGATGGCGTCGACCACGCCGCGACCGGCCGTCTCCATCAACATCGCGGCGCTCAGGCCGAGCTCGTCGCTCGTCCGCTCGTCGAGGGCGCGCAGCTGCGCCGGCCAGAGCAATCGCATGGTCCCCCCCTGTGGCAGCGCCTCGGACCAGCCCCCGCCGCGTCGGCCGTGCGCCGCGGCTCAGGCGATGGCGTTGCGCATGGCCGTGATCATCTCGCGCACCGCCGCGTCGAAGCCGACGAAGACGGCGCGCGCGACGATGCTGTGGCCGATGTTCAGCTCCTCGACGTGCGGCAGCCGCGCCACCGGGCCGACGCTGCGCAGGTCGAGACCGTGGCCGGCGGCGACCGTCAGGCCGAGGCCGTGGCCCTGGACCGCGGCAGCCCGCAGGCGCTCGAGCTCCTGCTCGGCCAACGACGGGCTGGCGGCGTCGCAATAGTCGCCGGTGTGCAGCTCGATCGTCGTGGCGCCGACCGCGGCCGACGCCGCCACCTGCTCCGGGCTCGGATCGATGAAGAGCGAGACGACGATGCCAGCGTCGCGCAGGGCGCGGATCTGCGGCGCGAGCTCGGCCGCGTGGCCGACGACGTCGAGGCCGCCTTCGGTGGTGCGCTCCTGCCGCTTCTCGGGCACGAGCGTGACCATGTCCGGGCGGTGCTCGAGCGCGATGCCGACCATCTCGGCGGTGGCGCCCATCTCGAGGTTGAGCGGGATGCGCACGCTGCGACGCATGGCGATGAGGTCGCTGTCGACGATGTGCCGGCGGTCTTCGCGCAGGTGGATGGTGATCTGGTCGGCACCCGCCGACTCGGCGAGCAGCGCGGCGAAGAGCGGGTCAGGATAGCGCACGCCGCGCGCGTTGCGCAGGGTGGCGACGTGGTCGACGTTGACGCCGAGGCGGACGGTGGGCTTCTGCATCGGGAACCTCGTGGTGGTGCGCGAACCCTGCGACCGGGCCGCGTCTACGCGCCGATCGCCTCGATGATCGCGTCGGCGATGCGCTGGGCGTGCACGTCGACGGCGGCTTGGTCCTGGCCCTCGACCATGACGCGGCATTTCTTTTCGGTGCCGGAGTAGCGGACCAGCACCCGGCCCGTGCCCTCGAGCTCCTTCTCGGCGCGCACGATCTCGCGCGAGACGGTGGGCAGCGACGAGAGCGGCGGCTTGTCCTTGACCTTGATGTTGATCAGGGTCTGCGGCGCCGGGCGCATCACGCCGGCGAGCTCGGACAGCGGCTTCTGCTCGCGCACCAGGATCGACAGCACCTGCAGCGCCGCGAGGGTACCGTCGCCAGTGGTCGCGTGGTCGAGGTAGACGAGGTGGCCGCTCTGCTCGCCGCCGAGGTTGAAGCCGCCGGCGCGCATCGCCTCGACCACATAGCGGTCGCCGACGTTGGTGCGAAGCAGCTTGATGCCGGCGTCGCGCATCGCCATCTCGAGGCCGAAGTTGCTCATCACCGTGACGACCAGGGTGTTGCGCGCGAGGTCGCCGGTGCGGGCCATGCGCGTCGCCGAGAGCGCGAGGATCTGGTCGCCGTCGACGACGTTGCCGAGCTCGTCGACCAGGACCAGGCGGTCGCCGTCACCGTCGAGCGCGATGCCGACGTCGCAGCCGTTCTCGCGCACGACCTTGGCCAGATTCTCGGGGTGCAGCGCGCCGCAGCCATCGTTGATGTTGAGGCCGTTGGGCGTGTTGCCGATGACGATGACCTTGGCCCCGAGCTCCTCGAAGACCGCAGGCGCGACCTTGTAGCCGGCGCCGTTGGCGCAATCGATGGCGATGCGGACGCCGTCGAGGGTGAGGTCGGCGGGGAAGGTCGTCTTGAGGTAGACGACATAGCGCCCGACGGCGTCCTCGATGCGCCGGGTGCGGCCGATGCCGTCGCCGTGCGCGAGCGCCGCGGTCTGGGCGTCGCTGTCGGCGAGGTATTGCTCGAGCTCGAGCTCGGCGTCGTCGGGCAGCTTGAAGCCGTCGCCGCCAAAGAGCTTGATGCCGTTGTCCTGGTAGGGGTTGTGGCTCGCCGAGATGACGACGCCGACGTCCGCGCGCATGCCGATGGTCATGAAGGCGATGCCCGGCGTCGGCAGCGGCCCGACCATGTACGGCTCGGCGCCGACCGAGCAGGCCCCCGCGACCAGCGCCATCTCGAAGAGGTAGCCGCTGCGCCGGGTGTCCTTGCCGATGAGCACGCGCGGGCGGTCGTGGCGGCTGCCGAACATGCTGCCGATGGCGCGGCCGACGGCGACGGCGGTCTCGACCGTCATGATGCCGGCGTTGGCCTCGCCGCGGATGCCGTCGGTGCCGAAGTAGCGGCGCTCGACATGCTGCATCGACGGCGTGCCGGGCACACGAAAGGGACCGCCAGTGTTGCGACCGTACCGGGTCATCTCAGCCTCCGACGACACGCAGCTGAGGTCGCGTCATCCGCACGCCCTCGGGCCGCCTTGGGTGTAGTTCTGCTTCGAGCACGTCGAGGATCGCGCTGCCGTCGTAGCGGGCGCGGCGGATCTCGTCGGTCGAGCGGCGCAGGCGCTCCAGGTCCGAGCGGATGCCGTAGCGCGACAGGATCGACTCGATCCGCGGGTAGTGCCGCTCGACCGCCTCCTTGACGCTGACGAAGCCGTAGAGCGCGCTCTCGGCCCGGCGCCAGAAGGCCAGCGGGTTGATGTGGAAGAACTCGAGGTCGTCCTCGGACGGCTCGAGCAGGATCACGTCGCCCTGGAAGTCCTGGTCCAGACGCAGCTTCTCGATGCCGAGCATCAGGCGGGTGTGCAGCAGCGTGCGGAAGGCCTGGTTGATCACCGAGACGATGCCGAGGTCCGAGAGCGAGCGATGATCGTTGAGCAGCTGGTCGGCGTGGTAGTTCACGTACGGCCGGAAGGGGTTGTAGGCGATGATCAGCTGCGCGCCCGATTTCACGGCCTGCGAGATGTTCGCGGTCTTGCGCACGCCGGCGTCGATGTAGTCGTTGCCGTTGATCCGGGCCGGCCGGTAGAAGCCGGGGATCGCCGTCGACGCCTGCACCGCCTCGCTGATCGTGACGGAGCAATCCTCGTCGTGGCCGAAGACGACGGCCTCGGCGGTGTTGAGGTTGGTGCTGCCGACGTAGAGGTCGGTGCCGCGCTCGAGCTTGAGCAGGCGAAAGTGGTTGGGCAGGCCGTTGCGCTCGAAGTTCTCGCGGATGAACGTCTCGATGCCGCTGTTGTCGAACAAGCCCGACGGCAGGTAGCTCAGGCCGGATTCCAGGCCCGAATGGCGGCTGAAATCGCGGGCGAAGGGCGTGACGAGCTGCTCTGCGTTCTGCCAGGTCGGCGCCTGCAGGAACTGCCGCGTCAGGTGGATCATCTTGCTGCGGTTGCCGCCGATCACGCGCAAGGCCGCGAGCGAGAGCGCCGGCAGAACGCCGAGCGCGTCGCGGCCGAATGCCAGAGGCTTCTGCAAGAACTCTCGATAGTTGGGACGGTAGAACTGCGCCGGCGAGAACTGCGAGATGCGCTCGCTGCGGCCATCGATCGAGCGCAGCAGCTCGTCGGGCCCGATGCCCGCCGCCAGCGGCGCGGCCAGGAACGCGCCCGCCGAGATGCCGACGTAGCTGTCGAAGTCCAACACCGAGCGGTTGGTGAGCAGCGAGTTCAGCGCGATCAGGCCACCGATCTTGAAGGCACCGCCGGAGATCGCGCCGCCTGCGAGCACCAGCGCGATCTTCGCATCAGGGCGCTTGCGGCCCTGACTCTTCTCGACGAATGTGATGCCCATCGCGCCTCCCCCACGCCGCGCGCGCGGCGCCTGGAGTGTGGCCACTGCAATCGGCGGCGGCAAGCCCCGGTGCTCAGGAGTTCCCGATGCGTTCGAATCGAGTGTCGCGTTCGTCGTTCCTGGCTGCTTCGCTCACGGCGCTGTCGCTGACCCTGGTCGGCCTGAGCGGCACGGCGATGGCCAACGCCAGCCATCAGCGCATGAAGGATTGCAACGCCGAGGCCAAGGAGAAGGCGCTCAAGGGCAAGGAGCGCAAGGACTTCATGAAGGAGTGCCTCAAGGCGGCCAAGGCCGAGAAGGCCGACGCCCGCAAGGCGCAGCAGCAGAAGATGAAGGATTGCAACGCCTCGGCGAAGGAGAAGGCGCTCAAGGGCAAGGAGCGCAAGGACTTCATGAAGGAATGCCTCAAGGGCTAGCGATCAGGCCACAGCGGCCACGAGCCGCTGCCCGAGTCGGCTGACGCCGTCGCCGCGTCCACTGACGTCGGCGACGGCGCGCCAGGCCGGGTCGGCGAAGCCGAGCACGCGCGTCGCCCGCTCGAGGGCTGCCACGACCGCGCCGCGACCAGCGCCCTCCGGCACCCGGACGACCATGGCGTCGACCCGATAGCGTCGATGCGTGAGCACATGCTCCAGCTGCGCCAGCTCCGGGCCCACGGCGTCGGGAGCCAGCGCCTCGACCTCGGCCAGCGCCGCGCGCAAGGCCGCGAAGGCAGCGCCCGCGTCGGCCGCTTCGACCATGGCAGGCTGCCAGAGGCCGCCCCAGCGGCTGCCGAGCGCGCGCCGTCCCATCAGCACCTCCACGCCCGCGGCTCCGCTGCGCAGCGCGACAAAGGCCGCGGCGTGGACGTCGCTGGGGGGACGCTTGCTGCCCTTGCGCGGCAGCTCGGCGGCGGCTCCAGCGGCGAGGCCTTCGCACCAGCGCGCGACCGGGCAGGCGTCGCAGCGCGGTGCGCCGACCCGGCAGAGCGTGGCGCCGAGCTCCATCAACGCCTGGTTGTAGCGCGAGGGATCGGCCCGGGCCGGGCCATCGATGGCGAAGGCCTGCTCGGCGAGGGCCCAGATCTGGCGCATGCCCGCCGGCTGATCGACGCGCGCACGCACCAACGCGAGCCGGGCGAGCACGCGCGCGACGTTGCCGTCGACCAGCGCCGCGGGCAGGCCCAGGCCGATCGAGCGCAGCGCGCCGGTCGTGTAGGGGCCGACCCCCGGCAGCGCCGCGATGGCCGCAGGGTCGGCCGGCAGCACCCCGCCATGGAGCGCGACGACAGCTCGCGCGGCGGCGTGCAGGTTGCGCGCGCGGCGGTAGTAACCGAGCCCGGCCCAGCTGGCGACGACGTCGGCCTCGTCGGCGGCGGCCAGGGCGGCGAAGCTGGGGAAGCGCTGCATCCACCGCGCGAACGGCTCGAGCACCGCCTCGACGCGCGTCTGCTGCAGCATCGACTCGCTCACCAACACGACGTAGGGATCGGGGTGGCCACCCGGGCCGTCATGGCGCCACGGCAGCTCGCGGCGCTGGAGCCGATACCACCCGATCAACGCCTGCTGCCGCGCGATCGCCGCCTCGTCGCTCACGGCGCCACCGGCGTTGCCGCAGCCGCCGGGGCCGCGGCGGCACCCTCGACCGGGCCGACGAGCCGGGCGTCGACGCAGAACTGCCGCCATTTGTGGTCGTCGGCCGAGAGCTCGAGCGCCACCTTCGCGCCGCGCTCGTCCGGGCGCAGGTCGATGGCGAACGCATGCCAGTCGAAATCCCCGCGGTCCACACGCTGCTCGAAGCGCACGGCCTCGCCGACGCGGACGCGCACCAGCACGTCGCTGCCCATCTCGTGGCGCACGGCCCAGAGCAGGTTGCCAAAGCGCCCCTCGAGCCGCTCGGCGGCGGGAACGTCGTCCCATTGCAGCGTCAGCACGGCCGCGTCGGGATGTGGCGTGGCGAAGACGCAGCGACGCCGCGTGTGGCCGACCTCGTGGATCCGGTACCACAAGCTGCGCCACCAATCGCCGTCGCAGGCCTGGTGGTCACCGTCGACGCGACAGGCCTCGGGACGCCCGCCGTCGGCCGGGGTCCGCGTCACCCGGGCGTGGATCAGGTCGCGGCCGAGATCGCGGACGGTCTGGCTCGGCGCGACGTCCACGAGCACCAGCTCCGCTCCGGGCCCGAGCGCGGTGCGGCGCACGACGTCGCCGAGCGCGGGGCCATCGTCGGGGGCCTGGGCCAGCGGCGCGCGCAGCAGCCACAGCCGCTGGCAGCCGTCGACCTCCCAAGGCGTCAGCGGCTGGGTCGGGATCCAGGCGTCGTCGTAGCGCAGGCCGTGGGCGGCGAAGACGTCGGCGAAGCGCCAGCGTTCGGTCGCCGACCAAGCCGGGGCGTAGGCGATGCAGTCGCCAGCCAGGAGCTCGGCGTCGATCGCCTGCGCCGCGGCGGCGAGGGCCTCGGCCTCTGGCGTCTGTTCGTCCCGCGCGGCGCGGCGCTCTGCCGCCCAGATCGCCACGGCGACCGCCGCGACCAGCACCGCCGCGCCGATCCAACGCGAGGACGGGCCGATCGGCGGGTCTGTGGCGATGGGGCGCGGCAACATGGACGGCCTCGGGGCTGTGCGGCGCGAACGTTCGGGCCGATCGCGGGGTCAGAGCGAGTGACGGACGCCGATCGACAGCCGCAGCTCGTCCCCAGTCAGCGACGTCCCGCCGACGACGTCGCCGACGTCGCGCTTGAGGGCCGTGCGGCGCCAAAGGTGCGTCCAGCCGACGCCAATGTCCACGGCCCAGGCGTCGTCCTGTGGCTGATCGGCGCGAGCCTGGCCGAAGCTGGCGCCGATGCCCCAGAGCATGCCGGGCGCGTCGAGGTAGTTGGCCGTGCCGGTGGCGCGCGGCAGCGGCGAGGGACGCAGGCCGGCACCACCACGCAGCGTCAGCCAGGGCCGCCCTCGCCACTCGGCGCCGGCGCGCAGCTGGACGATGTCGGCGGCGGCCATCGGCACCCGCACCGACTGCATCTCGACCAGCGTCCGCGGGTCGCGCCCCGCCTGCCTGGCGAGCGCGGCGTCGTCGGCCGAGAGCGTGATCGTCGGCCCCAACGCCGGCATCGCCGACCAGCGCTCCCAGCGCAGCGAGCCGAGCAGACGCCAACGCGCGTCGACGTCCCAGGCGCCCGCGACGGCCAGCGTCTCGGGGGCCCACAGGCCGGTGCCGGCGACGCTGAACAGCAGACGACCCAGCTCCTCGACGTCGGCGCGCAGCGGGATGGCGAAGGGGACCTCACTTCGTTGACGCCAGACGAGCCCGACCCGCCAGCGCTCGCTCGGCTCGATCTGTGCCGACAGGCCGAAGGTGACGCGGCTCCGCAGATCGACCGTGATCGCCTGTTCGTCGATCTCGCCCCGCAGCGACGAGAGCGAAAAGTCCGTGCGCCCGACCAGCGCCGCCAGCAAGCTCGCTTGCAGGCCGAGCGACAGCCACGGCGCCGGCCGCACGCCGACCCCCGCGGCGATCACGAGGCGGTCGGCCAACGACTCGTACAGCGGCACTTGCGGTGTCCGGGGATCGCGGGCCAGGACCCGCGACGGTCCGTCGATCGGGACGTGGATCACCGCGCCGACGCCGACGCGCTGGGCGAACCACCCGCCGAGCGGCGCGGCGACGGCGATCTGGCCCAGGTTCACCGGCTGCGGCACGAGCGAGGGGAACTCCTGCGTCCCGCCGAGCTGTTCGATGGTGTGGAAGGGGCGTAGCGTCAGGGCACCGACGCCGACGTGGACCCCACGCAGCCGCCCCAGCAACGCTGGGTTGTCCCAGGCGACGTCGGCGTGGTCGCCGTCTGCCTCGACCGCGCCGCAGAGCGCGATCGCGCGCGGGCCGAAGCCGTAGAGCTCCGCCGAACTCGCGGCCACCGAGCTCGGCGCGACGGCCCCCAGGACCACCAGCGCGAGAGCCAGGCGGATGACGAGCGGTCGCCCCCGCGCACCGAGACCGGTCCGGCCGAGGTTCATGCCGCCAGGCGCGCCAGAACGAGTGGCGGATCCTTGGCCACACGATCGGCGACGTAGCGCAGGGTCTCGAAGCGGTGGGCGGCGAAGAGCGCGTCCAGCTTGGCCTGCACGGTGTCGAGGCCGACGTAGTACTTGAAGCGCCGCGCCATCGGCAGCTGCATCCGCGGCTGCGAGGGATCGACCTCGCGCGGATGCAGGTAGGCGATGACCGGCTCCTCGGCGTGGTCGGCGTGGGCGAACAGCGCCTTGAGCATCGGCAGGGGCAGCAATCGCAAGTAACCACCGCCAGAGTACGGCAGCTCGGCCCCGGCGACGCGCAGCGGCACCACCGGCACCTCCATGATGCGCGCGCCGTTGGCCGTCCAGACCTCAAACGGCCGGCGACGCGCGAGCGGCCAGCCACCGTGGGCGCGGTTGGTCAGGAACAGGCTCGCGTCGAGCGTGATCCCGGCGTCCGCCAGGATGTCGAAGGCCCACGCCTGCTCGGGCCCGATCGAGAAGCCGGGCGCGCGAAAGGCCCGGATCTCCGGCGCCCCCGCGGCGACCAGCGCCTCGAGGCTGCACTCGAGGTCGCGGCGAAACGCGTCCGGCCCCAAGCGGCCGACGAGCTCGTGACCGTAGGAATGCGAGCCGATCTCGTGGCCACGGCGCGCGATCTCGGCCACGACGGCGGGATGACGCTCCGCGACCCAGCCCAGGACGAAGAAGGTGGCGTGGTGGCCGTGGCGATCGAGCAGGTCGAGCAGCGTGGTCGTGCAGCGCTCGACGCGGCTGTCGAGCCGGTCCCAGCCGCTGGGATCGGGAGCCCCGTCGCAGTCGAGGATGTGGAACCAGTCTTCCACGTCGATCGAGAAGCCGTGTGGCGTCCGCAGCGAATCGGTCATCAGGCCTCCGGGGCGCCGTCGGTTGGCGCGGCAGACGGTGCTGCCGGGCGCTGCGCTGGCTCGCCCGCCGCGCCGGGCGGAGGCACCACGGCGGGTGGTGCCGGGGCAAGCGTGGCTTCCACCGCCATGACGCGCAAGGTCTCCTTCTGCTCCTTGACGTCGCGGCCGCGCAGGCGAAGCTCGACGACGAGGCCGCCGCCGTCGCGCGGATAGGCGCGCGCCTCGCCGCCATGCGCCTCGGAGATGGTCTTGGCCAGGTACAGACCGAGCCCCGTGCCGCCGGTCCGCGAGCTGCGGGAGCTGTCGATGCGGGCGAAGGGCTCGAAGGCAAGCGCGCATTGCTCGGGCGTCAGGCCGGGACCGCGATCCATGACGCGCACGAGCACGTCGCTGCCGTCGACGTCGGTCTCGATGTGCAGCGCCGGCACCCAATCCGCCTGACCCGCCCGGGCCGGCCCCGGGGTCGCCGCGTGGACGACGGCGTTCTCGATCAGGGTCGAGACGACGCGGTCGAGCGCGTTCTCGTCGGCGAGCACTTCGACGCCGCCAGCCCTGGTCTCGACGGTCAGCTGCCAGCCGAGGTGGGTCATGCGATGGTGCTCACGCGCCACGACGGTCCGGACCAGGGCGTCGATCGACAGCGGCCTGCGGCTGAGCACGACGCGCTTGCTGCTGACGCGCTGGGCCTCGAGCAGCCGCGAGATGTGGCGCTCCAGCAGCGAGACCTCCTCGCGCATGCCCTGGACGAGCTCAGCGAGCTCGGGATCCTGCTCGCCACGGCCGATCTCGATCAGCTCCAGGGCGACGACCATGCGCGCCAGGGGCGAGCGCAGCTCGTGGCTGACGCCCGAGAGCAGGTCGCGCTGGGCGTGCAGAAGGCGGGCGATGCGGCTCGACATCGCATTGAGCGAACGACCGAGCGCCCCGATATCGTCGTCGGCCTCAGGCACGACGACCTCGAGGTCACCGCCGCCCAGCTCGCGCGCGGCGTCGCGCATCATCGACAGCCGTTGGTGCAGCGCACCGCGGGCGCGGCTGACCACGAGGTAGTTGGCGACCACCGCCGCCAGGAGCAGGGCCAGCATCGCCGCGATGACGCCGGTCGGTCCGGTCCAGCGGAACCCGGGCACGCTGCGCACCAACAAGGTGCCCGCCGTCACGATCGCGGCGATGGACACCGCCGCGAGCCCGAGCAGCACCCAATCGAGGCGATCATGCGAAGGGGCAGGCGCGACCGCTGGAGCACTCACGTGGGCCTAGCCTTCCGACTCGGTGTCGGCGGCGAGCATGTAGCCGGTGCCCCAGACCGTCTTGATCCGCTTGGGGTTGCGAGCGTCGTCCTCGATCTTGGCCCGCAGGTTCTTGACGTGGACGTCGATCGAGCGGTCGTAGGCCGCGTAGCCAACGCCGCGCAGCATGTCCATCAGCGCGTCGCGCGAGAGCACCTGCCCCGGGTAGCGCATGAAGCAGCGCAACAGGTCGAACTCGGTCGTCGTCAGGTGCACCAACTCGTCGGCGACCCGCACTTCGCGGCGCGACGGGTCGAGCTCGATGCCGGACGCCCGCAGGTTGCCCGGGCGCCGCGTGCCGGCGCTGGAGCTCTCGGTGCGGCGCATCACCGCGCGAATCCGCGCAAGCAGCTCGCGCGGGTTGAAGGGCTTGGGCAGGTAGTCGTCGGCGCCGAGCTCGAGGCCGACGACGCGATCGCTGTCGGAGCCCTTGGCCGTCAGCATGATCACGGGCACGTCCGACTGCTGGCGCACCCGCCGCAGCACCTCGAACCCATCGAGGCCCGGCAGCATCACGTCGAGGATGATGAGGTCGAAGACCTCGGTCGACGCGCGCTTGGCCCCCTGCAAGCCGTCGGTGGCCAATTCGAGTTGGAAGCCCTCGGGCTTGAGCAGGCGCTCCAGCAAGGCGCCGAGGCGATGATCGTCGTCCACCAGGAGCACACGCGACATGCTTTCCTCCAGCGGGCACTGCGTCCCGCAGCAGTGGACCCCGGCGGGTGGGATTTCACAAGTGGAGATCGGTGAAGGCTGGCCGCGGGACGGCGCTGGAGGCGCCTAGGGCGCGGGCGCGGGCGCGGGCGCGGGCGCGGGCGCGGGCGCGGGTGCGACGGCCGGGGCCGCCGCCGGGGCAGCGGCAGGAGCCTCGTCGGCCTCGTCGGCGCGTCGTCGGTCGCGAAGTCGCAGCGGCACCGGCACGTCTTCTATCTTGGCCGTGCCACGCAACGCCATCGGGCCGTAGACGGCGATGGTCTGGAAGCTGATCTGGTGCGCGAAGTTCCAGGTGCCGAACTCGACCGCCGTGGCGCGCGCCAGCTCCAGGCAGGTCGTCGGCAGGTCGATGCCGCCGTGGACCTTGGCGATCAGCTCGTCGACGCGCGCCTGCATCGCCCGCTCCTGGACGTCGTCGTCGGGGGGGGCGGCGGGGGGGAGCCGGCCGACCTGGTCGACATCGGTCTTGCGCCGCTGGGCCTGACCGGCCGCCCAGGCGAAGAGCAGCCGATCCTGGCCACGGCTGGCGGCGACGCGCTTGAGCAACGTCTCGATGTCCTCGCCCGCCGCGACCAGCCCGAGCGCGACGATCATGCGGTGTCGCGGCCATTCTTCGGCGGTCTCGATGGCCTTCCACAGCAACGCCGCGCCGGCCGGGTTGCCCGAGCGCGCGATGCCGGCCACGGCCGCCAGGCTGACCCCGAGGTCCGCGTCGGCCAGCGCCTCGCCCAGGACCGGCAACACGCGAGGATCTTGGATGCCGGAGAGCAGCTCGACCGACTTGCGGCGGTGACCGGCGACCTGCGCCTTGTCCCGGACGTCCAGGGCCAAGGTATCGACCGCTTCGGCCCCGAGCTGGGTGATCTGGGTGGTGATGCGACCGGGCGTGCCGACCGGCTCTTGGTGTCGCTCGGCCAACAGGTGCGGCACGGAGACGAACCTGCGATGCGCCTCGACGGAGCCGTAGACGACCAGGGCGAAGACCCCGACGGCCACGACCACGAGGCCGAGCTTGAGCCACGCTTCCTTGTTGAAGCTCTGATCGTAGAGGCTCGCCATGGACTAGAGCTTGCAGGGCTCCTCGATGAGCAACTCATCGAGGAAGACGCCTTGGAATTGCTCGTTCTTGCTCGAGTCGACCGAGTCGAACTTGAAACGAATCTGCATGGACTTGCCGCTCTTGAAGGTGGTCAGGTCGACGACCTTGTCGACGACGACCTTGTACTGGGACGTGCCGAGGTCGGCGGTGTTGGTCCGATCCCAGATCTTCTTGATCTCGACGCCCTTGTCGTCGACGACCCAGATCTGGAACGTCTCGAACGACAGCTCGATGTCGAGATAGAGCTTGAACTTGAGCTGCGCGGTCTTGGCAACGTCGGTCGAGAGCGTGAAGGGGTCGCTGGTCAGGGTGCCGGCGACGGCCTTGCCGCAGACCTTCTTGTTCGGGCTGCCGGCACACTTCTCGCCAGAGGGGCAATCGGTGTCGAGGGTGCAGGTCTTCTTGCTGCCGGCGGCGTAGGTCTTGGTCGCCGCGTCGCCGAAGTAGATCTCCTTGGAGCCCGAGAGGTAGCTGTGGTTGATCACCTGCCACTTGACCGTGGTGTCGGTGCTGAAGCCAGACCACTTCGACAGCGACCCGCCCTCGCCATTCTCCAACGGGATCGAGACTTTGGGCTCGCAGCAGCCGGCGCCGCCCTTGAACGCGGTGTTGCAGCTGAACGCGTCGGCGGTGTGCTGGCATTGGTACGCCTTGCACACGTCGGGATCCGAAGGCTTGCAGTCCGCGTCCGCGACACATGCAGGCTTGGTGCAGAACGACTCGACGGCCAGGTTGTCGACGCACGCGCCGTTGTACGAGTTGTTGTTGTTGGCGTTGCCGGAGTCGAAGAAGAACTCGAGGCGCACGACCTTGCCCGCGAGCTTCTCTGGCACGGCGGCGACGATGTTGCGCCACGCCTTCTTGGTCGAGCCGTCGATCGCGTACGAGTCCCAGATCAGCGTGCGCGACTTGACCGGATCCGCCTCGCCCGTGTCGACGACGTTGACCACGAGTTGGTCGACCGCGAACGGGAACTCCTTGAACGGGAAGTCATCCCACTCCGTCGACAGGAAGAGGTCGAAGCTGACGACAGAGGTGCCGTTGGCCGGCAGCGTGAACGACGGCGACAGGATCTTGCCCGCCGGCACGTTGGCGCCACCGTTGATGAAGCCGTTGACGTCGGCGAAGCAGAGCGCGTACTCGCCGGACTTCTTCTTCAGGCCCGAGGCGCTCCAGGTGATGGTCTGGTCGTAGGACGCCTGGCCACCAAACGGCGGCTGGCCGCTGAGCTTGCTCGCCTTCCAGCCACTCGGCAGCTGGCCGCCGTCGCTGTCGAACGCCTGGCTCATCACGGCGCCCTTGCCGACCTTGTCGGCGCAGCACTTCGGGTCGGCCGCGACGTTGCTGCACTTGCCCTGGACGCAGGTGTCGGTCGTGCACTTGTCGGCGTCGTCGCAGTCGGCGTTGCCGAGGCAGCAGCCCTCCTTCTTGGTGCACTTGCAGGTGCCGCCGTCGCAGGACGGGGTCGAGCAGGCGCCGCACTCGGAGCCACATTGCTCGTCGACGACGCAGGTCTGCTTGACGCAGGTGACGTCGATGGCGAAGTCATCGATCCAGATGCCGCCCAGCGTGTTGCCGAGGCCGTCGCCTGCGTCGAAGGTCAGGCAGATGCTGACCTCCTGGCCGGCCCATTTGTCGAGTGAGGCGAGCACGGGAACCCACTGGCCCTCGGTCGTGCCGTAGATGGCGTCCGACGACCACACGGTCTTCAAGCCGGTGGGCAGCAGCACCTCGAGACGCAGCTCGTCGAGCTTGGTGTCGGATTGCGCCGGCGGATTCTTGTAGTTCTCCTTGGGCTGGCCCGACCACTCGGTCTGCATCTTGAGCTGGAACGTCGCGATGTTGTAGACGGTTCCACCCGTCAGCTTGAGCGGCTTGCTGCAGATGGTGTCGCGCGGGCCCTTGGCGTTGCCGAGCGCCGGATCGTCGTAGCCTTCGAAGTTCGGCGTGCCGAAGTAGACGCTGTTCTGCCCGGTCTTGCCTTCCTTGGTGTTGACCTGCCAGACGACGCTCTTGGAGTTCGAGCCGAGGTGTTGCCATCCGGAGATCGAACCGGACTCGAAGCCATCGCTGAACAGCGAGGCCGGCTGGCAGCAGGCGGGGTTGCTCGCGTCGGGCGCGTGGCTGCAGAGGCCCTGCGCCTCGCCCTCGGCCTTGCCGCAGGTGTCGATGGTGCAGTCGTTCTTGTCGCCGCAGTCGCCCGCGGTCACGCAGCATCCCGGCGTCTGATCGAAGAAGCAGATGCCCTGCGCCTTGTCGTTGACAAAAAGCGTGCAGGCCTCCGACGTGCAGGGGTTGCCGTCGTCCTTGCAGGCCTTGGTCGAATCACAAAGCGTGGTGTCGTCGGCGCAGAGCGTCTCGATGACGACGTCGTCGATGTAGACGCCCTCGAACTCGTTCTGCACGTCGTTGGCGCTGAACTCCCAGCGGATCTTGACGGCGGTGTCGCTGCCGGCCTTCTGGAACTGGGCGAGGTTGATGCTGACGTGGCGCCAGCCGTCGGTCGACTTCTTGATCTCGGTCGAGACCCAGACCGGGTCGCTGCCCGTGCCGCCGGCGGCGTCGACGTAGACACGCACCACGTCGTTCTCGGGCAGGCAGATATCGCCGGGCTCCGGCAGCAGCTTCACGCACGAGGCGCCCTTGGGGCACGGAGTCTTGCAGTTGCCGGCCGGGAGCTGGTCGCTGAACATCGGCTCGGCCGCGATCCAGATCCAGAAGTGCGCGACCGCCTGCTTGCCTGCCGGCAGCACGACCTCCTGGCTCGAGAGCTTCGACAGGATCGGCTTGGGAGTGCCGGCCGAGGCGCAACTCGACGCGGCCGTCGCCGAGTTGTCGTAGAGCTTGCACGGGTTGCCGAGGTACAGCGCGGTCTTGCCGGTATGCGAGCGGTCGTTCGACAGCGCCCACTTCACGTTGCCGTTGTTCTGACCCTCGGTGGCGACGAAGCCCTCGAACGAGCTCTGCTCGAACCCGACGTCGAGCAGGGTCAACTGGCCGGCGCAGCAGTTCGGCTTGGTCTTGTTCTCGCAGATGTTGGAACCCAGGTCGCACTTGTCGATCGTGCACTCGGCACCGTCGTTGCAGTCGGTGTCGTTGCAGCAGGCGCCGTCCTTCTTGACCGCCTTGCAGGTGCCGGCCTCGCAGCGCGCGACCTGACAGGGCTTGAGCGACGAGGCCAACAGGCTCTGGCAGTAGGTATCGCTCGTGCAGGGCACGGCCGTCGTGTCGGTCTCGGAATTGGTGTCCGCGGTTGCGTCGGCGTCGCCGCTGGTCGCGGTATCCTTGTCGTCCGAGGTGTCCTCGGCGCTGTCCTCGACGGCGGTGTCCTGCGTGGTCGCCGTGTCCTCTTGCTCCGCCGTGTCCTCGCCGGAGGCGGTGTCGGGCTGTGCCGGCTCGGTCGAGCAGGCGACCGCGCCAGCGAGGACGAGCAACACGCAGAGGCCTCGGAGCGCGAACGTGGAGTCTGCGGGCCGCGAGGGGCGAAGGGAGGGCTGCCTGCGCATGGGGCGTTCCGTCGGGCGGCGCTGGGACGTCCGCCGAATCTGAGCAAAGAATGTCCGCTTGCTCTGGCCCGTCGATCCAGGCCGGTGGACCAAGTCGGTTCACAGGGGAAGTGTAGCGGTATCGGCGCGATCCTGCAACGAACCTGCCTTCAGGGCAGCGATCGCCCATGCACGAGCCGAGCGGACGAGGCCGTACGAGCCCGAAGGTCCTGGGTGCTCGGCCGACCGTTCGACGTGCGCGATGGGGCCAGGGTCGGGCGGTTCAGCCGCCGCAACCCGCGCCGCCGGCTTTTTCGTGCTGGCACTTCAGGTCGATGCAGAGGTCGTTGGTGCACGCGTCTGCGTCGTCGCATTCGGCGTCGGCCTTGCAGCACCCGGCGATGGGCTTCTCGACGCACTTGGAGGTGGTCGCGTCGCAGCTGGCGACGATGCACAACAAGCCCTTGTCGCAGTCCTCGTCCTTCTTGCAGCAGCCGGGGATCGGCGCCGAGACGCATTGCTTCTTGGTCGTGTCGCAGGTCGCCGCGACGCACGGCGACGACGACGAGCAGTCGGTGTCGGCGACGCAGCAGCCGGGCAGCGATGTGTGCTCGCACTTGCTGTTGTTGCAGACGTCGCCGGTGCAGGCGTTGTTGTCGTCGCAGTCGCCGTTGCCCAGGCAGCAGCCCTCGACCTTGCCGCAGGCGCAGGCGCCGCCATCGCAGACGGGTGCCTGGCAGGCGCCGCACACGAGCGACGCGCACTGGGCATTCACGAGACATTCCGGCTTGGTGCAGGCGACCTTGACCAAGAGCTCGTCGACCTTGACGCCGGCGCGGTCATTGACCTGGTCGTCTCCCGCGTCGAAGCTCAAGCAGACCGAGATCGTCTTGCCCTGGTAGGCGTCGAGCGCCACCGTCACCTCGATCCACTTGCCCTCGGTGGTGCCGGCGATCAGATCCGACGACCAGAGAGGGTCGATCTTGGCGTTGGCGATGCCCTCTTCGCGCACGCCGACGCTGAAGTGGTCGAACTTGGGCTGGCCCGCGACCGGCGGGTTCTTGTACGCCTTGGCGTCGACGTAGCTCCACTCGGTCTCGAGCTGCAGCTGGAACGTCACGAGGTTGTAGAGCGTGCCGACCTTGAGCTTGACCGGCGGCGCGCAGGCGGTGCCCTTGGGGCCGACGCCCTTGCCCAGGCTCGGATCGGCATAGCTGGTGCCGGCGGAGTTGGCAAAGACCAACGCCTGCGAGGCCTTGGTGCCTGCCTTGGGGTCGACGTGCCAGTTGACGTCGCCGGAGTTGGCGTCGAGCAACGCCCAGCCGTCGAGCACGCCGGAGTCGAAGTCCTGGGTCAGCTCCACCGAGGGCTTGCAGCACGTGGGCTTGGACGCGTCCGGGTTGTGCTGGCAGACACCGGACTTGCAGGTGTCGACGGTGCACGGCAGGCCATCGTCGCAGTTGGCGTCGATCAGGCAGCAGTTCTCCTGGGCGTCATGGAAGCAGACGCCCTTGTTCACGGCGTTGCTGTAGAGCGTGCAAGCGTCGTCGGTGCAGACGTTGCCGTCGTCGGCGCAAGGGCTGTCGTTGGTACAGAGCGTGCCGGTGACGGCGCAGATGGTCTCGATGGTGATCTCGTCGAGGTAGGCGCCTTCGAAGTTGTTCTTGAAGCCCGTGACGGTCTGGAACTGCCATTGGACGCGCACGCTCTTGCCCTGGAACGAGTCGAGGTCCAGCACGATGTGGCGCCAATTGCCACCGGTGGTCTTGTTGATGCTCGCGCTGTCGAAGACCTTGGTCGGGGCGCCACCATCGGGCAGGACCGTGACCGTGAGCAGATCCTTCTCGGGCAGGCATTGCGAGCTGCCGTTGACGCTGACGCAGCTCGAGCCCAGGGCACACGCCGAGGCGCAAGAGCCCTTCGGCAGGGTGTCGGCGTAGGACGGCTCGGTGTCGAGCCAGAGCCAGAACTGGACCTGGATCGACTTGTCCTTGGGCAGCACGATCGGCTTGGTCGTCAGCGTGCTCGAGACGGCGGCCGAGCCGGCGCCAGCCTCGCAATTGCCCTCGGGTGTCATGCTCGTATCGTAGGTGCCGCAGGCGTTGCCCAGGTACAAGCTCGACACACCGACCCGTGCGCGCGCGGTGCTCGGCTGCCAGGTCACGTTGCCGTTGGTCGGGCCGTCGGCGATGACGAGATCGCCGCTGCCGGTCTCGAAGCCAGCCTTGAGCAACGTGAGCTTGCCGCTGCAGCAGTTGGGGATCGCGGTGTGGATGCAGGCCTGCTTGCCGATGTCGCAGGCGTCGACCGAGCACTCGGTGCCGTCGTCGCAGTCCTTGTCGTTGCAGCACTTGCCCTTGGTCGTGGCGGCGACGCAGCTGCCGTCGATGCAGCGCGCCTCCTGGCAGGCGAGCGGCGTGACCTTGCCGACGCATTGCACGTCGATGGTGCATTCGGGGCCGGCGTCGACATCCTGCGCGGTGTCCACGGAACCCGTGTCCGCGTCCTGCTGCGTGTCGGCGCCGTCGTCGACGTCGCCGGCGGCGTCGGCGTCTCCGGTCGAGGTGTCGCCATCGGTCGTCGCAGAGTCGACCCCGGCGTCTTCACCCACCGACGCGTCGGACTCGCTGCTGTCGAGGACGTCGTCAGCCGCGACGTCGTCGGCGGTGTCCTTCTTCTTGTCGTCGTCCGGCGTCGAGCAGCCGGCGGCGATGACCCACGCCAGCGCCAGCAACGGGCGCCCGATCGAGCGCAGGGCCGCCGTCAGGACCGATCCCCGCGCGCCGTTTGGAAGCTGAACTGACATGCGCACCTTCATCGTAGACGCCACCGCATCGGGCCAACGACGCCGACTCTAGCGCGCCTCGCCGCGCCCGACAACGCAGGCGCCCCGTCCGTCTCGATCACGGCCCGCAGTCGACGGTGAGCTTCACGTCGTCGACGAACACGCCTTGGGTCGAGTTGGCGACCGAGTCACCCGTGTCGAAGTCGAAGACCAGCTGGACGGACTTGCCGGCGTGGGCGCTGGTGTCGACCTTGACGTCGTACCACTTCTTGGTCGTGAAGCCAGAGGCGGTCTTGGTGAAGACCGTCGTCTTGGCCCCGGCGACGACGAGGGAGACCGTCAGCTTGTCGTAGGACGTCCCCGATTCGGTGTCCATGTAGACCGAGAACGTGAGCTGCGACTTGTATCCGGTCGGGACACCGATCGAAGGCGAAGTCGCCGTGCCCTTGTTGGCGCCGAAGTTGTAGTTGCCCGTGGCCGGATCGCCGTAGTAGAGCGCGCCCTTGGGCGACTTGCTCTGCAACGCGCTGCCGACGACCTGCCAGCCCTTGGTCGGACCCGAGCCGTTGGCGAACGTCCAGCTGCCAGCGCCCTTCTCGAAGTCGTCCTGGTATGGCAGCGGCTCGCAGCAGCCCGGGGCGCCCGTCTGGGCGTGCACGCAGATGCCGTCGTTGCCGCAGGTGTCCTTGGTGCACTTGGTCTCGCCGTCGTCGCAATCCTTGTCGACCTTGCAGCAGAAGTTCTTGTTGCTGCAGGTGTTGGCGATGCAGCTGTCCTCGGTGCACTTGTCGTTGTCGTTGCAGGCGCTCGACGAGAGGCAGCAGCCCGGGATCGGGTTGTGCTGGCATTGCTGGCCGGGCGCTGGACAGACGTCCGCGGTGCACGGGTTGCCGTCATCGCAGTCGCCCGCGCCCATGCAGCAGCCGACGGTGCTCTTGAACGAGCACTTGCCCGAGGAGCAGGTGCCGGCGATGCAGAGGTTCTCGCTCTTGCAGTCGTCGTTGGTCGCGCAGCAGGAGTTCTGGAAGCCGCAGAGGCCGTCGCTGCAGATGCCGGCGAGGCATTGCGACACGCTCGGGCACGCACTGGACGTGGTGCACTTCTTCGGGCTGCAGGTGGCCTCGAACTTGACGTCGTCGACCCAGATGCCCTTGCCGGACGTGCCCGAGCCGCTGCCGTAGATGCGGCCACGCAGCCAGACCTGGAAGGTCTCGCCGGCCAGCGACGAGACGTCCTTCTCGAACGTGAGCCAGCCATCCTTGCCCGAGGTCGCCCACGACACGCTGCCGAGCGTGTTCTGCTTGCCTTGGTGGACGATGTAGGCCGTGACGTTCTGCAGCGAGGTCTTGTAGCTGACGTCGAAGCGGGTCTTGAAGCTGAACGTCACCTCCTGCGCCGGCGGCAGGGTGATGTCCGGGCTCTTGAGCATGACGTAGTTGCTGCTGCCGACGATGCCGCTCATCTCCTTGCCCGGCACGCCGAGCAGCGCGGCGCCGTCGCCCTTCTTGCCATCCTCGTCGTAGGGGAACTTGTCGTAGAACCACTGGAGGGTGGCCACCGGCGCGTCGCTGGTCCAGCCGTCGAGGCCCGACGTGAAGGTCGAGGCGAAGGGCTGCGGCGAGCAGCAGCCAGGCTGCACGCTGCCGGTGTGGACGCATTTGCCGGCGCTGCAGCTGTCGACCGTGCACGGGTTGAAGTCGTCGCACTCGGCGTCCTTGAGGCAGCAGACGCTCGCGTAGACGCACTCGCCGCCGCTGCACGCGCCCTTGAGGCAGCTGTCGGCCGAGACGCACTCGCCGTCGGCCTTGCAGCAGGTGTCGGTGTGCTGGCAGGTCGAGCCGGCCTTGGGGCAGTGATCGATGGTGCAGGCGTTGCTGTCGTCGCAGTCGGCGCCGGTCTCGCAGCAGTCGGGCTTGGCGTTGTGGCTGCAGGTGCCACCGTCGCCGGAGCAGATGTCGAGGGTGCAGGGCTTGTTGTCGTCGCAGTCGGCAGACGACGAGCAGCAGGCGTCCTTGGTCTGCTGTGCGCAGACCGGCAGGCCCGCGCTGGCCGAGGTCGCGCCGCAGCTGTCGGTGGTGCACGAATTGCCGTCGTCGCAGTCGGAGACGGCGCCGCAGCAGCCGGTACGGATCGACACGTCATCGAGGTACACGCCCTCGAACGCGTTGACGAAGCCGTCCTTGCTGTCGAACTCGAAGCGGAACTTCAGGTCCTTGCCGGCGTAGGCAGAGACGTCGACGTGGACGAGCTGCCAGACCTTGTGCGTCGTGCCGCCGATGCTGTCGCTGGTCCACAGGCTGGTGACGGCCTCGCCGTCGACGGCGCTGACCGAGAGCACGTCGTAGCCGTCGGACTCCTCGGTGTCGAGGTAGAGCCAGAAGCTCAACGTCGGCTTGACCCCGGCAAAATTCGGCACCGAGACGGTGGGCGAGGTGGCGCTGGCGTGGACCTGCTTATCGTTGGCGTAGGTCGTCGACGTGGCGTCGCCGAAGTACAAGCTGGTGCCGCCCGAGATGGCACGCTTGGCCGACGTCGTCCAGCTGATGTTGCCCGTCACACCGGTCAACTCGGCGATCTGGAAGCCGTGGTCGGCTCCGTCGATGGCGTAGAGCGTCTGCAGCGACGAGAGGTGATCGGTCGCCACCGAGGGGTTGCAGCTCAGGCAGGGCGTCGCGTCGTCCTTGGCGCCCGGCGGGTAGCAGCCGACCTTGCCGGCGCCCGCGGCGACCAGGCAGACGCCCGACTTCGCCGTGTAGCTGCAAACGCCCTCCTTGCACGAACCGCTGGTGACGCACGGGATCAGGCAGTCGCCGTCCTTGCTGCACGCTGTCTCGTGGATCGAGATCTGGGTGACGGTGCCGGTGTCGCCCGAATCGGCGCTGTCGCCGGTGCTGTCGCCCGTGCTGTCGCTGCTGGTGTCGGCAGCGGTGTCATCGGCGGTATCGGCGACCGTGTCGCCTGCGGTGTCCGCGGCCGTGTCGCCGTCGGTCGAGCCGGTGTCCTGGTCGACGTCGGTGGGATCGGTGCTGTCCGTGGCGTCGGCCGAGGTGTCGCCCTGGCTGTCGTCACCGCCGCCGGTGTCGGCCGCCGTGTCGGCGCTCGCGCTGTCCTGCGTCGTGTCGATCGTGGTGTCACCGCTGCCGGTGTCGGCCACCGCCGTGTCGGGACCTGGGGTGTTCGCGTCGTCGTTGCCGCAACCGGAGGCGAGGAGCGCGCCCGCCAGCGTGGCGACCATCGCGACCGAGAACTGCCCGAAACACTTCATCTGCTGGCTCCGTTGGCGCGGTCGTTCGCACGCTCGTCTCCGCGCACACTCCGCCCGCGGGACGATAGCATCCTCACGGCAGACCTGACAAATCCAAGACCTCCCGGCGGCTCGTGGAAACGGCCAGCGCGGGGCAACATGCCCCCCCTTGTCGTGAGAACGCGGTCGGGACGCGGCCGGAATGCGTCAGAACGTGGTCAGCCAATCGAGCGACACGCGCACGGCGGATGACGCGGCCTTGCCGCCGGCGCCGGCGTCGAAGGCGCTTCCGGGCAGGAGCCAGCTGCCTTGCAGGATCGCGGTGCCCGCGCGACCGAGGCGCGCGTCGACGCGGAGCTCCGGCTCGAGGCCCAGCGGCCAGGTCCGTCCTGGGGTCGAGCCGTTGCGCGCCGCCATCGCCGCGAGCAGCGAGAGCTCGACGTCCACGCCGACGCCGAGGGCGTTGCCGTCGAGGTCGGGGGCCTCGCCCAGCAGGGTGCGGCGGTAGGCGGGCCGCAGGTATGCGCTGTTGGCGACCGCGCCGATGACCTCGCGATAGAGCAGGCCGTCGATCAAGAAGCCTCGGTGCAGCGGCATGCCGGTCAGCAGCGAACGATGGACTTCGCCCGAGGGCGTCGCGGCCGTCAGGTTCTGCCGGTCGAGCACGCCGAAGCCGCCTGCGCCCTCGCCGCTGACGTAGCCGAGGTCGAGCTGGACGCGGCTGACGCCCAGCAGCGCCTCGGCGCGACCGACGGCGGCCCCGGAGATCAGGACCTTGCTGGTGTCGGTGCTGGCGAGGCTGTCCGCGTTGGCGATCGTGCCGACGCGGGCGGCGCCCTCGGCCTGCAGGCGCAGCTGGCCCCAGGCGGCGTCCTTGCGCCACGAGACGAAGGCCTGCGGCATGATCAACGTGGCGTCGCGCGTGACCAGCGTGACGCAGGTGCCGCGCTGGAGGCAGTCGCTCTGCAGCTTGCCCAGCGGATCGTCGCCGTGCTCGAGCTCGAGGCCGACGGCCTGGTCCTGGTAGCCGACCGCCAGGGCCCAGTGCAGGCCCGGCGCCGAGGCCGGCGTCGCGGTCTCGACCTCGGCGAGCCAACGGACGACGTCGGTCGAGTCCGCGAGCGCGTAGCGGATGTCGTCGGTCGCGAGCCCCTTGGCCACCATGGGCAGCGTCGCCATCGAGTCCCGCGACAGGCGCATGCGAAAGCCGAAGAGCTCGGCGCCGAGGCGCACCCGGTCGACGTCGCTCTGCCAATCGGCGCGCAGATCGCGGCCGTCGTTGCGCAGGATGCCGAGGCCGAAATGGTCCGGCGTGCGGCCGACCTCGAACGTCGCGAGGCCGAAGACGTCGAAGGTCGCCCAGAGCCGGCGGACGGCGAAAGCGTCGCGCGTGGGGCCATTGCCCTCGAAGCCCCAGCCGCGGCCGGCGATGTCGTCCAGACGCGTGTCGGAGCCGAGGACCGTGCGACCGGCGACGTCGACCATCGAGTCGATGCGGGCGTAGCTGCCCAGGCTCAACGCCGGGCGCAGGCGCAAGCGCACGTCCGCCTGCGCCAGGCGGTCGCCCGCCCCGATGCCGCCACCGCTCGAGAGTGACGCCGGCAGGCCGGACGTGCCGTTGCCGAGCGTGCCGCCCTCGATCCATTGGCCGCGCAGGCGCAGCACGCCACCGAGCTCGGGCGTGACCAGCGGCTGACCGGGCGGGCCGTCGACCATCTCGCCCTGCGGCGGGGACGAGGCCGACTGCGCCAGGGCTGGACCGGACCACGAAGCGGCCAGTGACAGCGACAGCGCCAGCCACAGCGATCGCGAGAGCGACAACGACTGGCCCCGGTGGCGGGCGCGCGGGCATCGCGCGAAGCGTGGAGCGCTGCGCCAGGCCCACGCGGCCGCGACATCGGCCCACCGTGCCGCCCACGCTTGCCGCGGGCGACGGAGGCTGGCGGACGATGCGCGGGGGTTCAGCAACACGACGCTCCGGTGGCCCCGGGGGCCGGCGAGCCGCGGAGTCTAGGTGCGCTTTGCCGTGCCGACAAGCCGCGCAGGGCCACATGCATGCCGCAGGGGCGAATCGTCCGGATCAACGCCCGCGCAGACGCAGGGTGCCGCGCCGCTCGTCGGCGGCGGGTGGACGCGGCGGGTCGGCCGGCGTCGGCCGCGTCGGCCGCTCGTAGACCGTCAGCAGCGGAACGCCCTGCAGGCTGACCTGCGCGATCGGCACGACGGTGCCGTAGCTGCGGAACAGATCGATCTCGTAGTCGTCGTGGTCTTTCTGTTGGTGAAACAGGCCGAAATCGCTCTCGTCGAGACCGCCGGCGTAGTGCAGGTCACGCCGCAGCTGCCCCTCGCGCTCGTACATCCGCACCGAGCCCCACGCGGTGTTGTGGAACCAGATCCGGGCGTTGCGCTTGGCCCGCGCGTTGACGATCTCCAGGCCGTCGAGCGCCTGCGACCCCCAGAACTGGCGCTGGAGGTCGGCCTTGGCCGCGCCGGGCACGCCGCCGATCAGCTCGTTGTAGTAGGTCGTGCCGTGCGGGTGGTGATCGGCCGTGGCGATGGACGCAGGCACCAGCGCGAGCGCGACCAGGGCCCAGGCCGTCGCGGCCGCCAGCGCTCGATGCGACGTCCGGGTCGAGGCCAGCCAGGGCCGAGCCAGCGCCACCCAGGCCCATTGCAGGCCACGAGCGGCGATGAGCAGCATCGCGGGGTAGGCCGCCATCCAATGCTTGGTGCCGCCGAACACCGGGGTCGACGGCATCGCGATCAGCGCCAGCGGCCAGATCGCCGTGACGATCAGCAAGCGGTCGAGGCTGCGGGCGTGCGCGGCCGGACCGAGGCCGTGATCACGGCCCGCGCGACCATCGCTGCCGCGTCGCGTCGGCGCCAGCTTGGGCAGCACCGTGCGCAGGGCGAGGGCACCGCCGGACACGCGCCGCCAGCCGCTGACGAACATCAGCGCGGCGCCCACGGCGAACGGCAGCAGCAAGCTCGGCGGCCACGTCAGCAGCGTCAACGTGAACGGCAGGTCGATCGGGAACGGCGGATACGCCAGGATCCGGCCGAAGTAGGTCTGCATGTAGTGTTCGTGATGCAGGTGGAACTCGAGCCAGCCGAGCAGGTGCTGCGCCGTGTCGACCCAGAGCAGCGGCCAACCGAGCACGAGCATCGTCAAGCCGACCGGCAGCATCACGAACCACGCCAGCGGCAGCGGCGGCAAGGAGATCCGCCACGGCCCGCCGGCGAGCACGACCAGCGCCGCGGCCGCGCCCGCGAGCGGCGACACGAGCGAGCCGACGCCGACCAGGCTGACGCCGGCGGCGAGGGCGATCACCGCCGGATGGCCGAGCCAGCGGGCGAGCCTCGTCGCGGGCTCGTCGGCCGCGAGCTGGACGCGGATACGCCCTTCGGCCAGGGCGTCCCAGGCCCAATGGCCGATCAGCGCCACCGGCAGGACGAAGGCGTTGTGCTTGGCGAGCAGCGCGACGCCCCAGAGCAGCGCCGTCCACCAGACGAAGGCGCGCGAGGCCAGGCTGCGGTGGTAGGCCAGCGTCACCGCGACCAGCAACATCGTGATCGTCGTGTCGAACACGGCCAGGTGGGCGTGGAAGAACGCCCGCGGGATCACGAGGTAGCCGACCGACGCGACCAGGGCGAAGGGCCGCGCCAGCAGCGGGGTGCCGCCAGCGACGCCGCGGGCGAACCACCAGACCATCGCGACGAGCAAGGCCCCAAAGAGCATGCCGGGCGCCCGCATCGACGCCGACTCCGACAGCCACAGGCCGACGCGGCGTTCGACCACCTCGCAGCCGGTGCGGTGCAGCACGCCGTCCGGCGCAGGAGTGCCCGCCGACAGGCAGCGGTCGCGCAGCAGCTCGAGCGCCGGCGCGTCGGGATCGAGCCGGATCGTCGCGCTCAGCGGGCTGCGCTCGATGACCTCGCCGTGGCCGAAGACACGCGGGTCCACCGCGCCGCTCTCGCCGACCCGCTGCGGCGCCAACACGTCGACCCTGGCGCCGACGGCGTAGCCATGCGCCGGACCGAGGCCGCGGACGTCGGCGATGACCGCGCCGGCATCGCCCTGGCGCCACGCCCCGACCTCGCGGAGCTTGCGGCCGAACAAACGCCAGCTCCAGCCGAAGAGCACCTTGTCCAGCGGCGGATGCTCGCTGTTGGCGCGCCACGTCCGCAGCAACGCGTCGCGCTCGAGCGCCGCGGCGCGCCGTTCACCGCCGGCCTCGACCTCGATCTGCCAGTCCTGGTAGGTCTCGGCGTGGCCGAAGTAGAACGCCTCGTCGCGGGCGTAGCCCATCTGGTCGGTGGCCAGCAGCACGGCCATCGCGGCGACGGCGAGCGCGAGGCCGATCGCCAGGTCGAGGCGGCGGTGCAGCCGACCGACACCGAGCCAAACACGCTCGGCGTCGGCGCGCTCCTCGGGGGGCGCGCCGCCGGTCGTCACGGCGCCGTCGGCAGGGAGGTCCAACATCGCTCAATCGTCGTCGTCGCCGCCGACAGGCCCCGCGACGAGCGCGTATTTGCGGGCCAGACGGCGGAAGTGCTTGCGATCGACGTCGGCCTCGCGGGCCGCCTGGCTGAGGTTGCCGGAGTGCTTCTCGAGCAGGCTCGCGAGGTACTCCTTCTCGAAGGTCGAGAGCCACTCTTCCTTGGCGTCCTTGAACGACTTGTCCATGGCGATGTGCATCGAGGTCGAGGGCCGCAGCGTCTCGGTCTGCTGGCCGTCGCTCTCGCTGCGGCGCTTGCCGACGCGGACGCCGGCGATGTGGTCCGGCAGGTCCTCGAGCTGGATGAACTCGCCGTCGGCGAAGCTGCAGGCGCGCTCGACGACGTTGGTCAGCTCGCGCACGTTGCCGGGCCAGTCGTAGCGCATCGCCGCTTCGAGGGCCGAGGTCGCGATGCCCTTGACCCGGGGGCCGTCCGGGCCGCGGTTGAAGCTGCCGGTGCGCAGGATGTGCCGGGCCAACGAGGGGATGTCCTCGCGTCGCTCGCGCAGGGCCGGCAGCTGCAAGCGCACGACGCTCAGGCGATAGAACAGGTCCTCGCGGAAGCGGCCGGCCTTGACCTCCTCGGCGAGGTCGCGGTTGGTCGCGGCGATCACGCGCACGTCGATCTTGATCGGCCGGTTGCCACCGACGCGGCGGACCTCGCGCTGCTCGAGCGCGCGCAGCAGCTTGGGCTGCAGGTCCAACGCCAGCTCGCCGATCTCGTCGAGGAAGATCGTGCCGCCGTGGGCCATCTCGAACAGGCCCTGGCGCGAGGCGAGCGCGCCGGTGAAGCTGCCCTTCTCGTGGCCGAAGAGCTCGGACTCGATGAGGTTCTCGGCGACGGCGCCGCAGTCGAAGACGATGAAGGTCTGGCTCGAGCGGCTGGAGAACTGGTGGATCGTCCGGGCGACGACCTCCTTGCCCGTGCCGGTCTCGCCTTCGAGCACGACGGTCACGCCAGTCGGGGCGATCTTCTCGATCACGCCGAAGAGCTGGCGCATGCGCTCGGACTTGCCGACGACGCTGCCGAGGCTCTCGCGCGTCGAGGGCGTGATCTCGACCCGCTCGCTCAGCAGCGAGAAGCGCAGCTGGCTGCTGCCCATGCGGATCGTCGCGCCGGACTTGAGCCAGGCGACGCGGACGCGGACGTGGTTGACCAGGGTGCCATTGGTGCTGCCGAGATCCTCGATCAGCCAGTCGTCGCCCTCTTGGAAGATCCGGGCGTGGTAGCGGCTGACCTTGTCGTCGTCGAGCACGAGATCGTTGTCCTCGGTCGAGCCCAAGGTCACGGTCGGCTGGTCGAAGATGTACTCGGCGACGCTGCCGTCGACGCCGACGCGCACGAGCTTGCAGCGGCGGAGGGTCAGCGCGGCGGGGATCAGTTCGGACACGGAGCGCTCCTGGGCCGAGAGGCGCCAGCGTCTCGCGCCGCCGCCCTGGGGTCAAGGGGCCCCAGGCGAGGCCAGGATCGCGGTCCCGGCTACAGGCGCTCGAGCACGCCCTTCTGGCCGAGCGCGGCGAAATCCATGCCCCAGGCCACGGCGACGTGGATGGTCACGCCGCCCCAGATCGAGCGCGTATCCATCGCCAACACGCCGAGCACCAGGCCGGCGATGATCGAGCCGAGGCATTCCGGCAGCGGCTTGCCGAAGTGGATCATGCAGTAGGGGATCATCATCACGAGCACGGCCATGCTGCCCATCTCGGCCGCGAGCCCGCGCAGCAGGAAGCCGCGGAAGAAGAACTCGAGCGCGAAGAATTGGACGCCGTACGCGGCCTCCCAGACGAGCAGATCGCTCCAGCCCTGCTGGTCCTTGTAGAACGGGTACTGCGCCGCGAAGTCCGGCGAGCCGGCGAACACCAGGATCAGCAAGCCGACGGGCAAGAAGAGCAGCGTGTAGATCGGCAGGTGCCGCAGGTAGTCGCGTGGCGCGAGGTAGAAGTCCGACAGCCGCATGCCAAAGACGACACGGACGACGGCCGCCGGGATCAGGAAGTAGCAGACCACGCAGCCGAGCACCCACGAACAATTCACCAACAGGCGATGGTGGTTGTAGAACACCTCGCCCAGGTCGGCCGAGAGGCTGCCGGCGAGCTCGGCCAGGACCGAGGCCACGGCGGCCTGGACGCTGCGGTCCATGACCACAAAGCGCAGCAGCGTCAGCATCAGCGCGGTGGTCACGGCGGTGACGAACGCGGCCTCGCGCGCGCTGAGCCGACCGACACGCGGCGCCTTGTCGGCAGCGTCGATCCGGGCCCAAGGCTCGACGATGATCGCCTCGAGCAGGCCTTTGGGTCCGAGGGCGCGTGCGGTCTGCAGGTCCATGTTGCCTCGATCGGGCCCGACGTCGGGGCTGGACCCATCTGGCGCGGAGGATGAACACGGCCCGAAGCGATGTCCACCCGCGCCGCAGCGATGTGCGACGCGCGTCGCCGGCAGAAGCGCCTTGCACCCCCGGATCGATTCTGGTCGACTCGGCCCCCGGCCCGGGCGCGAGCGTCGGCCGAAGGAGCCTGCAACCCACGATGACGATGGATCTCTTCGAGGACGACGAGGGCTACGCGCCGCCCGTCGCGGACATGAGCGACCACCCGCTGGTGCGCGGACTGAACCCCGAGCAGGCCGCGGCGGTGCAGCACGTGCACGGGCCGATGTTGGTGCTCGCCGGCGCCGGCTCGGGCAAGACCCGCGTCATCACGCACCGCATCGCCTTCCTGGTCCAGGAGCACAACGTGCGGCCGTGGCAGGTGCTCGCGGTCACCTTCTCGAACAAGGCCGCCGGCGAGATGCGCCACCGCCTCGAGGACCTCTTGGGCGAGAGCGCCAAGGACCTCTGGCTCGGCACCTTCCACTCGATCGGCGTGCGCATGCTGCGCCAGATCGGCGAGTTCGCAGGCGTCGGCCGCAACTTCACCATCTACGACCGCGACGACCAGCTCAAGATGCTCACGCGGGTGATGCGCCAGCTCAACCTCTCGGACAAGATCCACCCGCCGCGCAAGATCGCCGCCTGGATCGACCGGGCCAAGAACCGCTGCCTGCTGCCAGGCGATCCGGCGCTGCCGTCGATCGAGGTGGCCGACCGCGTCGCCGCGAAGGTCTACGCCGCCTACGAAGACGAGATGCGCCGCGCCGGCTCGGTCGATTTTGGCGACCTGCTGATGCGCCCGGTCCAGATCCTCGCGGCGAACGAGGCACTGCGCATCCATTGGAGCCAGCGCTTCAAGCAGATCCTGGTCGACGAGTTCCAGGACACCAACGGCGCGCAGTACCAGCTGCTCGAGCTGCTCGCCTCGACCCACCACAACCTCACGGTGGTCGGCGACGACGACCAGAGCATCTACTCGTGGCGCGGCGCGGAGATCCAGAACATCCTCGGCTTCCCCGAGGCGCACCCCGGCGCCAAGGTCGTGCGCCTCGAGCGCAACTACCGCAGCACCGACGTGATCCTGGCCACCAGCGGCGCGATCGTGCGCCAGAACCGGCTGCGCCACGACAAGACGCTCTGGACCGAGCAGGTCGGCGGCGAGAAGGTCGTGCTCTTCGCCGCCCAGAGCGACCGCGACGAGGCTGACTGGGTCGCCAAGCAGATCGAGCAGCAGCGCAACCAGGGCGTCAAGCTGGCCGAGATCGCGGTCTTCTACCGGACCAACGCCCAGTCGCGCCTGCTCGAAGAGTCGATGAGCCGCTTCCGCCTGCCCTACATCGTCGTCGGCGGGCTGCGCTTCTACGAGCGGGCCGAGATCAAGGACCTGCTGGCCTATTGCCGCCTGCTGGTGAACCCGGACGACACGGCATCGTGGCTGCGCGTGGTCAACACGCCGGCCCGCGGCATCGGCGACCGCACGGTCGAGCTGGTCGAGGACCACGCCCGCGCCACGGGCCTGTCGTTGCCCAAGGCCGCCGAGGACATGGTCCGCCGCGGCGACGGTGGGCGTGCGCGCGACAAGCTGGCCGGATTCGTCGGCCTGATCGACAAGATGCGCGACGCCATCGCCGGCTGCACCGCCGACGCCGCCGGCAACATCGTGCTGCGCGACAGCGGCTTGCGCGACGCCTGGCTCGCCGACGGCAGCGACGAGGCCAAGACCCGGGTCGAGAACCTCGGCGAAATGGTGTCGGCGATGGCCGAGTACGCCGAGGGCGCCGAAGACCAATCGCTGCAAGGCTTCCTCGAGACCGTGGCGCTGGTGGCCGACATCGACGCGCTCAAGGCCGGCGGCGCCTTCCTCTCGCTGATGACGATGCACGCGGCCAAGGGCCTCGAGTTCGACGTGACCTTCGTCACGGGGCTCGAGGAGAACCTCGTGCCGCACAACAACGCCGACGTCGACGAAGACGAAGAGCGCCGCTTGCTCTACGTCGGCATGACCCGGGCGCGCAAGCGCATGTTCCTGTCATACGCCCGCAGCCGCATGCGCTTCGGCACGCTCGCGCAGAGCGATCCCTCGCCCTTCTTGATGGGTCTGCCGCGCGAGCACGTGATCGAGACCGGCACCGTCGACGTCGGCGCGCGCAGCGGCGGCTACGGCGGCTACGGCGGCGCTTCGGGGTTCGGCGGCGCTTCGAGCTTCGGTGGTCGCAGCAGCTTCGGCCAGCAGCGGCCCGGCAGCAGCTTCGGCGGTCGGTCGGCGCTCGGCGGCATCCGGCTCGGCGACCGCAACGCGTTGGTCGCGCGGCAACAGCGCGATGACGGCACCACCATCGTCCGCGACGTGCCGCCCCCGAGCGCCAGCGACGAGCCCGTGTTCGAGCGCGAGGCCAGCGGTGGCTTCGAGGTCGGCGGCCGTGCGGCGCACGCGGCGTTCGGCGTCGGCGAGGTGCTCGAGGTCTCGGGCTACGGCCCGGCGGCGCGCGTCAGCGTCCGCTTCCCCAGGGCGGGGCTCAAGAAGGTCCTGGCTCGCTTCCTGAAGCCGGCGTAGCGTCATCGTCGAGCAGCTGGGTCAGGCGGGCGTAGAGCGTCCGCCGTGACTGGCCCGTGCGCTTGGCCAGGGCGCGCAGGGCCTCTTTGCGATCGGCGGCGGCGGCGACCTCGAGCAGCGCGGCGTCGAGGTCGAGCGCGACGGCTCCTTGCAGCGGCGCGTCGACCTGCACGAGCATCACCGCCTCGCCGCGCAAGGCGTCCTCGGGGAAGGCGGCGGCGAGCGCGCCAGCGGTGCCGCGGTGCCAGGTCTCGTGCAGCTTGGTCAGCTCGCGGGCGACGACGACGGCCAGATCGGCCTGCACGGCTGCGAGATCTGCGAGGGCCTCGGCCAGGTCGCGGCCAGGGACGTAGAAGGCGTGGGTCATCGGCTCGCCGTCGGGGCCGGGCGTCAGCCGCTGGCGCAACGCTTGCTGACGCGCCGCGCCCTTCTTGGGCAAGAAGCCCCAGAAGCCGAAGGGCTGCGGCACCAGCCCCGAGCCCGCGATCGCGGCCGCGGCCGCGAACGGTCCTGGCAGCGTGCGCACGGGCAACCCGGCCTCGTGCACGGCGGCGACGAGCCGCGCACCGGGGTCAGAGAGGCAGGGTGTACCGGCGTCGCTGACGAGCGCCACGTTCTGACCGTCCTGCAGCGCAGCGAGCACGGTGGGGATCCTCCCCGTCTCGTTGTGGGCGTGCAGCGAGAGCGTGCGCGCCGCGCTGCCGACGCGGCCGAGCAGCGTCGAGCTGTGGCGGGTATCTTCACAGAGCACGAGCGCAGCGGCGCGCAGCGCCTCGGCGGCGCGCGGTGTCAGGTCGTCGAGGTTGCCGATCGGGGTCGCGACGACCCAGAGCGCTCCGCTCACGCGCTGGCCGGCGCCATCGCGACGCCGCCCTTGCCCTTGGTTCCGACCGGATCGGCGTCCGCGCTGGCGACGCGGTCCTGGTACTGCAGGCCGGCGCGCACGAAGCCGACAAAAAGCGGATGCGGCGCCATCGGCTTGCTCTTGAACTCCGGGTGGAACTGGCAGGCGACGAACCACGGATGCGCCGGCAGCTCACACATCTCCGGCAGGCGGCCGTCCGGCGAGGTGCCCGAGATCGCGAGGCCCTTGGCTTCGAGCCGGTCGGTGTACTCGCGGTTGACCTCATAGCGATGGCGGTGCCGCTCGTCGATGCGCTCGCTGCCGTAGATGGCGCGCACCAGGCTGCCCTCGCGCAGCACGCAAGGCCAGGCGCCCAGGCGCATCGAGCCGCCCTTGTCGACCACCTGGCGCTGGTCGGCCATCAGGTGGATCACCGCGTGCGCGGGCGTCGGGTCGAACTCGGTGGAGTGCGCGCCCCCGAGGCCGCAGACGTGGCGGGCGAACTCGATCACCGCGATCTGCATGCCGAGGCAGATGCCGAAGAATGGCAGGTTCTGCTCGCGCGCGTATTGCACCGCCGCGATCTTGCCCTCGACGCCGCGTTTGCCGAAGCCGCCGGGCACGAGCACGCCGTCGACGCCCTGGAGCAGCGCTTGGGCGCCCTGCTCTTCGATCTCCTCGGCGTCGATGTAGCGCAGGTCGAGCTTGGCCTCGTTGGCGACGCCGCCGTGCACCAGCGCCTCGTGCAGCGACTTGTACGACTCCTTGAGCTCGACGTACTTGCCGACGATGGCGATGGTCACGGTGCGCTTGGCGGTCTTGTAGGTGTGGGCGAAGTCCTTCCACGGCTTGAGATCGGGCGCAGGCGTGTAGACGCCGCCGAAGCACTCGAGCACCGCGTCGTCGAAGTTGTTCAGGTGCAGCCGCTCCGGCAGGTCGTAGATGCAGTCGACGTCGGGCGCCAGGATCACGTTGCGCTTCTCGACGTTGCAGAACAGCGAGAGCTTGTCGCGGATCGACTCCTCGAGCTCGTGATCGTGGCGCGCGAGGATGATGTCCGGCTGCACGCCGATCTCGCGCAGCTTCTGCACCGAGTGCTGCGTCGGCTTGGTCTTCACCTCGCCAGCGGTGCGGATGTAGGGCAGCAGCGTGACGTGGATGTTCACGGCGTTGCGCGCGCCAACGTCCAGGCGCATCTGGCGGATCGCCTCGAGGAAGGGCAGCGACTCGATGTCACCGACGGTGCCGCCGATCTCGACGATCGCGATGTCGGCGCCCTGCGCGCCCTCCTGCACCCGGCGCTTGATCTCGTCGGTGACGTGGGGGATCACCTGCACCGTCCGGCCGAGGTACTCGCCGCGACGCTCGCGCTGGATCACCGAGTCGTAGACGCGACCGGTGGTGAAGTTGCTGGCCCGGCTCATGGTCGCGCGGGTGAAGCGCTCGTAATGGCCGAGATCCAGGTCCGCTTCGGCGCCGTCGTCGGTGACGAAGACCTCGCCGTGTTGGAACGGGCTCATCGTGCCGGGATCGACGTTGATGTACGGGTCGAGCTTCATGTTCGTGACGCGAAAGCCACGGCTCTCGAGCAGCGCGCCGAGCACGGCGGCCGAGAGGCCCTTGCCGATCGAGCTGACGACGCCGCCGGTGACAAAAACGTATTTGGTGACACGGGTTCGCTGACTCACGGGCTCCTCCGGTGGCGGCATGACGCACGCACGAGGGGCCCGTGCGCACCGCGGTGGCGGCGGGAGCCCGGGGCGCGACCGTAGGTGCAGGCGTCGTCCGCGTCAACCAGCGATCACCGCCGCGAGGTCACGAATGCGTGACAGCGCCGGCTTCTGTCAGGCGCGGCGCGAGGTTGCCCTCAAGGACGATCAGGGCGCAGCGGCGGGCGTCGCGGCGGCTGGCGCGGCAGCAGCCCCATCCGCGCTGGGGCGGACGAAGGCGGGAACACCGGCGGCGCACTTGGCCGGCAGGAACTTTCCTTGCAGCTCCGCGCCGTTGAGCGTCACGTTGAACACGCCGAACAGGCCGCGTTCGTCGTCGACGCCCGTCGCGATCACGACCTCGCCCGCGGTCGCCGCCTTCGGCGAGCCGATGGCGCCCTCGCTGACCTCGCCGAACTGCACCTGCGCCTCGTCTGGCACCTTGTAGGTGCCGGGTTCCGGCTTGGCCGGCAGCGTCACCGTCAGCACGAGCGTGCCCTCGGTCGGCACGAAGCCGCCCGGCTCGTCACCGCTCGGCTCCTTGGGCTCGCCGCACAGCGGAAGGTCCGCGAGCATCACGGCGTAGCGCGGCCCGCCCGGGCCGTTCACCCAGCCGCCGATCGTCTCGACCGGCGTGAAGTCGTCGTCGCCGACCATGCCGCCGACGATGCCGGAATCCCGGGCCTGCGCCATGACCTGCGCCACCGAGCGCATCTTGCCGTCAGCCGCCGGATCGGGCTTGCCCGCGTGGCCGACCAGATCGCGCACGTCGGCGGCCGGCGCCTCCTCGCCCCCGGTCGCGGCGGCCACGGTGGCCTTGTCGACGTTCGCCGCGCTCGGGAAGTCCATCGACACGCGATCGGCGCTCGGCCGCGTCGCGTTGACCAACGACAGCGGGATCGCGGGCAGCGCCGTCACCAGGGCCAGGCAGGCGAAGATCACGGCCACGAACGGCGCAGTCGAGCGCAGGGCGTAGCCGAAGGTCTTGCCGAACAGGCCCGCCGCGACGAAGAGGTTCAAGCCGATCGGCGGCGTCAGGTAGCCGATCTCGAGGTTGACGATGAAGATCAGGCCGATGTGGATGGGATCGAAGCCCAACGCCAGGGCGATCGGCACAAAGAGCGGCACGAACAGGATGATCGCCGAGATGATGTCCATCAGGCAGCCGATGACCAGCAGGATGATGTCGAGCAGGATGATGAACAGCGTCGGCGACAGGTCGATGGAGCGCAGCCAGGCGACGATCTGGTCCGGGATGTTGTGGATCGTCAGGTACTCGCTCATGCCGAGCGCGACGCCGATGATGATGAGCACCGCGCCCATCAACACGCCGGTCTCGGCCATCACCGACGGCAGCTCGTCGAGCTTGAGCGAGCGGTGGATGAAGACCTCGATGACCAGCGCCAGCACGACGGCGATGGCCGCCGCGGCCGTGGTGTCGAACACGCCGAGGTAGATGCCGCCAAGGATGACGAACGGCACGACCAGCGACCAGGACGCTTCGCGCAGCGCCGTGCCGAGCCCCGACCACGAGAAGGGATCGCGCTCATAGCGCCAGCCCACCGCCAGGCAGTAGCCGACCAGGGCCAGCGAGATCAACAGGCCAGGCAGGATGCCGGCGATGAAGAGCTCCTCGACCTTGACCGGCGCGCCGGCCTGGGTCGCGAAGATGGCGTAGACGATCATCGGGATCGACGGCGGGATGATGATGCCGAGCGAGCCAGCCGACGTGACCAGGCCGAGGCTGAACTGATCCGGGTAGTTGCGCGAGCGCAGCGCCGGGTACATCACGGTGCCGATCGTGATCACCGTCACCGGCGAACTGCCCGAGATCGCGGCGAAGAGCGCACAGGCCGCGACGGTGGACACGGCGAGGCCACCCGGAAGCCAGCCGAAGGCCGCGTCCGCGAGCCGGATCAGGCGCTCGGCGATCGAGCCACGGCTCATCACCGTGCCGGCGAGCGTGAAGAACGGGATCGCGACCAGCGTCGGCTGCTGGGCCAGGCCGACCGCGCGCTCGAGCATGTTGAAGTTGTTGGCGAAGTCGACCCAGCTCGTGAGGAAGCCCTCGGATCCGGGGTGCGGATTGACCCAGAACAACGCGATGGTCAGTCCGGCCAGGATGACGAACAACGGCAGGTCGAGCAGGACCAGCAGCAGCGTGGTGATGAGCGAACTCACGCGGCCTCCTGCGTCGCGCCATCGGCGGCGGGTGGGGTTGGGGCTCGAGGTGCCGCCGGAGCCGAGGGAGCCGACGGGGCCGGGATCGGGGTCTGGCCCCGCAGCACCCGCACGAGGTCGGCAGCCACGCGCATCGCCATCAACACCAGCGAGATCACCACGGGCAAGCTGATGTGCGACTCGCCGATCGGCAGGATCGACAGCGTCGAGCCGGCTTCGAGGTGCATCGAGAACAGGTGCCAGGCCAGGGCAAGCAGCAGCAGGTCGAACGCGAGCCAGATCGACAAGCTCGCGGCCTCGAAGCCGCGCTTCATCGTCGGGGGCCAGAGCTTGCGGCCGAAGTTGAGCAGGATGTGCTTCTGCTCGCGGCTGGCCATGCTCGCGCCGAGGAAGCCGACGTACATGATCAGCACCTTGGCCAGGTCGTTGACCCAGGCATACTGCGCCGGGATCACCCACAGCAGCGCGACGATCGGCAGCGACAGCGGCAGCCAGAGCCCGAGGTACGCGCCGAGCTCGCCCATGCGCCGCGCGCGACCGGCAAAGAGCACGAGCCCGGCGCCATACAGGCCGAGCGCCACCCAACGCGACGGCACCTTCATCACCAGGACGCCGATCGCGGCCAGGCCGACGGCGATGCCGACGCCAGCGGCGAGGGTCATGCCGTTCCAGCCGGGTGCCGGCGTCCCGGCAGCCCGGGCGCGCTGCAGCGTCGCGGTGCGCGCGCCGGCCACGCCCGTGGCGAGCAGGCCGACGACGACGATGATCGGCGTCAGCGTGCCGTGGACATGCGCCAGCAGCTCCGGTGGCGGCGTCGTGTCGGTGCCGTGCATCCAGCGCAGCAGGAACGCGTCGATGAAGTTGCGCTCGGCGACGACGGCCTCGAACACGATCTTGAGGAAGTACGACGCCGACATCGCCAGCAGCGCGAAGGTCATGACGGCGGCTTCGACCCGCGCGACCTTGGCGTCGAAGCGTTCGAACGCGTCGTCGTACCGGACCGGCCCCTGCTCCAACGGGTTCGCCACCCTGCCCTCCTGCTGCGCGGATTCGGTTCCCGTCCGGCTACTTGGCAGCGTCCTTGGCCAGCGCCAACAGCTTGGCACCGTCGGTCGTGCTCTTGGCGAACTCGTCCCAGACCTTGATCACGGCAGCCTTGAAGGCGGCGCGGTTCTTCTGGGTCTCGACGCCCAGGCCCGCTGCCTTGTGGCTCTCGAGCGCGGCGGCGTTGCCCTGACGGACCAGCGCGCGGCCGGCGGCCTCGAGCTTCGGCGCCTGCGCGGCCATCTTGGCCTGCATCTCCGGGCTCAGCTTGTCGTAGACCTGCTTGCAGAACACGATCACGGCCGGCTGGTAGATGTGGCTCGAGATGGTCAGGAACTTGACGTTGGTGTGCCATTGCGTGGCGAAGGCGTAGAGCAGCGAGTTGTCGTAGCCGTCGACGACGCCCGAGCTGAGCGCGCCCGGAACCTCGGGTGCGGGCATCGGGTTGGCCGCCGCGCCCAGCGCGCGGTACATGCCGGTGTGGACGGCGCTCTCCTGCGAACGCATGCGCAAGCCCTTGAACTGCTTGACCTCGTGCAAGAAGCGGTCGCGCGTCGCGAAGTGGCGGAAGCCGTTCTCGCTCCAGAGGTAGAGGACGAACCCCTTGGCCTCCATCGCCTTCTTCAACGCATCGCCGAGCGGGCCGGCCAGGGCGCGGTCGACCTGCGCCTCATCCTTCCACAGGTACGGCAGCTCGAGCACGTTGAGCTCCGGCACGACGGTCGCGATCGCGCCCGAGGTCACGCCGATCATGCCCAGACCGCCCGACATGCAGCGCGAGACGAGGTCCTTCTCGCCGCCGAGCGCGCCGCCGAGGTAGGTCTTGGTCTCGAGCTCGGTCTCGGGGATCTCCTTGCTGAACGCCTTCTTGATCCGGGTCATCACCGTCGCCCACGGCGTGGCGGGCGGCGCGATGGTCGCGATCTTCAGCTTGATCGGGTCGGCCGAAGCCTGGGTCGAGGCCGCAGCGAGGGCGACCAGCAGGGTCAGCGTGAGGGCGCGTGGGCGGTTCATCATGGGATCCTCCAATGGACGTCCGGCGGCCGCCGGATCGTCGGGCTAACCAGCGTCAGGGAAGTAGGTGTCGACCTCGTCGAGCAGGCGCTTGGCCTTCTCGCGCTCGACGGCTTGTTCGGCCTCGATCTCGGGGAGCTCGTTCCTGGCCTCGACCACATGCTTGAGCATGGCGACGAACAGGCGCTTGCAGGGGTCACCGTTGCCGCCGAGGGCCGAGTCTGCGCGACAGAAGCGGGCGCCTGCCGGCGTCTTGGCTTTGGCCTTGAGCGCGTAGAGCTCCGCCGTCAGCACGTAGGTCGCGAAGTAGCCACGCGCGCCGCGCATCGAGGCCTGGAAGTGGCCGAGCGACCTCGGCATGTCGCCGGCCGGGAACGGCACCTTGGTGTAGTAGGCGCCGAGGTAGCGGTCCGGGGCGAAGTAGAAGTAGCCCGGATCCATCGTGCGGATGCGCGCCATCGAGGCGAAGATCATGTCCTTGTTGGCCAGCACCTCGAGCAGGTCCTTGGCCAGGCCGTACTTGCCGAGGTGCGTCGCAAACCAGTAGAGCGCGGGCACCGAGCTGCGGTCGAGCACGGAGATCGCCTCGTCGACGCTGGCGCCGCCGCAGATGCGCTGCCGAAACGCCGGGTTGACGATCGAGAGCGCCGCCGCCGCCTGGCGCATCCCCGCCTCGAAGGCCGCGAGCTGGGCGTCGTCGTCTTCGTCGAACCGATGCCGGCCATCGCCGAGCAAGTAGTGCAACCTGCTGAGCTTGACCCGGACCTCGGCCTGGCGGCCGTCCGCGGCGAGGCTCGCGGTGTAGGCCGCGATGGCCGCGTCGGCCTGGGCCGGATCTGCGCGCCTGGCGAAGGCGGCATCACCGTCTGCGCGATGCCGGGCTGCCGCCACGAGGTCGCCGCCGCCAGGACGCAGGTCGTCGCAGAGCGAGCGCAACGCGATGCCCGACAGCGCCGACGCCGACGTCGGCAGCAAGGCCAACGCCACGACGACCACGAGGCCGAGGCGCTGCGTGCGCGCGACGACGGAGCGGTCCAACGGTCGGCTGGGGCTGCTACGCATCTCACTCCTTCGCTGCGGCGTCGCGGCGCCGCGGCGGAACCGCCGTGCGACCAGGACGCGCACGCACTCCGTTTGATTCGTGCGCGAGTCGAACTCAGGGCCCGGAGCATACGACGTGGATCGAGGCGCTGACAACCGCAACGGCGCGAGCGCCGCCAGGATCGCTCAAGCGTCGAGCAGGCTCTCGACCCGCGCGGCCAGCATCTCGGCCAGCCAGGGGTCGTCGTGGACCAGCGGCAACACGCGCTGCGCGACGTCGAGCGCCATCTGATCGAGGTCGAAGGCGTCGGGCCAACGCTCGGCGACGTCGAGGTCATCGAGCCACGCGGTCGCGACCACCGCGCGCAGGACGCGAGGCGCGCGGGGCAACCTCGGCCAGTAGGTGTCCTCTTCCTTGCGCGTCTCGGGGCGCGCGCGGATCCAGGGCGAGAGCATCCGCACGCCCGCCGCCACGTCGCGGCCAAAGACCGCCTCGAGCTGGGCGGGATCCACCGACGCGCGCCACAGGACCCGGTGCAACAGCGCGATCTGCTGCACCATCGACGTGTGCAGCTCCGGGTCGGGATGGGCCTCGAGCAGCCAGCGGCGCACGTTGCGCGGGTGCTCGATGTAGGGCGTGCCGCACGCCGGGCCGAGCGCGTCGACGCGCCACTGGCCCATGTGGGCGAGCGCGGCGAACGAGTCGGCCTTGCGCACATAGTCGACGGTCATGGCGCCTCGCCGGGGTCGGCGCCCTCGCCCTCGTCGACATCGTCGCCCTCGGTCGCCTCGTCGTCCTCGACCTCCGTCGCCGCCGGTGGCGGATCGACGGCCTCGCCGCTGTCGTCGAAGGCCGGTCCGCGGTCCTCGCCGTCGTCGATCGTCGGCTTTGTGTCGGGGCGGGCAACGGTGCGCACCGGCTTGCGTCCTGCCTGGGTCGTGGCCTCGGGCAGCCCGTCGCGCGACAGGACCTCGATGGCGAAGCCGGAGGCCAGCTTCTCGAGGCTCGGCCGCAGGCGCGCCGCGTCGCCGACGACGACCACGACCACATCGTCCGCGGCGAAGGTCCGGGCCATCGCCGCGGCGACCTGCTTGCGATCGATCGCGGCCAGCCGGGCTTCGAAGCCGTCGATCCACTCGGCGGGCAGGCCGAGCGCGCGCGAGCGCAAACGCGCCGAGACGTCGGCCTCGGCCGTCTCGAGGGCGTGGCGCTGGCTGCCGCGCAGGTAATCGCGGGCGAAGTCGACCTCCTTCTTGGTCGGCCCGTCGGCGGCGGCGATCTCCAGGTGGCGGACCACCAGATCGATGCTCTTGGCCACCACGGCGTTGCGCGGCGCCCACTGCAGGATCCACAGGCCATGATTGGCGCTCGCGGCCCAGTTCGAGTGGATCGAGTAGGTCCAGCCGCGCAGCTCGCGCACCTGCTGCGACAAGCGCGAGGTGAACGCCCCGGCGAGCAGCGCGTCGCCCACCGAGATCGCCGTCCCCGCAGGGTCGCGGGCACCAGGGGTCCGCAGCGCCAACGCGACCTGGGCCGCGCTCTGGCCGGGATGGTCGATGATCAGCAGCCGGCGGCCGTCGACCGGCGGCGGCCTGGGCACGGCGACGGGCGCTCCGGCAGCCGAGCCGAGGCCGGCGAAGTGCTTGCGCAGCAGGGCCTCGGCGTCCTTGCGCGTGATGGCCCCGGCGATGCCGACATCGACCGCGACCTTGCCGACCATGGCGGCGTGCGCGGCGCGACAATCCGCGGCCTTGAGCCGCTGCACCGACGCGATCGTGCCGTCCAGCGGCCGCGCCAGCGGGCTGCCGCGCCAGGCGTAGCGGACGATGCCCTCGGCGGCCATCGCGTCGTCATCGTCGGCGCGATCGGCCAGTTCGGCCAGCCGCTGGGCGCGGACCTCCTCGATGTCGGCGTCGGCGAAGGTCGGCCGCAGCACGGCGTCGGCGAGCAGCGCCATCATCGCGTCGGCGTGCTCGCTCAGGCCGGCGACGGTGATCCGGGTCGTGGCCTGGCCGACGTCGGCGTCGATCTTGGCGCCGAGGCCATCGAGCGCCGCAGCGAACGTGGCGTGATCCCGGCCACCACCGGCACGCAGCGCGGCGTCCCAGCACAGCACGGCGCGCCCCTCCTGGCCGACGGGATCGGCGAGCGCCCCGTGGTGGAGCTGGATCGTCACCTGCAGCAGCGCCGGCCACGACCGCTCGACGAGGATCAGCGATTTGCCGGTCGGCGCGGACTTCGTCATCGGACCTCCTGCAGGGACCACGGCGGTCGCGGGGGCGATGCCCCAGGCCGCCACCAGGCACGTTGCCAGCGCGCACGCCGCGACGGCGCCCGCGCGCGGGCGCGGCCACGCGGGTCGCGGCCGCGACGACGCCGGGGCAGCCAGCGAGTTCATCGGCGCTCCACCGCGTCGCCGGCGCCGGGCCGGATGGCGCGGCCGATGACGACGGCGCGGCGATCGGCGCGCAGCACCTCGCTGGCGACGCGGCGCACGTCCGCGAGGCTGGCCGTCTCGACCCGTCGCCACCAGGCCTCGGACAGCGACGGCTCTTCGAAGGCCGCGAAGTCGTGGCCGATGGCCTCGGCGCGGCCGTCGACGGTGACCATCTGGGCCAGGCGCGCCGCGCGCAGGCGGTTGCGCGCCCCGGCGAGCTCGGCCTCGGTCAGCGGCCGGTCGGACGACAGGGCCGCGATCTCGGCGTCGATGCGGGCCAGGGCGGTCTCGGCGGCGACGCCCGGCCGCAGACGCACGCGCAGCTCCAGGGCACCACCGCGGGCCAGCGACGGCGCGTCGAGGTCGACGTCGACCGCGAGCCGTCCGTCTTCGACCAGGGCCCGATCGAGGCGGGCGACGTCGGCGTTGGCCAGCAGCTCGGACAGCAGCGCGAGCACGGGATGATCGACGTGGTCCCCCGGCATCGCGCGCCAGCCGACCAGCAGCCGCTCGGCGCTGGCGTCGAGCTTGATCTCGAGCGGCCGCGGCTGGGCCTCGAACGGCGCGACCTCTGCGGCACGCGCGTCGGCCGCTGCGGCCCCTTCGACCTGCGCCGGCAGCGGTCCGTAGATCCCGGCCAGGATCGGAAGATCGCGGCCGAGATCGACGGCGCCGACCAGGACCACCGCCGCGCGGCCGGGGCGGTACCACTTGCGATAGAAGCCCAACACGTCGGGCAGCGAGAGCCTGCGCAGGTCCGGGCTGCGGCCGACGGTCGGGTGGCCGTAGCCGATGCCCTTGCCCCACAGGGCCGCCGAGAAGGCCTCCTCGAGCTTGCCCTCGGGGTCGTTGTCGACAACCTCGCGCCGCTCGCTTCGGACCACCTCGAGCTCGCTCCGCAGGGCGGCGTCGTTGAGCTTCAGGAAGCAGAACCGGTCCGCCTCCATCGCGGCGACGGTCGCCAGCGCGTCGCTGACGATCGTCTGGTGGTACATGGTCCAATCGAGCCAGGTCGCGGCGTTCGGGCTGGCGCCCATGCGCTCGAGCACGCGGTCGAAGGCCCCAGCGGGGTAGCGGGCGCTGGCCTTGAACATCAAGTGCTCGAGCAGGTGCGCGAGGCCCGTCTTTCCGGCCTCCTCGTGCGCCGAGCCGACGCGGACCCAGGTGTGGAAGGCCACGAGCCTGGCCTTGTCGTCGGGCAGCAGCACCAGCTGCAGGCCGTTGTCGAGGGCGAAGCGGTAGATCACGCCGCCGAGCGCCGCGCGGGCGTCGACCAGCCGCAGGCCGTGCAGGGGCGTCGGGACGCCGTCAACCGGCGCCGCCAGCCGCTGCAGCAGGGCGGCCACGCGGGCCGTCGCCTCGCGCTCGACCGCGGCGGCGTGTAGCCGGGCGGCCACGGGTGTCGCGCTGTCGCGGCGGGCCGTCCCGGCGGCCGTCGCGGCGTCCACCTGCGGGTCGATCGAGGATCCCTGCGCTGCGTGCATGCGATCTCCTGTGGCGTGGCTCCCGGCCAGTTCGCCAGCGGTCTGGGCGCCGCACGCCATCGGCGCAGCCACGGCGAACCAGGGCAGCGCGGCGACGATCCACGCGCGTGTCCGCGCACGTCGCGCCATCATCGCGAGCCCCCGGTCGCCGTCGCACCCCGCGGCGGCGACAGCGGCGTCGCGAGCGCCTGGGCGACCATGGCCTCGGCCAGCCAGCGCGTCGCCGCGACGTCGATCGGCCCGAGCCGATGCGGTACCTCGATCACGGGCAGGGGCGAATGCTGCCGCAGCCGTGCGAGCTGCGCCTGCTGGCGTGCGCGTCGCTCGATCCAGGCATGGCCGTTGTCGAGGGCCTGGGCCACCAACGCATCCGGGGGCTTCAGCGTGTCCATCCGCGCCCGCGTGGCCTCGCTCAGCGTATCGGGCAGCACCTGGTTGGCGATCATCCATCCCGTCGGGATGCCGATCGACGCCCTGGCCTCGCGCGCCAGGTCGAGCGCTTCGTTCACGGGCAGCTCGGCTGGCAAGGTCGCGATATGGAAAGCCGTACGCGCCGGATCGACCAGCAGCGCCCGCATCTGCCGGGCGTCATCGGCCATCGGCCCGACCGGCACGACCGAGAGCAGGACCTCCGGCAGCCGCAGCAGGCTGATGCCGTGGCCGGTCGAGGGTGCGTCGATCACGAGCACGTCCCAGCGCGGCTGGCCGGCGTCGTCGCGCTCCATCGCCTCCATGAACCAGGCCTTGCCGAGCAGGAGCGTCTCGGTCACGCCCGGCACCATCCGCAGCATCCGCCGCATCACCTCGTTCTCGAACACGATCTTGTGCAGCGTCTTGAAGCGTAGCTTCATCAGGCTGTACTCGCGCAGGGCCTCGTCGGGGCGCAAGTTGACCGACCAGAGCGGCAGGCGCGCGTCGAGGCGCGTCGGTTCGTAGCCGACGGTCTGCGTGCCCAGGAACATCCGCCCGATCGCGTCGCGGGTGTTGAGCTGCACGATGCAGGTCTTGCGCCCGGCGCTCGCGGCCGCCATGCCGATGGCCGCCGCCAGCGTCGACTTGCCGACGCCGCCCTTGCCGGACACCACGACGAATCTGCGGTCAAACGCCTCGGGCAGGACTGCGGTCACGGGCCTCCGATCGGACAGGGATGCGCGCCAGCCCTGGCGGCCCGAAAGTGTCGACCAGCCGCCGCGCCTTGTCCAGGCGTCGTGCTCGACGCGAACAAGACGGGGCCCTCCGACGTTGCCCTGGAGCCGCCGAGCGCGCACCATCGCTCGCGTTGCCAGTGCCGGTTCGGCTCGGTACCTTGGGCGGGCTGGTGCGACGACGAGAGGGCACGAGAGGATGACCATGACGACACCGACAAGGCTCCCGTTGCGCGAGGATCGCGCTCTGCGACCAAGCCAGCAGGCCGACGGCCGCGCTGCCCGCCGGCTCGGCGCGGTCGCCTGCCTGGCCGTCGCCATCCTCGCGAGCGACGCCCTCGCTGCGGCCAAGAAGGCCCCCGCCCACATCGCCGTCCGCTGGTCCTCGGCCTACGACGAGCATCCCGTCGTCCGCGAGGTCCAGACCGGCAAGCTGCTCGGCCTGCTCGCCCGCGAACGCGCGCTCAGCGACACGATGCCGCTCGACCGGGCCGTCGCAGTGGTCGACGCGGTCGGTGCCGACGGGGCCCGACGCTCCGGCCTGGGCGACGAGATCGCCCGCGCATTGCGCGCCCGCCACGCGATCGGCCCGTCCGGCGCGTTGCTGGGCAAGCCGATCGCCGTCGCAGAGTTGAGTGGCCGCGAGGCGCTGGTGCTCGGCTGGGCGCGCGCGCTCGCCGACGCCAGCGACACCAAGGCGCTGCAGCGCAAGGGAGGCACGATCGCCGGCGCCGGAGCGCTCGAACTGCTCGACCTTGCGGCCACCAAGGAGCCCAAGGCCCAGGCCCCGGCGCTCGCGGTCGCGTTGCTGCGCGCGTCGCTGGCCCCGCGCAAGGGCAAGGCGGCCTGCGCGGCCTGGCTCGCGGTGCAGACGGCGGCGCGTGACGGTCGCTCGGCGTCGGTCCGGTTGGGCGTGGCCGAGGGCGCGATCGCGGCCATCTCGCCGCTCGCGAGCGCCTGCTCCAAGGGCGAGCGGGCCGCGTACCAGGTGGCGCCCAGCTTGCCACCGCCCGCCCCAGAGGTGGAGCCCGCCGCCTCGACCGGTCGCCGGGGCCCGCAGCGGCCGACCCAGCGCGGCGGCGTCTACCAGAAGGGCATCGCCTGGACTGTGATGGCCCCGTTCTTCAAGGGCTACCTGCAGGACTCCGCCATCGCCACGGTCGCCCGCGGCCAGCGCCTCGACGAGATCGTGATGGCCGGCATGCTCGGCCGCGACCCGACGGGCGACCTCTCGATCGCCCTGGTCAACGCCTCGGTCCTGCTGCGACGTGTCGACTTCGACGACAACCTCGACATCGTCTGGATGGGCATCGTGCGCCAGCACGGCCTGCTCGACGCCGACGAGACCAAGCGGCGCGCGCTGCCGATCTCGGCGCTGACGGCGACCGAGGCGATGGCCCTCGCTTATGGCAAGACCATCGCCGGCGAGAGCAGCGGCCCTGCCGCCGCTGGTCCGGGAGCCCCGGTGGACGCGAGCCAGCCTGCGTGGTCGGCACCGCCGCGCGCGCTCTTTGCCTGGGCACGGCAGCGCGTACCTGGCAACGCGTCGCTGGGCCCGATCGTGGCGCTGGCGCACGAGGTCGACGTCGACCGCGAGACCAGCGCCTGCGCCGCCGCCAAGCGCGCCGAGGCCGTCGGCTTCGTCATCGGCAAGAGCTCGCTGCCGATGCCGGCGCGAGCAGTGCTGGCCGAAGCCATGACGAGCGTGCAGGCGAGCTGCACCCCTGCGCGCAGCAAGTAAGTGAGGCGAGACGTGAGCCAAGGCCGAGGGCCATCATCGCGCAACCCGTTCGACGACGCCGCCGTGCTCGACGTCGACGATCTCGCGCTGCCGGACGAACCCCTGGCGCAAGGCTCGCCCACGAACACGCGCTTCGCGATCCCGACCATGTCGGACGTCGGCACGGACGTCGGCCCGACCGGCGCGCAGCGGGCGCGGGCGTCGGACGAGGCGCGCCGGGCGCCGGCCCCCGTCGAGCGCCGACCGACCATGATGGGCCTGGAGTCCTCGGCGTTGCCGCCCGCGCCGCGCACCGTGCGCCCCGGCGTGATGGAGCCGGTGCGCGCGCGCGTCGACGCGCCGCAGCGCGACGTCGGCCAGCTGCGCGAGAGCTCGGACGTGATCTCGACGTTCCAGAGCGGCGCGGAGCCCTCGCCCATCGCCAGCGCCGCACCCGTGACGCCGCCCGCGCCGCCGCAGGATCGTGCGCGCAGCCGCCTCGAGCGTCGCCCGCCGCGCACCGCTGGGGTGTCGGCGTTGGCTTCTGCGCCGCCGCCGCCGACCGGGCGCCCCGGCCCGAGCATGGTCGCGGGCGGTCCTCGTGTCCTGCCGCTCGACGCCGAGCGCCTGGGCGCGATGATCGCCGACCAGCGACGCCGCCTGCACGTGCTCGACACCTGGGCGCGCGTGATGGAGGTCGCCGCGGGCATCCTCGGCTCGCTCTCGCTGGCCGTCGCGGTCGTCGCGGTCGTCGCGTCGCTGCTGGCGGCGGGCCCGAGCCTTCTGCTCGGCGCGTCGGCCCTGATCGGCGCGATGGTCGGCATCGGCTTGTCGATCGGCCTGATCGTGGGCGCCGTGATGATGCGCCAGCTCGCGCACGTCTCGGCGCAGCAGGCAGCGCTGCTCGAGGCGCTCTGCCAGCCGCCGCGCGTCGGCTGAGACCGCGTGGACGGCGACGGCGGCCCCCCTCGACGCGCGCGCGCTCCGTGCATCGTCGTTGACTTACCGCCCCCGGGCCCCTAGATTCCGCACCCCTCGTGGTCCGGGGTTGGAGCCAGTATGACGCATCAGATTCCTCGCATCGCCATCAACGGGTTCGGCCGCATCGGCCGTGCGCTCGCGCGTATCGCCATGCGCGACGCGAACTGCCCCTTCGAGTGGGTCGCCGTCAACGACCTCGTCGATGTCGATTCCCTTGCGTACATGCTTCGGTACGACTCGGTGCACGGCAAGTTCGAGCAGCCGGTGTCGGTCGTCGACGGCAACCTCCAGATCGGCGCCAAGCAGATCAAGACGCTCGGCGAGCGAGATCCGACGGCCCTGCCGTGGGGCGAGCTCGGCGTGGACATCCTGGTCGAGTGCACCGGCCGCTTCCGCAAGCGTTCGCAGGCGGCGCTGCACCTGCAGGCCGGCGCGGCGCGGGTCGTGCTCTCGGCGCCCGGCGACGGCAAGGACGCGCCGGACATCACCGTCGTCTCGGGCATCAACGACGCGCTGATCCGCGACGAGCACAAGGTCATCTCGGCCGCGTCGTGCACGACGACGTGCCTCGCGCCGGTCGCGATGACGCTGCACGAGCGGTTCGGCATCGAGGCCGGCTGGATGACGACCGTCCACTCGTACACCAACGATCAGGCCCTGGTCGATGTGCCGCATCCCAAGGATCTGCGCCGCGGTCGCCACGCGGCCGAGAACATCGTGCCGACCTCGACCGGCGCCGCGCAGGCCATCGGCCTGGTCGTGCCGTCGCTCGCCGGCAAGCTGACCGGCGCCGCGCTGCGCGTGCCGACGCCGGACGTCAGCCTGGTCGACCTCGTCATCCGCACCGAGCGCGACGTCACCCTCCAGGGCGTGCGTGACGCGCTGAGCGACGCCGCAGCGACGTTGGCCCCCGGGGTGATGCGCGTCGAGACCGATGCGGTCGTCTCGAGCGACCTCATCGGCGACGGCACCGGCTCGATCATCGACGACGCGCTCACCAGCATCCCGGGCGACCGGCTGGTGCACGTCGTCGCCTGGTACGACAACGAGTGGGGCTACGCGTCGCGCCTGTACGCGCTGCTCTGCACGCTCGCGCGCCAGACGGCGCAGGGGTAGACGATGGCACTGGCGTCCACGCTCGAAGGCTGGAACATCCGTAGCCTCGACGAGCTGCAGTTCAGCAACAAGCGCGTCCTTGTCCGCGTGGACTTCAACGTGCCTGTCGACGCCGACGGCAACGTCACCGACGACGCGCGCATCGCTGGCGCCCTGCCGACGATCCGCCGGATCCAGGAGCAGGGTGGCCGCGTGATCTGCGCCAGCCACTTTGGCCGGCCCAAGGGCAAGCCCGACCCCAAGTACAGCCTCGAGCCCGTCGCTGGCCGCCTGGCCGAGCTGCTCGAGCAAGAGGTCCTGCTGCCCGACGACTGCATCGGCGACGCCGCCGAGCACCTGGTCGCCAACCAGCGCCCCGGCCAGGTGGTGCTGCTCGAGAACCTGCGCTTCCACGCCGGCGAGACCACCAACAGCGAGGAGTTCGCCCGCAAGCTCGCGGACCTCTGCGACGTCTACGTCAGCGACGCCTTCGGTGCCCTGCACCGCGAGCATGCGTCGGTCTGCGCCCTGCCCAAGGTCGTGCCCGATCGCGCCGCGGGTCTGCTGGTCGAGCGCGAGATCGCGTTCCTGAGCAAGCTCACCGGCGGCGCCGAGACGCCCTACGTCGCGATCCTCGGCGGCGCCAAGATCAGCGACAAGATCGGCGTGCTCGAGCGGCTTCTCAACGCGGTCAGCGGCTTGATCATCGGCGGCGCGATGGCCAACACCTTCCTCGCTGCGCAAGGCCATTCCATGGGCCGCTCGCTGGTCGAGGACGACAAGCTGCAGCTCGCCCGCCACCTGCTCGCCCGCTGCGAGGAACGTGGCATCCGCGTCTGGCTGCCGGTCGACCACGTCGTCGCCGGCGAGGCCAGCCCCGACGCGGCGACCACGGTCGTTGGCGTCGGCGAGGTCGGCGCGGCGCAGATGGCGCTCGACATCGGTCCGCGCAGCTGCGAACTCTTCTCGGCCGTGCTGGACGGCTCGGCTGGCGACGGCTGGACGACGCCGAAGACCGTGTTCTGGAACGGCCCGATGGGCCTGTTCGAGATGGAGCCGTTCGCGGCCGGCACGATCGCCGTGGCGCGCGCGCTCGCGCGTTCGCCGGCGACGTCGGTGATCGGCGGCGGCGATTCGGCGGCGGCCGCGCGGCAGGCCGGCGTGACGTCGATGATCTCGCACATCTCGACCGGCGGCGGCGCGAGCCTCGAGTTCCTCGCCGGGCATATGTTGCCGGGCTTGGTCGCCCTGCGCGGCGGACGGAGGTAGCGGGATGGCACGGACCCCGATCGTCGGTGGCAACTGGAAGATGCACCTCGAGCTCGACGGCGCCCTGGCGCTGGCGTCCGAGGTCCGCAATCGCCTGAGCGCGCAGCGTGCGGTCGATGTGGTCGTGTTCCCGCCCTTTCCCTTCCTCGCGCCCGCGGCCGAGCGCCTGCGCGAGAGCCGCATCGGCCTGGGTGCCCAGGACCTGCACACCGCCGAGAAGGGCGCCTTCACCGGCGCGGTCTCGGCCTCGATGCTGACCTCGGTGGGCGTGCAGTGGGTGCTCGTCGGCCACTCCGAACGGCGCCAGGTCTTCGGCGACAGCGACGCCGTCGTCGCGCAGAAGCTGCGCGTGGCGCTGTTGCACAAGCTGCGCCCGGTGCTCTGCATCGGCGAGACGCTGCAGGAGCGCGAGGCGGGCCAGACCTTCGCCGTGCTCGGCCGCCAGCTCGACAGCGCCCTCGCGGGCCTTGCGCCGACCGCGCTGAGCACGCTCGTGCTGGCCTACGAGCCGGTCTGGGCGATCGGCACGGGCAAGGTGGCGACGCCCGAGCAGGCCCAAGAGACCCACGCCTGGATTCGCCGGCACATCGCTGACACCATGGGCGCCGGGTTCGCCGGCGCGCTGCGGATCCAATACGGCGGCAGCGTCAAGGGCGACAACGCCGCCGGCCTGCTCGGCCAGGCAGACATCGACGGGGCGCTGGTCGGCGGTGCCAGCCTCCAGGCGGACGAGTTCGCCGCCATCGTTCGTGCGCGCGCAGATCGCTAGTCCTGCGCAAATCCGGCCCTCTCGATGAACGAGGGCCCAGGAGTGTCTCGTGCTCTACTTCCTCGCGGTCGCCATCTACGTCCTGGTTTGCCTCTTCCTGATCGTCGTCGTGCTGCTGCAGCCCGGCCGCGGTGACGGCATGGGCGCCGCCTTCGGTGGCTCGTCGACCGGCACCGTCTTCGGCGGCCGCGGCGCGTCCGACGTGCTCACGCGCATGACGACCGCCGCCGCGGTGCTCTTCATGGTGCTGTCGATCGTCCTGGCGCGTTCGTCGGCCGACCACTCGTCGGTCGACGCCGACGCGGTCGCGGCCCCGGGCGTCGCGGCTCCGGCGTTGCCGGGCGGTGAGCAGCCTGCGGCCGAGCCCGCCGCCGCTCCGGCTGCCCCCGCTGCCGAGCCTGCTGCCGAGCCTGCCGCTGCCCCGGCCGAGCCCGCCGCCGCCCCGGCCGCTCCCGCTGCCGAGCCCGCCGCCGCCCCGGCCGCCCCCGCTGCCGCTCCCGCCGCCGAGCCCGCCGCCGCCCCGGCCGGCGAGGCTGCTGCGCCCGCCGCCGAGTAGCCCTCCGCGGCGCCGGCCCAGGAGGTCCCATGGCTCCCGAGATCGCGGATCGCTCCTTGCAGGAGCGCGTCCACGCGGCGTTCGCCGATCGTTCGCTGCTCACGGACCGTGCCCACGCCGAGGCCGTCCTCGCGACGATCGACGCGCTCGACCGTGGCCTGCTGCGTGTCGCGGAGCAGACCAGCGAAGGCGCCGATTGGACCGTCCACGCCTGGGTCAAGGAGGCGATCCTGCTCTACTTCGGCCTGCGGTCGATGGAGACGCACGAGGTCGGCCCCTTCGAGTTCCACGACAAGATCCCGCTCAAGCGGGGCCTCGCCGCCGCGGGCGTGCGCGTCGTGCCGCACGGCATCGCCCGCTACGGCAGCCACCTCGAGCGCGGCGTCGTGATGATGCCGAGCTACGTCAACATCGGCGCGTGGGTCGGCGCGGGCACCATGGTCGACACCTGGGCGACGGTCGGCTCGTGCGCACAGATCGGTCGCGGCGTCCACCTCAGCGGCGGCGTCGGCATCGGCGGCGTGCTCGAGCCGCCCGGCGCGCGGCCCGTGATCATCGAGGATGGCGCGTTCATCGGCTCGCGGGCGATCGTGGTCGAGGGCGTGCGCGTCTGCGCCGAGGCCGTGATCGGCGCCAACGTCGTGCTCACCGCCAGCACGGCGATCATCGACGTCACGGGGCCGAGCCCGGTCGAGCACCGGGGCGTCGTGCCGCCGCGCTCGGTCGTGATCCCGGGCACCCGGCCCAAGCGTTTCGCGGCCGGCGAATACGGCGTGCCGTGTGCACTGATCATCGGCACCCGCACGGCCTCGACCGATCGCAAGACCTCGCTCGAGGGCGCGCTGCGCGACTTCGGCGTCGCGGTCTGAGCCTGGCCGACGTCGCTAGCGCGGGCCGATCTGGCTGAACGGCAGGTACGGCAGCAGCGCCGCCGGCATCTTGATCGAGCCATCCGCCTGCTGGTGGTTCTCGAGCAGCGCGATGATCGTGCGCGACAGCGCGATCGCCGTGCCGTTGAGGGTGTGCACCAGCCGGGCCTTGCCACCACCCTCGGGGTAGGCGCGGATGCCGAGACGACGCGATTGGTAGTCCGTGCAGTTCGAGGTCGAGGTCACCTCGCCGTAGGCCGCGCGCCCCGGCATCCAGGCCTCGATGTCGAACTTGCGGTACGCTGGCGCCCCGAGGTCGCCAGTGCAGACATCGACCACGCGGTAGGGGATCTCGAGCGCCTGCAGCAGCTCCTCCTCGATCGCGACGAGCTCGGCGTGGATCGCGTCGCTGGCCTTGTGCCCCGCCGCGTCCTCGCTGTCGTCGCAGAAGACGAACATCTCGACCTTGGTGAACTGGTGCACGCGGTACAGCCCCCGCGACTCGCGTCCGCCGGCGCCGGCCTCGGTGCGGAAGCAATGCGAGATGCCGGCGATCTTCAGCGGCAGCTTGTCGGCCTCGAGGATCGTGTCGGCCAGCATGCCGCCGATGGTGATCTCGGCGGTGCCGACGAGGCAGAGGTCGTGGCCGGCGATGGAGTACACCTGGCTCTCCTCGCCGCGCGGGTTGAAGCCGATGCCCTCGAGGATCGCGGGCCGCGCGAGGTCCGGCGTGACGACCGGCGTGAAGCCGTGGGCCATCAGCCGCTCGATGGCGAACCGCTGCAGCGCGAGGTCCAACAGGACCGCCTCGTTGCGCAGGAAGTAGAACTTCGGCCCGGCCACTGACGTGCCGGACTCGAAGTCGATGAGATCGAGGCGCCGTCCGATCTCGACGTGGTCGAGCGGCTCGAAGGCGAAGGCCGCGGGCGTGCCGACACGACGCAGCTCGAGGTTGTCGGCGTCGGTGTGGCCGACCGGAGCGTCGGGATGCGTCAGGTTCGGCAGCTGGCGCAGCCCGGCGTCGACGACGTCGGCCAGCGTCTTGGCTTCGGCCTCGAGCGCCGCGATCTGCTCCTTGAGCGCCCGGCCGCGGGCGATCAGCTCCTCGCGCGTCGCCGGATCGAGCTTGCCCTTCATCGCCTTGGCGTTCTCGTTCGCGGCGTGGCGGGCCTCGTCCAGGCTCGTGATCGCGGCGTTTCGGGCGCGCCATTGCGCGGCCAGGGTCGCCACGTCTGCAGGCATCAGGCGGTTGCGGCAGTTCTCGGCGACGGCCTCGACGTTGTGGGCGAGGTACTTGATATCGAGCATGGCGATCTCCCAAGGCGCGCAGCGCGCGGCGCGCGGTGTACCGCAAACGCGCGATCGCTGGCAACGCGGCGGCGCACCGCGGGTCGCGCGGCGATGGCGCGCTGGATCGCTACCTGGCGGGCGGCGTGACCGCAAAGAGCCAGCCAGCGAGGTCGCTCCGCGCCCGCGGCGTCGCGGCCACCATCGGCCAGCCCGACGACGTCGACGCCGCGCGCACGCTGCGGCCGAGCGGAAGCCGCTGCATCGCGCTGACGAAAGGCGCCGCGCCGGCGTCTCGCTCGGCCAACACGATCGCCACCTGTCGGCCACGCAGGCCAGACCATTGCGCGTCGTCCGGCACGTCTCCGTCGACGGCCACGGCGGGCGACACGAGCGCCAGGGCCAGGATCGTGGGACGCCGCGCCGCGAGCGCCGCGGCCGCCGCGGCAGATCTGCCCGCCGCGACGAGGACCGTCGTCGCCGGCGCGCGGGGCAGCAGCTCGATGGCCGCCAGCAGCGCGGCCTCCAGATCGGCATCGCTGGCCCCGGCCGCCACGGCGAGCGTCGCCAGGTGGTAGTCGCGGGTCCGCCGCCACGCCGCCGCGACGCCCTGCATCGCCTCCCGATCCGCCCCCGCTGCCGCAGGGTCGCCGACCAGCACCAGCAGCGGCGTCGACTGCGCTGCGGCCACGAACAGGCGCCCGACCTCACGCCCCTCGCGCTGGACCGGCAGCCCCTCGCCGAGCGGAGCGCCCGGCACGGCCCGGCCGTCACGCTGCCGCCGCTCCTCGAGGTCGGCGATCTCGGTCACCGTCGTGGGCTCGGGCACGGCGGCCTCCGGCCCCGCGGCCCCGTCCCGATCGCCGGTTGCCACAGGCGCCGTGGGAGCCGCATCGGGCCGATCCGGCGCCGACGTGCGCACCCACCACCACGCCCCGGCGGCCAACAGGCCAAGAGCGGCGGCGCCCCCGATCAAGCGGGCCCGGATCGGTGCCCCGCGCGGCGCGACGGCGCGGTCGGGAGCCGTTGCTTCGCCCGGAGGGAGCCGGGATTCGTCCTTGCTCGGCATGTCTCGGTCGCTCCCCGTGGCCGGCCGTTCGCCGCGAACCGCGGCCCATGGGTGGCCGTCGTCGGTCCGGTCGCGTCCAGAGCCCAGGTCCAGCCTGCGGCGTCGGTCTGCGGACGCGCGCATGGTGGCGTCGAAGGTCGCTGACGGCAAGTTCCTCCAGAATCACAAATGTTCCAGCGGGTTGGAAGCGACTTCACACGGCTTTACGGTTTGACACGGCCAGCACCACACTGGTATCCTCGCGGCCACGGCCGTCTTTGTGCTCTCGATGGCCTGTTCGCGACGATTGATGTCGCGACCGCGGCTGGAGGCCCCATGCGTCAGCGTTTTCCGACCTTCGTGATCGCAGCTCTCTCCATCATGCTGCTCAGCGCTTGCGGCAGCGACGACAAGCCTGCGAGTGGCGGCGAGGTCAAGGCGGACACCGTCGGCGGTGACGGCACGCTTGGCGAGGTGACCGAGGACATCGGCACCGAGGACACCGCGGTCGAGACCGACTCGGCGGAGACCGACACGGCAGTCGCCGACACGACCGTCGAGGACACCACGCCCGCCGACGTCGGTGGCTGCCCCGGCGGCGACGGCTGCGCCTGCACCGGCAACGGCGACTGTGGCTCGGGGGCCTGCCTCGACACCCACGAGGGCAAGAAGTGCGCCCAGAAGTGCACCGACACCTGCAGCGCCGGCTACGCCTGCAAGGACATCGGCGACGGCGAGCCGCTGTTCTACTGCGTCTCGACGCTGATCTCGCTGTGCTCGCCTTGCAAGTTCCACTCGGAGTGCCAGGTCCAGGGCGTCGGCTCGCTCTGCCTCGACTACGGCGCTGAGGGCAAGTTCTGCGGCTCGCCCTGCTCCGCGGACACCGACTGCCCGTCCGACTACACCTGTGCCGACGCCACGGACGGCGCGGGCGCGACCAGCAAGCAGTGCCGACGCAAGGCCGACGCCGGCACCTGCGGCTGCAGCGACTGGGCCACGACCAAGGGGCTCGAGACCGAGTGCGCGGCCACCAACGAGTTCGGCACCTGCAAGGCGACCCGCAAGTGCGGCGCGTCGGGCCTGTCGGCCTGCGCGGCCAAGACCCCAGCCTCCGAGGTCTGCAACCAGCAGGACGATGACTGCGACGGCGCGACCGACAACCTCGCGGCGGACCTGGGCTGCACGATCAAGGCCTACCTCGACGAGGGCAGCAAGGTCGACTGCCAGTCCGACAACGACTGCAAGACCACCGGCGAGGGCTGCAACCCGTCGAGCAACAAGTGCCAGACGCTGATCGGTGCCTGCCCCGGAACGCCGACCTGCACCGCAGACGGCAAGCTCGAGTGCAAGGGTGCCAAGACCCCGAGCGTCGAGACCTGCAACGGTGAGGACGACAACTGCAACGGCGTCAAGGACGAAGGCTTCAGCTTCACCAGCGCCGCGGGTGCCAGCCTCGCGATCGGCGCGGCCTGCGGTGACGGCGCTTGCGCGGGCGGCACGGTCGTCTGCGCGGACGCCAGCACCGCCGCCTGCTCGACCTCGAACAAGAGCGCCAAGGAGACCTGCGACGGCACCGACGAGGACTGCAACGGCAAGGTGGACGACGGGTCCTGCGACGACGGCGACGCCTGCACGATCGACGCGTGCGACTCGTCGAGCAAGTCGTGCAGCAACAAGCCCGGCGCCGACTGCGACGACAAGGATCCCTGCACCATCGACAGCTGCGACAAGTCCAAGGGCGAGTGCGTCCACACCGGCACGACGGGGTCCTGTGACGATGGCGACGACTGCACGGTCGGCGACGAGTGTGTGGTGGCCAACGACGGCAAGTCGAGCTGCGTCGCCGGCAAGGGCGCCAAGGACTGCGACGACGCCAACCCGTGCACCGACGACAGCTGCGACAAGGCGACCGGCTGCAAGCACGCGCCGAACTCGGGGCAGGTCGAGTGCTACAACGGCGCCGCCAACACGGCCGGCGTCGGCCTGTGCAAGAAGGGCAAGCAGTTCTGCCAGGACGGCAAGATGCTGGACAAGTGCGAGGGCGAGGTCGTCCCGGCCAAGTCCGAGGCCTGTGACAGCAAGGACGATGACTGTGACGGCCTGACGGACGAGGGCTGCACGCCGACGAACGTGGCAGTGACCTTCGCCGGCGCGCGCGTGGCGGGCACGACGGGCAACATGACGATCGAGATGCTCATCGGCCGTGGCGCTCCCGCGGGCGTCAGCAAGGGAGCGTCTGGCTCGAAGTACGACGTCGAATTCGGCTTCTACGGCTGGCTCAAGGCCCTGCTCAAGTAGGTTCGCTCCGGCAGCTCCGGCCGTGCGGGCACCTGCGCAGTCGCTTGCCTGGAGAACGCCGACATGTGGACCCGACAGCAACTCGAACGGGTGCTCGACCAGCGCGTCCTCATCTTTGACGGCGCGATGGGCACGCAGCTCTATGCCCAGGGCTATAGCTTCGACGTCGCGCTCGACGCGCTCTGCCTGCGCGATCCGCTGGCGGTGCGTCGCGTCCACCGCGACTATGTCGCGTCGGGTGCCAACGTCCTGACGACCAACAGCTTCGGCGCGAACCGGATCCGGCTGGCCGGCAACAACCTTGCGCACGAGGTCGCCGCGATCAACCGCGCGGCCGTCGCCATCGCCCGCGACGCTGCCGCGGACCGGCCACCCCACAACCGGCCCATCGTCGCGGCGGCCGTCGGTCCGCTCGGCCAGCCGATGGCGCCGGTGGGCCGCCTGGCGCGTGACGAAGCGGCCGCCGCGTTCGAGGAGCAGCTGCGCGCCCTGATCGAGGCCGATCCGGACTTGATCGTCTTCGAGACGTTCAGCGATCTCGACGAGTTGCTGCTCGCGATCCGGACCTTGCGCAGCCTCAACCCCGACGCGGCGTGCATCGGGTTCGCCACCTTCACCGAGGACGGCAAGACGCTGCTCGGCCACAAGCCCGAAGAGGTCGTCCGCGCCGTGCTCGCCGAGGGTGCCGCCGCGGCAGGTGCCAACTGCTCGGTCGGCCCCCAGGGCATGGAAGAGGTCTTCGACCGCATGTGCCGCGTGCCCGACGCGCGCCTGGCCTTCGCGCCGAACGCCGGCCTCCCCCAGGTGGTCGACGGCCGCTTCGTCTACGTCAACTCACCGGAGTACTTCGCGCATTGGGCCGACGAGCTCTCGAAACGCGGCGTGCGCGCCATCGGTGGCTGCTGCGGCACGACGCCGCAGCATATCCAGCTCGCCGTGACCGCGATCGGCGTTCGAGCTCCGGTGCCGCTGCCTGCTGCGCCGCGTCTGCGCATGGAGACGGATGGCCCCGACGACAAGACCGGTCCACGCCGGGTCATCGTCGAGCGCGCCAAAGGCATGGAGGGCTGGGACGCCAGCCCGTTCGAGCGCAAGCTCAGCGCCGGCGAGTTCGTCGTCAGCGTCGAGCTCGACCCGCCCCGCGGCGTCGACGGCGAGCGCCTCATCCGCGGCGCCTTGGCGTGCCGTCAGGCCGGCGCAGACGCCATCAACATCGCCGACTCGCCGATGGCGACCGCACGCATGAGCCCGCTGGCCCTGGCGATGTTGATCCGGCAACAGGTCGACATCGAGATCCTGCTGCACGTCTCGTGTCGCGATCGCAACATGTTGGGCCTGCTGTCCGAGACGATGGGCGCGCACGCGTTGGGGATCCGCCATATGCTGGCGGTCACCGGCGACCCGCCTTCGGTCGGCGATTACCCGGGCACGCATGCGGTGTTCGAGGTCGACTCCATCGGCCTGCTCACGTTGCTCGAACGCCTCAACCAGGGCCAGAACGCCAACGGCAAGCAGCTGCGCTTCCAGACCGACTTCCGCCTCTCGTGCGCGGTGAACCCCACCGCCGGCGACCTGGACCGGGAGATCGAACGCTTCTGGCAGAAGCAGGACGCCGGCGCCAGCTACGCGCTGACGCAGCCGATCTTCTCCCTCGACGTGCTGGACCGCTTCGTCGAGCGAGCGCGACCGCAGATTCCGTTGTTGGTCGGCATCTTGCCGCTGCGCAACGCGCGCCACGCCCACTTCATCCACCACGAAGTTCCAGGCATGGTCGTGCCAGAGGACATCCGGCAGCGTATGGAGCGGGCCGGTGAGGACGGTCCTGCCGAGGGCGTCGCCATCGCGCGCGAGTTCCTGGCGGCGATTCGTCCCGTGGCCGCGGGCACCTACCTCATGCCGCCGTTCAACAAGTTCGAGATGGCGGTCGACATCCTACGACCGTAGCCGCGCAGACGCTGGGCTCCGCCTTCGAAGCTCGACGCGCAATCGCGACACCGTCTCGTTGGGCGACGGCACACGGCGGCAGGGCAAGGCCACAGCTCGAGGCGACGTCGCGGCGATGGCCTCAGGACAGATCGATGACCATGCCTTCCACGGCGAAGCACGCATCACGCCCGACAAAAAGCTTGGCGGCCAGCGCGTCGAGCTCGTCATCGGGACGCGACTGCTCGTGGTGGAAGAGGATGGTCTTCTTCACGTTGCCCGCATCCGCATGCGCGAGCGCGGCCTCGTGGGTCGCGTGGCCCCAGCCCTTGCGGACAGGCCCGCGGCGGCCGGCGTACTCGTCGTCGGTGTAGGTGGCGTCGACCGAGAGGACGTCCGCGTCGCGAATGAAGTCGACGAAGCCCTGGTCGAGCGAGCCATCGGCGGGATGCTCCCAGTCCGACGCGTGCACGAACGAGCGCCCGCCGAACTCGAAGCGATACCCCACCACGCCGCCAGGATGCTCGAGCAACGAGGTCTTGATCTGCAGGTCGCCAAAATCGAGCACGTCCCCGGCGGTCAGGAAACGGAAGTTGACCTCGGAGCGGAACGCGTCCATCGAGATCGGGAACGCCGGCTGTGCCATCAACTGCTTGAGCACGTCGAGGATGTTGCCGCCGTTGTGGTGCGCCGAGTAGATCGTGAAGCGGTTGCCCGGAAGCAAGAAGGGCGTGAAGAACGGGAAGCCCTGGACGTGGTCCCAGTGCAGGTGCGTCATCAGGAACGTCACGTCGACAGGCATGCGGCGGATCAGGTCATTGCCGAGCAAGCGGACGCCCGTACCGCCGTCGATCGCGTAGGTGCGATCGCCACATTGAACCTCAAGCGATGTCGTGTTGCCGCCATAGCGGATCGTCTCCGGGCCCGGAGCGGGAATGCTGCCGCGCACTCCCCAGTAGCGGATCCGGAATGGCGGCTGCATCGTCATCCTGATGGTCTCCGTGGGATTCGTGCCTGCGCGCACATCGCGCCGCGCTCTCGCTGGCCATCCGTCGAGCAAGTGTAGCCACAGAAAGATGAAGGCAGCAAGTTTCCGAGGTCAGACAGTCGGAACTCCAGGGCGGTTCTTGCCGGTTCAGTTCGCCGTGTCTTTCGCCGGGGCGAGACCCGGATCGACGATGGCGAGGCGAACCGTGACAGGCTCACCGTCGCGCAGCATCTTCAGATCGATGGCCGACGCTTGGCGCAGTCCTGCCAGGATCTTGGTCAGGTCGTCCGGTGTCCGCAGCGGAATTCCGTTGACCCGCTGCACGATGTCGCCGGCCCGGACGCCGCTGCGCCGGACACGGACGCCATCATCGAACATGGAGACCAGCCGGAAGCCCAAGAAGCGTCGCCCCGCCGCGATGACCGGCTCGAGCGCGACCTGCGACATCAGCCAACCTGGCCCGCGCTGCAGGACCAGCTCGATCTCGTCGCGGGATACGGCGCCGTCGGGGATCGGCGCGGGCGCCGCGGTCGTCGGGGCGGCCTCCGGCTGCGGTCGCAGCTCGAGCGGGCGTGCGCCACTGGCCTTGGGCGCGTCCGAAGGGCGGGGCGTCGCCGTCGAAGGCAGCTCGTCGACGCGCTCGTGGCTCGCGGCGCCCGCGCACGCCCCAAGACCGACGAGCGCGGCCAGCCACCAACCGGAGCGCAGCCTCGTCATTTGGCCACACCACAGAACGCGACGTCACCGACGTCCGTCCGACAGACCAACCCGTCGCGGCAGCCCTGACCGTCGTCACAACGCCGCATGCAGAACGTCGACTCGGCACCGAAGTCGACGCAGGTCGCCTCTTCGGGGCATTCGCCGGCGCGGCAAGGCGACGATGTGCAGTAGCCGCCCTCGGTTGAAAGGTCACAGAACAAGCCGGAGCCGCAGTTGGCGTTGGTCGTGCAAGCGTCGCCGACGGTGGGAGCGCAGCCGACGAGCCCAAGGGACACCGCTGCGAAGAGGATCAGGGCGCGCATCTTACTCCTGCTGGCCATCTGCGGCCTCGACCTTGGCTCCGCAACCATCCCGATAGCTCGCCATCGCGGCTTCGGCCGCCCAGCCCGGCGCGACCGCCGCCTCGGCCGCCCATGCCGCCTCGAACGTCGCCGCGTCCGCAAGTTCGGGCGCGCCGAACGAACCTGCACCCGGCAGCACCGCCCCCGTCAGGACGCAGCGATGGCCGTGGAAGGCCGCAGCCAATCGCTCTCGTCGAGCGCGCACGTCGGCACCGTTCGCGGTCGAGGCAGCCTCCGCGGTAGCAGGCGCCTCGGCGTTGGCGGGCGGCGGGGCCTCGGCGGCCACGCTCGGCGCGGGCGCCGCTTCCTTGTCGCAGGCAACGAGCCCGGTCGCCAACGCTGCCGCGACACAGCGCGCAGCCAGCCGGCCGACGATGGCCGCGACGGTGCGGCCGCTCACGACCGCGTCGCCAACGCCGCGCGGCCGGCGTAGCGTGCAGACGAGCCGAGCATCGACTCGATGCGCAGCAGTTGGTTGTACTTGGCGGTCCGCTCGCCTCTGGCCAGCGAGCCGGTCTTGATCTGGCCGGCGTTGGTCGCCACAGCCAGGTCGGCGATGGTCACGTCCTCGGTCTCGCCAGAGCGGTGGGAGATGACCGCCGAGTAGCGCGCGCGCTGGGCCATCTCGATGGCCTCGAGCGTCTCGGTCAAGGTGCCGATCTGGTTCACCTTGACCAGGATGCTGCTGGCGACGCCATCGCGAATCCCGCGCGCAAGGCGATCGACGTTGGTCACGAAGAGATCGTCGCCGACCAGCTGGACGCGGTCGCCGACGGCGCGCGTCAGCGCCCCCCACCCGGCCCAATCGTCCTCGGCCATGCCGTCCTCGATGCTGACGATCGGATAGTCGCTGCTGAGCTTCGCCAGGTAGGCGGCGAACTCATCGGGTGAGAGCTCACGCCCTTCGCTGGCCAGGGTGTAGATGGAGCGCTCCTCGTCGAAGAACTCGGTCGACGCGACATCCAGGGCAAGCGAGACGTCGACACCGGCTTTGTATCCCGCCGCTTCGATAGCCTGGAGCAGGATGGCCAGCGCGTCTTCGTTGCGCTCCAAGCGCGGCGCGAAGCCGCCTTCGTCACCCACCGTCGTGGGCAGGCCGCGAGTGTGGAGGATGCCCTTGAGCTTGGCGAAGATCTCAGCACCGGCCCGCAACGCCTCTGCAAAACTCTCGACGCCATGCGGAACGATCATGAACTCCTGGATATCCAGGCCGCCGGCGGCATGCGCGCCGCCATTGATCAGGTTCATCATCGGCGTGGGAAGCGTGCGTGCGTGGACGCCACCCAGGTAGCGGAACAGGGGCATCCGCGCCGCAGCCGCGGCAGCATGGGCCGCGGCGAGCGAGACCCCGAGCGTCGCGTTGGCGCCCAACTTGCCCTTGTTCTTGGTGCCGTCGAGCTCGAGCAGCCGGTGGTCAAGACCGACCTGGTTGCCAGCGTCGAACCCGAGCAGCGCGGGGGCGATCAGCTCGCGCACATGCGCCACGGCCTTCTGCACGCCCTTGCCGCCGTAGCGGGGACCACCGTCACGCAACTCGAGCGCCTCATGGGCACCGGTGGAGGCACCGGACGGCACGATCGCGCGTCCCATGGCCCCACCAGCGAGGGATACCTCGACCTCCACGGTGGGATTGCCGCGTGAGTCGAGAACCTCACGGGCCTCGACGGAGAGAATCTGGGTCGTCATGCTAGCCTCCACGCGCGTCGCGCCGGCAGACGCTATCGCCCCAGCGTGGACCCAGTCAACGCCTGACCACGCCAGAGCGCGGCGCCTGGCACCTCGATGGACCCAACCCATGACCAAGCTCCGAGTCGCCCTGCTCCAGCTGTGCTCGACCGAGGACACCGAGCGCAACCTCGCGCAGATCCGGCTCCTCGCGACCTCTGCCGTGGCCGACGGCGCCGACCTTGTCTGCCTGCCTGAGAACGCCACCTGGCTGCGCACCGTGACGCACGATCGTCACGGCGGTCAGCCTCTTGGCGACCATGTCGGCGTGGCGGGCGTCGCGGCGCTGGCCCGCGAACTCACGGTTCCGATCCTGCTGGGCTCGGCCTTGATCGGCGGCCAGTCCGAGGCGCAGGCCACGAACTCGAGCCTGCTGGTCTCGCGCGCGGGCGAGATCACGGCCCGCTACGACAAGATCCACCTGTTCCAGGTCGACCTCGGCCCCGGCACCCAGTTCGACGAAAGCCTGCGCGTCCGACGAGGCGCTACACCGGCAACTGTCGACGTGGAGGGCTTCCGCCTCGGCCTGACGGTCTGCTACGACCTACGCTTCCCCGAACTCTACCGTCACCTCGCACGCGCGGGCGCCGATGTGCTCTGCGTCCCCAGTGCATTCACGGTCCGAACCGGCCAGGCCCATTGGCATACGCTGCTACGTGCCCGCGCGATCGAGAACCAATGCTTCGTGCTCGCCCCTGCGCAGTGGGGCGACCACGGCGGCGGCCGAACGTCGTACGGACACTCCATCGCGATCGACCCGTGGGGAGACACGCTCGGCGAGCTCGCGGACGGCGTTGGCCACATCGTGGTCGAGTTGGACCGCGCTCGCATCGACGCCGTGCGCCGGTCGTTGCCGAGCCACTCGCACCATGTGCTAGAGGGCTGATCCGAAGCTGCTCTGCTGTCGACAGGCGCAAAAACGGTCAGCGGCCCGTACCCCCGAGAGGGTACGGGCCG
>CAZPHC010000008.1:179875-209754 GCA_964586155.1 uncultured Enterobacteriaceae bacterium | reverse complement strand
CCGGGCAGGAGCCGCCGCAGTCCACGTCGGTCTCGTCGCCGTTGGCCGTGCTGTCGGTGCAGCTGACGGGCAGCGCGCAGACGCCGCCGTTGCAGAGGTTGCTGGCGCAGTCGCCGCCGACCTTGCACGTCTTGCCCACATCGCAGCCCGTGGGGCACGAGCCGCCGCAGTCCACGTCGGTCTCGTCGCCGTTGGCCGTCTTGTCCGAGCAGGAGGGCGCGGGCTTGCAGGCGCCGGCGTCGCAGAGGTTGCTGACGCAGTCGCCGTCGACCTTGCACTGCTTGCCGTCGGCGCAGTCGGCGCTGCACGAGCCGCCGCAGTCCACGTCGGTCTCGTCGCCGTTGGCGACCTTGTCGGTGCAGGTCGGCGCGGCCTTGCAGGTGCCGGCCTCGCAGATCTTGCTCTGGCAGTCGTCGGCGATCTTGCAGCCCTTGGTGTCGGCGCAGTCGGCGCTGCACGAGCCGCCGCAGTCCACGTCGGTCTCGTCGCCGTCCTTCTTGCCGTCGTCGCAGGTCGGGGCGGTGTCGAAGCTGCCGGTGGCGGTCGCGTCCTTGCCGTCCTTGCTCGCCTTGACGCTGACCGGGTAGGTCGTGCCGCCCTTGAGGCCGGCGCCGCTCGGGATGGTCACCGACCACTTGCCGTCGCTGCCGGCGGTGGCGTTGTAGGTCTTGCCGTCCACCGTCACGACGATGGCCGCGCCCGGCAGCGAGGTGCCCGTCAGCGTCGGCGACAACGAGGTGGCCGTGGCCTGGCCGTCGACGCTGACAAAGAGCGAGTCGGCGACCTTGACCTGCTGGCTCTTGGTCGCGGTGCCGGCCTTGGCGTCGAGGGTGTAGGTCTTGCCGGCCTCGAGGCCCCAGCTGCTCGGCACGTCGAAGGTCCACTTGCCGTCCTTGTCGGCGGTGACCTCGGTGGTCTTGCCGTTCATCGACAGCGTGACCTTGGCGTTGGGCTTGGCCGTGCCGGCGAGCGTCGGCGTGGTGTTGGGCACGGTGCCGCCGCTCGGCGAGGTGATGTCGACCGCGTCGGGCAGCGCGATGGCCAGCGAGGCCATGTCCTGGGCGGAATCGCTGCCCTGGGTCGCCGTGACGATGACGGGGTAGGTCTGGCCGTCCTGGAGCCCCCAGCTCGCGGGCACGTCGAGGCTCCACTTGCCGTCGCTGCCGGCCTTGACCGTCGCCGAGCTGCCGTTGATCGAGACCTCGACCGAGGCGCCGGGCTTGGCGGTGCCGGTGATGGTGGGCGTGGTGGTGGCGACCTTGCCCGTGGTCATGCTGGCCGGCGAGGTCAGGGCGACCTGCGGCGGCGTCACGACCGCGAGCTTGGCGCTGTCGGTCGCGGTCTGGCTGCCCTTGGTCACCGAGACGCCGACATCGTAGGTCTTGCCGTCCTGCAGGTCCCAATTCGCGGGCACGTCGAAGGTCCACTTGCCGTCGCTGCCGGCCGTCGCGGTGCCGGTCTTGCCGTTGGCGGTGATGGTCACGGTCGAGCCCGGCGTGGCGGTGCCTTCGAGCTTGGGCGTGGTCGTGCTGGTGGTGGCGGTGGTCTGCGAGGCCGGGCCCGTCAGCTTGACGGTCGGTGGCACGGCGATCGACAGGTTGCCCGTGGCCTCCTTGGTCGTGCTGCCGATGGTCACGGCGGCCTTGAGCGGGTAGGTCTTGCCATCCTCGAGGCCCCAATTCGCGGGCACGTCGAAGGTCCAGACGCCGGCGCTGTTGGCGGTGACGGTCGTGGTCTTGCCGTTGAGCGTCAGCGTCACGGTCGCGCCGGGCGTGGCGTTGCCGGTCAGGGTCGGCGTGGTCGTCGTCGCGGCCTTGGTCAGATCGGTGGTGATCGAGACGAACGGACCGATGACGATCGGGTCCGACACCGCCTTGGTGTTGTCGGTCGGGCTCTTGTCGTTCCAGCACATGAAGTCGGCGTCGAGCGTGAAGCCATTGGACGAGGTCGCGACCCAGACGCGCACCTTGCCCCAGGCCAGCGGCTTGGCCAGGCTGCTGGTCGCGGCGACGGCCTCCTGCAGCGGGATGGCGAAGGTGATCCAGTGGTCGCTGTCCTTCTTGGCGAAGGTGCTGCCGTCGGTCACCGGCTTGACCTGCACATAGCCCGGCGCGCCGATGGTCGGCGTCCAGACCTTGAGCGAGACCTTGGTCGCGTTGTCGGTCAGGTTGACCTGCTCCTTGATGCCGTCGACGACCAGCGCGTACTCGATGGTGCTGAGGTCGCCGTCGACGTCGATGCCGACACCCCAGCCGAACTGCGCCAGCGGCGCGTTGCCGCCGCTCGCGGTCGGCACACCGGCCACGCGGACGCGGAAGTAGACGAAGGTCTCGTCACTCCAGGTCGCGAAGGCGGCATGCGTCGCGTCGCCGACGATGTCGCGCTCGCCGATGCCCGAAGGCGCGTCGGACGTGCCGTCGTTGGTCAGCGATCCGCCGCAGGTCGCGGGGATGAAGACCGAGTCGGCGGGGAACTGCGCTGGCGGCGCGGCGAAGGCCGGCGACAGGGGCGCGAGCAGGGCGAGCCAGCTGAACCAGAGCGCAAGCGAGCGGCGCCGGCGGGCAGACGAGACGGAGATGGCCATGGGGACCTCAGGTGACAGTGCGAACCAGGGTGTTCGAGGAGGGCGATGCTTCCCGGGCGGCGGACTTGCTGGGTGGGAGGCTGGTCGGGCTCGAGCGCGTCCTGTGCATTGAGGAGGGCAGGGGCAGTATGCCGTTGTCCTCGATCGCGTCAAATTGCGTGACGGCGACGCCAAGGCCCCTGCGCGGTCGCGATCTTGCGCGGCTCAGTCGCGGTAGCGCAGCTGCAGGTCGGCGAAGGCGTCGATGCGCCGGTCGCGCAGGTAGGGCCAGATCCTGCGCACGGCCTCGCTGCGCTGCAGGTCGAGCGTGACGTGCAGGGTGGTCTCGTCGGCGTCGGCCAGCGCGAGCAGCTCGCCCTGCGGCCCTGCGGCGAAGCTATGGCCCCAGAACTGGATGCCCTCGCTGCTGCCCGACGGGTCCGGCTCGTGGCCGACGCGGTTGCAGGCGAGCACGGGCAGGCCGTTGGCGACGGCGTGGGCGCGCTGGATCGTCTCCCAGGCGCCGCGCTGGCGCAGCTGCTCGTCGCGATCGTCGCGCGGATCCCAGCCGATCGCGGTCGGGTAGATCAGCAGCTCGGCGCCGGCCATCGCCATCAGCCGCGCCGCCTCCGGGAACCACTGGTCCCAGCAGATCAGCACGCCGAGCCGGCCCACAGACGTGTCGATCGGGGTGAAGCCGAGGTCGCCGGGCGTGAAGTAGAACTTCTCGTAGAAGCCCGGGTCGTCGGGGATGTGCATCTTGCGGTAGCGGCCGGCGATGCTGCCGTCGCGTTCGAACACGACCGCGGTGTTGTGGTACAGGCCCGGCGCGCGGCGCTCGAAGAGCGAGCTCACCAGGACGACGCCGAGCTCGGCGGCGAGCGCGCCCAGCGCCTCGGTCGAGGGGCCAGGGATCGCCTCGGCGAGGTCAAACAAGCGGGTGTCCTCGACCTGGCAGAAGTAGCGCGACCGGTGCAGCTCCTGCAGCACCACGAGCTCGGCGCCGTCGGCCGCGGCCTGCCGCACCTTCGCCAACGTCGCGGCGAGGTTGGCTGCGAGGTCGTCGCCGCAGGCCTGCTGGATCAGGGCCGCCGCGACCGTCCGCCTGGCCGTTGGTTGCTGCGATCGTCCGGTCATTGCGGCCTCCCTTGCGCCCCGCCCGGGCGACTGGCCCAGACGCCGCGCGGCCATTGCATCGTCACACAGTGCAGGCTGCCGTGCTGCAAGATCAGCGCCCGGCAGTCGACGCCGACCACCTCGCGCCCCGGATGCGCCCGGGCCACCACCGCGAGCGCCTCGGCGTCGGCCGGGTCGTCGTAGGTCGGCACCAGCACGGCCCCGTTGATGATCAAGTAGTTGGCGTAGGTGGCCGGCGTCCGGTCGCCCTCGTCGTCGAAGGTCGCCCGCGGCCACGGCAGCGGCAGCAGCGTGTAGGGCGCGCCGCTCGCGGTGCGCAGCGCCTCGAGCTGGGCCCGCATGGCGGCGAGGGCCTCGGCGTGCTCGTCGTCCGGGTCGTCGCAGGCGACGTAGACGATGGTCTCGCCCGCGCCGTCCTCGCCCGGGGCCAGGCGCGCGAGCGTGTCGACGTGGCTGTCGGTGTCGTCGCCGGCGAGGTAGCCGTGGTCGAGCCAGAGCACCCGCTCGGCACCGAGGTGCCGCCGCAGCACGGCCTCGGCCTCGGCCCGGCTGAGGCCGCCGTTGCGGTTCGGATTGCACAGGCATTCGGAGGTGGTGAGGATCGTGCCGCGGCCGTCGGACTCGATCGCGCCGCCTTCGAGCTCGACGTCGATGGCCTCGACCGGCGCGCTGAAGACACCCGCGGCGTCGAGGCCGGCGTTGATCGCGTCGTCGAGGCTGGCCTCGAACTTGCCGCCCCAGCCGTTGAAGCGGAACGAGAGCGGCCGCGTCGCGCCGCCCTGCTCGACGGTGATCGCGCCGTGATCGCGGGCCCAGGTGTCGTTGCAGGGCAGCGTGACGAGCTGGACGCGGCCCAGGTCGACGCCAGCAGCGCGCAGCTGCGCCTCGACCCGCGCCCGGACCTCGGCGTCGTGGCAGACGACCAGCAGCGGTTCAAAGCGGGTGACGGCGGCGGCGATGGCGCAGAAGCAGGCCTCGACCTCGGCCAGGATCGGCGCCCAATCAGTGTCGGCGTGGGGCCAGGTCAGCTGCACGCCGTCCTGCGGCTCCCACTCGGCGGGCAGGCGCACGGTCGACGACGCGGCGGCGACGAGGCCGGTTGGCGAGGTTGCTGGCGACATCGGGGGCCTCCTATGGCGCTGCACCGACGCCGAGGCGAGGGCGGTCGGCGCGCGCGGGGGGCTGTGTGGATCATCGGAGGCCGGCTCGTCAATGGTCGGTGGCCGCCGCTTGGCGCGCCGATCGCTTTGCCGCACGCTCGGCCCATGACGAGATCGCTGCGCAGCGTCGCCGACACCATCGCCCGCCACGCGGTGCAGAGCCTGCTGCCGACTGCGCTCGGCGTGCTGGTCTCGTTGGCTGTGGTGCGCATCCACGGTGCGGCGACGTGGGGCGCGTTCGTCGCGCAGCTGCTGGTCTGGCAGCTGGCCGCACACCTGGTCGGCTGGGGCAACAAGGAGTTCGTGCTGCGCGCGATCGCCCGCGACGGCGAGGCGCTCGGCCACGCGGTGCGCGCCAACCTGCGCGCCCGCGCCACGGTGCTGCTGCCGATCGCCGCGCTGGGCGGCCTCGGATTCGGCGCCGCCAACGACTGGGACGTCGTGAGCCTCGGCCTCGGCGCGCTCTGGCTGCTGGCCCGCGCCGTCTCGCAGTCGTTCGAGGCCGTGGTCCTGCACGAGCAGCGCTTCTTGCGCGCGGCGGCGGTCGACGCGGCGACGACGCTGCTGATCTTTGCCGGCGTCTGGCGCGCCGAGGTCGTCGGTGTGCGCGAGCTTCTGGGCCTGTTCGCGGTGGCCGAGGTCGGCCGGATGCTCGGGCTGCTGGCCCTGTTCCCCGAGGTGCGCTCCGCCGCTCCGGCCGCCGCTCGGCCGGGTGCCGCCGACGCGCTCGCCCTGCTGCGGGCGGGCACGTCGTTCTTCTTGCTCGGCGCCGCCGGCATGATCGGCTCGCGGGTCGACCTCTACTGCGTCAGCGCCCTGCTGCCGGCGGCCGAGGTGGCGCGTTACCAGGTGCTGATCAACGCGCTGCTCTGGCTGCAGTCGATCGCGGGGCTGCTGCTGCTGCCCTTTGTCCGCACGGTCTACGCCATGGGCCATCGCCAGCTGTGGCGGCTGAACCTGCAGTTCCTGGCCCTGGGCGTGGCCATCGCCGTGCCGGGCGTCGCCGGGCTCGGGCTGCTGCTGCGCCACGGCTACGCTTTCGCCGTGGACGATGTGACGCTGGTCGTCGGCGCGCTCTACGTCGCGCAGATGTTCGCCCAGGTGCCGGCGATCTACGCGCTGTACAAGGCCGGGCAGGAGCGCACCGTGCTGGCGACGACGACGGCGATCCTGGTCGGCAACCTGGCGCTGAACCTGCTGCTGATCCCGCGCTGGGGCGCGCTGGGCGCGCTGGCGGCGAGCGCGCTGGTCGGCTGGGCCGCGGCGCTGGTCTACCTGGCGCGGTCGCGGGCCTTGAGCCTGGACGAAGCGGCCTGACACCGGCCGCGGACGCGCCTCGCTAGCCCGGGCGGCCTGGCGCGGGGGCACGCCAGACGCCACGCAGGCACAACGCGCGTTGTGGCCGCAGCAGGGCCATGAGGTTGCCGCGCCAGGCGTCGCGCGCCGGCTGCAGCGACAGGCCCATCGCGCGCAGCCGACGGCCGTCGTCGAGCGTCAGCAGGCCCGGCCCCGCGAGCGGGAAGAGCTCGAGCCCCTGGGCCCGGCCACGCGCGGCGATCGCCTCGACCTCGCGTCGGCGCGCGCTGGGATCGCGGTGCAGGCGCAGGCCGAGCACGACGAGCGCGCCTCCCGGGGCGACGCGGCGCATCCAGCCCTGCACCAGCTCGAGCGGCCGCGGCAAGAAGTGCAGGCCGTGGTTGAGCACGACCAGGTCGACCTGCGAGGCGAGCAGCTCCGGTCGGCAGACGTCGAGCTGGACGCCGCGCCAGCGCCGGGCGTAGTGGCGGCGGGCGCCGAGGCCGAATCGATCGTCGAGGAAGAGGTCGAACGCGGTGACGTCGAGGCCATCGCCGCGCAGCGCGTGGCAGAGCCAGCCGTTGAAGGCGCCGACGTCGACCGCGCTGCGGGCGTCGATGCGGGCGCAGAGGTCGCGGACAAACGCGAGGTCGGCGGTGCGTTCGGCCCACTCCGGGTCGCTGGCGGCCGAGGCGGGCAGCGTCGGGTGGTCGAGCGGCCGGGCGTCGAGCCCAGCGGCGTCGCGATCGCGGCGGACGGCGGCGTCGAACGCGCGTAGATGCGCGGCGTGCGCGGGTGTCACCAGCTGCAGCACCTCGCCGTCGCGGTCAAAGGCGTGGCCCTGTGCACAGCGCGGCGTGGCGGCGTCGACGTCGTCGATCAGGTCCAGACAGGTCGGGCAGCGCAGCAGGATCGGGGCCATGGGGCGCTCTGCCTCCTCGTCGGACGTGGCGTCGCCGCACAGTAGGGCGGTGAGCGCGGCGGCGGCAACCCCGCGTGACGAGTTCGACATCCTGACCTAAGCTGGCGGGGTCGTCCCCGTGTGCCGCCCGATCCGGGCGCTGGCCGACGACGTCGTCCAGACGGCGGCGCGCCGGTCGTCGCCGCGTCGTGGCGTGTGGAGTCGTCGGGTCCATGACCGCAGCGCTGACCATCGACGCCGCCGAGGCCGCTCCGTTCGAGGAGATCTGGCGCCAGAGCGACCTGGCCAGGCGCACCGCCGGCCTGACGCCGGGTCAGACGCTGCGGACCCAGACCCAGAGCCGTGACGACCGCCTCGCCGCCCGCCTCGCCGCGCTGCCGCGCCTGCTGGCGCCTGGTGCCGACGGCGCGCCGCCGGAGTTGGCGCTCGGCCGCAAGCTCGGCGAAGGCGGCATGGGCGTGGTGCGCGTGGCGCGGCAGATGGCGCTCGGCCGCGAGGTCGCGGTCAAGACGCTGCGTTCGCAGATGCGCAGCGACGACGCCCAACGCCGGATGCTGGCCGAGGCGATGGTCGCCGGACAACTCGAACACCCGGACATCCTGCCCATCTACGCGCTCGGCCAGGACGAGGCCGGCGCGCCGTTGCTGGTGATGAAGCGCGTCGACGGCGTCAGCTGGCACGACGTGCTCGGCGATCCGGGCCATCCACTGCTCGAGGGCGCCGAGCCGCTCGCCTGGCACCTCGAGGTGCTGATGCGCGTCTGCCGCGCGGTGCACTACGCCCACGCCCGCGGCATCCTCCACCGCGATCTGAAGACCGACAACGTGATGATCGGCCGCTACGGCGAGGTCTACGTCCTGGACTGGGGCCTGGCCGTGACGACGCAGGACGACGGCAGCGGCGCGATCCCGCTGGCGAGCGCGGCGAGCGACGTCGTCGGCACGCCCGCGGCGATGGCGCCCGAGATGGTCACGGGCAAGGGCTCGCTGCTCGGCCCGCACACCGACGTCTTCCTGCTCGGCGCGATGCTGCACGAGATCGTGACCGGGCGGCCGCGCCACGCTGGCGCCGACATCCACGCCGTGCTGTGGGCGGCCTACGTCTGCACGCCGGCGACCTACGGCGGCGACGTCCCTGCCGAGCTGGCCGAGGTCGCGCGCACGGCGTGTGCCCGCGAACCCGGCGACCGCTTCGAGAGCGCCGACGCCCTGCGCCGCGCCCTGGCGACGTTCCTCGAACATCGCGTCTCGATGCGGCTGCTGCAGAGCGCCCAGGGCCACAGCAGCGCCCACGCCGAGGCGATCTTCCAGGGCCGGGCGGCGCTGGCGGTCGAGGTCGCGGCCGCGCACGCCGCGGCGCAGGAGCAGCGGCGGGCGGCGCCGAGCGAGGCCGAGGCCATCGATGGCGCGCTGCGCTCGGACGCGGTGGAGGCCGCGATCGTCGTGGTCGAGCGCGCTTTTGCGGCGACGCGGCTGGCGCTGCAGGAGTCGGTGCGCGCCTGGCCGGGCAACGAAGCGGCGCACCGCGCTGAGCACGCGCTGCTGCTGGCCCACGCCTGGTGGCTGCTCGACCTGCACGACGTGGCGGCAGCCGAGTCGCTGGCGCTGGAGCTCGAGCAGCTCTGCGCGGCTCGGGCCGAGGTCGGCGCGACGAGCGGGGCGGACGCCGAGCAGGTCCACGTCGCCGACGAGCTGCAGCAGCTGCGGCCGAAGCTGGCCGAGGTGCGCGCGACGGCGCAGTCGCACCTGGAGCTGCTGCAGCGTCGCCGCGACGACGCCGACCCGACGATCGGCGCACGAACCCGGGTCTTCCTCTCTGTCGTGCTCGGCATGAGCTGGACCATCATCCCGATCGGCGCCGAGATCGCGCGCACGCGCTACGGCTGGCGGCTGCAGCCCTGGATGCTCGTGGCGTCGGGCGTCGGCTTCCTGCTCGCGATCGTGGCCGCGGCGACCTGGGCGCGCGAGTCGATGCTGCGCAGCCGGCTGAACCGCGACGTCCTGGCGGCCACCGCCGTCTGCGCGATGGCGGTGACGTTCGGTCGCTCGATCGGCATCGGCCTCGGCCTCGGCGTGGACGCGATCGTCGCGCTCGACCTGTACACCTTCGGCCTGACGATGGCGCTGATCGTGGCGATGGCGTGGCCCCGGCTCTGGCTGACGGCGCCGATCTACTTCGTCGGCGCGGCGGTCGCGACGCTGCGGCCCGAGTTGTCGCTGTGGAGCGAGGGCCTGTCGAACTTCGTCGCGCTGCTGCTGGCGGCGTTCTTGTGGCGGCCGCGCGACTACGAGCGCTTCGCCGCGGTCCGCGTCGCCGGCCTCGACGTCGCCCGGCTCGGCCACGGCCCGCGCGGCGCCAAGGCGCCTTGATCGCGTCTCAGGGCACCGAGAGCGTGACCAGCGCCGGCTTGCTCTGCACCTGCGTCGTCAGCTGGCCCGGCGTCCCCGACAGCGCCTGGATCGCGATGGTGTAGCTGCCCGCGAGGTCCGGCACGAACTGGCGCGCGGCGCCGTCGCTGACGGGCGCGTAGTACCACGCCGACGAGCCCGTCGGCCGGGCCGCGACCCACCAGCGGAAGCTGCCCTGGTCGGCGATCGGCTGGTTGCCCGGCTGGATCGACGCCTTGAGCCAGACCGACTTGCCGAGCACCGCCGGCCCCTGGGCCTTGAGCGTCGCGCTGGCTGCGACGAGGCCCGGCTTGCTCGTGCCTTCGAGCTGGATCGAGGTCTTCTCGATCGGGCCGGTGCAGCTGCCGCCGTTCCAGGTGCCGCGGCACCAATACTGATGCAGCTGGCCGTAGTCGGGCTTGCTGCCGGCGACCTTGGGCGCGTAGCGGACCTGCAGCGTCGCCAGGCCCCACGGCGGGATGGTCTGGGTCGCGGCGCCACCGACCAGCGAGAAGGCGTCGCTGCCGATGCCGGTGTCGCAGGCCTGCTCCTGGCTGACCTGGTAGGCCGTGACGCAGCCGTCGACGATGACCAGCGGCGCGCAGCTCTGGTTGGCCAGCACCACGTCGCCCGTGACGTTGCTGCCGATGGGCGTCGAGAACGCCGGCGGCGCGGGCGCGACCAGCAGCGCCGGCTGGTTGCACAGGCCCGCCAGCACCGGCAGCGTCAGCTCGTCGACGTCGCTCTGGCGCTCGAGGCGCAGCCGCACCTGGGCCGCGGGCGGCGTCGCCTTGGCCTTCCAGGTGACCTGGAGCTCGGCGACGGCGCCGGCGGCGACGGTCCACGGCGCGGATTGTTCGCCGCCCTGGACGATGGCGACGGCGAAGGCGGCCTCGATCTGTTCGAGCGGCACGGTGCCGGCGACCGGCTGCAGCTCGAGCGCCGCGATCTTCAGCGGCGCCGGCCCATGGTTCTGCAGCTTGCAGGTGGCCTTGGCGCCCGGCTGGCCGCCTGGGAAGACGAACGCCTGCTTGCCGCCACAGGCGAGGCTGTGGTGCGAAGGCGGCGTCCAGGTCGCGTTGACCTTGGCCTGCACCGACTGTGCCGAGCCGCCCTGGGCCGAGACGACGAGCTGCACGCTGGCGGCGGCCTGGCTCTCGTCCTTGGGCTCGAAGCGGACGCAGATCGGCAGCGCGACGGGCGAGGCCGTGGGGTTGTCGCCGCCGCCGTAGACGCCGATCGTCGCGCCGGCCTCGGGCGCCTTGACCAGCGAGAAGCGCGGATCTGCGGGCTGCAAGCTCACCGCCTGCACCGTCAGCGGCTTGCAGCCGATGTTGCCGAGCGTCAGGCACGCGACCTTGCCGTCGAAGGGTGCCGCGTTGACGACCTCGAGCAGCGGCGTCGAGAGCACGGCCTTGGCGTCGGTGCACGGCGTCGCCATCGTCAGCACCAGCTTGGGCTGCTTGGGATCGTTGCTGACGACCGTCAGCGTCGCGATGGCCTGGCCGTCGAGCTTGGGCTCGGTGGTCCAGATGGCCTGCAACGTCAGCGTCGTGAAGGGCTGCAGCTCGTAGGGGTAGTCGGCCGGGGTCAGCGGCGTGTCGTACCAATCGAGCACGATCTGTGGCGTCTCGCTCTGGAAGGTCAGCGCGTCGATGCGCAGCGGCACGTCACCCTGGTTGGTCAGCTCGATCTTGATCTTGCGCTGGCTGTTGTTGGCCTGCGGGTTCGGGTCGAGCCAGAAGCTCTGGACCAGGCTCTCCTGGCCATCGAGCTTGGCGATCAGCAGCGGCTGCGGCACGGCCTCGGCGTCGATCACGGCGCCGCCCGGTCCCGTCGCGTCGCCGCCGCCGTCGGAGCCGCCGCCGCCTCGACCGTCCCCTGCGCCGCCGCCGTCGCCCACCGCGCTGGTGTCGCCGCTGCCGGCACCTGCGCCGTCGCCACCGCCCGCCGCGCCATCGCCGCCGCCGATGCTGCCGCCGTCGGGCAGCAGACCGCCCGAGCCGTCGAAGACGAGCTTGGTCGTACCTTCTTCGTCGCCACCACAGCCGCCGAGCGCGCCGCCGACGAGCAGGCAGAGCAGGACGCACCGCCGCTGCAGACGCGCCATGCGAGAGTCCCAACCGATCGTCATCACGGCCTCCTTGGGCGCTGGCGCGGGCGCCTGCCCGTGGCGAGCGCAGCGTCGGTCATGGCGACGCCGTCGACAAGTCGGGCGTGATCGTAGCATCTTGCGGCCACGCGTGTCGCGCACGGACGCCGGAGGACCAGGCCATGGCAGACAAGACGCCCGTCACCGCGGCGGTCCGCGCCCTGCGCGCCGCGGGCGTGCCCTTCACCGAGCACCTCTACCCCTACGTCGAACACGGCGGCACCAAGGCATCCTCCGACGCGCTGGGCGTGCCGGAGCACGAGGTGGTCAAGACGCTGGTGATGGAGACCGCAGAGCGCAAACCCTTGATCGTGTTGATGCACGGCGACAAGAAGGTCAGCACCCGCGAGCTGGCGCGCCAGATCGGCGAGCGCGGCGTGACGCCGTGTGACCCCGAGGTCGCGCAGAAGCATACCGGCTACCTGGTCGGCGGCACCTCGCCGTTCGGCGTGCGCCGGGCGATGCCGGTCTACGTCGAGCGCTCCATCCTCGGGCTGGAGCGCATCCTGCTCAACGGCGGCAAGCGCGGCTTCCTGGTGGCGCTGGCACCGGAGGTGCTGGTGCGCACGCTCGGCGCCCGGCCGGTGGACGTGGCGATCGACCCGTGATCCCGCGACCGGCGCGTGATCGAGCGCTGCGCTCGTGAGGGACGCCTCGCCCGCGCCCCAAGGCCTACCCACCCCAGCTCGCGTCGCGGGGCGGGTGGGGTGCAACGCGAGCTGGGGCAGGTAGAGACGGAGCCCTGTCGGGCGTTCGGGGCACCGGGAGGTTCCAAGGCGCGGCGGCGTCGGTGCTGACGCCAACCCTGCTCGCTCGGTGCGACACGTTCCGTCGCAGTGGTAGAAAATCTCGTGGACGTTGTCAACGTCTACTTGCGCAACTCTGGTCACCATCGCAGCATCCGACGTGGGTGGCGCGGTCGACGCGCTGGGGGGACCATGAGAGATTCCGATGCGACGCGCGCCGCGTTGCTGCGGGCTGTTGGCGACGAGCTGGTGGCCGTGGGCGAAGGCGCGATCTCACTGCGGGGCGTGGCGCGGCGGGCCGGCCTGTCGCACGGGGCGCCTGGTGCCTTGTTCGGTTCGCGCGCCGGCATGCTCACTGCCTACGCGGCGAGTGGCTACGCCGACCTGGCCGATCGGGTCGAGCGGGCCGCGAGCGAGACGACAGACCCGCGCGTGGCGCTCGCGGCGCAGGGGACGGCCTACGTGGCGTTCGCCCTCGAGCGGCCAGCCACGTTCGGCTTGATGTTCCGCGCCGATCTGCTCGTGCCCGACGATGCCCAGCTCAACGCAGAGCGGGATCGCTGCTGGGTGGCGCTCGCGCGGGTCATCCAGGGCGCACGCGATGCCGGGCTGGTCGCGTCCGCGTTGACCGACACGGCCTGCATGGGCGCGTGGTCCATCGCCCACGGCCTCGCGGTGCTGACCGTGGCGCAGCACGCCAGGCGACGCAGCGGACCGACCGACCCGATGGCGCTGGCGCGCGCCGTGACGCGTCTGTACGCCGACCACGTCCTCGCCGGCGCTCACATGGGCGACGCGGCGGCGGGCGCGGCCCTGCCGTGACGGGAGCGCCGGCGCGCGATCAGCAACGCTGACGCCGCGAGCGCCGTGATCGCGAATCCGGCCCGGCTCAAGGGATCGCTCCAGCGTAGCTCGACGCGATGCCGCCCCTTGGGCAGACGCACCGCGAGCAGGCCGTCGTGGCGCTCGACCACCTGGAAGGGACCGGCGCTCCAGCCCCGATGGTGGTTCTGGTTGATGACGAGGGTCGTCCCGGCGTCCGCGACCACCTCGACGTCGATGTCGATCGCGTTCGGCGACCAGGCGACGCGCGTCGCGGTGCCGTCGGCGGGCAGCTCGATCCACTCCTCGGCTGGACGATCGGCGCGCAACCCTTCGGCCTGGGGAAAGGGCTGCTCCTCGAAGCACGAGAGCGTGCCGAGATGCATCGCTGGCCAGACGTCCGCCGCCCAGCGGTTGCCCAGGCTCTGGCGGAACGGCTGGAACGCTGACAGCGGTGCCGGACGGACGAAGGTGCCGAGCAGGCGCGAGTGGCCGAAGTGCAAGAGCTTGCCGGTCGGCCAGGCCGCGAGCGCGACGGCTGCGGTGATGGCGATCGCGCGGCCGGCCCACGCGGGCGTCTGCGATGACGAGGCGCGCCGGGCGAAGCCGGCGGCGACCCAGCGTTCGAGGTGCTCGATGGTCAGGCCGGCGAGCACACCGAGCGGCAGGGCGGTGAACAGCGAAAAACGCATGGGGTGTCGGAGGTTGTGAAGCACGGGAAGATGGTGGATCGCGGGAAAGAGGCCGAGGAGATCGCGCGTCCCGGTGGCGAGATCGAGCGTGAGCAGCGTCAGGACCAGCGGCCAACCGGCGCGGCGATCGCGCAGCAGGAGGGCCACCGCAGCGACCAGGAAGACCGGAGCGCCGACGAAGCTGGAGCCGTTCGCCATGTGGGTGCCGGGGACGCTGTTGACCGCCATCATGTTGAGGACATGGCCGATGGTGTAGACGTCGTCGGCCTGCCAGTCGCGCGGCCAGCGCACGAGCGACTCGGCGACCGGCAGCAACCGCCAGGCGGTGGCCAGCGCGGCGACCAGGCCCATCCAGGCCAGCGTCGCCAGTGGCCGCCAGATCGCCACATCGTCGCGCGAGGCGCCGCCCGGACGCCAGCGGCCCAGGGCGAGGCCGGTGCGGCTCAACGCGACGATGAACAGCAGCACGGCGGTCAGCGGCGTGGGCACGGCGCCGCCTTCGAGGAACGAGAGGGCCATCCACAGGCCACCGGCCGTCGCCGCACGCCAGTCTCGCCAACCGCGCTCCAACCCGAGCAGGGCCCAGGGCGCCAGCTCGAACGCCAACAGACCAGGCTGGCCCTCTGCGATCGCCTGCACCAGCCGACCCGACGTCGCGAAGATGACCGCCGCGGCCAACGCGCCGACGCCAGCCACGCCGCGATGGCGCGCCCAGCGGTACGCGCCCTCGAGCCCGAGCAAGACCATCAGCCACAGGGCCACGCGCAGCCCCGGCAACAGGCCAAAGAGCAGCGAGCACAGCGCCGTGATGCCGATCGGCCGCACCTGCAGGTTGCCGAGCAGGGGGATGCCGCCGCAGGCGAACGGATCCCAACCAGGCAGCTCGTTGTGCACCGCGAGCGAGAGCCAGACGCTGGTGTCGTGCGCGGTGAAGTAGGCCCAGTCGCCTGCGGTGCCGAGCATCGTCGGCTTGGACAGCGCCGGCCAGAACCACGCGCTCGCCAGGACGATCCACAGTGTCCAACGCAGCGCCGCTACGTCGGCCCAAGTGGCGCTCGGCACGGCGCTGTCGTGCGTGCGGAGGTGCCTCATTTCTTGCGTGGCCGCAGCGGGACGACGCTGGGAGTCAACGGGCCTGCGTCGCCGACGAGCCGTTCGAGCGAGGTCGCGTCCGGCGGCGGCGGCAGGCGCCACTGCCCCCGTACACCCTCGTCGTAGACGGCCCAGATGACGCTGGTCGAGACGCCGAACTTCTGGGCCAGGACCTTGTCGACGTGGCTACGGACGTTCCAATGGTAGTCGTCCTCGGCCGACCACGGGTGGTTCGGGAAGTGGGCCTTGGCCTTGGCGCGCCACGCCACCTGCCAGCGGGCGATGTGCCAGAAGATCGCGGCGCGTCGGGCGTCGTCGACGCCGTGACGGTCGTCGCCTTCGGTCGGCAGCTCGGCGACGGCCGGGGCGACCAGGACGCGGGCGAGCACGAGGCAGGCCAACGTGGCGGGCACGAGCCACCAGCGGCGGGCGCCAAAGCGGACGGTGGGATGCATGGCGGTCGATGGATCTGGTGCGGTCGACGCGGTAGGGCCGGGGGCTGACGCGGACAAGGTCTCGACGTACCCATCGGCGACGGGTGGAGCTGCGTGCATGGCTGCGCTCTCCTCGCTGCCTCTCTGGGCGGAGCGTGTAGCAAAATGGGCTTGTTCGCACAAGCGATTCGCCTGGCGCGCAGACCTCATCCCTTCTTGAGTCCCGGCCCGACCGCCCACGAGGATTGCTACTGGCCTTGATCGCTTGGCCTGCCGTGGCGCCCCGCTCGAGTGAACTTCGGCAGAGCCTTGGCGCTCTTGAGCTGTCCGCGCCTGGAGACGTCCATCGGCGTCGGCACCGGCTCGACCGGAATCCCGAACCAGGCCCCCTGCTCGGCGCGGTAGAGATCTCCGGTCAACCGGGCGTACGTGGCGCGGCGCAGGTTTGCCTGCTGCGCCAGGCCGAGCAGCTCGCGGAGGTCGCGCCAGTGGTCGACGCCAACCTCGTCGCGTACGCGCAGCCGCAGCGTGGGCGACAGGCAATAGCGGCCGTGGCGCACCCGCTGCCAGAGCTTGCGCGCAGGACGGTAGGTGCTCTGGCGTTCAGCACGGGCCAGCACCGCGTTGAGGTAGGCCCGGCGGGCCCGGCGGGCAGGCAGCAGGTTCTCGGGCAGGCCAGCCTCCCACCAGCGGCTGCAGAGCTCGGCGCTGCTGAATGTCGGCCAGACGTGGAAGCCTGCGGTCGCTTGGTCGGCGTCGCCATCCGGGCTGGATGCGTCGTAGTAGGACAAATCGTGACGCTGCCGGAGCATGCGGCTGTGCTCGGCGATGGCGAACTGCAGCACCAGGAATTCCGGCATCTCTCGCCCGAGCTGCACCGCCTGGCCGTCGACCTCGACGTCGATTGAGGCCGGCGCCAGACGTTCCCAGAGCTCGCCGAGGCTGCCCAGGTCGCCACGATCGCGGGCGCCGAGCAGGGCCCAGCCGAGCGCGCCACGGCCATAAGTGTCGAGAGGGCCGAGCGTGGCGCCGCGCTCGATCAGGGCGTCGATCCAGGCGAGGTCGTTGCGGTAGGCAGCGAGCATCAGCTGCGTCAAGCCGAACATCGTGCGGTGATCGGTGCCGTGACGCTCGGTGTCGCGCAGCAGTTCGTCACGCGACTTGCCGACGCAGCGCGACAGCGCCGCCGGCACCACCTGTGGTCTCCGCTGATCGAAGACCTCGCGCTCACCCTTGAGCGGCAGGCCAAGCAGCAACGCCAGGGCACGATTGCGCGTCGCTTCAGAGTCCACGGGGGGCCAACCGTAGGCGGTGTGGCCGCGGACCCAGGTCGGCAGCGGCAGGGTCGCCTCGACGACGCCGCGGAGCGGGTCGACCTGCAGCAGCAGGTCTGGGTCGTCGTGGAGGTAGGCGTACTCGCGGAGCTGGTCGCGGCTGCGAACGGAGAGCGCCGCGACCTTGGACGGCGGACCGAGCAGCGCCCCGAGCCAGGCGCGGTCGTAGACCTGCCACGGCACCGGCTTCTGCTGCAGCACGTCGCGGCGGATCGCCTCGGCCTGTTCGGACTTGCCCTGGGCCTCAAGCCGGCTGGCCTCGCGCTGCCAGTCCTCGCGGCTGGCCTTGTGGACCGCAACGTCGTCGGCGCTGTCCTGGCCCTGGAGGCCGAGCAGCACAAGCAATGGATGCGCGGGATCGTCCTCGACCGCGACGACGTCGTGGACCGCGCGCGTCAAGGCGACGTACAGGGCGTTGACGAAGAACTTGTCGGCCTCGAGCGATTTGTCCGTCTTGTCGCGGGCACGGCGGTAGCGCAGCTCGTCGGTCTGCAGATCGCTGGCCGACACCCCGGCAGCCAGCGCGGCGTAGCGCTCGCTGGCGCCGCTGATCAAGCGGTGCAGCACGACAGTGCGGTATTCGAGGCCTTTGGCTTCGACGATCGAGAAGACCAGCGGCGTCCGGTAGGTGCGCTGCGCCTCTGCCTTGTGTTCCTCGCGCAGGACCAGCACCGCCACCTCGTTCGAGACGCGGCAGCGTTCGGCGAGCGCCCGCGCGCCCGGCCCGCCGGCCCGCAGCACCAACGTCGCGCCCGCATCCCCAGGTAGGGACTGCATCAGGCGGTTCGACTCGCGGTCGATCGAGCCATAGCAGTGGACCTTGAGCGCCAGCAGGCGGTTCGCCACGTCGGTGACCCGCTCGCTGTTGCGATAGCTCATCCGAAGCAGGTGCACGGCCTGGTCTTCGTCGAGCGCGCCGCGGCCGCGCCAGAAGAGCGACTTCACCCGAGCCCAGGAGAAGTAGTTCGGGTGCACGATCTGGTTGGCGTCGCCGGCGAGGATAAAGCCCGCGTGGGGCCGCAGCGTCGCGAGCACCAGCGCGAGCTGGGCGTTGGTCAGGTCCTGGACCTCGTCGACGACCACGAAATCCCACACCGGCTCGACCCGACCGAGCAATGCGTGGGCGAGCAGATTCGGCTCGCTCAACCCTTGTCGCACGAGCCAGTCGCGGTAGGCGAGGAAGAAATCGTAGATCGCGTCGCGTTGCTCGACCCCGAACAGGGATTGCTTGACTCCCAGGGCGCGGTACGCCTCTCGGCTGTGTGGCCCCTCGGGCTCGGCCGTCAGCACACCGCGCAGCTCTTCCAGGATCGCATGCGCGCCCGCCTCCCGCAGCACCCGGCTGCCAGCAGAGCGCTCGGCAAAGAAGCCCCGGAACGCACGCCAGCTCACGATGGGCCCAGGCGGCACGGCGATCGACTCGACCATGTGCATCAGCGAGAGGAAGCTCGCGTCCTGGTCGTCAGGGGCGCCGCCGTTGGCAACGTAGAGCGTCCGCGCCGACTCGGCGAGCCACCGCGATTCGGTGACATAGGCGACCGAGCCGCGGTGCGTGCGCATCGCCTGCAGAAGCAACGCGGTCTTGCCGCTGCCTGCAGAGCCGACCACCACCAGCGGCGGCCGGGCGCGCAGCGCCGCCTCCTGCGCGTCGTCGAAGCAGAGCGGCTTGTCGAGCATGCGGAACTCGGTCCGTGCCGGATCCAGGTAGCGCAGTGTAGGGGCCGCTTCGGACAGCAGCGTCGTGGGCTCGTAGGCCGTCTCGAGCGCGTCGTCGGGGACCTGCGCGCCGCGGAGAAAACGAGACTTGTCGTAGGCGTGGCGGACGATCACCTCGAGCACCAGGCAGACAGTTTCGCCGTGGTGGCGGACGAATTGCAGCAACAACCGGTCGCTGTCGTTGAGTCGAGCGCGGTGGTAGGTACCGTCGCCTCGCAGCTTGCGGACGTCGGCCGAGCGCAGGTCTCCGCGAGCGATGGCGGCGCAGGTCTTGTCAACAGCGCTGACGAGCCCACCGGCATCAAAGCCTTGGAGATACAAGACTCTCACAGGGTCGACCTCTCGGCTTTGGGACAGTTCAAGCTTGGAGCAGGCTCGGACGCGGTGTCAAGTCGAGGCAGGTGCGGCGCGAGGTGCTGCGGCGCGAGGTGCCGGCCCGAGGTGCCAGGCACCTTGCACCGCGCGAGGTGCCCGGCGCGAGGTGCCAGGCACCTTGCACGCTGCGGCGCGACGTGCCTGGCGCGAGGTCCCAGGCATCTTGCACGCGGCCAGGACGCGGCCGAGGACGAGGCAGGCCAGCGTGGCGGGCACGAGCCACCAGCGGCGGGCGCCAAAGCGGACGGTGGGATGCATGGCGGTCGATGGATCTGGTGCGGTCGACGCGGTAGGGCCGGGGGCTGACGCGGACAAGGTCTCGACGTACCCATCGGCGACGGGTGGAGCTGCGTGCATGGCTGCGCTCTCCTCGCTGCCTCTCTGGGCGGAGCGTGTAGCAAAATGGGCTTGTTCGCACAAGCGAGCCGAGGCGTCCCGGCGTCATTGCCGCGCGTACACGCGGGGCGCGCCGAAGGCTAGGAGCCAGACCGAACACACCGCACGCGCAACGACGCGTTGGTCTGCGGGACGTACGAGGCGTGCGGCACGCCGCCATAGACGCCCCAGAACTTGCCGGCGACCCCGAACGCGTCGCTGCCGCTGGCGTAGGCGAGGTCGGCGGTCTCGACGAACACCGAGGTGTCGAAGCTCGGCGGCGCCTGGCGCATGTCCGCGGTCTCATGGAGCTCGCGCACGCTGGGCAGGCGCCAATCCGACTTGCCGCCGAGCACGAGGTCGCCGCAGAAGGCCTTGGCCGCCGCCCAGGACGTCACCGAGCCCTCTCCCTTGCGCTGCCATTGCAGCCCGGTCCAGGTATCGACCGCGACGTCGTCCTGCGGTATCGACCAGCGCACGGTCTTGGGCTCGATCACCGCGGTGGTCCGGACACATCGGCTGAGGGAGGAGACGCCGATCGGCTGCCCGCCGACGCCGCCGCTCCAAAAGCTGACGGCGTAGCCGAGGTTCGAGTCGTCTTTTCGCGGCGTGGCGGTCCAATGGTAGTCGGCGGTGGTCCCCGTCATGGTCGAGGCGACCAGCGGCGCCGTCGTCAGGCTGTAGTCGACCATGCCGGCGAGCTCGTGCACGGTCGGCAGCCGCCAGTCGGTGTACGAGCCGTAGCTGAGCTGGTCGCAGTTGGCGATGGCCGCGCTCTGGACCTTGGCCGGCTGCTCGGTCAGCGTCCACATCAGCTTGGTCACGCTGTCGAGCACCACGACGTTGCCGGCCACCGTGCTCTTGGACAGCGAGTTCGGGCTCAGCGGCCGCGCGCCCCAGATCGGCGCGTAGGCGGCGCACTGGACGACGCTGACGCCCTTGTCGTCGACCTTCACCGGGTCGTAGCCGACGGGACAAGGCCGCGCCTTGCATGCGCCGGCTTCGCACGTGCCGTAGGGGCTGCCCGGACAGGGCAGGCCTGTGTTGGCCGCGACGCTGACGCAGCCCTTCTCGGGGTCGCAAGCCTCGCTGTTGCACAGGTCGCCGTCGTCGCAGGACTTGGCCTTGCCGCTGACGCACGCGCCGTCGACGCAAGCATCGGCGATCGTGCAGACGCTGCCGTCCTCGCACGGACCGCCGCTGGCCGGCGCGTGCTTGCAGGTCCCGAGCGCGCACGAGTCGGTCGTACAGGGATCGCTGTCGTCGCAGCTGAGCGGTGCGTGGCTGCAGCCCTTGCCGGTGTCGCATCCATCCAGGGTGCACGGATCGGCGTCGTCGCAGGCCTTCCAGGTCTTGGTGGCGCAGGCCTCACCGCCGACACAGCCGAGCTTGCCGAAGTCGGTGACCGCGGCCGCCGTGAGATCGGAGGGCGAGGCCTTGCTGTGGCCGGCCAGCAGGACGCGACCGTCCGGGCGCAGCGCCATCGCCGCGAACGAGGGGAACGCTGCCAACGAGAAGGACTGGACGGCGAGCGACTCGTCGACCCGCAGTACGCCGGTGGCGACGTCAGCGCCGCTGCCCTCGCCGGTCGCGCCACCGGCGATGACAAGCGTTCCGTCGACGTGACGGCGCACAGCCACGGCCAGCGCCGGCAGCCCGTGGCTGCGTTGGGCGGCCAGCGCCCCCGAGGCCGTGAGCTTGAGCAGCCACGGCACCGTGCCGACAGCGCCGAAGCCACCGTCGGACAGCGGCTGGGATGCGGCGGCGCCGACGGCCACGAGCGCCCCCGAGGGCAACGCGACCACGCCGCTGAGGGCGTCGGCTCCCTTGCTGCCCAGGGCCTTGCTCCACAGGACCTGGCCCGCGGCGTCCAGCTTCAAGAGCCATCCGTCGGTGTCGCCGGCGCTGCTCGCCCCGCCGGGGATGTCGAGCGAAGCGGAGAATCCGGCCGCGACCACGCCTCCGCCGGCGATCGCGACGACCGCCGAGAACGCATCGACGCCGGCGCCGCCGTAGGCCTTCTGCCACACGACCTTGCCCGCGGCGTCGAGCTGCGCGACCAAGCCATCGTCGCCGGCCGCGTCGCCGGACAGGCCAGCGCCCTCGGTCACGCCGGCGACGACGACGCCGTTGCCTGTCGCCGCGATCGACCGCACCTGGTCTGCGCCGCTGCCGCCGACGGTGGCGTGCCACGCCACCGAGCCGCTGGCGTCGAGCCGCACGACCCAGCCGTCCTGCTTGCCGGCGATCTTCGGTGCGCCCGGCAGATCGACCGAGTCGGTGCGCCCGGCGGCGTAGCGCGCGTCGCCCGCCACGGCGAGGGCGAACAGATCGTCGTCGGCGCTGCCGCCGAGCAGATGGTTGGCGACCACGGTGCCGTCGCTGCCGACGCGCACCAGCCAGCCGTCGCCCGGCCCCTGCACCTTGCCGCCCCCCGGGAGCACCTTGCTCTGGGCGGAGCCGACGACCCAGACCTCACCCCCTGGCGTCGGCTCGATGGCTCGGGCCGACTCGCTTTCGCCTCCGCCATAGCTCAACGACCACGCCAGCATCGGGCCGGGCACACACGCGCCGCCCTTGCAGAGGTCGCCAACGCTGCAGACGACCCCATCGTCGCAGTCGGCCGACTCGAGGGCTTGGGACGAGCAGCCGCCCGAGACACAGGCGTCGAGCGTGCACGTGTTGCCATCGTCGCAGACCTTCGACTTGCCCGGCAGGCACTTGCCGCTGCCGTCGCAGAGATCGCCGATGGTGCAGGCGTCGCCGTCGCTGCACGGGGTGCCGGCCGTCGGCAGCCCGAGCGCACAGCCGAGCCCACCGCCGGCCTTGCCGCACAGGTGCCGCTCGCCGCAGGGCGCCACGCCGGGCGGGTCGAACACCGCGCAGTCGGCTGTCGTCTTGCACGGGCAGACGTTGGCGCCGGGCGTGCAGGTGCCCTTGCCGTCGCAGGCATCGCCGCCCGTGCAGGCGAGGCCGTCCTGGCACGGCGCGCCGACGGGGCGAGGCAGGAGCTGGCAGGCGCCGGTCTTGGGCGCGCAGGTCGCGACGGTGCAGGCGGTGTCGTCGACCGTCGGGCAGACCTTGACCGTCTTGGGATTGACCTTGCACGCAGGCCCCCCGCCAGCGGCCATGTCGCAGTAGAGCGTGCCGTTGCAGAGGTTGCCGTCCTCGAACGGGGCGCAGTCGGCGTCGCTGGTGCATGCGCAGATGGCGGCGCCGGCGTTGCAGCCGCCCTTGCCGTCGCAGCTGTCACCGCTGGTACAGACGCTTCCGTCGTCGCAGGCCGATTTCGCGGGCAGATCGACCAACGAGCACGTGCCGGTCGCCTCGACGCAGCGGTTGTGTCGGCAGGGCGTGTCGGCTTCGTTGGAACACGACACGACCGTCGACGGGTTTGGCAGGCACATGCCGCTGACGACATTGCAGTAGAGCGTGCCGTTGCAGGGCTTGCCGTCGTCCTTGGCGACGCAGTCGGCGTCCTTGGCGCAGGCGCAGATCGGCGTCTGGCCGATGCAGCTGCCCTGGCCGTCGCAGGCGTCGCTGCCCGTGCAGACCTGGCCGTCGTCGCAGCCCTTGCCGGCCGGCGTGGCGACTGCGACGCAGCTGCCGCTGGTGACCTGGCATTGGGTCTGCAGGCAGGCCGTGTCTCCGACGGTCGGGCACGAGACGATCGAGGCGGGGTTGAGTTGGCACGCGCCGGTCTGCTTGTTGCAGAAGGGCAGGCCGTTGCACTTGTCGCCATCGTCCTTGGCCAGGCACTCCGTGTCGCTGGCGCAGCACACCCAGGCCCCAGAGGCGCACGCACCCTTGCCGTCGCAGGCGTCGCCCTCGCTGCACGCCACGCCGTCGGTGCAGGTCGCTCCCGCGGGAAGCGGCGCCGCAGCGCATCCGCCGGTCGCCGGCTGGCACGTCGTCGCGACGCAGGGACCATCCTTGCTGGTATCGCACGCGATCACCGTGGCCGGGTTGGTCTTGCACGACCACAGCGGCCCGGATTTGTCGCAGTAGGGAGCTCCGTTGCAGAGGTTGCCGTCGTCGAGGCAATCCGCGTCGCCCTGGCAGAGGCAAGCGGCGCTGACGCCCTTGCACAGACCCTTGCTGCACGCGTCGTCGCTCGAGCAGGCCTGGCCGTCGTCACACGGCAGCGGCGGGCTGTCGGCGGCGGCGGCAGGCTTGAGCTGGGTGCGGCACAACGGCTGGCCGGCAGCGTCCGGACCGACGTCGCAGAGCGTGTCGACGCGCTCGACCGGGGCGGTGACGCAGGTGGCCGTGCTGGTGTCGCAGGCGCTGACCAGGCAGGGGTTGGCGCCGGTCGCCTCGCATTGCACGTAGGACGTGATGGCGCAGCGAAACGGCACGGCGGCCCCGGGAGCGGCGGCCAGACACAGCGGCTCGCCCTTGCACGGGTTACCGGCGTCGCCGGCCGCAGGCTTCGGGCAAGACGCGACGCCGGGCTCGCAGGGGCAGATCGAGCCGCCGGCGACGCAGACGCCGGCGCCGCAGGCGTCGCCGACGGTGCAGGCGCGGCCGTCGTCGCAAGGAGTGCCATCGACGAGGGGCTGTCCGCTCTTGGCGTCGAGGCATTGCACGTCGAGGCAGGCCGCGCTCGCGCCGCTCAGGGCGGTGCATGACCCGAGCCCGGTCGCGCTGCACGATCGACTGCCGAGGCAGCGCTTGGCCGCAGCTCCGCTGCCCACCACGACGTGGCACGCGGTGGAGGCGCTCTTGGCCACCGCCGCGTCGGAGCACGAGCACGCACCGAAGGCCCCTGGTGGCGCCCCGGGTTGGGCCTGGGGTACGCATTGCTTCAGCTCGGCACCGCCGGTCACCGAGGCGACGACGCGGCAGTCGTAGCCCTTCGGACACGCGGTGTCGTCGCCGCAGGCGCTGCCGCAGAACCCGCCGGCGTCGCCGTGGTCGACGCAGCGGGCGTCGGGATGGCCGCCCTGCTGACACCCCGCGTCGTCCTGGCAGGGTCGGCAGAGGTCGGGTTGCTCCGGGACACAGGTGGCCAGGCTGTCCCTGCCGCCGACCGCGCCCTTGCAGACCCAGCCATCCGGGCACGCCGTGAAGCCACAATGGCCGGAGCAGCGGCCGCCGTCCGCGGTGTCGAGGCAGATCGGCACGGTGCAGTCGGTCGGTTCGAGGCAAGGGCAGCCGACGCCGCCCTGGCAGTTCGAGGTGTCCTCGCTCGACGCGATGTCGTTGGCGGCGACGTCGGGGCCCGCGATGTCCGTCGCCGCGGCGCCGTCGCTGCCGCCTGTCGCGTCGACGACGTCCCCGGCGTCGCCGCCGGTCCCTGTGGCCGGATCCGGCCCGCAGGCGCACAGACACGCCAGCACACAGCCCAAGCACCACCGGGTGACACCCGTCCGCAATTGCAACGCCACGACGACCCCGCCGAGTGGAACGATGACCGGAGGAGGTTCGCATTTCCAAAAGGTTGCGTCAATCAGGCGGTCCCATTCCGGACGGGCGCGCGGCAGGGCGTGCCGGAGCGCGAGGTGCCGGAGTGCGAGGTGCAGCGCGAGGTGCCTGGCACCTTGCAGCGCGAGGTGCCTGGCACCTTGCAGCGCGAGGTGCCGGAGTGCGAGGTGCAGCGCGAGGTGCCCTGCGGAGCGCAGGAGCGCGAGGTGCCGCGAGCGCGAGGTGCCAGGCACCTTGCAGCCGGCAGCGCGAGGTGCCCAGCGCGAGGTGCCGAGCGCGAGGTGCAGCGCGAGGTGCCAGGCACCTTGCAGCAGAGCGCGAGGTGCCAGCGCGAGGTGCCAGGCACCTTGCAGCGCGAGGTGCCCTGCAGCGCGAGGTGCCCTGCGGAGCGCAGGAGCGCGAGGTGCCGCGAGCGCGAGGTGCCAGGCACCTTGCAGCCGGCAGCGCGAGGTGCCCAGCGCGAGGTGCCGAGCGCGAGGTGCCCAGCGCGAGGTGCCAGGCACCTTGCAGCCGGCACCAAATGCTGCTCGCCGCAGGACGACCAGTCGAGGGCAGCCTTGACGTCGACCAGAACCTGCACACAAGCGTTGAGCTCCGAGTCCGAGATGCCCTGCTTGAGGACCTCCGCGGGGCCATCCTTGGCCTTGCTATCACCCTTGGTAGCGCCACACGTCGGCTTGACGACGTTGTTGTCGTCTGGCGTCGGGCCGGCGATGAACCACCCGTTGTAGACCTCGGCGTCGGCGCTATCGAGAGCTGTGATGACCACCCAGTTGACCTTGTCGGACTTGCCGAAGTCGGCCTCGGTCGCTCCCTTCTGATAGAAGCAGCCTCCGTAGACTGTCGGCTGGCCCCCGCTCGCCATGGAGACGCCCGGCTTGGACCCGGCGATGGAACTCGCCGCCTTGTGGGAGTCCTTGATGGTCGCCTCGTCGAAGCAGGGACACGTGATGCCAGATCCCACGTCGGTGACGCTCGTGTCCGCGCCGCCGCTACCAGTGTCGGTCGCGGCCACGTCTGCGGCGCTCGAGTCGCCCGTGGCTGCGTCAGTCGCGACTGCGTCGGTAGAGCTTGCGTCGGTCGGGCTTGCGTCGGCGCCACTGACGGCGTCTCCCGTGCTACGGGCGTTGGCCCCCGGTCCTGTCGTGCCGGCCTCACACGCGACGACCGCGGCGACCTTGTCCGCGCAGTTGGCGCTTGTCGGCAGGGCCTTGCCGGCGCAATCGAACTCGCCGATGGCGGTGTTGTTGATGTAGCAGTCGAGCAACTTCTCGGCGGGTACCTTGCAGGCGCTCGACACAGGTGCCTTGCTGCCTGTCGGGCACGGCGGGGACGCTGGCGGCGCGATGTGCCGGCGGCGCGAGGGCACCTTGCACGGCGACGCTGGCGGCGCGAGGTGCCAGGCACCTTGCACGGGCGGCGCGAGGGCACCTTGCACGGCGACGCTGGCGGCGCGAGGTGCCAGGCACCTTGCACGGGCACCTTGCACGGGCACCTTGCACGCCGACACGAGGTGCCAGGCACCTTGCACGGGCACCTTGCACGCGGCTTTTTTTCGCGCCTGCACCGAACCGAATGTCTCGCAGAGCCGAACTTGTAGGGACCAGGGCCACGGCCACGTCCTGGCGAGGAGGTCCCCATGCGTCCGCTACGTCGATCGCTCCCAGGCGGTCTGTACGAAGTCTCCATCCGCGTCACCGGACAGCACCTGCTGCTCAAGCCGGGCCAGACGCTCAACGAACTGGTCCTCGGCGTCATCGGCCGCTGCCAGCACGGCAAGGACGGCATCGGCGTCCGCCTGCACGCCCTGGCGGTCCTCTCGAGCCACTACCACATGCTCGTCTCGGTCGACGACAGCCAATGCCTCAGCAACTTCCAGCGCTTCGTCAACGGCAACATCGCGACCAGGGTCAACAAGCTGCTCGGCCGGACAGGCGCATTCTGGGAGCGCCGATTCCGTGCCATCCCGGTCGTTGGCGACCGTACCGTCCAGCTGTGGCGCCTGAAGTACCTCATGGCCCACGGCGTCAAGGAGGGCCTGGTCGAGCGCATGGGCCAGTGGCCCGGTGCCTCGTCGAACGCATGGCTGCGAGACGGGACGCCGCTCAAGGGCGTCTGGACCGACTACTCGGCGATGAGCAACGCCAGACGCCGCAAGGGCTACGTCGAGATCCCAGGCCAGTTCGACACGGTCTACGAGCTGCAGATGTCGCCACTGCCATGCTTCGCGGACACCCCCGCAACCCAATGGCGCTCGCACATCGAGCAGCTCGTCGCGGACATCCATGCCGACCGCGACCTGGCCCAGGCCAAAGACCCGCGTCCCGTCCTGGGCGTCGCGGCGATCCTGGCGGCCGACCCGTTCTCACGCGTCCTTCGGGGTAGCCACGGGCGCGCGCCGACCGTCCTGACCAACGACGCGTCGCTGCGGCGCACGGCGATTCGGGAACTACGCACGCTGGAAGCGATCTGGCGGGAGGCCGCAGCCAAAATCGCGGCCGCGTCACCGCCCAACGCCATCCGGCCAGGGCAGAAGCTGCCTGGGCACCTCTGGCCCTCCCTGGCGCTGCCACCAAGCGCGCCGACGCGAGGCTCTGCGGTCATGTCGGCAGGCGAGGCACGAAGACTGTGACGGCCGCGCCGAAGCAGGGCACCGGCCACATCCGAACCACCGACTGCGTGGCACGTCGCGACCATTTGCGGCGGTGACACAAGTGGCCTTGTGCCGGAAATTTGCCCGCCGATCTGGCCAGCGTAGGTTGGGGAGCACCGGATTCCACCGGTCCCACACGTCGAGGTCGCCCGATGAACCTGCTGCGCAACCCCCTGCTTCCCTGGTCCTTGCTCATGGTGTCCCTGGTCGCGCACGGCTTCCGCGGGCCGTCGGCGCCGTCGGTGACTGAGGCGGGGAACGCGATCATCGACGCCGCCAAGCAGGGTGCCGCCGAAGCTCCGCCAGCGGCGATCCGCCCTGTGGGCACCGAGGCCGAGGCCGAGGTCGCAGCGGACACGGATGTCGAGAAGCCGACCAGCAAGGCCCAAGCCGACGCGGACGCGGCGATGGAGGCGGTGCGCGCGCGCCTGCGCGGCTCGCCGGCGGCGACGTTCGGCAAGGCGCTGGGCCAGGAGGACGGCGACCGCGTCTCGGCGGCCTGGGCGCGCCTGTTCGTCTGGGACGTCGACCTGCGCCGCGATCTGCAGGCCGGCGACGAGATCGCCGCGGTCTGGACCTGGGACGAGGCTGGCCTGCCGATCATCGACGCCGCCTCGCTGCACCAGGCCAAGACCGGCGAGGACCTCGTGGCCTACCGCTTCCAGGCCCCCGGCGACACCTGGGCGAGCTACTGGACGGCCGAGGGCGTCGAGGTGCCCAAGCGCCTGATCGGCGGCCCGATCGCGACGTACGAGCAGATCACCAGCCTGCTCAAGGACCGCCCGACCCACGGCGGCATCGACTTCAAGGCGCCCGAGGGCACGCCGATCACCAGCCCGCGCGACGGCGTCGTCACCCGCGTCAACTGGAACTGGAAGGCCAACGGCAACTGCGTCGAGCTGCGCCTGACCGACGGCACGATGGTCAAGCTGCTGCACCTGTCGAAGAACCTGGTCAAGGAAGGCGACAGCGTGACCAAGGGCCAGGTCGTGGCCGAGAGCGGTAACACCGGCCACTCGACCGCGCCGCACCTGCACTACCAGCTCGAGCAGAACGGCAAGGTCATCGACCCCATCGACTACCACGGCACCGAGCGGCGCAAGCTCGAGGGTGCCGCCCTGGCCCAGCTGCAGCGCACGGTCGCTGGCCTCAAGACCCGGCTCGCCGGCACCCAGCTCGCCGAGAAGTAGGCCGCGCGGCGCCGACGCGGTGCACACAGGAGTCGCCGCATGGCCTGGACCGACGTCGTCACCTCACGCACGCCGGTCGACCGGCGGCGCTACCTGACCCTCGGCATCGCGCTGATGGCCCTGAAATACGCGGTCGAAGGCGGGGTCGCCCTCTACCTGACGGGCGCGTGGCCCTCGCCGCTGGTCTACCTGGCGCCCTTGATGTCGATGCGCCTGCAGCTGCTGGGCGAGGCGCCGTCGGACGCGCTCGTCGCCGGCATGGCCCTGTGGACGCTGCCCTTTGCCTGGATCGGCGTGACGATGAGCGTGCGCCGGGCCCGCGACGCCGGCCTGCCCGGCTGGGTCGGCCTGGGCTTTCTGCTGCCGTTCCTCAACTACCTGGTGATGGCCGTGCTGGCGGCGCTGCCGGGCAAGCCGGCGGGGGAGCTGCCCGCGGCCAGCCAGGACGGCGATCGACCGCTGTGGTCGGCGCTCATCGGCGTGTTCGTCGGCGCGGCCTACCTGGTGCCAGTCGCCTTGTTCGCCATCCTCGTCGGCAGCACCTACGGCGCCAGCGTGTTCCTCGGCGCGCCGCTGCTCTCGGGCGCGCTGGCCGGCTACTCCTACTGCCGCGGCCAGGAGCGCTCGGCGGGCTATGCGTTCGCGGTCGGCGTCACGACCCAGGTCGTCGCGGCGGGCCTGCTGCTGCTCTTTGCCCTCGAAGGCGTGATCTGCCTGATGATGGCGCTGCCGGTGGCCTGCGCCGCCGGTGGCCTCGGTGGCCTGCTGGGCCGCGCCGTCGCCAGCCTGCCGCGCACGACCTGGAAGCAGGGCCTCGGCGCGCCGATGCTGCTGTTGCCGGTGCTGGTCGCGGCTGATCCCGGCGCCAGGGTCGAGCGCGTCGTCACGTCGAGCGTCGAGATCGACGCCGCCCCCGAGGCGGTCTGGGACGTCGTCATCGGCTTCCCCGAGATCCCGGCGTCACGACCGACGCATTGGCTCTTCGACGCCGGTGTGGCCAAGCCGATCCGCGCCCGCATCGAAGGCCGCGGCGTCGGCGCGGTGCGCCACTGCGAGTTCACCACCGGCGCCTTCGTCGAGCCGGTGACGACCTGGGACCCGCCGCGCCACCTGGCCTTCGACGTCACCGAGCAGCCCGAGCCGATGCGCGAGATGTCGCCGTGGCCCAGCGTGTTCGCGCCGCACCTCGAGGACGGCACCCTGCGCAGCCACCGCGGCGAGTTCGTGCTCGAACCGCTGCCCGGCGGCCGGACGCGCCTGGTCGGCCGCACCTGGTACAGCGTGGCGATGGCGCCCGAGCCCTATTGGGCGGCCTGGACCGAGACGATCGTGCACGAGGTGCACCTGCGCGTGCTCGGCCACATCGCGGATGTGGCAGCGGCCGGCGCCCGCCCCTAGTTTCTGGG
>CAZPHC010000008.1:55837-179775 GCA_964586155.1 uncultured Enterobacteriaceae bacterium | reverse complement strand
GGGCTGGGCGCCCCCAGGTCGCGAGAAACGTGGTTCTCGCCGACCTTCCCCCTCCGTTTCTGGGGGGCTGGGCGCCCCCAGGTCGCGAGAAACGTGGTTCTCGCCGACCTTCCCCCTCCTCGAGCCACATCAAGCGAACACCGGCCGCTAGCCTCGACCGTCAAGAAGCGCAGACGCTGCAGCTACTTGCTGCCCGGCGGCTTGCGCAGCATGCCCCAGAGCGAGCCGCTCGACGCAGAGGCGGGCGCACGCGGCGCGGCGGCCGCGCGGCATTGGCAGCGCTTGTCGTGCGGCACGTCGCCGAGCACGGCCTCGACGTGGGCGCCACAGCCGCGCCAGGTTGGCTTTCCGCATTGATCACAGGTGACTCGAGAACACATGGCGACTCCTTCCTGGTGCTGCGGGCGGCGTGGACGCGCCCGCTCACGGGTCGTGCTGCGGGCGGCGTCATGGTGCCCGCTCAGCACCAAGGAGGCAGCGACGACGACGGGTGTTACAGCAGCTGCAACCAGGCGCCGATCGCGTCGGGCTGCGCTCGCTGCGCCAGCCGGGCAGCGTCCCCGAGGCGTGCCCGCAGGTCGGCGTCGCCGAGCGCCCGCTGCAGCGCGGCGTCGAGGGCCAGCGCGTCGCCGGCCGGCACGACCAGGGCGTCGATCTCGGTCCGCAGGCGTTCGCCGAGTGCACCGCCGTCGGCCGCCACCACGCAGCGCCCCAGCGCCATCGCCTCGGTCACGACCTGACCGAAGGTCTCGATCCGGCTCGGCACGACCACGACGTCGGCGGTCGCGAGCAACCGCAGGGCCGCCGTGTGGTCGAGGAATCCGGGCAGATCGACGCGCGCCCGCCACTCGTCGACGCCGCCCAGGGCGGCCTCGATGCGCTTGTGCCAGCGCGACTCGCCCTTCTGCGCCAGCGGCAGACCGCCCGCGAGCGTCACCCGCAGCTCCGGCAGCGCGGCCAGCACCGCCGGCAGCGCCGCCAGCAGCACGTCGAAGCCTTTGATCGCGTCGAAGCGGCCGAGGTAGACGAGGTGCAGGCCCTGGCTCGACGGCGGGCGCGCCGCCGCCCACGTCTCGACCAGTTGCGAAGGCACGGCGATCGGGATCGCCGCCACCGCGAGCGCGGCCGCGGGCGCCACGGCCGACAGCTGCCGCGCGGCCCAAGGCGACGGCGCGATCGTGAGGTCGGCCGCCAGCAGGGCGTTGTGCTGGGCCTGCTCGCTGGCGGTCGGCGCGTCGAGGCCGTGCACCAGCCGCTGCGCCCGCTGCACGACATGGGCGACGAGCACCCGCCGCGGCGGCGGCTGGCCGGCGGCGATGCAGGCGTCACGCAGCTGCGTCGCCACCGGGAAGAGCAGGTCGGCGTGGCAGAGCAGCGTCGCGGCGTCGTGGTCGGCGAGCCAGGCACACGCTTCGGCGAGCGCCGACGCCAGCTGCTCCGGCCGCGACAGCCGCCAGACCGGGCCGAGCGCGTCGCCCTCGACCGTGGCGGGGGCTGGAGCCTGCGCCGCCGCCCCGGCCTTCAACGGGCGCCAGGCGTCGAACGAGACCACGGCCTGGGGCGTGCCCCTCGCGGCGAGCGCGGCGCGCAGGCCGCCGACGGCGATCGAGACGCCGCCCTGGGCCAACGGCGGCAGGTCGCGCGTCAGGTGCAGCACGGGCCGGGGACGCGACGCTGGCGGCAGGACGTTCATCGGCGCGATCTTGCGGGCTCGGCACGGCACCGGCAAGCCGCACCGGCAAGCCTCTGACGTCGCGCGCACACGGCCCCGCGAACCGAGGACGTTCGACATCTGCGGCGTCGACCGGCACCCTGCACCGGGCACCCTGCACCGGCACCCTGCACCGGGGGGCCCGCAGCGGTCCGACGCGGACGCCGGGAGCCGAATCGACACGGAGGACGCATGGAAGCGCGGTTGGTCGCCTACGCCATCCCGATGTTCGTCGTGCTGATCTTGATCGAGCTCGCGGTGGCCAAGGTCCGCGGCGTCCGCGTGGCCCGCTTCGCCGACGCGATGACCGACCTCGCGTGTGGCATCGCGTCGCGCATCTTCCACCTCTTCGACACCGTGCTGCTGGTCGGCGTCTACACCGCCGTCTTCACCGCCGCGGCGCCGTGGCAGCTGCCGAGCGACAGCGCCGCGACCTGGATCGGCGCCTTCGTCGGCGTCGACGTGCTCTACTACTGGTGGCATCGCGCCAGCCACGGCAGCAGCCTGCTCTGGGCCGTGCACGCGGTGCACCACCAATCCGAGGACTACAACCTCTCGGTCGCGCTGCGCCAGGCGTTGTTCAGCGGCCTGACATCGTTGCCGTTCTACCTGCCGCTGGCGCTGCTCGGCGTGCCACCGCTGGTGTTCGCGACGTGCCAGGCGCTCAACACGCTGTACCAGTTCTGGATCCACACCGAGCTGGTGCGGCGGCTGCCGGCGCCGATCGAGGCGGTGATGAACACGGCCTCGCACCACCGCGTGCACCACGGCATCAACCCGCGCTACCTCGACCGCAACCATGCCGGCGTCTTCATCGTCTGGGACAAGCTCTTCGGCACCTTCGAGCCCGAGGGCGAGCCGGTCGTCTACGGCCTGGTCACGCCCCTTCGCTCGTACAACCCGCTGTGGGCGAACTTCGTGCACTTCGTGGAGTTGGCGAAGCTCTCGAGGCAGGCCGACACGCTGCGCGACGCGATCGGCATCTGGCTGCGCGGCCCGGCGTGGCGCCCCGCGTCGCTCGGCGGCCCGAAGCAGGCCCCCGAGGTCGACCGCGCCCACTTCGAGAAGTACGACCCGCAGCCGGTGCCGGGGCTGCCTGCGTGGACGATGGCGTGGTTCGTCGTCATCGGCACGGGCACCGCGACCATGATGCTCGCGGCCAGCAGCCTCTCGTTCGCAGCGCTGCTGGTGGCGTCGGCCTGCGTCCTGGCGACCCTGGTGGGCTGGGGCGGCTTGTTCGAGCGCCGCCCGTGGATCGGCGGCTTCGAGGCGCTGCGCCACCTCGGCTGGCTGGCGGCGGCGGTGGCCGTCGCGACCGGGGCCTATGCGCTGCCCGCCGACGCGCCAGCGTGGTCGACGACGGCGGCGTGGGCGGTGGCCGGCTGGGTCGTGATCTCGGCGGCCTGGCTGACCTGGCTGCGGCGCGCCGACGGGGCGGCCGGGGTGTCCGCGGCGGCTTGAGCCGTCAATCCTTCATCCAGACGCGATCGACCCAGCGCAGCGTGTGCTGGAGCGAGGGGTAGAAGGCCAGCCCGTCGGCGCCCTCGGCCCATCGGCGCACGTGCTCGTCCGCCTCGCGATAGAGCTTGCGCGTGCGGCCCTCGATCAGGCGCAGCACCTGCTGGCCGAACGTGACGCCCATGTCCGTGCCGAGGCGCAAGAAGCGGTCCTCGAGTAGCTGCCGGCATTGGTACGACACGCCACGGCCGGACGCGGTGACGACGGCGTCGACCAGCACCAGGGGCGCCCACGGCAGCAGCAGCCACGAGCCCCAGCCCCAATCCGCGTCCTTGGCGTTGCGGATGCGCCGCTGCAACCAATCGCCGCCGAGCACGGCGTCGTCGGCACCGCACGACAGCAGCGTCACCTCGTCGATGCCGTGGAAGCCGAGCAGCCGTCGGAACTCCATCGCCTGCGTCAACGCGCTCATCGCCGGGTTGTTGGCGAACAAGCCACCGTCGGCGAAGCCGGCGCGGATCGGCATGAGCATCGGGAACGAGCCGCTGCGAAGCGCGACCTCGGCCACCGGCGTGTCGAGGTCCTCGAAGGGCAGATGGCTGCCGCCGTCCGGCAGATCCTTCATCGTCCGCGCCAGGTTGTGATAGAAGCGCGCGCCGGGTTTCGCCGGCTGCTGGCCGAGGTGGAAGGTCACGGCGCAGACGTCACGGTGCACGTCGCGCATGGTGATCGGCTTGCCGTCCGGGCCGTTGCCGTAGGCGCGCTCGAGGTTGCGCAGCAGCTTGCGGTTGTCGATCGCCGACGTGAGCCCGCTCGCCAGCCGCATCAGCCCCAGCGGCCCCATGCTCAGCGAGTTGACGATCTGTTCGTTGAACAGGATCGCCTGGTCGATGGCGTCGATGCCGAGCGTGCCCGGCGCGCGCGTCGCCATGTGCAGCGCCGCCCAGGCGCCGTCCGAGGTGCCGGCGAACATGTCGACGCGGTCGAGGAATCCGGGCCGCTCGTGCTCGATCACCCGCAGCTGGCGCAGGTAGTCCACGGTCGAAGGCCCGCCGTCGAACGAGAGGATGCGGTACTGCCGGGGCCCACCGGACGCGGGCCTCTTCTTCGCGGTCGCCATGCTCCACCCGAATATGCGTCGCGACGACGCGGGTTCGCTCCATGCGGCGAGTTTGCCACGAAGGCGAGGATCGACGCCAGGAGACGCCGTAGATCCCAGCCGGCCCTGGCGCGTCTCTGCCACCACGGCGCGCAGCTGCGACCGCCGCAGGGAGGCTCCGATGACGTCCCGAACGACCTTGGCGCTGGCGATGGCAGTGGTGGCGACCGTCTCGACCTTGTCCTGGGGCCTCGCGGCGACACCACAGCGCCTGCGCGACGACGACCGCGCCGCCGAAGGCCGCGGCGACGAGGCCGCGAACGCGCGCGACGCCGCGGACGACGAGCGCCCAGACGAGCGCGCAGACGAGCGCGCAGACGAGCGCGGCGACGGCGACGACGACGGCGCGCGGCTGGTCGTCCCCGGCCGCCTGCCCGCGCTGCCCCAGGTCGCCAGCGCCTCGCCGCCCGGCACCGTCGCGATGCCGCCGATGCCGCCGCAGACGGGGACGGCGGAGCGGCTCTTCGCCGACGACGCGCCAGAGCCAGAGCCGCCGCGCTCCGCGGCCTTCCAGCGCGCGCAGCGGACCATCGAGCTGCTGGACGCGCGCGTCGGTGGCGCCATCGACGAGCTCGAGCGCCTGCAGGGAACCGGACAGCAAGACGCCGCGACGGAGGTGTGGGTGCGACTGGGCCGCGACCTGCAAGAGGTCAGCCGCGAGGCCAGCGCGATCCAAGACGAGCTGACCGACGACGAGCGCACCGAGGTCACGAACCTGGCCCGCACGCGGCTGATGCCGAAGCTGCAGCGCCTGTCGAGCCTGCGCAGCGCCCTGGCGCAGGGCGAGGAGCCGCAGGGCGAAACGCACGGCGAGGTGCCAGACGACCCGCACGGCGGCGAGGTGCCAGACGACCCGCACGGCGAGGTGCCAGACGACCCGGACCTCGACGCCCCGGATCCCGAGGAGGACGGCATCGACGAGGGCGACGGAGCCAACCTGGATCAGGGCCCCTCGCTGCGCGTCGACGGCACGGGCGACGGCGAGGACGAGGGGGGCGAAGCTGGCGACGAGGAGGGCGAGTAGACGGCCCCGCAGCCGCAGCTGCAGCCAACGCGCTGGACCCAGCCCGCCGCGGCCCGCATACTCCCGACGACGGTGGCCAATAGAGGGGCCAGCTCCGGGAGTCCTCGATGAAGCTCTATCGCCTGCACGACATCCTCCGCGCCGCGGCGCTCGCCTGGGTCGTCTCGGCCTGCGGCACCGAAGCCGGCACCAACGGCGGCACCGCTGACACCGCCAGCGCCGACACCAGCGGCGGAGGCGACACGTCCGCCACCGACACGTCCGCCACCGACACGTCCGCCGCCGACACGGCCACGGCAGACACGGGCGCGACCGATACGGCGACGGCAGACTCCACCGAGGCGGACACGGCGGACACGACGACCACCGACACCGCAGTCGCCGACAGCGCCGAGGTCGACACCGCGGTCGCTGACACCGCCGTCGCCGACACCGCCGTGGCAGATACGACGGTCGCCGACACCGCCGGCGCCGACACCGCCGTGACCGACACGACGATCAAGGATACGTCCGACGCCGGCGGCAACCCGCCCGCGCCCTTCCCCTGCGTCAACCCCAAGCCGATCGTGATCAACGGCGTCGATGTCGGCGTCGACAACTGCGACAACGGCATGGTCCGACGCCGCGCCGTGGTCGCCTGCCCGGCCTTTGTCCCCGATCCGAACTCGACCTGCAGCGTCGGCAGCGGCAGCACCAACGGCTGCCAGAGCGACAACGACTGCGTCGGCAAGGGCGACGGCCCCTGCCTGCCGGGCCTCGGTACTCCCTGGTGCTTCTGCCAGCAGACCTGCCAGACCGACGCGGACTGCGGCACGGGCAGCGTCTGCCTCTGCGGCCCCAGCTACGGCACCTGCATGTCGGCGACCTGCACCGACAGCCACGACTGCACGGTCGGCGACTGCGTGACCCACGACACCAACCCCGGCTGCGGCGGCAAGGCGCTGGCCTGCCAGACCGCCGACGACCTCTGCGGCGGCCCCAAGGACTGCCCGAGCGACAAGCCCTTCTGCGCCATCGAGAACGGCGCCCAGAGCGGCAAGCACGTCTGCGAGCCGTACATGTGCGCGATCGGCCGCCCCTTCGAGGTCGCCGGCAGCTGGCGCAGCGCCGAGCCGGTCGATCGCGAGGATTGGCAGGCCGAGGGCGCGAACACGCTCGAGGCCGCGTTCGCCGCACTCGACGCCAAGGGCCGCGCCGCGCTGGCCAGCCATTGGCTCGACGCCGCGCGCATGGAGCACGCCTCGGTCGCGAGCTTCGCCCGCCTGACGCTGGAGCTGCTCGCGATCGGCGCGCCGCCGGAGCTGCTGGCGCGCAGCCAGGCCGCCGGCATCGACGAGGTCCGTCACGCCCAGGCGTGCTACAGCCTGGCCCAGACCCTCGGCGCGGGCGACGTCGGCCCCGGCCCGTTGGCCATCGACGGCAGCCTGCGCGCGCCGACCCTGGTCGAGGTCGCCGCCGCCGCCGCCCGCGAGGGCTGCGTCTGGGAGACGGTCGCCGCGCTGCAGGCGCAGGTCGAGGCCGTGCAGGCGCGCCATCCGGCGCTGCAGGCCTGGCTCCAGCCGATCGCCGACGACGAGGGCCGCCACGCCGAGTTGGCCTGGGACATCGTGCGCTGGGCCGTCGACGTCGGCGGCGACGCCGTGCGCACCGCCGTGATCGCCGCGCTCGACGAGGCCGAAGATGCGCTGCTCGCGCCGGTGCAGGCCCCCGTGTTGCCGCAGGGCTACGGCGCCCTCGGCGGCGACGCGCTCGGCTCGCTGCGCCGGCACGCGGTCGCGGCGGTGGTCACGCCGCAGCGCCAGCGCGCCGGCCTCGGCCGCGAGGTCGCGGCCTAGGCACGAGCCGGCGACGCAGGGGCGCCCGCGCGGCCCCAGGTCTCGCGCGCGAGCAACGACGCCACCACGCCAGGACCGAGCAGCGCCAGCGGATCGCCACCACGCAGCTGACTGCGGTGGGCCGCGATCGCCGCGGTTTTGCGGGCTGCGAGCGCGCCGATGTCGAGGCTGACCGATGGCTGGGCCCCGCCGCGCCAGCCCAGCCGCTCGGCGGGCCAGGCCGGGTCGAGCAAGGACGTCGCGCCCGCCCGACGCAGGCCGCGCAGCAGGGGCGCGAAGGTGCCGGGCGCGAACGCGGCCTGCCAATGCCTCGGAGCGGTGGACCCGAGCGCGGCGCAGGCGTCAACGCAAGCGACGACCAGCGCGACGTGATCCCGATGCGGGTAGCCGCCGTCGTCGCCAAGGCCGAACAATGCCTGCGGCCGCGTCGCCGCGAGCTGGTCGATCAAGGCCTGCCGCAGCGCCGCGGCGACACCCGGACCGGCCGCGCTGGCGCCGTCCGCCGCGAGACCACCGTCCGGCAAGCCCAGGAACACGGGCTCGCCGCAGCCGAGCACCACCGCCGCCGCGCGCGCCTCGGTGCGCCGGTGGGCGCCGAGCGCTGCCTTGGACCAGCCGCGACGCAGGTCGTCGAGGCCGGCCTCGCCGTCGGTGGCGAAGATCACGCGCACGCGGACCCCAGCGTCGACCAGCGCAGCGAGCGTGCCGCCCGCCGACCACGCCTCGTCGTCGGGGTGGGCGAAGACGCCGAGCGCGAGGTCGCCCGGGCGCAGGCCAAACGCCGCAGCCACCGCCGCGCCGTCGCGCGCGTCGAGGGCGGGTGCGACCACGATCAGGCGCCGCGCCGCCAGCGGCAGACGTGTTCGACCAGCGACGACATCGTCCAGCGTCCCGAGTGATCGTGGGCGAGCATGTCGTTGCTCTGCAGCACGTCGAGCGAGGCCTCGGCCGCGAAGAGCCCGGCGAGCACGGCCGGCGGCACGCTGAAAGGCGGCCCGGGCCGCTCGTCCTGCGGGTAGTCGAACGTCACGACCAACCCGGACGCGTCGGCCGACAGCAGCTGCAGCAACCGGGCGGCCAGGCGCGCGCGCATCGCCTCGGGCATGGCGACCAGGCTGGCGCGATCGTAGAGCAGCGGGCAGGGGGCGAGGCCCGCGGCCGCGAGCGCGTCGAGGTCGAGGCCGAAGATATCGCCCTGCAGCAGGTCCAGGCCCTCTGCGACACCCCGGCCCTGGTACCAGCACACGCCCCCCAGCGGCCGCACCTCGACCGGCAAGCCCTGCTCGGCGAAGAACGCGTCGCAGGCCAGGGCCGAGAGCTCGACGCCCAGCACCCGATGCCCCTGGCTGTGCAGCCAGCGCAGATCCATGCTCTTGCCGCAGAGCGGGACGAGCACCCGCCGCGAGGCCGCCGGGCCGACGGTCGAAGCCCAATGGCCGAGCAGGGCGTCGTTGACGGCCGCCTGGTGGAAGCCGATCTGCCCCTGCTGCCATCGCTCGTGCCAGAAATCCGCCTCCATCGCCTGCCCCCGCGCTGCGTCTGCGCCGCGTCCGTGCGGTTGGTACGCGAACGTTGGTCCTACCGCAAGACGAACGACTCTGGCATGCTGGGGGCAAAGCGTCCCCCCGCCCCACCTTGTGCCCGAGGCTCCGATGTCAGCGTGCCCCCCGACCTGCGATCTCCTCCCCCGTCCGCGCACCGACGCCCCGCCCCAGCGCAGTCGCGCACGCGCACGCCTGGCGCAGCTGGCCGTCTCGCTGTCGCTGCTGGCCCTGGCGGCCTGCGGCAACGACAGCGTCGAGCCCGGCCCGGACGCTGGCGCCAGCGACACGGGCGGCGACGTCCAGGCGCAAGACACCGCGACGGCCGCCGACACCGCCACGGCCAGCGACACCAGCCCCGCGGACGTGCCAGGCGACATCCTCGGCCGCAACCCGCCGTGCAAAGGCCCTGGCGACTGCGGCGACGCGCCCGGCCCGTGCCTGCGCTTTGTCTGCGACAGCAACCTCGGCTGCGTGCCGGCGACGATGCCGGACGCCTCGGTCTGCGACGACGGCGACCCGTGCAGCACCATCTCGACCTGCACCGGCGGCCAATGCGTCGCCACGGCGGCCAAGGACTGCGACGACACCAACCCCTGCACCGACGACCTGTGCGAGGACGGCACCTGCGTCAGCGTGCCGACCGCCGCGACGCCCAGCGCCTGCGACGACAACAACGCCTGCACCAGCGGCGACGCCTGCAAGGACGGCAGCTGCAAGGGCCCGATCAACATCTGCCTCTGCGAGACCGACGCCGACTGCAAGGACAAGGGCAAGGACAACCTCTGCGCCGGCTCGTGGTACTGCGCGGTGCAGGCGAGCGGCGGCAAGGCCTGCGTCCAGAACCCTGCGACGATCGTCAACTGCGACGGCAGCAGCGACACGCCCTGCCAGAAGAACCTCTGCGATCCTGCGACCGGCACCTGCTCGCTCAAGACCACCGCCGACGGCGGCCCCTGCGACGACGGCGACGCCTGCTCGGCCGGCGAGACGTGCACCAAGGGCGCGTGCGGCGGCGGCACGCAGATCTGCTGCGCAGCAGACATCGACTGCGCCAAGGCCGAGGACGGCGACGCCTGCAACGGCACGCTCTTCTGCAACAAGGCCACCGGCAAGTGCCAGCTCAACCCCCAGACCATCGTCAAGTGCCCGACGGTCGACGACACGACGTGCAGCACCAACACCTGCGACCCCAAGACCGGCACCTGCGCGCCGAAGTCCACCAGCGACGGCGAGGTCTGCGACGACGGCAACCCCTGCACCCCGGGCGAGACCTGCAAGGGCGGCGTCTGCCTGGCGACCGAGACCAACACCTGCCCGTGCAAGGTCGACAGCGACTGCGCCGACAAGGACGACGGCGATCCGTGCAACGGCGTGTCGTACTGCGACGTCAAGGCCGGCTCCTGCGCCGTGAACCCGGCCACGATCGTCGTCTGCCCCACCGTCGACGACACGACCTGCAGCAAGAACACCTGCGATCCCAAGACCGGCGGCTGCAAGATGGCCGCCGTCTTCGACGGCACGCCGTGCAACGCCGACGGCAACCCCTGCACGCCCAACGACGTGTGCAAGGCCGGCGGCTGCGTCGTCGACGACGTCAACACCTGCGTCTGCTCGACCAACGCCGACTGCGCGGCCCAGGACGACGGCGATCTCTGCAACGGCCAGCTCTACTGCGAGAAGTCCACCGCCGAGGGCGAGCAAGGCAAGGGCAGCTGCAAGGTCAACCCGGCGACGATCCCCTCTTGCCCCAGCGTCGACAACACCGAATGCCTGCAGAGCATCTGCCAGGGCAAGACCGGCAAATGCGCCATGACCTTCGTCCACCAGGGCGAGGTCTGCGAGGACGGCGAGGTCTGCACCAAGGGCGACACCTGCAACAACGGCAAGTGCAAGCCCGGCGGCGACATCTGCCTCTGCCACGGCGACACCGACTGCCTGCCGCAAGAGGACGGCGACGTCTGCAACGGCACGCTCTACTGCGCCAAGGACGCCATCCCGTGGAACTGCAAGGTCAAGCCGAGCACGGTGATCACCTGCCCCACGGTCAACGACGGCTACTGCCAGCAGTCGATCTGCCAGGCCAAGACCGGCCTGTGCAAGCTGACGCCGCTGCACACCGACGAGCCCTGCGACGACGACGACACCTGCACCGTCAACACGGTCTGCAAGGCCGGCATCTGCGTCGATCCGCTGGCCGACAGCGGCGGCAAGTGCAACGACGGCAACCCCTGCACCGACGACAGCTGCGACAAGCAGCTCGGCTGCCTCTACAAAGCCAACACCGCCGCCTGCGACGACGGCGACAAGTGCACGCTCGGCGACATCTGCGCCAACAAGGTCTGCACCAAGGGCAAGCCGAACCTCTGCGACGACAACAACCCGTGCACCACCGACCTGTGCAACCCGCAGAGCGGCTGCGTCGGCATCACCAACTCCAACCTCTGCAGCGACGGCGACGGCTGCACGGTCGGCGACGCGTGCAAGGGCGGCCAATGCGTCCCCGGCAAGCCGGCGGACTGCGCCGACAACAACCCGTGCAGCGTCGACAGCTGCGACTCGAAGACCGGCGCGTGCAAGCACGACGACAAGGTCTCGGCCTCGGTGGTCTGCGACGATGGGGTCGACTGCACCGTCGATACCTGCAGCCCGATCACGGGCTGCGCCCACCTCGCCGCCGATGTCGCCTGCGACGACAAGGTCCCCTGCACCAACGACGTCTGCAGCACGCAGGTCGGCTGCCAGCACTTCGCCTCGGCCGAGGGCTGCGACGACAAGGACGCCTGCACCATCGACACCTGCACGCCGGGCGTCGGCTGCAGCCACGCGGCGGCGGCCGACGGCGTCGCCTGCTTCGACGCCGACCCGTGCACCGTCGGCGACACCTGCAAGTCCGGCAAGTGCACCGCGGGTCCGAAGTCCGCCGCGTGCAGCGTCGACCCGGCGCAGTGCAAGGGCAAGGTGGACGGCACCGCCTGCAACGACGGTGACGCCTGCAGCAAGGGCGAGACCTGCACCGGCGGGGTCTGCAGCATGGTGCCGGCGACCGTCGAGATCGAGACGCTCGCGGGCACGGGCACGTCGGCGATCGGCGATGGGCACTGGCGCACCGCGCAGCTGCGCCGCCCGGTGGGCGTGGCGCTCGCCCCGAGCGGCGCGATCGGCTTCGTCGACGATCAGGCCGGCGTGATCCGCGAAGTGGGCCTCGACGGCCAGGTGCGCAGCGTGGTCGGCAACCACAACTTCTTCTATGGCGACAAGCTGACCGATGGCAAGGCGCCGACCTTCGGCTGGCTCAACGGCCTGGTCTACGGCGCCGACGGCACGATCTACGTCTCGGACGCCGGATTCGACGCGATCCGCAAGGTCGCCCCGGACGGCACGGTCACGACGCTCGCCGGCAGCGGCGTCCAGGGCTACGCCGAGGGCAAGGGCGCGCAGGCCAAGTTCTACGACCCCGCCGGGATCGCGCTCTTCGACGACGGCTCGCTCCTCGTCGCCGATCGCCACAACAACCTGCTGCGGCGCGTCGCGCTCGATGGCACCACGACTCCGTTCGCGGGCAAGCAGGGCGCCGGCGGCACGATCGACGCCAAGGGCGAGGCCGCGCGCTTCACGCAGCCCTACGGCCTGATCCGCGCCCCGGACGGCAGCTTCCTCGTCACCGATCGCGGGCGCCACAACATCCGCCGCGTGCTCGCGGACGGCACCGTGACGACCGTCGCGGGCGCCAACGGCCTCGCTGGCGCCGTCGATGGCAAGGGAGCCGCCGTGCGCTTGACCGATCCCTGCGGCGTCGCGGCCGCGGCCGACGGACGGATCTACATCAGCGAGTGCGGCATCCACCGCATTCGTCGCATCGATCCCGACGGCACCGTCACGACCATCATCGGCACGGCCGGCAGCGGCTACGTCGATGGCATCGGCAACGCAGCCAAGGTCAACACCCCCGCCCGGCTGGTCTTCGACGCCTTCGGCGAGCTGGTCGTGGCCGATTGGGAGAACCACGTGCTGCGTCGCATCCGGCTGCGCAGCGACACCTGCGACGACGGCAAGATCTGCACCCGCGACAGCTGCGACAAGCAATCCGGCTCGTGCAAGCACACCGCGAACACCTGCGACGACGGCAACACCTGCACCAAGGACGTCTGCAACAGCCTGACGGGTGCCTGCGAGGGGACCGCAGAGCCCAACAGCGCGCCCTGCAGCGACGGCGACACCTGCACGGCGCTCAACGTCTGCCAGGGCGGCAGCTGCTATGCGGCCAGCCCGAACGCCAAGCTTTGGGGCGGCAACGCCGGGGGCATCGACGGCAAGCTCGACGTCGCCCGCTACAACTGGCCCGCAGCCATCCGGCGTGCGCCGGACGGTCGGATCGCCCTGACCGAGTCCAACGCCGGCAGGTTGCGCCTGCTGCGTCCCGACGGCCAGGTCGTCACGGTCGCAGGCGGCTTCAGTGGCGTCGGCTTCGCCGATGGTGGCCCGAGCGCCGCGCGCTTCAACCAGCCAGTCGGCGTCGACTTCACCGCGGACGGCGGCTACGTCGTCGCGGACATGGCCAACCATCGGATCCGCGCGGTCAGCGCGGCCGGCGTCGTCAGCACCGTCGCCGGCACCGGCACGGTCTCGTACATCGACGGCCCGGTCGCGATCGCGACCTTCAACCAGCCCTACGACGTCCTCGTCGAGAGCAAGGGTGGCGTCTTGGTGGCCGACCGGCACAACCACCGGATCCGCAAGGTGGCGGCCGGCGTCGTCTCGACGCTGACCGGCCAATCGAACTGGGGCCTGCGCGACGGGCCGCTAGAGGTCGCGCTCTTCGAGCAGCCCGTGGGCCTCGCGATGGGCGCGGACGGATCGGTCTATGTGGCCGACCATTACAACCACGCCATCCGCCGCATCGGCACCGACGGCATCGTCACCACCGTCGTCGGCAACGACCGCCCGATCGACCTCGAGGGCGTCGGCCTGGGCGCCTCGGTGCGGCACCCCCGCGCCATCGCGGTGGCCGGGGACGGATCGCTGCTCGTCGCGAGCTACGACGGCTTCATCTCGCGCATCGACATCACCGGCCGGCTGCAGTTCATCGCGGGCGGTGGCAGCGCCCAGAACGGCCCGGCGCAAGCGCTCAACCTCGCCAACCCCGCCGGCATCACCGAGGGCAACAACGGCGAGATCTGGGTCACCTGGACCAACAAGCACACGCTCGTCGCGCTGCAATCGCCCGTGTTGGGCTGCGACGATGGCAACAGCTGCACCGTCGACGCCTGCGTGCCCAAGATCGGCTGCAAGCACGTCGCGGACGCCTCGCCCTGCGACGACGGCGATGCCTGCACCTACGCCGGCGTCTGCGCCGCAGGCGTCTGCAAGGCCGGGACCAAGGTCACGGGCTGCACCTGCAAGAACATCGTGGGCTTCGGCTGCGACGACAACAACTCGTGCAGCGTCGACACCTGCGATCCGCAGAAGGGCTGCGCACACACGACCAAGACCGACGGCGATCCCTGCGACGACGGCAGCGCCTGCACGACCAGCGAGCGCTGCAACGGAGGCAGCTGCCTCGCGGACCCTGACCAGGTCGTGGTGCGCCACGGTGCCGGCAGCGAGGCCGCGGCGTTCAACACGGTGAACGCCCGCGACGGCACGGTGAAGCTGGCGGGCCAGGTCGCGGTCGCGGGCTTCTACTACCCGACTGGCATGGCGACCGACGGCAAGGGCAAGGTCTGGATCGCAGACGCGAACAACCACACCATCCGCGTCATGCTCCCCGACGGCACGGTCGACACGGTCGCGGGCGGGCCGGGCCAGGCCTCGGGCGACACCAACGGCGGCGCCACGGAAGCCCGCTTCAACCGACCGGAAGACATCGCGCTCGGCAAGCAGGGCGAGCTCTTCGTCGCCGATCGCTACAACCACACCATCCGCCGCGTCGCAGCGGACGGCACGGTCACGCTGCTGGCGGGCAAGACCGGCGCGTTCGGCCTGGTCAACGGCAAGGGCGCCGATGCCCGGTTCCGCGAACCCCTGGCGCTGACGGTCGATGCCGAAGGTGCCGCCTTCCTCGCCGACTTCGCCAACCACGCCATCCGCAAGATCGGCGCCGACGGCACGACGACCACGATCGCCGGCGACGGCAACATCGGCGGCTTCGACGGCCCGGGCTCGGTGGCGCGCTTCCACTACCCGGTGGACGTCGCGCTCGACAAGAAGGGCACCCTCTGGGTGGCAGAGTGGGCAGGCGGCCGCTTGCGCAAGATCGACCCGGCCGGCGTCGTCAGCACCGTGCTCGCCGACGGTGGCCCGGAGGCGCCCCTGACGGGCGTCGGCTCGCTCTCGGTGCGCATCTACAACATGCGCAGCGTGCTGCCCACCGACGCGGGCGTCTACTTCAGCGACGCGCAGCTCCACGTCGTCCGGCGCTGGGATCCGGTCCGCAACGAGGTGACCATGGTCGCCGGCGGCGGCAAGCAGATGCAGGGCTTTGGCGGCGCGGTGGCCTTGAGCGTCGCCTCGGGCCTTGCTGACGCGGGCGGTGGCTCGGTGTTGGTCAGCGTGCCGAGCGTCCATGCCCTGCGCCGCATCACGCCGATCGGCTCGACCTGTGACGACGGCAACGACTGCACGCTCGACATCTGCGATCCGAAGGTCGGCTGCAAGCACAGCGACGCGGGCACGACGCTGTGCGACGACGGCAACCCCTGCCAGGAGGCCACCTGCGATCCGGCCGAGGGCGTCTGCCGCAGCAAGGCGCGGGTCGACGGCACGCTCTGCGGCAGCGCCGGCGAATGCTCCAAGCAGTGCTACAACGGCCAATGCAGCAGCGTGGGCGTGATCACGACGATGGCGGGCGGCGGCGGCAACGGCGTCAAGGACGGCGTGGGCAACGAGGTCATGTTCGCCTCTCCGCGCGACATCGTCGGCGACAACAAGGGCAACTTCTACGCCGTCGACTACTACGGCGCTGCGGTGCGCAAGATCGAGCCCGACGGCAAGGTCACGACCCTGGCCGGCGGCAAGGGCCCCGGCTACGCCGAAGGCAAAGGCGGAGCGGCCAAGTTCTCCAACCCGACGGGTATCGCCGTCGACGGCGCGGGCAACCTCTACGTCAGCGATCCGAACAACCAGCGCATCCGCCGCGTCGACCCGGACGGCAATGTCTCGAGCATCATCGGCAACGGCAAGGCCGGCGCGTACGACGGTGACGGCCTCGCGGCGACGATCAAGAACCCCCTGGGCGTCGCGGCCACCGCCGACGGCATCGTGACCATCGCCGACGCCGGCAACCATCTGCTGCGTCGCTACACCAACGGCAAGGTGACCACCGTCGCGGGCACCCTGGGCGCGTGCGGCGCGGTCGACGGCCCGTTCGGTGCGAACAAGCTGTGCAACCCCGAGGGCCTGGACTACGACACCAAGGGCGTGCTCTGGATCGCCGACGCCGACACGCACAGCGTGCGCAAGCTCGACACGACCGGCCTGCTCACGACGGTGATCGGCGACGCGGGCCCGCCGCTGCGCAACAACGTCGACGGCGTGGGCCGCCGCGGTGGCACGTTCTACCGGCCCACCGATGTCGTGGCGTTGCCGGACGGGACCTTGCTCGTGACCTCGACCGGATCGAGCGCGGTGCGGCGCGTCTGGCCGACGCAGCGCGTCGAGTCCATCGTCGGCCATCTCACGACCGAGGGCTGGCTCGACGGACTCGGCCCGCAGGCCCGCCTGGGCAACAACCTCAGCCTCGGCCGTGACGCCAAGGGGGCCGTCTGGGTCGCCGACGCGCAATACAACCGCGTACGCAAGGTCCGCCTCGACCTGACGAGCTGCGGCGACCTGCTCGGCGGCGCCCCCGGTGCGGCCGCGACCAGCTGCCAGGCGTTCGGCGCGACGAGCAAGCTCGCCGGCCTGAGCCAGGTCTGGATCGACCCGGACCCCAAGGACGAGCTGCCCTCGTTCGCGACCGGCTGCGACCTGACGACCGCCGGCGGTGGCTGGACGCGCATCGACAGCAAGATCAGCGGCGAACAGCTGGCCAAGCTGATGGGGCCGAAGGCGCAGTTCCTCTACAAGTGCAAGGAGTCCGACACCGACGGCATCGTCTCGCCGGTGTACACCGGCAGCTGGAGCTGGACCAAGAAGGTGGCGCTCGCGGGCACCTGGACGGCCAATGGCCAGGCGGTCAACTGCGGCAACTCCGTCGACTTCGACAAGCTCACCTGCGGCTGGGGCGTCGGCTGCTTCGAAGGCGACGGCAAGACCCTGCTCGTGCCCGGCCAGACCGCCGTCGACCAATGCGCCGCCCCGGGCCAGATGTGGACCAAGGGCGCGATGTCGATCTGCGGCAAGGACAACTACGGCAGCTGGCTGGTCTACGTCCGCGCGGTCAAATGAGCCCGGCGGCCTGAGCGCGCAGCGCTATTTGCGCGCAGGTCCGCCACGATCGGCCATCGGGCCGCAGAGCGCCGTGGCGCGCGGCTTGGGCTCGACGCGCAAGATCGGCTGGTTGGCGAGGCGAGCGGCCTGGGCGAACGCGGCGCGGGCCTCGAGCACGGCCTCGCCACAGAGCATCTCGACGTGCAGCGCGGCCACGACCGCGTCGTGGGGCTTGCGCGCGCCCAGGGCGGCGTTGGCGCGGCGCAGCCACTCGGATTGCGGGTCGCCCTCGGGCTTGCCCTTGGGGCCGGCGGCGGCCTTGCCGTCGAGCCGCTGCTGCCGGCGGCTGCTGCGCTGCTCGGCCTCGGCGCGCCAGCGCTCGGCGCGCGCGACCAGGTCGGCGCAGCCTTCGGCGGCGGGGTCGGCCTTGCAGCGGGCGTCGATGTAGTCGAGGTCGAGGCTGTCGACCGCCACCTGCGCCAGCGGCTGCCAGCCCCAGCGGCCGCCCTTCTGCTCGAGCACGCGGCCGACGCGCACGGTGCGCACGACCTCGGACGCCGGGCCATCGTAGAAGCGGGCCGAGACGACGGCCAACGCGACGCGATCGTCGAGGCCGGTCGGCAGCAGGGCGGCCCAGCCCGACGCGCTGACGGCGGCGTCGGCCGGCAGCGTCGCCGGCTCGAACTGCTGCTCGTCAGCGGTCCAGATGGCCACGTCGCGGCCGGGGAAGGCGGCGACGAAGGCGTGTTGCCGGCCCGTGCGGGCGAAGCGCTCGACGTCCTGGCGTGCGGTCGACTTGTGGAACAGGCAGACCTCGATCGTCGCCGGCTCTTCGCCGGCGGGCGCCGGCAGCTGGATCTCGGCCTTGCTCGCCAGCTTGAACGCCGAGTCCGGCGCCAGCTCGTCGCAGGGCACCTCGGCCTGCAGCGGCTTGCCCGGCTTGCCGTCGGCACCGACCGCGACGCCCTTGGCGCCGAGGCGACGGGCAGGCTTGGGCGCCGGCCCGAGCACGTCACCGGGCGTGGCACCTTCAGGCGCGGCGACCGGTTCGGGCGACTCTTCAGCCTCTTCGGTCGGCGGCGCGTTGGCGGGGGCCGGATCGACGGGCTTGCCGGCGCCGGCGGGGCCCGCCGCGACCGACTCTGCGCGTGGCGGCAGCGCCGGATCGTCGCCCTTTCCGCCGCAGCCAGCGACCATCGCGCCCGTGAGGGCGGCGGCGCAGACCGCGAGCCAGGGCCGCGGCGAGGGGGGGCGCGCGCGCGTCGTCGGCCGGTTCCAGAGTCGCATCCTGAGCTCCCAGCGCCAGCGCGAGGGGCGGCCGGCGGCTGCGCCAGCGTAGGCCCATTGCGCCCGAACGGCCAAATTTGCCGTTGTCGCCCGCTCACGCCCCAGGCAGCGGCGCCACGTTTGCCCCATCGTGACGCGTCGCGCTCATTGCCCCTTCTCTCCAGCCGCGTAGCCAGGCGCGCCGGCTTCGAAGCAGTCCTTCTTGCAGCGGAGCTTGTTGGTGACGGGGTCGTAGAAGGGGTCCTTGTACGTCTTCTCGTCCATGCACCAGAGGTAGAAATACTCCTTGCACGCTGCGGTCGACTTGTACTGCGGCAGGACGCACTTCTGCTCCTTCGGCGAGCAGTGCATGGGCTCGATCTGGCAGAGCTCGATCGGGAAGGTCCACTCGCCGACCAGGAGGTACTTGGCGCAGTCGCCTGCAGCTGCGAGGATTTGGTCCTTGAACGGGCTCTTGTCGATGGTCATGCATTGGACGACGGCGTTTGCGCTGCACCACGGTGGGGCGCCGGGACGGAGCTGGGGGTTGGTTGAGGTTGGAGAGCACCACTGCCCGCCGACGGCATGACCTGAGCTGAGCTTGGAAGTCTGCTCCCATGGTGGGTGCTGCGGTAAGTCTTTGACAAGAAAAGAAATTGGCTGACAACCTTGATCTGTGTCCGAGCGAACGACACACGTAACGCCATTCGCGCACTGTCCGAAGCCCGGCGGTACACCGGGCTCGACTCCCGTCGAGACTTTGCAATTCTCCAGACCCCACCGCAGTCCAGCTTCGGTCATCATGCATCGGACGGCATTGGGGCGAAAGCAGTCAACCCCATCGCTGTTGCCTGCCGTGAGTGGTTTGGCTTCCACGTTGGTGCAGCGCACAATCCCCAGCTCCGTGCACACATCTCCGGGCAGGGGCAGATCGATCTTGGTGCACAGGGCGTCCGGCGACGTGTCGGGGACCACCTCGGCACTCGATGCGTCGACGTCGTCGACGTTCGACGCGTCATCTTCGCTCTCACTTGCCGTTGCTTCGTCCAACTCCGCCAAGGCATCGGTCACTGTGTTCACGAATGAGTCGACGCTTGGCATGGCGTCGGTCACGGTGCTTCCTGCTTCGCTGTCGCCGGCGTGAGGCGGGCGCTCGCAGCCGCAGCCGCCTGGAGCTGCGAGGGCAGCTATCGCCGCGAGTAGACCGCATGCAGGCCAGAGGGAGACTCGCATGTGCGCCCCCCTCTACTGCTGTGCCGTACAGCCAGAAGGCCGGGCGGTTGCAACAAAGTTCACGAGCGCGACGTTGTCGACGCGGCCGTGAAAGTAGAGGTCTGCGTCGCTGCCACCGTCGTGGCCGAGCCAGACGTCTCCGGGCGACGGCAGCTCAGAGGTCCACGTCTGGTAAACGCAGGCGCCGCCGCCCCCATCGCCAGGGTCTGCGTACCACCCGGTCTCTGGGTCCATTCGCCGAAGCCAGAGAAAATGCCCTTGGTCGTTCTTGCTTGCCGACCAGATGGCGCGATACCAGCGGCCGCGTTGGAAGCCCGACCAGACCAGCGCTGTGTGGCCGCCAACTGACGCCTGGATTTGATCTCCATTCGCGATCGTCATCTGGAATGCCCCCGACTTCCACAGCACATGTGCTGTCTCACTGGCCTGAAAGCCGTCAAAGCGAAAGTCGAAATGGAGGGTGAAGCGGTTCTCGTAGGTGCTGGACAGGGCCTCGAGCCGCGAGTTGCTGCCGCCTGTCAATTTGATGCGATCGTCGGAGCCATCGAAGGCGGCGGACGCGCCAAGTGCCCATGGCTGACTCCCTTCGCTTTGAGGCGGGACGACAGCACTGGACGTGCGAGCTGTCACACATCGGTCAGGACTCGGTCCAGAATCACACTGAAGCGAGTCAATGAGCTGACCCGGACACTCGCCATCATTCTGACAACTACAGCTACCCCAGTATGTCAAACAAGCCCCAGCCACACACTGCCCCGATCGACACCCCAAGTCTGAGCTGCATGCGCACTGCCCCGACACACAGCTTCCGCTCAGGCATTGTTCATTCGCCGAGCACGTCGCCGGATCCGCCGAACAAGTCGCCCCCGCCCCCGCGCAGTCGCCAGCCACGGCGCACCCGCCGATCGGGTAGTTGACGCCCCCGGCCGTCATCCCGCCTTCCACCGTGATCGTCTCGCCCCAACCACAGAAATCATCGCCAACCTGCGGCCCATTGAACGTATTGGCGTACAAGCACATGGCCTTGCCCGGTTCGCGCGCGGCCCAAAGCCGCCCCATGGAGACAATTCGTGCCCACTCATCCTGGTCTTCCAGGACCTCCCGATTGCTGGTCACGTTGGCATCGCCATTCCACCGGCCCGCGGTAATGTCCGTATCACCAAGCGCCGAACTGGTATCAGTTGGCCCCTGCAACTGGCCATTCCAGTTGAAATAGCAAGTCGTCGCCTCGCCAGAGCCGTCGAGGTCGCATGTCGGCCCGTAGTACCCGCCCTGGCCCTCGCGAAGGGCGAACGTCGCGATGCCGCCGCGACAGACGTTCAGACTCCGGTAGCAGAACATCGCCTGGGTTAGCAATCGTAGCTGCCAACCGGCAAATGCACTGCCAGCGTCCCAAGAGTTGTCGAGGGCCTTCTCGTCGAGCCTCCGCTCAAGCAGGCCCTTGGAGTAGCGCAGGTTGACCTGGGAACACTGCGAATAGTCGAAGACACTGCCTGGGAGCGACGACTGCTGCTGCAACATTCCACCGCTGTACTGGTACGACATGACCGTCGGAACTGGATTCTCTTGCCATGCGGTGCCTGCGTTGGGCGCCGGATTGCAGCTGTGGTTCGGCAACGCCGAGGTGCACGCGTCGCCGTCCAGTGCGCAGCGCGTACACATCGTTGGACCTGGACCACAGACTTCCCACGTCTGCGCGCCATGGCGATGGGCCAGGCCAAACGAGTGGCCCAGTTCATGCGCGAAGGCCGATCGTGCCTTCTCTGGTGCGGGATCCAGGTTGCCCCATTGGAAGGAGCGAGACCAATCCGACCAGCCATTGCCTGCCTGATGGAGCGCGAAGCCATAGCGCAGGACTCCGTAGTGGCGTAGCGACGGCTTCGATCGCGCAAAAAAGTGTGAACGGGCGAAGACGGCTCCGGCATCTTCGCCGCCCTTGATGATCTCACGCTCAGCGCGGTCATCCGCAACGAGCCATCCGCTGCCGGCGTAGGCATGGAGGTTGACGCGATAGTGAAGGTCGCTGGCTCCCGGGCAGCTACCGGTGCTGCCGTCCCAGCATCGGCCAGGCTCCACGCTCCACATGTTGCGGAGTGTCGTTTGCTGCGCAGCGGTCAGAGCATGGGCGGACGTAGTGGCGTCGATGGCGCCGTTCGTGCTCGCCAGCCAATCCGCCTCGACAAATCCATCGTACACCGTCGGATCCTGCCCGAACCATGGGGAGTCCAAGTCGCCACTGGCCGGCTCGAGGGCACACCAGTCCCCGCTGTCGCAGGTACCGACGATCGGATTGACGCGCGTGCAGCCGGTCGCCTCCCGGTACGGCCCGGCCGGCGCACCGTCGCAGCTGATGACCGGCACGAAGAGCTCGGCCCCATCGTCCAAGCCGTCGTGATCACTGTCGCTCGGCCGCCAGCAACGTGCGTCGCTCGAGCTGCCGGTACAGATCTGTTGCTTCTCGAAGAGGTTGACGTGGTCGTCCACCCAGTCCTGCGCCTGACCACAGTTCCAGCCCTCGACGATCACGTCGGTGCCGTCGACGGAGTCGGGGTCGTCGCACGTCCCCAGCTGCAGCTCGACCTCGTATGTCACGCCGTCGCTGTCATCGTCGTTGTACGCAGTGCTGCCACTCCAGCTACCGCCGTCGTTGACATGACGTCGCATGTGCGCCAACCGCGCGTGCATTCGAAAGTACTCTCCACCTATCGTGAAGTCGTTGTACACCCCAACCATGATCTTCGCCGCCGTCGGCGACCCAAGCGCCGCGCCGATCGTCATCCGCGTCATGTACGTCGACGCGCTCGACCCGAACGCGGTATCATCCGCAAACTGCGACCGCCCGCAGTTGCTGCTACAGTCGAAAGCACTGTTCGACACGACCAGCACCTTGCTGTCGTGGTAGTTCGCATAGCCAGGAGTCGTCATGCTCGGCGCGCCAGGGTTGGTCGCCGCCACCACCACATCGCCGGTCCGCAGCTCCTTGTTGGCGACCTTCCACAGCGAAAATCGCCGATCTTGGTCCACGAAGTTGACCCCTCCAGCCTGGCTCACCGACAGATCGCACAGCCCGCCGCGCGCGGCGCTGTACGCCACGACGTAGGCGGCGTACGTCCCTGCCGCCGGCGATGCGACCGTGATCGAACTGGCCCAGTTGATCGGCGACCCGCCGATATCGTCGTCGATCGCCACGATGTCGCCTGCGTCGCAGGCCGACGTGTCGCACTTGACCAAGTAGAGCACCGTGTCGGGCGTCGAGCCGCCAATGCTCTGCAGGTCGCCGGTCGACACCGTGAGCGGCGCGCTCGACGTCACCTGAAACGTGCGGACGACGAAGTGAAACACGTCCGGGTTGGCGCACAGCGTCTTGCTGCCGTCGACGCAGTGGTCGTAGCTGGGGTCGTAGCTGATCGCCATCGCCTGCACACCGCCACCGCCGCCGCCACCATTGGCGGTCCCCGCCTTGCAGTCGGCCAGCAGCGTCGCACGCTTCTTCGCGCTGAGCTTCGTGTTCGATGCGAGCAGTTGCTCGCATTCCAACGTCAGCGACGTGTCGGCGGCGATCTCGGCGTCGATCGTGCTGGTCGAGGGGGTGCCGCGTGGCACGACGGAGGGGGGAGGCAGGTCACGCGCCGGCGTGGGCGCCGGCTTGGCGATGGCGGCCGGCGGTGCTGCGCACATCAGCAGAACGATCGACGCCGGCCAAGTTGCGCGGCGGCTACGGCTCCGCCAAGTTGCGTTGCGTTGCGTTGCGTTGCGTTGCGTTGCGTTGCGTTGCGTTGCGTTGCGTTGAGTCGCGCCGTCCATCGCATCCTCCGCGTCAGGGCCGAATGTCCAAATCTTGTCGGGCTCGTCTGCGAGAGTCGAATCTGGCGCGTCGCCTGTCAAGGACGAAGTGCGATCGCGCGATCGCACGATCTTCTCTCAGCGGCCACGACACAGCGCGCAACCAACCTCGAGGCTGAACCGCATCACAACTTGCGTCGCACAGGCCCGGCGACGCGAGTCGAAGGCGCTCGTCAGAGGTCATGCTCGCGTCGCCCACTCACGCCCCCGGCAAGGGCGCCGCCCCGGGCCGCGGCCAGGCCCCCATCGCGGCGAACTTGGGGTAGTGGCGCTTCCACGCCGCGACCATCGCCTCGTAGGGCACGTCGGCGTGGCAACCGTGGTCGTCGACGTACTCCATGAAGCGGCCAGCCTGGCGGTCGTAGGCCTGGAACACGCTGTCGTGGCGGCCGTCGAAGTCGAGCGGCGCGACGCCGAGACGCTCGCACAGCGCCCGGTTGAACGCCGGCGTCGCCGCGACCCAGCGGTCCTCGAGGTAGAGCTCGCAGTAGCCGTGGTAGACCAGCAGGTCCGTGCCGAGCTGGCGCTCCAGCTCTGCGGTGCCGACGTGGTTGCGCACGTTGGCGAAATGCAGCCGGCTCGGGATGCCGATGGCGCGACAGCAGGCAGCGAGCAGCACGGCCTTGTCGACGCAGTGCGCGCCGTCGGCCTCGTCGCGGGCGACGACGACGCTGGCGGCGAACCCGGCCGGCGTGCTGGCGACGTTCCACGGGCTGTACCGGTAACCGTCACGGACGGCGTAGTAGAGCGAGACGGCGCGCTCGATGGCGCTCGCGCCAGCGTCGAGGCTGTGGGCCCGGACGAACGCCGCGACCGCCGGATGGTCGAAGTCGAGGAACGACGTGGCCCGCAGGTACGGGGCCCACAGATTCGGGGTGACGTCCGTGGTCGGCAGCTCGGGCATCGAGGATCTCCGCAGGGCCGGGCGGCCAGGCTCAGGGCACGAACCGGCCCATCGTCAACAGGTCGACGAGCTTGCCGTTGATGATGGCCTCGCCGTGCAGGTGGCCCTCGACGATGAACCCGCTCGACTCGTAGAGCCGACGCGCCGGGGCGTTGTCGACGTGGACCTGCAGCGTGACCTTGCGCAGCCGCCCCGGCGCGCCGCACCAGCGCAGGCAGGTCTGCAGCAGGCCGCGGCCGATGCCCGTGCGCCAATGGCTGCGCCGCACCGCCATGCCGAGCTGGCCGACGTGGGCGTTGCGCACATACGGCCCGCCGACGACCGAGCACATGCCGACGATCGCGGCGCCGGCCGCCGTCTGCTCGACCGCGACCAGCAGGATGCTGCGCGAATGCTGCAAGAACGCGTCGATCAGGCCGCGCTCGGCGGCGACGTCGTCGACCCAATCCTCGCGCCCCTGCAGCAGGAACTCGGTCTCGGTCAGCACGACGCGCTTGAAGCTGCACAGCGCGGCAGCATCGCTGGTGCGCACCGGGCGGATCTGCACGTTCGGCGGCAGCGGTGGGCTGTCATCGGCTCCTGCTTGATCCACCGCTGCCTCCTCTGCGCGGTTCGTGGTCGCCGCGCGCTCGTCGCCCCCCGCTCAGTAGAGCGTCTCGCGACGACGACGACGGCGCTCGCCGATCCGCAGCTGCAGCGCGCGCAAGGCGAGCTCGGCGGCGTCCTGGGTGGCCGGATCGTCGCTGAGGACGTGGGCGCGGGTGAACATGCGCGCCGCCTCCTCGAACGCGCCGACCGTCTGCGCCGCACGCGCCGCGCGCAGCAGCAGCAACGCCGCCTCTTCGGGCTGGCCGCCCATCTCGAGGTGCCAGGACATCGCCAGGCTCTCCTCGAGGTCGGTGCGTCCCTGTTTCATCATCCACGCCGCGACCTTGCGGTGCGCAGTCCGCCGCACGGCGGGCGGCTGCAGATCGTAGGCGACGCGCCAGCGCAGCGACGACGTCAGGCGATACTCGGTCTCGTTGCGGTAGCGGCAGGTCGCGTTGCGCGTGACGAAGCCGCGCTCGATCAGCAGGTCCAGCGCGGCGTCGAGGTCCTTCACGCCGAGCGCCCGCACCGCGCCGTCCCAGAACACGCGGCCGACGACGACGGCCAGCGACAACATCTCGCGCACCGGCTCGGGCAACGTCATCAGCAGCAGGCGCACCGCGGCCTCGATCTCGCCGCGCTCGAACTCGGGCAGCTGCGCCCGCTCCAGGCGCCATTCGCCCGACTCGAAGACCATCGCGCCGCGCTGCGCCAGCACCGCGATCGTCTCGGCGGCGAGGAAGGGGTTGCCGCCGGCGTGCTCGCGGATCCACGCCAGCAGCTTGTGGTTGACCGGCGCGCTCAGCAGCTGCCGCACCAGCTGGTCGACCGCGAGCGGCCGCAGCGGCTCGAGGTGCAGGTGCTCGTCGAAGTCGAGCGGCGCGTCGACAGCGCCCGATCGGCGCGTCAATCCGGGCCGCGTCGGCTCGTCGCGGTCGAGCTCGGACGACGTCGCCACGATCAAGATCGGCGCGCCCTGCACCAACACCGTCAAGTCGCGCAAGAAGTCGCGGCTGGCGCTGTCCATGAACTGGGCGTTGCGCACCAGCATCAGCACCGGCGCGCTGACGGCGAGGCGCTGGAAGAAGTTGGCCAGCGCGTGGACCAGCGCCAGGCGCCCGGCCTCGGTCATCTCGTCGTGCACCGCGCGGCGGGCCGGATCTTCGAGGTCGAACGCCGGCAGCGCGCAGATCGTGTCGGCGCAGGCGAAGGCCTCACCCTGCTCGACGTCGCCGATCTTGCGCCGGCCAAAGCGCGAGAACGCGACCATCACCATGCGCCGCACCTTGTCGCGCACCACATCGGCGCTGTCGGCGGCCAGCACGCCCGCGCGCGAGCGGATCAGCTCCACCGCCACCGCCCACGGCACGTCGCGGCGCAGCGGCGCGCACGTCACCTCGAGCAGGTTGTAGAGCTTGCCGGGGTGCGCCTTCACCTCGCTGCGGAAGGCGTCGAGCAGCATGTTCTTGCCCATGCCGGCGGCGCCCGACACCAGGCAGGTCAGCGGCCGGCTGCGCACCTCGATGTCGTCGATCAGCGCCCAGAGCCGGCCGAGCTCGACCTCGCGGCCGACGAGCGGGAAGTCGCTGGTCCACGGGTCGCAGAGCAGCAGCAGGTGGTGGGTCTGCTCGCGGATGTAGAACGTCTCTTGCGCGTCCTGGTGGCCGGCGATCCGGGCGACCAGCACGTACGGGCCGACCGGCAGGCGCGCGTCCAGGATCGGCGTCTTGCCGATCTCCCAGCTCGCCGAGAGCGTGTTGCCGTCGCTGTACTCCGAGAACGGCACCGCGAACACGGTCGCCCCGGACGGCTGGCTGCGGATCTGCAGCAAGCCCATGCGCGTCGGCTCGGCGCCGCGCTCCTCGAGCTCGTGGGCCAGGCGGGCAAAAAACAGCTTGGTCGCGGCGTCCTGGCGCGCTTCGGCCTCGTCGTGGCGCGCCCAGTACAGCTCGATCAGGCGGCGGCGCGCCTCGGCGTGATCGACCGCCTCGATCGCGTCGCGCAGCAAGCTCGTCACCGTACCGAAGGCGTGGGCGTACAACACGTCGAGCACGGCGAGCCGGTGGCGCAGCTGCTGCAGCTGTTGCCGCTGGCCGCGATCGTCCCAAGGCCGCACGATGCGCGAGAGGTGCTCCTCCTCCTGGCGCAGATAGTCGCGCTGCGCCGCCATCGCCTCGTAGCGGCCGAGCTCTTCGAGCGCCTTGTGGTAGGCCTCGTTGGCGCGCAGCCGCCGCCGCTCGCGCTCGGCGACGCCGGCGAGGAAGCGCTCGAGCGCGCTCCAGACCTCGCGCATCGTCTGCGGCCGCTGCGAGGGATGCTTCGCCAGCATCTGCAGCACCAGGCCCTCGAGCTCGGCCGGCACCTCGCGATCGCGGGCCACGACCGACGGCGGCAGCGGCGTCAGCGAGCGCGTCGCCTCGAGCTGCTGCTCCGAGGTCTCGCCGCCGAAGGGCCGCCGCAGCGCCAGCACCTCGTAGAGCATCACGCCCAGCGAGTAGATGTCGCTGCGGTGATCGACCATCGAGTCGCGACCCGAGGCCTGCTCGGGGCTCATGTACGACGCCGTGCCGACGATGAAGCCCTCGGCCGAGGCGTTGTTGACGCCCATGCGCTTGGCGATGCCCCAGTCGGCGATCTGCACCTCACCGAACTCGCCGAGCAGCACGTTCTCGGGCTTCAGGTCGCGGTGCACGACGCCCTTGCTGTGGGCGTACTCGAGGCCCTGGGCCACGGCGACGAAGATCACCACCAGCCGGCGCAGGTCGTAGCGCTCGACGACGTCGCGATCGCCCAGCCGCAGCAGCTCGATGACCTGCCCCAGGTTGGTGTTGGGCATCAGCTTCATCGTGTAGTAGGGCGCGCCGTCCAGGCGGGTGCCGACCTCGTGCACCGGGATGATCGTGGGATGCTCGAGGCCGCCGATGATCCGGGCCTCGCGGCGCAGCGCCATCACGTGCTCGGGGCTGCCGGCGTGGCTCGGCAACAGGCGCTTGAGCGCGACGTCGCGGCCCAGGAACGTGTCGGTGACGCGCAGGACCTCGCCCATGCCGCCGCGCCCGAGCACGTCGACGTCGACGTAGCGGCCCGGATGCTCGGCACCGACCGCCGCCGGGGCGTCGCCATCGCCGGGCAGCATCGGCGCGGCCGTCAGGTTGCGCAGCGCGTCGGCGGCGGTGTTGCCCCGCGTCTGCGGCGCGAGCTCGTCCAGGGTGGCGCCGATGCGCGTGACGTCGTCGTCGAGCACGACCCGCGAGGGCGCGCGCGTCCCGGGCCTGGCCGCGGCGTCGACCACCTGCTCGTGGACCGCGTCGTAGTGGGCGACGTCCGCTTCGCTGAGCCGTCGAGGGTGCAGGGCGCGGTCGACCTCGGCGCTGTCGAAGCCCGCAGTGGTACGGAACCGCTGGACGCGGGTGACGCCGTCGCGCCGCTCTGGCTCCGGCGCTGCCTCGTCTGGCCGAGGCTCCTGGTCTTCGTCCCGTCGCACGCCGCCTCGCAAGGCCCGTCGTCGCTGCGCGCAGGCCGGCGTGAGCGTAGCAGGCTGCGCCCGCCCTTGGAACTGGATCGACCCGGTCGGGCCGGCCTCGTCAGCCGAGCCGCCGCGCCGAGAGCGCGCCCACCGACTCGCCGCGCAGCATCACGCCGACGAGCATCTCGGCGCAGCGCACCGCCATGCCGATGCCGTGGCCGGTGAAGCCGCCGATCACGTAGATCTGCGGCGCCGTCGGCAGCGCGCCGAGCAGCGGCAGGCCGTCGGCCGAGAAGCCCATCGTTCCGGCCCAGCGGTAGTCCACCGGCACGCCGCGCAGCGACTCGAAGTGCTCGTGCAGGAAGCGCTCGAGCGCGGCGTGGATCTCCGGGTTCGGCGCGTCCGAGGTGCCGACCTCGGTCTCGCGCGCCAGCTGGCGGAAGCCGCCGATCAGGACGCGGCCGTCGGCGAGCTGGCGGAAGTAGTCGAGCACGAAATTGCAGTAGCACGGCGCGGCGATCAGCTTCGGCACCGGCGCCGTCACCAAGATCTGGCCCCGCGTCGGGTAGATCTTGCCCTCGAAGTAGGGGTGCACCTGCGACGAGTAGCCGTTGGTCGCCAGCACGACGAACGAGGCGACAAAACGCCGCTGCGAGGTCTGGACCACGACCGAGTCGTCGGCCTGGACCTGCATGCCGCGGACTTCGTGGTGCAGGTAGAAGTCCGCGCCGCTCAGCCGGGCGATGCCGCGCACCAGCTTGGCCGGGTTGACCTCGCCGTCGTCGTGGTAGAGCACGCCGCCAAAGAACCCCCGCGCGCCAAGCTCCTTGGCGATGTGGTCCTCGTCGACGACCGTCACGCCGATGCCACGCTCGGCCATCAACGCCGCCGCCGCCCGCAGCTCGACCATCTCGTGCGCGGTGCCGGCCAGCGAGTAGGTGCCGCGCTGGGCGAAGTCGCACTCCACGCCACCCTCGGCGACAAAGCCGTCGCGGATCAGCTCCAGGTTGCGCTGCGACAGCGTCCACAGGTCGTGGGCCAGCTCCGGCCCGTGCTTGCTGACCTGGCGCGTGTAGTGCTCCACCGAGCCGCAGGTGACGAACCCGGCGTTGCGGCCGCTGGCGCCGCTGGCGAGGTCGCCCTTGTCGACGACCGCGACGCGCAGGCCCTGGTCGCGCAGGAAGTAGGCCGTCGAGCAGCCCGAGATCCCGGCCCCGATGACAAGCACGTCGACCTCGACGTCGCCTTGCTCTGCGCTGCGGTCGAGCCAGTAGGGAACGGTCATGGAACCTCCGCGTCGAGTGGCAGCACCATCTCGATCGCCGTGCAGCGACAGGGCCGTCCGTCGCGGCTGCAGGTATAGTCGACGTCGATCCAATAGTCGCGGTGTTCGGCCACGGCGACAAAACCGAGCCGCTCGAGGTAGCGCCGGGAGCTGCCCTGCGGCGACTCCTTCCAGCTGTGGGTGACGACGCCCGCAGCGCCCAGGCGACGCAGATCCGCGATCGCCGCCTGGGCCATCGCGGCGCCGACGCCGAGGCCGCGCGCGCTCGGCGCGACCCAGGCCGACTGGAAGTAGCCCGCGCGCTCCAGCGGGAATGGCCAACGCTCCGACGCAAGCGCCTCGCCGCGGCCGCTCGACCACGCCCCCGGCGGCTGGGCCAGGCGGAAGCCGAGCAGCGTGCCGTCTGCCGCCTCGGCCAGGTGGCAGCAGACCACCCCGTCGATGGTCGCGGCGTCCAAGGCCTCTTGCAGCGCCTCCACCGTCCAATAGCCACGGCCGATCAGCCGGTCGGCGAGGTGGGCCACACGGGGCAGGTCGGCGGGCAGCAGCGTACGAACGGTGAAGGCGGCAGACATGGGCCACTAGCCTGCCGGGGCGCGCCGCGAGCCGCAAGACGTCTGGCACCTTGCAGGCCTTGCAGGCCGCCGCCGCAAGACGTCTGGCACCTTGCAGGCCCTGGCGTCGGGCCGATCGGGCCCGCGCGCTCGCCCTGGACGCCGCTCGCGCCGTGGGCGATGCTGGCCACGCGCGCACCGCCCATCGCGCCCGAGGCGAACGTCCATGACCCCGTCCGAGACCGCCAGCGACACACCTCCCCAGCGCCCGCAGGCCGCGGGTTGGCGGCGCTGGCGGTTCCCGCTGCTGGCGCTGGTGCTGGTGCTGGCGGCGATGATCGGCCGCGCCACCTGGGAGCAGCTCGGCGCCTACGAGCGCGCCGTCGCGGCCGAGGCCGCCGGCCTGCCCGAGCGCGCGATCGCCGAGTACCGCTGGACGCTGCGCTGGACGACGCCGTTCGGCCCGCGCGACGGCGACGCCGCCGCTGCCTTGCTGCGCATCGCCAACGAAGCCGAGGCCCAGCGCCCCGAACGGGCCGCGTTCGCGCTCGACGCGCTGCGCTCGGGCCTGATCGCCTCGCGCTCGTTGTGGCAGCCGCACGCGGACCTGCTGGCCGAGGCCAACACGCGGCTGCCGGGCTTGCTGCTGCGCGTCGCCGAACGCCGCGGTGACGGCCGCGACAAGGCGCAGCTGCAAGCGCGGCTGCAGGCCGATTTCGCTCGCCCGGTCGGCGTGCCTGGCTGGCTGGCGCTGCTGGTGGCGCTCGGGTTCGTCGCCTGGCTCGGCGGCCTGGGCATGGCCTGGGCTCGTGGATTCGACGGCGACGGCGCGATGCAGCGGGCGGCGCTGCCGTGGCTGGGCACGGCGGTGGCCGGCTTCGCGCTCTGGGCCGGAGCGCTCTGGTTGGCCTGAGCAGACGCCGCGAAGCGGCGGGGAGGTCGCGATGGAGCAGGAGCCGAGAGATCCGTCCGCCGCAGCGACCGACGACGCCCCGACCTGGATCGACCTGACGCTGCGCGCGCGCCGTGACTGGGCGCCGGACCTCGCCAGCCTGACCTTTGACGGCTGGAGCGCGCCGTTCCGCCCCGGCCAGTACTGCACCCTGGCCCGCGACCGCGACGGCGAGCTGATCCAGCGCCACTACTCCATCGCCTCGGCGCCGGGCCAGCCGCTCGAGCTCTTCCTTGCCTGCGTCGAGAACGGCGCGCTCTCGCCCTGCTTGTTCGACCTCTGCATCGACGCGCCGATCCGCGCGTGGTCGCAGCCGCGCGGCAAATTCACGCTCGAGCGCGTCCCGGCCGCCCGAGATCTCTGGCTGATCGGCACCGGCACCGGCCTGGCGCCGTTCTTGTCGATGCTGCGGGCCAGCGCGCCGTGGGCGACGTTCGAGCGGGTGATCGTGGTGCACACCGTGCGCCACGCGGTCGACCTCGGCTATCGCGACGAGCTGCAGGGCCTGGTCGCGGCCTCGGCCGGCCGGCTCGTGTACCTGCCGACGACCAGCCGCGACAGCGTCGAGGGCGTGATCGCGGGCCGCGTGACCCACGCGCTCGACGACGGCCGGATCGAACAGGCCGCCGGCGTTGCGCTCGACCCCGGGCATAGCCAGGTCATGCTCTGCGGCAACCCGGCGATGCTCGACGACATGCGCGAGCGGCTGCTGGCGCGTGGGCTGCAGCTGCACCGACCGCACCGCCCGGGCCAGATCCACCTCGAGAAGTATTGGTAGCGCCAGGGCGTGCCGCGCCCGCGCACCAGGAGCGACGATGATCCAGCCCTCCGTGGTCGACGATCTCGCGACGTTGGTCGCGTTCCCGACGGTGTCGAGCCGGCCGAACCTGGCGTTGATCGCCTTCCTGGCGGAGCGGTGCGAGGCGCTCGGCTTCACCATCGAGCGCTTCGAGGACCCCGAGGAGGCCGGCAAGGCGACGCTGATCTGCCGCGCGGGCCCGGACGACGCCGACGGGCTCGTGCTCTCGGGCCACACCGACGTCGTGCCGACCGAGGGCCAGCCTTGGACCAGCGACCCGTTCAAGCTCACCGACCGCGCTGGCCGCCTGCACGCGCGCGGCAGCGCCGACATGAAGGGCTTCATCGCCGCGACGCTCAGCGCCCTCGCCGGCCTGCCGCTGCGCAACCTGCGTCACCAGCTGGTGCTGGTCTGGACCCACGACGAGGAGATCGGCTGCCGCGGATCGGCCAAGCTGGCGCAGGCGCTGCTGGCGCGCCAGGCGCGGCTGCCGAGCGCGTGCTGGATCGGCGAACCCACGGGCATGCGCATCTTGCGCCAGCACGCCGGGCACGTCGCGGTCGAGGTCGCCTGCCGCGGCCAGGCGGCGCACTCGGCGTACCCGGAGCTCGGCGCCAACGCCGTGCTCGCGGCGGCGCGCATCGCCGAAGCGCTGATGGCGGCCGGGCCCGACCTCGACGCCGCGGCTCGCAGCGAAGGCGCCAACGCCGAACTGGGGCCGGTGCCGATCAACATCGCCAGCATCCACGGCGGCGACGCCATCAACATCGTGCCAGACGCCGCGACGCTGCGCCTGGGCTTCCGTCCGCCGCCGGGCTGCGGCCATGACGGCCTGCTCGGGGTCGTCGATCGCGCGATCGCGGGCGCAGCGCTGCCGGCGGGGACGTCGGCGGTCCGCGAGCTGCTGCGGGTCACGCCATCGCTGCGCACGCCCGAGGGAACGGCGCTGCAGCACGCGCTCAGCGGCTGCGCCGTCAGCGCCGAGACCGGGACCGCGGGGTTCGCGACCGACGGCGGCAACCTGGCGCTGCTCGGCTGCGCGCCGCTGATCTTCGGCCCGGGCCGGATCGAAGTGGCGCATCAGGCCGACGAGTACGTCGAGCAGGCGGAGCTGCTCCGCGCCGTCGACGCGATCACGCGCGTGGTCGGCGGTTGGCAGGCGCGCCCCTGAGCGAAGAGGGCGGCGCTACGCCTTGCGCGACGGCAGCGTGTCCTTGTAGGGCGGCAGGCCGAACGCCTTCTCGACGAACCACTCCATGCGCGACCAGAAACGGATCTTGTGCAGCATCGGGTTCAGGATGCCCGAGGTGATGCAGTAGTACGTCTCGAACGGCGCGGTGTGGTGCACGTCGTGGTGGCGGGGCTCGAGGATGATGTGCCGCTGCTGCAGCCACGTGATCACCGGCCCGACGTCCTGCTGGTGGCTCCAGCTGTGGATCTGGTTGGTGGCGAAGATCCAGGCCGCGAGCGAGACGACGCTGCAGAACGCGAGCAAGCCGACGGTCGACTCGAGCGAGAAGAGCCAGAACGCGGCCCCGACCACCGGCAGCGTGACGATGCTGTTGTTGCCGTTGGTCTCGATGAAGTCGTGCTCCGTCATCTCCTTGGGTGCGACGTGGTGGCGGCGGAAGGGCTGGACGAAGGCCTTGCCCAGCACCGGCATGTCCGGCGAGCCGTAGCGATCGCCGAGCCAATGGACCACGCCGGAGCCGAGGTCGGCGAGCACATAGCCCAGGCCGATCGACGCCAGGATCCACGCGATGTTCGACCAGCTCGCGACCGCGCCGACGCGCCAGACGCCCAGGGCGATGCTCAGCAGCAGCACGACGATCGAGGAGCCCTCCAGGAAGCGATGGATCTGGGATCCACGCGACGAAGGCGGCAGCGCGTGGGCGTACGCCCCCACGCCCAGGGCGGCGCCTTTGTCTTCGGCGGGTGGTGAGACTTCCATTGCCATCGGGACCTTCACCTTCTGCGGTGCGCCGTGGTGCGGACGGCGCGAGGATGCGGCGGCCGGCAGTCTATCCGCCAGGGCGGTTCTGTCCACTGTGCAGTTGACCCCTGCTCGGCAAATCCGCACGATCGCGAGCGACTTCGATCTTCACTGGCGAAGCGCAAGGCGCCCGGCTACGCTAGCGCGATGGCGTCCTCCCCCCGTGACGCCGGAGCTGCGATGGACCTGGTCGAGGCATTCGTCAGCCTGCAGCCGCTGGCACCGCACCTGTCCGCAGCGGAAGCGCGCGCCGCCCGCGACGCCGCGCGTGTGCTGCACGGCGAGCTCGTCGTGATGAGCCGCCAGCAGCTGCCGCGCCGCAGCTTCAGCGACGACGATCGCGACACCGTCGTCAGCACCGTGCTCTACCGCATGGTCAAGCTCGGCCCGCGCCGCGGCCGGCCCGGCGATCCGACCGATCTCTCGGGCGTCCGCGTCTGGCTGGTGACGGCCGTGCGCAACGCCGGCCGCGACATCCTGCGCCAGCGGCGACCGACCCGCTCGCTCGACGACGACTCGAACAACAGCGCCGCGTCGCTGGCCGCCGAGGTCAGCCGCGCCATGGCCGACGCCTCGGGCCAGACCGATCGCGGCGCCGACGGCAGCAGCATCGCCGAGCAGCAGGACCAGGCCGCGCGCGAGGTCAACCTCGAGCGGCAGGCGCATACGATGCTGCACGCGATCGTGCTGCCGCGCGCGGTCCGCACCAAGGAACGCGCCGCGCCCGGTGCCGGCGAGCGCCTGCAGATCACGCTGGTCGAGCTGCAAGCGGCGGCCTCGGCCGGCCGCGACGTGCAGGAGATCGCCGCCGCAGAGATCGCCCAGGACCCCAACGCCGCCGCGACGCCGCAAGCCCTGCAGAAGCGCCGCGCCGCGATCGACAAGCGCTTCCAGCGTGCCCGCGAGGCGGTGCTGGCAGAAATTGACTTGATGCGCAAAGAGAACCAGATCAACGACGCGATGGTCGCGCGCCTGTCGTTGGCGGTCCAAGAGGTCCTCTACCTGCAGCGCCGGCGCGACAGCGTGCTGGCCAACCATGTCCGCGCAGCGGCCTTCAAGCGCGATCGGCGCCTCTCTGGAGGATTCTCGGTGTCCTGATGCGGCAGCCCGTCAGAGTGCAGGATGCCCGCGTCCTCGCTATGTGCAGTCGCCCCGTTCGGGCCGAGACAATGGGGGTCCATGTCGAGCTTCAACACCCGCGCACACCTGCAACCCGACGCCATGACGCGTCTTGGCCTCGACAGCGTTCGCCTCGGCGAGGGGGTGCCACTGCCGCGCCCCGAGCCGGACCCCGCGCTGCGCACGACGCACCACCAAGATCGCGCCCGCTTCGAGCCGGGCTTCGAGCCGCTGTACCGCCGAGGCTCGCAACCCGCGATCGAACTCGGCAGCCTGCGCGTCGAGGCGCTGCGATCGGCGCACGGTGAGCTGTATCGCCTCGAGCTGCAGGGCATGGGCGAGCTCAGCGTCACCACCGCCGGTGAGGAACTGGTGCCTTGGACGGTCGATCCCGACGATCCGACGACCGTCTACATCGCGCCCGGCGCCGACGGTGCCTGCAGCGTCCGTGGCTCGGACGGCTCTGGCGTGGTCGTCGTCCACGAGCGCGGCAAGGGCAGCTTCGTCTACGGCTTCCGGCCGCGCACCGGCATCCGGCCGCGCCCGGCGGCGTTGCTGCCGATCGCGAGCCCGGCCCCGGACTGGCTACGCGAGACCGATCCGGACTGGCTGGCGGTGCTGGTGCGCAGCCGTGCGGCGCGGCGCGGCCCCTACGCTGCGGCGGTGGCCAGCGGCATCTGGCATCGCCTGCACGAGCCGAGCGCCGCAGAGCGCAACGCGGCGCTGGCAGCGCTGTTGCTCGGTGACCGCGACGAGCTGCTGGAGCGGGCCTCGACCTGGTTCGGCGGCCTGGACCCGGACGTGCGCCGCGCGGTGGCCGAGGGCGCGCTGGCCCATATCCACGCGCTCGCCGAATCCCACGCGGTGCTGCGCGCGGAGATCGACCTCGAGAGCGCGCATTGGCGCGACGCGCTGATCGCGGGCCTGCACCTGCGCGACGATCTCGCCTCGGCGGCGGTGCTGCTGCGCGGCCACGGCGAGAGCTTCGCGGTGGACGCGGCGCTGGAGCCGATCGACGCGGCGATGTCGCGCCTGGTGCGTTCGCTGCCGCGGCCGCTCTCGCTGCACGACGAACGCCTGCTGCGCGTCGGCACGATCGACCCGTCGGCCTGGTGGGGCCTGCCGCTCGGCCGCACCTGAGCCCAGCCGGGCCCATCCTCCAAGACAACGCCCAAAACGGCAGACGGCCGACCCCGAGGGGCCGGCCGCCTGCGCGGTTGTGCCGACGCGGCTACCAGTCGGAGCCGAGATACTCGACTTCGACGTAGGAGTTCTCTGGACCAGAGAACCATGCGTAGTTGCTGGTGTTGTCGGCGCTCTGGGGATACGAACGGAAGTCAATCTTATCGCCCGCGGCCAGCTTCACGACCTTGCTGTGCCGGTGCGTATCGTCAAGGTAGCTTGCCGGGCGATAGGTCTGCGAGTAGCTCACGCCCGTGCCGTTGACCAAGATCTGCGTGTCCCAATAGGCGTAGGGCTGGCTGCGAATGTGCCAGGACACGCGGTAGTAGCCTGGAATCTTGACGTCGATGCGGCCGATCTTGTTCGGGTTGTTCGCTCCTTGCCACTGCGCGTCGTAGGTGTTGCTGGTCGTGCCAGAGGGTGGCGCGTAGGTGCTGACAGTGATGTAGTCGGTCGCGGTATTCAGGCTGGTCTTGTTGAGGCAGTACCAGTTCCAGTTCGAGACGTAGTAGCGGTTGAGCGTGCAGTAGCCCTGGTAGACTGCCGGAGTCGCGGCGGCGCTGACCCAGGCGCTGCCGTTGCAGGCCATCATGCCCTTGCCGGTCAGCCAGCGGATCTGACCCTTGTGCGCGGCGTCACAAAGGCCGGTCGAGGCCTTGATCGTGATGCCGTTCGAGAAGATCGCGTCCTTGTTGGCCAGGATGTCCGAGGCGAAGGCGACCTTCTGGTTGCTCAGCGTCTGGATCTTGATCGACCAGTCGACGATCAGGCCGTCGGTCTTCTTGGTGGTGTCGCAGTAGGGCGCGTTGCCCGGCTTCTGCGGCACGCAGTACTCGACGTCCTTGGCCTTGAGGTTCCACAAGCCCTTGGGGTTCTTGCCGATCCAGTCGGTGACGTCGCCGGTCTTCTGCTTGGCCGGCGGGTACGTGACCTTGAAGATCTTGACCGTGTCGTCGGCGGCGCAGGGGTCGCAGAGCGTGTAGCCGGTCTTCTTGTCGTCCGGCGGCAGCAGCACGAGCGAGAGCTTGTTCAGGTTGGTGTTGGTCACGTGGACCGTGACCTCGATCGTCTGGGCGATGCCGATGTCGGGGAAGGTCAGGTTGCTGACGCCCTCGGTGCCGGTGAAGTCGGGGATCGGCACGTTCTTGACGTCGGCGCTGATCGTGTCGATGAACTGGTTGCTGATGAGATCGTTGCTGATCTCGTTCAGGCCGTCCTTCGGCAGCGCCGTGGGATCGAGCGCGGCGACGCAGGCGAGCGTGCCGTCGGCGTTGATGCCCTTGACCACCTCGCCGGCCTTGCTGCAGGTGCCGGCCGGGGTCTTGATGCCGGTGAGCTTGCTGCCGTCGCCGACGAACGAGGTCGCGGTCACCGTCTTGGCGACGACGTCACCCGCGAAGGTGCCGTTCTTGGCCTTGAGCGAGTTGCCCGCGAGGTCGACGTCACCGTCGAAGGCGAGCTCCGAGACCTTGACGCAGCCGCTGCACTCGAGGTCGAGCGCCGGGCCACCCTTGGTCGAGCTGCCGGCGTAGTTGAAGCCGATCTTGGCCGAGGCGATGCTGCCGTTGGCGAAGGACTGCGCGTCGAGGCAGCCGTCGCACTCGAGCTTGGCCGCCGTGGCCGCCCAGCCCGCGTTGATCGCGTAGGGCACGGCCTGCAGCTTCTGCCGCGGCAGCTCGGGATCGGCGCCGACCTTGATGCCCAGCCAGGCCTCGGTCATGCCGGCCAGCGCCGCCGGCGTGATCGCCTTGGTCGCGCCCATGGCGTAGTGGAAGCGGCCGCCGGTGATGGCGACCTTGACCGGGCCTTCGGTCCACGTCGCGTTGCCGCCACTGGCGGTGGTGTAGAGCGAGAACGTCACCTGGTAGTCGCCGTCCGCCGCAGGCGCACCGCCCGACGACGTCAGGACACCTTCGACGAGCGTCGAGGTCGGGACGGCGGCGACCGCCGGAAGGGCGAAGCAAACGCCCATCGCGACGGCGAAGAGCGCTTGCAGCGTCGATCGTGCAGCTGTACGCATCGGGAATCCTCACTTGGTAGGTCGGGGCGGCACCGCCGCTCACGACAGATTGGGGACGCAGCGCGCCATCGCGGTTTGACGACACACGAACGCGCCGCCGGGGGGCCCGGACCGCCACGCACGACACCGGAGACGTCGACGCGACGAGGGGCGAGCCACCCGAGGAGCGTAGCGATGGCCACCTCGGATCGCAACACTCGATGCGCAATGGTGCAGTTTTGTGAACCGTATGGCGTCAAAACGAATGACACGGCCTGGGTTCGCCCGCAGTTGCGGCAGCTCGGTGGCCAGGGATTGTGAACCCCGTGCTTGTCGCTGCCGACCTTGGCGGCTAGCCTCTGGGACGGGGTCGGGTGAGGCAGGGATGCGGGCTGTCGCGTGGCCAGTGCGGGTCGCAGCGGCGACCGCGTGCGAGCCGTGGCAGCGCCGCGCTGTCGCTACACGAGGTTGCCCGTGCCGATGCCCGGCGACGACATTCCGCTGCGCATCTGTCCCATCTGCGGTGATCGCACCGCGGACCGGTCGTGTCCGGCCGACGGCGCCGGCACCGTGCGGCCGATCGCGTGCGATGGTGCGGCGATCGGGCCGAACGTCCTGCTCGACGGCCATATCCGCGTGGTCGACGTGATCGGCGCCGGCGGCTTCGCCCGCGTCTACGGCGGCGTCGACGAACGCACCGGTGTCCCGCTGGCGATCAAGGTGATGTCCAAGGCGTACATCGCCGCCGACCCGGACATCATCCGCCGCTTCGTGCGCGAGGCCGACATCACCAGCCGCCTGGTCCACGGCAACACGATCCGCGTCTTCGACGTCGGCCAGACCCTCGACGGCCAGCTGCTGCTGCTGATGGAGCGGCTCAACGGCGCGACGCTGACCCATCGCCTGCGCCACTTGCGCCGCGACCAGCAGCCGATGCCGATCGACGAGGCGGTGCACGTCGCCAACGGCGTGCTGAGCAGCTTGATCGAGGCCCACGGCGTCGGCCTGGTCCACCGCGATCTGAAGCCAGACAACGTCTTCCTGCACCGCGTGGGCGAGCGCGGCCGCATCATCAAGGTCATCGATTTCGGCGTCGCGCGCCGCGAAGGCAGCGAGATGACGCGGGTCGGTCAGGTCCTGGGCACGCCGGCCTACATGAGCCCGGAGCAGGCCCGAGGCGCGGCGGTCGACGGCCGCGCGGACCTCTACTCGGTCGGGGTCATCCTGTTCCAATGCCTGACGGGCCGGACGCCGTACCCCGACGAAGACAACCCGCTGATGACGATGATGCACCACGTCCTGTCGCCGGTGCCCGATCCGCGAGAGTTCCGCGCCGATCTCGACGAGGCGCTGGCGACGATCGTGCTGCGGGCGCTGGCCAAGACCCCCGAGGAGCGCTTCGCCGACGCGGCCGAGATGCGCGCCGCGCTGCGCGATCGCGGCCGAGGCGTCGCGCCGGCGCCGTTGCCGCCGCGCCCGGTCGGCCCTGCGGCCAACGACGCCACGCGCACCGTCGGCATCCGCCGCGCGCCGCGCAGCATCGCCCAGGTCGCGACGTCGCGGACGCGGGCGAACATGCCGGCGGTCCAGATCACGCCCGGGCACGGCAGCCCGATGCCGCCCGTGGCGCCGCCGCCGACGGTGACCAGCGCCCACGCCGCCGCGTCCGAGACGACCAGCGCCAGCGCGCCGGCCCCGCGGTCGAAGGCGCCGCCGCCGGGGCCCCCGCCCAAGGCCCAAGCGACGCTGCGGCCTTCGCTAGCGACGCGGCCAACCCCGTCTCGCCAGGCGGCGATCCCGGCCTTGTCCGCCGCCACGGCCGCACCTCCGAGCGAGGACTTCGACCTCATGCCTGAGATGATCGACTTCCTCGACGACGACGAGCCGCCGCCCGTGCCGCACGCCTGACCGGACGCCAGACCACGACGCCTCGGCAGATCTGTGCGATGTCTAGGCGATCGGTCCCGGCCTTGCTAGGCTGCTGCGGTCCTCACAGGGGAGTTCAAGATGGTCCCACTCCGCACCGCCCCGTCCCAGTCGCGCCCCGCATCGCCTCGCCAGCGCCACGACCAGCCGCGGCGTGGCGCAACACCTGTCTGGTGGCGACCCCTGCTGGCGCTGCTGGCGCTGCTGCTCGCGATCCCGGCTGCAGCCGCGGTGCCGGGCACGACCCAGATCGAGGGCCTGCTGCTGGCGGCGGGAGGCACCCCGGCGGCCGACGGCAGCTACAAGCTCACGCTGACGCTCTGGGACGCCGCGCAGGCCGGCAACGCGCTCTGGACCGAGCTCGCCGACGTGACGATCACGGCCGGGCGCTTCTCGTGGGTCGCTGGCGCGTCGACGCCGATCCCGGCCAGCGCGCTCGCCAGCGGCAAGGTCTGGCTGGGCGTCAAGGTCGGCGCCGATCCGGAGCTGCCGCGCCAGGCGCTGACCGCGACGCCGTACGCGATGCGCGCGGGCGTGGCCAGCAGCCTGGAGTGCAGCGGCTGCATCGGCGCGTCGGCCGCTGGCTTCAACTACGCGGCCAGCACCACCAAGGGCGGCGCCGCGCTCGATCTCGCCTGCACGGGCTGCGTCTCGGTCGCCGAGCTGAACTTCGACGGCGACGTCGACCTCGGCGGCAACTCGATCAAGGCCAAGAACGGCACCTTCGCCGGCGACGTCGTGGCCAAGACCGTGACCGCGACCTCGTTCGTCGGCGACGGCAGCAAGCTCACCGGGATCAAGACCGCGTCGGGCAGCTGCAAGTCGGGCGAGGCCGTGACCGGCATCGGCAGCGACGGCTCGCTCGTGTGCAAGGCCGTCGCGGCGGGCGCCCCGGCCGACGGCATCGCCGGGCTCTCGGCCGGCCTGCTCAGCAACCAGTTCGTCGACGCGCAGGGAGCGCAGCAGTCGAACGTCGCGATCCCCGACAACACCGGCTCGGACGCGACGTCGCTGGTCTCGTTCCCCGATCTGGGCGAGGCGCTGGCGATCACGGTGACGGTGCAGGTGACGAACACGGACCTGTCGACGGTGCGCGTGCGCCTGCTGCCGCCCAACGACAAGAAGGTCGGCTACACGCTCTGCGACCCCTGTGGCGACAAGGACGCCAAGAGCCTCAAGGCGAGCTGGAGCGACAAGATCGCGCCGAAGTCGGGCGATCTGGCGGCCTGGATCGGCGGCAACCCCAAGGGCGACTGGACGCTGCTGGTGACGGACTCGAGCTACTGCCTGCCGCAAGCGCCCGGCAACGGCGCGCTCTGTGACCTGACGAAGAAGACCGATGGCGTGATCGTCGACTGGTCGGTCGAGGCCAAGACGATCTCGACCAAGAAGGTCGCCGCGACCTCGTCGCTACAACTGCAGCCGCTGGCCGCCGCGCCGCTGCCCTGCACCGAGAACCACATGGGCACGCTCTACTTCGACAAGGCGTCGAAGTCGCTGCGCTACTGCGACGGATCGGTCTGGCGGACGCTGGCCGACACCTGCGGCAACGGCATCCTCGAGAGCAACGAGCAATGCGACGACGGCAACAACACCGACGGCGACGGCTGCTCGTCGACCTGCCAGACGGTCTGCGGCGACGGCAAGAAGGTGGGCAACGAGCAGTGCGACGACGGCAACAAGGTCGACACCGACGGCTGCACCAACGCCTGCCAGCCCGGCTACGGCACGGTCAAGGACAAGCCCGGCACCAGCTGCCTCGACATCCTGACCAAGTACGCGGCCGGCGGCGGCAAGGCGACCGACGGCAGCTACTGGATCGCGACGCCCAAGAACGGCGACGTCGTCGCGGTGCAATGCGACATGACGACCGAGGGCGGCGGCTACACCTACTTCCCGGTGGACAGCGGCATCGTGACGTCGCGCTCGACCGACAACGACACCTGCAAGACCTACGGCCTCAACATCGTCTACCCGCGCTCCAAGGCGCAGTGGACGTGGATGCTGGCCAAGTTCGGCAGCGGCTACTTCGCCACGATCCCGGGCGTGACCAAGTCGGGCAACGGCGGCAACTACACCGGCTGCGTCATGCGCGACCCCGCCAGCTACGGCTCGGGCTGCAACGATTGGAAGGTCGGTGACGGTGGCCGCTGGTGGCTGCGCGACAGCACCTACAGCGAGCCGAACGGCGACTACGACGCGAATTGCTGGCTGTCGATGTACAACTACGACGCCAACAACATCCAGTTCAACGACGGCTCCTGCAGCTACAGCACGAGCAAGTACCTCTGCTCGACCAACGACAAGAAGTAGACCGGTTTGTGGATGACGAGCGCACCCGCGGCACCGAGCCGTGCCGCAGCCCTGTTGCTCGCTGTCGCCGTCGGCGTGCCGGTGGCGTGCGTGGTCGCGTGGACGGCCGGCGCGGCGTTCCGCCACACCCTCGGCGTGCCGATGGCGACGGCGGCGTGGCTGGGCGCGGGGGCCATCGGCCTGGTGGCGCTGCTGCTGCTGCGGGCGTCGCTGCGGGCTGGCGGCGTGCCATGGGCGGCCGCAGTGCCGGGCGTGCTCACCGCCTGGGCCGTCGTCGGCTCGCTGGTGCAGCAGCTGGTGCTGACGACCGAAGGCGGCCTCGTCACCGTCGGCGGCGGCGACTTCGGCAACCACCTCTCGCTCGCTGAGCAGCTGGTCGACCGGATGCCGCAGGTCTACGTCGGCTTCACCGGCTGGCATGCGATGGCGTGGTCGGTCTCGCAGCTCTGGGGCCTGGACATCGGCGACGCCGCGGCCGTGGCGATCCACGCCGGCTCGGCGGCGTCGTGGGCGGTCGCGGCGGTCGTGGCGGTGTCGCTCGGTGCGGCGGGTCGGCAGGGCGCGGCCGCCTGGGTCGGCGCCAGCGTCAGCGGCCTGGCCCTGCTCTGGGTCGCGCAGGGCTGGGGCTTCGCCCTGACGCACTACCTGGCGGCCGAGGGCTTCGTCGGCCAGCTGCACGCGCTGCTGCCGTGGCACCTGGGCTTGTGGGCCGTGGCGACGGCGCGGACGGCGCTCGGTCGATGGATCGGCGCCGCGATGGGCCTCGGCCTGCTGCGCTTTGTCTACGGCATCGACCTGCCGGAGCAGCTGCTGGCGCTGGCGATGCTGGCCTGGGCCGTGGGCGCCACCGATCCGGCGACCGTCGCCGACGACATCGCGCGCGGCCTGGGCGAATGGCCCGGGATCGCGGCCCTGCGGCGGCTGGCGCGGGCGCCGCTGCTGCGCACGGCGTGGCCGTGGCTCTGGCGCGGCGCGGCGCTGCTCTGCCTGATCGAGGCGCTGATCTTCTGCTTGATGCTGGCGCTGTCGTGGAAGAAGGCGGGCTCGGTGATGACGCCGACGCTGACCGGCCGCGCGTTGGCCCTGACGATCGGCGGCGTCGCGGCGATGCTGCTCGGCCTGGCGGGGCGCAAGCAGCGGGCGGCCGGGGCGTGGTTGCTCGTCAACATCGGTGCCGGCGCGCTGCTGGTGGCGATGCACCTGCTGCTGCCGTCGTTGCCGCGTGAGTACTACCTGTTCAAGCACGGCATGTTGCTCGAGTGGATGGGCCTGCTCGGGGCGGCGGCGGCGGTCGGCGCCGCGACGGCGGCGTGGGCCCAGAGCCAAGGCTCGACGCCGCGCTGGCAGGCGGGCGCGCTCGCGGCGGCGGCGCTGCTGCTGGTCGTCTGGGCGCCGGGACGGATCGCAGCCTCGAACGCCCGGCTCTACCAGGGCTACCAGGAGCACATCGGCGAGCGTCCCTGGGCCCAGATCGCGCCGCTGGTCGACCCGTCGCTGCCGGCGCTGGCGGTCGCGCTGCGCGACGAGGGCTGGACCATCGCCGGGGTGCTGCATCCGCATTGGCCGGTCTACAACTTCGCGACCTCGGCGGCGCATGGCTGGCGGCCGATCGAGCCGGACATCGAGGTCGCGCTGCAAGAGAAGCGCTGGACCTACTTCGTCCACGCCGCGCCGGTCGAGCCGGGCACCTGCGTCGTCTTCGCCGCGGCGCCGCACCGGCTGCAGGAGTGGGCGCGCCATCGCCGGCTGCAGGGGGGGCCCGCCGGCGAGCTCGTCTTGCGCTGGCTGGGGGACGCCGAGCGCTGCGTCGACGGCCCGTCGATGGCGCCGTGGCTGCCGCCCGAGCGCGCCTGCGCCCGCTGCCAGCCCCGTGACGCCGGGCGTGCCGCGGGGCTCACCGAGTGGGCTTCGCCGCTCGGTCGTGTGGACGCCGCGGTCCAGGCCGCGGCCGGCGCGGCCTCGGGGCGGGCGCTGCGCGACGGCGGCCTGCGTCCGCCCGGTCCGGTTTTGCCTCTTGCAGTTTTGCCGGCGCTGCAGACGATCGCGCGCAGCCGCCGACACATCGGCGGCCCGGTGCAGCCCCCCGCTGCGGCAGAGCGTGCGCCATGAGTGACGAGAGCGAGGTCGCCGAGGTCGGCACGCTGGGCCCGGAGCTGCGCCGGCTGCTGTGGCAGATGGCGGCCGGCATCGTCGTGGTCTTCGCGTTGTTGGTCGGTCTGGGGCTGGCCTTTCGCGCGCCGCTGCTCGACGCGAGCCGTCGCTTCGTCGAGGCCACCGGCGGTTGGGCCGTGGCGGTCGGCTACTTCCTGCCCGATGCGCTGCTGATGCCGCTGCCGCAGGAGGCGGTGACGACGTTCGCCCTGCTCGGCGGCGTGCCGTTCTGGGAGATCGTGGCCTGGGGCTGTCTGGGCACGCTGCTGGCCGGGCCGGTGGCCTACGTCCTTGGCAGCCAGCTCGCGCGCCTGCCCAAGATCGCGGCGCTGCTGGCGCGGCGCGGGGCCAAGGCGCACGCGATGATCATGCGCTACGGCCCGATCGGCCTCGCGATCGGCGCGTTGACGCCGCTGCCCTACGCGCTGACCTGCTACGCGGCGGGCGCGCTGGGCATGCGCTGGCGCACGTTCTTGCTCGTGTCGCTGCTGCGCATCCCGCGCGTCATCTTTTTTTTGTGGCTGGTGGAGCTCGGCGCGCTGGCGATCGGCCAGTGATGTCGCCGCCAGCGGCGTGGTCCGCGCCGCGACGAAACCGCGCCTCAGGAGCCGAGCCGATGCCGACCGTGACCATGCGCTACTTCGCCCACGCCCGCGACCCGGCCGGCTGCGCCGACGAGCCGCTGCAGCTGCCGGCCGCGTTGAGCGCCGCGGAGCTGCGGGCGCTGCTGGTGCAGCGGCACCCGGCGCTCGAACGGGTGCTGCCAGCGTGCCGCATCGCCCACAACCTCGAGTTCGCGGGCTCGACGCTGCAGTTGGCCGACGGCGACGAGCTGGCGCTGATCCCGCCGGTGTCAGGAGGCTAGGCCATGGCGCTGCGGACCTGCCAGAGCGCGGTGCTGGACCGGCCGCTGCGAGGCGACGAGCTCGGCCCGGGCGCGCTGATCGACCGCGATCACGGCGCGATCGCGAGCTTCTTGGGCGTGGTCCGCGACCACCACGCCGGCCGCGCGGTGCGCTCGTTGCGCTACGAATGCTACGTGCCGATGGCCGAGCGGGTGCTGCGTCAGATCGCAGAGCGGGTCGCGGCGACTGCCGAGGACGGCACGCTGCATGGCCTGGCGACCGCTGGCGACCAAGCCGACGAGCTACCGCCTGCCGCGCTGCGCGACGTGGCGGTCGTGGTGCAACACGGCATCGGCGAGATGGTGCCGGGCGACGTCAGCCTGGCGGTGCACGTCAGCAGCCCGCACCGCGTCGTGGCCTTCGCCGCCTGCCGCGCCATCGTCGAGCAGATCAAGGCCGACCTGCCGGTGTGGAAGCTCGAGCGCTACGGCGACGGCAGCGAGCGCTTCCTCAAGGGCTCGTAGCCGGGCGGGCCGGGGACCGCAGGACGCCTGGAACGCTCAGCACGCTCAGCGCGCTCAGGGCGCCTTGGTCTTGCAGTCGGCGTACGCCTGGATCCACGACAGAAAGGCGAGGTAGGTCTTGTCTTGCTTGCTGGCGAACTTGATGTGGCCGGCGTGGGGCAGGCCGCCGTACTTGGGATCGAGCGGGTTGAGCAGCAGGATGCTCTTCTCGGGCTGCTCGAGGTTGAGCGCGCCGATGCCGATGATGTTGTACATCGAGTAGAGCGCCGCCTTGAACTCGGCCTCCTGGCCGTCGCCCTGGCTGAACGACGTGTCGAAGAAATGCGTCGTCGGCCACTCGGTCGAGCCCGGCGCGAGGTGGCACGGGCTGCAGCGGCCACGCTGGGCATAGATCTTGGTGCGGAACAGCTCGCCGAGCGCCGCCTCGGTGCAGCCGCCGAGCAGCTCCTTGGCGCCGCCGGTGGTGCCGATGGCGTCGCTGGGGCTCTTGCACGCCTCGCTGATCGGGCCGCAGGTCTGGTCCATGCAGGTGCTGGCGAAGGTGATCCACTCGAGGAAGCCCTGGTATTCGGCGTCGATGACCGCTTGGGTGATCAGCGACGACTGCGGCTTGGCCATCTTGATCTGGGCGAGGATCTTCGAGTCCTTGGGCGAGGCGAAGTCGACCATGCCCTGCTTGGCGAGGCAGGCCATCGTCTGGCACGGGTCGGACTGCACGTACATGCCGAGGTCGACGCCCGAGAGGTGGCATTGGTTGCACGACGAGGGCTGCGAGCCGTCGACCAGCGGCTTGATGCGCCGGGCGTAGAGCTCGAGCTGGTCGGCCGAGCTGCAGCTGGCGGCGGCGTCTGCGCTGTCACCGCCAGTGACCGAGTCCGCCGCAGAGGTCGTGTCGCTCGCCGTCGTGACGTCGGTGGCCGCGTCGGAGCCGGCCCCGAGCGTGCCAGCGCCGCCTGCGCTCGAACCACATCCGGCCAGGACCGACACCAGGCCGATCAGCCCGCCGATCCAACCCCTGACGCACACGCGCCGCCTCGTCTGAACGCTCATCGCCGCCCCCAGAAGCCCGCCGTGAGGCGTGCCCGCCGCACACCCGTCCGCCGTCGCTGCCGACGGTCGATCCGCCACCGACCACGTCATTGCACGACGCCGAAGCGGAACACTGCCTTGTCGTCGACGATGACGCCAGGGATCTCGCCGCCCTGGGCGCTGAGCGTGATCTCCCACAGCCCGGGCATGAACAGCTCGACCGGCGAGACGCGGTAGCGGCCGGCCCCCTGCTCGACGCTGGTGGCGACGATCGGCGAGCCGTGGGCGTGCAGCGGCATCCAGGTCGCGGCGCTGAGCTTGAGCCCGGTCAGCGGCTTGCCCTCGTTGTCGTGCACGTCGACCGTCCAATGGTTGCTGCCGATCGACGGCGGCTCGGGCTCGGCCATGACCAGGGTGAACACGACCTGCTGCGATTTGCCCGGTTTTGCGAGGTTGGCATGGTAGGGCTCGGCGCCGGCCAGCGGATCGTCGGCGCCAGTGACGACCAGCGACGGCACGCAGAGCGAGCTGCCGCCCTTGGCGTTGGGCTTGGACACGGCCAGATCGGCGCGCCAGAGCAGGGTCGTGCCCTTGAGGTCAAAGGTCGGCATGGCCTTGCGGTGGATCGGATCGAGGTCGCCGCTGGCCTCGAGGTCGTGCAGGACGTCGAGTCCCATCGGCCGCAAGCGCACGCGCATCGCGATCTCGTCCGGCGCCGTCGGCAAGGTGTAGACGCGGCTGCGGCGCGTGTCGGCGCCGGACGCGCCGGCGGCCGTGCCCTTGGGCGGCCCGGGCAGCAGCTCGCTGACGAGCTTCTCGATGTCCCAGAACATGTGGACGTCCTTGTACTTGGCGTCAAAGACACGGTCGCGCAGCAGCCAGAGGTCCGGATCGTCGAGCTCGGCGACCGCCTGGTCCTCGCCGACGACGCCGCTCTGGTAGACGACCTGGCCGGCCTTGCGCGCGATCAGCTCGACCCAGGCGCGGCGGTCGTGGGCCGCCCCGGACGGGAAGCTGTGGCCGGCGGCGACGTTCTGCAGCGTCACCTCGACCTCGGTCGGCCCGGTGGCGGTGACCGCGACGCAGAGCTGGGCGACGACGGTCGAGTCGAGGTCGTCCTGGATATGGGCCCGCTGGATCGCCTTGCCCGGGAAGTCGGTCAGGGCGACGTCGACGCCGGGGAAGCCGTGATCGTGGATGATCCGGTCTGCAGCACCCGGTGCGTCGCCGGCGTTGCCGGGCGCGGTGTGCATGTGGCAGCCGCCGCACGAGTTGAACTGGCCGGCGTCGTCGGCGGCAAAAAGCGTCTGCTTCCACTCGGCGAAGGTCCGCTCGAGGGCCACGCCGTTGGGCGTCACGACGTCGTGGCAGGAGCCACAGAGCGTGGACGACGCGGGCGTGCCGCCGTCGAGCAGGGCGCTGTAGGCCATCTTGTGCGCGGGGTTGACGACAGGGTCTGCGATCGGGCCACGCATCACGCCGTCGTCGGCGCGGACCAGCGGCGCGTTGTGGTCGCCCTGGACCTCGGTGACGGTGTGGCAGGTGACGCAGGTGACGCCGCGCAGCTTCTTGGGCACCTGCGCGAGGTTGAGGCCGTCCTTGGTGGCGCCGCGCTCGAGCGCCATCGGCGCGTGGCATTGCACGCAGAAGTCGCCGAGCGCGCCCTTGGTTTCGCGCTGGCCGCGCTGGTTCATCGCCAGGAAGACCGGATCTTCGGCCGCGTAGGCGTGCATCGAGCCGGCCCACTCGTCGTAGTGCTTCTTGTGGCAGCCACGGCAGGCCTCGGGGTCGAGCAGCTCCTCGGCGGTGAGGGCGACGACCTTGGTGGCCGGCTCGACGTCCTCGCTGCAGGCGGTGCCCCCCAGCGCGAGCCAGAGGGCCAGCAGCAGCGGCAGCCTCGACACCGATCGACCAGGTCGTTCCACCATCGCCCACCCTCGCAGCGGTCGCGGGGCTGGCCCGCGACGATGACGCGACCCGGCGAGGCCCCGCGCCCCACGACCGGACGGTGCCGGAGCCGTCTCGGCGAGGTCAAGCGACCGCTGCGGCATTGCGGCCCTGATCGCGCGACGAGCCGGCGGAACCTGCCCACGCAGCTAGCGCACATCGGCGAACCTGCTACAGTCCCCGCGCATGCGCGTCTGTCCCCAATGCGGCCATCGATCCGAGCAGTTGACGTGCCCCAACGACGGGCTGGTGACGCTCGACGAGGCGGTCCTGGCGCCCAGCGATCCGCTGATGGGGCGCATCGTGGCGGCGAAGTATCGCATCGAGGCCCACTTGGGCTCCGGCGGTATGGGCTCGGTCTACCGGGCGCGGCATATCGAGACCGGCGGCGAGGTCGCGCTCAAGGTGATGATCCCCGACCGCGCCAGCCGGCCGGTCGCGATCAAGCGCTTCTCGCTCGAGGCCCAGAACGCCGCCGCGCTGCGCCACGCCAACACCGTGCGCGTGCTCGACTTCGGCGCCGATGACGACCTGATGTTCCTGGTGATGGAGTTCCTCGAGGGCGAGTCGCTGCAGGCGCTGATCAAGCGCGAACGCCGGCTCGAGTGGCGCCGCGCCAGCCGCATCGCGCGCCAGGTGTTGATGGCGCTGTGGGAGGCGCACGAGCACTCGCGGCGCATCGTCCACCGCGACATCAAACCGGCCAACATCCTGATCTGCAAGCAGGTCGGCGACGACGACTTCGTCAAGGTCGTGGACTTTGGCGTCGCCCGCTCGCTGGAGGGCAGCGGCGCCGGCACCCAGGGCGCGATCGGCACGCCGCATGCGATGGCGCCCGAGCAATGGGGCGGCAGCTCGGACGCGCGCTCGGACCTCTACTCGGTCGGCTGCATGCTCTACGAGATGCTGACCGGGCACCCGCCGTTCGTCGCGTCCGAGATCACGTCGCCGTCGGCGCTGCTGATGCGCCTGGCGACGCTGCACATGCACAGCATCGCGCCGCCGGTGACCGACGACGCGCCCGAGACGCCGCCGGGCCTGGCGCGCCTGGTCCACGCGCTGCTGGCCAAGCGGCCCGACGATCGGCCCCAGACCGCGCGGATCACCCTGGCGTTGCTCGATCGCGTGCTGCAGGGCGAGGAGCTGCCCGATCTCGAGGCGCCCCTGGAGCAAGCGCGGCGCTTCGGCACGACGACCTCGCCGCGGCGAAGCCACAGCAGCGGCGCCCGACCGCTGCCCGACGACCACGACGCCGGATCGCACGCCGAGACCCTCGGCAGCCACGCGCCCTTGGGCGAGGTCGGGCCGCTCGTGTCCGGCGTGCCGTTTGCGCGTGGCCGCCAGATCAGCGGCGACCACGACCGCGGCGATGCCCACGGCGAACCCCTCGACGACGGCGATCACGGCAGCGTCATCTCGACGATCGAGCCCGCCGCGGTGCAGCTGGTGCCACCGCGGGCGCCCCACGCCGGCCTCGCGCTCCAGGTGCAACGACAAGAGCCGCGGCAAGAGCAGCGCCAAGCGCCGCGGGCGCACCAATCGGGCGCGTCGACGCCTTCGTTCATCTCGTCCGAGCCCGCGCCGGCACGCCCGGCCACCGCGGCGCGCCAGCCCAGCGCGCCGGCGCTGGGCCCGAGGCTGCCGGCCAACCCCGAGCCGACCGGCGCCGTCGTGGCTGCTGGCCGGCGCCCGGTCGCCGTCGGCGGCACCTCGGCGCCCGCTGCTGGCGACGGCGAGGGCGTGCAGCCGCGGCGCAGTGGCTGGATCGGCTGGGCGGTGCTCGCGGCCGTCGTGTTCGGCGTCGGCGGCATCTGGATGGTCCGCCAGCGCCAGCTGCACCCGCCGGTGACGGCGCTGCCGGCGATGGTCCCGGCCGCGCCGGCGTTGCCGAGCGCCGCGACGGTCGAGCCGCTGGGCGCGCCGCGTGCGCCGGACGGGGCGGCGCCGTCCGTGCGCGGTGGCGGCTTCGAGCTCGACGAGGGTAGCAAGCTCGACGAGGACCCCGAGGGCCGGCGCCCGCTGTTGACCTACCGCGCCCACCTCGGCGCCGAGGACCACAAGGGCCGCAACGGCGCCAAGATCAAGGTCGCCGCCGACGTGCTGATCCAGGACCGCGTCAACGTGCACGAGGGCAAGCACGTCGACGCCCTCGACACCAAGGACCCGCTCTACAGCAACGCGTCGGCGCGGGCCGGGCTGCGCAAGCTGCTGCAACGCGCGCTGTCCAAGGAGCTGAGCAAGCGCATCGTCGAGCGGGAGGTGGACGTCGAGGTGCAGGTCTGGAAGGACTACGCCCAGGTCATCGTGCTCAAGCGCTGAGCCAGCCCGCATCGGCCGCGTCGCCCCGCGGTTTGCAGCGACGATTGCACCTGGTCTACCTTGCCGCCGCAGCGGCCAGCCGGCCGTCGCCGAAACGCGACACGAACCGAACCGACACGAACCGACCCGCGCCGATGGGCGCAACAGGACGCACGATGGCGCAAAAGCCCGATTTCTTCGCCCAGAACGCAGGCACCGACAGCGAGACCCCGCCGATCGCCGGCCAGGTCGACGGCTGGTTCACCGAAGAGTGGGTGGGCGAGGGCGCGGCGATCTCGTTCCAGATCAAGCGCAAGCTGGCCGAGAAGCAGTCGGCGTTCCAGAAGGTCGAGGTCTTCGAGACGGCGCGCTTCGGCAACCTGCTGACGCTCGACGGCCTGGTCATGGTCACCACGCGCGACAACTTCTACTACCACGAGATGCTGTCGCATCCGGCGCTGTTCACGCACCCCGAGCCCAAGGACGTGCTGATCATCGGCGGCGGCGACTGCGGCACGATGCAGCAGGTGCTGCGGCACAAGACGGTGCAGCGCGCGACGCAGGTCGAGATCGACGAGGACGTCACGCGCCTGTCGGAGATCTACTTCCCCGAGCTGTGCAGCGACAACGGCGATCCGCGCGCCGCGTTCCACTTCGAGGACGGCATCGAGTGGGTGCGCCGCGCCGCGCCCGAGAGCTACGACGTCATCCTGGTCGACGGCAGCGACCCGCTCGGCCCGGCGGCGGTGCTCTTCTCCGAGGAGTTCTACGCCGCCTGCCACAAGGCGCTGCGGCCGGGCGGCATCATGGCCGGCCAGAGCGAGGCGCCGCTGTTCCACATGGACCTGCTGCGCCACGTCCACCGCACCGCCCGCGCCGTCGGCTTCGACGACTGCCGGACGCTGTTCTTCCCGCAGTGCGTGTACCCGTCCGGCTCGTGGTCGGCGACGCTGGCGCGCAAGGGCGGCGACCTCGCCGTGCCCGCCGCCGAGGGCTTCGCCGCGCGCTTCGCCGCGCTGCCGCCGACGATGTACTACACGCCGGAGATCCACGCCGCGGCGTTCGCCCAGCCGGCGTTCTTCCGCGCCGGCCTGGCGCAGGACGGGCTGTGAGCCGACCGCTCTGGGCGTGGACCGCCACCGAGGTGCTGGCCGGGCTCAACGCCCGCGAGATCAGCAGCGTCGAGGTCTGCCGGGCGCTGATCGCGCGCCGCGAGGCCACCGACCGGGCTGTGCATGCCTTCGTCTGGACCCGCGACGAGGAGTTGATGGCCGAAGCTCGCGCGGTCGACGCGGCGCGGGCGCGCGGTGACGCGCTGCCGGCGCTGGCCGGACTGCCGGTGTCGATCAAGGAGAACATCGACGTCCAGGGCAGCGACGCCACGCTCGGCGTGCTGGCGCGGCGCGGCAAACCGGCGGCGGTCGACGCGGTGACGGTGACCAGCCTGCGCGCGGCGGGTGCGTTGGTGCTCGGCAAGACCAACGTGCCGCAGCTGCTGCTGGCGCAAGAGACCGACAACGCGATCCATGGCCGGACGCCGAACCCCTGGCACCTCGGCCGCTCGTCGGGCGGCAGCTCGGGCGGCGAGGCGGCGGCGGTCGCGGTGGGCTCGAGCCTGTGCGGCATGGGCACCGACATCGGCGGGTCGATCCGCATCCCGGCCCATTTCTGCGGCGTTTTTGGCCTGAAGCCGACGGTCGACCGCATCTCGGTGCGCGGCAGCCAGGGCGCGGTGCCGGGCCAGGAGATCGTGCGGGCGCAGATGGGGCCGTTGGCGCGCAGCGCGGCCGACGTCGCGCTGCTGATGGCGGCGATCGACCCACGTCGCCAGGCCCTGGTCGACCCGGCGGTGCCGCCGCTGGCGCCGCCCGATCCGGCGGCCGTGTCGCTGCGGGGCCTCAAGATCGGCGTCTACGACGACGACGGCTTCTTGACGCCGACGCCGTCGAACCGGCGCGCGGTGGCGCTGGCCAAGGCGGCGTTGGAGCAGGCGGGCGCGACGCTGGTCCCGTACCGGCCGGTGGGCGCGGGCGATCTGGTCTTCCTCTGGCTCGGCGCGATCTCGGGCGACGGCGGCGCCTCGATGCGCCGCGTGCTCAGCGGCGAGCGCTGGTCGGCGCACCTCGAGTCCTCGGCCAAGGCGCTGCAGATGCCGGCGCTGCTGCGCCGGGCGGCGGCCAGGGCGATGGCCATGCGCGGCGAGCAACGGCTGGCGCGGCTGCTCGAGGTCCTGGGCGAGAAGAGCGTCATGGAGGTCTGGGACATCGCCGCCGAGCGCACCGCCATGCGCCGCGCCGAGCTCGACGCCTGGCGCGCGCTGGGCCTCGACGCCGTGCTCTGCCCGGCGCATTCGTGCCCGTCGATGGGGCACGGCCAGTCGGGCGAGATGACGCTCTCGCTGTCGAACCCGTTCCGCTGGACGTTCTTGAACTTCCCCGCCGGCGTCGCGCCCGTGACGCGGGTCTCGCGGCTGGACGTCGACGCCGCGCGCCCGGACACCGGCCACGGCGAGAAGATCGAGCGCCAGATCGCCCAGGTCGAGGTCGAGGGCTTCGGCTTGCCGGTCGGCGTGCAGCTCGTCGCGCCGCCCTTCCGCGAGGACATCGTGCTGGCGCTGATGGCCGCGGTCGAAGCGGGCGTGCGCGGCCACCTCGACTACCCCTGCACGCCCGTGGAGCCGGGCGCTTCGGAGCGTGACCATGCATGAGGACGAGTTCGAGGGTCAGGAGCCGCGCCTGTTCTCTGGCGAGCGGGTGCTCGACCTGCCGGTCCGCCCGCGGCGCAACCGCAAGCATCCGGCGATCCGCGCCTTTGCCCGCGAGACCTGGCTCGGGCCGGAGCATTTCATCCTGCCGCTGTTCTTCCACGCCGATCGCGGCGCGGTCGACATCGCCTCGATGCCGGGCTGCCAGCGCCACGACCTGCCCTCGCTGCTGCGCGCCTGCGAAGGTGCGCTCAAGGCCGGCGTCGGCTCGGTCGTGCTCTTCCCCCGGGTCGACGACGCGCTCAAGAGCGAGACAGGCTCCGAGGCCTGGAACGACGACGGCCTGGTCCAGCGCACGATCCGCGCGATCAAGGCCCGCTTCCCCGAGCTGGTCGTCATCACCGACGTCGCCCTCGACCCCTACTCGAGCTGGGGCCACGACGGCCTGGTCGGCGACGACGGCACGATCTTGAACGACGCCACGGTCGAGGCCCTCTGCCTGCAGGCCGCCAGCCACGCCGCCGCCGGCGCCGACATCGTCGCGCCCTCGGACATGATGGACGGCCGCATCGGCGCCATCCGCGGCGCGCTCGACGACGAGGACTTCAGCGACGTCTCGATCCTCGCCTACACCGCCAAGTACGCCAGCGCCTTCTACGGCCCCTTCCGCGACGCGCTCGACTCGGCGCCGCGCACCGGCGGTCACGCCCCGGCCGACAAGAAGACCTACCAGATGGATCCGGCCAACGCCCGCGAGGCCCTGCGCGAGCTCAGCCTCGACGAGAACGAGGGCGCCGACATGGTCATGGTCAAGCCGGCCGGCCCCTACCTGGACATCATCGCCAAGGTCCGCGCCGCGACCACGCTGCCGGTGGCCGCCTACCAGGTCTCGGGCGAGTACGCGATGCTCAAGGCCGCCTCGCGCAACGGCTGGCTCGACGAGCGCAAGGTCGTGCTCGAGAGCCTGCTCGGCATCCGTCGCGCCGGCGCCGACATGATCTTGACCTACTACGCGGTCGAGGCGGCGCGCTGGCTGGAGCAGGACCGCCGCGGCTGAGCCACACGGCCCCGATGCAGCCCGGCCCCGCGAGATGCGCGGTCGAGCGGGCCGCGCAGTGGGACACACTGTTCCAGCCACGCAACGATTCGCGGCATCGGTGCCCGCATCTCTCCTCTGCGTCCCCGAGCCCCGGGGCGATGGAGGAACGAAGATGCGAATGAAGCCTTGGAGCGGCGTCCTGGTGGCGCTGAGCTTGAGCGTGGCGCTGGCCGGTTGCGGCAGCGACGACACCGACAGCACGACGACCACGACGACCGACACCGCCGCCAGCGGCAACGACGCCAGCGGCAACGACGCCAGCGGCAACGACGCCGGCAGCAACGACGCCAGCGGCAGCGACACCGCGAGCAGCGACGACGCCAGCGGCAGCGACGCCGCGACCGGCCCTGGCAACCTCGCCGAAGTCGCAACCGGCGCCGGCACGTTCAAGACCCTGCTCGCGGCGGCCAAGGCCGCCGGCCTCGACGGCGCGCTCGCCGGCGCCGGCCCGTTCACCGTCTTCGCCCCGACCGACGACGCCTTCGCCAAGCTGCCCGCTGGCACCGTCGACGAGCTGCTCAAGCCCGAGAACAAGGCCAAGTTGACCGCTGTGCTGACGTTCCACGTCGTCGAGGGCAAGGTCGAGGCCAAGGACGTCAAGACCGGCAAGGTCAAGACCCTCTCGGGCCTGGAGCTCGACGTGGTCGCCGACGCCAACGGCGTGACCGTCAACGGCGCCAAGGTGACCACCGCCGACGTGCAGGCCAGCAACGGCGTGATCCACGTCATCGACAGCGTGCTGCTGCCGCCGGCCCCGGCGCCCGGCACGATCGTGGCCGAGGCCGACAAGGCCGGCTCGTTCAAGACCTTGCTCGCGGCGGCCAAGGCCGCTGGCCTCGACGGGGTGCTCGCCGGCGAGGGCGCGTTCACGGTGTTCGCGCCGACCGACGACGCCTTCGCCAAGCTGCCCGCCGGCACCGTCGACGAGCTGCTCAAGCCCGAGAACAAGGCCAAGCTGGCCGCGATCTTGAGCCACCACGTGGTGCCGGCCAAGGTGATGGCGGCCGACGTCAAGGCCGGCGTCGTCACCTCGGTCAACGGCACGTCGATCACGGTCAAGGTCGACGGCGGCAAGGTGATGGTCGACGGCGCCACCGTCACCGCGACCGACGTCGCGGCGAGCAACGGCGTCATCCACGTCATCGACGCGGTGATCTTGCCGCCGGACCTGGTCGACCTCGCGGTGCTGCAGCCGAACCTCAAGACGCTGGTGCAGGCGGTGACGGCCGCGGGTCTGGTCGACACGCTCAAGGGCGCCGGCCCCTTCACGGTCTTCGCGCCGACCGACGACGCCTTCGCCAAGGTGGACGCCGCCACGCTGACGGACCTGCTCAAGCCCGAGAACAAGGCCAAGCTCACCGCCGTGCTGCTGTTCCATGTGCTCGGCGCCAAGGTGATGGCCGCGGACGTCAAGGCCGGCGACGTCGAGACGGCAGGCAAGCAGACGCTGACCATCACCGTCGACATGGGCGTGGTGAAGGTGGACGCAGCCAAGGTGATCGCGACCGACATCGTCGCGACCAACGGCGTCGTCCACCTGATCGACGCGGTGATCGTCCCGCCGGCGAACTGACGCCGCGGGGCATGATGGGGCCCATCCGCGATGGGCCCTGGGGCAGACGGCCGCGTCGGTGCGCTTGCACCGGCGCGGCCGTTGCCTTTGGCGGCAAGGCCGCCGCGTCGGGCGGTGGGCGTGGACGGCGCGGCGCCTACGCGCCGAACTGCACCACCGCGGTCGGCGCGCTCGGGCTGGTCGCGGCCTGCTTGATCAGCGACAGCGTCACCTCGCCGACGAAGAACAGCCCGCTCAGCGTCGCCATGTCGGCGATGGGCTGGGCCTCGACGATGCTGCGCGCGGCCCGCAGATCCAAGCCGACGTCGGCGTCGAGCTGCTCGAGCGTGGCGTGGTTGACGAACGAGAGCACGGCCTGGGCCTCGTCGGCGCTGAAGTCGACGCCGTCCCAGGTGCCGACGATGTCGGAGCCAGCGACGACGGCGGCCGAGCCGGCGTAGGGGGTCGAGGCCGGTGCCTGCGGATCGAGCGGCGCGCCGACGTCGACGCAGCCGGTGCAAAGCGAGAGGACCAAGGACACCAGGGCAAAGAAGCGGGCCGACACAACCATCGGCGCGCGAGTCGTGCAGTGCATGCACATCTCCCGGGGCAGCCGCTCGGCCTGGCAACAGGTCGAGACGAACGCCATCGATGCCGTGGATTTCACCAGGTCGCAGGGCCCGCCACCCAGGACGGGGGCCTACGGCGTCGAGGGGCAAGGTTCCGCCACGGACCTCGACGAGAGGTGCGTGTGATAGAGAAACCTCGCGACGTCGTCAAGGGGGTCGCGATCGACGGCGGCGGCCAGGCGGCGCGCCCTCCGAAGGGAGCAGGAGCGCCGGCCACGCCACCATTGCCGCGTCCCTGGGGCGGTGGCAGGCTCGCGCCGGCTCGCAGCCGCCGGACGCGAGCCCACGCGCTCGCAGCGTCGCGACGCAGACCGCACCGGCCGGGCGAGGCCGCGATGACGCTCAACGACCTGCACTCCTGGCTGCTCTGCGCGCCCCGCTACCCACGCGGCTTCGCCGTCCGCACGCCGCCGTCGCGCCAGCCGGCGCAGCTGCTGCACCTCTACGAATTCGAGGGCTGCCCGTTCTGCCGCAAGGTGCGCGAGGTGCTCAGCGAGCTCGACCTGGCGTTCGTCTGCCACCCCTGCCCGCGCGGCGGCGATCAGCGCGACGAGGTCGTGCGCCGCGGCGGCAAGGCGATGTTCCCGTACCTGCACGACCCGAACACGGGCAAAGAGCTCTACGAATCCGAAGACATCATCGAGTACCTCTACGCCACCTACGCCGGGGCGCCGCGCACGGCCTTCGACCGCGCGATGAAGGTGCCGAACACCGTGTTCTCGATCTTGACCTCGCTGCTGCGCGGCCGTGGCAAGCGCGTGGCACCGGGCTGCGGCCAGCGCCAGCAGCCCGCCCAGCTGCTCGAGCTCTACTCGTTCGAGATCTCGCCCTATTGCCGCAAGGCCCGCGAGGAGCTTTGCGAGCTCAACCTCAGCTACGTCGTGCACAACATCGCCAAGCGCAGCCACCGGCGCCCCGGGCTGCTGGCGCGCGGCGGCAAGGTGATGGTGCCGTACCTCATCGACCCGAACCACGGCGTCGAGATGTACGAATCCGAGGACATCCTGCGCTACCTGCGCACCACCTACGGCCCGCGTTAGGACAGCGCGCCCGGTCACGACGGGCGCAACGGCGAAGCTCTTGACGCCGGCTGCGGCGGGCGTAGGGTGCGGCTGTCCGGCTCGGGGTCGCAAGGCGCGGCTCCAGCGATCCCGGACGACAAGGTCTTGCGAATTCGTCGCGCGAAATCGGGGTCTCTGCAAGGAGACCTCGCCCAACGGGAGCCTCTCTCGATGACGATGATCTTCACCGCCCAGATCTGCATGTGCGACTTCCTGCGTCCGCAGGGAATCGCGCCGCACCCGTGGTGATGGATCGGCCAAGGCCGGAATTCCAGGAAGCCGCGGGTCACCCCCCGCGGCTTCGTCGCTTTTGGGCCCGAAACACGGCCCCAGCACCAGACGAACCCGCGGACGCCGCCACAGGGGCGGCGGGGGACTGACCCGAGGCACGACGCGGCGACACGCCGCCTGTGGTGACTCCGATGTCGACCTCTCGTGTGATGCGCCGGCCCAGCTCGTTGCAGCTGCCGGCGCTGTCCGATCGTGCAACCTCAACCCCGCAGCCCGTGATCCACGGCCGCGCGCGCCTCGGCGCCCAGGCGGTCGCGTCGCGCGCCGGACCCTTGCGGGCGCTGCACAGACTCCGCGCGGCGGTCGGGGATGTCGCCTCCGACCGCCGCGCGGGTGGTGTGCGCGACGTGGCCTCGGCCGCCTGGCCGGTGGTCTTCTCGATGCTGAGCTTCACGGCGATGGGCGTGGTCGACACGCTTTTTGTCGCGCAGCTCGGCCGCGATCCGCTGGCGGGCGCCGCGCTCGGCCACCTGGCGACGATGCTCACCGGCGCGCTGCTGCTCGGCGGCTTGCGCGGCGTCAACATCGTCGTGGCGCAGGCGGTCGGTGCCGGCGAGCTGGCGATGGCGACCCGGGCTGGCTGGGCCGGCGCGATCGTCGCGCTGGTGGCGGGCCTCGGCATCCTGGCGTTGGCGCCGTTCGCGTCGTTGGTCGCGGCGCTTTTTGGCGGCAACGCGGCGGTGCAGGAGCACGCGGCCACGACCTTCGCCATCCGGGCGTGGGGCGCGCCGGCGTGGCTGATGCTGACGGCCATCGGCCAGGCGATGCAGGGCCGCGGCGACACCCGCACCCCGATGGTCGCCAACGTCGGCGCCAACCTGCTCAACGTCGCGCTCGACGCGCTGCTGGTCTTTGGCTGGGCAGGCGTGGCGGTGGGCGACGTCCAGGTCGGCGCGGTGCCGGCGATGGGCGTCGCCGGCGCGGCGTGGGCGACGAGCATCTCGCTCGGCCTCGGTGGGCTCGGGCTGCTGCTCGAGTTCTGGCGTCGGCGCGGCTGGGCGCGGCCGGGCGTGGCGGAATTCCGCGCTCTGTTCCGCGTTGGCTTGCCCATCGGCGTGCGCTTCCTGCTCGACTTCGGCGGCTGGGCGACGCTCACCGCGTTGCTCGCGCGCGTCGGCGCGGCCGAGGTCGCCGCGACGCAGGTGGCGATCCGCGTCATCAGCGTCAGCTTCTTGCCGGGGTTCGGCATCTCCGAGGCGGCGTCGATGCTGGTCGGCCAGGCCGTGGGCGCGGGCGACGACGAGCGGGCCAGGCGCGTGTTCCGCAGCGCGGCGGGCCTCGCGGTGTCGATCATGGCGGCCTTCGCCGTGGTCTTCGCCCTATGGCCGGTGCCGATCTTGGCCGCGTTCGCCGCCGACGACGAGGTGCTCGCCATCGGCCGCAACCTGCTGCTGTGGGCGGCGGCGTTCCAGGTCTTCGACGCGCTCTGCGTCGTGGCCATGGGCGCGCTCGGCGGCGCTGGCGACACCCGCTTTGTGATGTGGGCGGTGATCGTCGGAACGTGGCTGGTGCAGGTGCCGCTGGGCTGGTGGCTCGGCGTGGAGCTCGGCTACGGCGCGGCCGGCGTCTGGGCCGCGGTCGCGGTCGAGTGCGCGCTCAAGGCCGCGATCTTCGGCGAGCGCTGGCGCCGCGGCGGCTGGCGCGGCCGGGCGGTGGTGCAGCGGGCGGGTGAAGGCGCGGCCCAAGCGCCGGCCCACGCCGCGTAATCGGACCTCGGGCCTGCCGCCGGCGCCCTCTGCGACAGGCGGGGGCGCTGGCGGCGGGTTCGGGCGGGGCGAAAGGACGAGGCTGCGTCGCCCGTGACGGCGATGGTCAGGCCGACGGCGTATCGTCAGCGGGCGCCGTGCCTTCGTAGATGGTCGCGAAGCTCAACGTGAGCCCCACGCTCTCCAGCGCGAGCTCGGCGTCGGCGTCGCGGTGCAGCTCCTGGACCCAGCCGCGATCGGTGCGGCGAAACACCTCGACCCAGGGCTGCGTCGGATCGACGAGCACGTACTCGTGCAAGCTCTCGAGTTGGCGGTAGTGCAGCCATTTCTCGCGGCGATCGATGGCCTCGGTCGAGGGCGAGAGCACCTCGATGAGCAGCGTTGGATGCTCGAGGCCCGCGACGTCGTCGCTCTCGCGGTCGCGACCGTCGCAGGTCACGACGACGTCGGGGTAGTAGTACGCGCGGACGCTGCGGACATACACGCGCATGTCGCTGACGAAGACGTCGCAGGGCCGGCCTCGAAGGCGGGCGTGGAGGCGCGCAAAGAGATTGCCTGACACGATGTTGTGACGGCGGCTCGCGCCCGTCATCGCGAAAATTCGACCGTCGACGTATTCGTGGCGCTGCTGGGCGTCCCGTTCGCCGTCGAGGTAGTCGTGCTCGCTGACGTACGCCAGCATCGGCTCGGCCATGCGGCACCTCCACGCCGGGACCGCATCTGCGGACCCAGGGCATCCACCAGCGTGGCAGAGGCCCCGGGCAGCCGCAAGGCGAAGGTGCGGGCACTCCGTCGCTGCCGCGGTGCCGTGGCGTGGCGGGGCGCGCGATCTGTCATCGACCTCCGGGCGTTGATGCGGGGCGGCGACATCGGTGGGGCGGCGGCAGCGGTGGGGCTGCGGCAGCGGTGGGGCGGCGACATCGGTGGGGCGGCGACATCGGTGGGGCGGCGACATCGGTGGGCCCGTCTCGTGGTCCTGCGAGTCGCTCGGAGACTTGTGCGGAGTTTTCGTGCGGCCTGCAGATTTCGCTTGCGCGCGAGCATTCTCACAGCATCCACATGTCAAGCGGTTTCGGTCCAGCCGTCCAGCCGCGACCTTTCGGAGGCCAGATGCCTGTCCACGTCTCCATGTTCCGCCCGAGAATCACGAGGAGTCCGGCGGAAGTCACGCCCCGTGGCCGCTGGCTTGGGCTCGTCATTGGCCGTCCCTCCCGCCCCGACGCAGGACACATCGCTGCACTGAACGTCGAACCACCTCGTCCCGAAGTCGACGCCAGTCGTCTGCAGCGCCTCATCCAGGTCACCGTGGAGTGCCCGAGTGGTTGGAGACGGCACGTAGGCCCCCAAAGCGACGTTCCCGGGCTCGACCTCGTTCCGTTTCCACACCACGTGGGGGACCCTACTGCGCGCTGGCATTGACGTACGCCAAGTGCGCACGTACGTTATAAACGTACGGGAGGGAACCATGTCGCTCACCGCCACCGAGCTCCGCAGCAACCTCTACCGGGTCCTCGACGCCGTGCTCGAGAGCGGCGAACCTGTCGAGATCCTCCGTCACGGCCGGGTGCTGCGCATCGTGCCGGACGACCCGCCGTGCCGTCTCGACCGACTCGTCGAGCGCTCGGACGTCGTGCGGGGCGATCCCGACGATCTCGCCAGGGTCGACTGGAGCGACGCGTGGCAGCCGTAGTCCACCTCGATACCCACGTTGTGGTTTGGCTCTACGCTGGCGACCGTGCCCGGCTCGCGCCCGTGGCTGCGCGGCTCGAGGGCGCTCGTGTGGTCATCTCGCCGATGGTGCTACTCGAGCTGCAATACCTGCACGAGATCGGCCGTACCACCGTGGCAGCCGACGTCGTGGTTGGCGACTTGCATCGCCGGATCGGCCTGCGCATCTCGCAACATCCCTTCGCCGAAGTCGTCGCCGCGGCGTTGCCGGCTGCGTGGACGCGCGACCCATTCGATCGCCTCATCGCGGCCCAGGCCGAGGTCGAACGCGCGGTGTTGCTGACGGCCGACACGCGGATGTTGGCCAACGTCGGCTGCGCGTGTTGGTGCTGATCTGCGCTGGGACGCGAAGCGGTGCGACACGGCGCGCAGCTCCACGAACCTGGCATCGATCCGGGCAGGAGAGCGTCGCTGACGACTTGGACTCGTTGTGGCCCTTGGTGACGGCGCCCAGGACGGAGCCAAGATCCGGCGTCACGAATTCGCTGGCAACGCCAAGATCCGTCGCAAGTGCACCTGCATGACCAGCGGACACACCGCCCCAACCCCATGCCGGCGCGCATGGTCGGCTCAACGTGGCACCGAGGCCGGGTTGGCAACGCCGCGTGCGCGGCCCGGCGATGTGGCGGCCCCGGCGATCGAGAGGTTGGCCTCGACGCGTTCCGCCTCAGCGGCTGGAGCGCCGTCGCGGCAGGCGTCGGCCTCGCCATCGCGCTGCTGACGGTGGGCTTCGGCGCGTTGCTGCCCGGCACGTCCTGGGATTGGCCGATGTTCGGCCTGTTCGCGACCCTGGCGAAGGAGAAGCTGCTGGCGCTGCCGGTGCATCCGGTGTTGCTCGGCATCCCGCAGGCCGTGTTCGCGGGCTGCAGCGCGGTTGCGTCGCGTCGAGGTCGACGGTCCGACGGCCATTTGTGAACGTGTGTGAAGAATTTTCTGGGCCTGCAAGTTTCGCTTGCGAGCGAGCGAGCGAGCGAGCGAGCGAGCGAGCGAGCGAGCATTCTCACAGCATCCACATGTCAAGCGGTTTCGGTCCAGCCGTCCAGCCGCAACCTTTCGGAGGCCAGATGCCAGTCCACTTCTCGATGTTCCGCGGCACCAGCAGCGCGACCACCAACGTCGCGCTCACACCCGTCGCGGATTCGGTCATCCCCGCCCTCACCGACCAGCTCCAGATGTCCAAGTCCTTGCTCCTCATCGGAGCCGGCGCGCGCGTCGCCACCGTCAGCACCGACAGCGCCGCGTTCCTCGACCTGCCCGCATTCAACGAGCTCGGCCGGCCCGCCATCTCCCCCGTCTTCGCGCCCGCAGACGCACCGCTCACCCTCGACCTCTCGATGTACCCCACGCCCCTGCAGGTCGGCGACCCGCTCGCCGTGCTCGCCGCCCTCGAGACCTCCATCGTCTACGACGTCGGCGTCTTCTTCGCCGACCAGCTCCAATGCCCGGGGCCCGAGCCCGTCGGCTGGGTCCCCTACACCTGCGGCGCTCCCAGCAGCGCTTCGGTCACCACCAAATGGCAGAGCGCCAGCCTCACACTCGGCGTCCGCTTGCCCGCTGGCTCCTACCGCGTCCTCGGCATCCGCCACTACCAGGACTTCGTCGTCGCCATGCGCCTGCTGCCGCCGGGGCAGACCCTTCGGCCCGGCGCATTCTCGCTGCCCGCCGGCTCGTCCGAAGAGCCCTCGCTGCCGAGGCCCGAGACCTCCGGCGTGCTCTGCACCTTCGACGCCATCGCGCCGCCGTCCGTCGAGCTCTACCAGCCTGGCGCCGGCACCCCGGCGGCCGGCAAGGGCTTTCTGCTGCTCCAGCGCGTCGGCACCGCGGCGGGCAGGGGCGGCTGCGGCTGTGGCAAGGGCGGCGGCTGTGGCTGCGGCGGCGCCTGCGGAGGTCGTTGATGCGATCGGCCAAGTACTCCGTCGTCAACGTCGCCGTCGGCGCCGTCAACCCGGCCCCGCTCGTCCCGGCGTCGCCCCACCGCGTCGCTTTGATGATCGCGCCGATCGAGGACGCCAACGCGTTCTATGTCACTCCTGACCCCAAAGCGATTGCGCTGATTGGAATCCGCGTCTCGGCTGCGACCGGGCCACTCACGCTCCGCGTCGAAGAACTTGGCGACATCGTCCAGAACGCTTGGTACGCTGGCTCGTGGGCCGGTGCGCAGCAGGTCGCCGTCATCGACGTTTCGGACGACTCCAGGAGGCGCTCATGACCGCCGTCTCGGCTTGGATCGTCGACCCGCAAGGCCGGCCCGTGCCGGGCGTCGACGTGCTGCTCACGGCGCAGGGTTGGCGCGGCCAGCGGTGGGCGGCGCGCAGCGATGCGCGGGGGCAGGCGACCTTCGAGGTGCCGCCGATGAACGCGCGATCCGCGGGCATGCTCACGGCGTCCGTCCCGTCCCTCGGCGCCGAACGGTCGGGGCGGCTGGGCGAGGTGTTGCTCGTCACGGCACCGTTCCACCGACCAAGGGGCCACGAGCAACACGCCGCGGAGACGGGCAGCGGGTCTCGCCCCCTTCTTCGCCGCCCGTCGGCACCTCCTCCGCCGCCACCTCCAAGGTCGCAAACAGGACTCGGGCCGGAGTGGCAGGATGCCCCGCAAATCGCACCGAAGGGACGCCCGTTCCCGCGTGTCGACTTGATGTACGATCACAACGGCAAGAGACTCTGCCTTGGCGAGCGCTGCGGTCCTGGGAAGGTCCGGGACCCAAAGCGCGGCTGCGAATGCGTCTGCATCGATCCCGATGACGTCGTGTGTCACTGCGGAACGCCCGTCACCTGCCCGCCAGGCAAATTCGTCGACATCCACAAGCCAGGTTGTCCCTGCGTCTGCTTGCAGGAGTTGGACCCTGCCTACGCCTGCAAGCCTGGGACCTTCCTGAATCTTGGTACCTGCGACTGCGATTGTGTCGAGGAACCCATTGACTGTGCGTCGACCAAGGGGGCTTGGTGGGCGTGGAGCAACGACGCGTGCGGGTGCGCGTGCCCGGCCGGGGACTGGCGTTGTGATTGCCCCCCGAAGGGAAGCTTGCCGACGAGCGGTCAACCCTGTGACCAATGTGGCTGCAAGGAGTCCGGTCAGCCCGGCTGCCAGTTCGCGACCTGCTGGCTGCGCAAGCCGATCTTCGACTTTGGCTGCAGCAAGGATCAGACCGGTAGCGTCGCCTTCGTCGACCCCGTGGGAGGTGTTTCGGTCGAGAAATGTCTCGCCCAGGCACAGACATACCCGCTCAAGTGTGGCACTCCGACCGTGGTCGAGAAGTTCGAGAAGGGAACATGTGTGTAGGTTCATCGGTCTGGACCGTCGCTGGCCTGGGTCTGTTGATCTCGACACTTGTCGCTTCGTGCAGTGCACCGACGACCACGCGTTGGGTTGAACTGGATCTCCGCGTCGGTATGACGTCGGCTGTCCCGCTCGCACACGCATCGACGCAAGTCGATCTCGTACTGGCCGACGACGATTGGTGGGACGGCGCCAACGCCAGCGGCAGTGCATCCCCAGATGTGCGCGGCACGAGCGTGTTCTGGTTGCGAAAAGGCCGCAGCGGCGCATTGCTCACCCACTCGGCGCGTGTCGCCGGCGGACTGCAGGGCTGGCGGGCGGTGGTCGACCACGACGCGACGTGGATCCCTGGGACAGCGCAGGGTCGATGTGATCGATCGTTGGTGCGAATCGACGACACCGGCGTGAAAACGGTCTGCCACGCGGTGAAGCCCTGGAGCACTCCCGAGGGAGCGGCAGCGGTCCTGCTCGTATCGACCCGTCGCGACGGAAGTGCGCTCGCCTTGATTCAAGAGCCCAACACGTTTGGCCAGCCAGGGGGCGCGAAGATGTGGTTCGGCGCACGGCTCGACGTCGCGTCTGAGCCGATCCGAGGCGATGAGATCGCGGTCGCGGACGACGTTCGCATCATCGGGCTCCAGGCGACGTCTTGGGGCGGGGCCCTGCTCGTGGCCCGCGGTTCGCCGCAGCACCAAGCTTACGAACTCTGGCGCATCGACCGGAGTGGCAGGCGGCAAGGCGTTCGAGAGCTGTCGGGCATCGGCGATCTGCCGATTGTGTTGGCCAGACAGGGTGTGTGGACCCCATCGGCGGGAGGGGACCACGCGGTATGGGCTCTACCGGGGATCGAGTGGAACGATCCGAAGACCGTGGCCCGTGTCTTGCCTTGGCGGATCCTCGCCATGGACGCATTCGGCAACGTTGCGGAATGGGCTCGCATCGACCATGCGACGCACGATCGCCCCCGGTGCAGACAGTGCTGGGCCATCGACATTCCGCCGGTTTCGCTCGGAACCAGCGGCTCTGCGAAGGTGCTGGTCGTGTGGACGGAATGGAGACCCGGTGGTAGCTCGCAGTTGCGCATCGGACACCTCGATGCCGGCGGCCTGCACCGGTGTCCAACTCCGATTGCATATTCGATACGCCACGAACAGGTGCGTGGGCGCCTCTATTCGGCCGACGACGGTACCTGGCTCGCGGTCGGGTGGGAGGGTCACCGAGGGCGGTCCCCATCGCGAATTCTGTTCCTGGAGGATGGTCGCTGCCCGACCGAGGCCCTCCTCGCACCACCCCCCATGCACCAATGACGGCTGCGACCCCAAGCTCGGCTGTGCGTGCTTGAACCTGCCAGGTGGCGCCGCCTGCTCGACCAAGGGCACCTGCAAGGCGGGGGCGTGTGTCGAGCCGTAGGGCGCCAGGTCCGGCATCCCTGCGAAGATCGTCGCTGCGACGACGCCGGACCCCACCGCGATTCCACCTCGGCGTCGACGAGCAGGTCGACGATCCGGCCAAGCTCAGCGCTCACGGTCGCTCTCGACGCCCTGCAGCAGGCCGGCCAGGCCGCGCAGGGCAAGGACACGCTCATAGGGCGTCTTGTCGAGGCAGGCGTCGATGAGCGAGAGGTCGCAGCCGTTGGCATCCCGCGCTGCGCCGGGCCGGAGGTCGAGCCAAACGCCGGGTTCGACCTCGATGCGGAGGTCAGCGTCGTCGGTGGGCTCGGTGTGATCGCTCATGGTGACTCGTCCGGGCCGGCTCGGCTGGGTCGGCCACGTGAGCGTGGCAGCGCGGTTGCGCCGGGTCGAGGTCGACGGTCCAGCGCCCGCGATGCGCAGGCCTTGCAGCCAGCAGCCGCCCGTGCGACAGCATCGGGGCGCGCCGCGGCCCGCCCGCCCGGCGTCGCGCACAAGGAGCCACGATGAAGGTCCGTCAGCTGGGTCGCTCGGGGGTGCGTGTCTCGCCGCTCTGCCTGGGCACGATGACGTTCGGCGAGGCCGACGCCAACTCGTTCATGCACAAGGTCGGCTGCGACGACGCGACCAGCTTCGCCATCATGGACCGCGCGCTGGACGCTGGCATCAACTTCTTCGACAGCGCCGACGTCTACGGCCAGGACGGGCTGTCCGAGCGCGTGGTCGGCGCCTGGTTCGAGGCGCGGGGCCGCCGCGACGACGTGGTGCTGGCGACGAAGTTCCGCTTCCGCATGGGCGCGGGCAGCAACAACACCGGCGCCGCGCGCCTGCGCATCGTGCGTGCCTGCGAGGACTCGCTGCGCCGCCTGCGCACCGACCGCATCGACCTGTACCAGATCCACATGCAGGACCTGGACGTGCCCGAGGACGAGATCCTGCGGGCGCTCGACGACCTGGTCCGCGCCGGCAAGGTGCACTACCTCGGGGCCTCGAACTACACCGCCTGGCGGCTGATGGAGAGCCTGTGGACCAGCGACAAGCTCGGCCGTGAGCGCTTCGTCGGCCTGCAGATGCAATACTCGCTGCTGGTGCGCGACATCGAGCGCGAGCACGTGCCGATCGCCGCCCGCTACGGCCTCGGCATCTTGCCGTGGAGCCCGCTGGCGGCCGGCTTCTTGAGCGGCAAATACGACAAGGGCAGCCCGCCGCCGGACGGGACGCGGCTGCAGACCTGGCGCGAGCGCCTGGCCAGCTACGACACCGAGCGCAACTGGCGGGTGCTCGACGCGGTGCGCGCGGTCGCCGCCGAGACCGGAGCGTCGCCGTCGGCGGTGAGCCTGGCCTGGCTGCTGGCCAAGCCGGGCGTGACGTCGGTGATCTTCGGCGCGCGCTCGCTGGCGCAGCTCGAAGCGAACCTGCCGGCGGCCGAGCTGACGCTGAGCCCGGCGCAGATCGAGGCGCTGGACGCCGCGAGCGCGACGCCGCCGGGCTACCCCTACGACTTCATCGCCAGGATCCAAGGCCGCTGGGGCTGAGCCCGGCGTGGGAGGCGGCCGTGTCGAACGCTGAAGCCAAACCACCGCGCTGGGGACGCGTGGGCCAGTTCTACGCCATCGCGGTCGCCGGGACGGCCCTGGCGGCGGCGCTGATCGCGGCGATCGAGCCGGGGCCGCTGCCGCGCACGGGCATCCTGGCCGCGGCGATGTTCGCGCCGGCGTTGGCGACCTGGATCTCGCTGCGCCGTGACCGATCGCGCGGCTTTGACGGCCTCGCCGCGTTCCGCCTCAGCGGCTGGAGCGCCGTCGCGGCAGGCGTCGGCCTCGCCATCGCGCTGCTGGCGGTGGGCTTCGGCGCGCTGCTGCCCGGCACGACCTGGGATTGGCAGCTGACCGGCCTGTTCGCGACCCTGGCCAAGACCCTGCCGGCGGCCGAGCTGCAGCAGGCCAAGGACAAGCTGCTGGCGCTGCCGGTGCATCCGGTGTTGCTCGGCATCCCGCAGGCCGTCATCGCGGGCTGCACCATCAACGCGGTCTTCGCCTTTGGCGAGGAGGTCGGCTGGCGCGGCTGGTTGTGGCGCGAGCTGGCGGCGTTGCCGTTCTGGCGGGCCAACCTCGTCGTCGGCACGCTCTGGGGCCTGTGGCACGCGCCGATCATCTGGGTCGGCCACAACTACCCCGAGCACCCCGTCGAAGGCTCGCTGCTCTTCGTGCTGACGTGCATCGGCTTGTCGCCCTGGCACGCCCAGGTGCGCAGCAGTGGCGGCAGCGTCTGGGCGGCGGCGATGCTACACGGCACCATCAACGCCTCGGCCGGGCTGTCGATGCTGGTCGTCAGCGGCTCGGACCTGCTCGTCGGCCTGCCGGGCGTCGCCGGCCTCGGCGCGCTGCTGGTGGCCAACCTCGGCCTCGCCGCGTTCCGGGCGCGCCGCCCCGCCGAACCCGCCACCCCATCGCCCACGGAGCCCGCATGAGCCGCCCCATCGTCGATCCCGCCGTCGCCGCCTACCTCGACGCGCTGCCCGAGCCGCGCCGCAGCGACGTGCGCGCCCTGCGCGACGTCATGGCCGACGCGCTGCCCGAGGGCTACGTCGAGGGCATCCAATACGGCATGATCGGCTACTTCGTGCCGCATGCGCGCTACCCGCTCGGCTACCACTGCGATCCGAAGCAGCCGGTGCCCTTCGCCAGCCTGGCGGCGCAGAAGAGCCACATCGGCCTGTACCTGTTCTGCGTCTACCTCGACGAGGCGCGCAAAGACGCCTTCGCCGCGGCCTGGACCCGCGACGGCCGCAAGCTCGACATGGGCAAGGGCTGCGTCCGCGTCAAGCGCGCCGCCGACGTGCCGCTGGACGTGCTCGCCGCGACGCTGGCGGCGATCCCGGTCGAGGCCTTCTTGGAGCGCTACGAGGCCGGATTGCCGGCGTCGGTGAAGGCGAAGCGGGCGAAGCGCTCGACCTGACCTCCCTTGACCCGCACGCCTCGCTCCTAGACCTTGGCCGCGCGCGCCGACGCATGGGCGCGCCCTGCCACGACGAGGCCCGCATGAACGCCGACGCCCGCTACCCGCACCTGCTGGCCCCGCTCGATCTGGGCCACGTCGTGCTCAAGAACCGCGTGTTGATGGGCTCGATGCACGTCGGCCTCGAAGACGGCGTCGGCCAGCTGCACAAGCTCGCGGCGTACTTCGCCCGGCGCGCCGCCGGCGGCGTCGGCCTGATGGTCACCGGCGGCATGGCGCCCAACGTCGAGGGCTCGCTGGCGCCCTTCGGCGGCAAGATGACCCACCGCTACGAGGTCTGGCAGCACAAGGTCGTCACCGACGCGGTGCACGCCAACGGCGGCCGGATCGCGATGCAGATCTTGCACGCCGGCCGCTACGGCTACCACCCGCTCGCGGTGGCGCCGTCGTCGATCAAGTCGCCGATCAGCTGGTTCCGGCCGCGCGCCCTGAGCAACCGCGGCGTGCGCAAGACGGTCGAGGACTTCGCCCGCTGCGCCACGCTCGCGCAGCAGGCCGGCTACGACGGCGTCGAGATCATGGGCAGCGAGGGCTACCTGATCAACCAGTTCATCGCGGCGCGCACCAACAAGCGCAAGGACGCCTGGGGCGGCGACTACGCGGCGCGCAGCCAGCTCGCGGTCGAGGTGGTCAAGGCGACGCGGGCGGCGGTGGGGCGCGAGTTCATCCTGATCTACCGGCTGTCGATGCTCGATCTCGTGCAGGGCGGCAGCAGCTGGGAGGAGATCGTCGACCTGGCCAAGCGCATCGAGGCCGCCGGCGCGACGCTGATCAACACCGGCATCGGCTGGCACGAGGCGCGGGTGCCGACCATCGCGACGATGGTGCCGCGCGCGGCGTTCACCTGGGTCACGCAGGCCATCCGCGGCGAGGTGAAGATCCCGCTCATCACCAGCAACCGCATCAACATGCCCGAGGTCGCCGAGCGCGTGCTCGCCCAGGGCCACGCCGACATGGTCTCGATGGCGCGGCCGCTGCTCGCCGACCCCGACTGGGTGCGCAAGGCCGAGGCTGGCCGCAGCGACGAGATCAACACCTGCATCGCCTGCAACCAGGCCTGCCTCGACCACGTCTTCGAGCGCAAGCGCGCCAGCTGCCTCGTCAACCCGCTGGCCTGCCACGAGACCGAGTGGGCGATCTTTCCGGTCAAGGCGCGGCGGCGGGTCGCCGTGGTCGGCGCCGGGCCGGCGGGGCTGGCGTGCGCGACGACGGCGGCCGAGCGCGGCCACGACGTCACGCTGTTCGAGGCCGACAGCCAGATCGGCGGCCAGTTCAACCTGGCGCGGCGCATCCCTGGCAAGCAGGAGTTCGGCGAGACGCTGCGCTACTTCCGCCGCCGCATCGAGCTGACGGGGGTGCGGCTACGGCTCGGCCAGCGCGCGTCCGTCGCAGATCTGCGCGGTTTTGACGAGGTCGTGCTCGCGACGGGCGTCGTGCCGCGCCGCCTGAGCCTGCCCGGCCACGACAGCGCCAAGGTCGTCTCGTACGTCGACGTGCTCGCCGGCCGGGTCACGGTCGGCAGCCGGGTCGCCATCATCGGCGCCGGCGGCATCGGCTTTGACGTCGCGGAGTTCCTGACCGAGCCAGCCGCTGCATCCCACAGCGATCTGCCTGCCGACGCCACGCTCGACCCCGAGGCCGCGGCCGCCTACTACCGCGAGTGGGGCATCGACGCGAGCCGCCAGCAGCGCGGTGGCCTGCTGCCCGCAGCGCCCGCGCCGTCGCCGCGGCAGGTGCACCTCTGCCAGCGCAAGACCACCAAGCCCGGCGAGGACCTCGGCAAGACCACGGGCTGGATCCACCGCACGAGCTTGAAGAACCGCGGTGTGCAGACCCACAGCGGCTGCGAGTACCAGCGGATCGACGAGCGCGGCTTGCACCTGCTGGTGAACAAGGTGCCGACCGTGCTCGAGGTCGACCACGTCGTCGTCTGCGCCGGCCAGCTCCCGCAGCGAGCGTTGCACGCGGAGCTGGTGGCGGCGGGGGTCTCGGTGCACCTGATCGGCGGCGCCGACGTCGCGGCGGAGCTCGACGCCAAGCGGGCGATCTCGCAGGGGATGCGGGTGGCTGCGGGGCTTTGAGGGGGCCACAGCGACGCGCCTCAGGCGAGCGCTACCACGTCGGTGGAGCTTGCCAGCCGGACTCGCGAAACGTGTCGACGATGGTGTGCCCGTCGATGACGTACTCGACTTGAAACAGGAATGGCTCGTCGGGGGACGCTCTTGGCGTGACGTGGAACTTCACTCCCTCGGCGGCCATGAAACCAAGCACGGGTACACGCTTCGCTGCGTGGGCAATTTCCTCGTCCGTCAAATGGCGCCAATCCGAATCCCATATGCCCTTGCCCCTCGGCTCGACGGGCGCGCAATGGTAGACGAAGTGGGTCTCGTACCTGCCACTCACGGCGTGTTTCGCGATCGTCTCATCGAAGGGAATCGGATACCAGGTGTACTGACCTGGCTCGCCGGACAGGTCGTTACCACAGTCCCCACCGGTGCATCCGACCGGCATGGCACACAACGCCGAGATTGCGACGCGGGCAACAACGACGCTCCAGTGCCCATAGGTCCGGCCATTACTTCGTGCGATCAGTCCGTTCACGGAATTCCTCGTAGCTGGTGCCAACCGTCTCCGATGATTGCCAATCGATCGTGACCTCGTGGACACACATGGAGCCCTTCGCCAGAAAGGCGTGCGCACCCAGAAGTTCGACCAACATCGGATCTTCGCCCTTGAATTCGCAGGTGACATGGACCGGCGGGCCTGGTTGTCCGATGGCCGAGGCGTCGCGCCACATGCCTGCCTTTGTGCCAATCCTGCACTGGCTCGCAGTGATGTGTGGGTAGTCGTAGGCAGTCGTCAGCTCGGCAGGCAATGGCACGGGCTTGCCGTCGACCGTGCGGTGCAACAAGGTCCTCTCGAAGTGGAAGGACGTCGACGCGTAGCTGTCTGGATTGATGCAGGCGCTCCGTGCGACTTGGGACTGCGACCAACCCGCGAGCGCCAACACCACCAAGGTCAGGACAGCCAATGCGATGCGCAACGTCATCAGCGCCTCCCGAGGGTGATGCAGCCGAACCATGCCGCAATTGCGGCGTCGTCGGCCGCGACCAAACGCATCGTACCCCAGGGGTAGAGGCTGGTCAGCGGCTGCAACTCGACCCGCTGCGGCTCCCGTGCCATTGCGTCCTCCAGCGAGCGCCGAGGACCGCAATCGCTTGACGGCCCGCAGGACGCAGGACGCAGGACGCAGGACGCAGGCTGCGCCCGGCAAGCCCGCAGCGTCAAGCGCTTTTTTGTCGGCCCGGTGAAACACCGCGCGACTCCGCCAGCGTCGCTGCTGTAGCAGGTGTCTGACGAACCAGCATGGGCGCCGGATCGGGCAACCGCTGCGCACTGGCACTTGGCGGCACGCACGCACGCTGTGCGGATGGACGACGCGACGACGGCGGCGGTGCCAAGCGGGCAAGTCGAGGGCCAGACAACGCTGCTCGGATCATTCGAGGGTAGCGCATCGGCAGACGCTGCGATGTCGCGTGACCGCAGAAAGGGACAAAGGGAGAATATCTGCCCCCTTGGCCGTCGCCGAGGCCCGTGAGGTTGCCGGCGGCGTCGTGGGCGTAGGTGCGCGTATCCAGGCCGACGGTGGTCGCGAGCAGCCTGCTGTCGAAGGTCACGACCTTGCCGTCGGCGTTGGTCTCGGTGTGGTACGCGTACTCGCGCGTCCAACCCGCGTTGTTGGCGAGCTGCTGCACCGCCAGCAGGTTGCCGATGGCGTCGTAGCAGTAGCGCTGCTGATAGCTCCGCACCGCGGTGGCGTTCGGCGGCGGCGGTGGCGGGAAGGTCTTGGGGTCGGGCGGACCGTTGCTCGCGTTCTGCCGGCCGGTGGCGACGATGAGGCGGCCCTGGCTGTTGTGGAGGTAGCCGGTGGTCGCGGTGACGGTCTCGCCGTCGAACGTCACGTCCGGCACCGCAGCGTCGTGGTGGCGGACGACGTTGCCGATCGCAACCCCCGTGTGGCGCCTGCGCCAGAAAGGCTGCTACCGTAGTGATGGGGCCGCGCCAGCAACGCCCGGACGCCCCAGCAACCCGCGCTCGACGCAACAGGCCGACCTCATGAGTGCGCAACGCTTCGCCATCGGCACCTCGGACTTCGCCAAGCTGCGCGAATCCGGCGCCCGATACGTCGACAAATCCGGCTTCGTGGTCGACGTCGTGCGCTCCAACGCCGAGGTGCTGCTGCTGCCGCGCCCCCGCCGCTTCGGCAAGACGCTGAACCTCTCGACGCTGGCGGCGTTCGTCGACCGCAGCGGCGAAGACCGCGCGCCGCTGTTCGAGGACCTCACCGTCTGGCGCGCGGGCGAGGACGTCCGCGCCCACTTTGCTCGCCATGCCGTCATCTTCCTGACCTTCAAGGACGTCAAGGAGCGCCGCTGGGACCACGCGCTCGAGGCCATCGGCCAGCTCGTCGCCGACGAAGTCCGGCGCCACCGCCCCACGGTCGAGCCCTGCCTGGAAGCGGACGAGCGAGCGCTGCTCGCCGACCTCGCCTCCGCGTCTGCCAACCCCGTCGCGCTCGGCTTTTCCCTTCGACGCCTGTCGGAGTGGCTCCACCGCGCCACCGGCGAACGCGTCGTGATCCTCGTCGACGAGTACGACACGCCGATCCATGCCGCGTACCACTACGGCTACTACGACGACGCGGTGCTGCTCTTCCGCAACCTCTTCTCCGGCGCCTTCAAGGACAACGCGCACCTGTTCCGCGGCGTGATGACCGGCATCTTGCGCATCGCCAAGGAGTCGATCTTCTCGGGCCTGAACAACCTGGAGGTGTTCTCCATCCTCCGCCCGGAGTTCTCGACCCACTTCGGCTTCACGCCCGAGGAAGTCGCGACGCTGGCCAGCGAGCGCGGCGCCGCCGACCGGATGCCGGAGATCGAGCGTTGGTACAATGGCTATCGCTTCGGCGGGCAAACGATCTACAACCCGTGGTCTGTGCTCTCGTATCTCGCCAGCCAGGACCTCGTCGCGCGGCCGTATTGGGTCCAGACCAGCAGCGACGAGATCTTGCGCGAGCTGCTCGTCGAAGGTGGCCGCGTCGATGGCGGCGAGCTGGAGACGTTGCTCAGCGGCGGCGCGATCAGCCAATCGGTCGACGAGCATCTTGTGCTGCGTGAGGTACGCAGCTCCAGCACGTCGGTGTGGAGCTTTCTGTTGTTCTCTGGCTACCTACGCGCCGATGCATACCTCGGCGACGACGTGATGGGACGATCGCAATGGGCGCTGTCGCTGCCGAATCTTGAGGTTCGCCGCGGCCTCACGCTCCTGTTCGCCAACTTCCTCGACCACGGCCTGGGCGGCGACGACCGCACCGCTCAGCTCTGTCGCGCGTTGCTTGCCGGCGATGCGCCGATCTTCGGCAAGCTGCTGGGAGCGTTGCTGACCAGCGCGCTGAGCTACCACGACGTCGGCGGCCGCCGGCCCGAGGCGGTCTACCAGGCCTTCGTCGTCGGCCTGTTGGTGCGGCTCGAGGCGACGCACGAGGTCAGCAGCAACCGCGAGGCGGGCTACGGGCGGGTCGATGTGCTCGTGAGCCCGCGGCGGCCGGGGGATGCAGGCGTGGTGCTGGAGCTGAAAGTCATCGACCACGACGAGGGCGAGACCGCGCAGACGGCTTTGGCGTCGGCGCTGCGTCAGGTGCGCGAGCGGGATTACGCGGCGGTGTTGCGCGAGCGTGGCGCTGGCGTGGTGCACGAGCTCGGCGCGGTCTTTGATGGCAAGCGGGCTTGGGTCGCGGCGGTTGCGCTGGATGGGTAGGCGCTTTGACTGGCGGCCAGTTGTTGTGGTTCATGTCCTGGAAGCGCTGCAACATCCGAACAAGGACAACGACTTTCCGGTCGCGTGATCGCCAACGGGATGCGTCGGAGCCGCCGCGACACGCTGCCATCGCGATACGCTGTCGATCGTCCGAAAAGCCGCCCGCGGGTTGAAATTCGGGGCCATCATCGCAGCACCTCCTTCCAAGGGCGCTAGCCAGCTTCCCCTCGTACGTGGCGACGGTCGCAGCGACCAAGGCCTGGACGGCAGCTGCTCGCGAACGACGACCTGCCGTGACAGTCGCGGCCCGCGAGGGCTGGTTCGTGGAGCGATGGCGTGACTTCTTCCGCCGTTGAGTTGGATCCGAGGGCGATGCGCGCGTGGGCCGTCGGCCGGCGGATCCATGTCGAGCCTACGGACGGTCGGGAGGTCTCCTTCCCGGCCGACCGCTTCGTGCTGCTGCGGGCGGCGAGCGACGAGCAACTCGCCGAGGTGCAGACCCGCCTGGACGGTGCAGCCCTGCGCTGGGAATCGCTGGACGAAGACCTCTCCGTGCGCGGCGTGGTCGACGGGCGCTTCCAGCTGCCGTTGCCCGAGCCACGCGCGGCGTGATGAGGAGGCGAGGCCGGGGCTGCGGCGGCGGGAGGAGCCAGTCACATCGACAATGGCGCCCGGACCGGATGACGCCGCGCTACTCCGCCAACATCGCCCCAGCCCGCAGCCAGAAGCGCTCGACCGCGGCCTCGACGCCGCTCGCATCGGTGCCGCCGGCCTGGGCAAAATCCGGCCGTCCGCCACCGCGCCCGCCGACAAAGCCCGCGAGCTCGCTGATGATCTGCCCGGCGTGCACGCGGTGGACGTGGCCCTTGCCGACCGCGACGACCAGGCTGACGGCGCCGCCGTCGACCGAGACGGCCAGCACGACACCCTGGTTCGCGGCCTCACGCGCCGCGTCGGCCACCGCGCGCATCTCCTTGCCCGCGACGCCGTCGGCGTGGCGCACCAGCAGCTTGACGCCGTTGACCACGCGCACGTCGTCGACCTTGCCGCCGCCGCCGCCGCCGGCCCGCGCCAGCGCGACCTCGCCCTTGAGCCGGTCGATCTCCTTCTGCAGCGCCTTCTGGCCGTCGAGCAGCGAGGCGACGCGGGCGTCAACCTCGTCCGGGCGCGCGCCGAGGCGGCGACCGACCTTGTCGAGCTCGGCGAAGACCGCGCCGACGCGGCCGACCGCGGCCAGGTGGCACTCGGCCTCCAGCCGGCGCACACCGGCCGAGACGCCGGACTCGAGCACGATCTTGATCAGGCCGCAGTCGCCGGTGCGGTGGACGTGGGTACCGCCGCAGAGCTCGACGCTGTCGTCCAGGGCCACCACGCGCACGCGCTCGCCGTATTTGTCGCCAAAGAACGCCAGCGCGCCCTTGGCCAGCGCCTCGTCCATCGACATCTCGGCGATCTCGGACGGCTCGTTGCGCAACGCCATCTCGTTGGCGATGCGCTCGACCTGGGCGACCTCCTCGGGCGTCATGGCCGCGAAGTGCGCGAAGTCGAAGCGCAGCCGGTTCGGCTCGACCTGGCTGCCGCGCTGCTTGACGTGGCCGCCGAGCACGTCGCGCAGCGCCTTGTGCAGCAGGTGCGTCGCGCTGTGGTGGGCGCGCACGCCGGCGCGGTGGGCGGCGTCGACCTCGGCGCGGACGACGTCGCCGACCTTGAGCAGGCCGCGATCGATCGCGATCTTGTGCAGGTACAGGTCGCCCGCCGGCTTCTGCACGTCGAGCACGCGGGCGCGGTCGGCCGCGGTGCGCAGGTCGTTCCAGGCGAAGCCGCCGCGGTCGCCAACCTGGCCGCCGCCCTCGCCGTAGAACGGCGTGCGGTCGAGCACGACCTCGACCTCCATGCCGGCGTGGGCCTGGTCGAGCCGGCGCACGCCCTGGACGATGGCGAGCACGCGGGCGTCCTCGACCAGGTCGACGTCGTGGCCGACGAATTCGCTGCGGATGCCGTCGTCTTGCAGCATGCGCACCAGCAGGTCGCCGACGCTGACGTTGCCGTGCCACGACGCGCGGCCGCGCTCGCGTTGGCGCGCCATCGCCGCGTCGAAGCCGGCCATGTCGACCTCAAAACCGCGCTCGGCGCAGATCAGCGCCGTCAGGTCGGTCGGGAAGCCGTGGCTGTCGTAGAGCAGGAACGTCAGCTCGCCGTCGAGCACCTTGGCCCCGCCCTCGGCCTCGATGCGGTCGAGCGCCTGCGCGATCAGCCGCTCGCCCGACTCCAGCGTGCGCAAGAAGCGCTCCTCCTCCTGGCGCACGACGCGGGCCATCACCTCGCGGTGCTCGACCAGCTCGGGGAAGGCCGCGCCCATGCTGGCCACGACCTCGTCGCAGACCTGGTAGAGGAACGCGGCGTTGAAGCCGAGCTTGCGGCCATAGCGCAACGCCCGGCGCATCACCCGGCGCAGCACGTAGCCGCGGCCCTCGTTGTCCGGGAACACGCCGTCGGCGATCAAGAACGCGGTGGCGCGGGCGTGGTCGGCGATGACGCGGAACGCCACGTCGCGCTCGATGTCCGGGTCGCCCGAAACGACGCCCTCCGGGTCGAAGCGGCTGCCGTAGGACACGCCCGTCATCGCCTCGACGCGATGGATCAGGGCTCCCAGCAGGTCGGTGCCGTAGTTGCTCGGCACGTTCTGCACCACCGTGGCGATGCGCTCGAGGCCCATGCCCGTGTCTACGCAGGGCGCCGGCAGCGGCCGCAGCACGCCGTCGCTGCCGCGATCGTATTGCATGAAGACGTTGTTCCAGATCTCGACGTAGCGGTCCTCGTCGGCCGGGAAGTCGTGCGCGCCCTTCTCGGGCTGCAGATCCCAGTAGATCTCGGTGCACGGGCCGCAGGGGCCGGTGTCGCCCATGGCCCAGAAGTTGTCCTTGGCCGTCATCGGCACGATGCGCTCGGGCGGCAGGCCCGCGATCTCGGCCCAGAGCGCCGCGGCGTCGTCGTCGCGCGGCACGGCGGCGTCCCCCTCGAAGAACGTCACGATCAGCCGATCGGCCGGCAGCCCCAGCTCGTCGATCAGCAGCTTCCACGCCATCTCGATCGCGCCGCGCTTGAAGTAGTCGCCAAAGCTGAAGTTGCCGAGCATCTCGAACAGCGTGTGGTGGCGCCGCGTGCGGCCGACGTTCTCGAGGTCGTTGTGCTTGCCCGAGACGCGCAGGCACTTCTGCGTGCTGGTCGCGGCCTTGTAGGGCGCCGGGCGCGCGCCGGTGAAGTAGTCCTTGAACTGGACCATGCCGGCGTTGACGAAGAGCAGCGTCGGGTCGGCGGGCGGCAGCAGGCTGTGCGACGGCACGATCGTGTGGCCGTGCTTGGCGAAGAAGTCCAGGTACAGACTGCGGATCTCGGCGGCGGTGCGGGCCTGCATGACGAACCTCTGCGAACACGGGCCCGGACGACGCGTCGCCACGAGCGGCAAGGGCGCGCGGACGGGCGCGCCGGGAGGGCCGGGAGTCTAGGGCTTTTGTGTCTGCTTGGGGAGGGTGTGCGGGCGATCGAGGCTAGAAGAACCAGCGGATCGCGCCGCCGCCGCCGCCGAGCCACAGGCCGTCGGCGTAGTCGCCGATGTAGAAGGTCGGGCGCCAGTCCGCGATCAGCTCCAGCGGGAACTGCTTGAAATGCCAACCAAGCTGCAGCACGCCCGAGATCGCGATCACGCTGGCGCTCTGGTTGTTGCGGCTGTAGAGCAGCAGGCCGGCGCCCACGCCGGCGCCCCAGAACAGCCTGCCGGGGGCGCCTTGGGCCAAGGGCCCGAACTCCATGATGTAGTCAGCGGCGATCGAGTTGCCGTACTTCCAGCGCTGGCCGAGGAAGACCTGCACCGCCGTCGTCGGCGCCAGGTAGTACTTGACCGTGAGGCCGCTGGTGGTCGTGCCGCCTCCAAGGCCGACGCCCAGGCGCTTGGCGCCGCCGATCTCCGCCGCCGCAGCGGTCGACGAGATCAGGAGCAGGGTGGCGAGCAGGCTCAGCATCAGGCGACGAAATGGCATGGCAGACCTCGGGGGTAGAAGGGAGCCGCCGCTGCCGTCTGGCGGGAGGACCCACGCGACGCTGGGGCGGCTTGCGCGGACGGTAGTGCGGAGGGCGACGCTGCGTCAAACGACGACGCGGGCCCGATCGCGACGGCGGCAGGGCGGAGACGTTGGCGCGGCGGCAACGGCGCATGTACAATGCGATCCTCGGGTCGAGTCGATGGTCCGCCATCCCCTCGCAGCGCGCGCTGGCGACACCGGTCGCACCCGCAACGACCGCGACCGAACCGTCGACGACCGACGAGCTGGACACCTGACCATGCGCACTTCGACCTGGCTCCCCACCCTGCTGGGCGTGATCGCGGCCTCCGCGACCTACGCCACCCCGGCCCTGGCCGCGGCGCCGACGACGGCGCTGATCGAGGGCGTGCTCACCTCGACCGGCGGCGCTCCGGCGGTCGACGGCAGCTACGACATGACCTTCCGCGCCTACGCCGCCGCCGCCGACGCCCAGGCCGGCTGGACCGAGGGGCCGGTCAAGGTCACGGTGGTCGGCGGCCGCTTCCAGCACGAGCTCGGCAGCAAGGTCGCGATCGACTTCGCCGCCAAGCCCTGGGCCTCGCCGACGCTCGGCGTGCAGGTCGGCGCCGATCCAGAGCTGCCGCGCAAGCCGCTGCACAGCGCGCTCTACGCCCTGCACGCGACCAGCGCCGCGGGCCTGAGCTGCACCGGCTGCGTCAGCGCCAACCAGATCGCCGACGGCGGCGTCGCGGCGGCCAAGGTCGGCTTCAACTACGCGGCCAGCGCGACCAAGGGCGGCGCGGCGCTCGACCTCGCGTGCACCGGCTGCGTCAGCGTCGGCGAGCTCGTCTTCGACGGCGACGTCGACCTCGGCGGCAACTCGCTCAAGGCCAAGAACGGCACCTTCTCGGGCGACGTCGTGGCCAAGAGCGTGACCGCGACCAGCTTTGTCGGCGACGGCAGCAAGCTCACGGGCATCAAGACCGCGTCGGGCAGCTGCAGCAAGCCGGGCGAGGTGGTCAAGGGCATCAACGCCGACGGCTCACTGATCTGCGTCGCGGGCATGGATCCGAACGCGCTGCCGGCCGACGGCCTCAACGAGATCAGCAACGGCCTGCTGACCAACCAATTCGTCGACACCATCAGCACCAGCGACGCCAACGTGGCGATCCCGGACAACACGGGCGCCCAGGCGATCGCCAACCTCGACTTCCCGGACATCGGCACCTCGCAGTCGTTCGAGCTCAGCGTCCACGTCGAGAACACCGACCTCAGCAACGTCGCCATCGCCCTGCTGCCGCCCGACGACAAGAAGGTCGGCTGGACGCTCTGCGACCCCTGCGGCGACAAGGACGCCAAGGTCTACAAGAAGACCTTCAGCCCCAGCGCCAAGCCGCAGAGCGGCGACATCGCGGCCTGGGTCGGCACCAACCCCAAGGGCCTGTGGACGCTCAAGGTCCTCGACAGCGCGTACTGCCTGCCGCAGGCGCCGGGCAACAACGTCTACTGCAACCCGACGGCCAAGACCGACGGCACGATCGTCACCTGGAGCATCCAGATCCAGACGCTGAGCAGCAAGAAGGTCGCGGCCAAGGGCGTGCTCCAGGCCCAGAGCGGCCTGCAGCTGCAGGTGTCGGACAAGGCGCCCGTCACCTGCTCGGCGGCGACCATCGGCTACCTCTACTACGACGCCAAGACGCGGCTGCTGCACATCTGCAACGGCGTCGAGTTCGACCTGGTCGAGACGCTGCCCGGCGGCGTCGGCAGCAAGGGCAAGCCGGCCAAGTCGTGCAAGGAGATCTTGGCCCTGGACAAGGGCGCCAAGAGCGGCCTGTACTGGCTCGACCCGGACGGCGACGGCGCCGGCGGCAAGTTCCCGGTCTACTGCGACATGACGCTCTCGGGCGGCGGCTGGGTCCTGGTCATGCAGATCCAGAGCGGCCAGTCGACCACCTTCGGCTACGGCTCCGGGCATTGGACCAACGCGACCATCACCACCGACACGCCGCCGACCGAGCTGTCGTCGACCAACGCCAAGTACGAGACGTTCAACTCGTTCAAGACCACCGACGGCCAGCTGCTGCTGCACGACAAGGCCACCGACAAGTGGACCGTGCTCTCGGTGCCGGGTCTGAGCGGCGCCTCGCTGCTGAGCCGGTTCCAGGCGCTCGGCGGCGGCGCGGCCTACAACCAGAACAAGGGCGAGGCCCTGACGGTCGTCGCCGGCGCGGCCTCGCCGCAGGAGCTGATGGGCTACGCGGCGCCGACGGCGATGTGCAGCCAATTCCCGCAGAAGTGGCGCATGAACATGCTGTCGAGCCACAGCGGCGTGCGCATCGGCAACGACGTCGCCACCAACTCGCAGACGACCAACAACGGCAGCAGCTGGGTCTGCTACGACAACAACACCAACCTCAGCTACAGCGGCGTCGGCGGCACGCTCGAGAGCGGGCGGCAGTGGCAGGACAGCTACGGCTCCGAGGCCCTCAACCGCTACCGCGACAACGGCGGCACCGGCCAGGGCAGCCAGCACGGCGTCGAGATCTTCGTGCGCTAGCTGCGCGGCTGGCGTGCGCCCGCGTGGTCTCTAGCCGGCGCGACCGTCCAGCACCCCAGCAACCCGGGCAAAAAGCGCAGCGCCCCAGCGCAGGCCGGCGTCATCGGCGTCGAGCGCGCCGGCGGCGCACGCCGCGTCCGCGTCGATCCGGACGTCGGTCCACAGCGGCGCGAGGCCAAAAACCGGCACGGCCGCCTGCTGCCAGAGCAGGCCGGGCTCGTCGACGACCGTCTGGCGCGGCACGACGCCGAGCGGCAGGCCGGCGGCCGCCAGCGCGCGCACCAGGGCGGCGCGCACGGGGTTGTCCATCGCGGCGCAGACCGGCGGCCGGCTGGCCAGCTCGCGCACCATCACCGTGCCGTCGGCGACGTGGTCGAAGGCGATCCGCACCGCGTCGAGGTCGCCGTCGCCGGGGATGCGCACCTCGACGATGGCGCGGGCGTCCTGCGCGGCGCGGTCGGGGCGTTCACCGGCGTCCAGGCGCGTCAGCGTCCAGGTCGGCTGCGTCAGGCCCCGCAGCGACGAGCGGGTCGCGTCGTCGCAGCGCTGCAGGGCGGCGCGGCGCAGGTCCTCGTCGTCGTCGAGCAGCGCGCTCCAGATGGCGCCGCGGGGCGTGGTCGCCCAGCGCAGCAGGCCCTGCGTCACGCCCTCGAACAGCGGCCCGAAGCGCGGCGGCAGCGCCTGCTCGTCCGGCAGCCGCGCCAGCCCCGCGAGCAGGACCTCGGCCGCGCCGGTGCGGGGCAGCGAGAGGTCGGTGTCCTCGGCGCGCACGGGCTGGGCGACGCGCAGCTCGAACCACGAGGCGCCGCGCTGGGCCAGGGGCAGCGGCACGAGCAGCTGGTCGCCGTCGTGGTGCGGCACGCCGCCGTGGCCGCAGATGGCGAGGTGCAGTTGGTCGACCACGCGCTGCAGCCGCGCGGCGGCGGCGTCGCCGTCGGCCGCCGCGACGCCCGGGGCCGCCGTGGCGGCGCGGGGCAGCTCGAGCCAGCCGAGCAGCCGCGAGCGTCCGTCGCGGCCGAAGGCGAGCAGCGACGCCACGCCGAGGCAGGCGCCCCACAGGCCCGAGGGCACGAGCCGCGGCAGCGCCGGCTCCGAGGCCGACGCTGCGGCCGTGGCGGCGGCGCCCCACCTCGGATGCGCACGCAGCACGGCCGCCAGCGCGATCTGCCGCTCCATCGAGCGATCGGGCGCCTCGTGCAGCGGCCGCCCCGGCGGACGCAGCAGCAGGACGTCGCGGTCGCGCAGGGCGAAGACCTCGACCGCGAGGCCCTCGGACTCGGCCAGCGCGCGCAGCGCCGCGGCGCAGGCGGCCGGGCCGTCCGCCTGCAGCAGCAGCGGGCTCAAGGCGTGGGCCAGGGCCAGGGCCTGCTCGATCGCCTCGGCGGCGGCGTCGCTCTGGGCTGGGCACGGGCGGGGGGTCTGGGTCGACACGGGCGCTCCGGCGCGCGGCGGCAGGGGCCAGGCGCGGCGGCAGGATGCCTCGCGGACCTGGACGGCGCCACCCTGCGCGACGCCGCTCGACGCTGCTCGACGCGCGGCACCGCAGCAGGCCGCCCGCCTCAGCTCAGGATGCCGCCGACGGGCTCGGCCAGGGCCGGCAGCTCGGTCTCGCCGAGGCGTTGGCGCAGGTTGACCTCGATCATCCGGCTCAGCGCCGCGAGCGGCAGGTCGTTCGGATCGATGCCGAAGGGGTCCTCGATCTCCTCGCCGACGGCGTCGAGGCCAAAGAAGGCGTAGCTGATCAAGCCGACGACGACGGGCGTGTAGTGCTCGACCTGGCCGACGATGCCAAAGGGCAGCGCCAGGCAGTAGACCGCGACGATCCGGTGCATCAGCACGGTGTAGGCGAAGGGGATCGGCGTGGCGCGGATCCGCTCGCAGCCGCCTTGGATGTCGAGCAGATCGGCGACGTCACCGTCGAGCATCGGCAGGTGCATCGGGTCGATCCAGCCGCGCGCCAGCGCCTGCACCTGCGCCCGGCCCAGGGCGTGGGCGATCGCGTAGGGCCGGTTGTGCTCGCCCTCGAGCGCGGCGAGCTCGGCGGGCGCCAGCAGCGGCGCCAGCTCGGTGTCGTCACGCTGGCCGCGCAGGTGCTGGCGCAGCGCGTGCACGTACGCGATCTGGCGATGGATCTGGGCCGTCTGCCAGCGCTGCAGCTCGGCCTGCTCGGCCGGATCGTCGCTGCGCACGACCGTCAGGTGGCGGCGGGCCAGCGTGCGGCTGACGTTGACCAGCCGGCCCCAGAGCTTGCGCCCCTCCCAGAAGCGGTCGTAGCTCGTGTTGTTGCGGAAGCCCAAGAAGATCGACAGCGCGAGGCCGACCAGGGTGAAGGGCAGCGGCGTCAGGTTGGTGTGCAGCAGGTCCCAGGTCAGGTGCGCGCCGGTGGCGAAGACTGCGACGCCGGTCGCCGTGGCGACGCGGGTCCAGATCGCCGGGACGACGCTGCCGCGCCAGGTCAGCACCAGGTGCAGCCAGCTGCGCTTCTCGAAGATCACCATGATCACGGCCTCCAGCACCTGATCAGGTGCCACTCGCGGTGCAGATCGCCGGGGTGGCGGCGAACCCGTCGTTGTGACGGTGAACGATCTCACAGGCTTGCCGTCTCGACGTCAAGGTGCCGCCGAGGTGCCAGGCGGTTGGCAGCTGCGGGGGGGACGGTCGCATCGGGCGAGTTTCTTGCATTCTCGGTCGACCTACCTGAACATCTGTCCAGCACCGCAGCGTGATCACCGGCCGCGAGCCGGATCGAGCGCCGCAGATCTGGCCGGATCGACCGAGAGCCCGCAGATCGAAGCAAAGAACACGAATCAAACCAGACACCTGCCAGATAGGACACAACAAGTCTCATGGGCAGGGGATGGTCCCCTCCAGAGGCGAGGCGGCAGCAGGCCGCGGACATCTGCAGGGCGCAGCGAACCAGAATTCTCCGGGAGCCGAATCAACATCAACCGCACGTCAGGTCGACGCGCGGAGCCCGAGAGAGAGAAGAGACCAGAGCGACACGTCAGCACACGTCAGCGACACGTCAGCGACAACGGAAGGCGCCACATGCAGCGGGCGCCACAGAGGAGCAGAACATGGCCAAGGGCAAGACGAGCAAGGAGTCGGGGAGCGCGCAGGTCATCGACCAGGAGGCCAAGCAGCGCGCGATCCTGACCGCGTTGCAGACCATCGAGCGCAACTTCGGCAAGGGCGCGCTGGTGCGTCTCGGCGACGATGACTCGCTCTTCAACGACATCGAGGTGATCTCGACCGGCTGCCTCGGCGTCGACATGGCGCTCGGCGTCGGTGGCGTGCCGCGTGGCCGCATCGTCGAGATCTACGGCCCGGAGTCGAGCGGCAAGACGACGCTGACGCTGCACATCATCGCCGAGGCGCAGAAGAACGGCGGCATCGCGGCCTTCGTCGACGCCGAGCACGCGCTCGACGTCACCTACGCCCGCGCGCTCGGCATCAAGACCGACGAGCTGCTCGTCAGCCAGCCGGACACCGGCGAGCAGGCGCTCGAGATCGTCGACACCCTGGTCCGCTCCGGCGCGGTCGACGTCGTCGTGGTCGACTCGGTGGCGGCGCTGGTGCCCAAGGCCGAGATCGAGGGCGCCATGGGCGACTCGGTCGTCGGCGTGCAGGCCCGCCTGATGAGCCAGGCGCTGCGCAAGCTGACGGCGAGCATCAGCAAGAGCCGCACGGTGGTCATCTTCATCAACCAGCTGCGCATGAAGATCGGCGTGATGTTCGGCAACCCCGAGACGACCTCGGGCGGCAACGCGCTCAAGTTCTACGCCAGCCAGCGCATCGACGTGCGCCGCATCGGCTCGATCAAGAGCGGCGAGGACGAGATCGGCAACCGCACCCGCGTCAAGGTGGTCAAGAACAAGGTCGCCGCGCCGTTCAAGCGCGTCGAGTTCGACATCCTCTTCGGCGAGGGCATCTGCGCCATCGGTGACCTGATCGACCAGGCCACCGAGCACGGCGTCATCGAGAAGACGGGCGCCTGGTACTCCTACGAGGGCGAGCGCCTCGGCCAGGGTCGCGAGAAGGTCCGCGCGCTGCTCAAGGAAGAGCACGAGCTGCGCGGCCGCATCGACGCCCAGGTGCGCGCGCTGGTCTTCGGCGGTGGCCTCGACACCGAGACCGACCGCTCGATGATCACAACGGTGGCCGAAGGCTAGCGTTCCCGGTTCGTTCCACTCGGGCAGGGGGTCTGCTCTGGTGGCTGGCAGCGGCGCGGGCGTCTCCGAGAGGGGGCGCCCGCGTCGTGCTTTTGGCCGCGATCGAGCGGCCAGGCCAAGACCGGGATCGGCGGAGGCGGCGGCTCAGGGCACGCAGGTCGTCAGCGTCTCGAGGTCCTTCAGCACGACCAACGGGTGGTTGTACATGTCGAAGCCGATGACGGCCGACGAGTAGAACAGGCGCCACCGCCCCTGCTCGTCGAGCACGACCGTCACCCGATCGGCGAAGAACTGCGACGCCGACTTCGCCGCGCCATAAGCGAGCGCCAGCTCGCGCTTGGTGTCGCTCCACAGCGGGAACGTAAACGACTCGGCGGCGATGAACGCCGCATTCTTGCTCGGCTTGTCGAAGCTGACGCCGATCACCTGCACGCCCAGGGCGTCGAACTGCGCTTGGCGGTCGCGGAACCCGCAACCCTCGGCCGTTCAACCCGCTGTCTGGGCCGCCGGGTAGAACCAGAGCACCGTCCATTTGCCCTTGATCGAGGCCATATCCACCGCCGCGCCGGTATGGTCGAGCACGTGGGCCGCGGCGACCAGCGGCTCGAGGGCCTTGGGCTCGCCGCTGGTGGCGACGCTGCTGCAGGCCGGCGCGTCGGCGGCGGCGATGTCCTCGGCGGCGATGTCCTCAGCCGCGTCCGCGGTGAGGACCTCCTCGGGGGCGATGTCCTCGGCCGCGGCGTCGTCGGCCAGGGCATCGGACGCTGCGGCCGCCGCGTCGTTCGTCGTATCTGCGGCCGCCGCGGCGCTGTCCGCCGCGACCAGCCCACCGCCGCCGGCGCTGCCGCCCCCGGCGCAGCCGAGCGCCAAGGCCCCAACCAGCGTCGCGGTGCCCAGCCAACGCAGCCGCCGTGCGGCCCACCACCTACCATGCGTGCGCATCGTCCCTCCCCGTGGGCGGCGGTGCGGAGATCGCGCCGCGCTTGCGGCAACGTCCGCGATCAGCCAGCGCAGCGCAAGGACAACGTCAGGGCTTGCAGACAGCGAGGCTCATGCTGCTGTCCATCGGGAAGCCGACCGGCTTGTAGCAGGGCGTGATGCAGGGGTCGCCCTTGGGCAGCCAGCGCTTGCCGCCCTTGCACGGCGGCGCGCTCTGATGGCAGAGCTCGAACGGGGCGACATTCGCGGCGGCCGCGTCGGTCATCTGGTTCGGCCAGTGGATCTTGCCGACCGTCCACATGTCGAGCGGATTCAGCAGCACGTCCTTGATCTCGGCGACGAGCGAGCCGAGCACGTAGATCCGCACCGTCGCCAGCGAGGGGCCAAAGCCGTGGTCGTTCCACGAGTGCACACCGACGGTGTAGGCGCGCGGCTTGGCCAACGTGCCCTCCGGCGCGCCGAGGTTGAAGTTCTCGGGCCCCATGCCGTCGGTGTCGTCGAGCGCGAGCATGGGATCTTCCGGGCCGGCGAGCGCGCTGCCCCAGTTCGGCGTCTCGTTGAACCAGAAGGTGTCGAACGGGACGCTGAACCACGGGTCGGGGCTGGCGTCGCAGTCGAGGTCCGGGCCGGCCGCGAGCCAATGCGCGACGTGCAGGTCGAGGTCGGCGCCGACGCCGGGGCCGGTGTCGGTCTGGTCCGGGTCGGCGGGCGTCTGCCAGAGCAGCTCGACGTGGATCGCGTCCTCGGGCAGCACCAGCACCGTCACGCACGAGGGCTGGCAGCTGCCCTTGCCGCTGTCGTCGGTCACCGTCAGGCAGAAGGTGTATTCGCCGGCGGTGTTGGCCAGCAGCGTCGGGTTGGCGACGTGGGCGCTCGGCAGCAGCGGCTGCTTGGAGCCGAGCGGCTGGGTCACGGTCCAGCTGTAGCTGGCGACCTTGGTCCCGGCCATCGAGCTGCTCTGCTCGCCGTGCAGGTGCAGCAGCGTCTGCGGCAGCACCTCCTCGCCCTCGGAGACCTTGGCCAGCGCGGTCGGGCAGGCGGTGGCGACGCCGAATCCTTGGGCCAGCAGCGTGCCCTTGGCCGCCAGGGCGTCGCTCTTGACCACGATCTCGGCCACGTCGAAGGCCGGCGCCGCTGTCGCGGGATCGGTCGGGCTGACGTCGACGGGCTGGTAGCGCAGCGCGAACGTCGCGCAGGCGCCGACCGGCAGCACCAGCGGCGTGGCCGGCGTCGGCCCGGTGGCCGGATCGACGCCCTTGGCGGCGAGGCCGTCGAAGGCGAGCGTGTACTCATCGCTGTTGCCGACGTCGCCGAGCGCGATGCCGCGCACCGTCAGCGCCTTGCCACCGCAGGCGCAGATCTCCACCTGCTTGCTGACGCTGCTGCCGACGAGCACGGCGCCAAACGCCAGCAGCCCGCCCGGCTGCAGCTGCAGGCACGGCACCGTGGCGTTGGCGCGCAGGGCCATCTCGCCGCCGTGCACGGGCGCCGGATCGTCGCTGACGACGCGCACGAGCCCGGCCTTGGTGAAGGCGTCCTTGGCCGCGACGCAGACGCCGAGCGGCCGCGACGACGAGGGCGGCAGCGTCAACGGGGCCTGCAACGCGCCGCCGTGGGCGAGGTCGACGGTCTCGATGACGCCGTCGTCATGCGCGACCCGCAGCGAGAACACGCTGTCGCCCTGCAACTGCAGCGCCGAGACGTGCAGCGGCGCGTCGCCGGTGTTCACCAGCGCGACGTCCTTGCACACCGTCGTGTCGGGCGCGACGACGTCGAAGTCGAGCAGCTCCGGCAGCGACAGGCGCGGCGTGCCGGAGCGGGCCTGCACGTACAAGACGAACGGCTTGGACCCCAACGCGACGTCGCCCTCGACCTCCAGCGCGACGCGGACGCTCTGCTCGGCCACGACGCCGTGCAGGTAGCGCAGCACCAGACGCAGCTCGTCGACCGCGCCCTCGCGCTGCGCCCCTGGTGGCACGATCGGCGGCCAGGAGCCGGCCGGACTGCCGCTGTTCGCGCTGTCGAAGGCGCTGCACGGCGTGCTGCCGTCCGGCCCGAAGCACGTGAACGCGCCAGGGGTACCGGCCGCGGCGAGCACCTGGACCCCGACGCCGCGCAGCTGCAGCTGCCCCGCCGTGAGCAGGTGCGCGGCGTTGCGCAGGCGCAGCGGCAGCTCGACCGTGGCCCCCGGCGCCAGCCCTGCGGTCGGCACGATCAGGGTGTCGCCGCTGTGGCGCAGCAGCCCGGCGCCGTCGTAGACCTCGAGCACGCCGTTGCAGTCGGCGCGCGAGTCGACGAGGCAGGTCCCCGGCGCCGTCGGGTTCGGCGCGCGCAACGCCGAGGAGGAGTCACACCCCGCCGTGATCCAGGCGAGCGCGAGCAAGGGGAGCCACCGGGCTGCCGGGCGCAGCGGGGACGAAGCGTTCATGGACGGCCTCCATGCCACGACGACGCGCGGCAAAGCGCCACCGCTGCGCACAAAGCGCACGAATCCGCGCCGATCGGCCCGGACGATCGCGGTGGTCTGGCCGGGGATTGCGCCAAGCGGCGCAGATCTGTCACGGCGACGGCGCGGCCCGTCAATCCGACGGCGGGTTCAGGGCTGGGGCAGCAGGGTGAACGTCGCCGGCCACGGACGCGGACCGCCGATCTGCGTCACGATCTCCGACAGCAGCGGCGAGACATCCGCCAGGACCAGGCCGGCTGGCAACGAGACCGCGAGGCGCAGCGGCTGGTCCCGATCGGTCGGATCTGCCGTGACCAGGACGCCGAGCACCGACTCCGCGCGCCGCCACTGCAACACCACGCCCTGCGCCTCGACCGCGGTCGCCTCATCGAGGCGCCAACCAGCGAGCGTGACGTCGGGCTCCAGAGGCGCCAGCGCCGCCCAGTCCGCCGCGGTCAACGACGCGCGCGCAGGCGGCAGGACCGGTCGTTCGGACTGCCAGAACCCCAGGGTCGAGACGGTGCGATGGGCCATCCACATATCGAGCGGCAGCGCCCAGCTCGCCGAGACGGCCGCCGCCGCGACCGCGGCCGCGACCACGATCGCGCGGCGGCGGCGTTGTGGATCGATCACGGGCCCGTCCACCGGCGCGCCGTCGACCCGTCGCAGCAGCCGAGGCCAGGGCACCAGGAAGCCGAGCACGAACAGGTAGAGCGGGTAGTCGGTCAAGCCGCAGAACAAGAACATCGACCCGTGCACAGCCACGATCAGCGAGCCGAACAGCAAGCGCGCGCGCGGCCCGATCACCATGCCCAACGCGGCGATCTGGATGCCGATGGTCATGCGCGCGAGCAGGTCGCCGAGGGCCGCGTCGCCGGTGATCGTGTCGTTGAGAAGCCGTCGCAGCCCGTCGGGTTCGAAGTCGTCGAAGCTGAACAGCACATGCCAGATGACCCGATGGTCCCACGCCCAGCCAGCGTGCAGCGCCTTGGTCACCCCGGCGAGGCAGTAGGTCGCCCCGACCAAGGCGACGGCCGTCGCTTCGCCAAGCTGCTGCTCGAGGTTCCGCAGCGCCGGGGGCGGCAGCGACTTCGCGGCGATCGCGCGCGCCCACAGCGTGCCGATCAACCAGCCGGACAACGCCGAGCCGGTCAAGATCGGCTCGGGTGGCAAGGTCGCCAGCGAGCGCGCAAACACCTCGTAGACCAGGTGCAGCGCCAGCAGCATGACCAGGCCAGTCCGCATCGGCGCCAGGCCCTGCGCGAAGGCGACGGCCGCGAGCATGCCGACGCCCGCGACCGCGAGCAGCGCCGGCACATGCACCGCGAACCATTGGTACAGCGCAGGCCCGTGCCAATCGGCGGGTGCCGCCGTCAGGTCCGCCAACGCCAGAGGCAGCAGCGCGAGGTCCAGCACGACCATGCCGGCGATCGCGGCGCGCGCGATGTGCCGGGCCGCGTCCTGGGCGCGAGGTGCGGCCGTCACGGCGCCACCTGGCACGTCGCGATGGGCAGGTCGGTCATGACGACGGCGCCGTCCTCGAAGCGCCAGATCCGTCGCACCAGCCGCATGGATGGCGCCGCGGTCGGTGGTGGGGGCGCGGCGCGGACGTGCTCGAGGACCAGGCGATCGCGCGAGTCGACTGCCGAGTAGAGCCGGACCCCGTCGGTGCGAGGCAGATCGGTGCCCGACGGCAGGGGCGGGCAACGCCAATGGCCGAACGCGCGTGGACTGTGCGGACGATCCTGCGCGTCCAGGACGGCGACCTGGCTGCCAGAGGTGTAGACGCCGGAGTACATGTCCATCGCGTAGAAGGGGAAGGCGTGGTGGACGCCCAGCGCCACGGCGATCCAGGCGGCCGCGACGGCGAGCGCGAAGCGGGTCGCGGCGAAGCTGTCGACCTGGACGTGATCGGCGACGGCAGACGACGGCGCGGCCGCCGGCCCCGCGGCAGCCCGCCGACGCAGCAGCCACACCGCGAACGCGGCGGCGAGCGCGACCCAGGCCAGCGTGACAGAGGCGATCATCGCGAACGACGGGCTCGACAGGGCGTCGACGTCGTCCCAGGAGTGCCGGACCTGGGGTCGGTAGCTGCGCAGCGCGGCCTGGAGCCTGGCATCGACGCCAGTGGTCGCGGGCTGTTGCCACAAGGGCGCTGACGTCGCCTGCTGCAGGGCGCGCCGCAACGCCGCGTCGAGCGCGACCGGGGCGGTGCCGCCGCTCCAGGTGATGCAGAACTCGCCGGCCGGCTCGCCGCAGCCCGCGCCATGGACGAGGGTGGCCTCGACGCAGCGTGCGCTGGCGCAGAACTGCGCGGTCACATGGTCGGCACGGATGGCGCCTCGCTCGAGGGTCTGCCCGGTCTGCTGCGCGACGTCCTGGAGCAAGGAGCCGATGCGCTCCCCTGCGGACGGCGACAGCACCGGCGTCGCCCGGGCCACGGACGGGCCGCAGCAAGCCAGCGCCGCCCACGCCAGGGCCGCCCGCGTCCACGCGGTGCTCAGCAATCGGGTTCGCAATGGACGCGGGATGACGAGTCCCTCCGCGAGCGGCGGCCGGCTCGGCCACAGGATGTCGAGCGGTCCGTCGGGGTGTCAAGGCGACCGGCGCGGCGAGCGAGCCGGCGACGAGACCCGCAACCGCGTCCAACGCCGGCGCTTGCCACGGTGGCGCGACGATCCCGGTCGCCCGCGCTTCGGCCGCCGTCGTCGACCCGGGGTGCAGTTGCGCCTGTCCCTGCGGCCGCGCCTCGGGTAGCGTGGCCAGCGGCGCCGGCAGCAGCGACGCCAGCACCAACGACGCCGCGTCCGCCACCCACAGGAGCCCGCCATGATCCACCGCGCCCTGGTCTCGCTTTTGGCCCTTGGTCTCGCGCTCGCCGCCGCCCCGACGAGCGCCTTCGCCGGCTCCTGCGAGTCGATCAGCGATCCCGACGGCCGCAACCACTGCCGGGCCAAGGAGCGCGGCGACAAGTCGGCCTGCGAGTCGATCAAGGACAGCGACCGCCGCAACCTCTGCCGCGGCGAGGTCGGCCAGAACAAGTCGGCCTGCGAGTCGATCCGCGACAGCGACATGCGCAACAAGTGTCGCGCGATCGCCGGCGGCAGCAGCTCGTCCTGCGAGTCGATCCGCGACAGCGACGACCGCAACCACTGCCGCGCCCTGGCCAAGGGCAACAAATCGGCGTGCGAGTCGATCCAAGACAGCGACAAGCGCAACCACTGCCGCGCCGTCGCCGGGCACAACAAATCCGCCTGCGAGTCGATCAAGGACAGCGGCCTGCGCAACCGCTGCCGCTCCGAGGCGCGCTGAGCCGGGCGCCCGGCGCGCGGCCAGGCCTCAGCCGCCGGCGATCGCCGCGCAGAGCAGGGGCAGGACGTCGCCGGCCCGCGCCCGCACATGGGCGCCGCCGCTGCGCACCGCCAGCTGGGCAAAGGGCGAGTCGTCCGGGTTGACGTCGAGCACGAAGCCGCCGCGGCTGGCGACGAGCTGCGCGACCTGGTTCGGCAGGTTGGTCGCGCCCGACGAGCCGACGACCCAGAGCGCCGCGGCGTCGCGGGCCGCGCGGATGCTGCTGTCCCAGCGGTAGTTGGCCTCGTCGTAGGTCTCGTCGAACCAGAGCACGTGCGGTCGCGCCAGGCCGCCGCAGCGCGGGCAGCGCAGCGCGGCGCGGGTGGCGTCGTCGAGGGCATCGTCGCGGTCGAAGCGGCGCAGCGTCGTCGGCAACGCCCAGCGGCCCGGATGGCAGCCGCGGGCGCAGCGCGCAAAATCGATGTTGCCGTGGATCTCGTACGTCCGCTCGGCGGGGCTGCCGGCGCGCAGGTGCAGGCCGTCGACGTTCTGCGTCAGCAGCGTCATGCGCGGCCCGAGCGCGTTCGCCAACGCCGCCAGCGCCTGGTGCGCCGGGTTGGGCGCCGCCGCCCGGCAGACGCCACGGCGGTAGAGGTACCAGGGCCAGACGAGGTCGGGGTCGCGGCGGAAGGTCGCGGCCGTGGCGAGCTCCTCGGGCCGGTAGTTGCGGCCGCCCCGGGTCCAGTAGCCGTCGGGCCCGCGAAAGGTCGGGATGCCGCTGTCGGCCGAGAGCCCCGCGCCGGTGACGACGACCAGGCGCCCTTCCGCCCCGAGGCTGGCGCGGCTGGCGCCGACCGCCCGCGCCAGGGCGTCGTGCAGCGCGGCTGGCAGCGGCGGCTGTGCTTCGTCATCGGTCGCCATCGTCCCCTCCTCGCCGCGCTCAGCGCGGGCAACGTCCGCTGGCGATCTGCGCCTGCAGCCCGGCGGCGTCGCCCTCGGCGGCCAGCACCCGGCAGAGCAGCGCCTGCGCCTCGCTGACGACGGCCTGGTCGCGCGACGTCGCGAGCGCGCGCAGCCAGGTGCGCGCCGCCCAGCGGGGCGAGGGATCGAGCCGGGCGTCGGGCGTCACCGCCATGCCGTAGCCGCAGCCACCCGGCGGCGGCGCATGGCCGGCGACGACCAGGACCCGCGCCGCCGCGAGCGCCAACGGCTCGAATTCCCGGGCCGCGTCGGGGTCGCGCGCCGCCCGCGCGCCGAGCGCCTCGATGGCCACGAGCCAGCGGCCGAGGGCGGCATCGCGGGGCGAGGCGCCGTCGAGGCGGGGCGTCGCGACCGCCGCGGTCGGTGCCGGCACGTCGCGGCGCAGCGCCAGCAGGACCTCGGCCGCCTGCTGCGGGACGAAGATCGCGGGCAGGCAGCGCGGATCGTGCGCGGGCAACGCGGCGCGGCTGGCGACGACGCGGGCCGTGGCGTCGATGGCCGACAGGCAGGCGAGCAGGCCGGCGTCGGCGGCGACCGTCGCCTCGGTGCAGACCGCGAGCGCCGCGTCGGCCAGCGCGTCGAAGGCGGCGCAGGCTTCGACCTGGTCGCCGCAGGCGGCGTCGCGCGCGCCGGCGCCGCAGCAGACGACGTCGGCCGCCCGCAGCTCGGCGGCTTGCCACTGCATGGCCAGTCGGCGCGCGCTGGGCGTCGCGGCGCGCCCCGGGCGGCCCTTGGCGTCGAGGTGCAGCGCCAGCCCGTCGTAGGCGTCGGCGAGGCAGCCGCGCAGCTGGGACGCCGACGCAGCGGCAGGGGCGGCGCCGGCGTCGAGGCCACCGGCGACCCGGGCGAAGGCGTCGACGTGCTTGCGCAGCGCGTCGAGCCGCGCCAGATCCAGCCGGGCGAGCTCGAACGGCGACGTGCCCGCCGCGCCGCCCAGGCCCGGTGTGCGCAGGTCGAGGGCCTCGTCGAGCGCGCAGAGCAGCGAGAGCTCGAGCCCGCGCAGCGCCTGCACCGACGCCTCGCCCGTGGCGGCCTCGACGCGTTGCTTCGGGTCGCCATCGGTCCAGACCAGGATCGCCGCCACGTCGGCCAGCGCCCGGGCGGCGGCCCCGGCCCGTTCGCGCGCAGCGGCGCCCGGATCGAGATCTGCCGGGGCACCCGTGGCCGCCGACCGCGCCGCCGCGAGCACACGGCGCTCCAGGGCGACAGCGCGGCGCAGCACGTGCAAGCGGTCGACGCCCTCGCCGCTGCGCCCGCGCAGGGCAGCCGCCAACGCCACCGCCGCGGCGCGATCGCAGCGTCGATCCCAACGGATCGCGGCGTCCACGCTGGCCGCGTCGGCGTCGACGCGCTCCTGGTCGCCGCAGAGCTCGGCCGCGAGCGGCTCGAGGTCGCCACAGTCGCGGTGCTCCGCGGCATCCCAGGCCTGCTGCGAGGCCGCCAGCGCCACCAGCGGCGAGGGCGCGGCGAGCTCGTCGTCGGCGTCGTCTGTCGCGGCGATCGCCCCGGCGTCGTCGGCCGGCCCGGGCCCGTCGCCGGGCACCTCGCCGGGCGTCGCCCCGAGCGGAAGGCCCACGCTGTCGCCGTCCGGCGCCCGACCGAACGCGAGATCTGGCGCGATCCGCGGCCGCTGCCCCTCGGCCGGCACCAAGATCCAGTACGCCAGCAGGCCGAGCGCCGCGATCGCCAGCAGGCCGGCCAGCAGCAGGCCCGCGGTGCCGCTGCGCTCGGGCGCGACGTCTGCCGCCGGGACGTCCGGCACGACCCAGGCCTGCGGCAGCGCCCGCAGCGAGGTGTCGGCGGGCCGCGACCGTCCGGCACCATCGGCCACGGGCGGCGGCGGCACGTTGACCAGCGCCGGCCTGCCGAGGCGCAACAAGGCGGTGATCTCAGCCTCGTCGAGTGGCTGGTCCTCGAACACGGCGGTGTTGTCCCCTTCGGTGAGGCGCAGAGCGCCATCGACGTAGCGGGCGGGGAGCAGCACGTCGACACGGCCGGCGCGCTTGGTCGCCCGCACCAGACGTTCCAACGACAGAACCCGCGTCTCCGTTGGATCGACCAGAGCGACCTCGCCGGTCGGCAGCTGCGCGGTCCAGCGCGCCAGGCGTGGTCGCGGTTCGCGGTCGCGTCCGGTCAGGGGCGAGATCTGGCCAGCGAAGCCGTCGCTGCGCACGTCGGTCCGGTCGACGCAGATCAATCGCCACTCGGCGAGCCAGCGCAGGCCGAACAACCAAAGCCGCAAATCGGCGACGAAGCCGGCGATCACCTGGGGGTCGAGCTGAACCCGAGTGCCTTCGTGGATCATGTCGTTGCGCCGAGCACCGAGCGCGACCAGGGCGTGCGCCGGCGGCGTCTGCTTGCGGCGCTTGTAGAAATGCAGATGCAGAGCCTGGCGGATGGAGCCCGGAGCGCCTTCGCCCCGCGCGAGGCCCAGGACGAGCTCGCCGTACGAGCCAAGGCGCGGCTTCTCGAGCATATGCAGCTGCTTGCGCACCTCGCTTGTGTCGCTGCTGGCATCGGCCTCGGCCAGCAGCAGCGCCAGCAGCAGCTGCAAGGTGATGGCCAGCGCCTCGACCGCGTACGCGCTCGCGGTGTGCGGCGCGTCGTCGTGCTGCAACACCCGATGCCAGGCGCTGGCGATCGGCAAGGGCATCGCCTCGACCAAGAAGCGGTCGATCTGGTCGATCTCGTGCTGGTTCGCCGATCTGTCGCGGGCAGGGGCAGGCACGGCGGGCTCCGAACGTCGGGGCGAAGCCGGCAGCCTGCCACCGCGGGCGGCGCCAGGGCAACGGTCGTTGCAGCTTCGCCGTCGGGGTGGCACGATCGTCGCCCGACCCAGGAGCCACCATGAGCCGCCGCAACCTCCGCTTCGCCATGATGATGGCGCTGACCCTGCCGGCGCAGCTGCCCCTGGTCGCGTCCGCGCAGCCGCGCAACCGCATCGGCGGCCAGCCCGCCGTCGATCCGCTGCAAAAGTGGGCCAACAGCGGCTACGGCTACTGCGACGCCAAGATCTTGGGCGCGCTCTGGGGCACCGACACTTACGAAGCCAAGAAGACCGTCGGCCGCAAGCTCGGCTGGGGCAACGCCGACGTGGTCAAGAGCGAGCTACAGCGCGCGCGCAAGAACGCGATGCGCAACCCGGCCGCGGCCTGCAGCTACCACGAGGCCGGCTTCAACTACGCCGACGCCGAGGCCCTGGGCCGCATGTGGCGGGTCGAGCCCGCGCAGGCCAAGAAGATGATCGAGCGCAAGGTCCTGCACGGCGGCGAGCCGCAGCTGCGCAAGATGCTCGCGCGCCAGGCGGCGGCTCCGCAGCCGCAGCCCGGGGTGCCCGGCCGCCGCACCGGCCCGCAGCTGCCCGTGCGGCCCGAGCAGGCCGCGATCGAGGGCTTCTTCGCCGCCGGCCTCGGCTACTGCGACGCCAAGTTGCTCGGCGCGATGTGGCGCACCCCCGTCGGTGAGGCCAAGGTCCTGGCCGGCTACGCCGCGCTCGGCGGCGGCCGCAAGACGGTCGCCGGCCAGCTCGACGCCGCGCGCAAGCTCGCCGCGCGCACCCGCACCGGCGGCTGCACCTTCGCCGAGGCCGGGTTCTCGGCCGCGGACGCCCAGGCGCTGGCGCGGCTGTGGAACGTCGACGTGCGCACGGCCACCGCCCAGGCCGAGCAGAAGCTGCTCTGGGGCAACGAAGACTCGCTGCGCGAGATGATCCAACGCGGCCAGCCCAGGGCGCGATGAATCCAGCTGCGCAGGAGCAGCCTTGGCCGGTTCTCGGCTGGCGCATCGGCGTCGAGGCCGAGCTGCTCGCCCCTGTCGGCAGCAGCCGCGCCACGCTGGCCGAGCGCCTCGCGGCCGACGTCGGCGGCAGCGTCACGCGCTTCTTTCACGCCCAGACCGAGCCGAGCCTGGCGCCGGGGGTCGAGGTCTTCGACAACCTGACGCTCGGCTTCCGCGTCCTCGACGCCGACGGCCGGTGGCGCGCCAGCTGCGTCGACGACCTGACGCTGCAAGACGACCTCGACCGCAGCCACCCGCCGCAGCCGGGCTGGTTCCGCCTGCTCAGCGACGACCGCCGCCTGCTGCACCTGACGATCGCGCTCGGCACCGCCGAGGGCAGCCTGCGCGACGCGATGGCGCCGGTCGCGGCGGCGTTTGGCACCGCGGTCGAGGAGTTCGAGGGCGGCATGATGCGGGTCTGCGACGTCGTCGGCGCGCCGGTGCTGCTCGGGGCGCCGCTGCCGGGCGAGCGCGAGCGCCCCTGCGAGCTGGTGACCGCGCCGCTCGACGACGAGCACGGCCAGCGGCTCGACGCGCTGCTGGCCCCGGCCCGGGCGCTCGGCTTCTGCGTGCCGCGCGAATCCGCGACGCATATCCACTTCGACGCCAGCGCGCTGCGCAGCGCCCACGCCGTGCGCAACCTCGTGCGGCTCTGGGTCCGCTGGGGCAGCACGATCAAGACCCTCATCGGCACCAACCCGGCCTGCCGCCAGCTCGGTGGCTGGCCGCCGGCGCTGATGCGATGCGTCGAGAGCCCCGGATTTGCGCGCTTGCCGTGGCCCGAGGCGCAGGCGGCGCTGGCCCAGGTCGGCCTGACCAAGTTCTGCGACCTGAACCTGCTGCACCTGGCGTCGGCCCGCCCCGCCAAGGACACCGTCGAGGTGCGCGTGCTGCCCGGCTGCATCGACACGCTGCCGATCCTGATGGGCGCGGCGTTGTTCGAAGCGCTGCTGCGCCGCGCAATCGCGCCAACGCCGGTGGCGCCCGTCGTCGCGCGCGAACGCGGCCGCGGGCCGGCAGCGCTGCTGGCGGAGATCGAGCTCGCCGACGACGTCCGGGCCTGGTGGCAGGGTCGCGACTGACGCGGAGCCGCGCGACGGCGCCCGACATCGGCCGAGATCGCTTGACCGGGGCACGCGCGCCCCGGCGACAGAGCGTGACGCTGGCGTGCGGTTGCTCGAACGCCCGGACGACCGCACCTTGAACCCAGACAGAGCGCGATCGACGGGGGCCGCATGCCGCAAGCACAGCCAACACCGCAGCAGAGCCAGCAGCAGGGCCAGCAGGGCGGCCAGCAGCAGGGCGGCCAGCAGCAGGGCGGCCAGCGTCCTGGCGCCGCCGGCGACGTCGCGGGCCTGGACTACGCCGGCGGCGCTGCCAGCGTCGCCCCACCGCCCGAGGCGCGGCCGAGCGGGCGCAGGATCCGCGTCGAGCGCGGCGATACGCTCTGGGCGATCTCGCAGCGCGAGCTCGGCGACGGCGGCAAGTGGCCGCAGCTCTGGGCCGCGAACAAGGCCGTGGTGCCGAACAAGAACAACCTCTCGGTCGGCACGGTGCTCGTGATCCCGGCCGCGCTCGACCAGCGCGTCGGCGCCGAGCCGGGCGACGAAACCGGCGGTGCCGCGGCCGACGCGGGCGCCCAGATCACCGGCGGCGCCGCTGCTCGAGAGGGGACCGCCGGCGCCACGGGCGAGGGCGCCGCGCCGCTGCGGTTGACGCCTGTGCGGCTGACGGGCGACGCGCTGGCGGCGGCGATCCGCTTCTACGAGCGCAACGGCAGCCGCTACAAATCGCACGTCACGCGCAAGATCCAAGAGCTCGTCGGCGAGACCCAGGACGGCGTGCTCGGCGGCGACACGATCCGCGCCATCGCCGCCTGGCAGAAGGCCAAGGGCCTGCCACCGGACGGCATCGCCGGCCCGGCCACGCTCGGCGCGATGTTCGGCCGCGACATCCGCAACGATCCGATGCCGCGCGTCGCGCCCGCAGGCGACGGCGAGGTGCTCTCGGCCCAGGCGCTGTGGTCGGCGACCGATTGGGTCAAGCGCCACCGCAGCCAGTTCTCGCCAGGCGTCATCAAGGAGATCGAGGCCAAGCTCGGCAGGCCGGTCGACGGCGTGGCCGACGCGGAGCTGATCCGCTCGATCGCGACGTGGCAGAAGGCGCACGGCCTCGACGCCGACGGCATCCCCGGGCCGACGACGCTGCAGGCGATGTTCGGCCGCGACATCCGCATGGGCGCGCAGACCCAGGGCCCGGCGGACGCGCAGGCGCAGACCGCCGACGCCGCTGGTGGTGGCGTGAGCGGCGTGCCCAACGGCCTGCGCGAGATCAAGAAGGCCTTCGGCGAGCCCGGCACCGGCATCGTCAGCCGCGCCATGCGCGCCGGCCCGGGCGGCGCCATGATCAACGTCAACTGCCACGGCAAGATCGCCGACAAGCTGGCCGCGGTCTTCGAGGACGTGTTCAAGGACGGCATGTCGGCGCACATCAAGTCGTTCGACGGCGGCTACGTCTACCGGCGCAAGCGCGGCAGCAGCGGCAGCTGGTCGACCCACGCCTGGGGCATCGCCGTCGACGTCAACGCGGCCTGGAACCCGATGGTCAGCAAGCGCGCGCGGATGAAGGTCAGCAGCGACCAGAACGTGCTGGTGCCCTACTTCGAGCGCCACGGCTTCTACTGGGGCGGCAACTTCGGCGATCCGATGCACTTCCAGTACTGCCGCGGCTACTAGCCCCCGATGCCTCGCGCCCTGCTCGACGAGGCCGCGCTGGCCCCGCTCGCCGGCTCCTGGCTGATGCAGCCCGCCTTCGTCCGCCGCCGCGCCGTGCTGCGCGAGACGCTCGCCGCCTTCGCCGAGCGGGGGCCGGCGCTGCACGCGGCCGCCGCCGCCAACCTGGAGCGCTGGCGCCAGCAGCGCACGACGACGCCCCGACGGGCCGGCGATCTCGCCACGATCGAGGTCTACGCCGGCGATTGGGGCGAGGTCTGCGCCACGCTGACCCGGCGCCACGGCGAGCGCTTCGCCGTGCTCAACATGGCCAACGCCTTTGTGCCCGGCGGCGGCTACGTCGAGGGCGCACCGGCCCAAGAGGAGAACCTCTTTCGCCGCAGCGACGCCCACTTCACCATCGACGACAGCGTCACGACCGCCGACGGCGAGCGCTACCTGCCGGCGTTCTCGGCCCTGCTGCAAGCCGAGGGTGGCCGCGTCCATTGCGATCCGTCCCGGCCGCTCGTCTGCATCCGTGGCGCCGAGGACCGCAGCCGCGCCGACCTCGGCTACCGCTGGCTCGGCGACGACGAGGTCGTGCCCTTCGTCGAGCTGCGCGCCGCCGCCGACGACCTGCGCGACGGCCGCCCCTTCGACCCCGACGACGCCCGCCGGCGCATCGAGGCCCAGCTCGACACGCTGCGCGACGCCGGCCAGCGCTTCGCCCTGCTGTCGGCGTTCGGCTGCGGCGCCTTCTGCAACCCGGCCCCGGCCGTCGCCGCGCTCTACCGCGACGCGCTGCAGCAGCGCCGCGGCGACTTCGACGTGGTCGCGTTCGCCATCTTCCACCCCGGCTACGGGCCCGACAACTTCACGCCGTTTCGGCGGGTGTTGTGAATCGGGTCACTGGGATCGCGGCGAGCACGGTCTGCAGCAGACGCTGCGAGGGCGCAGCGCGCAGGTGCAGCGTCTCGGCCGTTGGATGCAGATTTCGCTTGCATGCGAGCGAGCATTCTCGCAACAAAGCTGGTGTCAACCCCTTGGAGAACGAAGATGAGCTGTAGTTGCGTCGCCAACGTCAAGGTCTGCCGCTGATGGACACTCGACGCCGAGCCTGCACGGTCCTCGTGAGGTGGCCGCTCCTCGTCGCGATCGCCTGTCTCCTGCTCGCGGGCTGCAGCGACGTCCCGGTCTCCAGCAACAATGCGGCCGAGGCCGACGCGAGCGTGGCAGAACCCGTGCAGCTCCTCACGTTCGACGCGACCCGCTGCCGCGTACGCGACGGGTCGACTGCACCATGTGACTCCTTCCCGTACCTCGACAGCGCGCAGGGCCTTCCCCCGTTCCACCATGTCGATGTCGGTGATTCGGAGGACTGGCCGCCCGGCGCCCCTCCGAAAAACGGTGCGGCGGCCCCATTGGCGGATCTGTTTTTTGTCAATGTCGGGGCCGACGGCGGATGTGCGCGCCCGGTCGAGACCGACGCAGGTGGCGGGTTGACATTGGCCACACGCTCGCGCTGGGACGCCGTCTTGGCGGGCGGTGGCTCTCGCTACACCGCGGCACTCCCGGCCATCTCGTCCGGCGTCGGCTGCCAGAGCGCACTCATGGATGCTCCATGGAGTCAGCCCCCTGCACTTCTCCCCTTTGTTCCTCCTGCCGCCGCGTCGCCCTTCAATTCGACGTGGCACACGTTCGTCGACTGGCTGCTGGAACCGCCTGTCCCGCCAAGTGGCCACTGTGCCTCTGGTCGCAAGGTCAATGCCACCAAGTGTTGGCCATCGGTCTTCTCGTACCACCTCTTCTTCCACCAGCCGGCGGATGGCAAAGTCGACCTGCCGGCGATCCTGTCGACGTATTCGCCCGCCTACGACGCGATCTACGACGGGCGCCCATTTCCGATGTGGACGACCACCGTCGCCGCACCGGGCTTCGCCTTCGACCCTTCCACTTGGTCCAGCCGTGCCGACGAAGCCAACGAACCGCTGGGCAGGTTTCTCGACCTGGCGGGCAAGGCCAAACGCATGCCGATGGTCGTCGCGTTGCGGACCCGCGCGGAGACCTCGAACGAGCTGGTCGCGACGATCGCTGCGGCCCGTGACAGAGCAGCCCAAGCCGGGTGGAACCAGGTCTATCCCTGGGGCCGCGAAGTGCACGTCCAGTCGGTCGCCGTCGCCGCACCTGGGACGACACCGAGCACCGCGGTGAATCCTTCGGACACCGCAACATGGCGACGGAGTCTGCTCATCCTCGCGGCGTCTCTGCGGCGCTACCACAATGAAGGCGAGGAGGTCGAGTCCTACGGCCTCGGCACGCTGACCAAGACCAGGGCTCCCGGCGGAAGCGGCTTCGTCCCGGCGGAACTCACGACCTCTGGGATGCAAGACCAGCAAGGTCCAACTCGTTGGCGTGCTGCAGCCTGGCACCTCTTCACGTTCCGCTACGATCTCTTCCTCGTCTACACGAAACTCCCGTTCCCCATCTGCTTCCACGGCAACGTCTGCGGACAGCTCTACACGGCATTCGAGGCCAATCCGCCTGCGAAGATGCGCAAGGTCCTGGCCATCGAGTCGGCGGACGCAGCGTCCCCGAGCCAACAACTCGCGGTCGCGACCATCGAACGCTGCGTGTCCAGCGATGGCACGGCGCGGAATTGTTTCGACGGCACGGGTGATTTCGCTCCCTACTGGCCCGCCCGACCCCCCGGACGACGCGACGGCACCGCCGCCACCCGCCTCATCCGCATGATGGTCGTCAACGAGGCCGATTCGGCTACACGCGCCGCCGCGCCAGCACCCACCACCACGCGCGTCCGCGTCACCCTGCCGCCGGGAATCTCGCAGGCGGTGGCCCGCTGGTCGATCCTGCCGCCGCCACACGAGACCTTTGACGAGCCCTCGATGTCCAGCCCGGTCACGGTCGAAGTCCAGGGCCAGCAGGCCGAGTTCGACGTCCCGACCACCCAGCCCGGCGCCGCGATGGTGGAGATCGCGTTCTAGCGCCGGATTCTACCAGTGCCTGGTGAATCATGGGCATCTCGACATTCGTCCACGCCTCTGGCGCCCCGGACGGAGTCGATCGCGCGTGGCGCGGTGGTGCCTTGGCCGCGAGACGCTGGTCATCCCTACTGCGGGTCGCAGACGCCGTCGCAGGTCGCCTCGACCTCGCCGCCTTCGCGCAAGAAGCGCTCGGCCTGGGCCATCGACGCGAGCAGGCCGCGCTGGTCGTGGTGCACCGGGTTCTCGTGGGCGTTCGGCACCGCCAGCAGGTCGGGCTGCGCGTAGCCGAAGTCCCAGGCGACGATCGCCGAGCCATCGATCGGCCCCGGCTGCGTCGGCACGCCCCAGATCGACCTTGGTGCCGGGCCGAGCTGCACAAGGCCAAGCGCCCGCGCCTGCAGGTGGCTGGCCAGGTTCGGCACCGAGGTGTCGCCGCCGCGCCGTGCTGCGCGAGACGCTCGCCGCCTTCGCCGAGCGCGGGCCGGCGCTGCACGCGGCCGCCGCCGCCAACCTGGAGGGCTGGCGCCAGCAGCGCACGACGACGCCCCGACGGGCCGGCGATCTCGCCACGATCGAGGTCTACGCCGGCGATTGGGGCGAGGTCTGCGCCACGCTGACCCGGCGCCACGGCGAGCGCTTCGCCGTGCTCAACATGGCCAACGCCTTTGTGCCCGGCGGCGGCTACGTCGAGGGCGCACCGGCCCAAGAGGAGAACCTCTTTCGCCGCAGCGACGCCCACTTCGCCATCGACGACCGCGTCACCACCGCCGACGGCGAGCGCTACCTGCCGGCGTTCTCGGCCCTGCTGCAAGGCGAGGGCGGCCGCGTCCATTGCGATCCGTCCCGGCCGCTGGTCTGCATCCGCGGCGCCGAGGACCGCAGCCGCCTTGACCTCGGCTACCGCTGGCTCGGCGACGACGAGGTCGTGCCCTTCATCGGGCTGCGCGCCTATCTGTCGTTCGTCTGACGCTTCTCCTGCTGCCTTCGCCGACGACTGGCCAAGACCGCTCGGCGCCCTGACCGATGGCACCCTGACCGTCGGCACCCGTCACTGCGTCTCGCCCACCACGCGAAGCGATGAGACTGGCCACAGACTCTCGCGAACCATAGAATCCGACTGGGGCAGCCGATCGCCTCGGACCGCAACCGGAGTCGCCGCTACATGCCTGAGTTGAGCCGCTTTCTCGGAATGATCATCCGTATGTACTGGGACGACCATCCGCCCCCGCACATGCACGTCGAGTACCAAGGGCAGCAGGCACTGGTCCGAATCGACACGCTCGAGGTCATCCGTGGGGCGCTCCCAAGACGCGCCCATGCCCTGCTCATCGAGTGGGCGCTGCTGCATCGGACCGAGCTCGCAACCAACTGGCAGGCGGCCCAGGACGGCGAACCCATGCAACCCATCGCCCCGTTGGAGTAGACCATGCAGCGCTTGATCGAGGTCCGCGGCCTCCCCGACTTCCAACTCTTCCTCCGGTACGACGACGGGACGGCGGGAACGCTGGCACTCGCTCCGCGGTTCCGTGGCCCGATGTTCGAGCCCCTCCGCGACCCAGCCTACTTCGTCCGCGTAGCGCTGAGCCCAGACGGCGCCCCCTCTTGGCCCAACGGTCTGGACCTGGCTCCCGATGCGCTCTATGAACGACTTCGCAGCGGGGACAACGCGCAAGGGGCCGCCTGACGAGACCGCTGCCTTGCCGCTGGCGGTCACGGGCAAGACTGGGGTCAGACCTTCGCTTGTGTCCTGTTCGACGGCCAAGTCGTTCCGCAGCTGCGACTCACACGCCTCCCCATCCTCGACATCCCAGACCGCCCGCGGCTCCTCTGGTGCCTCGCGCTAGGGCCTGCGCCCGCCTCAATCCCCAGCACCGCCACCGCCGCCGCCACCTCCGCCGTCGCCGGACCAGAGGTCGGGGTGCCGGCGCAGCACGGCGCGCTGCAGGGGCGAGAATCCGGCCTGCCAGGGCCCGGCGGTGGCGATGGCGCTGGTCATCACGTCGCTTTCGCCGCCTTGGCGGTGCGCGCCGAGGCTCGTGTCGCTGTGGTACAGGCCGAGGTAGTGGCCGAGCTCGTGCAGCGCGATGGCGGCCGTCCGCGCGACGGCGTTGGCGGGTGGGGCGGCGCCGGCGTCGTCCTCGCAGCGGTCGGTCGAGAGCAGGACCATCGAGGCGTGGGGCGGCACCCGGGCGCCGCCGGGCACCCGCTCGGAGAGGCCTGCGAGGCCGTTCCAGCCGCCGCCGAGGGGCTGGCTGCGGCGCAGGCACGGCACCCAGACGATCGGCACCAGGCGCGGCGCCGCAGCGGCCGTGACGCCGAGGCTGGCCAACCACGGCGCCGTCGCCGCGTCGAGGGCGGCCTGCACCTGGTCGATCGCGCTGCTGTCGGCGCGGGCGGTGCGCAGCGGCGACGGCACGGCGGCGAGCGGCAGCGCGGCGACCACGCGCACCTCGACGTCGGCCTTGGCGAGCTCGGCTCGGATCTGCGCGACGCTCGCGGCGACCACGGGCGCAGCCAGCAGCGCCGTCGCGCCTTGGCCTGGCGCGGCCGCGTCGACCTCGGCCAGCGCGCCGGGGGCGGCGGCGAGCACGAGGTCCAGGCGCAGGGTCGGGGTGGCACCGTCGGGCAGGGCCAAGACGGCCTCGGTGGCGACGTCGAGGTCGACGGCCTCGATGGCGCTGCCGAGCGCGCCGCGGCTGAGCGGGACGCCGGTCTGGCAGTGGCGCAAGGTGGCGCGCATCGAGATCGCCACGTCCTTGGCCTTGTCGCCGGGCACGTCCGCGAGGCTGCTGCCGTCGTTGGGCAGGACGGCGAGCGCGTAGCCACGGCCCGATTGCACGCGCTGCGGGCAGTTGCCGCAGACACCCTGGTCGTCGCCGCTCTGCCGCGGGCCGACCCAGCTGACGCCGTTGGCCGTGACGTCGGCGAGGCGCAGGCAAGCGGGCTCGGTCGCCGCGGTGACGGCGCTGCGCAGGCGGATCGCGACGAACCGGCTGGCGCGCGGCACGAGCACCTGGACCAACGCGCTCTGGCCAGACGCGTCCAGGGGCAGGGCGCCCTGCGGTTGCCACGGCAGGGCCGGCGCCAGCGTCAGGGCCGGCGCGTCGGTGTCGTCGCCGTCGTGTTGGGCGCCGTCGTGTTGGGCGCCGTCGTGTTGGGCGCCGTCGTGTTGGGCGCCGTCCGCCACGTCGCCAGCTCCCAGGGCGTCGAGCGCGGCGCCGGGCGTCGGCTCAGCGCTGCAGCCCAGCAGGGCGACGAGGCCGGCCGCGATCGCCCAGGACCGCAGGCGCCCTCGACGGGACGCGACGCTCATCCGCCGCAGACGGTCTTGTAGTCGCTGCAGTTCAGGTAGAGGGAGCTGGAGGTCGCGTTGCATTTGCACTTGATCCCGGTCGGGTCCAGGCCGAGCGTGCCCGTGCCGCAGAGCCCGGTGCAACCGAAGATGGGCGTGCACTTGCCGCTCGCGCAGTAGGTGCTGCTGCTGCACGTGCCGCAGAAGCCGCCGCAGCCGTCGCTGCCGCAGACCTTGCCGGTGCAGTTGGGCACACAGGCCGCACATTCGCCACCCTTGCAGGTCGTGCCGGCGTCGCACAGGCCGCACGAGGCGGTGCAGCTGCCGCTGCCGCCCAGGCCGCAGCTCAGGCCGCTGCAGCTCGTCTCGCAGGGCGGTGTGCCGACCACGCCGTTGGCGAGCTGGCCCCATTGGTTGGCGCCCCAGCAGGTGACGAGACCCTTGGCCTCGATGGCGCAGGTGGCCTCGCCGCCGGCAGTCAGGCGCACGACGTCGCCGAGGTTGCCGGTGCCCGTCGCGTTGGGCACCTGCACGGCGGCGGCGCTGTCCCAGCCGGCGGGCTTGCCGAGCTGGAGCTGGTCGGCGGCGCCCCAGCAGAGCACGGCGCCGTCGCTGCGGCGGGCGCAGCTGTGGCTGCGGCCGGCCGCCACCCTGCCGCCAATGCCGCCGAGGTCGGGCACCTTCACCGGGACAGCGCTGGCCGCCAGCTTGGTGCCGCTGCCCAGCTGGTGGCGGTCGTTGCGGCCCCAGCAATGCACCGAGCCGTCGACGCGGGCGGCGCAGGTGTGGTGGGTGCCTGCCGCGGCGTAGAGGTAGACATTCGCGTCGATCGGGGTCGGCAGCGCGAGGGTCGTGGTCGAGAGCTTGCCGTCGCCGACCGCGCCGTAGGCCCGCGAGCCCCAGCAGCGCAGGCGGCCATCGTTGCCGAGCGCGCAGCCGTGGTCGCGACCGAGGGTCAGGAACTTCGCCTGGGGCGGGATCGAGGGGATGACCTTGGGCGTCAGCACCGGCGCCGACGAGATGCCGTTGCCGAGCTGACCCTTGTCGTTGCGGCCCCAGCACGCCGTCATGCCGTTGCTGAGGATGGCGCAGGTCGTCGCCTCACCCGCGACGACGCTGACCGCAGGGCCCGGCAGCGTCACGACCACCGGCTTGGTCTGGTCGGTGGTCTTGCCGTTGCCGAGCTGGCCCTCGCCGCCCGCGCCCCAGCAGTAGACCTTGCCGATCGACACGGCGCAGGAGTGCTTGCCGCCCGCGGCGATCGAGGTCACCCCGACCAGGCCGGCGATCGGCTTGCTGCTCAACAGCGCGGGCTCGAAGCGATCGACCTTGTCGCCGTAGCCGAGCTGGCCGAAGGCGTTCTCGCCCCAGGCGCGGACCTGACCGTCGAGGCCGACGGCGAGGCCGTGGTGGGCGCCGAGCTCGGCGGTGTTGGCCCAGGGGTCGGACGCGCCCGAGGCGCCACAGGTCTTGGCCGCGCTGCACGCCGCCATGGCGCGGGCGACGCAGTCGGCGCCCCAGCTGCCGGTGCAGCAGGCGGGCTTGCCGGCGCAGACGCAGGCCGCGACCACCAGGTCGTCGCAGAGCGGGCTGCTGTGGGCCTGGCAGCACGAGCCCGTCGCCGCCGGCACGCTGCAGTCGTAGCCCGACCAGCCGGCGTTGCAGGCGCAGAGCCCGCCGACGCAGCTGCCGTGCTTGCTGCACGCGCTCGGGCACGTCGCGTTGGCCGGCGGCGCGCAGCGGCCGTTGTCGTAGTCGAACTTGGCGCAGTTGTAGCGCTCCTGGCAGGTGGAGGCGCTACCGGGCCCGGCGACCAGCAGCGTGTCGTGGCTGACGCATTGCTGCTTGCAGTCGGTGGTCTCGTTGGCGCCGGAGCATTCACGGGCGTGCAGCGGCGCGGGGTAGGTGCAGTCGCCGCCGTCGTAGCCGAAGGCGGCGCAATTCAGGTCCGGGCCCTGGTCGGCGCTGCCGAGGGTCTGGGCGCCGTCCTGGCAGATGCGGTCGGCCAGCCAGGACTGCAGGTTGGTCTTGGCGAAGCAGGTGCCCTGGCAGTCGGGGATCTCGTCTTCGGACGGGCACTCGCTGCAGTCGCCGTTGTCCCAGCCCAGGCGGGCGCACTTGAAGTGGGCGCCGAGGTTTTCGCCCTTGTCGCAGACGCCATCGCCCTTGAGCGACGCCGGCCGGCAGACGCCGAGGCAGTCGCGGATCTGGCCGGCGGCGGCGCACGGTGCCTGGGCCGGCGTGCAGTTGAGCGGCAGGGGCCCGCGGTAGACGATGCTATCGCCCTTGCCTGCCATGTTCTCGACCGCGATCTCGAAGGTGTAGTCGTGGATGTCGAAGCCGTCGAGGAAGCTCACCGGGCGACCGTTGTCGTAGACCGGCTTGCCGCCGGCGTACATCACGACCTCGTCGAGCGTCTGCATGCGGAAGGTCGTCGAGCCGAGCTCGGCCACGGGGATCGGCTGGGCCTGCGGCGGCGTGGCGAAGACCGGCTTCTGCGCGCTGAGGGTCTTCACCGGTCGGTACTTCGGGATCAGCGTGCCCGACGGCGACGGCGAGATCTCCGAGACGTGGTGCTGCTCGATGCCGTACAGGGTCTTGCCGACCAACGCCTGCGACGGCTGCGCCAGGTCGACGTGCAGCACCGCCTTCTGCTTGACCGTCACGCCCGGGTTGCTGACGCAGCCGACCTTGGGCTTGCCCATCGTCGGGTAGCCCTTGGACGAGACGCTGCAGGCATTGCCGATGCCGTCCTTGTTGGCGTCCGCCTGGTTGGCGTTGGGCACGTAGACGCAGTTGTCCTTGGTGTTGAGCAGGCCATCGCCGTCGATGTCGTCGTCGACGCAGTCGGCCTTGCCGTCGCCGTCGAGGTCCGAGTAGCCCGGATTTCCGGCCTCCTTGCAGTCACAGACCACTTGGGTCTTCATCGGCACTTCCTGGTGGTCGAGCGTCTTGCCGCGGTAGCGCCGGGCAAAAAGCGGCGTCTGGCCGCTGGGGAACTGCGCGACCAGGGCGCGTTGGTCCCAGCTCGCGGTGATGGTGCCGTTGGCGGCGACGGTCGCGGGCAGCGTGCCGAGCAGGCGGTCCTGCACCTTGACGTCGATCACCTTGCCGGTGCTGTCGGTGATCTCCTCGCTGGCGGCGTAGCCGTAGCGCAGCGTGGCGTTGGTGACCGCGTCGATGACGCCGGGCACAAGGTTGGCCGTCAGCCGGACCTCTCCCTTGGAGCAGCTCAGCTGCACTTCGCCCGGCAGGCCCGTGATCTCGCCGCGGCAGGTGGCGTTGGCCTTGTCGCCGGGCTCGCAGCCGAAGGAGCAGCGCTCGCGGGCGTCGACCTGGTGGGCGCTGCTGCAGGTCACGCGGTCGCGGCCGGCGCAGTACGAGCCAGCGCCGACCGTGCTGCACGGGTTCAGCGGCGCGTGCACCTCGAAGCTGCGGATCGCCGGCCCCGCCGCGCTGCCCAGGCACAACTTGGAGGTCACCAGGAAGCGGAACCGCACCTTGGTCGTCGACGGCCAGGCCCGCAGGTCCAGCGTCGTGGCCCAAGGCGACGTGCCCGACCAGTTCAGGAACGTCGTCCACGGGCCACCGTAGGTCTGCCAGGCCACCGAGACCGTGTCGCCAGGCGCCAACGTCCCCGCCGGCACACCACGGACCCAGAGCACGTGGCCGGCGCTCAAGTCCAGCCAGGGCCCGACGACCTCGGACGTGCTGAGCGGCGAGCCGGTGCAGGCGTAGCTCTTGCCGTCGTTGAAGTTCAGCGTGCAGCGCGTCGGCAGCGCGCCCGGCGGCGTGGCGTCGACGGCCCAGGACGCGGTCGTCCACGACGGCTTGGTCGCCGCCCACAGCGCCGAGGTGCCGTTGTCGCAGCGGAAGTCCTCGATGTAGGGCAGCGGCAGCACGGTGTCGGCCGCGGTGCCGCCCTTGCCGTCGCCGCTGGCCTTCTCGAGCGTGGGCAGCACGGTGATCTTGTCGGCGGCGGCGTAGTAGCCGGTGACGAAGTCGAGCCAGGAGCCCAGGCCGAGCGTCTGGTAGTTCTGCGAGTACAAGGGCTTGAGCGGCGGATGGTAGAGCGCCACGCCGGTCGCCCGGGCCGTGACCTCGCCGGCGACCTTGGCCACGACCAGGTCGTCGAGCGCCTTGAGCAGCGCGTCCTTGCTCGGGCCGAGGGCGTCGGATTGCTTGGCCGCCTCGGTGGCCAGGTCGCCGACGTCGACCATGTAGAACGACTCGTCGGGATCGGTCGAGCGGCCGAATTCCAGGGCGTTGTTGCGGCCGATGCCGAGCGCGTTGGGCGTGACCGCGACCTGCTGCTTCATCTGGTAGGCGAGCGCCTGGACCTTGTCTTCGACCGCCTGGACGTTGGCCAGCTTGTACAGCGCCAGCGTCACCGACGACGCCTGCTTCTTCTTGGTCGCCTGGGCGTAGAAGCCGTCGACCACGAGCTTGCCCAGCGCCTCGACCGTGATCGCGGGCGAATCGACGATCGCGGTGAAGGCGTTGTAGTCCCAGCCATGCGCGGGCTCGATGTCCTGGCTGCTGATCATGTAGTCGGCGAAGCCCTTCATCGCCTTGAGCACGAGCAGGTCGCCCATCAAGCAGGCGTCGAAGCCGATCAGGTCGAACTTGCTCAGCTTGGCCGTCGCCAGGCCCTTGGTGATGGCGCTGGCCGTTTCGGCCAGCGTCAGCACCGACGCCTCTTTGCCGTCGAGGTTGCCGTCGTCGTCGTCGGTGCCGTAGCCGCTCCAGGCCTGGCCGTGGTTCCACAGCACCAACATCCGCCGGTCGGCCGGGTAGGCCACGGCGCCCCAGCCGATGAAGGCAGACAGCGTCGCCTCGGCGCCGGTGTCGGTCTCGCCGAGATCGTCGAGCACGCTGAGCTTGCCGTCGGAGATGAGCAGACGCTTGGCCCCGGTGAAGTTGCCGATGGCGCCGAGCGCCTTGGACGAGTAGCCGGCCGAGCGATCGATCTGGACGACGAACTTCAGGTTGCTGCCGGTGGCGGCCGCGAGCATCTCGTCGATGTCGTCGAGCGCGGACTGCTCGAGGTTGTTGTCGGCGGCCATGTAGACCAGCACCGTCCACGTCTTCTGGCCAATGGCGCAGCCGCTGATGGCGACGTGCTTGCAGCCGGTCTTGCTGTCGCAGCTGTCGGTGGTGCAGGTCTCCTGGTCGTCGCAGAGCAGCGCGGAGCCCGCCTTGCAGCCGGTGGCGTCGCAGGTGTCGCCGATGGTGCAGGCGTTGCCATCGTTGCAGGGCGCGGTGCTGGCCACGCTCTTGCAGCCCTTGGTCGGATCGCAGCTGTCGTTGGTGCAGGCCTTGCCGTCGTCGCAGTTGGCCAGCGCCCCGGGCACGCAGGCACCGGCGCTGCAGGCGTCGCCGCTGGTGCAGACGTTCTTGTCGGCGTCGCAGGCGGTGCCGTCCGCCTTGGGCGTGACGACGCAGCCGCCGGTCTTGGCGTCGCATTTGGCGGTCTCGCAGCTGCCGCTCGTCGGGCAGCTCTTGACCGGCCCGGCGAAGCAACTGCCCTTGGAGCATGCGTCGTTGACCGTGCAGGCGTTGCCGTCCTTGTCGCAGGGCGAGCTGTTGTTGACGTGGCTGCAGCCGCCCTTGCTGTCGCAGATGTCGTCGGTGCACGGGTTGTCGTCGCTGCAGTTGAGCTCGAGCCCGGGGGTGCAGAAGCCGCCGAGGCAGCCGTCGTTGGCGGTGCAGATGCTGCCGTCGGCGTCGCAGGGGGTGCCGTCGGCCTTGGGCGTGGTCGCGCATGCGCCGGTCGCGGGCACGCAGGCGGCCACGGTGCAGACGCCGCCGCCGGTGCAGGTCTTGGTCGGCCCGGCCACGCAGACGCCGGCCTTGCAGCTGTCCTGCTCGGTGCAGGCGCTGCCGTCGGCGTCGCAGGCGCCACTGGTCTTGGCGACGTGCTCGCAGCCCTTGGTCGGGTGGCAGCTGTCGACGGTGCAGGGGTTGCCGTCGTCGCACGAGACGGCCTGGCCGGCGGTGCAGACGCCGCCGAAGCAGCCGTCGTCCTGGGTGCAGACGCTGTCGTCGGCGTTGCAAGCTGTGCCTTCGTCCTTGGCCGTCTGCTTGCAGGTGCCGCTGGCCGGGTCGCAGGCGCTGTCGGCGCAGGCGCCGCCGGCCTTCGGATCGCAAACGACGACCGTGCCGGGCTTGGGCTTGCAGGTGTACGGCAGCGCGCTCAGATCGCAGGCGAGCACGCCATTGCAGGGGTTGCCGTCGTCCTTGGCCTCGCAGTCGGCGTCCTTGGCGCAGCCGCAGACCGATTTGCCGGGCTTGCAGCTGCCTCCGCCGCAGGTGTCGCCCTCGCTGCAGCCGTCGCCGTCGTCGCAGGCCTGGCCGTCGGCGTTGGTCTGGGTGCAGCCGGCGGCGGCGTCGCAGGCGCCCTTGGTGCAGGGGTTGCCGTCGTCGCAGGACAGCGCCGGGCCGGCCTTGCAGCTGCCGCCGTCGCAGGCGTCGCCGACGGTGCAGACGCTGCCGTCGGCGTCGCAGGGCTTGTTCTGCGTCGCCGCGGCGTCGTGCTTGCAGACGCCGGTGACGCTGTCGCAGCTGTCCTGGGTGCAGCCCTCGCCGTCGTCGCAGGTCTTCGGCGTGCCGAGGCAGGTGCCCTTGGCGCAGGCCCCGGCGACCACGCAGAGATCGACCGCGGTGCAGGGCGTTGCGTCGGCCTTGGGCGTGACGACGCAGGCGCCGGTCTTGCCGTCGCAGGCCACGTCGGCGCACGGCCCGGCGGGTTCGCAGACGACCGCGGCGCCGGCCTTGCACAAGCCGCCGCTGCAGCTGTCGCTGTTGCTGCAGGCGTCACCGTCGGCGTCGCAGGGCGCGCCGTCTTGGGCCTTCGGGTCGTGGGTGCAGGCACCGGTCGCGGTCTCGCAGGCATCGACGGTGCAGACCTCGCCGTCGTCGCAGTCCTTCTTGGCCGCGACGCAGCTGCCGCTGGAACAGCTGCCGGCCTGCAGGCAGGCGTCGCCGGTGTCGCAGGCGCTGCCGTCGGCGGCCGTCTGGGTCAGGCATTGGCCGGTCTTGGGGTCGCAGCTCGCCACCAGGCACGGGCCGTCGACGAGGCACTCCACCGCCTTGCCGGGCTTGCACACGCCGCCGACGCAGCTGTCCGAGGGCGTGCAGAGGTCGCCGTCGTTGCAGACGCCGTCGTCCTTGGGCGTGTGGTTGCAGCCGCTGGCCGGGTCGCAGGCGTCGGCCGTGCAGGCGTTGTCGTCGTCGCAGTTCTTGACGCTGCCCGCGCAGCTGCCGGCCTTGCAGGCGTCGCCCTCGCTGCAGACCGAGCCGTCGTCGCAAGCGCCGCCCTCGCTGACGGGCTCGTGGCTGCAGGCGGCCTCGCCGGGCTTGCAGCTGTCGACGGTGCAGACGTCGCCGTCGTCGCAGTCGAGCGCCTTGCCGACGCAGGTGGTGCCCTCGCAGTGGTCGCCCTGGGTGCAGGGGTCGCCGTCGTTGCAGAGGTCGCCGTCCTTGCTGCAGGCGACGACGCCGCCGTCGCTGGCGTCCTTGCTGGCGTCGGCGGCCCCGTCGGCCTTGTCGGCGCTGCCGTCGCCGCCGCAGGCGCCGAGCAGCGCCGAGGCCAGCATCGCCCCGAACAGCGCGGCGAGCGGCGACCAGGGGCGCAGTGGGCGCGTGCGGGGGGCCGGGCGCGCCATCGCCTCGCCTGGCTCGGTTCGACGCGATTGGCTGGTCATGGAGCCTCCCCTTGCGAACCTGACGGTTGCAACCACTTCGGCGCGACGTGGCTGCCGATCTGCACCAGGACCTGATCGTCCTTGCTGCGGTGGAACAGCGCCACCAGCGCGTCGCGGGCGCTCGCGTCCGACGCCGAGGCCGGCCCCAGCAACGCGACCAACGAGCGCACCACCGTGGGCGCGGTCTCGGTCTGTAGCGTCTGCACCGCCGCGCTGACGACGGTCGCCGGCGCCTGGACGCCGTGCCAGGCCAGCTGGCCGACCATCGACTTGACCAGCTCGGCGCGCACCTCGGCGTCGGCCTCGGCCCCAAGCCAGGTCGCGAACGTCTGCTCGGTCGCCGTGGGCTCCATCATGCGCAGCGCGTGGGCCGCCGACAGCCGCACCGGCTGGGCCTCGGCGTCGATATGGGCCGTCACCGCCGGCAGCATGGACGTCTCGCCGGCGTTGCCGACGCCCTCGAGCAGGTCGGAGACCAAGGTCGGCTCGGTCGCGGTGGCGAGCTGGTCGAGCAGCTCCTGGCGTGCCGTGGCGGCGAGCGCAGGGCTATGCCCGAGGTTCGGGTTGCCGAGCATGCCGATCGCGAGCGTCGCGGCGCTCTCGACCAGCTCGCGCTCCGAGCGTGGCCCCTGGTGCGTCCGCCGCGACAGCGCGCGCAGCGTGTCGAAGTCCGCGGCGTCGAGGTCGTCCATGTCGGCGAGGCCGAACAAGGCGCTCGAGCGCAGGTGGGGGTCGAGCTCCGCGTCGAGCATCGCGCTGCGCAGCGCGCGCCGGGCCTGGGGCGTGCCGGCCATCTTCAGCGCCAGCAGCGCCAGCGTCGCCAGCTCGCCCTCGAGCTCGCCGGCCTTGATCGCCGCGATCAGGGCGTCGGCCTGGTCCGGGTTGGCCTGCAGCCATTGCTGCAGGAAGCGGAGCATGTCGCCGGGCCGGCGTGCGCTCGGATCTGAGTGCAGCCTGCGGAATTCCAGCAGCGCCTGCGCGGTGGCCATGCCCTGCAAGCCCGGCACGATCGCGGCGTGGCCCTGGGCCTCGACGTCGACGCCGAAGAGGTCGCCCCAGACGTAGGCTTCGACGTCGATGCTCGCCACGGCCGCGGCGTCCTGCTGCGCCAACGCCGCGGCCTCCGGCCCCGTCGCCCGCTGCAGGCGGATCTCCGCCTGGTCGTGCAGCGACGGCGTCGTGCCCTCGAAGACCGTGAGGTCGGACTCCGACTCCAGCGCCTCGCACCACGGACCCGGGCCGAGCGTGACGCGGGTGAGGTTGCGCGCGATCTCGACCCGCGGCGTCGGCCCACGCAGGCCACCAGGGACGGCGGCGACTGCGCCGCTGGTGCGGTCGGCGTCGGTCTGCCCCGGGCGGTGCACGTCGGTGTAGCGCAGCACACGGCGCTGCAGCGTGGCCCCCGCCGGCCCGCTGGCCAGGACCTGCCGCGCCTCCAGCCGGCCGAGGCCGTCGCGCTGGACCCGGGTGAAGCGATCGGGCTCCTCGGCCCGCGGCAACGACCACTGTAGCGCCAACATCACGCGCTGCTGCGCCAGGGCCCCGGCCAGCTCGGCGTCCTTGTGCCGCGCCAACGCCTCCATCGCGCAGTCTGGCCCCATCCGCAGCAAGAAGGTCTGCGACGTCGCGGGCTGGTCCGGCGCCGGCGTCGACGATCGATCCCGCAGCCGCAACGCGAGCACCGTCCCGCGTTCGGCGTCGGTGGCAGCGAGCGCCACGGCGCTGAGCTGGAGCGCGAGGTCGGGCAGCTGCATCGGCCGCAGCCCCGGCGCGGTGCGCCGCGCCCCAAAGGGCAACAGCGCCTCGGCGTCGACCTCGAGCTTGTGCGCGATCGACAGCTGCCAGACGACCGCCTCGCCGGCGGCGAAGGTGCAGCCGGTGCGGGCACGCGGGGCAGCGACGGCCCGTTGCGTGCCCGCGCCCTGCCGGGCCTCGTCGCCGGAGGGCGGATGCGCCGCGTCGGCCGATGCCCGCGGCCAGAGCCACCACGCCGCGCCGACCAACCCGAGCGCCACCATGGCCAGCGGCCAGGCGAACCGCGATGCTGCGGCAGCGGGCGTCGCGGAGGCGCCGTCGGCGGGGGTCTGTGGCATCGCCAGGCGTCCAGGCCCTACTTGAGGTGCCAGATGTCGTCCACGCGGAAGACCTTCCAGCTCGCCGCGGTGAAGCCGCTCCACTTGTAGAGCGTGCCGTCCCAGCCGCCAGCGTACTTGCCGTTGAAGACGTCCCAGACCTTGACCCACCACTTGATGTCACCGCCGAGCGTGGTCAGGACGATGTCGCCCGTCAGGCTGGGCGTCACCTGCAGCTCGGTCGACAGCTGCTCGAAGATCAGCGCGCCCGTCACCGGGAACGCGATCGTGATCAGCTCGATGCTGGCGCGGACGATGGCCTGGAAGCCTGCGGCCTCGGCCTTCAACTCACCGAAGAGGTTGACGCTGACGCCCGGCTTGATGGTCGCCGACAGCTTGATCATGTCGGCGGTGGTGAACTCGCAGACCACGGGCCGCGAGGTGCCGGTGTTGCTGTTGCGCCACTTCGCGTCCGAGGTCGACAGGTAGGCCGCGCGCTCGAAGTAGCCGGGCTCCTCTTCGTGCGCCGGGAAGTCGGTGGCCCAACGGGCCAGGTTCGACTGCCAGGAGTCACCGCTGGGCCACCGCCAGCGCCGCTCCTCGCCGACGCAGATCACGAACTTGTCGAGGTCGTGGTACGCCGGGGCTGGGAAGAAGGGCGGCAGCGGCGGCGTGATGTAGTCGGCTTCGCAGACGTCGTCGTCGTAGACAGAGTCCTTGTTGGCCGAGAAGTGACGTCGCTGGTAGGCGCCGATCCAGCCCGAGGAGGCCTTGGCGGCCTTGAGGGCGTCGACCGCGGCGGTGTTCTGGCTGCCGTTCTGCGGCTCGGCGAGGCGGCCGAGACGGTCCTTGCACCACTTCTCCCCGTTGCTGCGCGAGTACTTGGCGGCGGTGGTCGGGTCGGTGCTCGAGCGCGGCGTGTAGAAGCACTTGTCGCCGACGGTGATGCCGTCGCTCTCGCAGTCGACCATCGGCAGCTGCAGACCCGCGAAGATCGACGCCTCGATCTTCGCTGCGATCTCGACGCCGATCGAGAGCGTGACGTCAGCGAAGTGCGGAATGCCGTAGCTGCGGCTGACCTTGAAGTCCTTGCCCTTGGACAGCTCGCCCTTGACCGTGACGCCCAGGCTGTACGGCCCGGTGTTGTTGTACGTCGTGATGTTGTAGAGCACGAAACGCTCTTCGATCTGGCCGGTGAGCGGCGAGAGCTTGAGCTTGGTCTTCTTGTAGATGTCGTAGAGCGACCAGGAGAACCAGCCCGAGACCGACAGCTCGACGCCGGACTTGCGGAAGCTGTAGCTGCTCGGCTGGGTCACGAAGAACTCCGAGCCGCCGAACGCGTGCAGGCGAAGCTGGCCGCTCGTGCCCGAGTACTCGTCGAAGCCGAGCAGGATGTTCTTCTCGAGCGCCGCGCCCGCCGCCCCCTGGTCGGGCGCCACGTTCAAGCTGCCCTTGGGCACCATCGGCGTGTCCCGATGGACGATGATGACAGGGAAGGTCTCGCAGTTGTTGGCCTTGGCGTCCGGTTCGACGCCGCCCTCGGCGATCCCCGGGTCGGCGCAGGCGCGCAGCTCGAACTGCTGGAAGGTGCGCCACTCGGTGTCGAGCAACTTCGCGGTCTCCTTGATGATGTAGATCGGCGAGTCCTTGATGTGCTCGGTCGAGCCGACGATCGACTCGAGGAACTCGGCCTCGAGCTTCTCGAAGGTCGCCTCACCGGCCTTGCCGAGCTTGGACACCTCGGCGTAGAGCGGGCTCCAATCCACGGTCATCGTCGAGTTCGCGGGCAGCTCCGAGGCCGCCGGACGCAGCGCGAACGAAAGCTTGAGGTCCTTGTCGGCCAGCGGGTCGTCGGCCTCGCCGGCAACGCCGAGCAGGCGCAGCCGGGTCGCGATGGTGAAGTGCGGCGACGTCGGCACGGGCGCCACGAAGTCCTCGATCTTCGGCGCGACGATCTCGACGCCCGGCTCGACGTCCTTGGCCGCAGGTGCCGTGAGGTTCGGCTGGATCACATGGTGGAAGATCGCCACCGACGACGACAGCGTCGCCTCGGCCATCTCGAGGTCGATGCCCGGCGACGCCGCGACCTCGATCGCCGTCTTGCAGGTGTCGGGGTGCGGGCTCGCGGCGCCGGCCTTGCAGCCGTCGAGCGACAGCCGGCGCGCCTTGATCAGCGTCTTGGCGTCCGGCGCGTCCTTGACCAGCGGGTCGAGCGCGGGCGACGGCAGGGTCGCGACCGTGGTGCGCAGGAACGGGTCGAACGAGACCCACGCCGTCGCTGCCTTGTCGCCGGCCATCTCGGCGCACTCGGGCTGCACGTAGAGCTCGCCCGAGACCGCGAGCACGTCGTCCGCCGGCTGGGCGTCGGCGCTCTCGGCGGCAGGCGAGCCGGCGAAGGTCGTCGTCAGCGTGCCCAGGACGCAGCTCTTTGTGCCGTCGCCGCTGTCGAGACCCACGACCACCATCGACTCGAACGCCTCGCCGCGCAGCGCCAACTCGACGTCGACGTGGACCGGGTGCAGGGCGTAGAGCGGCCGCAGCCCCTCTTCGGCGATGGCCAGCTTCGTCAGCTTGACCGCGTCGAGCACCGGCCGCGTCAAGTCGGTCGTGCCGTCCCCGCCGCCGTCGACGACGCAGACATCGCCTTTCTTCTTGGTGCCTTCGCCACAGCTGACGCCGTCATCGCTGCCGCAGCCCGTGGCCAGCAGGCTGACCGCCAACGCCACGGCGACGAGCGCTCGCCCCCGCGAGTGCCCCGAGACCTTGTTCATGCCCCCCTCCACGCTACATGTGGCCCTACGCACCAACCACCCTCGACGACGTGGGGGGCGCACGAGCTTCAACGTCTGATTCCAGGAGTATGCGTCAGGCCCGACGACCTCGCAAGACGGCTCAGGGTCACGATTCTGGCGTTGGTACACCAGCAACAAGCTTCGCCTGCGCGCCGTGCAGGCGGCTACGAATCGGCGCTGGCCAGGACCACCCGCCGCCCGGAGCCGCGCCCGGGGTAGCTGCGGTGGTTGGCGCCGGGCAGGGCGAAGCCGCTGACGAGCACGCGGCGCGGCCCGGTCGAGTCGTTCGGTCGGCTGCCGTGGATGGCGAAGGGGCCGAAGATCGCGACGTCGCCGGGCTGCAGCAGCGCTGGCACGGCCGACGCCTCGTCGAAGCGCGCCGGGTCGAGCGTGCGGTCGTCGCGATGTGGCAGCGAGCCGAGCCGGTGGCTGCCGGGCACGAAGAGCGCCGGGCCGTTGTCGGCGGTGCAGGCGTCGATCGCGACCAGGGTCTGCAGGTAGCTGCCGCGGCCGTCGACGTCGGTCCAAGCCTCGGTGCCAAAGCGACGGTGCACGGCGTCCTGGTGCCAGTCGAAGTCGACCTCGTCGCCGGGCAGCTTCGGGTGCAGCTGGCTGATGAGCTGGTCGAATTCCCGGCCCCCGAGCGCGATCGACGCCAGGGCCAGCAGGCGCCGATCGCGGCTGAAGGCGTCGAGCGTCGGATCGGCGGCGGCGGCCCAGACGACGCGCGCGACCGAGCCCTGGCCCGAGATCACGACGTGGGCGCCGTCGACGTCGTGCTCGCCGGGGCCAAGGCCGCGCAGGCGCGCGAGCAGCGCGTCGGTCGCCGCCGAAAGCGCCGCCACCTCGTCGGCCGAGAACACCCCGCGGACGATGGCGAAGCCGTCGCGGTCGAGCTCGGCCAAGATCTGCGCGGCGTCCTGCGGCATCGGGCGCTCCTGTCGGGCGCAGGTCGCGCCCCGCCCATCAGGGTGCCGTTCCCCGGCGTGGGCGCAAGATCGTCGCACAGCGCGCGGCGCGGGCGGCGACCGCTACTCAGGATCGCAGACCCCATCGCAGGTCGCCTCGATCTTGCCGCCTTCGCGCAAGAAGCGCTCGGCCTGGGCCATCGACGCCGGCAGACCGCGTTGGTCGTTGTGCACGGGGTTCTCGTGGGCGTTGGGCACGGCCAGCAGGTCGGGCTGCTCGTAGCCGAAGTCCCAGGCGACAATCGCCGAGCCATCGATCGGCCCCGGCTGCGTCGGCACGCCCCAGATCGGCCGTGGTGCCGGGCCGAGCTGCACAAGGCCAAGCGCCCGCGCCTGCAGGTGGCTGGCCAGGTTCGGCACCGAGGTGTCGCCGACCGCGACGTGCTGCAGGATGCGCCGCTGCGTCGGCCCGCCCGGCAGCGTCGGCGTCAGCAGCTGCTCGGTCCAGCAGACCGGGTCGATGCGGTCGAGCACGGTCTGCAGCAGCAGCGTCAGGTCGAAGCTGCCGTCGATCGCCGCGGTCGACAGGTCGAACATGCCGAGGAAGGGCCCGAACGGCGCGGCGCGCGACATCATCAGGCCGAAGCCGACGCCGCCGACCGCGAGCACGGCGCGCTCGACCTTGGGCGCCAGCGCGACGTAGGTCGAGCCCAGGATATGGCCCTGGCTGATGCCGTAGAACGAGACGTGGGCCGGATCGTACAGCGGCTTGCCCGCGGCGTCGTGCAGCGCCGGCAGCTTGGCCAGCGTGGTGCCCAGCGCCTCGGTCAGCGCCATCTGGTTGACCATGCCCTGGTGCAGCCGGTCGACGAAGTCGACGGCCTTGCCCGGGTCGAGCAGGATGCTGGTGATCAGCGCCTTGCGATCCGGCACGGACATGCCCCACCAATCGACCGCCGCGACGACGAAGCCGTACTTGGCGCCGAAGGTCAGGCCGAAGCCGCCGGCCTCGCTGCGATCGCCGAAGAAGCCGTGGCCGAACTGCAAGGTGCGGCGCGGCAGGGCGTTGGCCGTGTCCTGCAGCACCGAGCGCGGGATCCAGACCGTGGCCGGCACCTGGGCGCTGCCGTTCTGCGTCGGCCGGCCGTCGGCGCCGCGCACCAGCATCGCGCCGGCCTCGTCGCTCTCGACAAAGCGCGGCACCGTCAGCATCAGCTCGACCTTGCGCCCGAGCGCGCCGCTGGCGGGCTCGCTGACAGCGACCACCGTGGCGGCGATCGGCAACGAGGCGAAGCTGGCCATCGCCGCGCTGCGCACCGCGAGCAGGTCGCCCTGGACGAAGTCCGCCGCCTCGGTGGTGAAGCTCCACGCCAGCAGCAGCCGCGCGCGGTCGACGCCGGCGGCCTCGAGCGGCGCGAAGGTCGTCGCCTCGAGCCAACACGAGAGCGGCGTCTCGTCGGCCGCGTCGCGCAGCTTGGCGAACGTGGCGGGCGCGACGTGGGCGCTGCCGTCGACCTTGCGCAGGCCGCCGTTGCCGGCCGCGTCGGCCTGCTGCAGCGCGACGACGTAGCGCCGACCGAACGCCAGCGGCACCAGCGGCCGCAGGATCAGGGCCTGGCGGTCGCCCGGATCTGCGCGGTCGTCCCGCTCGACGAAATGCGGCACGAAGGCGCCGGTCTCGGCGTCGAGCAGCAGCGTTGGATGGCTCGGCAGCACGCTCTGGCCCGGATCCACGGCCCCGGGCGCCAGCGGCATGCCGACCAGGCCCGTCAGCGAGAAGCCGCCCGGCGCGCGCACTGCGAGGTTCGGCAGGCGCGAGAAGCCGTCCGCCGGATGCCCGGCGAGGAAGTCGATCGGCGCGCCGGTGGCCGCGACCTTGGGCAGCGCAGCGACCGGCACGACCAGCCGCGGCGGCGACCCCTGGCGGAACACGTCCGCCGGCCACGGCAGCAGGCAGTCGCCCCACTCTGGCGCCACGGGGTTGCAGCCCGCCGCGTCGGGCGGAGGCGCTGCAGTGCTGGCGCAGGTCGGGGCGTTCGCGGCGTCCGTCTCGGCCTGGCAAGCCGAGAGCCAGGTCGCGGAGGCCGCCACCACGGCGAGCGCCGCCGCGCGGCCCCATGTCGTGCGCGACGGTGGTCGCATCCTGGATCGTTGCCGCTGCTGCATGGCCTCTCCCGTCGCTCGCGTCGAGCCGTCAGCCCGGCGACCGTCCCCGATCGCGTCGCGGTGATCATCCGTGCGCGGCAGCGTTGCGCAAGTGCAAGCGCGGACGCGGTCCGGAAGTACCTGGATTCGCTACGGCCGTCGAGGGCGTTTGCGACGGCTCCGCAGTTTCTTGGCCCGATGGTCTTGCGGACGAGGACGGGGAACCACCAAGGTCCGTCGCGTCTCGCGATTTGGGCGGGACGGGAGGCGATGTTGCACATGCGAATGCGATGGATGATTCCAATCTGCCTCGCCGGTGCGTTGACGCTCTCTGCGTGCGGCACGGACGACGGGACCAAACCCGACGCCGGCGGCACAGCGGACGTCAACGGCGGCGACAGCGGTTCAGGGACCGACGGCCAGGACGGCTCCTCGGTCGACAGCACAGGCGGCGACGCCACCGAGACCGACGGCGTCGAGTCGGACGGCACCAGCGGCGACAGCACCGACGGCGACACGACCATCGTCGGCGAGCCCGGCCCCTCGGCAGGTGGCTTCGTCAGCGGCGGCGGCGTCATGTCGAGCCCGAAATTCACGTTGCTCTCGACGATCGGCGTGCCCGACCAGTCGATCCTCACCAGCACCTCTACGACCTATCGCCTGCAGGGCGGCCTGATCGGTTCCATCGGAGTGACTCCATGAAGAAGCTTTCCATGTTTCGCGCCTTCCTCGCGGCGGCGATGAGCCTGCTGCCGCTCGCGGCGTCCGCGGCCGTGCCGGCGACGCTGACCCACCAGGGCCGCCTGATCGACGCCGAGAGCGTGCCGGTCGACGCGGCGCTGAGCGTGACCTTCGCGCTCTACGACACCGCCACCGGCGGCACCGCCGTCTGGACCGAGACCCAGACCATCACCTTCGTCAACGGCTTCTACGCCGCCGTGCTCGGCTCGACCAAGCCGCTGGCCGACGTGCTGGGCAAGGGCGACCTCTTCCTCGGCGTCAAGGTCGGCGACGACGCCGAGATGGCCCCGCGCACCGCGATCTCCAGCGTTCCCTACGCGATCGTCGCGGGCGACGCGGTCGGCGCGATCCACCCGCTGAGCGTCTCGGTCGCCGGCGTGCTGATCATCGACGAGAAGGGCAACTGGGTCGGCGACAAGGCCGGGCTCCAGGGCGACAAGGGCGACAAGGGCGACAAGGGCGACCAAGGCGACATCGGTCCCAAGGGCGACAAGGGCGACAAGGGCGACGCCGGCATGGACGTCACCGCCGTCGATCTCGCGCCCGGCGCGACCTGCACCACCGGCGGCGTCGTGCTGACCTCGGCCAGCGGCGTCACCGCGGTCTGCAACGGCGCCCTCGGCGCCGACGGCAAGCCCGGCGTCAGCGTGATCGGCAGCTCCGAGCCTGCGGGCGAGAACTGCGCCCAGGGTGGCACCAAGTTCACGATCGGCGAGAGCGTCTCGTACGTCTGCCACGGCGCGCCGGGCCTCAAGGGCG
>CAZPHC010000008.1:0-55737 GCA_964586155.1 uncultured Enterobacteriaceae bacterium | reverse complement strand
ACAAGGGCGACAAGGGCGACAAGGGCGACAAGGGCGACAAGGGCGACAAGGGCGACAAGGGCGATGGCGTGAAGGCCGTCGAGCTCAGCGCCGGCGCCACCTGCACCGCCGGCGGCGTGCTGGTCAGCTCGGTCGACGGTGACCTGTCGATCTGCAACGGCGTCGATGGCGCCAAGGGCGACAAGGGCGATCAGGGCGACGTCGGTCCCAAGGGCGACACGGGCGACAAGGGCGACAAGGGCGACAAGGGCGACGTCGGTCCCAAGGGCGACGTCGGTCCCAAGGGCGACACCGGCGCAAAGGGCGACGTCGGTCCCAAGGGCGACGTCGGTCCCAAGGGCGACAAGGGCGATACCGGCGCCAAGGGCGACACCGGCCCGACGGGCATCGTCAGCGTCACCAAGCTCGGTGGCAGCGTCAGCTCGGTGCCCAAGGTGAGCGCGTGGACGTTTGTCGGCCCGACGGTGACGGTCGCTGTCGGCACCGGCGAGAAGGTGGTCGCTTCGGTCCAGGCTCCGCTGGGTGCCGCCACCAACTCGTTGGCGGCGTTCCAGTACGACGTCTGCTACCAGCCCGCGGCCGGCGGCAACCTCACCAACTTCGCCGGTATCAACTACTCCATCGGTCAGATCTCGAACCAGCGCCAATCCTGGACGGCCTCGGCGATGGCGCAGCCGGCCGCCGGCAGCTACAAGATGGGCTTCTGCGTCAACGCGACGCCAGACGGCATCACGAACAACGACTTCCTCAACGGCTGGTTCATGGTCACCAAGTAGGCCGCGCGTCTGGCCGGGCCCCCGCGGCCCGGCCAGACCCTGGCCCTCCGTCGAGCCTCGGATGAAGCAGACCTCCGCCATCGTCGTCGCCATCCTGCTCGGTGCCGCGATCATCGGCGCAGCGATCTACCTGCGGCCCGTTGCGCCTGCGGCGGACAACCGCGCCGTCGCGGCCGCAACGCCGACGGTCCCCAGTACGCCGCCAGTCCCGAGCACGCCGCCAGTCCCCAGCACGGTGACGATCCCCAGCACGCCGACGGTGGCACCCGCGCCCCAAGCCGTGAGCGGCCCGGCGCTCGAAGCCAAGGTGCGCGCCGCACTGGCCGAAGAGCTCGTCCTGTGGCGCCGGCAATGCTGGGATGCCTTGACGGCGCAGACCCCTGGTCCGGCGTCGACGCGCTTCACCCTGAACATGAACTTCACCGCTGACGGATCCGAGATCGGCCGTGGTATGATCTCGCCTCGCGACGCTGGCCGCCCCGACGTCAACCTCTGCGTCAATCGGCTGCCGGCTTCGTTGCTCAAGCTCGAGCCGATCGGCGCTCCGGCGACGATCGACCTTGAGATCGTGCTGCCGTAGCCATACGGCGCGGGGTCGGCGATGGGAACCACCTCACGAGCGGGCCGTCGGCTCGCTGCCCTCAGACGCATCACGACGCCGGCGCTGGCGTTGCTGGCAGCGGCGATCGTGGCGTCGGGCTGCAGCGACGCGAGCAGCGGCACCGACGACGCGAGCGCCGCCGATGGCTCCTCGACGCTCGACGGCAACGACGACGCAGCCCCCACCAGCGCGCTCTCGCAGCTGCCCGCGCCACGGACGCTGTCGTTCTGCGCCGGGACGACGACCAGCCGCTACGATCCGCTCGGCAGCAAGACGCTCGACGTCTTCCCCGACGACCTCTGGTCCGTCGCGGACCCGGGCACCGCCACCGGCCGCCGCCTGCACATCACGGCCGAGACGCCGTGGATCGGCTGGATGCCGGCGAACTTCCAGAGCGCGTTGCTCGATCTCTCGGCGCTCGACGGCTTCGGCGTCAACGCCAGCCTGTTCCAGCGCTTCGACGCCGCGCTCGCGCCCCTGCCGAGCGGGCCGGACACCGCCAAGCCCTCGCCCGCCGGGGTCGAGCTCTGGGCGTTGCCGCAGGGCCAAACGCCCGTGCGCATCCCCTTCGAAGCGACGTTGACCGACGACGGCGAGACCGCGCTGATCGCGCCGATGCTGCCGCTGCGGCCCAAGACCACGCACCTGCTGCTGGTGCGCGGCAGCCACAACGACGCCAAGGGCGGCTGCCTGCAGCCGTCCAAGACCACGCGGGCGCTGCTCGAGCGCACGATCGACGCCGACCTGCCGGCCACCGAGCGCGAACGGCTCGCGGCACAGGCGCTGCGCTGGGACGCCGCGCTGCAGGCGGTCGACGTCGCCCCCGAGGCGGTCGCCTCGATGGCGGTGTTCACCACCCAAGCGCCGCTCGACGTCGGCCTCGCCATCGCCGCGGACATCCGCAGCCGCGACGTATCGTGGAAGGCCGCGACATGCAGCGAGCCCAAGGGCAAGGTCTGGCGCCTGTGCGAGGTGCCCTTCGACGCCTGGGACTACCGAACGGGCTTCCACATCGAGGGCACGACGGGCGTCACGCTGCGCACCCACGTCGCCCGCGTCTGGCTGCCCAAGACGGGCGAGGGCCCGTTCCCGACGGTAATCTTCGGCCACGGCCTGACCGGCAGCCGCAGCCAGGGCGACAAGCTCGCCGACTTCGCCGTGCCGCAGGGCATCGCCTCGATCGCCATCGACGCCGTCTTCCACGGCGAGCATCCGGCCGGCGCGGCCAAGAGCCTGGGCGGCGTGTTGGGCTTCTTTGGCGTCGACGTGGCGAAGTTGGGCTTCGACTTCCTGCGCCTGCGCGACAACTTTCGCGAGTCGACCTACGAGGCGCTGCAGCTGATCGAGGCGCTCCGCCGCCACCCCGACCTCGACGGCGACGGCAAGCCCGACGTCGACACCCAGGCGCTCGGCTACCTGGGCGTCAGCCTGGGCGGCATCATGGGCCCGGCGCTGCTGGCGCTCTCGGCCGACCTGCGCGGCGCCGTGCTCTCGGTGCCGGGCGGCAAGGTCACGGCGATCATCGAATCGTCCGACGAATTCAAGCCGATCATCACCGCCTTCAAGCCCGAAGGCAGCAGCGACGGCGACGTCGTGCGCTTTTTCTGCGTGCTGCAGACCTTGGTCGACGCCGGCGACGCCGCGAGCTACGCGCCGCATGTGCTGCGTGACCGCCTGGAGGGCGCGGGCAACCAGCCGCCGGAGCTGCTGGTGCAGATGGCGATCGGCGACGAGATCGTGCCGAACGTGGCGACGCGGGCGCTGATCCGCGCGCTGGGCCTGCCGGTGTTGGGCAAGGTGCTGCAGCCGGTGGGCCTGGTGGCCGAGGGCACGGCGCTGCCGGTGCAGGCCAACGTCGAGGGCAGCACGGCCGGCGCCTTCCAGTTCGACCGCGTGCGCAACAACGCCAGCGCCAAGGTCGACAAGGCCCGCCACGGCAACACGCCGGCGAGCTTCGAGGCGATGACGCAGGACCTGCACTTCTTCAAGACCTGGCTCGAAGGCGGCCACGGCGAGATCGTCGACCCGTACGTCGTGACGGGCACCGGTCCGCTGCCGTGACGGCGCGGACGACGGCGCGGACGACGGCGCGGCGCTCGCTCGCGGCGCGGCTGACGCTGACGTCGCTGCTGGTGCTGACCGCGTCGCCGGCCGCGGCCTGGGGCCCGGGCGTGCACCTGCGCGAATGCGAGCGGGTCGCCGAGCGGATGATCGCCGAGGCGCACCCGCTGGCCAAGGCGGTTGGCCCCGCGTACCGCGCCTGGCTGCGGGTCGGCTGCATCGCGCCGGACCTGCGCCAGGCCGTGCCGCAGCTCGACGGCACGCCGACGCACGCGCCCGGCTTCGGCTGGGCCCTGGTCCAGGACGCCCAGGCCAAGGGGGCACCCGACGGCGCGATCGCCTTCGCCATCGGCGCGCTGGCGCACCAGGCCAGCGACGGCGCCGAGAGCGTCTTCGCCGGCCACGCGACGGCGAGCGCGCTGCTGGGCGCGCCCGACATCTTCCCTGGGGTCGAAGACGGCATGCGCGCCGAGTGCGAGCTGATGACCGAGATCTTGGGCGAGTTCGCCAACGGCCGGGCCGACCTGTTGCTGCTGTTGCTCGACGATCTCGGCGTTTTTGCGGCCCCCGGCAGCCCGAGCAAGCTCAACTGGCAGCCGATGCTGGGCTGGTACGTCGAGCGCCTGGTCGCGTTTGGTGCCAAGCCCAAGGGCAGCGTCGCCGAGACCGTGGCGGCGCTGCAGGGCGTGATCGCCAAGGCCGCCGCCAAGGCGGGACCGCTGGGCAAGGACGCCGTGTCGACGCTGCTGACGCTGATGGCGGCCAAGACGGGCGCCGAGAACCTGGCGCTGCTCGCGGCGCTGCCGATCGGCGACGCCCTGGCGGCGGTCGGCATGGCCGGCCTCGACGAATCGACGCTGCTCGATCCGGCGCACTTTCGCGCCCACGCGCGGCTGGCGTTCTTCGGCGAGGCCGGCTTCCTCCAGGCCGCCTACGCAACGCTCAGCGAGCTCGGCCCGCACTGGACCCTGCGTCGGCTGGCGGGCAAGCACGTCGAGGCCGAGTTTCCGGGCTGGAACGGGCCGCTGATGGCCGGCGGCATCCGCGGCTCGCTCGCCCACGGCATGCCCAAGACGCTGCTGACGGCCGAGTCCGCGCTGCTCTTCGACCGCGTCGAATGGCGCTCGCTCGCCGCCGGCGTTCCCGGCGCGGCCATCGCCTCGTGGGCCCCGGGCGACGGGCCGATCCGCCTGCGCGTGCGCCTGTTCGCCGCGACCAAGGGCAGCTGGCGCGTGGCGCTGCAGGTGCGGCAGGCCACGCCTGGCTTCGCCGCGAGCCTCGGCGCGATGGTCACCGAGACCAGCGCCGTGCTGGCGCTCGACCCGATGGACGCCGAGGACGTCGCCCGCCCCTGGCTCGAGCTCGACGTCGACCCCAGCGCCGCAGTCGGCCAGAGCGACGCCCTGGTCGCGGTGCTGGCCCGGGCCCCGGCCGACGCACCGGCCGGGGCCGAGGTGCCCTGGGCGCTCGGCCAGTTCGAGCCCTACGCGGCGTTCTGCCAGCTCGACGTCGGCGGCGCTGCCTACCACCCCTGGCACGACACGCTGCCGCCGCTGGCGCAGCGCAACCAGGCGATCTTGCCCGGGCTCGCGCTGCCGCCGCTGCCGAAGACGCATCCGGCGATGACGGTCGGCTCGACCCTGGTGCGCGTGGTCGACGCGCCGCTCGGCAACCTGGTCGTGGGCATCGAAGGCCGCGTGTGGAAGGACGGCGCGCTGGTCGCGACGCTGGGCGAGAGCGCGCCGGGCCGGCTGCTGCTGGCGAGCCTGCCGCCCGGCAGCTATGCGCTGGTGGTGCGGCCGCTGGCCAAGCCGGCGGCGCTGCAGCCCGTCGGGCCGACGCTGCCGACGCCGGACGGCCCGGCGTTCGCGGTCGAGGTCGCGCCCGGCGGCCGCGACGTCGTGTCGCCGCAGGTGCAGGTGCTGCTGCTGGCCCAGAACGCCGCGCTGATCTGGGACGACGGCCTGCCCGGGCTCGGCGCGACCGGCGACGGCGCGGTCAAGGGCACGGTGCAGGTCGACGTGGCGCCGCTGCAGCCCTACGGCGACCAGGACCTGCGGGTGCAGCTGGCCCTGCTGCTGCCGCAGAGCGCCACGCCCCTGGTCGAGCCCTGGCCGGTGCAGGCGCTGCTGCAGACCCAAGCCACGACGATCGACGCCCCGACCCCGGCGGCGAAGCTGCGCTACAGCGTGCGGATCGCCCGCCAGGCCCTGCTGCAGGCGCTGGACGCCGTCGGCGGCGACGGCGGTGCCGGTAGCGACGGTGCGGACGGCAGCGGCGGCGTGCTGGCGCTGCAGGTCGGCGTGCGCCTGCTGGCGTGGCCGATCAAGTCGACGACGACGCCCCCGGCGACGGCGTGGACGCCGTGGTCGCGGGTCGCGCTGGCGCTACCCGAACCGGCCGCCGGGCCCGACGCCGGAGGAGGCGACGACATCGGCCCGCCGCCGGAGGACGCCGCCCAGGATGCGGCCCACGATGCGACGCAGGTCGACGACGCCCCCGACGCGGCTGCAGCGCCAACCGACGTCGCAGCCGACACGGGTCCCGACGGCGGCACCACAGGGGCCTCGGCCAAAGCCAGGGCGACGGGATGCGCCGCGGCCTCCAGCGGCGCCGCAACCCCGGGACCGCGCGGTCACGCAGCGGCGCTGCTCCTGCTGGCGGGCGCACTGGTCGCGCTCAGGCGGTCGCGGCGCCGAGGTTCGCCGCTGCCGGCCGGGCGTCGCTGAGCCCGTCGGCGACGGCGCGCCCATACACGACCTTGCTGTCGCCGGGCTCGTAGAAGTCGACGAATTCGGCCTCGCAGTCGTAGCCGCAGCGCAGGTAGAACGCGCGCGTGCTGGCGTATTGCGCCTTGCCCGAGGTCTCGGCGTAGAGCCGCCGGCCGCCGGCTGCAGCGACGCGCTGCTCGGTCTGCCGCAGCACCCAGCGGCCGAGGCCCCGGCCCTGCTCGCTGCGGTCGACCGCGATCCAATACAGGTCGTAGCTGCCCAGCGTGCAGGCGATCGGCCCGTAGCAGCTGTAGCCGCGCAGGGTGGCCCGGCCGTCGGCGTCGATCTCGTCGGCGAAGACGAAGAAGTAGTCGCTGGCCACGCCCTTGTCGAGGCGCTCCTGCACCAGCTCGGCGGCGACCTCGACCTCGTCGGCGCGGAAGTAGCCGGTCGCCTCGACCAGCGCCCGCACCGCTTCGACGTCCTCGGGCTGCGGCTCCTCGCGCAGGCGCCAGCGCGGCGCCTCGAAAGGTGCTCGGGCTCGCGCCGCGCCGCCTGCGTTGGCGGTGGCCGAGGCGTCGCCGCCGGCAGCGTCCGCCGCGCCCGCTGTGGCCTCCCGCAGCGCCGATGCCACGACGCGGCCGACCACCTCGTCGATGCCGAGCCCGAGCCGCTCGGCCGCCGCGACGAACCCCGCGCCCGGCGTGATGCACGGGTTGGCGTTGACCTCGAGCACCCACGGCCGGCCGTCTGCGTCGAGGCGGATGTCGACGCGGGCGTAGCCGCGCAGGCCAAACAGGCGCCAACAGCGCGCCGCGAGATCGGCGAGCCGCTGCGCCAACGCCGCCTCGGCCGCGTCGTCGCCGTCGAGCCAGCGCCGCTGCGTGCGCTCGTACGCCTCGCTCTGCTCGTCCCACTTGGCCTCGTAGCCCACGATCTGGGGCCGCCCGGCCTGCCAGTCGACAAAGCAGATCTCCGCGATCGGCAGCACCTGCGGCCCACCGCGGCCGTCGTCGAGCACGCCGACGTTGAATTCCCGGCCCGGGACGAAGGCCTCGGCGAAGAAGCTGCCGCCAAAGCGCGACGCCTGCGCCCGGCAGCGCGCCAGCACCCGCGACGCCTCGGTCCCCGCCGGGAAGACGCCCTCGTCGTCGAGGCCGATCGACGCATGCTCGGTGGCGCTCTTGACGATGCAGGCGACGTCGAGGCGGCCGCCGGTCGCCAACTCGGCCGCAGCCAGCTCCGCAGCGGTCCAGCTCCGCGGCGTGTCGATCCCCGCCAGGGCCATCCACCGCTTGGCCAGCGGCTTGTCGCTGGTCAGCGCCAGGCTCTGCGCCGGGCAGCCGGCCATCGGCACGCCGCTCGCTTCGACCACGCTCGGCGCCAAGGCCAGCAGCCGGCCCTTGCCTGCGGCTGACTCGACGAGGTTCACGACGAGATCGGGGCGTTGCGGGCCGGCGAGGCGCGCGGCCAAGGGCGCCAGGTCGAGCCCGACCGGCATCGCCTCGACGGCATGGCCGAGCCGACGCAGCGCGGCGCTGACGACCTCGACGTGGAGCAGGACGTCCGCCTCGTCGGGGCGAAGCTCGCCCTCGAACGCATCATGAAGCACCAAGACGCACATCATCTCGCTCCCCCCTCGCTCCGAATCGGCCCAGAGACCTCGATCGCGACGGCGGTCAGGGGCGCTTGGACGCCGCCCGCGTTGCGGCGATCCGCGTCGCGGCCGAGTCCACCAGGCGCGCGATCACGCGCTCGTAGCTCCAGCCGGCCATGCGCGCCGTCATCGGCAGGTCCGAGTGGATGTGGTTCATGCCCGGCAGCGCGTTGATCTCGATGATCGACCAGTCGCCCTGCGGGTCCATGCGCAGGTCGACGCGCCCGGCGTCGCGGCATTCGATGCCCCGGTAGGCCGCCAGCGCCAGGGCCGACGCGCTCGCGCCGTCCGCGCCGTCGACCAGCCGGTAGTCGAGCAGCTCGCGCCAGTTCTCCTTGGCCTCGTAGCTGTAGACGAGGTCCTGGCGGCCGGTGCGCGACAGCACCTCGAGCACGCCGACGACCTCGGCGTGGGCGCCGGTGCCGAGGATGCTCACCGTCACCTCGCGCCCGGGCAAGAAGGCCTCGACCAGCACCGGCTGGGCGAAGCGCTGCAGCAGGTTGGCGCAGACCGCGGCGAGGTCGGCGCGGTCGCGGACGAGCGACTGCTCCTCGATGCCCTTGCTCGAGCCCTCGCGCGCCGGCTTGGCAAAAAGCGGCGCCGGCAGCGTGACCTTGTCGACGTCGGCGAGCGTCTCGACGACGAAGAACTCCGGCGTCGGCAGCCCCAGATCGCGCAGCACCCGCTTGGCCAGCGGCTTGTCGAGCGTCAGGCCGCAGACCAGCGGATCTGCGAACGCCGCCGCGATGCCGTAGTGCTCGAGCAGCGCCGGCACGAGCGACTCGCGGCCCTTGCCGGCGACGCATTCGGCGACCGAGACGCAGAGGTCCCAGCGATCGCCCGCCGCGAGGCGCTCGACCAGGCGGTCGGCGTTGCCGATGCAGTCGACGCTGTGGCCGTTGGCGACCAGCGCCGCCTGCAGGCCCTCGATCGTCGAGGCGCTGTCGAACTCGGCGACGTCGTCGACGCTCCAGCCGAGCGCGAGGTAGTCGTCGCGCAGGTCGTAGACCAGGCCGACGCGCAGCGGCGGCGCCGGCGGAGGCCGCACATCCAATGCCATGGGGTCCTCGGGCGCGCCGCAGCGAGCCGGCGCGGTTGGGGCAAGGCCAGAGCGGCCGGGCGGCGAAGGCTCAGGTCGCGGCGGGCGCCGTCGGCAGGACCGGGTTGAGCACCACCGACGTCTCTGCGGCCAGCGGGTCCGGGTAGCGGAAGACCTCGCCCTCGAAGTTGCGCAGCAGGATGTCGTCGCCCTCGCGGCCGATCATGTACTCCGGCATCAGCGGGATCTTGCCGCCGCCGCCGGGGCCGTCGATGACGAACGTCGGCACGGCGTAGCCCGTCGTGTGGCCGCGCAGGTTCTCGATGATGCGCAGGCCCGCCTCGACCGGCGTGCGAAAATGCCGCGATCCCGGGATCGGATCGCATTGGTAGATGTAGTACGGCCGCACGCGGATCTTGAGCTGGTTGTGCATCAGCTTCTTCATCACCGCGGGGTCGTCGTTGACGCCCTTGGTCAGCACCGTCTGGCCACCGAGCGGGATGCCGGCGTCCGCGAGGCGCCCGCAGGCCTGGGCGACCTCGGGTGTGACCTCGTTGGGGTGCATGAAGTGCACGCTCATCCACAGCGGATGGTACTTCTTGAGCATCGCCGTGAGCTTGGGCGTGATGCGCTGCGGCAGCACCACCGGCACCTTGCTGCCGATGCGGATGAACTCCAGGTGCTCGATCGCGCGCAGGCGCTGCAGCAGCCACTCCAGGCGGTCGTCGGCCATCGTCAGCGGGTCGCCGCCCGAGATCAGCACGTCGCGGATCTCCGGATGCGCCGCGATGTAGTCGATCGCGCGCTCGAACTGCTGGTAGTTGAAGTGGTACTCGCCTGTCTTGCCGACCAGGCGGCTGCGCGTGCAGTAGCGGCAGTAGGTCGAGCAGAAGCTCGTCACCAAGAAGAGCACGCGGTCCGGGTAACGATGCACCAGGCCCGGCACCGGCATGTCGCCGTCCTCGTTGAGCGGGTCGGCCTGCTCGGCGCGCTCGAGCACCAGCTCGTCGAGCAGCGGGATCATCGTCTTGCGGATGCCGTCGCCCGGGTCCGCCTGGTCGATCGTCGCGGCGCAATGCGGCGTGATGCCGACCGGCAGGCGGTCGCCGAGCTGCAGCACGGCGGCGCGCTCATCGTCGGTGAGCGTGAACGCGCGCTCGAGGCCCGGCAGATCCTTGATCCGGTTGCGCAGCTGCCACTTCCAGTCGTTCCACTGCGCGTCGGTCGCGTCGGGCCAGCATTTGGCGCGGATCGCGCGCGCGGCGTCGCTGATGACCATGTCGGCGTCGTCGCCGCGGCCACGCGCGTCGTCGAGCGCGGGCACGGTGCCGACGTTGGCGTCAGGCGACGCGGTGGCGGTGGCGAGGCGGGCACGGCCGGCTGGCCGAAGCGCGGCCAGCGACACGACGCCAGCTCGGGACGATGGGGGTTCGTCGTCGTTGGCCGTCACGGCCAACAGGTCGACGGCGTCGGTCAGCTTCGCCGTCGGGGAGGAGGTTGCAGTCATCGGTCTCCGCGCGTGGCCGCGACGATCGCCTCGGATGGCGACCCGGCGGCCCAAGGTTCAGGCCACGGAACTGACCGTGGTTGCGCGGAAAATAGGCGTTTGCGTCGGGCCGTCAAGCGGCCCGGGCAGACCCCGCACAGCGATTGGGGAATCGCCGGGACGCCCTGACCCGACCTCGACGAGATCACTCCAGAAGGACGCGAGATTCATCATGAAAGCCAGATTCCGGCAGAACGGCCCCCGGACGCCGACGCGAAGCCGGTGCCGGAGGGGGCGACACGCAGAAACAAGGCTTTTCGATCAAGGTCTTAGGCGCCAGCGCGGCGGTTCACCGGCACGCCGATGAACTGGCCCTTGATCCGACCGATGCCGGCGATGCGGCGCAGCGCCAGCGCGTCGGCGGCCTCGTGCGGCAGCTTGCCCTCGTCGCGGGCGATCTCGAGGATGTTGCCGATGATGTCGTGGATGCCGACGACCTGCTGCGCGGCCCGCTCGTTGTTGTAGCCGGCGAGCTCGTTGGCGACGTTGATCAAGCCGCCCGCGTTGATGACGTAGTCCGGCACATAGATGATGCCGCGCTCGGCCAGCGCCGCGCCGTCGCGGGCGTCGTCGGCGAGCTGGTTGTTGGCCGAGCCAGCGACGATGCTCGCCTTGAGCCGGGCGATGGTGTCCGGGTTCAGGGTCGCGCCCATCGCGCAGGGCGCGTAGATGTCGACCGGCACGTCGTAGACCGCCGCCGGGGCGACGACCTCGACCTTGGCATGCTTGCTCGTGACCGCCGCGAGGTTGTCGGCGTCGACGTCGCAGACCACGACGTCTGCACCATCATGCACCAAGAAGTCCACGAGGTGGCGGCCGACGGCGCCGACGCCCTGCACCGAGACGCGCAGGCCGGCCAGGCTGCTGTCGCCAGTGCGGAAGTGCTGCGCCGCCTTCATGCCCTCGTAGACGCCGAGCGCGGTCATCGGCGACGGATCGCCCGAGCCGCCGAGCGCGCGGCTGATGCCCGTGACCGAGTCGGTCTCGTGGCGCACCCACTCCATGTCGCGCACGGTCGTGCCGACGTCCTCGGCGGTGATGTAGCGGCCGGCGAGGCCCTGGACGAAGCGGCCATAGGCGCGGAACAGCTGCTCGGACTTCTGCTTCTTCGGGTCGCCGATGATGACGGCCTTGCCGCCGCCGAGGTTCAGGCCCGCCGCCGCCGACTTGTAGGTCATGCCGCGCGACAGGCGCAGCACGTCGATCAGCGCCTCCTCGTCGGATTTGTACGGGTACATGCGCGTGCCGCCGAGCGCCGGGCCGAGCGTGGTGTCGTGGATGGCGATGATGGCGCGCAGGCCGCTGGCCTCGTCGTGGCAGAAGATGACCTGCTCGTGGCTCTTGCGGGCGATTTCCTCGAAGATCTGCATTCGAAACCTCCATGGCGACCCAGACCTTCAGCGGTGGGTCAGCCGTGATTGCGGCGGACCTATCGCGGGCCGCGCCACGACGCAAGGCGCGCTGCGTCATGCCCGTGCCGCCGCCCGCACGGCCCTTGACGCAGGCCGCGCCGTAGGCTGCGATGCCTCGTCGGCCGCCTGATCGCAGGCCGACAAGGCGATCGATGCCGCAGCACCACCACGACGCAGACCGAGCCGAGCAATCGATGCGCCGCCGCCGGGCGACGCTCATCGTCCTGGCGCCGGCGTGGCTGATGCTCTGCGAGCGTTCCTGGGCCGACGCACCCGACGCTTCCGTCGCCGTGGTCGTCGGCGGCGCCGTGCTGGCGACGCTGCTGCAGCTCGGCGCGGGCCTGCTCTGGGCCGAGAACGACAGCCGCGCGCGCGGCCTCGCGGTCGCAGCGTTGCTCGCAGGCGCCGGGGTCTGCGCGGTCGGCCTGCTCGAGCGGCCGCTGGCGGTGCTCAGCTTGGGCCTGGGCAGCCTGCTGCTCGGGGCGTGGTGGCTGTGGCGGCCGATCGTCAGCGGCGCGCTGCAGGACGCCGACGACAGCGACGGCGGCGACGGCGACGCCAACGAGGTCGAGCTGCGCTGGTCGGTGGGCTCGATGGCGGCCATGTGGCTGCTGCACGCGTGGATCGGCCGCGGCGGCGGCGCGACCGCCTGGACCACCATCGCCATGTCGCTGCTGCTGGGCCTGACCCTGGGCGCGCCGGCGGTGCGGGATCTGGTGGCAGGTCGACCGCTGCGGGCGGCGAGCATCGCGGCGGCCTGGGCCTTCGGCGCGCTCGGTGCCCTGCAGTTCCACGACGAGCTCTTCGCCTTGAGCACCTGGCTGCTGCTGGGCCCGCTGGCGACCGCAGCCTGGACCTTCGGCGAACGCCGGGTCCGGCTGGCGCGTCCCGGCGGCGCAGGCGCGCTCGACGACCTGCTCAGCGAGCCGGCGCGGCTGATGCTCGTGACCTTCGCCGGCGGCGGCGTGCTCGGCGGCCTGCTGCTGAGCCTGCCCGCGGCGTCGACGGGCGAGCCGATCGCGCCGATCGACGCGTTCTTCACCGCGTTTTCGGCGATCTGCGTCACGGGCCTCGGCGTGCGCGACACCGGAGTCGACTTCAGCAGCCTCGGCCAGCTCGTGATCTTCGGCCTGATCCAGGTCGGCGGCCTCGGCATCCTGACGTTCTCGACCGGCGCGATGCTGCTGGTGCGTTCGCGGCTGTCGCTGCGCCACGAGGGCGCGATGGTCGAGCTGATCGGCGCCGAGCACCGGGGCGTCGCCATCGACGCGCTGCGCCGCGTGCTGCGCCTGACGTTTGCCATCGAGGCCGTGGCCGCGCTGGTGCTGACCGTGCTGTTCTGGTCGGCCGGCGACGGCCTCGCCCGGGCCTGCTGGCGCGGCACGTTCACCGCCGTCTCGGCCTACTGCAACGCCGGCTTCGCGCTCCAGGGCGACAGCCTGGTCCCGTACGCGGCGAACCCCTGGGTCCTGCACGTCGTCGCCCTGACCATCATCGCGGGAGGCCTGGGCCCGCAGGTGCTCACGGCCCTGCGCGCGCCGCGCGGCTGGCGGGCGACGCCGACGGTGCCGCTGGTGCTGACGTCGTCGGCGCTGCTGATCGCGGTGCCCACCGTGCTGCTGGCGACCTTGGAGTGGGATCACGCGCTGGCCCACCTCGAGCCGCTCGACCGGCTGCACAACGCGTACTTCCAGGCCGTCTCGCCGCGGACGGCCGGCTTCAACTCGATCGACCTCGCGGCGATCCAGCCCGCGAGCTGGAGCCTGATCATCGTGCTGATGTTCATCGGCGGTAGCCCGGCCTCGACCGCGGGCGGCATCAAGACGACCACCGCCGCGGTGCTCGTGCTCTCGATGATCGCGGCGCTGCGCGGTCGCTCCGAGGCCGAATCCTTTGGCTTCCGCCTGAGCCACACCAGCGTCTACCGCGCCGGCGCCGTCGCGTCTGCGGGCCTCGCCTCGGTGGCGGCGCTGCTCTTCGCCCTGCAGGTGACGCAGCAGATGTCCTTGGAACAAGCCGCCTTCGAGGCCGTCAGCGCGCTGGGCACGGTCGGCCTGACGGTCGGCGGCACCGCGGCGCTGGACGAAGTCGGCAAGGTGCTGATCATGGTCGCGATGTTCGCGGGTCGCGTCGGCCCGCTGAGCCTGTTCCTGCTGCTGGTCAACGCCCCGACCGGCGGCGGCTGGCGGCGGCCCGAGGCGGACGTGCCCGTCGGCTGACGTCGCGAGACGCCGCAGCCCCGGCGAGGAGGACTTCGATGCAGAAACAAGCGCTCGTCATCGGCCTGGGCCAGTTCGGCCTGGCCATCGCCAAGACGCTGGCGGCGCGCGGCACCGACGTGCTCGCGGTCGACATCTCCGAGAAACGCCTCGACGAGGCCAGCCGCGCCGGCTGCGAGGCGGCGGCATTCGACGCGACCGAGGAGGAGGCGCTGGCGCGGGCGGCCCCAGCCCGGCGCGACCTCTGCGTCTGCGCCATCGGCGACGAGGCCCGCGAGAGCGCCATCATCGTCACGGCCCTGCTGCGCCAGATGGGCGCGCAGCGCATCGTCAGCCGCGCGACCGATCAGGTCACCGAGCGCATCCTCCAGCTCGTCGGCGCGCACGAGGTCGTCAACCCCGAACGCGCGTACGGCGAACGGCTCGCTGCCCGCATCTTCCACGCCGGCATCGTCGACGCGCTGCCCCTGGGCGACGACATGGTCATCACCGAGGTGCGCGCACCCGCGATCGCGGTCGGCCGCAGCCTGGCGGAGCTCGACCTGTCGCGCCGCTTCAACATCAACGTCGTCGCCATCCGCCGCTCGGTCGGCGAACGCGGCACGCTGGTCTGGCCCAACCCCCAGCAGCCGATCGAGCGCGACGACATCCTGGTCGTCGTCGCCCGCGAGGGTTCGGCGCAGACGATGATCGAGAGGCTCGGCTGATGCGCGCACGCCAAGAGATCTCGATGAGCATCGGCATGTTGCTCGTGGTCCAAGCGGCGCTGGGCTTCGGCGCCGTCGGCCTGCTCACGCGCATGAGCCCGGCGATCGGCGTCATCCTGCGCGAGAACGACGCCTCGCTCGCGGCAGTCGAGGGCATGCTCTCGGTGCTGACGACCGCCACGCCGGACGAGGCCGCACAGGCGCGCTTTCGCGAGCGCCTCGCCTTCGCCGAGGCCAACGTCACCGAAGACGGCGAGCGCGAGCTGCTGACGGCCGTGCGCCGCCTGCAGGCCGACGCGCTGCGAGGCGACGCGCCGGCGCGCCTCGAGCTGGTCAAGTCGCTCGACGCGCTGGCCGCGATCAACCGCGCCAGCATGGCCCGCGCCGGCGAGGCCGCGCGACGCCTGGGCGCGGCCGGGGCGTGGGCCGCCGTGCTGCTGGCCTTGCTCGGCGTCGCCACCGGCCTGCTGGTGATCCGTCGCCTGCAGCGGCGCCTGCTGCTGCCGCTCGACGAGCTGCACGCCACGCTCGGCTCATTCCGCGAAGGCGACGCGATGCGCCGCTGCCGGTTCGGCGACGCACCGCAAGAGCTGATCGAGGTGCGCAACGTCGTCAACGACCTGCTCGATCGTGAGGACGTCGGGCCGTGCGACGACGAGCGCCACCGCGACGCCGCCGAGCGGGCTGCGCTGCTGGTGTTGCTCGATCAGCGGCCGACGCCGACGTTGGTGCTCGCGGCCGACGGCGGCGTCATCGCCGGCAACGTCGCGGCGCTCGCGGCCATGGAGGACGATCCGGCCTGGCGCGCCGCCATCACCGCGCTGCGCAGCGGCAAGACCGCCGTGGCGCCGCTGCTCGCGCTGCCGCTGCAGACCGGCGGCCGCAGCAACGGCTGGTTGCTGGCGACGGCCCAGGACGCGGCAGAAGGCCCGAGCGAGGGTGCTGGCGAGGGTGTCAGCGAGGCCGCAGCGGCAGGCTGATCGAGACCAGGGAGGGCGCCGGTGTCCGACTCAGCGGCCACCGGCACCCTGGGTCGGGGCGACAGGATTCGAACCTGCGACCCTCTGCTCCCAAAGCAGATGCGCTACCAGGCTGCGCTACGCCCCGAACGCGGCGGAGTCTGCACACGCAGCCTCGGCGGCGTCAAGCCGGATGAGGCTCAGCTCGGTGGGCAGAAGCGGTCGTCGCAGGTGCCTTCGAGGTCGCACTTGGCGCAGTACATGGCGCAGGGCAGGAACTCGTCGTTGCCGATCACGCACGGCGGCACGTAGTTCGGCGCGATCTGCTTGAGCGAGCACACGGCGTACTGCTCTTCGGGCGACTTCAGGCCGACGCCGGCCTCGGCCGTCGGCAGGTGCAGCAGGCAGCCCCAGCACAGGTCCACCGGGTAGGGCACCGTGCCGGTCTGCACGACCGTGCCGTCGGCCATCTCGCCCTCGATCTTCACGTTGATGACGACCCGCTGCATCGTCGTGTAGCGGTTCGGATCGGCCTTGAACCGGGCGCGCAGCTGCTCGCCGATGACCGAGGTGATGAGCGGGAAGCGGATGATCTGGTTGGTCTGGCTGTCGACCGTGCCGGTCGCCGGAACGTACCAGGTGCCAGACGGCTTGGGCGCGAAGTTCTTGAGCGGGCCGGTGCCTGCGGCGTCGAACGAGATCGACATCTCGGCGCCCGAGACATAGACCGTCGACGAGTCCGCGCGCAGCTGGGCGACGCCGTTGCCGCTGGCCGAGAGCGTCGGCGGCATCAGGTTGCGCACCAGGCCAAAGAACTCGTAGGTGTTCTGCGCCATCAGGTCGAGCGTGCCGTGGCTGCGCAACAGCGTCGTGCCGACCGGGTAGCACTCACCGACGATGCCGGGGCCTGTGGCCTGGCGCAGCGCGACGACGTTGCCGGCGAGGCGGATCGAGTTCGGGTTCTCGTGGGTGCAACCAGCGGCGGCGCCGAGCGCGCAGAGCAACAACGCCAGCAACGCAGGCGTCCGGGTGCTGCGGGATGTCTGCATGGTGTCCTCCGAACGTGGCGCCGTGGCGGGCGCCCGGGCCGTGGTCGTGGTGCGCATCAACGACCTCCGGTCAGCGACGCCGAGCGGTTGACGATGCGCGGCGTGATGAAGATCAGCAACTCGGAGCGCTTGTCCTCCTCGTTGCGGCTGCGGAACAGGCCGCCGATCAGGGGCAGGTCGCCAAGGAAGGGCACCTTCTTGATCGACTCGCTGGTCGAGCGCGTGTAGATGCCACCGATCACCGTCGTCTCGCCGTCGCCGAGCAGCAGCTCGGTCTGGGCCTCGCGCTGGGTGATCGTCGGGTTGCCGTCGGCCGCCCGGTTGCTGAAGTCGGGCTCGTTCTTGCTGATGTTGATGGTCATGCGGATGTTGCCATCCTGCGTGATGTGCGGCGTCGCCTGCAGCTGCAGGTCGGCGTTGAAGAAGCGCGTCTGCACGCCCTGGGCGCTGACCACCGAGATCGGGATCGAGATGCCCTGGCGAATCAGCGCCGTCTTGTTGTCGAGCGTCATCACCTTCGGGCTGCTGACGATCTTGACCGTACCTTCGGCCTCGGCGGCCGACAGGCGGACGTTGAGGTTGTGCGCGCCGCCGAGCGAGCCCAACGTCAGGCCGATCGCACCACCAGCGCCGGAGCCGACCGCCGCGGGCAGGTTGACGGCGTAGTTCGGCGTCTGGATCGCGATGCCGTCCTTGGCCGCCTGTCCACCGTCCGCGCCACCGGCGACGCCGACGACCGAGGGGAAGGCCAGGCCCGTCTCGTTGCCGTAGACGCTCGACGACGAGGAGTTGCCGCCCCATTGCACGCCGACGTCCTTGGTGAAGTTGGACGACGCCTCGACGATGCGCGCCTCGACCAGCACCTGCGGCGTCTGCGTATCGAGCTTGCGGACCATCTCCTCGACCGCGGCGACGTGCTCCTCGGTGTCCTTGATGATCATGGAGTTGGTGCGGGCGTCGACCGAGACCGTGCCGCGCTTGGACAGCAACTCACGCGCCTGCGCGATCAGCTGCGCGCTCTCGCCGTAGTTGACCGGGATGATGCGCACGACGAGCTGCTGCACGTCGGCCATCTTCTGCCGGCGCTCGACCTCGGAGTCGAACTCGGTCTTGAGCGCCTCGACCGTGCTGACGCGGATGACGCCGCTCTGGCGCACGTAGTCCAGGCCACGCGCGCGCAAGATCACGTCGAGCGCCAGGTCCCACGGGATGTTCTCGAGGTGGAACGTCACCGAGCCCGCGACCTCGGGGCCGGCGATGATGTTCACGTTGCCTTCCTTGGCCAGGAAGGTCAGCACGTGGCGGATGTCGGCGTCCTTGATCGTCAGGTTGATGCGCTTGCCGGTGTAGCGGCGCGACTGCCGCCACGGCGACTTGATCGGGTTGGCGTTGACGCCGGCGCCCTCGGCGCTCGCGGCCCGGGTCTCGCCACCGCCGGCGCTGGCGCCGTCCTCGGGGGCCATGCGCGGCTGCGGCACGCGCTCGCGCATATCACCACCGGCGGCGACGCGCGGACGAGCGACCGACGCGGTGGTGCCCGGCATCGGGTCGGCGCGGACGAAGTCCCAGACCAGGCGACCCTCGCGCAGGGCGATGGCGGAGCTGGCCTTGGCGACGAGGTCGACGACGATGCGCGCCTCGGCCGGCTGGTTGCTCGGCACGAAGACGGTCACGCGCTCGATCGGCCCCTCGAGCGAGCGGGTGTCGTAGATGCGCTGCAGGTGTTCGGGCAGCGCGGTGTCGAGCACGCGCAGGACCAGGCGCTGCTCGGTGCGGCTCATGACCTCGTAGGTCGGCGCGCCGTCGACCGGCAACGTGACCTGGCCGCGCAGGCGGCCCTCGGCGGTGATCTGCACGTCGAGGATGCGCGCCTTGTTGTCGGCATTGTCGGCGCTGTCGCTGGCACCGGCGGCGCCACCGCGGGCGCGCATGCGCTCGAGCGCGGCCTGCTGACGGATGCGCGCACGGTCGGCCTCGGCGCGCTGCTCGGCCTGCGCCGCCTCTTCGCGGGCGCGACGCTCCTCGACCATCTTGGCGGCCATCGCCTCGGCGCGGCGGCGGACCTCCTCGTCGGTGGCCAGCGGCGCACGCTTGCGCTCCTGGTCGAGCTCGGCGGCGAGCCTGGCGGCGCGCTCGCGCTCGCTGGCGGCGTCGGCGTGCTCCTTGTCGCGGGCGGCGCGCTCGCGGTCGGCGCGGGCCTCGAGGATGGCGATGCGCGTCTGCTGGCGGCGGACGAAGTCGTCGACGCCCGGCGCCGGCGTGCCGCGGGTGGCGGCGGTCTCGGCGGCCTTGCGCTTCTCCTGCTCGGCGACCAGGGCCGAGCGCAGCGCCGTCTCACGCGCCGAGTGCGCCTGCAGCAGCGCGGATTCGCGGGCGGCGTACTCCTTCTCGAGCGCGGCGCGCGTCTCGGCGATGCGGGCCTCGAGCTGCTCGTTGCGCTTGCGCAGCTCGGCGTCGCGCTCGACGGCCTCGGTCTCGAGCTTGCGCTTGGTCTGGGCCAGGGCGCGCTCAGCGGCGGCGACGCGCTCGCTGTCGGCGCGGCGGTCGGCGCGCAGGGCGTCGAGCTCGGCGGCGCGGGCCGTCAGCGCGGTGCGCAGCTCGGCGGCGCGGCGCTCGGCGGTGGCGCGGCGGGCGGCTTCGGCCTTGGCCTCGGCGCGGGCGGCGGCGATGTCGCGATCGCGCTGCTGCAGCTCCTTGCGCGCGCCGGCGAGGTCGGCGCGGATGGTGCCGAGATCGCGGTTCATGGTCGCGGCCTCGGCGCGGCGGCCGGCGGCAGAGGCCAGCTTGGCGCGGCGCTCGGTCTCGCGCAGCTGCTGCTCGAGGGCCTCGATGCGGCCTGCGGTCTCGGACTTGAGCTCCTCGAGCTGGTTGCTGCGCTGGTCGAGCAGGGCGGCGACGCGGGCGGTGCGCTGCTCGGAGTCGCGCGCGGCGACCTCGGCGCGCTGCGACACGGCCTTGAGCTCGGCCTCGTAGCCCTTGCGCAGCTCGGCCTCGCGCTGCTGGGCGCGCTGCTCGAGCTCGGCGCGGACCTCGGCGACGCGGCGCTCGGTCTGCTCGGCCATCTTCTTCTGCGAGGCGGCGCGCTCGGCGGCGGCGCGCTCGACGTCGGCGCGGGCGGCGGCCACGCGGCGCTCGGCCTCGGCCAGGGCCTGGCGGGTCTTGGCGTCACCGGCGCTCTCGCCGCTGCGGGCGCGCTCCAGCTCGGCCTCGCGCGCGGCCAGGGTGCGCTCGAGCTCGGCGGCGCGGGCCTGCTGGGCGCGGGCGGCCTCGGCGTGGCGGGCGGCCTCGGCGCGGGCGTCCTCGATCTCCTTGCGGCTGCGGTCGAGGTCGGTGCGCAGCGCCTGGAGCGAGCCCTCGAGGGCCGAACGCTGGGCGGCTGCCTTCTGCGCCTTGTCGGTCTGGGCCTGGGCGAGCGCCTCCTCTTCGGCCTTGCGCATCTCGACGATCTTGCGCTCGAGCTCGCGCTCGCGCTCCGCCATCTGGTCGCGCATGCCCTGCATCTCGCGCTCGCGGCTCTGCAGCAGCGCGCGCACCTGGGCTGCGTTCTTCTCGGCGGTCTCGGCGCGCTCGCGGGCGGCGACCTCGCGGGCGCGGGTGGCCGTCAGGTCGCGCTCGAGCGCGGCGCTGGCGCTCTGGGCCGCGGCGAGCTCCTTGCGCGTCTTGTCGAGGGCGTCGCCCAGCTCGCTCTCGAGCTTGCGCAGGCGCGCCTCGCGATCGGCGACCTGCTTCTCGAGCCGGGCCTTGACCTCGGCGACCTTGCGCTGCGCGCCGAGCAGGTGCTCGCGATCGCGATCGCTGCTGGCACCCTTGCGCGCCAGCTTCTCGAGCTCGGACGCGCGCGCGTCCAACTCCTTGCGCAGGCGGCTCGCCTCGGCCTCGGCGGCGTCGCGGGCGGCGGCGCTGCGGGCGGCCTCGGCCTTGGCGGCGCGCATGGCGGCGTCCTGCGCATCGAGCTTCTGCGCCAACTCGGCGCGCTCGCTGGCCAGGCGCTTGCGCTCGGCGGCGGCGGCGGCGGCCTCCTGCTTGCGGCCGGCGTCGATGGCGGCGCGCTCGCGCTCGGCGGCGCGGCGGGCCTCGGCGTCGAGCAGGCTCTCGCGCTTGCCCAGCTCGTCACGCACGCGCTGCAGCTCGCGCTCGCGCTGCTCGAGCAGCGACTCGACGCGGGCAGCCCGGCCTTGGGCGTCGGCGGCGACGGCGCGCTCCTGCGCCAGCTCCGCCTCGCGCTTGGCCGCGAGGTCCCGCTCCTTGGCCATCTCGGCTTCGCGCTTGGCCGCCAGCTCGCGCTCCTTGGCCAGCTCCGCCTCGCGCTTGGTCGCGAGGTCGCGCTCCTTGGCCATCTCGGCTTCGCGCCTGGCCGCCAGCTCGCGCTCCTTGGCCAGCTCCGCCTCGCGCTTGGCCGCGAGGTCGCGCGCCGCACCGAGCTCGCGCTCGAGCGATTCGTTGACCTTGCGCGCGCTGGCGAGCTCGGCGGTGACGGCGGCGACGCGGCGACCCAGCTGGGCCTCGATCTGGTCGAGCTCGCGCTCGCGTTCGCCGGCGCGCTGGCTCATCTCCTTGCGCAGGCGCTCGGACTCCTGCTGCAGCGCCGCGACCTTGGCGGCGGCGGCCTTCTCGCGGGCGGCGACCTCGGCGTCGGCGGACTGGCGGCTGACCTTGGCGGCGGCGGCCTGCTCGCGCTGCAGGGCCTCGAGCCGCTTCTCGCGCTCGGCCAGCTCGGTGCGCAGGCGGTCGGTCTCGGCCTCGGCGCGCTGGCGGGCGGCGGCGTTGGAGGCGGCCTCGGCGCGCATCGCCGTCAACGTCTTGCTCTGCTCGGCGACGCGGGTCGCGAGCTCGGTGCGCGCGGCTTCGAGGCGGGTGCGCTCGGCGGCGGCGGCGGCGGCCTCCTTCTCGTGGCCAGCCTTGCGCGCCTCCTGCTCACGGCGCAGCGCGTCGGCCTGGGCCTGGGCGAGGCTCGACTCGCGCTGGGCGAGGGCGTCGCGGGCCGAGGCCAGCTCGTCCTCGCGGCGCTTGAGCAGCGCGGCGACCTGCTCGGCGCGGCGACGGGCGTCCGTCTCCTTCTCGGCGATGGCGGCCATCTGCTTGTTGGCCTCCTGCAGCTGGCGATCGCGCTCGGCGAGGGCCAGCAGGGCGGCCTGGGCGCGCTCTTCGGCGGCCTTCCAGCGCTTCTCGGCCTCGGCGCGCTCCTGGTCGGCCTGGCGGGCCTGGGCCAGCGCGGCCTGCGACGCGGCGAGCTCCTTGCGGTTGCGCTCGAGCTCGGCGCGGACCTTGTCGGCCTCGGCGCGCGCGGCGGCGTTGGCGCTGCCGGCGGCGGCGAGGCGCTTCTCCAACTCGCTGTCGCGCTTGGCGATCTCGGCCTTGAGTCGCTGGACTTCCTCGGCCTGGGTGGCGCGGCGCGTCTCGCGGGCCTGGCGGACCTCGTTGCGCAGCTCTTCGGCGGTGGCCTGGGCGGCCTTGAGCGACTGCTCGAGCGAGGCGATGCGCTTGTCGTCGCGGGTGCCGGCCTGCTCGCGGGCGGTCTGGATCTGCTGGCGCAGCAGGGCGATGCGCGCCTCCTCGGCGCGGCGCTGCGTGACGGCGGCCTCGAGGCTGGCGCGCTCCTTGTTCAGCTCGGCGCGCAGGGTGGCGCGCTCCTGGCTGGCGGCCTCGGCGGCCTTGGTGGCCTCGGCGAGGCGCTTGCTCGCGGCCTCGGACGCGGCCTGCAGCTCCTGGGTCTCGCGGGCCTTCTCGCTGTTCTCGCGGACCTTGGCCAGCTCGTTGCGCAGGCGGTCGCGCTCGGCCTCGGCACGCAGGCGCTCGGACTCGGCGGCGGCCTCGCGATCGCGGGCCTTGCGCAGCGTCTCGGCCAGCTCGCGCTCACGCGAGGCGGCGCTGCGGGCTTCGGCGGTGTTCGCGGCGATGGTGCGGGTCTGCTCGGCCGAGAGCTTGCGGTCCGAGCCGTCGACCACGATGACGACGGCGTTGCCGTCGGCGCGGACGTGGAACAGGGCGTCGACGTCGAAGGTGACGATGACGCGGGCGACGTCGACGTCGCGCTGGCGGAAGGGCACGGCCTCGACCGAGCGGATGACGCCGTTCTGCACCTGCACCGGCCGCGTGATCAGGCGCGGGTCGGCGCCGGCGATGTCGACGAAGAGGCGGGGCGGCGACTCCAGGCGGAAGGTGGTGAACGTCGGCGCGTTCTGGCCGCGCACGCTGATGACCGTGGTGTCCCCGGCCTCGACGACGTCGATCGCCTCGATCGCGGCCAGCGCCGGACGCGGCGTGCTCGCCATGGCGGCACCGGCAGGGAGGACCAGGCTCGGCACGATCCACATCGGCACAGCGAGCTGTGGCGCGGCGAGGGTCGATGCGAGCACTCCGGCGAGCGTTCGCTCTGCGAGCGTGCGGGGCTGCGTTCGTCGCATTACAGGTCCTTCCTCTCGGTGGCGGGCGCACCTTCGTTGACGAGGGACGCCAACGGCGGCTCGATGCTCATCTCGACGGGATCGGCCTTGCCCGGCATGCCGATCAGCACCTTGTACTGCAAGATCGCGCGGACCCGGCCGCCTTCGCTGCCGAGCGGATCGCCGCGTTCCAACACGATCCGGTTCATCTTGCCGTCCGTCACCACGGCCTTGGGCCGGCTGATGCCCGTCATCAGGATGATCAGGCGGTAGGACGACAGCGGGTCCTTGGTCCGGACGTCGTCGAGGTTCTCGGGCTGCTCGTCGGTCGCAGGCCCGGTCTCGGCGACGCTCGGGCCGAGCTCTGCCGGGCGCTGCTCGATCACGGGGCGCTCGGCGAAGTCGACCAGGTTCGAGAGCATCGGGTTGGCGAGCTCCTCGAACTTGGCGTCCTCGTACGCCGCGAACAGCTGCTTGAGCGGCACGAACTTCGGGTTCTCGCCGACCAGGTCCCAGCGCTCGAGCACGGGATCCGGGCCCTCGGCCACGGCGACTGCGGCGGCGGGATCGGCCGGCGGCGGACGACGGCGCTCTTCTTCGCAGCCGAGCAGCAGCAGCGTCGACGCGGCAAACGCGCACAGCGCGAGCGACGACCACCGCATCGGCGTGGCCCGCTCGTCCGTCGCTGCTGAACTTCGCGGCTGCGTCGGCATCAAGTCCTCTTGCGCTTGCCCTGGGTCTCGGGCTCGGCGTCCTCGGGCGGCGGCTTGCCGGTCCAGGTGTAGGCGTAGGCGGTGAAGGTGGCACGGACCACGGACTTCTTGCGCGCCAGATCCAGCACCTCGATCGTCTCGAGCTTCATCTCGGCCGGCGTCCGCTTGGGGATGGCGGCGATCTGGTCCGGCGTCAACGACGCACGAAGCTCCTTCAAGATCAGGCCCGGATCGGGCGGGATGCGCTCGATCGTCAGCTTGCGCAGGTGCAGCACGCGGCGCTCGGGGCCGGCGTAGATGCGCAGGAACTTGATCAGGTCGATCATCGAGCCCGTCACCGTCATGCGCACCGGCACGGCGTCGACGAGGTTGAGGTTGCGCGTGTCCAGGCGGTCGAAGCGGCTGACGCTCAGGCCGTTGGCCAGGGCGTCGCGCTGCACGGTCTCGATCAGGTCGGGAACCTCGGCGCTGCTGGGCAGCATCTTGCGGTTCTCCTTGTCGGCCTCGACCATCTCGTCTTTGCGCTTGCGCAGCTTGGCCAGCTCGTCCTGGCTCGCGACGGTGACCAGGCCCGCGAGCTCGGCCTGCGCGCCCTGCAGGTCGCGATCGTTCTGCTTGGCCTCGGTGACCGCCGGATCGATCAGCAAGAAGTAGCCGCCCGCGCCGATGACCGCGAGCACCGCCGCCAGCACGCCGGCCTTCTGCGGCGCGGTCAGCTTGAAGAACTGCTCCATCATGGCTCACCTCCCGGGGCCACGGGCGTCGGCAGGATCGGCGCTGGCTCGGCGGTCGGGGTGGGCGTCTCGGCGGCGTTGGCCGTCGGCGCGTCGCTGTCGGCGCCGGTCGCGGCGGCCGCCATCGCGGCGGCGGTGTTGGCGTCGAGGCCGCTCGGCGGGGCGCGATCGGAGGGCAGCACCGCGGCGCCAGGGCCCGCGGCTTCGGCCTGCGCGGCCTCGGCGGCGGCTTCGGCCTCGGCCTGTGCGGCGCGCTGCTCTGCCGTCAAGTAGGGCTCGACGATGTAGATCAGCGTCGCCTTGATGGTGAAATTGACAAAGGTCTTGTCGAGCTGCAGGTCGTTGCGCGTCTCGTCGAAGACCAGCTGCGAATCGCGGAAATGCGCCGACGACTCCAGCCGCCGCAGCACCTCGGCGACGTCTTCGTGGTCGAGGGCCTCGCCCTGCAGCGTCACCTCGCCGTCGGCCTCGCGCACGGTGGTGAACCAGGCGCGGCGGGCGTCCCACTCGGTGCGCCAGCCCGCGGCCTCGAGCTGCTTGAGCTCGTCGGTCGGCGTCGTGGCGCGATCGCGCTGCTTGAGCATGAACGAGAGGTACGAGAGCGCGCCGAGCGGACCGCGCTTCTCGCCGTCGAGCTCGTCGAAGATGACAGCGGTCTTGTTCAGCTCGGCGATCTCGGTCTTGACCGCGGTGATCTCGGCCGCGAGCTTCTTGACCTCTTCGAGCTCGGCGCGGGCGCGGCGCAGGCGGTTGCCCAGCGACGACGCCTTCTCGCTGGCCTCGGCGTGCCACGAGTACAGCGCGGCGAGCTCGATGACGAGCAGCAGCACAAAAAGCAGCACGCCGACGTTCGGGATGTCCGGCAACGACGCGCGCTTGCTGCGTCGCTTGCCGCCCTTGGCCGGCCCACCTCCAGCGAGGTTGATGCGGATCATCGCCAACATCGCGATCACGTCCGATCTCCCTTGCTGCCGCGCCGCGCCAGCCCGACCGCGATCGCCGCGATCGGAGCCATGCGCTGCAGACTCGCGAGGTCGAACTTCTTGGGGTCGACCAACACGTTCTGGAAGGGGTTGATGGCCCGGACCTCTGCGCCGAGGCGCCGCTCCAGGCCCTCGATCAGGCCGGTCTGCAACGCGGCGCCGCCCGAGAGGTAGATCGTCGAGATCTCCGCGTTCATCGAGGTGGCGGCGAAGAAGTCGAGCGAGCGCTGGATCTCGCTGACGAGCTGCTCGCTGATGCGCTCGCTGATGCGCTGGACCTCGCGCAGCACGCCGGACATCGACAGCGTCGTCTCGGACGACGTCTTCATGTGCTCGGCCTCCTCCCACGGCACCGCGAACTGCTTGCTGATCTCCTCGGTCAGGAGGTTGCCGCCGATCGTGATGTCGCGGGTGAAGGCGCTCAGACCGTCGGCGACGATGTGGATGTTGATGGTCGAGGCACCGATGTTGACCAGCGCGACGGTCTCTTCGGCCGGCACGTCGTGGTTGAGCTCGAAGCAGTTGAACAGGGCGAAGGCGTCGACGTCGACCACGGCCGGATCGACGCGGGCGTCGCGCACGACCTCGACCATCTCGTCGATGACGGCGCGCTTGGCGGCGACGAGCAGCACGTCCATCTGGCCCTGGCCGGCGCGCGGGTTGATGATCTGGGCGTCGACGTTGACGTCCTTGATGTCAAAGGGGATGTACTGCTCGGCTTCCCATTGGATCGAGTCCTCGAGCTCCTCTTCGGTCATCTCCGGCAGCGAGATCTTCTTGATGATGACGCTGTGGCCGGCCATCGAGATGGCCGAGCGGCGGTTGCGGATCTTGTTGAGGCCGTAGACCTCCTGGATCCGCTGCGAGAGCTGGGGCGCGTGCATCACCTGGCCGTCGCGGATGGTGTCCGGCGGCAGCATGATGGAGTCGAAGGCGACCAGCTGGACGCCCTTCTTGGTCTCTTTGAGCTGGCAGACCTTGATCGACGAGGTGCCGATGTCCAGTCCAACGAGGTTTTGACCCGCCATCGAGGCCACTCTCCGAGACCGATCGTGTCGGCCGCATCTGGCGACGCCTTGCGCGCCGCATCGACCAGCCTACACCGCGTCTCGCGATGACCGCAGCAAGCTACGGCCATCCAGAACGGAGCGTAGGGTGTGGCTGGTGGACCGTCAAGAATTCGCGCAGCTAGCAAAGATCCACAAAAGCCCTGTATGCACAGACCGTTGCGCCGAGTGTCGCCTCAAGCGACAGCCCATCGGCGGCCTGCGCGGTGGCCACGGCGACGCCCCGGCGCGGCGGATCGGGCGCGATCGTGGCTGCCTGGTGCAGCGGCAACGCGGCCCTCGCCGTCGCAGATCGACCAACGGCTCCGGCCAGTTCGTTCGGTACCAAGGCAATCCGCCGCGCGCGCGTCCTGTGGTCCCGCTGTTAGGTCGGCGCAAGTAGCGGCGCTGCCGGGCATCGGGCACATCGATCTCCTGGCCGCGGCTCACCTTCGACGCCGACCAGCAAGGGGGGAGCCGTGGCGACTTGGACGACGTCGATGACCGGACGGAGTGGAGATCGACGCGAGCCGCGCGGGCCGACGGCGGCTGACCGGCTGGCGGTGCTCGCCTGCGCCTCGCTGCTGGCGACGCTGGGCGCCTGTGGCGGCGAAGAGGCCAAGCCGTCGACGACGGGCGACGCCACCGCGCTGGACGGCAGCGGCAACGACGCCTCGGGCGATGTGGCGGCCGACACGGCGACGAGCGACACCGGCGCAGCCGAGGACACCGCCGCAGCCGAGGACACCGCCGCAGCCGAGGACACCGCCGCAGCCGAGGACACCGCTGCAGCCGAGGACTCCGCCGACGACACCGCCGGCGCCGAGGACTCCGCCGCAGACACCGCCGCAGCCGAGGACGCCGCCGCAGACACCGCCGCAGCCGAGGACGCCGCCGCAGACACCGCCGCAGCCGAGGACGCCGCCGCAGACACCGTCGCGGCCGAGGACGCCGCCGCAGACACCGCCGTCGCGGACACCACGCCGACCTGCACGCCGACCAACCCGGCCAAGGAGATCTGCGACGGCATCGACAACGACTGTGACGGCAAGACCGACGACGTCGCCGCCATCTGCGACGACGGCAACGCCTGCACCGACGACGTCTGCAACGGCGCCGCCAAGTGCAGCACCACCGACAACAGCGCGGCCTGCAGCGACGGCGACGCCTGCACCAGCAACGACGGCTGCAAGGACGGCAGCTGCAGCGGCACCGCCATGGCCTGCGACGACGGCCTGCCGTGCACCGCCGATAGCTGCAAGGACGGAGCCTGCAACTTCGCGCCGATCCCGGACTGCGTCACCTGCACCCAGGACAGCGAGTGCGTCGACGCGACCCAATGCACCGTCGACACCTGCAAGGCCGGCATCTGCAACTTCGCGATGAAGACGGCCTGCCAGGACATCGCGGTGCTCGACCTGGTGGCCACGCCGAGCGTCGTCGACGTCAGCGCCGGCCCGGCGACCGTGGTCTTCACCTACACCCAGGTCAACTACGGCAGCGTCGCGCCCAAGTCGGCCAACTGGTACCTGCCGCACCTGGCGCCCGAGAACAACATCAGCCTCGCCAGCGTCAGCCTCGTCTGCAACAACGGCAAGAGCTGGGGCGCCGCCGCGCCGGGCAAGCCGGTCAAGCTCGAGTCGAGCTGCACCATCCAGCAGAACCCCAAGGGCCTGCAGTACGTCTTCCTCAAGCCGATGCTGCTCAACGGCGACAACGATCCGACCAACGACATCGCAAAACCGGCCACCTTGCAGATCAACTACACCGCCAAGGCCGACTTGCAGGCCCAGGCCTCGTGGGCCAACACCCAGGCCGGCACGCGCACGGTCAAGAAGCAAGAGCAGGCGGCCCTGCCGATCGTGGTCTCCAACATCGGTGACCTCGACGCCGGACCGAGCACCAGCGAAGTCTGGCTGACGTGGAAGGACGAGGTCATCGGCAACCAGCAGGACATCAAGATCGGCACCATCGCGGTGCCCGCCATCGCCGCGGGCAAGAACTGGACGCTGACGCCGCCCAAGACGTTCTACATGGACCCGATCATGTGGGGCTGGACCGGCGGCTGGTCGCTCTGCCACGTCGCAGACGCGGCCAAGGTCGTGGACGAGAAAGACGAGGCCAACAACCTCAAGTGCGTCAAGCTCACGTTGCTGTGAGCGCGGCCGCCTTCGCGCCCGGCTCGTCGCGCCGCACCCCGGGGGTCCTGGGCGGGTGGATGCGTCGCCCGAGCCGGGCGCAGAAGCGGCGAACATGCGAGGTTGACGGGCCGAAGGGGCCTCCCTACCCTACAGCGCGCTGCTGCGCGACGCTCGTCGTGCCGCGGCGCAAGGGTCGGTCGCGTTGCGCGATGGGCCCTGCGACGAACGACCCTGGTTGCGCGGGAACGCGGGCCGAAACGAGGATGCTATGCGGTTGGGACGAACTGGCTTTGTGTACCTGGCGATGCTCGCCGCCCTGGCGACGGCCGTCGGCTGCGCCAACACCTCGGGCGGCAGCGGCGCGGCCGCGGACACCGCGACCGGCGGCAACGACACCACCACCGGCGGCAACGACACCACGGGCGGCAACGACGCCACGACCGGGACCGACACGAGCACCGGCGGCGGCTCGGCGGTGACCATCGAGGACATGCAGAAAGAGATGGAGAAGCTCGACTGCACGGCCGCGAGCAACGGCTTCACCAACGGCCCCAAGGGCGTGACGATCAAGGGCGCCGTCATCGCCACCCCGATCCTGTTCAAGATCGACAAGGCCGGCAAGCTCGACGCCGCCTACGTCCAGACCAAGGGCGGCGGCCTGTGGAACGGCATCTACGTCACCGGCGCCAACGGCGGCGCGCTCGGCAAGCTCAAGGCTGGCGACGTCGTCGACCTGACCGGTGACGTCACCGACTACTACTGCGCCACGCAGATCTCGACCAAGACCATCACCAAGGTCGACGGCGCCACCGAGCTGCCCGTCGCCGTGACGCTGACGCTCGAGCAGATCGGCAGCAACGCCAGCCCGAGCGACAACGAGGCGACCGAGGGCGTCTACGTCTCGATCGAGAACGTCGTCGTCAGCGACAACGAGCCCAAGGGCACCGACGGCAAGCCGCACGGCGACTTCTTCGTCGGCCTGACCGACAAGGACAAGAGCGTCCTGATCACCCCCGGCTTCAGCACCACCTTCAGCAAGAAGGGCGCCGACGAGCTCTACCGCGCCGACTTCCCGATCGGCAAGAAGTTCAAGAGCATCCGCGGCGTCATCAAGTACGACTTCGGCGCCTACAAGCTCGTGCCCCTGGGTGACGCGGCGCTCGACGCCGCCGAGTAGCGCGATCGCGCACGCGGCCCCGCCCGGGAATCTCGTCCGGCGGGGCCGTGTTGCAGCGGTCCAAGGAACGACCTCGTCGCGGCGTTGACGCCGCGGGTCCTGCCGCCACCCTGTCGGCTCTCGGAGACTGGAACCATGGACAAGTCGAACGCTTACGCCCTCGCCGCCCTGCTCGCCGTCGCGGGCTTCATCGTCGGCCGCTGGGACTCGCATCCGGCGGCCCCCGTCGCCGTCGCCGCGTCGCCCGCCGCCGCAGAGGCTCCGGCCGCCGCAGCTGCCCCGGCAGCGCCGACGCCGGCCCCGGCCGCCGAGGCCCCGGCTGCACCGGCCCCGGCTCCGGCCGCGGTCGCCGCCGCCCCGGCTCCCGAGGCTGCGAAGCCGCAGAGCCTCGACAGCCAGAGCGACGAGGGCGCGGGCAAGGGCGCCGATCTGGGCCAGATCGCGCATTCGCCGGCCAAGGGCGTGCCCTTCCTCGGCGTCGACAAGGACCCGATGGTGCTGGTCACGGTCTTCTCGGACTTCCAATGCCCGGTCTGCAAGCGCTCGCACGATCCGATCAAGCAGCTGGTCATGGACTTCCCGGGCAAGGTCAAGGTGGTGTTCCGCCACAACGCGCTCGAGATGCACGGCCGCAGCCGCCCCGCCGCCACCGCCGCGATCGCCGCGCAGCGCCAGGGCAAGTTCTGGCAGTACCACGACAAGCTGTTCCAGACCGGTCGCCTCGACGACGCCGGCCTGCTCGACCACGCCCGCGAGCTCGGCTTGGACCTCGCCAAGTTCCAGAGCGACCTGCAGGACGGCCAGATCGCCGAGTCGATCCGCAAGGAGTCCAAGATGTCCGAGGACCTCGGCGCTTCGGGCACGCCGGCGTTCTTCGTCAACGGCGTGCGTCAGGTCGGCTGGGGCAGCTACCTGGCGCTGAAGTCGATGGTCGCGCGCGAGATCGCCGCCGGCGACCAGCTCGTCGCCGCCGGCACCAAGGGCAAGGACGTGCTGCGCAAGCGCATCCAGGACCAGGCCAACCAGAACTACAAATCCGAGGGCGAGACGGTCCTGGACGGCAAGAAGTGGGCTGACCTGCTGCTGCAGGACATCTGAGCCGACGGGCGTCGAGCGCGATGCGCGCCACGTCCCCCGCCTCCGCGACGATCCGCGACCGCGTCGAGGCGCTCGAGGCCGCTCTTCGGGCCGAAGATCCGCGCTTCGCCATCTGCTACAAGGACGAGACGCCGCAGCAGCGCCTGATCGCCGCGATCGTGCGACCGTTCAACGATCGCTACCTGCACGACTACACGACGGTGCTCTTTGGCCGGGTCTACTTCCCCAGCCGGGCGTGGCGCGAGCAGGTCGGCGAGACCGCGATCTACGAGATCTTGCGCCACGAGGCGGTGCACCTGCGCGACGCGCGGCGCTTCCCGGTGCTCTTTGAGCTGACGTACTTGCTGCTGCCGTTGCCGTTGCTTTGCAGTGGCCGGGCGTATTGGGAGCTGCGCGGCTACGAGGAGTCGATGCGCGTGCGCGTTGAGCTCGGGTTGTCGGTCGACGACGCTTGGATCGAGTGGGTGATCGCGCGTTTTGTCGGCCCGGACTACCTCTTCATGCTGGTGGCGCCGGGCTGGCTGCGGCGGCGGCTGCGGCGGACGCGGGCGGCGCTGGGGGCAGGGCCTGTTGCGCCAGCGGGCTGACGATCGCGGTGCCGGGAGGCGAAGGGCCTCCGGGCCCTCTCACCCCACCAACGGCCCGACGATCGCTTCGACGTGGTCGCCCACCGTCAGGTGCCGCTGCGCAGCGGCGCGCACGTCCGCGGCCGTCACGGCCAGCAGCGCGTCGATCTCCGCCTGCCAGCCGCCCGCGCCCGTGCCGTAGAGCTCCGACAGGCACAGGCTCGACGCGCGCGAGCTGGTGCGCTGCAGGCCGATGGCGTAGCTGCCGGCCAGCGAGCGTCGGGCCCGGTCGAGCTCGACGGCGTCGACCAGATCGTCGCGGACGCGGTGGATATGGCCGTAGAGGCCGGCGAGCGCGGTCTCGACCTTGTCCGGGCTGGTGCCGATGTAGAACGTGAAGCTGCCGGGCTCGACGCCCTCGGTGCTGCCGGCGCCGACCGAGTACGCGAGGCTCTGGCGGTCGCGCAGGTCGAGGAAGAGCCGGCCGCCCTGGCCGCCGAGCACGGCCGCGAGCACCTGCAGCGCGTAGCGGTCCGGATCTGTCAGCCGTGCGCCGCGGAAGCCGAGCACGACGTGGCTCTGCTCCTTGTCGGAGTGCAGGCGCGGCTGCTGCAGGCCGCGGAAGGCGCCGAGCGGCGCGGGCGCGGGCGACGGGGCTGCGGCGTGGTCGCGCGGCAGGCCGGCCTCCAGGCGCGCGGCGAGCCAGTCGGGGTCGACGTCGCCGCAGGCTGCCCAGACCGTGTCGCCGGGCGCGAGCCGGCCGTGCAGGTACGCGGCGAGGCCCTCGCGGCTCTGGGCGGCGACGCTCTGCTCGCTGCCGAGCACGTCGAGGCCGTAGGGGTGGTCGCCGTAGAGCGCCGCCATCGCCGCGCGGAAGGCCTGGCGCGACGGCGCGTCCTTCTGGTGGCGGATGTCCTCGAGCTGCGCCTTGCGCGCGATCTCGAGCTCCTCGTCGGGCAGGACGAACGCGCCCATGCAGTCCATGGCCAGGGCCAGCATCGCCTCGCGGTGCTGCGACAGTCCGGCGATCGACATGCCGATCGAGTTGCGCCCGGCGACGGCGCCGACCTCTCCCGCCATCGCGTCGAGGGCGAAGGCGATCTCGTCGGCCGAGCGGGTCGCCGTGCCGCGCGTCAGCAGCTCGGCGGCCATGCGGCTGCGCCCGGCGGTCGCCGCGTTCTCGTCGCGCTGGCCGCCCGCCACCGCCGATCGCAGCGCAAACACGGGCACGGTGGCGTCGCGCAGCACCAGCAGGCGGTCGCCGGTCGCCAGGCGCATGTGCAGCACGCCGTCGCGCATCTCTGAGGCGCCACGGACCTCGCCGCCGGCGCCAGGGTCGCGGCTGCGGTGGTCCTCGGGCGTGCCGATCGAGGCCACGGCCGCCAGCAGCGCGGCCTCGTCCGGCAGCTCGCTGGCGTCGGCGTCCTTGCTCTTGAGCAGCACGACGTGGCCGCGATCGCCGCGCAGCCACTGCCGGCCGACGCGGATCACGTCCTCGGTCGTCACCGCCGCGATCGCCTCGTGGTAGCGCGTCTCCCAATGCGGGTCGCCGACGGCCTGGGCGTAGAAGCCGTTCGAGTGGGCCTGGCCCTGCACGGTCTCGAGCTTCCAGGTCGCCTCGGACAGGACCATGCGCTTGGCGCGGTCCACCTCGTCGACCGTCAGGCCGTGCTGCAGCGCCTCGCGAATCTCGGCCATCATCGCGTCGAGCGCGCCCCGCACGCGGTCGTTGCTGGTGCCGAACATGAACATGAAGACGCCACCGCGCAGCGGCGTCCAGCACGAGCTGCCGATGTCGTTGACCAGGCCCAGATCGCGGCGCACGCGGCGGAACAGCCGGCTCGACTCGCCCTGGCCGAGCACGAGCGAGAGCACGTCGAGCGCGGCGGTGTCGGCGTCGAGCATCGTCGGCGCACGGAAGGCCAGCGCCAGCCGCGTCTCGGAGAAGCCGGAGTCCAAGACCTTGGCCGAGCTCGGGAAGTCGCGCTGCACCGGCTGCGGCCGCGCGACGGCGGGCTCGCTGGCCTGGCCGGCGAAGTGGGCGAGCACCTCGGCGCGGACCTCGTCGGCCGTCATCGGGCCGGCGACGCTGACGATGGTGTTCTGCGCCCGGTAGTGGCGGCCCCAGAACGCGCGCATGCGGTCGCGGTCCATCGAGCGCACCGACTCGGCCGTGCCGAGCACCGGCAGGGCGTAGGCGTGGTCGCCAAAGACGCTCTCGAGCAGCGCCCGGTACAGCACACGGCCCGGGTTGTCGTCCGCGCGGCGGATCTCCTCGCAGACGACCTCGATCTCACGCGAGAGCTCGCCGGCATCAAACGCAGAGTGGCAGATGGCGTCGGCCAGCACGTCGAGGCCCGCGCGCCACTCATGGGCCGGCATCACGACGTGGTAGACCGTCTGGTCGAGGCTGGTCCAGGCGTTGATCTGGCCGCCGACGGCCTCGACCGCCGCGGCGATCTCGCCGACGCCGCGCCGCTCGGTGCCCTTGAACAGCATATGCTCGTGCAGGTGCGCCAGGCCGCGCTCGCCGTCGCGCTCGTCAGCGCCACCGACGCCGATCCAGACCTGGATCGCCGCCGCGGGCGCGTGCGGGATGTGCTGCACCACGAGGCCGAGCCCCGACGAGAGCCGCTCCAGCACCGCCGGCGTGGCGACCGCCGCCTTGCCCGGCAGCCCGCCGCCGTCGTGGCCAGCCCAGGGGCCGAGGCCCGGTGTGGCGTGGCGGGACGTGGTCGCGCTCGTGAGGGTGGTTTCGCGCATCAGGGCCTCCGACGAAGCGGCGCGGGCCGGGCAGGACGCCCGGCGCGGGGCCGAGCCGGCAAGGTAGGACAAGCTGGTGGTTGGCGCCATCGCGCGGGGCGATCTGCGTGAGATCTGGGCCCGGACGCGGGCGATCGCCGCTACAGCTCGCGTCGCGGCGGCACGATCGCGTGGGCCACGACCTGCCCGGCGGCCAGCGCGACCGCGATCATGCCGACCTGCACCGCCCGGGCGACGCCCGCCACCACGTCGCCGGCGAGCAGCTCGGCCAGGCTGCGGTAGCCGAGGCTGCCCGGCACCAACAGCAAGATGCCGGGGATCAGCACCAGGCTCGCCGGCCGCCGCAGCAGCCGCGCCGTGGCGTTGCCGGCGACGCCGACCAGGGTCGAGCTGATCGCCACGCCGGCCACGCCGCCGACCGCCGCCTCGCCCAGGCGTGACGCCCACAGCGCCCAGACCGCCGCGCCGACGACCAGCGGCAGGTCGCGCCGCCGCGCCTCGAGCAGGCGGGCGAAGGCGAAGCCGCCGAGCAGGACCGCCGCCGTCGCAGGCAGCGCCGCGGTCTCCGTCGTCTGCGCGCTGACCGGGCTGCCGAGCGACGACGCCAGCGACGCGCCGAGCAACGAGCCGAAGCCCAGCTGCGCCAGCGTCGTCATCGCGGCGAAGGTGCGCGCGCTGCCCGACGCCAGGTGGTTGGTCGACAGCTCGGTCATCGCCACCGTCAGCGTCAGGCCGGGCACGTGCGTGATGATGCCGGCGACCGTGACCAGCGTCAGCGCCAGCGGCACCTCGGACGCCACCGCGCCCGCGATCGCGGCCGAGAGCCCGCCGGCGAGCACCAGCTGCAGGCGATCGACGGCTTCGTGGCGGCGCGCGGCCTCGCCGAGCAGGCCCATGACCAGGCCGACGCCGAGCGACGCGCCGATCTCGGCGTAGCCACCGCCCATCAGCGACGCCGCCGAGCCCGACGCCACCGCGCTCGCCAGCACCGCCGACCAGCGCTGGCGCGGCGGCCGTGGCTTGGCCAGGACGCGGGCGCGGTCGAGCGCGTCGTCGACCGTCAGCGTGCCGCGGGTGATGGCGACGCCCAGCGCGTCGAGCTCGGCCAGGCGGCCCAGATCGACGCCGCCCGGCTGCACCCGCAGCACGTGCGTCTCGGCGTTGGCCTCGTCAGCGCCAAACGAGGCCAGCAGCATCGTCGGGGTCGAGAAGAACGAGGCCTGCAGGCCCAGGTGCGCAGCGACCGCGCCGACCTCGCGCTCGAGCCGGTGCGCCGGCGCGCCGTGGTGGTGCAGCGCCCGGGCGAAGGCCAGCAGCAGGCCGACCTTGGAGCGATCGAGTTCGCTGCGGCGGAGGGACATCGCTGCACCTGACCGCGCCGACGCCAACGAGGCTCAGCGCTGACGAGCGTTCGCCGCGGCTTGCACCATCGCGGCCAAGGCCTCGGGGTACGGCGCCTGCGCCACGCCTTGCTCGGTGATGATCGCGGTGACCAGCGCCGCCGGCACGACGTCGAACGCCGGGTTGGCCACGCCGATGCCCTCGGGCGCGACCTGCAGCGGCTCGAGCAGCTCGGCCGGCGCCCAGCCGCCGACGTGCGTCACCTCGCGCGGCGTGCGCTGCTCGATCGGGATCTGCGCCCCGCTCGGGCAGTCCAGGTCGATGGTCGAGGTCGGCGCCGCGACGTAGAAGGGGATGCCGTGGTGCCTGCACAGCACCGCGACGCCGTAGGTGCCGATCTTGTTGCAGACGTCGCCGTTGCGGGCGATGCGATCGCTGCCGACGATGGCCGCGGCGATCTTGCCCTGCTGCATCATCCACGCCGCCATGTTGTCGCTGATCAACGTCGCCGGCAGGCCGTCTTGCACGCACTCCCAGGCCGTCAGCCGCGCACCCTGCAAGTAGGGCCGGGTCTCGTCGACCCAGACGTGCAGCTGCTTGCCGGACTCGATCGCCACGCGCAGCACGCCGAGCGCGGTGCCGATGCCGCCGGTCGCCAGCGCGCCGGTGTTGCAATGCGTCAGCACGCCGCCGCTCTGCGGCAGCAGCGCGGCGCCGTGGCGGCCCATGGCGAGGCAATACGCACGGTCCTCGTCGTGGATGGCGATGGCCTCGTCGCGCAAGGCCCGCACCAGCGCGTCGCCCGTCGTGGCGGCGCGGGCGAAGCAGGCGTCCATGCGCTCGATGGCCCAGAACAGGTTCACCGCCGTCGGCCGCGTCGCGGCGAAGCGCCGGCTCCAGGCGCGGTAGCGCTGCGCCTCGGCGTCGGCGTCCGAGACGTCGTCGCCCGGAATCTCGGCCCCCGCGGGCCAATCCGTGCCGGCCATCGCCACCAGCAGGCCGTACGCCGCGGTGATGCCGATCGCCGGCGCGCCGCGCACGACCATGTCGGTGATGGCGTTGGCGACCGCCTCGGCGTCGCTGGTCGCCAGCCAGACGTTGCGCGTCGGCAGCAGCCGCTGGTCGAGCAGCGACACCACGGGCGAGGTGTCCTTGCCGAGCAGGCGCACGGCGGCGATCGAGGTCATGAGCAACTCCTGAAGAACCGGTCGAGCTGGCCCGGCGCTCAGCGCACGAGCAAGCGGCCGATGGTGACGCGGTTGTCGTTGTGCTTGACCACGCCGGGGCCGGTCGCGGACGTCAGCGGCAGGCGCTTGTCGCTGAGCGGGTCGAACAGGCCGAGGATGATCTCGCTCGGGCCGGCCGAGGTGCCCAGCGGCACCTCCTGGTCGACGTCGAAGCGCACGATGTCGCCGACCCGCCAGTGGTTGGTCTGGAAGCAGCCGGTGCAGCGCTTGCCCTCGGCCTCGGTGTGCGGCACCACCGCCAGCGGCCAGAGGTCGCGGTGCAGCGGGTGCGGGTGCATGAAGAGCATGTACGACACCGGCGGCGTCTTGCGCACCTTCCAGAACAGCTCGAGGTGGTACTTCTGGCCACGGCGCACGCTGCGCTCGCCCAGGCGCCAGCCGATGAGCTCGAGCGTATCGTCGAAGTTGGCGGCGATCTGCTGCATCCCCTCGAGCTTGGCGAATTGCGCCTCGGTCAGGATGGCGTCGTCGAGCCAGTTGGCGCTCTTGCGGTCGGCCGGCAGGGCGCTGGCGGCGAGCACCAGGCGCGAGCTCGAGGCGTCGAGCACGGGGATGCTGCGGCCCTCGTTCTTGTCGCGGAACGCCGCGTTCAGGGCCGAGAACTCGGCCTTGGCGACCACGGCGAAGCGCGGCCCCTTGCCGAGCTCGACCTCGTCGCTGCGCGATTGCTCGCCCCAATCGCTGACGTGGACCTTGGCCTCGGCCCCCGACAGCGCCGCGATGACCTCGTCACGCGACGCCAACGTCGGCAGCGCCGCGGTGTAGAAGTTGCTGCCGAGGACCTTGCCGCCGGCCGCGCCCGCGTGCTTGAACGCCACCGGCGGCTGCGCGTTGAGGTCGCCACCGGCGGCGGTGATCGCGGCGAGCAGGTGCTTCTGCGAGAAGTGCACGCTCATCTCGGGCAGCAGGCCAAAGGCGACGCCGCCGGCGAGCACGAGGCCACCCGTCATCGCCGCGGCCACGCCCAGCAGCGGCCGGTCGAAGGCGCCGGCGACCCACAGCAGCCAGAAGCGCGCCGTCTCGAGCCGCGGCAGGCGCGTGGCGACGTGGTTGGCGAGCACCAGGCCCGCGAGCGCCAGCAGCGCGCCGGTGTCGGGCGCGAACAGCGTGCGCAGCAGCAACATCGGCCCGTCGGCGACCAGCACGAACAGGCGCTCGGCGAAGACCACGCAGAGCGTCGCGGCCGTCAGCGTCGCCGCGGCCAACGCCGTGCGCGCGAACGCCGCGATCGGCCGCGGTGCCCCGGCGGCGAGGCCGAGCACGCAGACCGCGGCGGCCCAACAAGCGATCAGCAGGCCGTAGCTCCAAGTGCCGACCGCCGCGCTGGCGCCGACGCCGACGCCACCGACCGCGATCAGCAGCCAGGCGATGAGGCCGTTGCGCCGCGGACCGGCGGCGACCGCGTCGCTGCCGCGCACCGCCCGATGCGCCAGCACGTGCCAGACCAGCGTCGGCAGCAGCAGCAGCAGCGGCATCCAGCCGGCGGGCTGCATCAGGCCCGCGGCGATCGCGGCGCCCCAGCCGGCCTTGGCGACGGCGACGTGGACCATGCCACCGGCGACCAACGCGCCGATCGCGGCGGCGGCGAGGCCGGCGAGCGCGACGACGGGGCGCGCGAGCAGCCCGAGTTTGCCGACCGCCCGACGCAGGCGGTGCTCGGCCGGCAGCCCGGCGACGATGGCGGCGACCGCGGCGGCGACAAAAGCGACCGCGCCGGCGATCACCTCGGGCCGCGTGCTGACGATCGTCAGCCAGACGCGATCGTAGTCGTAGCCCGTGCGGCTCGCTTCGGCCCGCAGCAGCACGTCCATGCGCACGCCCAGCGAGATCAGCACGTCCAGCGCCCAGACCGTCAGCGCGCCGCCGGCGAGCCAGATGCTGGCGCGCTGGCCGTCGAGCGCGCGCACCAGCCGGCGCACCTGCGCCATCGGCCGCGCCAGGCCCAGGGCGAAGCCGAGCACGCCGAGCAGGCCGATCGCCCGCGCCAGACGCGGCGCCTTGAGCTCCTCGGGCCATTGGAACGCCGCGTTCTCGCCACCGAAGGGCGGATCCCACGTCAGGCTGCGCACCAGCGTGCTCGCGTCCTTGCCCGTCTCGCGATGCAGCAGCAGCACCGACAGGCCCACCAGCAGCGCCAGCAGCGGCCCGTGGACGCGCCCCGCCAGGACGTCGCGCAGCAGCAGCGCCGTGATCGCCGCGGCGATCGGCCCGATCGGCGCGACGACGTGGCTGAAGTTCGGCAACAAGATCATCGTCACGAGGATGCCGGCGCCCAGCCCCAGCAGCCACGCCGGGCCGCGGCGATCGTCGTCGTCGCTGGCGAAGGCGAGCCGCCCGGCACCGAGCAGCATCAAGCCGCCCCACGGGTGCAGGCCAAAGCCGATCTGGCCCACGATCGCGCTGAGATCGTGCTCGGTCTTGAGCAGGCCGCCCTCGAACGGCATCCGGGTGAAGCGCATCGCCCGCAGCCAGGGCGTCGTGTCGTCGCCGAGCACCCACGCCGCCGCCGCCGCCAGTAGACCGAGCGCGACCACGGCGCCGGCCCAGCCCGCACGGCCACGCCCGCGCACCACCGCCGCGCCGACCGCGATCACCGCGCCCATCACCAGACCGCCGAGGCCGCGACCCGCCAACAGGATGCCGAGGCCGGCGAGCAGCATCATGGCGCTCAAGCCGAGCGTCGGACCGGGCGTCGGCCCCGGCGTCGCGCCGGACGCGCCAGGCGCCGCTGCGTCGTCGCGTTCGCCCAGGCCGATCACCGCCAACGTCACGCAGAGCAGGCCGAGCGAGGCGCTCGACTCGAGGCTGACCACGCGCGCGGCGCCGAGCGCCATCGGCAGCGTCGCCAGCACCCAGGCGCTGCACCACGCCGTCAGCGAGCCATAGCGCCGGCGCAGCGACGCGAACAGCAGCCACGCCGAGAGCAGGAACATCAGCGCCCCGGGCAGGCGCGCGGCGAACTCCGACGGGCCGAAGGCGCGGAACGACGCAGCGACCAGCCAGGTGTCGAGCAGCGGCGCCGGCACCGCGCGGCCATCGACCTGGTGCACCGGCGTCGTCCACGGCGACGGCACGTTGGCGTCCAGCCAGGCCGGCAACGCGCTGGCCGGCATCACGGTCTCGTCGCCCCAGAGCAGCGGCGCGAGCTCGTCGGAGCGCTCCATCGTCGGCATCGCTTCGCGCCAGAAGCCGCCTTGGTGGCCACGCACCACGCCGTGGGCGCGGGCGCGGGCCAGGCCACGCTGGACCTCGTCCGCCGGCCGATCGGTCACGATCGCCACCGCCAGGCCGGGGTTGTCGGCCGTGATCTTGTCGAGCTCCGCGGCGCGCGCGTCCAAGATCGCCGCGCGCGCGCCGAGCCCGAGGCCCGCCTCGGCGTCGATCACCAGGCCTTGCGCGGTATGCACCGCCAGCTCGGCGCTGGCCTTGCCCAGGCCGCCGTCCAGGTGGCGCACCACGATCGCGTCGCCCAGGGCGCTGCGCAGGTTCGTCGCCGCGTCCAACGAGCCCAGCGCCAGCACCTCGCGCGGCCCGGCCACGGCACGGGCGACGGCGACGCGCTGCATCTCCCACGGGTCGAGCAGGCCGGCGCTGCCGAGGCCTGGGAGCGCGAGCGCAGCGACCAGCAGCAGGGCCAGCAGCGGCTCCAACGATGTGAACAATCGACGGTGTTGCATGGACATCGGCTCGCTCGCCCCCCCTCCGGGGCGCCGCACCCTAGCAGGACAGGCGAAGATGGCAACCAAGTGGGCGGTGGAGCGGTGGAGGCGGTGGAGCGAGGCGGAGGGTCGGTCGTTTGGCGACTCGCGTTGGCGCGGTGAACGGCGCCTACGTGAACCACGTCATCGGGGGCCCCTGCAGCACAGCGTTGGCCCATGCGAAGGGGCTGGGGGCGAGGGCGAACACATGGTCCTCGCCGAACTTGCCCTTGCCGTTGTCGTGGAGCCTGACGTTCTCGGCGACGCTGACGTCCATCAAGATCGGCACCAGCTCCAGGAACTCGTCGGCTGGCAGCCAACCAGTGGCCACACCGACCGCGATCAGCGTGCGCAGCTCCGCGAGCGCGCCGGTGAAGAGGCCGCGGAGGGCGGTTTGGCTCGCGGCGTCCGAGCTGGACGTCAACGCGTTGTGGAGCGCCTTGGCGAGCGACGCTTGCACGCCTTTCACGTCGGAGTCCTTCGGACCGATGGCGGTCGCCACGGCGGTGTCGAGGCGGATCGGGACGTAGTTGGGCCAGGGGAAGCCGGGCGGCAGGGGTTGGGTGGCGCAGCGGCGTTGCCAGGTGAGGATGTTGTAGACAACCGACTGGGAGTCGTCGTAGACCATTTCAGCTTTGGCCGACAGCGTCATCACGGCAACTACATACGAACAATTCCATAGCCGCGTGGACAGGATCGGGTCGAATTTCGTTCCGTACCAGCCCGAAATATACTTCTTGGGTTGTGCTCCTTGGGAAAGCGCCTCGAAGCACAGGTTCGCGACCCAACTGTCGAGGGCCGTTGCCTGATCGCCGGAGAGATCCTGGCCGAGCCATATAGGGAGAGGGTTGGGCGGAGTGTTCGGGTTGGGTAGCGCGCCGTGACTTGCATCGGACAATGACACTGGGCAAGCCAGCACGAGTTGCCTCCGTCGTATCAACCGCCCCACAGCCAAGATCCAGTTCGGTCCGATTGGTGCGATCAAACTCTGCGAAGTCGTGGGCGAGAAGAGCGTGGCGCCAACCCCCTCGCCGGTCGCCTCCAAGATGGCCGCGACGCGACCGAACTTTCCACCGTTGAAGTGGGGCCCCGCCAAGTCTTCGAGGTACTCGAACGACTGCCCGTCCGCCGACTGCCGCCAGAGCTCGACCATCACGACGTTCGGTGTCCGAATCACCTCGTTCAGCACCGCGTTCCATCCGCTCTCCAACAAGCGCCATCGGACGATCGCCGAGCGAACCATCGCTTGCCATGACTCCGCAGCAGCAATGGGCGTCTGCCCGGCGAGACTGGCCGGCCAGCCATCCGCCGACGAGAGGCTTTTTAACTCAACGAGCGAACCGAGAGGGAGCGGCCACGACGCGAGCGCCGGCTTCACGACACCCGGCATGTCGTTGGCGCGAGGGATTCCACAGCACACATTCCACGGCGTGCCTGGGAACTGCTCGACGGCCGGCGGTGCGACGGGCGTCGGAAGGCCGACCGGAGGCAGACCGTCGAACCCGGACTTGGCTCCGTGCGATGGGTCGAAGCCTCCAAAGCCACTCATGGCGTCCCCGACGGAGGCGATTTGCATTCGCCTTTCTCGCAAATCCCCATTTGATTGTCGCCACATGGAACGGAACTCAATGGGAACATAAAACACTCCGAACAGAACTGATTGGAGATCGCCCTGATTTCGCACGCCCCGGGCTTCTGCTTGCATGGAGGATAGTCGGGATCCAGAAAATCATGGCAGGTCGCCTTGACGGTGACGGGCGCGTAGTACGTCGACAGAATGCTTCTGTCCGATCGCAGGAAGATGGTGTGACCCATTTCCAGCCAATCACCTCTTGTTTCTGTTGGTTCAGGCGAGTAGATGTAGGGATATCCCTTCACAACTTTCTCGAGCGTGGGCGTGAAATCCATCTTCCGAACCGGATCATGGACCGTTCGTAAGACTCGCCACTGATAGGGAAAAATCTGGTCTAGATATTCAGGGAGCCACTGGTATGGACCGAACACCACGGCGTGCGTCATCGTGGACCAGTCGGCGGCGACGGTGAGTTGCCGCTGCAAGCCCGCGCTGGTGCCCGCGAGGGGTTGGCTGAGATCCGTCGTTTCCAACGGCCTCCGCAAAACGAGCCGTCCGTCGCTCATGGCAAACGACATCGCCGGGAATGGCCCAGGATGGAATACATTCAGGACTCCGCCATCCACACCGGTTCGAACGAGCAACCCGTTCGGCTGCAGGGACCACGAGACCGAGCCTTCCTTCCCGGGACGGCCCCACATGACCGTGGTCGGGATCGCGGTTTCCTCCAGATCGCCGGCGGGCAGGCTCAATGTTCGAGTCACAATCACTTCGCCCGAGGCCCTTAGGATGGTCAATCCGATGTTCGACTCATTGTATCCGCGCGGATAGGCGGCGACATACCTGTCGCGGTCAACGCGAGCGATCGCTCCTCCATGGGTTGGCCACGGAGCTTGCCACCAGTGCATCGTTCGCTCCGCGCGCCTCAAGGCCCGTCGGTCGCCAATGGGCTGTCCGGAGGCAGACAGCGGCAGGACCCATGTCAGCAAGCAGTCCGTCCCACAATCCTTGGCGTTCCAGCCTTGGTATTTCTTCGTTGAGCCTTCGCCGTGCCCCAACAGCAGGAAGCCTCCGTTGGGAGTCTCTGCGGCGTCTGCGATCCACGTTTGGTCGTATTCGGTTTCGGAATGGTCCTTGCTCGTGTCGCACGTCACATCCCCGTACTTGGGGTCTCTCGTGCCTTGGCCAGGTCTGCCGACGAATTTCGGGAGATCGAAGGTCCAGGTCCATTTCCACGTCGGCGAGGCCCGCACCACATGACACGGAAGCACCAGCAACAAGCTGCCGTCCTTCAGGGTCAGGTGGTGAGGCGGAGCCTGCCGCGCCGGCACCGCCTCCGCCGGCCACTCCCCCACCTCCGGCACAGGATTCGGCACGTCCGCCTTGCCGCAGCCCAACGAATCGTTGACCACCACGAACGTGCACGTCCCCTTGTCGCACTTGTCCTCGGTGCAGACATCGCCGTCCATGCACGTATCGACCACGCCACGGCACTTGCCGCCGTGGCATTGGTCGACCGACGTACACGGGTCGCCGTCATCGCACGGCGTCCCCGGCTTGACCTTCGCCAAATCGACGCACGGCAGGTCCTTGGCGAGCACCACGTCGTCGTCCGCGCTGTCGCCTCCAGCGACGTCGACCGGGTCGCTCCCCGCAGTGTCACCGACCGCGCCGCTGTCCGAGCCGGACGCCCCCGCATCGTCGGCGAGGCTGCCCGCCGTGTCGCCGCCAGGGGTCGCGTCTGCCGACGCCCCCGCGCTCTTGCCGGCACAGGCCAGCTGGGCGACGCAGACGAGCACGAGCCCGCCATGCCGCCACGAACTGGCAGACAGGGCCCCAATGCTGTTGACCGTCGGTGTCTTCGAATTCATGGCGTCACTCCGCTCCAGACCGCAGCAGGACAACACGAGACGTATTCCGCTGTCAGCACCACCGGGTCGCCTGACGGCAGATTCTCAGGCAGAGGGATGCCCAAGTCCGAGGGTACTGGGCAGACGCACGGCAATGTGTCGAAGGGCGGAACGATGGGCGCCTTGCTTGCGCCCGGCAGCGCTGGCTCCCAGTCCTCGATCTGAAAGCAAATCCCGTCGCTGACGCCCGCCAACAGCACCGGCACCGCCTTCGCCTTGAGCGAGGGCACGAGGAGCGGCGCCGGGCATGTCATGAAGACCTTGCTGAGGCTCTTGACCCCAACACTCCCACCAACGCTCGGGCCCTCTTTGGCCGAGACGAGCGACGAGGCGCACTGTGTGACGATGGGCTTCATCCACTTGGCGGCGAACATCATCACTCCTCTTCACTTCCCGCTGGATCCCGATGCGCTCTTGCTCCCAGGGGACGGATCTGCACCCAGCCCTGGCATTGCAATCGGGATCGTGGGTCCACGCCTCGAGCCCAGCAGCGGCCAGCCCAACCAATGCACGACGTGGCGCGGCGGAGCGCCTATCGCCTGCTCCTCGACGGCGAAGATGACCGTCGCGTCGACTTGGTTTGCTGAGAGCGCGCGGATTGCGAAGGGCGCATAACCGACCTTGGTCGCCGTCGGCACCCAGGTGGCGACGACGTCGCCGGACGCGTCGTCGAGCAAGACCAGTTCGGGACCTTGGCGCGGGGCAAGCACGAACGTGCCTGGGCCGACGAGGTTCGGCTGCCACGCGATGTCGCAGCAGCCGGGCGTCGGCTCGACCAAGGTCGGTCCCTGCGCGGCTGGAACAAACACACGCGCGAATGTGGGGCTGTCGGCAGCGCCGTACCAGACGCCGGTCGGCCCGGCGATGGCGAGCATGCCGTCGCCACGGCCGCTTACGCCGTGTGGGACGTCGGCCGCTGACGTGGGGCCATCGAGCAGTGCGTGGACCGAGGCCGTCGCGTACTGAAAATGGATGTCGCTCCGCACAATTCGGACCTGATGGGGCGCGAGCGTCGGGTCGGCGTCGAGCAGCACCAGCTGGTGGCCCGATGCGCCGAAGTTGCGAATCGCGTGAATCTTCGGCGCAGTCAGACCTGCGCGAGGGACGACAGTGCCGATCGCATGGTAGGGCAACGGCTGCATTGGCATGCAGCCATACAAGGGCGGGTAGTGCATGGAGAAGCAGTCGGCGCCCAAGCGAAAGCGTATCGGCCAGATGCCGGCGATCCCGCCAGCATGACTGCGCCAGACCCCTGCGCCTTGCCAGGAGCAAGGGCTTGGCCCGACCGGCTTGAGCAGTGGCGTGAGGGTACAAAGACCGTTGGAAGCATCCAGGTCGCCGGGCGCTTGATCGACGAAATGGATCTCGCCGTTGCAACTCGTTATCATGACGCGGGTATGGTCGTTGAAATGGTCCCAAAGCTCTACGTCGCAGGGGGTGGTGCCGGGAGGCAGGAGGACCATGCCGGACTCGACGGGCGCTTGTGCCCACGGCGAGGCGGGGGCCAGCGAACGGGCCGCGATGTGGAGACCCGTGGCCGCAGGCGACGGCGCAACGCGCGGTGCCGACTCGGCGCAACCGAGCGCCACAACGATGGCGATACACGTGGTGTGGCGTGCGTGAGCGGCGAAGCGCTTCATGGCTGGCCTAGGCGAAAGGTGCGGTGCGCTTCCAGGCGCTCCCGGTGTAGACATATAGCGTCGCTACGCCAGCGATGATGCAGAAGCGAAGCTCACCGGCGATGCCCGCGGCGCTCGGCGCGCTCGCTACCTCCGGGATGCGTAGCCCCGCAGCCGACACATCCAGCACGTTCTGTACCGTGGCTGGTGCGCGGGTCGTGATGGCCATCTCGTTGAGCACGAACTCGAAATCCGAGGTGACGGTCGAGCGCGCCCCCGCCTCGATGCGAACGCCGACACCGCGGCCAGAGACCGCAAAGCAGAGCCCGTGCTCCGCTTGCAGAACCAAGTCAGGATAAGTGCCGCCGGACTCTTCCGTGATGAGGGCGAAGTCGTAGTCACCGGCGCGGACGTGACCGGTGGCCTGCCAGAACACCTCGACGCTGGGCATGAAGAGAGACCAGAAGTGGCCGTAGGGGTTGTCGCCGATCGTCCAGCCCGGCGTGACGACTTCGCGGCTGGCGAAGTCGAGCGTAGTGCGCAGCGCCGGATCGGGACCGCCGAGGGTCGCCGTCTGGGTCTTGGCCCCCGAGGTCCTGCCAACTTCGAAGAGAATGCTGCGGCGGCTCGCTAGAACCCCGCCACCCGCCTTGTCGAAGGTGGTCTGGGTGCCCAGGACGACTTCGGCAGGAAGAGCAATGTCCGTCACTTCGAATGTGATGTTTTCGGGCACGCCACCACCAAGTAAAGGCGGCAAATTATAGACTACTTGGACGCCGGGGATACAGGTAAGGCTCATGGCATCGACTCCTTGGAAGAACCCGGGAGATGGGCACAATATGCCGCAGCAGTTGAGATCTCGGTACCGTCCGTGCCGTCGGTGGCCCACTCGGTCGCGATGAGAATTGCTGCGGAAGCGCGGTTGATGGCGGAGAATTGAAGATTGCTACTGCCACTGTAGTTTCGGGCAAATGGCTCTCGCATCCCTTGAATTCCAGCCTCTGCATCCAAGAAGGAAATCGCCCTCGCGCCGGTACGAACTAGGCCAAGGCCGCCCACGAGTGTTTGGCAGAGGGACGCTGACCAGAATGCAAGGATTGCGTCTTGCGTCTCGTCCAAGAGCAGAGGAAAATTCCTGATGTCCGCCTTCCACTTCCCCTCGCCCGGGTTCTTCCAAGCCCCCGTGGCGATGAGATACGCGGCGTGCGACGGCTGGCTGTATTGAATATGAAATCGTAGAGCTCCTGATCCAACCTCGACTATCGGCGCGCCAAGCTCCCAACGCTGTCCCCAGTTCGCAAGCCGCAGCGGGTCGCCACTCATGGGCAGCTCGGCCATGATGTCTGCCGGCGGCGACATCGAGACTTCCACGAGCGGCTTCAGTTTGTCGTCCATTTGAAACGCCTTGATCACCCTAGTCGTAGGCTGGATGAGCGCCATCCACAATGTGTCCTTGCTACCCGCCGCCAGCGCCGGCGGGTGCTGGGCGGGATAGGGCTCTTCGAATTCCTTCGGCGCAAAGCCCACAGCCTGCGCGTGCAGGTTGGCACCGAAGACTGCGAGCCGAAACTTCTCGCCCGGACCTGGTGCCACAGCGGTCCGAGGTGCCGCTGCGGCCCAGCGCGGCGTATCGCGCATTCCGACAACCATCCGTCGGCTTCCCTCATGACCGAAGGCGCTCAAGAACCCAAACGCGAGCGTCGTGTCATCGATCTCGACGGCCAAGTTGCCCGTGGGACCGGAAGCGCAGCAGGCTCCGCGGGCCTCCGTCGACTTGTTGCACCAGCGATCATAGCCGACGGTTGCGATGGGGCGGCCGGCGGCGTCAGTGCTGGTGATGCGCAGCCGACCTGACTTGCCGCCATAGGTCGCCACGAGCAAACCCTCCCGGCCGACGATGAAGACCCTGCCAACGCTCTGCCCCTGTGGGTCGCATGGGTCAGCCAGTGCGCCACCGAAGCGGAGATCCAGCGCCGCGACGAGCCGCACTTGCCCGACGCCGAGGCCCAGCGAGGCGCAGGGATAGTCGTCCCAGGTCTTGATGCAGTCCAGCGACGTCATCGGCAGGTTGCCATTGGTGACCGACGCCGGGATGCACGAATCTGTGAGTGCTGCGTCAAGCTCTGCGAGGTCGCCGTCGCGAGCATCCTCGACATCGTTGGCTGAAACGACATCCGGCATGTCTATGGCGTCGCTCGACTCTCCGTCGCCGTCAGCCGCTAGCACATCGCCAGTCGCGTCGGCGTCGGCACCAACGTCCGCTTCGGCAGCGCCATTGACGGGACTTCTCGGACTGCCGCAAGCGAACGCAAACACCGCCAACGCCGTGAGGCCAAGGCGTCGCGTCATGGCGACAAGGTCCACGTGGTGCCAGCGGCGCTGCGGTAGACGAGATCGCTGCCATTGTAGCCGATCGTCTGCGTCTCTGGGGCGCCTCCGGAAAAATCGTATCCATGCAGCAGGTTGCAGTGTAGGCGCGACAGCACGACCCAGGATCGTCGTAGCCGCCAGATACCGTCACCGAGAATCTCAGCGACGACGTTGGCGTCGGGCGGCATGGCTGGGACCGCTGTGACCGTGCCGATGTCCGCTGCGAAGAGCACCGCCACGTTGCCGGCCAGGGGCGCAGCAACCGTACGAAACGTCAGGTGCCCCGACGCCTCGACGGTCGCCTTGGTGCCGGCGGGGTCGCTCGGCGCGAAGGCTTTGCAGGCGCCGAACACGAGCGGATGCTGGATTTGGATGCGCGTAGCGCCGGTCGATGGATGCGGCGCGACCTGGATATCGCCTGCAACCTCCCAGTTGGCACGGCTGTTGGCGCGGAGAAGATATCCCGTGGCTCCGTCTTGTACGTGCGTCCAGACTGCGGCGTCGCTGCCGTCGTTGGCGAGGTTGCCGACGATGACGAAGCGGCCCTCGCTCCTGAGCGTTAGCAACCTCGTCGTGGCATCGGGCAAGAAGATTCGCGCGTCGGGCGCGCTCACGCCGCCGACAAGCTCGATGGGATTGCCAATCTTCATGCTTTCGTGCCCCCTTCGGCGCCGTCATCCGTAGCTTGGTCACCTGCCACCCGCGCGGTGCGACGCTGCAGGTCTACCGTGACGTGTCCGGCCGCTACGCCGAGCCGGGCAGCGATCGTGCGCTGGAGGTCCTGCTCTTGCCGATCGAGCAGCAAGCGGCGCAGCTCAATGTTTTCGCGCTGCACGGGCAACGTCGAGAGGAACGCCCACTCGTCGGGCGACAGTTGCGTCTCTTGGCTCATCTGCCCCCCTGTTCGCCGACGACTACGTCAAGTCGAATTCTTGCACGTCGCCAGCGGCGTCGCGCAGGTAAAGTTTGTCGGCGTCAAAGGCCATCGCCCCAGCGGGTGCCGAGAAGAGCCCCCCGACATCATCGATGTGCGGGATGAGAGCGACGCCAGCGCGCACATCAACGTCAAGATCCGCCATGATCCCAATATGAAATATCATCGCCACCTCCGTGCCGTCGTGGCCGAGGTCGAACGAAGCGATTGCGCCGACCTCGAACGTCACGCCTTGGGTGGACGCGGCGATGCCATCCGGGCGCCCGCGAAGGTCGACGCTGGTGTCTGCAGACACCGTGATCCCAGGCACCGTTGATGCCAGCGCCTGGGCGGCCGGCTGTGAACAAGGACCGAGCGCGAGCGCCAGTTGCTCCTGGACGACCAAGTTGCGCGAGGCCCGCACGATGCCTTCGTTCCACAGCCAGACGTCCGAGGTCGTGAGCCAGCCAGCATCGGTGAAGCCGCCAGCGAAGAAATAAGGAGGTTGCGGCTGGTTTCCCCACACAAGGCCCTGAAGCGCGTCGGCACTGCGGGCGAAAACCGCGACGCGCGCCGTCGCCAAGGTGCCCGGTGCGCTGAGAGGGTCTCCGAGGCCGTTCTTGCCGCCGAGTTCGAATGCGGCACTGTTCGCGTCGACGCTGCTTGCGCTGAGGACCAACGCCGCGGGTGCCGTCACGCGCACAGGCAGGCAACTGAACGTCAGAGCCGGCGGCAACGGCAGCGTGTAGAGGATCGAACCGGGCGCGTTCGTGAAGCAAGGCAAGGGCTTGGGAGGATTCGCTTCGTTGGGCAGGGTGAACCCGAAGCTGGCGAGGGTGTCCAGCCTCTCAGCGCCAGGGATGATGAGGTCTGCCATCGCCGTGCTCCGGTGTACCAAGTCCCGGCTCCGCGGGCAGCGGGTAGCGGCTAGAACGGAGGGTAGATCGCCCTTCGGGAAGGCGTCAACGCGAATTTGCGGCGACCAAGAGCGCTCCGAGCCCGGTGTCGCCAAGGCCACATCCCCCCCGACGCCCCCTCAAGCCGGCGAAGGATCGCGCATCCGCTCCAGCCGATCGCGCTCACCGAGCGCCGCGACCTCGGCCATCACCGCCTGGGTCAACCCCAGCGCATCGCCCGGGAAGCGCGCCGCCAGGTCCCCAGCCCGCAGCGGCGCGCCGAACCAGATCCGCACCGGCTCGCCGCGCTGGCCGGCCGGGCGGTAGTTGCGCCGCGCCGTGCCGAAGAAGTCGTTGCTCATGCCCAAGATCCACGTCGGCAAGATCAGCGCGTCCGGATGCGCCGCCGCCACCACCTGGCCCAGGCCCGGGCGGATCTTGCCGAGCACGTACGGGTCGTCGCCGCGACCGCGGTGGCCCTCGGGGTGGATGCCCGCGATCGTGCCCTTGCGCATCGCCCGGCCGAGCTGGGCCATCGCGATCGCGTTGAAGTCGCCGCGTCGATCGTCGCGGAACACCGGCGGCCACATCGAGCCCGCGGTCAGGCCGAGGTTGAGCATCAGCCCCAGCGAGCGGTCGTAGAAGTAGTCCTTGCGCACCGGGAACATCATCTGGCCGGCGACGTGCGGCGCGGTGTCGACCAGGGCCGAGGCGACAAAAAACAGGTCGAAGAACGAGCGGTGGTTCGGCACCAAGATCACGCCCTGCGGTGCGTCGATGTCGCGGATGTGCTCGAGGCCGTAGAGCCGGTACAGCCGCGCCGACAGCGCCATGACGAAGGCCTTGCTGCCGTAGCGCCACAGCGGCCAGGTCGCGGCCTTGACCCAGGGCACGGTGTTGATGGTGTCGACGATCGGCACCGCGGCACGCTCGACGCCACGCAGTCCGTCTCGTGGCAAGCGGTTCGCAGGCTCGGCGGTGGCCATCGTGGCTCCAGCTGCGCCACGGCGTCGGCGCGGTTGCAGATCGTCGGTCCTGCGTCGGCCCAGGGTCAGGTCAGCAGGCGTTGGGTCGGGGCGCGCGGCCCGCCGACAAGGGGCGGGGCAGACCACGCACGGCCAGCAGGATACCCCCGGAGCGCGGGCGTCAACAAGGGCCCGTCGCATGACGTTTGGCCGGGTGGGGCACGCTGGCAACGGGCGTCGGCGGCCCGGATGCGGCTCGCCGGACGGCGGCGGCCCCCCCTTGACAGCCGGCCTCTGCAGGCGGCCCGGACCCGGACGCGGACGCCCCGGCGCAGGCGCAACCCCCGATCGCATGGGCAAAAACGCCTGACCAGATCCTTGACACACCGCAAACGCGGCCTATATCTTGCCAAGCCCTTGGTCTCACTCCGGTGGGGGCAGGGGCGCAGGAAGCTTCGTCGTTTCTTGCGTGGATCCCGGATCGTCCGGCCACGTCGCACGCCAACGGCAGCGCCACCGCAGTCCCCAAGTGCCATCGCGCACCGTGCCAACGAGCACACCGGGGCAAACGTCCAACGGACACGGCGGCCTTCGTGCAGGGTGTGCGATCGCGGGATCTCGCGCGACGGGGGGCACTGGCAGCGGCCACCGGGTGGTGGTCGTCGGGCTGTGTTGGCCGAACGGGGCCCGTACCTCTGAGGTTCTCGCGAAGATGGCCGGCCGCATCGCCGATCGCGTTGTCCGCGACATCGTGGACCGCAGCGACATGGTCGCCGTGGTCGGCGACGCCGTGAAATTGCAGCGCGCCGGCAAGGAGTTCCGCGGCCTCTGCCCGTTCCACGGCGAGAAGTCGGCGTCCTTCTACGTCAACCCCCACACCAAGGTCTTCATGTGCCACGGCTGTGGCGCGGGCGGCGACATCATCAAGTTCGTGCGCGAGATCCGAGGCTTGAACTTCGTCGAGGCCGTCGAGTGGCTCGGCGAGCGCGCCGGCATCACGGTCGAGCGCGAGGACATGAGCCCCGAGGACCGCGATCGCGAGCGCCAGGAGCGTTCGCAGCGCGGCCACCTGCTGGCGCTGAACGCCGCGGCGCTGCGCTACTTCCGAGGCACCTTCGAGCGCCCGGCCGGCGCCGCCGCCAAGACCTACGCCATCGGCCGCGGCCTGCAGCCCGACACGATCGAGCGCTTCGGCGTCGGCGCGGCCGCGGACAGCTGGGACGGGCTGTCGACGTTCTTGCTCGGCCAGGGCTTCTCGGCCGACGACATCGTGCACGTCGGCCTCGGCATGCCGCGGCGCAACGGCTCGGGCCTGGTCGACCGCTTCCGCGATCGGCTGATGTTCCCGGTCTACTCGACCGCGGGCGACCTGGTCGCGTTCGGCGGCCGCGACCTCTCGGACCGCAAGGACGTCGCCAAGTACATGAACTCGCCCGAGAGCGAGCTGGCGCAGCTGGACGTCGAGCACAACAGCGCGCTGTGGCGCTTCTTCAAGAAGTCGCGCGTGGTGTTCGGCCTGTGGCAGGCGCGCGGCGGCATCCGTCGCCTGGGCACGGCGCTGCTGGTCGAGGGCAACATCGACGTGCTGACGCTGCACCAGGCCGGCTTCGACAACGCCGTCGCGCCGATGGGCACCGCGGTCACGGCCTCGCAGCTGGCGGAGCTGCGCCGCTTCACCGACCGCCTCGTCATCTGCATGGACGGCGACAAGGCCGGCCGCGCCGCGACGATGAAGACGATCCCGCTCGCGCTCGCCGGCGGCTTCGACGGCAAGGTCGTGCACCTGCCCGACGGCGAAGATCCCGACTCGATGCTGCGCAAGCACGGCGCCGACGCGCTGCGGGCCCTGATCGACGGCGCCGACGACATGGTCACGACCTTCGTCGACACCGCGATCGGCGAGTGGGACGGCACGCTCGCCGGGCGCATCGAGGTCGGCCAGCGCGTCGAGGCGGTGCTCGCGACGATCCCCAACGCGCTCGCCCGCGAGATGGCGCGCCAGCAGCTGCAGTCGCGGCTGAACCTGAGCCCCGAGGTCCTGCGCGCGATCGCGCAGCAGGCGTCGACGCATCACCAGGAGCAGCAAGACGACGATCTGGTGCTGCCGGCGCGCCCGCTGCCGGTGGAGCCGCAGCTGCCGCGCCTGGAGCTCGAGCTCGCCGAGGCCACGATGTGGTACCCGCCGCTGCTGCTGGAGCTGCAGCGCGTCGGCGGCCTCGACTTCGTGCGCCACCCGAACCTGCGCCTGGCGCTGCACACGCTGGCGACCAAGGCCGAGGCGGCCGGCCACGCCGACATGCACCTGCTGCGCGGCTGGCTGATGGAGCTGCCCGACAGCCAGACGCGGCGCTCGCTGCTCAAGGCGCTGGTCGAGGCGCCGCGGGTGGCGCAGGACGCGCTCGGTGCCCACATCGAGGCGATCTTGGACAGCTTGGAGCTGCAGGCGGTGACGCAGCAGCTCAACGAATTGCAGGCACGCAGCCGCAGCGGCCTGGATCGATCGGACGAGGCGGCCAGCGCCGTCTTTGAGATCCGCAATCGAATCGAAGTTTTGCGCCGTCGCCGGCAGGTTGCTGGCGGCAGCGTTCCGCAGGTTGGCGGCGGCCAACCCAGCAAGGGCGCGCAAGTCGATCCACTTGCGACAACGTGAGGAAAGTACGGATGTTCGAAACGATCACTGAGTCTGCTCTTCGCGATCTCCTGGCTCTTGCGCGCGAGCGCGGCGTCGTCTCTGTGGACGAGCTCGAGTCGTTGTTCGGCGATGGCGAGAACTTCGAGCGACAGGTCGTCGACGACGTGATCGCGATCTTCCAGGCCAACGGCATCGACGTGCTCGATCCGAAGGCGACCCACCGCGAGGTGACGCCGCAGTCGTCGCGGCCTTCGATGCCGCAGTCGTCGAACTCCAACTCCGACAAGGACGAGGAGTACAGCGACGAGCCCTACCTGCGCACCAACGATCCGGTGCGCATGTACCTGCGCAAGATGGGCTCGGTCGCGCTGCTCACCCGCGAGGGCGAGATCGAGATCGCCAAGCGCATCGAGACCGGCGAGCACGAGGTGCTCAACGCGCTGCTCGGCACCAAGCTGACGTTCCAGCGCTTCTTGGACCTGCGCGATCGGGCCAAGGAGATGATCGTCTTCGTCGAGAAGGATCGCGAGATCCGCCAGAAGATCGCCGAGGCCGAGGCCAAGGGCCTGGACACGCCGCTGCGCGACAGCAAGCGCGGCGGCGAGCGCCCGCCCTTCTCGCTCAAGGACCTGGTCAAGGCCGTCGACGACCGCGAGGGCGGCACCGACGAGATCTTGATCTGCGAGAACCTGATCCACGACATCGCCGCGCTCGAGAGCTACCAGGACCGCGTCGAGGCGGTGCAGAAGCGGATCAAGGCCGGCAAGACCGACGACGAGCGCCGCGCGGCCTACCACGAGATCTTGGTCGAGCAGTCGCGCGAGCCCTACTTCAGCGAGGTCATGAGCGACCTGCTCGAGAAGCTCAGCCTCGGCCGCGCCACGCTGCGCGACATCGTCGACGTCTCGGCCCGCGCCGACCTGCCCGAGGAGCTGCTCAAGCGCGAGTCGACCTCGGCGCTGATGCGCATCGTCCGCCTGTACCGCAAGCGCATCCGCAGCGAGGACCCGGCCGAGGCCGCCCGCGCCGACCTCGCGCGCAAGAAGCCGACCCGCAGCCTCGACGACCTGCTCCAGGCCGTGTTCGACGACGCCGGCGCCCTGCGCCAGCTCGCCGCGCTCGCCCGCCGCACCCGCGACGACGATCCGAGCGTCGACGACCTGGTCGACGGCCTGCCGAGCGATACGCCCAAGGCGACGCGCACCTTCGTCAAGAAGGCCGCGATCTCGGCCCTCGAGACGGTCGCGCCGCTGGCCGAGGAGCTGATCGCGCTCTACAGCAACCTGATCATCGGCGTGCCGCGCACCGCCGCGTTCCAGGCCGCCGCCGCCGCGCGCCGCGCCGAGGTCGAGCGCCTGCGCAACGCCATCTCCGACGCGCTGCTCTGGGTGCCGACCCGCGCGCTGAAGAAGGGCGAGGAGGCCCCCGAGCACCATCCGCGCGCCACCGACGAGGACGGCCGCGTCATCCCCGACCCCGAGGGCGACCTCTACGACTACGTCACGGTCAACCCGAGCTACGTCGAGACGGCGATCTTCCGCGAGGTCGTGTCGCTGCTCGAGGCGCTGCCGGCGTCGCAGAAGCTGATCGACGCGGTGCTGCGCCGCGCGCTGCTCGAGCGCCTGCTCGACGGTGGCCTGCACCGCAAGCAGTACGACCGCATCATCGAGGAGCTCAAGGACGTCATCCGCGAGATGATGGACGGCGACCACCTGATGCGGCAGCAGGAGATGTACCTGGCCGAGAAGGCGAGCGCGGCGCTGAAGCAGCCGGGCAAGAAGCGCCCCGACGTGATGTTCGACTTCAAGACCGTGCAGGCGCTGTCGCGCGACTTCAAGAAGGCGAACCCGCAGACCGCCCGCGCCATGGAGAAGAAGGCCGGCGTCACGGTCGAAGAGGTCGAGAACGCCTACAAGATCATGAAGGAGCAGAAGCGCCGCATCGACGCGGCGGTCAAGCTCGCCGGCCACCGCCAGGAGGAGCTGCAGCGCGTCTACCAGCAGATCGCCCGCGGTGAGCGCGTCGCCAACAAGGCCAAGAGCGAGCTGGTCGAGGCCAACCTGCGCCTGGTGGTGTCGATCGCCAAGAAGTACACCAACCGCGGCCTGCAGTTCCTCGACCTGATCCAGGAAGGCAACATCGGCCTGATGAAGGCGGTCGACAAGTTCGAGTACCGCCGCGGCTACAAGTTCTCGACCTACGCCACCTGGTGGATCCGCCAGGCCATCACCC
>CAZPHC010000007.1:31848-213473 GCA_964586155.1 uncultured Enterobacteriaceae bacterium | reverse complement strand
AAGGTCAAAGGCAAGGTCGAGCAGCTCTCGCTGCCGCTCTTCCTCGAGACGCTGCACGAGCAGGCCGAGCAGGGCGTCGACTACTTCACCATCCACGCCGGCGTGCTGCTGCGCTATGTGCCGCTGACCAAGAACCGCGTCACCGGCATCGTCAGCCGCGGCGGCTCGATCATGGCCAAGTGGTGCCTGCACCACCACCGCGAGAACTTCCTCTACGAGGGCTTTGACGAGATCTGCAAGCTGATGGCGAAGTACGACGTCAGCTTCTCGCTCGGTGACGGCCTGCGGCCCGGCTCGATCGCCGACGCCAACGACGAGGCCCAGTTCGGCGAGCTGCGCACCCTGGGCGAGCTGACCAAGGTGGCGTGGGAGCACGACTGCCAGGTCATGATCGAGGGCCCGGGCCATGTGCCGATGCACAAGATCCGCGAGAACATGGACGAACAGCTCAAGCATTGCCACGAGGCGCCGTTCTACACCCTCGGGCCGCTGGTGACGGACATCGCGCCCGGCTACGACCACATCACCTCGGCCATCGGCGCGGCGATGATCGGCAGCTTCGGCACGTCGATGCTCTGCTACGTCACGCCCAAGGAGCACCTCGGCCTGCCCGACCGCGACGACGTCAAGACCGGCGTCATCACGTACAAGATCGCCGCCCACGCCGCGGATCTGGCCAAGGGTCATCCGGGGGCGCAGAAGCGCGATGATCTGCTCAGCCAGGCGCGTTTCGCCTTCCGCTGGGAGGACCAGTTCAACCTCGGCCTCGATCCCGTCACCGCGCGCGCCTACCACGACGCGACGTTGCCGGCCGACAGCGCCAAGACCGCGCATTTCTGCTCGATGTGCGGGCCGCATTTCTGCTCGATGCGCATCACCGCCGACGTGCGCGCCGCCGACGACGCCGCGGCCGCCGCGGGCCCCGACGACGCCGCCACGGGCATGGCCGAGATGGCCGAGAAGTTCCGCGCCAGCGGCGGCGAGCTCTACCTCGACCCGAGCAAGGCGGGAGCGGCGACATGATGGGGGCGGCGGGGGCCTCGTCCGGAGCGGGCGGCGACGCACGGCTCGACTTCGCCGCCACCAAGCGCAACCGCGCGCCGATGCTGGAGCACCTGCGGGCGTGGCTGCCGGCCGACGCGCGCGTGCTCGAGGTCGCGGCCGGCAGCGGCCAGCACGCCGTCTTCTTCGCCGCACAGCTGCCGGGCGTCGTTTGGCAGGCGACTGACCCGGATCCACGCCATCGCGCCAGCATCGACGCCTGGCGGGTCGCGCTCGACAGCGGACCGCGCGTGCCGCCTGCCTTGGCGCTGGACGTCCGCGACGAGGCCTGGCCGCCCGGCCCCTGGCAGGCGATCGTCGCGACCAACCTGATCCACATCGCGCCATGGGACGTGACCCTGGCGCTGATGCAGGGCGCCGGCCGCCGCCTCGCGGCGGACGGTATGCTCATCCTCTACGGCCCGTACCATCGCGACGGCAAGCCGACGTCGCCGTCCAACGCGGCCTTCGACGCCGACCTGCAGGCGCGTGACCCGGCCTGGGGCGTGCGGGACCTCGGCGCCGTCAGCGCCGCCGCGACCGAAGCTGGCCTGGTGCTGCGCGACTGCGAGTCGATGCCGGCCAACAACCTGATGCTGCGCTTCGTGCGCGCCGCATGAGCCGCGAGCGGTCCCGGGCGGCGCCGTTGCAACACGTGCTTGCAGGGGGCGTGGGGTTCGGCCACGCTGTCAGCCATCTTCCCATGCGAGGCCAGATGTCCAGGGCGCAGATCGGTTGGCTGGTGGTCGCAGCGACGTTGTCGCTCTGTGCCCCGGCGTTCGCGGCGCTCCCTCAACCGGGCAACCCCTCGGCAGAGACGCCGAGCAGCGCCGACCCGACGTCGCCGGAGGCCTGGCAGGTCGAGTCGTGGGGCAACGTCATCGTCGATCACGCCTGGACCACGATCGACGCCTACGACGGCAACCGCGCGCTGCGTGTCTCGATGTCGAAGGCCGCCGTCGAGGGCGACGTGCGCTGGATCTCGGCGCCGATCGACGTCTCTGCGCTCGCGGGCGGCAAGGTCGGCGTGCGCCACGGCTACCGCGCCTCTGCGATCGCCCACGTCTGGGCCCATGCCAGCAACACCGACGGCAGCAAGACCGCGTGGCTCTCGTTGGGGCCGACCAAGGCCGGCACCGCGTGGGCCGAGCACGCGGCGAACCTCGACCTCCCGACCTGGGCGACGTCGCTGCGTCTATGCCATGTGCTGGCCACCATCGGCTGGCTCGAGACCGACGCCTGGCAGATCGTCGAGCCGCTCAGCGCGCCGGGTGACCCCCCGGTGGATCCGCCTGGGGACCCGACGCCCACCGGGCCCACCGACCCGCCGTTGTCGACGGCGTCGCCCAAGGCCGGCAACGTGCTGCCGAACCCCTCGTTCGAGACCGCGAGCGCCGTCGACGGCTCCACGCCGGCCTATTGGGCGTTCTCGACCTGGGGCGCGGCGAGCACGGCGGCGACGGGTTCGTGGGTCGTCGGTGGTGCCTTGCAGGGCAACCGCGCGCTGCACCTGACGCAGATCTCCACGCCCGCCGACGGCGACGGCAAATGGCTCTCGGTCCCGGTGCCGGTCCACGACTTCAACGCGCTGCTGCGCCTGACCTGCTCCTACCGGGGCTCGACCGGGCTGACGCTGCTGCTGCATGCGAGCAACGCGGACGGCTCGACGACGCAGTGGTTCGCGGTCGCAAGCGGCCCGACATGGCCGACCTGGCGGCTGCTGTCCGGGACGCTGACGCTGCCGGACTGGACCGCGTCCGTGCGTGTCGGGGCCCGCATCGACGGCGTCGGCACCGTGGATCTCGACCTCTGCTCGCTCGCCGCCGCGGCGCCGCCGGCCCCGCTGCAGCCCCAGACGCTGGGCAGCAAGAGCGTGCTGGCCAATGGCTCGTTCGAGGCCGCGCACCCCTGGGATCCCGCGCTCCCGGCGGCCTGGAGCGCCGAGATCTGGGGCGACGTCGACGGCAAGGCGGCCTGGCTCAACGACGGCTTCGACGGTGCGCGCAGCGTCCGCCTCGAGGTCGGCACCAAGGGCACCGGCGAGGGCGAGGCCCGTTGGCAAAGCGAGCGTGTCCTGCTTGCGGCGCCCGGCTGGGTCGAGCTGCGGGATCGCGTGCGCGGCACCGCGCCAAGCGTGATGCGGCTGCTCGTGCGCTCGGCGGACGGCGCCAAACAGCAATGGCTCTCGAGCCCCGTGATCGCGGCCTCGCCGTCGCAATGGACGCAGGCGTCGTTCGTGGTCGAGCTGCCCGAGTGGACGTCCACGGTCCAGGTCAGCCACGGCATCGCCTCTGCCGGGCGTCTCGACCTCGATGCGGTCGAGTTGGTGCTGCCGCAGTCCACGCCCAACGGCCCCGACGATCCGGGCCCCGACGGCGGACCGACCGATCCGACGCCGGCCGTCGCGAGCGTCGGTGCCAGCAACTGCGTACCCAACGCCAATCTCGTCGTCCTGAGCAAGGTCGCGCCGGCTTTGCCGTGGTGGTGGGGCGGCAGCGCGACGGGCGCGCTCTCGGCCACCGTGTCGCGGATCTCGACCGACGACGGCGGCTTCGCCCTGCGTCTGATCGCCACCGGCAGTGGCGATGGCACCGCCAGCGCCGGCACGCGGCACTTCCCGATCGCCAAGAGGGCCACCTGGGCCCAGCTCAGCGCGACGCTGCGAGGCCAGGGTGCCGCTGAGCTCTACGTCGTCGCGCGGGACGAGCTCGAGACCGTGACCTGGCGCCACGTCGGACGCGTCGAGCTCACCGCGACGCCGAAGCTGGCGTCGGGTTTGGCCTTCATCCCCGCCGCAGCGACCTCGCTGCAGGTGCTCGCCGTGCTACGCAGCGCGGGGAGCGTCGAGCTCTCGTCGGTCGCCCTGGTCGAGTCGGCGGGGCCGCCGACGCCGAGCGGCGGTGACAACACGACGGTCGCCGGCTTCAACGTCGGTCCGGTCGGTCCGGCCAGGACCGACCACGGCAGCGAGATCAGCGGCTGCAGCGCGGGCCGGCGCCCGGCAGCGGCGCCTGGCGCATGGCTCGGCGGGATCGCGCTCCTCGCGCTGCTGCTGATCGCGCGTCGGCGTCCCGCTGCGCCCGCGGCCGACCGCTCCTAGGTTCGAGCGCCGCGCCGGCCGCGCGTGGCGGGCTCAGGGCGCGGAGCAACCGCCGCTCGGCACCGAGCCCGCGACCAGCACGGTGAACGTCGCCGACACCTGCTCCTTGCCCACCGTCGCCAGCGCCAGCACCGACCAATGCTCGGCAGCGTCGAAGCGCACGAGCTTGCGCCCTGCCGTCGTCGCGGCGGCACCGTCCACGTCGCGGCCGAGCAGCGCGCGATCCCGGTTGGCGAGGGGCACCGCAAGAAGCAGCGTCGGAGCGGTCGCCGCCGGCACGGCCTTGCCGCGATGGGTCCATCGCACCTCGAGGGTCGCGTCCTCGCAGGCGTTCAGCGTCGGCGGCAGGATCAAGCTCGCGCTCCACGCGCCCTGCTTCCAGCTGCTCGACGTCGCGATCTCGTCGTCCGCCTGCCAGTCGCCCTGGACCCGCACCGCGGCCTGGTCGACGTGCAGGGCGTGACCGGGGCGGCGGCTGGCAAAGAGCAGGGTATGCGGCCCGGGCTTGGCGAAGCGCACGTCAAAGACCGACGCCGGCCCGATCTTGCTCGACGCGGACACCAGCGTCGACCACGCGCCGTCGATGCGCAGCGCCGCCATGACCACGTCCCCACCGGCCAGCGGCTCGAGACCCTGGATGGGCGCACCGTTGCCGTCGACCGGCGTCACCCGGACCCGCGTCACCTTGTTGGGCGCGGGCAGCGCGAAGGTCTCGGAGCCTGGCGTCCCGATGTGGATGGCGATCGAGTCGTCTGCTGGGGGGGCTGGCACCTCCGGGGCGGCCGGTTGCGGGGCGGCGGCTGCTTCATCGGTGGCCTCGGCCGTGGCTTCGACGCCGGCCTGCGCGCCGGGCTCCGCCGCCTGGGCCGGATCCGCGGCCGGCTGCGCGGTCGTGGTCACCGGCGCCGCCTCTCCGACGGCCGCCGGGCCGGACGTGGCCGTCGCGGGGGCGGCCCCAGCAGCAGGTGCGGGTTGGTTGCGGCCGCACGCGGCCAGGCCGAGCGTCAGGCAGGCAGCGGCGAGCCACAGGCTCGAACGGGGCGCCGTCGAGAGCGACGTCATGCGCGCCCCAGCGTTCTGTGTCCACGACATCCGAGGTCTCCGACAGGGTAGGGCGTTGGCGACGCGAAGCGGCCGCGTCCGGGGCGCCAACCTTGGACATCGGCGCCACGCCCCGGCATTGTAGCGCGTCGCAGCGGGGAGGGCCAACGCTGACGGCGAATCCGCGCGGGGGGACGTACGTTGTCTCGCGAGACCACACGGCATGTGGCGCCAAGCCGGCGCCTGCGGAGGAAGAACGGATGACGAGGACATCAACGTACCGAGCATTGGCGATCGCCGCGCTCCTGATCTCGACGACGGCCTGCGGCTCGAGCGCGGGCGGCGGTGGCGGCGTCTACGTCGCGGCCGACGGCAGCAGCCAGGGCAACGACACGACCAGCGGCGGCGGCAGCACGACCGGTGACGCGACCAAGAACACCGCGTCGATCCAGGTCAAGACCGAGGGCGGCGACACCACCAAGATCGACCAGAGCAAGCCGGCGACTGCTGACGACGCCAAGGTCTTCGGCGCGACCAACGCCGACAAGTTGCTGTCGCTCTACATCGTCGACGGTGCCGGTTCGTCGCTCGTCGTGACCATCGACACCGCGGTGCATGCCCTGCCGAAGAAGGGCATCCCGCTCGGGGACATCAGCACCTCGGCCTACATGGTCTACACCTCGACCTCGGGCGCCTGGACCACCAAGGGCACCGGCACGATCGACATCGACGCCTGCCCGACCAAGGCTGCGGAGCCCGTCGTCGGCTCGTTCCACGGCGTGGTCGCCGTCTCGGATCTGCCGGGCAGCATCCCGTCCAAGACCTTCGACGGGCCGTTCAACCTCGTGTACTGGGGCGGCGCCGGCGCCATCGCGTGCACCCCGCCCTCGACCGGCGGCACGACCGGCCCGAGCGACATGGGCAGCTTCGGCAAGCCCACCGGCTCGAGCTGCAACGCCAACCCGTGCGACGGCGGCAGCAACACGACGCGCAACTGCTGCCCCTACGTTCCGTGCCTCGAGCCCTGCTTCGCCAAGTGCGTGCTCGACGCGCAGTCGTGCTTCCTCGGCTGCGGCTTCGACATGGAGTGCCCCGCCGGCTGCATGGCCAAGGTCACGACCTGCATGGACGGCTGCATGACCACCTGCAAGGTCAGCGCGACCTGCCGCAGCGCGCTCGAGGCCCTGAACACGTGCGAGATGAAGGCGGCCGAGACGTGCGATACCGGCAGCGAGGCCGGCGACGACGCCTGCGCCTTCGACGCCTGCTGCGCCGAGAACAAGGCCGCGTTCTAGCGCCAAGAGGCCGGGAACCCCACACGGCCCACGGGGCGACTCACCGGACCGTTCGACGCGGAGCTAGAACTGTCCGGTGAGCGCCAACCCGGGCGCGTGCCCGACGACCGGCACGACCGCCACCGACTCCGACGTCGCGGACGGCCACAGCCAATAGGCCGCGCCCGCCGCCAGCGCGCCGACGCCGATGCACGCGAGCGCGGCGGCGCGGTTGCTGCTCAGGGCGGCCTTGTCGTCGCGGAGCTTGGCGTCGCCGCCCGGGTAGTCATAGTGGCGCTTGGCTTGGGCGTCCGAGATGACGCCGTCGGCCATCTGGACCCGGATCATCCAGCCGATGCCCAGCGCCGCGCTCGCAGCGCCCACCCCCGCCGCGACCCACGGCAGCGTCGTGCCACTGGTCGTGCCCTGGGCGTGGGCCGCCGCTTCAGGAGCCGGGTTGGCGGTGGGGGCCGGCGCCGCAGCAGGTGCGGCGCGAGCCGCGATCTCGGCGCGCAGCCGCGCGATGCGCTCCTCGGCGTCCTTGCGCAGAGCCGGGTCCGTCTCGCGCTCCAAGAAGCGCTCGAAGCAATGGATCGCGCGCTCGGGCTCCTTGGCCTCCTCCCACGCCCGGCCCGCGTTGCGCAGGCGCACCAGCACGTCCGGGTCCAAGGCGTAGGCCTGCTCGATGCGCTCGGCCGCCTCGCGGAACTTGCCTTCGTTGAAGAGCTTGCCGGCCTCTTCGGACATCTCGGCCGCGCGTGTGCGCAGCGCCTTGGTCGCGGCCAGCGCAGGCCGCGGGGCCGCGGGCAGCGCGACGGCGCTGGCGAGCGCGCCGAGCAGTGCGGTCGTGGCGGCCATGCGGCGCTGTTGCGTCCATCGTCGCGGGGTCGCCATCACTGCCTCCTCGCGGCGGGGCACCGCGTCCCTACCACAGGCTGTCCGCTGGCTTCGGCGCCGAGCCGGACGAGCCCTTGCGCGACGCCTTGGAGCCGCTGTTGACCGCGCGCGTGCCCGTGACCTGCCGCTTGAATCCGACGAAGGCCTTGATCGTCTGTTCGTCGGGCTGGCCACCCGAGAAGCGCAGCTTCGCCATCTGCGTCTCGACGCAGTCGCGCATCGCCTCGGGCACGATGTCCTCGATGGCGTGGGCTTCGACCACGCGGCCGTCCGCTGCGACGGTCAGTGTCGCACCGACGCGGTTGTAGGCGATGCCCTGGTCGCCGAACGTGACCGCGCATTTGATCATGGCCCCGCGCGTGGCCGACGCGACCTTGTCGATCTCCTCGGTCGTGCGCGGCTCGGCCGGCAGCTCCGGGGCCTTTCCGGCCGCCTTCGCTGCGGCGATCTGCTCGGCGCGCTCGGCCGCCTTGCGCTTCTTCTCGGCCTCGACCGCACGATTGTCGATCCGCTGGTTGGTCGGCGGCAGCACCGGCTCGTTCGCCTTGGTCTCGACCGCGGCCTTGGTCGAAAGCACCTTGGCCCGGACCACCTCTTGCTGCTCCGGGTTGGCCAGCAAGAACCACCAGCCCGCGCCGCCTGCCGCCGCGAGGACCAGGGCGATGCCGATCATCGTCACGGTCGACATCCGCTCGCGCGGCTTCACGGCGCCTGTCGTCGGTCCCGCTGGCCGCTGCGGCGTGTTCGGCCGCACACCCGGCGGCGGCTTGGGAGCCGCGTCGGCCGCCTTGCGCGGCTCCGCTTTGGCCGGCTCCGCCTTGGTCGGGATCGCGACGGCGTCCAGCGTCGGCGCCGAGTTCAAGTGACGGGCCGGGCCCGGCTGCACCGTCGAGGCGTCCGGGCTGCCCGCCGCGGCCTGCTCTGCGGTCTTGAGGCCAGCCTTGGCCTCGCGATCGAAGGCGGCCGCCATCTGGGCCAGGGCCTCGGACGTCGGGGCGTTGGCGTGGCCGCCGGCGCGCGGGGAACTCGCGCTCGCGACCGCGTCGGGCGTGGGCTCGCCGAGGGCGCCGGTGCCGCCGGCGATCGCCACGGTCTCGGGCTGCGCGAGCAACGCCGCCTGGCCGGGGGCGCTCGGCGCGGTCGGGCCGTCGAGGCCCGTGCTCGCCGCTGGATGGTTGGTCGCCGAGCGCGACCCGCCACGTCGATTGCCACCGGCGGCCTCAAGCACGTCTTCGAGCTTCTCGCGCATCTCGTCTGCGTCGCGGAAGCGCTGCCACGGCTCCTTGCCCAAGGACTTCATCACGATCGCGGCCAGTCCCGGAGGCAGGCCTTCGGGCGCGAGCGTCCGGATATCGGGCGGCGGCGTCTGCATGTGCGCGACGATCATCGACATCGCGCTGGTGGCCTCGAATGGCACACGGCCGGTCAACGCCTCGTACAGGATGATGCCGAGCGAATAGAGATCCGAGCGGCCGTCGAGCGCCTCGGCGCGGCCCTGCTCGGGGCTCATGTACTTCGGTGTGCCGATCGCCAGGCCCGTGCGCGTCAGGTCCTCTTCTTCGCCCGGCTCCATCGATTTGGCGATGCCGAAATCGATCAGCTTCACGAAATCCGTCTCGCCGTGGACGTTGAGCAGGAAGATGTTGCCCGGCTTGAGATCGCGGTGCACCAGGCCGGCAGCGTGGGCCTCGGCGAGGCTCTTGAGCACGCCGATGCCGATCCGGATGACCCGCAGCGGGTCGAGCGGCGCCTCGCGCTTGAGCACGCGCGCCAGCTCGTCGCCCTGCAAGCGCTCCATCGCGAGGTAGAGCAGGCCGTCGTCCGTCTGGCCGAAATCGAAGGTCCGCACGGTGTTGGGATGCGATAGCTGGCTGCTGATGCGCGCTTCGTTCATGAAGCGCTTGACCTGCACCGGATCCGACGCGACCTCGGGCCGCATCACCTTGAGCACGATGTCCTGTCCCGTCAGCGAGTGCTTGGCGGCAAACACGGCTCCGAAGCCGCCCTTGCCGATCATCTCGGTGACTTCGTAGCGGCCGCCGATGGTCCGGCCGATGAGCGCTTCGTGCGGATCGGTAGGTAGGGTGAGAATTGGGGACCTCCACCTGCTGGTGCGGTGATGCTACCGCGACATCCCGCTCGGCGGCAACCGGCGCCCCGATTCCGTGGCCAGGATGGTCGGCTGGGACGAGGCCGCCGGCCGGATGGTGCGCCGCTGGCGACCACCGTCCCCGATCACGGTTGCGCGTCTGCTGCGAGCCGGCATACAGTCTGGGACCGACCCTGAGGAGGCGCCCGTGCCAACGCACGATCCGGGAGACCGTCCGTCATTCGACGCCGACGTCACGTCGTCGACCCTTTCCTCCCGGCGCGGGCGACACCGTCGGTCGCTTGCGCCGCCGATCGCGTCGGCGTCGCGAGCGCTGCGGCGGGCCCCGGCGCGCGTCGGACCCGTCGGCGTGCCATGGCTGGCGCTGCTGCTCGCCGGCTGCGGCTTGTCGACCGTGGGGCCCGATATCGACGCGTGGAAGCAGGCCCAGCAGGCGGACGCAGCCGTGCAGGACGCCGATGACGTGCAGCCGGACGGCGGCAACCCCGGCGAGGACGGCGGCGACGACGGCGCCGGGGCAGACACGGCCGTGGACGGCGCCAGCGGCCAGGACGCCGACGCGGACGATCCCGACCTCGACGGCGCCGACCCCGGCGACGCGGACGACGGCTCGGCCGAGGACGCCGACGCCGAGACCGTCGAACCACCCTGCTCGGGCGACGAGGCCTGTGACGACGGCGACGCTTGCTCCGTCGACGTCTGCACCGAGGGCGTCTGCGCGACGTCCGGCACCATCGACTGTGACGACGGCGACGTCTGCACCGCCGACAGCTGCGCCAAGGCCAGCGGCTGCGTGCACACCGCCGTCGAGGACGGCAAGATCGCCTGCGACGACGGCCTCGCTTGCACCGTCGACGACCTCTGCGCTGCGGGCGTCTGCAAGGGCGTGGATCCGGCCGGGGCCGTCGCCCTCGGCGCGCCGTATCGTGGCGATCTGCGCGCATCGGCGCGGTCTGGCGCGCAGTCCTTCGCCGTGGGCGCGGTGCAGCAGACCGCCGCTTCGGCGCGGCTCGCCTGGATCGTGCGGGTCGCGGATGGCACCGGCGTCGCGACCGCGACCGAAGCGTCCACGCTGCCGGCCAACACCGAGCTGACCGCGGTCGCGCCGAGCGACATCACGGGCATCGCCGTCCACGCTGCCGGCACCGCCACCGTCGACGGCAAGGCCACGACGCTGGTCTATGCCCGGATCGACGCGTCGGCCGCCGTCGTCTCGTCGCAGACGTCGAAGATCGGCCAGGACGCCCACGTCGCCGGCCTCGTCGCCACCCCGCTGCAGGACGGCGGCGGCCAGGGCACGCTCTGGGTTGGCCACCAGCTCGCGGGGAGCGCCCAGGCGCAGCATCCGGCCATCTGGCGCACGGACGTCGCCGGAGCCGTCAACGCGGTGCCGGTCAAGCTGCCGGCCGGCGCGTTCCACGCGGCCGCGCGCCACGTTCGGGGTGCGCTCGCCGTCGGATCGCTCGAAGTCGCCACGGCGCAACGTCCGGTCACGGTCCTGCTCGACGCGCAAGGCGCGGTCGTCCGCTGGGAGCGGGTCGAAGGCAAGGGCACGGGCGCGATCGAGGCCATCGCCAGCGGCGACGGCCTGCGCTTCCTCGCAGGCGGGCGCTGGGGCGGCGACGGTGCGCAGGGGCCGACGTGGTGGCTGCTCGACCCGCAAGGACGCAGCGTCCGTCGGGGCGTCGTCACCGGCATGGCCGGCAGCGTCGTGGCCACGGCAGCCGCCGCAGCCGGGCGCTTTGCGCTCGTGGTCCAGGCAGACGCCGGCGGCGCGGCCCAGCTTCGTCTGGTCGAGCCGTCGCTGCGCACCACGGCCAGCGCCCTGCTCGGGGATGACGCCGCGTTCGGTGCCGGTAGCAAGGTCGCCGCGCTCGCCCCGGCCTTGGGCGCCGACGCCGGCTGGCTCGTGGTCGGAACGGCCCCATCGACCGGCGGCGGCGATCCCGGGCTGATGCCGATCGCGCAGATCCGCCACGCCTGGCTGCAGGGCGCCTGCGCCAAGGGCGATCCCTGCGGTGGCAAGTCCATCGCCGCGTGCGACGACGGCCAGCCCTGCACCGACGACCGCTGTCTGGCCTCGCAGGGCTGCGTGCACGAGGCACACGGCGATGCGTGCCTCGACGGCGAGGCTTGCCTCGTCGGCGCGTCGTGCAGCGCCAAGGGCTGCGTCGGCGGCGCGCCGCGCTTGGGCCTCGTCTCGACCGTGGTCGACAAGGCCGCCGCGCGCACGCCGGCCCTGGTCGCAGCGCGCGCCGACGGCGGCGCCACGGTGCTGCTGCGCGGCATGAGCAAGAGCCAGGCGGGCTCGGGCGATCTGGTGCGCTACGACGCGGCCGGCAAGGCGCTGTGGTCGACGGCTCTCGACGGCATGCTCGCCGAGGCCCTGGTCAGCGTCGACGACGTCGCCGTGGCCGTCGGCCGGCTGCAGACCGGCCAGTCGCTGTCGGCGTTCGTCCAGGGCTACGGCCCCGACGGCAAGCTCAAATGGGGCAAAGCCGTCAACACCGATGCCCAGGCGACCGCGTTCGCCGACGGCTGCCGCGAATGGGCCGGCACCATCCTCGCGACCGGCGTACGCCAGCCGACCAACGCCAACGCCCCGGTCGGCCTGCTCGCCCGCCTCGACGCCAGCGGCACGGTGCTCATGGAGACGTCGATCGCCGCCGCCAGCGACGCGACCGGCCGCCAGCTGCTCGCCGTCGCGCCCCGCGTCGACGGTGGGGCGTGGCTCGCGGGCGTCGATCCCACCGCCAAGGGGGCCGAGAACGTCGTGCTCCGCGTCGACGCCAAGGGCCAGATCGAGGTGCAGCGGCGCCACGGGCTCGTCTCGAGCGCGAATGACGCGCTGTTGCCGCGTTGGCAGCCCATGCCCTACGGCCTGATGGGCTTGCGCGTGGAGTTGGCCGGCGGCCAGTCGCAATGGCTGGTCCTCGAACCCGGCGCGCTCTTCGCCCAGCTGGCCATCGCGCTGACGGACCTCGGCCCGGACGCGGCGCTGCAGCCGCTGCTCTTCGCCGACGGTACGATGGGCCTCGTGGGCGCGGCCGACGGCAACACCACCGTCGTCCGCTCGTTGCCGGCGATGGGCGACGCCACGACCATCTACAGCGCCAAGATCGCCGACGCCGTATCGCTCTCGGCTGCCGCGACGGTCCTGGTCGGCGGCGACCTCTTCGTCGTCACGCAGGCCGTCACCGCCGGCGACGGGCGCAAGGGCGAGACGGCGCGGATCACGCCGAGCGGCCTGTCTGTCTGCGCCACGGCGGGCATCTGCGGCCAGACCTCGGCGGTGGTCTGCGAGTCCGGGCTGCCGTGCCTGCCCTTGGCTTGCAGCGCCGCGGGGTGCGGTCAGGCGACCATGGCGGGCGTCTGCCTGGCGCCCGCTTGCACGCTCTTCGGCACCTGCTCGGCCAAGGGGTGCGCCGCAGGCGCGGCGATCGTCAGCTGCGATGACTTCGACCCGTGCACCATCGACGCCTGTTCCGTTGGCGTCGGCTGCACCTACACGCCAGCGGCCGACGCGACGCCGTGCGACGACGGCGACGCCTGCACCAGCCCCGACACCTGCAAGGCCGGCGTCTGCATGCCGGGTGCCAAATCCGGCTGTTGAGCGTAGGCTCGCGGCCTCGACCCGGATCAGGAGGCGATCATGATGCGCGTGGCTCGATGGGCACCGTCCGCCCCGGACCTCGGCCGTGGCCGGCGCCGCGCCGCGCTCGTGCTCGCGGCCGCCGCGCTGGCGGGCGGCGGCGTTGGCGGGTGCTCTGCGACCGAGTCCAAGGAGGTCGTGATCGTCGATCACCAGCGGCCGGCACAAGCGCGCCGCCAATTCGGCCCGTTCGCGCTCGGCTCCACCGTCGAGCAGGCGCGGGCGCTCGCCGAGAAGCTCGGCTGGGCGGTGGCCTACGACGGCGATGACGCCGCGAAGCTGGTCGTGCAGCCGCCCGCCGGCGACCCGGCCGCGCGCTACCGACTCCTGGCCGAAGCCGGCAAGATCGTGCAGATCGCGATCGACTACAGCGCGATGGACGAGGCGCGCATCGAGCTGCGGCATAGCTACGCCGCCTCGCGGGTTCAGCCCGACGGCGGATGGGCGATGACGGACACGCATCGTCAGACGCTGGTCATCGTCGGGCCGCGCGGCGCGACGCTGGTCGCGATCGACCTGGAGGCGAGTCGCGACAGGACGGGCGTGCGCGCCTTGCTCGAGCGGTTGCTCGGCGAATAGACCGCCCTCGGCCATCCGGCCGCGGCAGCCAGCAAGCTCGCGTCGGCACGGTGCGCGGCGTCCTCCGCGCCCGAGCCTGCCAAGGACCCAGATCATGAGCGTTGTCGAGGGCTACATCCTCTTCGTCCTGCAGGGGCTGACGGTGACCGCCATCGTCGGTGGCCTCGGCCTGTGGCTGTTCTCGCGTCGACGACTGGCGCCCGACGAACTCGACGGCGTCATCGCCGTGCGGCGCCTGGACGACGACCTGCGCGACCAGGCGCGGCTGCTGCGCCGGGCCTCGATGGAGCGCGGAGCCCGCCAGATCGCGGCCAAGGCCGAGTCCGCCCGCGACAAGGAGCGCGCCAACGCGGCCAAGGCCAAGGCCAAGGCGTTGGCGCGCTCCACGGGCAAGGCCGCGGCGACGGCGTCGTCCACGGCTGGCGCCGACGGCGTCGCCGCCGCCACGAGCGACGACCAGGGGACCGCGACCGTCTTCGTCGTCGACTTCGTCGGTGACATCGGCGCACGCCAGGTCGCCGCCCTGCGCAACGAGCTCAACGCCATCCTCTGCGCCGCCCGCGCCGGCGACGAGGTGCTCGTCCGCCTCGAGAGCCCTGGTGGCGCGGTGCACGGCTACGGCCTCGCCGGTGCCCAGCTCGCGCGGCTGCGCGCGGCCAACGTCCGCTTGACGGTGGCCGTCGACAAGGTCGCCGCCTCCGGTGGCTACATGATGGCCGTGGTCGCCGACGAGATCGTCGCGGCGCCGTTCGCCATGGTCGGCTCGATCGGCGTGGTCGCGACGCTGCCCAATGTCCACCGGCTGCTCGACAAGCTCGACGTCGACGTTGAGCTGCACACCGCCGGCAAGCACAAGCGGACCTTGACCGTGCTCGGCGCCAACACCGACGAGGGACGCGCCAAGTTTCGCGAGGAGCTGGAGGAGATCCACGGCAGCTTCAAGGCCTGGATCGCCCGGCATCGGCCGCACGTCGACCTCGACGTCGTCGCCACCGGCGAAGCCTGGCTCGGCGAGCGGGGCAAGGAGCTCGGCCTGGTCGACGCGATCGCCACCAGCGACGATTGGCTGCTGCAGCGTCGCGACCGTCCCCTGCTGCACGTGCGCTGGCAGGCGCGTCGCGGTGTCGGCGAGCGTTTCGGCCTCGCCCTGCGCGCCGCCGTCGAGGGTGTCGTCGACGGTGTGCTGTCGCGGCTGCAGGCGCCCCGACCCTGAGGTCGCTGCTCAGCGCGTCCGGGTGAGGCGGAAGCGGGCGACGACCTCCTCACGCACATGGGCGTCAGCCAGCGACGCGACGAGATCGGCGATCAGGTCGATCATCGACTGCGTGGCCATGCCCGCGACGACCTTGACCTCCTCGTGGTCGAGCACACCGCCGCTCATGCCAGCGCCCATGTTGGTCAGGCAGGACATGCCGAGCACGCGCATGCCGACGTGACGCGCCGCGATCACCTCCGGGACGGTCGACATGCCGACCGCGTCCGCGCCAACGGCCCGCAGCATCCGGATCTCCGCGGGCGTCTCGTAGCTCGGGCCCAGGACGCCGGCGTAGACGCCCTCTTGCATCGTGATGCCGCGGGCGCGCGCCAGGCCGTGGGCACGCTCGCGCAGCTCGCGGTCGTACGCGACCGTCATGTCCGGGAAGCGCGGACCGATGCGGTCGTCGTTCATGCCCATCAACGGGTTGCCACCCATCAGGTTGATGTGGTCGGAGATCAGCATGATCTGCCCGGGCTGGTAGCTGGCGTTGATCGCGCCCGCGGCGTTCGTGACGATCAGCGTGTGGACGCCCATCGCCGCGAGCAGCTGCACCGGCATCGCCACCAGCGCGGGATCGTGGCCTTCGTAGCGGTGGATGCGGCCAGCGAGCACGACCACGCGGCGGCCGTGCCAGTCGCCGACGACGATCTTGCCGTCATGGCCGGGCACCGTGGACATCGGCAGGTGCGGGATCTGCGAGTACGACAGGCTGCGCGCGTTCTCGATCTCGGCCGCCAGGCCGCCGAGTCCCGAGCCCAGCACCATGCCGATCGGCGCACGCACCGCGCCGATCGCCGACTCGATGACCTCGATCGCTTCGCGGATCGAGGCGATTGTCGAAAACGCCATGCATCCCCCGTGCGGCCGTGGCCGCGAATCGCCCCGCGTCGGCTGTGCCATGCGTGCGACCGGAGAGCGTCGCCGATACTGCGCGGTTTGGCCAGCCCCCGCCGAGGACGCGGCGCTAGGGCAGGAAGGGGTCGGTGCAGGGCTTGCCGCCGACGGTCGAGCCGACGCGGCAATAGATGATGTCGCCGATCCAATCCGTCTCGAAGCCGCCGTAGATGCCCCACGACATGAGGTTCTTGCCCTTGGTCAGGAACGAGCCGGTGAAGATGTCGGGCGCGAACCAGCCCAGGCCGTCGTTCGGGTCGGCCGCGGTCGTGCTGAAGATCAGGCGCTGCGAGTTCAGTTCGGCGCCGTCGCTGCAGGCGTACCAACCATCGACGTGCACCTCGACGGTCGCGCCGTTGCCCTTGCCTCGCGCCCGCAGGTGCCAGGTGTTGCCGTCGATGATCAGCAGCTCCGCGCGCCCGCCCGGCAGCGGCACCGTCGGGTCCTCGGTCGCGAAGTCGATTGCGCGCCAGGCACCTTGCGCATTCGGATCGCCGCCGAGGCAGCGGTTGCAGGTGTAGGTCTTGCCCGCGACCGTCAAGCCGCCCCACGGACGCTTGCAGCCGTAGCTGCCGTCGTCGGGCGCCTCGCAGCCAGCGGTGCGCTGTGGCGCCGCAGCCGGGTCGCTCGGGCAGGTCCACCAGGGCTTGGTCACGGCGGCCCCGCCGTCCGAGCCGTTCGCGTCGCCCGCGCTCGTCCCGTCGTCGCCCGCCGTCGTGTCGCCGCCGGCCGCGTCGGGGGTCGGCTCCGATCCGGTGACGTCGCCGCCGCAGCCGTGGCCCGACAGCAGGCACGCCACGACCATCCAGAGGGCCCAGGATCCGGGGTGGCGTGTCATCGAGGCTCCGTGGGATGGGGCGCGGCGGCCGTCTCGGGTTCGCGCGGCGGTGGGTCGGCATCGCCACGGCGGCGTCGCCGCGCAGGCATCACCACGCCGGGGCCTGCCGCGTCGGCGCGACCGAGCGCAGCGGCGACAGGGACCCCCGCGGCGACGAGGCGGCTCCGCCTGCGCCGCCGGGCAGCACACGCGGCGCCGCGCCGCGCGCCCAGCCGGGGCTCTCTGCCGGCTCACGCTGCAGGCGCACGTTCTTGAACCGCGCCGCCGCGTGGTAGAGGTACAGGCCGAAGAGCGAGTAGCTGTCGCGATCGCTGGCGGCACTGAGGATCTCGCGGCCATTGACGCTGACCGAGAGCGTGCGGTCCACGACCGCCACCTCGAGGTGCGCCCATTGGCCGTGCGCGATCTCGGCGAACGCCTGCTTGACCGGCTCGATCCGCGTCGCGGTGTAGGAGCGCCGGATCATCACTGCGTCCCGGGCGACGTCGATCAGGTAGTAGTACGGGTACTCACCGTGGTAATTGTTGCCGAGGATCAGGCCCGCCGTGCCACGCTCGATCAGCATGTCGAGCTCGAACCGGAAGTCGCGCAGCGGCACCTCGCCCTTGATCAGGTAGTTGTAGTGGCGGTCGCCGCGTCCGCGGATCTCGCCCTGGTCGGCTGCCCAGTTGCCACCCTCGTGGATGGTCCAGTCGTCGATGCTGATGCCGTTGAACAGCCAGACGCCGCGGGCCGGCGGCTCGACGTTCTTCTGGATCTGGTCGCGCCACGCGCGCTCGAAGCCGACAATGTCCTCGCCGAAGCAGTTGGTGAACGCGCTCAGGCCGTCGTCGCCGGCCCGGATCCTGCGAAAGAACGCTGGCAGCTGGCTGCGGTGGACCGGATGCCGCGCCAGGTAGTCGAGCAGGCCCCATGACTCGGCGTAGTAGATGTTCATGCTGGCGCCCGAATACGACGACGCCGGCGCACGCAACAGCGAGTCGAGCGGCACGAATGCGCGATGGGCGATGGCGTTGGCCAGGTACGCGAGCTTGCCCTTGTTGGCCGCCGGGATGCGGATGCCCGCCCCGTCCACGGCGTACGAGCCCAGGTACTCGCTCATGCCCTCGTCGAACCAGATCGGCCAGTTCTTGCGCATGTAGCGCGAGAAGTGGTGGTCCTCGAAGTGCTCGGCCATCAGCGCGTGGACCAGCTCGTGGAAGTACAGCTGCATCGAGTTGTTGTAGCGGTAGGTCACGACGGTGCGGTTGCTGCCGTCGTAGTAGCCGCCGTTGTTGATCAACCCGGGTGCGTTGCGACGGGCGTGGCGTTGGTAGCGGTCCTGGGTCTCGAAGACGACGATGGTGGCGCCGACGGCCCGCGCCGGCACGTCGAGCAGCCGGCCAAGCTCGGCGTTCGCCTGGGCGATGAAGCTGTCGAGCTTGACCAGCAGCGCCCGCGCGTACGCGTCGCTCGTGTCGGTGCGCAGCGTGATGGCCTCGCCGACGTAGACGCGCAACGGCGTGGCGTCGAGGCTGCTCGGCTCGAGCGGTGGCGCGGCCTCGGCAGGACCGGCGGCCAGCGCACCCGCAGGCGGGACCCAGTCGATCAGCACCTCGTGGTTGGGCGACAGCGCTGCGGCGGTCCGCTCGATGGAGGTGGTCCCGCTTCGCTCGCAGCCGGCGACCGACCCGAACGCGACGCCGAAGCCCGCGAGGGCCATCCACGCGCCGAGGCCGCGTGCGCCGCGCCGTCGTTTGGGCGCGGCCACCTCACGAGGCATCGTGGATCGCTGGTCGGCAAGGGGCAGGAGCGTTGCAGACATGCGCGTTCGCTCCTCCTTGTCCGTCGTGCCGTGGATGACGACAGTTTCGCAGCATAGAAGCGCCATCTGGGCGGGTCAAACCTTGCGTGCAGCCATCGCAGCCACCGCGACGCCGAGGGCTCGAACGCCCCGTGATCAGGACGCCTCGGCGCCGCCGTCGATTCGATCTGGCCGTCACGGGGCTCAACGCCGCTGCAGACGTCGCTGGATCTCTTGCAGATCGGCCCAGGTGTCGCGCTTGCGCGCCGGGTCGGCGGCCAGATCGCGCATCGACCAGCTGACGATCGTGTCGACGCCACGGACGGCGTGCCATTGCTGGCGCATCGCCGCCAGCGGCTCGTTGGCCGGCCGGCGCAGCAAGAAGCGGGCGGCGTCTGCGCCGAGGATCCACATCACGTCCGGGCGGACGGTCGCCATCTCGGCCGCGAGGTAGCGGGCGCAGGCGCCGAGCTCGCGCGCGCCGACGGTGTGCTCCTGGCCCGACGCGGCGGCCGGCGCGGGCGCGCAGCGGACGATCGGGGCGACGAACGCGTCGTCCAGGCGGAGGCCGGCCGCGGCCAGCGCCTTGGCCAGGACCTGGGCCTCGGCGCCCGCCAGGGGCATGCCAGCGTCGACCTCGGCGGCTCCGGGGCCATCGACGACGATCATGAGCCGCGCCTGCATCGGCCCGTAGGCCTGGACCCGGCCGAGGCAGCCCTCGTGCAGCCTGCACGCGTCGCACGCCGAGACCATGGCGCGGATCTGCTCGACGCTCCAGGCGGGGGCTTGCGGCTTGGCGCTGGTGGTCGCGCTGGCCCGGTCGGTCGGGAGCGGCGGCGTGGCCACGGCGGCCAGCGCGGCGGCGGTGGGCGCGTCCGCGGCGGTCGCCACCGGCCGCGGCCGATCCCGCAAGCGGAGCGAGAACCCGGCCATCGGCTGCGGCGGTTCCGCGCTCGCCGCGACCGTCGCGGCCGGCTGACTCGACCTGGGCGAGGCGGAGATCGGCTCGCCGGAAAGGGGCGTCTGGCCCTGCGTCTGGCCCTGCGTCTGGCCCTGCGTCTGGCCCTGCGTCTGGCCCTGCGTCTGGGACCGCGACGGCGACGGGGCGATCGGCGGAGCCTGACGGGCGCTCGCGGTCGGGACGGGGGCCGCGCCGTCCCAGCGCAGCTCGTCGGCCCACGGCGAGCGCGCGATGGTGTCGGCCCCCGCGAGACGGGCCCAGCGGAGCGCCGTCGCCAGCGCGTCGAGCAGCTGCAACGCCTCGGGATCGCGAGGATCGATGCCGGTGCTGTCGTCCGTCGAAGCGTCCATGGCTCCAGCGTAGCCCTAGCGACCCCGCTTCGCCAAGTCGGTCGCGCCGGTCGTCGCGGTGCCGTGGGCCCATGCCACGGCCTTGGCCGCGACCAGCCCGCCGATCAGGCCAAAGAGGTGCCCCTGCCACGAGACGCCCGGCTGGCCCGGCAACACGCCCCAGACGATGCCGCCGTAGAGGAACGCGACGACGAAGGCGACGGCGACGTCGATCCACGATCGCGCGATCCAGCCCGCGAGCACGAGGTAGCCGAACCAGCCGAAGATGACGGAGCTGGCCCCGATGTGGTTGCTGCCGGCGCTGCCCGTCAGCCAGGTGCCGAGGCCCGCAATGAGGGCGATGACCGTCGTGGCCTCGGCGAACACGAGCCGTCCGCGCGACAGCACCAGCGTGCCCAGCACCAGCAGCGGGCCGGAGTTGCTCAGCAGGTGGCCCCAGCCGCCGTGGAGCAGGGGCGCGGTGATGACGCCCCAGAGGCCGGCGACGGATCGGGGGCGGATCCCCTGACGCTGCAGCGAGGAACCGAGAAGAATTGTGTCGACGATCTCGATGGCCCAGAGCGCAGCGAGCAGCCAGCCCATCGCCCGGACGTTGGCTCCGAGACGGGCGAGGGGGCCCGAGGGCTCACGTTCCGTCGACAACGTCGCCATGTCGGCCTCCTGCGCGTCTGGACGCCCTGCCGCCCACCGTCGGATGCACTGTCGCGGAGCGCGTGGGCGAGCGCAATCCGTCGCCGGCCGTCCAGGCGCGGTCGCTCCGATCCACGCGGCACCCTCGCAGGATCCGCTTTGCGTCCAGCCCGGCAGGTGGTACCATCCTGTCGGTTGCGTGTCGGTTTTTGCGGTGGATTCGCCGTTCTGGAGGCCCCCATGGCTCGCTCGCTTCGAAGAGGCTTGGTGCGACAGCGCGCGTTGGCGCTGGTCGCCGCGTGCTTCGCCGCTGGCTGCGGTTCGACCGACCAGGGCAATGGCCAGGCGATCATCCTGCCGGACATCTTCCAGGGTGGTGGCGGCGTCGACGTGTCCAGTCCCGACACCGGCGCAGCCGATCCAGACACCTCCGCGGCTGGCGAGGATACGGCATCGGCGGGCGAGGATACGGCGGCGACCGGCGAGGACACGGCGGCGACGGCCGACACCGCAGCGGGCGACGACACGGCGACCACCGAGGACACGGCGGCGACCGCGGACACGTCGGCCGGCGAGGACACCGCGTCGGACAACGACACCGCGCCGCAGCCCGACAGCGCGGGCACGACCGACACCGCCGGCGCCGCAGACACCGCCGAACCCGCCGACACCGCCGAACCCGCCGACACCAAGGGCGGCTGCGTCGATCTCGACAACGACGGCTACGGCACGGGCTGCAGCAACGGCGCGGACTGCGACGACGCCAACCCGAACTTCAACCTCGTCTGCCCGGATTGCAGCAAGGCCAACCATCCGGGCTGTCCGTGCAAGATCGCCGCGGCCAACTGCTACTCCGGCGATCCGACGTGGATCGGCAAGGGCGTCTGCATCGTCGGCGTCCAGCTCTGCAAGTCCGGCTACTGGGGCACCTGCGACGGCGAGGTGCTTCCTTCGCCCGAGGCCTGCAACGGCAAGGACGACAACTGCAACGGCCTGATCGACGAGGGCGTGCTGTCGAGCTGCGGCACCTGCGACATGAGCTGCACCAAGCAGGAGATCGGCCCCGACTTCGGCAACCCCTTCGACCCGGGCAAGGACTCGTCGAACGGCGTCGGCGTCGACAAGAACGGCTACATCGTGCTCGACGCGACCAAGGCCGCCTTCGACCTCAACCACATCTGGATCGCCAACAGCTCCGAGGGGACGATCAGCAAGCTCGACACCAAGACTGGCTGGGAGGTCGCGCGCTACAAGTCCTGCGGCAACCCGTCGCGCACCTCGGTCGACCTCGCCGGTGACGTCTGGGTCGGCTGCCGCTCCGGCGGCGGCGTGATGAAGATCGCGGTCAAGCAGTCGAACTGCATCGACAAGAACGGCAACGGCAAGATCGACACCAGCGTCGACCTCGACGGCAGCCACACCATCAGCGCCGCAGAGATGATGCCGCTCGGACAAGACGAGTGTGTGGTCATCAACGTCGTCCCGGAGCCCGGCGAGCAGATCATCCGCGCCGCCGGCGTCGACAAGGAGAACCACATCTGGCTCGGCGGCTGGAACACCAAGCGCCTGTTCCGTTTGGAGCCGACGGCGGGCAACAAGGTCGACACCGTCCAACTGAACTGCAATCCGTACGGACTGACCATCGACCAGAAGGGCGTCGTCTGGGCCCAGTGCCCGTCCGGCGGCCTCGTCCGCATGGATCCGGCCGTGGTCCCACACACCACGCAGCAGTTCACCTACCCGGCGGGTGCGTACGGCATCAACGTCGACGCCATCGGCAACCTCTGGGTCGCCTCCGGCGGCAACACCTCGCGCTTCGACGCGTTGACCCAGCAGTGGTCGGTCATCTCCCTCGGAGGCAGCGGCGGCCGTGGCGTCGCGACCAGCGCAGACGGCTACGCCTACATCGCCATGGACAGCTCGTCGGCCATCGCCAAGATCAACATCGTGACCTTGACCAAGGAGGCGCAGATCTCGCTCGGCTCCGGTCGCTTCCCCGTCGGCATCGCGGTGGACTTCGACGGCTACGTCTGGGCGGTCAACCAGAGCAAGGCCACCGCCTCGAAGGTCGATCCGAAGGCCGCCCAGGTCGTCGGTGAGTACCCGGTCGGCTCAGGTCCGTACACCTACTCGGACATGACGGGCTACACGCTGCACAACTACACCGCGCCCAAGGGCCACTACACCCACGTCTTCGGCTTCAGCAGCTACTCCGGCACGGTCGCAGAGGCGAAGTCCAAGACGGTCTGGGAGCTGATCACCGCGGATGTGGTCGTGCCTGCCAAGGGCTTCGTCAAGGTGCGCTGGCGCGTCGGCGAGTCGCTCAAGGACCTCGACAAGCAGCCCTGGTCGAACGACTACGGCCCGTTCCCGCCGGCCACGTTCCCGATCGACCTGAGCCTCGAGCCGAAGCCCGTCGAGGGCAAGTTCCTGCAGGTCGAGGTGTTCATGCAGGCCGGCCAGGACAAGATCTCGCCGATCCTCAAGTCCCTGCAGGCCAAGGGTAAGCAGATCCCCGTCCTCTGAGCCGGCGCTCGGCGCGTCCACGCTGCCGTCGGAGGTTCGACCTCCGGGGCGGAGGCGGATGGCCGGCTTCCCGCCTGGCTCCCGCCTGGCTTCCCCCCTGGCTCCCCCCCTGGCTCCCCCCTGGCTTTGCCCCCTGCGGCGCACCCATTGCTCGCGCCGACCATCCCTCTCCCGTTCAGGGGCTTTGTAGACGCCGCGAAAGGGTGTATACAACCGCCCGCCAAGGGGCCGCGACGGCCCCGAATGTCGGCAAGCCCGCACCCGGCTTGCAGGTTCTCTCCCAAGGCACGACGCAGGGCTGGCACTCCAGCCGGAGATCGAAAGCATGGGCGTCCATACCATCCGCAGAGGGCTCGACCTGCCCATCACCGGCGCACCTGCGTCGGCGGTTGAAGACGGTCAACACGTTCGCCATGTGGCGCTGCTGGGGGCCGACTCGCACGGCATGAAGCCGCGCATGATCGTCGCGGAGGGCGAACATGTGCTGCGCGGCCAGGCGCTCTACGAGGACCGCAAGACGCCCGGCGTGCTGTACACCTCGCCCGGCACCGGCACGGTCAAGGCGATCCACCGCGGCGAGAAGCGCGCCTTCCTCTCCGTCGTCATCGAGCTCGACAACGGCGAGGCCGAGAGCGCGCAGGTCTCGTTCGCGTCGTACAGCGGCAAGCCGGCGGCGCAGCTCGACAGCGCGGCCGTCGAGGCCCTGTTGCTCGAGTCGGGCCTGTGGACCACGATCCTGCGGCGGCCGTACTCGCGGGTCGCGATCCCCGGCACGCGTCCGGACGCGCTCTTCGTGACGGCGATGGACACCCGGCCGCTCGCGCCCGACGTCTCTGCCATCGTCGCCGCGCGCAAGGACGACTTCGCCGCCGGCCTGCAGGCGCTGGGCAAGCTGGTCAACGGCAAGGTCGTGCTCTGCGTCGGCCCGGGCAGCAAGGTCGACGCCGCCGGTGTCGCGGGCGTGCAGGTCGAGACCTTCGCCGGCAAGCATCCGGCGGGTCTGCCCGGCACGCACATGCACCTGGTGCAGCCGGCCAGCCGCAGCCATACGCAGTGGTCGATCGAGGCGCAGGACGTGCTCGCGATCGGCCTGCTGGTCCGCACCGGCAAGGTCGACGTCGAGCGCATCGTCGCCATCGGTGGCCCCGCGGCGCGCAACCCGCGCCACCTGCGCACGCGCATCGGCGCGAGCATCGACGAGCTGACCGACGGCGAGATCGCGCCGATGGACGGCGACGTGCGCGTAATCTCGGGCTCGGTGCTGGGCGGTCGCAAAGCGGCCGGCGACGTCAGCGGCTTCCTCGGCCGCCGGCACCAGCAGATCACGGTGCTCGGCGAGGGCAACAAGCGCCACTTCCTCGGTTGGCTCAAGCCGGGCGTCAACGCCTTCTCGAGCACGCGGATCTTCCTGTCGAGCCTGATGCCCGGCAAGCGCTTCGGCTTTGACACGGACACCAACGGTGGCGGCCGCGCGATGGTGCCGATTGGCATGTACGAGCGCGTGATGCCGCTCGACGTCCTGCCGACGTTCCTACTGCGCTCGCTGATCACCGGCGATCTGGAGCAGGCCGAGAAGCTCGGCGCGCTCGAGCTCGACGAAGATGACCTGGCGCTCTGCACGTTTGTGTGCCCGGGCAAGATTGACTACGGCACTGCACTGCGCGAGCGACTCACGCAGATCGAAAAGGAGGGCTAGCCATGCAGGCGCTCCGCAAGAAGCTCGACGAGGTCGAGCACAAGCTCTTCGCCAAGGGCAAGCCCCTGGAGAAGCTCTACCCGGCCTGGGAGGCACAGGACACCATCCTGTACACGCCCGGCCAGGTGACGTCGGGTACGACCCACGTCCGCGACGGCATCGATCTCAAGCGCATGATGATCACCGTCGTCGTGGCGATGATCCCCGCCGTGCTGATGGCGATGCACAACGTGGGCTTCCAGGCCCACACCGCGTTCGCCCAGGGCGCCGCCAAGCTCGACGTCTGGCAGGAGGCGATCTACGCCAGCCTCGGCCTGGGCTACGACCCGGCGAACATGGTCGCGAACTTCGTGCACGGCGCCGTCTACTTCGTGCCGTTGCTGGCGGTCTGCTTCGCGGCCGGCGGCATCGTCGAGGTCGCGACGGCGGTCATCCGCAAGCACGAGGTCAACGAGGGCTTCCTGGTCTCGGGCTTCCTGATCCCGCTGATCGTGCCGCCGACGCTGCCGCTCTGGCAGATGTTCATCGGCACGGTCTTTGGCATCTTGATCGGCAAGGAGATCTTCGGCGGCACGGGCTTCAACATCCTGAACCCGGCGCTGGTCGCCCGTGCCTTCTTGTTCTTCGCCTACCCGGCGGAGATCTCGGGCGACAAGGTCTGGATCGCCGCCGATTTCTCGAAGGTCGACGGCCTCTCGGGCGCGACGTGGCTGGCCAAGGCGAGCGAGAGCGGCATGGCCGCCGAAGGCCTGGGCGCGCTGAACTGGTGGGACGCCTTCTGGGGCTCGATCCCGGGCTCCATGGGCGAGACCTCCGCCGCCGCCGCGCTGATCGGCGCCGCGATCCTGATCTTCACCCAGATCGGCTCGTGGCGGACGATGCTCGGCGTCACGCTCGGCACGGTGGCCATGGCCAGCCTGCTCAACGCCGTCGGCTCGGAGACCAACCCCTTCTTCAACGTGCCGTTCTGGTACCACATGGTGCTCGGCGGCTGGGCCTTCGGTACGGTCTTCATGGCGACCGAGCCGGTGACCTCGCCCTTCACCGACGTCGGCAAGCTCATCTACGGCTTCGCGATCGGCGTGCTCGTCGTGCTGGTCCGGGTCATCAACCCCGCGTACCCCGAGGGCATGATGCTCGCGATCCTGTTCATGAACATGTTCGCGCCCTTCATCGACCACTGGTTCGTGCAGGCCAACATCAAGCGGAGGCTCGCCCGCCATGCAGTATAGCAACGGCTACATCTTCGGATTCGCTGCGATCATCTGCGTCGTCTGCGGCATCGTCGTCGCCGGTTCCGCTGTCTCCCTCAAGGAGAAGCAGGACGAGAACGCCGTGCTGGACCGCCAGACCAAGGTGCTCGCCGTCGTCGGCTTGATCGACGAGGACGGCGCCACCCCCGAGAAGGTCAAGGAGCTCTTCGCCAAGCGGATCAAGCCGCTCGTGGTCGAGCTCAAGACCGGCAAGGTCGCCGAGGGCATCGACGCCGCGACGTTCGACCAGGGCAAGGCCGCCAAGGATCCGGCCGTGAGCTTCGACGCTCCCGCAGGCAACAAGGCCAAGGTGCAGCGCCTGCCGAAGCATGGCCTGGTCTACCAGGTCGTCTCGGAGTCCGGCGCCATCGAGCGCCTGGTGCTGCCGGTCGAGGGCAAGGGCCTGTGGTCGACGCTCTACGGCTACCTCGCGGTCGAGAGCGACGGCGACACCATCGCCGGCCTCACCTTCTACCAGCACGGCGAGACGCCGGGCCTCGGTGGCGAGATCGACAACCCGCGCTGGAAGTCGCTCTGGCCGGGTCGCAAGATCCACAACGCCAAGGGCGGCGTCGCGATCTCTGTCACCAAGGGCGCCGCCGGCAGCAAGGAGGAGGCCCCGAACAAGGTCGACGGCCTGTCCGGCGCGACCCTGACCAGCAACGGCGTCACCTACCTGCTGCAGTTCTGGGTCGGTGAGGACGGTTTCGGCCCCTACCTTCAGACGTTGCAGGGCAACGGCGGCGGCAAGGCTGCCGGCCAGGGAGCGTAGCCATGTCGAGCAAGACTCGTGAGATCGTTCTCGATCCCTTGTTCAACAACAACCCGATCGCCCTGCAGGTCCTCGGCATCTGCTCGGCGCTCGCCGTCACGACCAAGCTCGAGACCGCCATCGTCATGACCCTCGCGGTGACGGCGGTGACGGCCTTCTCGAACCTCGCCGTCAGCCTGATCCGCAACAAGATCCCGCCGAGCATCCGCATCATCGTCCAGCTGACGGTGATCGCGAGCCTCGTGATCGTCACGGACCAGATCCTCAAGGCGTACCTCTACGGCATCAGCAAGCAGCTGTCGGTCTTCGTCGGCCTGATCATCACGAACTGCATCGTGATGGGCCGCGCCGAGGCCTTCGCCATGCAGAACCCGCCGATGAAGTCGTTCCTCGACGGCATCGGCAACGGCCTCGGCTACGGTGTCGTGTTGGTGCTGGTGGCGATCGTCCGCGAGCTGTTCGGCTCGGGCAAGTTCGCCGGCATGTCCGTGCTGCTGCCGGTGACCGAGGGCGGCTGGTACACGCCCAACGGCTTGATGGTGCTGGCGCCTGGCGCCTTCTTCCTCATCGCCACGTTCATCTGGGTGCTCCGCACGATCAAGCCGGAGCAGGTCGAGGCCGAGTAACCGCGCCGAGCGACGCCGCCGCCGGGCAGCGTCGGGGCCGCGGTCCACGCATTCGGGTTTCCAGGAGTCGCAGATGGAGCACTACCTCAGCCTCTTCCTCAAGGCCACGTTCGTCGAGAACATGGCGCTGTCGTACTTCCTCGGCATGTGTTCGTTCCTCGCCGTGTCGAAGAAGGTCGACACCGCGATGGGCCTCGGAGCCGCGGTCATCTTCGTCCTCGCCGTGACGACCCCGGTGAACAACCTGCTGTTCCAGCACGTGCTCAAGCCCGACGCGCTGATGCCCGGCCTGGACCTGTCGTTCCTCGCGTTCTTGACCTACATCGGCACCATCGCCGCCATGGTCCAGATCGTCGAGATGGCGCTCGACAAGTACGCTCCCGCGCTCTATGGCGCGCTCGGCGTGTTCCTGCCGCTGATCGCCGTGAACTGCGCGATCCTCGGCGCCAGCCTGTTCATGGCCGAGCGCGACTACGGCTTCGGCGAGAGCGTCGTCTTCGGCGTCGGCTCGGGCCTGGGCTGGGCGCTCGCCATCGTCGCGCTCGCTGCGCTGCGCGAGAAGCTCAAGTACAGCCACGTCCCCAAGGGCCTTCGCGGCCTTGGCCTCAGCTTCATGATCACGGGGCTCATGGCCATCGGGTTCATGGTCTTCTCGGGCATCCAGCTCTGAGGTCGGTCGCCCGCTCGGCGCGCCCCTCGGCACTCTCACGGAGGCATTCATGACAGTCGTTGCACTCGGCGTCGTCATGTTCACGGTGGTCATCCTCTCGCTCGTCGCGGTGCTCGCGTTCGCGAAGAGCAAGCTGGTCTCGAGCGGCGAGGTGACCATCACCATCAACGACGATCCGGACAAGGCGCTGCGCGTGCCGGCCGGCGCGACGCTGCTGAACACCCTGTCGAACGCCAAGATCTTCATCCCGTCGGCCTGCGGCGGCAAAGGCAGCTGCGGCGTGTGCAAGGTGCACGTGCACGAAGGTGGCGGTTCGCTGTTGCCGACCGAAGAGGGCCACATCAGCCGCGGCGAGGCCCGCGATGGCTGTCGTCTGGCCTGCCAGGTCAAGGTCAAGCAGGACATGAAGATCGAGGTCGAGGCCGAGATCTTCAGCGTCAAGAAGTGGACGTGCAAGGTTCGCAGCAACAACAACGTCGCAACCTTCATCAAGGAGCTCGTGCTCGAGCTGCCCGAGGGCGAGAGCGTGCCGTTCCGCGCTGGCGGCTACATCCAGATCGAGTGCCCGCCGCACACGGTCCACTACAAGGACTTCGAGGTGGCTCCAGAGTACCGCGGCGATTGGGACCACTTCAACCTCTGGCGCTACGTCAGCAAGGTCGACGAGACGGTCATGCGCGCCTACTCGATGGCCAACTACCCGGACGAGCGCGGCATCATCATGCTCAACGTCCGCATTGCCTCGCCGCCGCCACGCGCCCCCGAGGGCACGCCGCCCGGCATCATGAGCTCGTACATCTTCGGCCTGAAGCCGGGTGACGAGGTCACGATCTCCGGCCCGTTCGGCGAGTTCTTCGCCACCGAGAACAAGACCGAGATGGTCTTCGTCGGCGGCGGCGCGGGCATGGCGCCGATGCGCTCGCATATCTTCGATCAGTTCCGCCGCATCCACACCGATCGCAAGGTCACGTTCTGGTACGGCGCGCGCTCGTTCCGCGAGGCGTTCTACGTCGAGGACTTCGACGCCATCCAATCCGAGAACCCCAACTTCAAGTGGCATATCGCGCTGAGCGATCCGCAGCCCGAGGACGATTGGGACAACCCGCAGGCCGAGTCGCGCAAGCCGCTGGGCGCGGAGTTCGGCTACAAGGGCTTCATCCACAACGTCCTGCTGCAGAACTACCTCAAGAACCACCCGGCTCCCGAGGACTGCGAGTACTACATGTGCGGCCCGCCGATGATGAACGCGGCCGTCATCAAGATGCTCGAAGACCTCGGCGTCGAGCGCGACAACATCCGCCTCGACGACTTCGGCGGCTAGGCCCGTGAGCGCGGCCGACGATCCGCCGGGCGACGGCGGACCCGGCAGCAAGCCGCCGTGGGCGCGGCTGCGACCGCTGCCCGTGCTCTTCGTCATCGGCCTGTTCGTCTTCCTCTGGGTGCGACGTCCGCCGCCTGCCGCCAGCGGCGGCGATGCGCCGACGGCCCAGGCTTCCGCCGCCGACGAAGGCGACCGTGCGCATGCGGGACGCAAGGGGCGGCCCGATCCCGGCCTGGCCGACGGCGTGACCGCCGAGTTGAGCGACGCGGACGGTGAGCCGCTGGCTGTGCTCGGCGGCGCGGTGATGGGCACGCGCTGGAACGCCAAGATCGTCGGCGTGACCGACGCACAGGTCGCTAGCCGGCTCGCGATGGCGGTGCAGGCCGCCCTCGATGGCGTCGACGCCGCGATGTCCACCTACAAGCCGACGTCCGAGCTGAGCCAGCTCAACGAGGCCCCTGTCGGCGTGCAGCGCCCGGTGTCCGCGGAGTTGGGCGCCGTGCTCGACGTCGCGGTCGAGGTCGGCGAGGCGAGTGATGGCGCGTTCGACGTCAGCGTCGGGCCCTTGGTCGACGCCTGGGGCTTCGGGGCCAGGCGCGGCGCCGCTGCGCCGCCGACCGACGCCGAGCTCGAGCAGCTCGCGGCCGCCGTCGGGCCCGAGTCCTTTGCCTGGCAGAAGGGCGTGGGCGAGGGGGCGGGCGCCTTCTCGCGCAACGACGCGCGCACGCGGGTCGATCTCTCTGCCGTGGCCAAGGGCTACGGCGTCGATCGCGCCGCCGCGGCGTTGCTGCGCGCGCGCCAGGGCCGGTTCCTGGTCGAGGTCGGCGGCGAGGTCGTCGTGCGCGGCCTGGCGCCCGGCAAGCGAGCCTGGATGCTCGGCGTCGAGCAGCCCGACGCAGCCGCAGGCGCCATCCTGCAGGCGGTGCCGATGGTCGATGTGGCGCTCGCCACGTCCGGCGACTACCGCAATTTCCGCGTCGTCGACGGCAAGCGCGTCAGCCACACGATCGATCCGCGCACCGCGCGCCCGATCACGCACGCATTGGCTTCGGTCAGCGTGTTGGCGGCCGATTGCGCCCACGCCGACGCCTGGGCGACAGCCCTGAACGTGCTCGGTCCCGAAGCGGGCCTGGCCAAGGCCACCGAGCTCGGCCTCGCCGCGCTGTTGGTGGTGCGGCGCGAGGATGGCACCATGGATCCGCGGCCCTCTCCCGCTTGGGAGCAGTGGAAACAGCGCAGCGAGTCTGCGGCGGCGGCCGGGCAGTAGCGGCGCGGAGCCGGCTCCGCCAAGGCCGACATGCAGGCTGGGAGGCCGAGATGTGGATGATGATGGTCGTGGCGATTGGCGCCTTCGGGCTCGCGTTTGCGGGCATGGCGCTCGGCCTGGCCCGCGGCAAGGAGCTCAAGGGCTCGTGCGGTGGCGTCGCGGGCAGCGCTTGCTTGTGCTCGTCGGGCCAGCAGCAGCAGTGTGAGCTGAAGAAGGTCAAGGAAGCCGCCGAGCGCGTCGCCGCCGAGCGCGCTGCCGCCGCCAACCTCGACGCCTGAGCGTCGGCTGCCAGCGGGCAGGGAGTGGGCAGCCGGGCGTCAGTTCGCCGGGGCGCAGCCCACGAAAAACACCGGCGCTGAGGCTCCCTCCGACGCATGCCAGTAGCCGCCCTGGCGGGCCCACGCCATCGCCTCGCCCTGGACGTCGAAGCCGGTCACCAGCTTGTGTTTGGGCCGGTTCGGCAGCGCCTCGATGGCGCTAGCCGCGTCGCCGGTCAGCAGGCCCGCCACATCGACCTGGTAGGCGCGGAAGTAGCAGCGCACCAGCAGCTGCGTGCCGTCGTCGCTGAGGTCAGCCGCCGTGACGCGCAAAGACGGGCCGCTGACAAGGGCCCCGTCGGCCAGGCCGAGCGTGCCGATCGCCTCTGCGACGGTCGGCGTCGTCGACGGCTGCACACGAAACAGGTTGGTCACCCCGTCGTCGCGCTTGTCGAGCAGCACGATGCGGCCGTCGGCCAGCACGACCATGGCCTCGATGTCGGGGTGCTCGGCCTCGGCCCTGGCCTTGCGCTTGAGCTCGGGCCGCGCCGGGTAGGTCCAGCGCAGGATGTCGACGGCGGCGTCGTCGAGGTGCAGCTCGGCGCCGCTGCCGGGCGCGGGGATGCTCGCGGGCTCGGCCACGCGGTAGGCCTGGGCCTCGGCGCGCTCGTGGTTGTTGTCGCCCACGTCGCCGAGCAGCAGGCAGCCCGCTGGCGTCGCGCCCTGGGCCCCGGCGCAGGGGCCGATCGCGACGTCCTCGGTGTCGACCGGCTTGAGGCTGCCCAGGCGCAGGACCAATCGCAGCGCGCCCGTGCCGTCGAGGGCGAAGAGGCGGGCGTGCTTCTCGCCGCTGTCGTTGTGGCTCCAGAGCACGTCGTCATGGTTGCGGCTGGCCACCAGGCCCGAGAGCTCGTCCAGGCGGTCGTCGTCCAACGCGCCGACCTGCACCGGCGCGACGTAGGCAGGGCAGGGCCCCGTCGGTGCGCTCGTGTCCGCGGCGGCCGTGGCGTCCTCGGCGCCCGACGGTGCGGTGTCGTCGTCGCCGGCGGACGTGTCCTCGGCCACAGCGAGTGTATCGTCCGCCGGTGCCGTCGTGTCCGGCGTCGGGGTGGGCTGGCCGGTCGACGCGGTCTTGGCGTTGCCGCAGCCGAGCGCGGCGAGCGCGGCGAGCAGGGCGACCAGCGCGGCCCAGCGTGGCCGTTGCGGCCGATGCCCGGCTGCCCGGCGCGTCGCAGGCGTTCGCCGTGCGGCCGCTCGCGTCGGGTCATCCTGTGGGACCATCGCGCCTCCACCCGGCCGACGGGCATGGCCGGCGCGGAGCGTCCATACTCCACGTTTCGCGCAGGTGGAGCAACGGTGCTCCAAGCCCGACGTGACACGGCGGCGCCGTGATCACGACGACGACCTGACGGCGTCTGTGTCGCGGCGCCGCGGGATCGCGCTGCTCCGCCGCTTGCCGATCGATCTTGCTGGGTTGCCGACACGTCGCGCGATCGGCCTCCACGACGGCGATGGGCTTTTTTGGTCCAGAACCGCAAAAACCGCTGAATCCTGGGGGCAGATGGGCTCCGCTGGCACGTCTTCTGCTACATCGGGCCCCGCGTGGGGCGCGGACCCCATCACAGGAGAACGACGATGCACATCGGAATGCTGACGGACTATGTCGCGGTCGAGTTCGCCAACGGGCCGGCGCTCGCGACGCAGACCTACAAGCGCAACATGGAGCAGCGTGGCCACAAGGTCACGCTGGTCGGTCCCCGGCCGGGCAAGAACCAGCGCCAGGCGCCGGAGGGATCGATCCTGTTCGATTCGCTGCCCTTCCGCCAATACACCTCGGTTCGCATCGGCTTTCCGTCGCCGTCCGAGACCTGGACGCGCCACCCCGGCTTCGACGTGGTGCACGCCCACACCAACTCGCTCGCGATGCATTGGGCCGCCATGGTGCGCAAGCTGCACGGCATCCCGGTGGTCCAGACCAACACCATCTACCTGCCCGGATTCGTCCACCACGCGATCAACGAGGAGCTGCTGAACTTCCCGCCGTTGCAGGGGTTCTGGCGTGCCGCCACGACGGGCGTCGAGAGCGTCTTCGGCGCCGCGTTCAACTCCGGCGACGGCCTGATCGTGCAATGCCAGGGCCTGGTGGACTACTGGCGCCGCATCGGCCTCGACGTGCCGATCCACGTCATCCAGCGGCCGATCGACGTGCGCAACTTCAACCGCGAGCTGGGCCCCGATCCGTTCCGCTCGGACTTCGCCGTCGGCAGCCGCCTGCTCGTCGCCTGCCGCCACGCGGCCGAGAAGTCGCTCGAGAAGCTGCTCGCCGTCTTCGCCCACCAGGTGCTGCCGCGTCGGCCCGACGCGAGCCTGACCCTGATCGGCGACGGCCCGGTGCACGAGGAGCTCAAGACGCTGGCCAAGACGCTCGGCATCCACCACCGCTGCGCGTTCGTCGGCGAGAAGCCGCAGCGCGAGCTGCCGGAGTGGTACGCCCGCGCCGACGTCTTCGTCTACCCGTCGATGACCGAGACCTTCGGCCAGGTCGTCAGCGAGTCGCTGTGGATGGGCACGCCTGTGGTCGGCTTCGACGACGGCATGGGCGTCGCCCACCAGGTCAAGCACGAGCAGAACGGCCTGCTGGTCGAAGCAGGCAAGGGCGAGGCCGAGGCCTTCGGCGCCGCGATCCTGCGCCTGCTGGCCGACGACGCGATGCGCAGCGCCTTTGGCCTCGAGGCTGCGCGTCGCCAGCGCGCGACGTCGGCGCCCGAGGTCGTCTACGCGGCCTACGAGAACGCCTACGCCGTCGCGCGTGAGCACATCGCGGCGCATCCGCCGGCGCCGCTGCAGGGCAGCAAGCTCAGCACGCAGGTCCACATGGCGCGCCATCACGTGATGCCCTGGCTGACGCTGCACACCGCGCTCGTGGCCACCGGCGCCGTGCCCACTTCGTACAAGCCGCGCACCGACGTGCCGATCGACGCCGCTCCGGTCAACCCGGCCGACGAGTCCTACGCCCACAAAGGCGGGCGCACGCCCGAGCCGCCGAAGCCGACGCGCGCGGGCGACGCAGTCGAGGCGGGCAGCGTGGCGGTTGGCGCCGAGGACTCCGCCGAGCCGGGCGCGGCGGCGCCGAAGCCGCCCGTGCGCGCCCGCCGTGCGTCGACGACCACGCGCCGCAGTCGGGTCGGCACCGCGAGCTGATGCGCTTGCTGCCGTCGACGGCACATCTCGTCTGGACCGGGCCGAAGCTCGCCCCCGTCGCGTGGTTGACCGCCGTCGCGACGCTGGCGCGCGCCGAGCTCGATCGCGTCGTGCTGCACACCGAGACGCCGGCGCTGCTGCAGGATCCGCTCGTGCTCGACCTCGCCCGCCGTGGCGTCGAGGTGCGGCCGCTGGACCTCGCGGCGATGCTGCGCGAGCTGGCCATCGAGGGCCTGGACGTCGAGCGCCTGCTGACGCTCGTCGCTGATCTGCAGCAGCCCGCGGCGCGCGCCAACCTGGTCCGGCTCGTGCTGCTCGAGCGCGAAGGCGGCATCTACCTCGATACGGACGCGCCGCCGCTGCGCTCGCTGCGTCCGCTGCTCGAGTTGCCCGGTTTTGCGGGCCTGGAGCATGTCGCGCTGCCCGTGCGGACGCTCGACAGTCGCTCGCCGCTGCCGTGGATGCGCACGGGCGTCCTGATGGCGGTTCGCGAGCTGTGCGCCCGGGGCGACGCCGGCGAGCGCGTGTTCCCCGCCGTCGAGCCGTGGTTCCATCGCTCGGTCAACAACGCCGTGCTCGGGGCTGGCCCGGGCAACGCCACCATCGCCAAGGTCCTGCTCGCGGCCGCGGCGCTGCCGGACGCCATCGCCCGCCAGCGCTATCGGCTCGGGACCAAGCTGCTCGAGTCGGTCACGGCCAACCGAGACGCCCCGACGATGACGATGTTGCCGCCCGACGCCTTCTACCCCTACGGGCCAGAGATGAGCTGGCACCTGTTCCGGTCGCGCGCGCTCGCGCCGGACTTCGATCTCGCGGCGCACCTGCCGCGCACGTTCGCGGTCCACCTCTACGATTCGGTGCTGCGCCGCCGCACCGGCCAGAGCCTCGACGGACGTTGGTTGGCCGCGCATCGGGCCGACACCCTGGTCGGCCGCCTGGTCGATCCGTGGATCGACGATCTCTGCGCGCTCGACGCCGGCCGCGCGGATGCGGCAAGGTGAGCGCAGAGGAGCCCCCGATGCGACGCCTGCTCTACCTGAGCCCGTACTTTCCGCCCCAAACCCGTGTCGGCGCGCTGCGGCCGCTGAAGTTCGTCCGCCACCTGCCGACGTTTGGCTGGGCCCCCGTCGTGCTCGCCGATCTCTGGGCCGGTGAGCCGATCGACGACGCGTTGGCCGACGCGGTGCCCGACTCGACCATCGTCATCCGCGACTGGAGCCGTCGCGCCAGGGCCGAAGAGCAACGCTGGCTCGAGCGTCGGCGCCGCGCCACCAGCGACGAGGCCGTGCAGGTCGGTGGCCCGCGGGATCCGGGCCGGGTCCGCAGCGAGCGCAGCGCGCCCAAACGCGGCCGGCTGGCGCTGCCGGCGTGGCTGGACAACCCGGAGCTCATCCCGCTCGGCGAACACGGCCCACGCATCCCCTACGCGCTCGCCGCGGCCCAGCGCGTGCTCGATCGGCACCCCTGCGACGCGATCCTGGTCAACGCCGACCCCTTCGCCGCGACGCTGGTCGGCGCGCGGCTCGCCGACCGGACCGGGCTGCCGCTGGTCGTGGATCTGCGCGATCCCTGGGCCCACTGCGAGCTGCGCCGGCCGATGCGGCCGCTGCTGGCGCGCAACGTCGTCGACCAGCTCGAGCGCAGCGTCGTGCGCCGGGCGGACGCCGTGATCCTCAACACCGAAGCGACCCTGGACGACTACCGCCGCGCCTACCCCGAGCAGCCCGCCGCGAAGTTCCTGTGCATCCGCAACCACGGCGACGCCGAGCTGGTCGCGGACGGCCGCCACGCCGCGTTCGATCGCTTCACCATGCTGTTCCTCGGCAACTTCGGCCGGTTCATCAAGGCGGACGTGTTGGTGCGCGTGCTCGCCGAGCTGGCCAGCCGCGGCGTCGGGCCCGAGGCGCTGCAGCTCGTCGTCACCGGCGCCTTCCCCGAGGAGGGGTGGCGCATGGCGCAGGGCATGGGCGTCGCGGGCTACCTGCACCTGCACCCGCACGTGCCGTACCGCGAGATCGGCGCGGTGATGGCCGCCGCCGACTTGCTGGTGCTCCTGGTGCAACCGCACGGACGGCAGCGCCTCGCGGCCAAGCTCTTCGACTACCTCGTGGCCGATCGCCCGGTGCTGGCCATCAGCGAGAGCGCCGAGTTGGCCGGCCTGCTCGCGCGCAGCGGCGCGGGGCGCACCTTCCCGTACGCCGACGTCACGGGCATCGCAGACGACATCGTGGCGCAGATGCAGGCCGGCCGCGGCAGGACGGCGCCGCGGACGCCGATCGGCGCCACCAGCCGCGAGGCCACCGCGACCCTGGCCGAGGTCCTCGATCGTGTCGTCTCGGCGCGGCGTGGGTCAGGCACCCGGCCGGCTTCGCCCTCGCGTTGAACCAGGCCGCGCCCGGCGCGAGCCCCTGCCGCCTCGACCGTGGCGACGCCAAGCGACCGATCGCGGTTGCGATTTGACAGCGTGGACGCCGGCACGGACCCTGTGGCCATGCGGTTGCTGACATCGTGTCGGTGGTCTCGGCTCGAGCGAGGCAAGGGATGGCGGTGGAGCAGGACTCCGAGGACATCTTGAGCGACGAGACGTTCACCGATCTCGGGCCGGCGGCACCCGCCGGGGACGACGGTGACACCGCGATCGATGCGCAATTGCGGGCGCGCCTGGCTGCGGTGGACGCGCTTGGCCTGAGCGACGAGACGATGGTGGCCGACGACGGCACCGCGCCGGCTGCGACGCCCGCCCCTGTCGACCTCCGCCTCGACATGAACCTCGACGATGTCGTCAGCAGCGAGACGATGGTCGCCGACGCGTCGGCCCCGAACGTCGCGGACGCCGAGACCTTCGTCTCGGAACCGGACGCCTCGACCGCCACCGACGCGGTGGCCGCGGCCATCAGCAGCCTGTCGCCAAACGACGGCTCGATCGACGGCGAGGCCTCGGGCCCGTTCGATGACGCGGACGCGGTCGCCGGCGACCGCATCGGCGAGGACTTCGAGATCATCCGCACGATCGGCGTCGGCGGCATGGGCACGGTCTACCTCGCCCGCGACCTGCGCTTGGGCCGACGCGTCGCGATCAAGGTGATGCGCCTCGGCGGCCAGGACGCCAAGGCGCGCGCGCGGCTGACGCAGCTCTTCCTCAGCGAGGCGCGGGCGACGGCGCGGCTCAACCACCCCAACGTGGTGACGATCCACCAGGTCGGCCAATGGCGGGGTCAGCCCTACCTGGTGCTCGAGCTGCTCGATGGCGACGCCCTCAACGATCGCATCGCCAAGGGCAGGCCGTCGGTGACCGAGGCGATCCGCTGGATGGCGGAGATCTGCCGCGGCCTGATCCACGCCCACGGCCAGGGCCTGATCCACCGCGATCTCAAGCCGCAGAACGTCTTCTTGACCGAGGATGGCCAGGTCAAGGTGGTCGACTTTGGCCTCGCGACCTTCGACGCCAGCCGGGTCGAGTCCAAGCGCGTGCGGCATTCGACGATGTCCAACCTGAACACGGTCGAGGCCAGCGGCACCATCTCGGGCAGCCCGGCGTACATGGCGCCGGAGCAATGGCGCGGCCAGCCCCAGGATGAGCGCACCGACATCTGGGCGTGCGGCGTGATGATCTACCAGCTGCTGGTCGGCGCGTTGCCCTTCGCCAAGCCGCTGATGATCCTGACCGACAGCCGCACGCCGCTGCCGTCGCAGCAGGTGCCGGGCCTGGCCAAGGGGCTCGACGCCATCGTCGACCGCTGCCTGCAGCGCGAGCCGGCGGCCCGCTACGCCAGCGCCCGCGAGCTGCTCGAGGCGCTGCTGGCGATCGAGGGCGCGACGCGCAAAGGCCAGGGCGGCGAGCCCTACCGCTTCCTCGAGGCGTTTGGCGAGGCTGACTCGGGCTGGTTCTTCGGCCGCGACCGCGAGTCGGCGCAGCTGGCGAACATGGCGGCGGGCAGGGCCTTGGTGGCCATCGTCGGGCCGAGCGGCGCGGGCAAGTCGTCGCTGGCACGCGCCGGCCTGCTCGGGCGGCTGCGGCAGCAGGACGCGGTCTGGCAGAGCACCTCGATGGTGCCCGGGCGCACGCCGCTGGCGACCCTACGCCAACGGCTGCAAGCCCTGGCGCCGGCTTCGTATGCGGCGCTCGGTGGCGAGCAGGTCGATCTGGCCGCACGCCCCGGCTTTGTCGGCGAGGTGCTGCGCCATCTGGCCACCGAGACGCAGATCCGTGTGATGCTGCTCGTCGACCAACTCGAAGAGCTCTTTACGCTCGACCAACCCGCCGAGGAGCGCGCCGCGTTCGCCGCCGCGTTGCTCTCGGCGGCCGACGATCCCGCCGTGCCGGTGCGGGTCGTCGTCACGATGCGCGACGACTTCCTCTCGGCGCTGGCCGAGACCCCCGGCCTGCGCGACGCCATCGTCGCCAACCTGCTCGCGCTCGGGCCCCCGGACGCTGCGGCGCTGCAGCGCTCGCTGGTCGGCCCGGCTGCCGAGCTCGGGTATGCCTTCGAGCCGGGGCTCGCCGAGTCGATGGTCGACGAGCTGCGCAGCGAGACGGCGCCGCTGCCGCTGCTGCAATTCGCCGCCAGCCGACTGTGGGAGGCCCGCGACACCGAGCGCCACCTGCTCACGCGCGCTGCGCTCGAGGCCATGGGCGGCCTCTCGGGCGTGCTCGCGACCCACGCCGAGTCGGTGCTGGCCGGCATGGACGATCGCGACGTGCAGTTCGCCCGTGTGGTGCTCTGTGGCCTCGTCACGCCGGCCGGGACGCGGCGCGCCATGGCGCCCAGCGAGCTCGCCGCCCGCGCTGGCGACGCCCAGGGCTGCCTGCGCGTCGTCGACCGACTGGTGGCCGGACGTCTGCTCGCCGTCATCCGCGCCGAGGGCGAGCAGCAGGTCCAGCTGGCCCACGAGTCGCTGATCGTCCGCTGGGAGCGCCTGCACCACTGGCTCGGCGACGACGCCGATCGCCGCCTGCTGCGCGAACGCATCGCCGAGGCCACGCGCCATTGGCAAGAGGCGGGCCAGCTGCGCGAGATGCTGTGGGGCGGCGAGCCGCTCGCCCGTGCGCTGGCCTACGATCCGGCGCAGCTGGGGTTGCACCCGCAGGAGCGCGCCTTCCTCGACGCCAGCGCTGCGGCCGAGCGCAAGGCGGGCCGGATCCGTCGGCTCCTGGTCGGCGTGGGCGTCGCTGCCGCGCTCGTGATCACCGTCGGCAGCTGGCTCGGCATGCTCGCGCTGCGCGAGGCCGCCGAGGACGCCCGCGCCGCCGAGGCCGTGGCGCAGAAGAGCGCCTCCGCCGCGCAGCAGGCCGAAGCGCACGCCAAGCTCGAGACGCAACGGGCCATCGACGCGCGTCGCGACGGCTTCGCCCGCGTGCTGGCCGCCTGGGCCGACAGCCGCCTCGCGACCGAGCCGATGTCGGCGCTGCTGCTGGCGCGCGAGGCCGCGATGTTGCGGCCGTCCGGGCCGGCGCTCGACGCCTTGCACCGGGCGCTGCAGGCGTCGTCCGAGCGCCACGTCCTGCGCCACGAGCATGGCGTCTCGTTGGCCCGCTGGCTCGACGACGGCACGCTGGTGACCGTCACGAGCGAGGGTGTCGTGCGCCACCTGCGCGACGACGGCGCTGGCAAGCCGCCGCTGATGCCCAAATTCGCCATCGGCGCTGCGGTCCCCGCGATCGCCGTCGATCCTGCCCAGCGTGTCTGGCTCGGTGACACCAACGGCGGCGTCTGGCGCCTGGAGGGCGCGCAGGTCCACCGCGCGTTCGCCGCCGAGCGGCGCCTGGCCGCGCTCGCGGTCGGCAGCGACACCCGCGTCGCGATCGGCCTCAGTGACGACGCCGGCACCCTCGTCGCGCTCGTCGGCAGCGAGGCCGCGGACGCGCCGATGCGCGTGGTGCGCGAGATCGCCGGCCATGCGGGCGGCACGCTCGCGCTGCACTGGCTGCCCGGAGGTGACCAGCTCGTCAGCGCCGGGGCCGACGGCGTCATCCGGCTCGGCGCCTTTGGCGACGCGACGCGGCGCAAGATCGGGATGCACCGCGACGCCGTGGTCGCGCTCGCCGGGGATCGCGACGGCCACATCGTCGCCGCCGCCAGCCTGGACGGCAGCGGCAGCATCTACCGTGACGGCGTCTTCACCAAGCAGATCGGCGGCCACGATGGTTGGGTGACGGCTGTCGCGGTCGACGCCACGGGCGAGTACGTCGCGACCGGCAGCAACGACGAGAGCATCCGGCTCTGGCACAGCGACGGCACCTTCCTGACCCGGATCGACGGCCACGACTACGGCATCTCGTCGCTGCGTTTTGCCCACGCCGACGCACGGCTGCTCTCGGTTTCGCTCGACGGCAGCGCTGCGGTCTGGGCCGTCGACGGCAAGCTCATCGCGCGGCTGGCCGGCCACGAGCAGCCGCTCTTCGACGGCGCCTGGAGCCGCGACGACGAGCGCATCCTCACGGCGTCCGAAGACGGCACCGCCCGCGTCTGGGCGACGCATCCCTCGGAGATCGCGCGGATCCTCGGGCCGCCTTGCGAGGTCGGTCGCGTCAGCCTGGCGCCGGACGGCCGCTCGCTGCTGGCCTGGGGCGAGGGCGACCTCTTCGAGGCGTGCCAGCCGGGCCCGGCGCGCTGGGCCTCGCTCGACCAGGGCCACATCGGCCCGGCCGCGACGCGCCCCGTGGGCGGCGAGGAGCAGACCGTCGTGGCGGGGCTGCTGCTGGACGGCGATCACGCGCTGCTCGGCGACGCCAACGGCGGCATCCGCGCCTTCGCCGCCGACGGCAGCCAACGCGGCAGAAGCTCGCTCGGTGGCGCGATCGCGGCGTTGTTGCCGATCGAAGGCGGGGCGTGGGCGGTCGCGGCCAGCGGCGAGCTGGCGCGGATCGATGCGAACGGCGCGCTGAAGGCACACGTCGCCGGGATCCCTGGCGCCACGCTCGCCGTCGCCGCCGCATGCAGCGCCGGTGTGGTCCGCGCGTTCGCCGACGGCCGGGTCGAGCAGATCGCCGCGGACGGGGCGATCCTGGCGTCGCAGGTCGTCGAGGGTGAGGTCCCCACGGCGGCATCGTGTGGCGACGGCCGCGTCGCCATCGGTTTTGCCGGCGGCAAGGTCCAGGTCGGCCTCGGTGCCGCCGCGACGGTTTGGAACGCCCACGGCGACAGCGTCACCGGCCTTGCCTGGACCGCCTCGGCCGCGATCCTCGCTTCGGCCGGGCGCGACGGGCACCTCGCGGCGTGGGCCCCCGACGGCACCTTGCGTTGGCGCCGCGAGCTCGGCGCCGGCGCGGTCGCGTCGCTGCAGTTCGACCTCGTCGGGGGCGTCCTGGTCGCGTTCACGGCAGCCGGCCGGCTCGTCGTCACCGGGCTCGACGGCAGTCCGCTGACCAACCTCGGCGTGCCTGCCGGCCAGGCGACGTCCTTCTCCCAGGCCAGCGGCTCGGGCGACGTCGCGCTCGTGGTCCGCGGCACCGGCGCGTTCGTCGCGCCGCTGCGGCCCGGCAACGTGCTGGCGCTGGCCGAGCTGCGGCGCGGCCGCAGCCTGAGCGACGCCGAGCGCGCCGCCTATGGCCTCAACGGCGTGGTCGATGTAGCCCCGAGCGGGCGGGCGACGCCGCCCGCGCCCGCGCCGACGCGCTGACGCGCTGACGCAGCGGTACGGCCCGGATCAGATCCAAGACAGGTGCGATCGCTGCGGCTGCTCGGCATCCTTGGTCCTGGCCGTCCTGGCCGCAGAGGAGCCCTCATGTCCACTCGACTCGATCGCCCGCGCCTGCGTGGCCTGGTGTTGCGGTTCATTGCGCGCGCCGCGGCGCTCTCCGTCCCGATGGCGTCGACTGCGCTGGCGACGCCGCCGGCCGCGTCCGCCGCCGCTGCCAAGCCCGTGGCCGCCGCCGCCCGGCCAGCCGCCGCCCCAGGCTTCCCGCGCATCGCGCATCCGGATTGGACGGTCGAGAACCGCTGCGCGTCCCTGGCCAAGATGCTGCGCTTTGACACCGTCAGCGCCGCGACCACGCTGGGGGTGCCCGATCCCGAGGCCGTTGGCGTCGCCTTCGATCGCGGCGTCCAGCGTTGGAGCGAGGTCTGCACGACGCTGCCCGCCGAGGCGCTGGGATGCCTCGAGACGGCCGACCACGTGGTCGCCGCGATCGGCCGCTGCGGTGTCCACGAGGGGCGCAAGGGCTTCGCGGACCGCGTCTTCCTGCCGATGCTCGCGTCGGAGTTCGTGCCCTGGCACAGCCACAGCAAGTCCGCGGGGCCTGCGTCGGCCGAGGTCACCGCCCGCGTCGGCGCCGCCCTGGTCGGCGTCTGGCAGCGCAAGGACAGCTGGGCGACCAAGGTCCTGACCGTGGCCAAGGACGGCAGCGTCCGCTACGACGAGACGCGCACCACGCCGGGCGCCAAGACCACGACGCAGCTCGGCAAGCTCGACGTGCGCGGCCCCTTCCGCGCCGAGGTCCTGCTCGACAGCAAGACCCGCTTCGCCTGGGCCACCTTCGTCCACCAGGGCAAGCTCTTCACCTCGAACCAGACGGCGACCGGCGCCTACCCGATCGCCGCTTCGGGCGAGACGCGGCTCGGCAGCAACGGCCAGTTCCTGCTGATCGACAAGCTGCGCAGCGACGCGCCCGCCTGCCGCATGTGGGGCCCGCGGTTCGACCCGATGTTGGTCCGCTGCGCCTGGGTCAAGGATGGCGAGCAGCGCCTGCTCGAGGTCGTGCGCGAGGCGTCGGTCAGCGTCGAATCCGGCAGCAAGATGGGCGCCTACCCGAGCCGCTTCGGCCTCGTCGGCGACGTGGTCGTGCCGGCGCAGTGGCTGACGGGGCAGGGCGACGCCTGGGAGCGCACGGGCGAGGGGCCCGCGTCGGTGCGCACGCCCTGAATCCGTCGGGCGAGACGCGCGGGCTCAGCCGCGTGGACGCACGCCGAGGTGCCAGGTCGCGACGCTGGCGACGGCGTGCACGACCAGGATCGCCGCCAGCGCCAGCGTGAGCTCCACGCCGCTGCTGGGCACACCGCGCGCGGCCAGGGTGCCGGCCATCACCAGGCCCGGCAGGGACGCGGCGGCGGTCAGGCCGAGCGAGCGGAGATCCGGGATCGGCGCGCGCTGCAACGCCCGGACCGCCAGCTGCAGGCCAGGGCGCGCCAGCACCACGGCCACCGGGCCGATGGCGGCGGCGAGGCCGGCGGCGAGCAGACCGACCGGAGCGACCAGGCGCACCGAGGCCGTCGCCAGCGCGCCGGCCGCGATGCCCCAGGCCCACGCCGCCGGCATGGCGGCGCCGCCGAGCGCGCTCCAGCCGTGCGGCCCCAGGGCGCCGAGGGCCAGCGCCACGCCGATCGCGAGCTGCCGCGCCACCCAGCGGCTCTGTGCCTGCAGCGGGCCGGGATCGCGGCTCGCCAGCGGCGACGCCGCCAGGTCGTCGGCGATATGGCCGCCGACTTCGGCCGCCAGCGCCGCGCCGCGCCCGGCGAGCAGGCGCAGCAGCGTCACCGGCGCAGCCAGCGCCGCCGGCAGCACCAGCCACGCCACGATGGCGTCGCCGAGCTCGGCCGCGAGCCAGAGCAGGGGGTTGAGCCGAATGCTCGCGCCGGCCGGGCGAGGGCGTCGCGTCGCGGTCGCGTCGCCGTCCGCGCTCGCCTGTCGCGCCCGTTGCGCCCGCGGTGGTCGTCGCGCGCGGTCGAGCAGTCCGAGCAGGGTCAGCAGGGCCATCCAGGTCCAGGCGGTGCCTTCGAGCACGCGCGTGGTCGCGGTGCTGGTCGACGTGCCGGCCAGGTCGGGGCCGAGCGGGCTCGCGCCGCCGGTCGGGCTGAGCCCCCCGGGCGCCGGGCCGGACGACGTCGCCCACGCCCAGAGCGCGACCGGCAGGGCGATGGCGCCCAGGCGTCGGATCAGGACCCCCGCGTCTTGGCCGGGGCGTGCGCCCGATCCCAGCGCGCCCGGCCCGAGCGCGCCGGCGATCGCCGCCAGCAGCAGCGGCCACGGCTCCGCCGCGCCTGCGACCGCGTGACCCGCGCTGATCAAGGCCAGCGCGACCAGCGCCGGCAGGGCCAAGGAGCCAGCCGCCGCACCAGCGGCGCCGACGGCCAAGGCCAGGACCATCCCGGCGACCTGCCACAACGGCATCGGATCGTCGTGAGCGCCCAGGGCCCGCAGCGCCAGCCACCACAGCGGCAGGGGCAGCACGCGCAACGCGCTCGTCAGCGCCCACGGCGACGCGTCCTGGCGGGGATCGCGCAGCGCGTCGTGCGCCATGATCAGGCCCAAGCCATCGACGGGATCACGGCAGCTTGACGGGCTGGCCACCGTCCTTGTCGAAGAACATCAGCTGCGGCGGCCCCTCGCCCGGCACCGAGAGGTAGGACGTGCCCTTGCCGTCCTTGCCCCAGAGCACGAGGATCGGCGTGCCATCGGGGTGCAGGCGCGCGAGCAGGCGGTTGCGGCCCTCGGCGTCCTGCATCAGCAGCTGCGGCGTGCCGTCTTCGGCCCGCATCGCGAAGCTGGCGTGCACCTTGCCGTCCTTGTCGACCAGGCTCACGGAGTTGACCTTGAGGTCGCGGACCTGGGCCTCGAGCGCGGCGATCCGGGCTTCCAGCGCGTCGGTGTCGGCCTTGGTCGCGCAGCCTCCCAGGGCCACGGCCAGCAGCGCGACGCCTCCCAACGGCAGCCAGCGGCGACGCGGGGACGCGCGCGACGGCGACACGACGGGCGTGTCCACGTCCGCGGGGACGGCGACGAGGGAACCGGGCGACAGGGTCATGGGCACCTCCAATCTCAGGGGCAAAGACAAGCACGCGCCCCCAGGGCGGTCAACCGCGCTCGATCGGCCCGGTGGGCTCCAGCAGCTGCGGCCCCTCGTTGCGCGGCGCGTTGACCAGCGGTCGCACCGGCCATGCTTGCAGCACGCCGTCAGCGAGCGGAGCGAACAAGGGCTCCAGCGGGCCCGGATCTTCGCCCAACCAGCGCGCGCAGCCCGCGTCGTCGAGGATCACGGGCATCCGGTCGTGGATCGTGCGCATCAGGCGGTTGGCGCTGGTCGTGACCAGGGCGAAGCTCTCGAGCTCCTGGCCGTCGGGGCCGCGCCACAGGTCCCAGAGCGCGGCGATGGCGAACGGCGCGCCGTCGCGGCGCTGGATGTAGAGCGGCGTCTTGGTCGCGGTCGCCGGCACGGTCGACGGCGCCGGACGCGGGCCGAACAGGTCGAGCGTCGTCGGCGTCGACGCCGGTCGCCATTCGTAGAAGCCGTCGAGCAGCGCGAGCCCGCGACGACGGCGAAAAGGCTCGCGAAACGTCGGCTTGTCCGCCAGCGTCTCGGAGCGCGCGTTGATCGGCGGTGCGCTGCGCAGCTGGCCGTCACTCCAGGCCGGCACGAGCCCCCAGCGCATCACCTTCGGCAGCCGGACCTCGCCGCCGACGACGATCAGGCCTTGCTGCGATGGCGAGACGTTCCAGCGCGGCTCCCACTCGGGGATCTCGGCCAGATCGAAGGCCTCGGCGAGGTCCGCCGCAGGCGTCTTGAGCGTGTAGCGGCCGCACATCGGCGCTCTCCGGCGGCAGGCTCAGCTGGCGACGCGTCGCACGGCGCGTCGGCGATCGAGCATGCCGTAGGTCCAGGTGCCGAGCCAGATGCCGCCGATGGTCGCGAGCGCCGTCACCTTGCCCTCGCCGGCCATGACCAGCACGGTGCCGGGGCAGGCGCCGGCGAGTCCCCAACCGAGGCCGAGCAGCAGCGATCCCGCCAGCAGCTCGCGCCGCATCGGCTTGGCCTCGGGCTCCAGCGGCGCACCCGTCAGCAGCACCCGCAGCCGCGCCCGCCGCATCAGGGCGATGACGATGCCGCCCGTGACGGCGCCGGCGCCGATCACCCACATCAGCTGCAAGTCCGTGAAGAGGAACAACGACGCGTAGTACTCGTAGGTCGTCGCGCCGGCGCGCGAGAGCAACAGGCCGAACGTGATGCCCAGGGCGAGGTAGACCGCCATCGGGATGGTCCGGGGGGCCCCGTTCGCCGCGGCTCCGTTCGCCGCCGCCGCACTGTCCATTTGTGATGCCATCATCGACTCCCGCCTCGTTGCGATCGAACGACCTAGGCGAACACCGCGAACAGCGTCTGCACCATGACGATGCCGCCGACGAAGAAGCCCATCGACGCGACCAGGCTCGGCGGGTTGAGCAGCGCCAGACCGGCGATCGAGTGCCCGGACTGGCAGCCGCCCGCCATGCGCGAGCCGAAGCCGATCATCGCGCCGCCCGCGACCAGCACCGCCACGCGCAGCGCAGGATCCCTCGGCAGCACCGACTCGTAGAGCGCGCCCATGTCGCTGACGGGCACCCATGGCTGGCCCGACGTCACAACGGCCAACGCGCCGCCGATCGGCAGGCCCGCAGCCATCCACAGGCGCCACCGCTGACCGTAGCCGCGCTCCGCCTGGCGGAAGTAGCTGTCGCCGAGCACGCCGCATGCCTCGCCGTACGCCGAGGACATGCCCAACACCCGCCCGGTCAGCCACAGCATCATCGCGGTGAACAGACCGATCGCCACGCCGCCCTGCCATCCTGCCCAGATCTCGAGTTGCATCGTCCTGTCTCCTGCCGTACCGCCAGCGGCCGCACTGCAAGCTGCGTCTGCCGGGGCGCTCTGTCCAGTCGATCGCCCGTTTGGCCCGAAGATCCCGGCCCGCCGACGGGTCGACGTGCGGGCGGCCTTGCGCCATGCTGCCCGCTTCGTCAGCCCCGCGAGCGGCGCTGGCCGGACGCCCGAGGGGCTCCGGTGTCGCTCCCGCACCCGATGGATCGAGGCCATGTCGGACCGCCTGCCCCCAAACCCGTCGCGCCCGACGACCCTGCGCCGCGATCGCGGCGGCGCGCTCGCGCTCGTCGTCCTGGCGGCGCTCGCCTGTTCGCTCCCTTCCGCGCGCGCCAGCGCCGCCCTGCCGCCGGGGCTGGATCCGGCCGACGCCGTGCCGATGGCCGACGGTGTCCGCTTCCTCGGCGCCCGCGTGCCCGAGCGCGCCCGTCTCGGCGGCACACTGCCCATCGACCTGACGTTCACCGCCGAGCACCCGTTGGCGGGCTCGCCGTCGGTGTTTGTCCATATCGAGGCCGCGGGCTCGGCCTGCCGCTTCGTCCGCGACCTGCCGCTCGGCGCCATCGTCGACGGCGTCATCGACCAGCACGTCGAGCTCCAGCTTGGCGCCTCCGAGGCCTGCCAGCCGCAGCGGCTCGAGGTGCGCGTCGGCATCTACGACCGCAGCAACGGCCGGCGCCTGGCGGTCGACGATCCCGCCGCCGCGGACGATCGCATCCACGCCAGCTACTTCGAGCTCGTCGCGGACGGCGACGCAGGGCCGATCCGGATCAGCACGCCGTCGTCGATGCGCACCCAACGCTGGTTCGCCGTGCTCGATCCGTGGTGGGCGTGGATCGCCGGCCTCGCGCTGGCGACGCTGCTGGCCTGGCTGCTGCGTCGGGCGGGCCCCGGCGGCGAGGCCGCGCCGGGCGCCGAGGGCGCGCCGGGGCAGGGCGGGTCCGCCGACGACGCCCCGCGCTGGCTGCGTCGCCTCGGTGCGCTGGCCGTCGGCCTCGTCGGCCTCGTCTCGGTCCTGGTCGCCATCGACTTCGTCAAGGACGATGCGTACATCTCGTTCCGCTACGCCCACAACCTCGTCGTCGGCCAGGGCCTGGTCTTCAACGCCCACGACCGGCTCGAGGGGCTGACGAACCTGCTCTGGACGCTGCTGCTGGTGCCGTTCGAGGCGCTCGGTCTCGACCTGTTCCAGGTCGCCGAGGTCCTCGGCACCGCGTTGCTCGGCGTCACGCTCTGGGCGATGGCCGTGGCGGCCCGGACCCTCGGGGCCTCGGCCTGGGCGCAGCCGGCGCTGTGGCCGGCGCTGTGGCTGGCCGCGTCGTCCTCGGTCGGCCTGTGGACCACCAGCGGCATGGAGCAGCCGCTGGCGATGGCGCTGCCGATGGCCGGCGCGGCGGTGCTCTGGCGCAGCTGGCGCGAGCCGACCACGCGGGCGGCCCGCAACGACGCGGCGATCGCGGGTGTGCTCGTCGGCCTTGGCTGCATGACGCGCCCGGACATCCACCTGATCGGCCTGCTGCTGGCGCTGCCGCTGCTGGTGCGCGCGGTGCGCGAGCGCAAGATCGACGCCGTGCTGCTGGCGTTTGCCGCCGGCGGCCTCGCGATCACCGTCCCCGGCCACCTCGCGCGGCTGCTCTACTACGGCGAGCTCGCGCCCAACACCTACTACGTCAAGACCGGCGGCGGCTTGCTCGTCTGGCTGCAGGGCCTGGCCGCCGTGCGCGAGATGTGGAGCTTCAACCACCTCGGGCTGCTGATCCTGCTGGCGCCGCTCTCGCTCGCCCGACCGGGGCGCACCGCCGAGAAGCTCGTGCTGCTCGCCATCAGCGCCGGGCACATGGCCTACCTGGTCAAGGTCGGCCGCGACGAGATGCACTGGCATCGCCTGTACCTGCCGGCGCTGCCCTTCTTGCTCGTCTCCTGTGGCCTGGGCCTGCACGCGCTGGTCGCGGCGATCGCGTCGCGGCTGCCGAGCCCGACCCTTCGGCGCGGCGCCTGGGCGCTGGGCTGGGTCCTGGTCGCGGTCTGGGTCGGCGTCGCGCTGGACTTCACCTGGCGCGAGAAGCAGGGCTGGAACGGCCGCGGCGACCTCTCGGGCAACTACCACCCGGACATGGGCAAATACACCACGCGCCACGCGCGGCCGGGGGCGCTGGTCGCGTTCCAGGACGTCGGCTCGACGCCGTACCACGCACCGGATCTCGACTTCTTCGACTTCATCGGCCTGGTCGACCGCGTCGTCGCCCGTACGCGCCACAGCTACGGCCTGCACGCCTTCCTCGACACCGCCGCCCAGCGCAAGCAGCCCGAGTTCGACGCCGAGATGCGCGCCTATTTCAACGAGCAGCGGCCCGAGTGGGTGATCCTGACGACCTACCTGCACGGCTCGGTGATGGACGACGTCGCGCGCCGCTTCGACGCCGTGCCGACGCCGGACTCGCTCGGCCCGGCGGTCGGCAGCAACCGCTACCAGTTCGGCGTCTACAACGAGGAATTCAAGAAGCGCTACCAGCACGTGCGCACCTGGCCGCGCTCGCGTGGCTACTACCTCTCGCTGTTCGAGCTGCGCTCGCTCTACGACCAGGTGCCGCGCGAGGTCGTCTTCGACGCGCCGCCGGCCGACGTCCACGGCGTCAGCGTCGAGTTCGAGCGCGGCGTCAAGCTGCTCGGCGCGGATCTGCCGGCCGAGGCCATCGCCGTGCACGACTTCTACCTCACGCTCTGGCTCGCTGCGCCCGGGCCGCTCGAAGAGGATTGGTGGGTCTTCGTCCACCTCGAGAAGCCGGGCAGCCGCCTGCCGGTGGACCACGTCCCCGGCGATTGGCTCTACCCGGCCAACCGCTGGCGCGCCGGCGACGTCATCGAGGACCGGACCCTGGTGCAGCTGCCGCCGACGCTGGCGCCCGGCGAGTACGACGTCTTCGTCGGCCTGTACCGCCGCTCGACCGGCAAGCGCCTCGTCGTCGTCAAGGGCGAGCAGGACGGCGGCCAGCGGATCCGCGTCGGCCGCATCGCCATTCGGGCGCAGCGACCGTTCCTCGACCAGCTGATCCGACCGACGGACCTGGCGTTCGACCGCAAGCACCCCGAGCGCATCGTCGACCACGGCCGCGCGCCGACCGCCTACGCCGAACGCGCCGTCTGGCCGCGCAAGGCCGCACCGATCGCCACGACCGCCGCGACCACGCCCTGACCGACGTCCTCGCCCTGGTGCCGGCGTGGCAACTGGGCCAGAAGTTGGCCGGCTCGTCGTGGCGCTGCTAGGCTCCTGGCACGGCGTGCCATGCGCCGCGGCAGGGAGCGCCATGACCCGCAGCAACGTCGTCTCGCGCATCGCCCACGAGACCTGCCTCGACGCCCCGCCCGAGACCTTCGCCGGCGATTGGTGGGACCGCCTGCCCGAGGATTTCGCCTATCGCGGCGACGACTTCGACCTGACGCAGCGCGATCGCGTCTTCGTCGGCGCGACCTCGGCCATGGACGTCGGCATCCGCACCTTCGCCGCGAGCGCGGTCGGCGCGCTGGCCGTGCCGCTCGGCATCAACCCGATCGAGCTCAGCCATTTCGACGCCGATCTCGCCTTCTATGACGAGCAGATCCGCCGCCGCAGCTCGGACGACTTCTTCGCCCCGCCGACGCGCCGTGTCTCGGTGCGCTGCCGCCCGGCGCGCGTGCCGCTGTTCAAGCCGACCGACGGCGCGGTCGAGGATCTCGAGTTCGACAGCCCGTTCCAGCCCTCGCTGCCGCGTCTGCGGGCGTCCTGGGCCCGCCAGGCGCGCAACCGCCGCGCCGTCGCCCGCCTCTGGCGCCACGACGGCCCGGCGCGTCCGACCATCGTCGCCATCCACGGCTTTGGCGCCGAGCAGAGCTGGATCAACGAGTGGATGCTGGCGTTGCCGCGCCTGTACCAGCTCGGCTGCGACGTGCTGCTGATGACCTTGCCCTTCCATGGGCCGCGCCGCGGCTTGCTCTCGCCGTTCTCGGGGCACGGCTTCTTCTCGGGCGGCATCGCCTGGATCAACGAGGCGTTCGCCCAGGCGGTCTGCGATTTCCGCGTGATCGCCGAACACCTGCGCAGGGATCGCGGCGTGCCGCGCATCGGCGTCACCGGCATCTCGCTCGGCGGTTGCACCACGGCGCTGGTCGCGGCGGCCGACCCGGAGATCGCGTTTGCGATCCCCAACGTGCCGGTGACGAGCCTCGCCGACCTGCTGCTCGAGTGGCGGCCTCTCTCGGGCGCCATCGTCAGCATGCTGCACGCCCGTGGCTTGACGATCCGCGACCTGCGCCACGCCCTGGCGCCGTCGAGCCCGCTGACGTGGCGGCCGCAGGTGCCCTTCGAGCGGCGCATGATCATCGGCGGCGTCGGCGACCGCGTCACGCCGCCCAAGCACTCGCGCCTGCTCTGGGAGCATTGGGACCGTTGCCGCCTGCATTGGTTCCCGGGCGGCCACGTCATGCACCTCGACAAGGGGGAATACCTCATTGAGATGGGGCGTTTCTTGCGCGACGCCGACTTCCTGCCCGAGCGACGTCAGACCCGGCGCGCCTCGCGCTCCTGACCGTCGGGCCCTCCCGGACCGCACGCGAGGCTGCCCTGCCGTCACCGCCCTCCAAGCCGACGCCCGCCGAGCCTGGTGGCGGGCTGTTGCTCCTGGTGCTCGGCGCCGTGGTGGCGTTCGTCGCGGCGCTCCTGCTCTGGCCCGTCGCGCCGCCGCCCCCCACGCAGCCCGCGACCGACGCGCCCGAGACGCCGGCTGCAGACGCGCCCCAGGCCGAGCCGGCAGCCGAAGCCGTCGCGCCCGCCGCAACGCGCGAGCCCGCGTTCGTCGAGGGCCCGGCGCCGCCGCCGGTCGCCGACGGCGCCCGGGTCGAGATCGCGCTCTCGGAGCCGGCGGCGACCCTCTACGGCGGCGCCGTCAGCGGCGACAACGAGCAGCACTACCGCAGCCTGCTGCGCGAGATCGCCGGCCCGGACGCGATCTTCTCGGCGGATCTCGGCCGCGCGGCGCGTGAGTTCGTCTTCGCCGCCACCGAGCTGGGCCGCGAGCCGACCTCGGACATCCGCGACTTCCTGCTGCGCTCCTCGGGCGCGCTCGCCGGCGACACCACCTTCCAGCACGCAACCTCGGGCTCGGACGCCGGCTCGGTGCTCAAGCGCGTGCTGCGCGACGCGATCTCCGACCCCATCGATGGCGACGGGCCGCTGATCGTCGGCATCGGCGAGGTCTTCGTCCCGGCGCGCAAGGTCTCGCGCCACATCGGCGTCGTCGCCACCCGGCTGCCGATCGCGCTGCAGCCCCTGCCGCGGCGGGTCGAGCCGGGCAAGCCGTGGCTGCTGCGCGGGCGGCTGCTGGTGCCCGTCCGCGACCTCGAGGCGTTGGTGCTGGCGGCCGACGGCACGATGCGCGGCGCCGAGGTCAAGGTCGACGGCAGCAAGGTCGAGGTCCTGGTCGACGTCGGCGACAGCGTCGGCGCGGTCGACGTCCAGCTCGTCGGCCAGCTGCCCAAGGGGCCCGGCAAGCTGGTGCAGGTCCGGGTCGAGGTCGGCCGGCCGCTGCCGGATCGCGCCGTCTTCCACCTTCCGGCCGACGAATCCGGCCTGCGCGACGCCCGCGACGCCACGGCGCTGGCCTGGAAGCTGCTCAACGACGACCGCCGCGCCGCTGGCCTGCCGGCGCTGTCGTGGGATCCGGCGCTGGCGCCGATCGCCGAGGACCACAGCCGCGACATGCGCGACAACGGCTTCTTCGGCCATCGCTCGCCGACGACCGGCCTGCACTCGGACCGGCTGGCCCGCGCGGGCTACGGTGCGGCGCGATCGGCCGAGAACCTCGCGCTCAACGTCAGCATCGGCGAGGCCGAGCGCGGCCTGCTCGCCAGCCTCGGCCATCGGCGCAACCTGCTGGGCAAGGGCTTCAGCCATGGCGCGGTCGGCGTCGTCGGCGAGGAGCGCCCCGGCGGCGGCCGACGCTGGTGGGTGACGCAGCTCTTCGCCCGGCCGATGCGCCCGATCGACGGCAGGGTCGAGGCCGAGGCCTTCGTCAGCGCCATCGACGCCGCGCGGCGCAAGCTGGGGCTCGCCTCGTTGCAGGTCGATCCCGGCCTCGTCGCTGTCGCCGCGAACGCCGCCGTCGACGCCGCGCACGGCCCGCTCAAGGGCGTCGGCGACGCCGCGCTCGAGGCCGCGCGGGATCAGCGCCTGCTCGGAAGGCGCCTGCGCGCCTGGACGGCGCAGACCGCGACGCTCGACGAGCTCGAGCCACCGCCCGCGGCGCTGCTGCCCTCGGCCGAGCGCATCGGCGTCGGCATGGCGCAGGACCGGATCGAAGGCGCGGTCGGCTCGATCGGCGTGGTGGTGCTCGTGGGCGAATGAGCCGCCGCGCCGCCGCGTTTGACCTGCGGGCCCGGGCGCGGCAGCTTGCAGCCTGGCACGACCCCCAGCCGATCCGAGGTCTTCGATGAACCGACCTACACGCTGCTCCACGATCCGGCCTCCGCGCCTCGTTGCCGGGCGCTGCGCGCTCGTCCTCGGCCTGTCGCTGCTCGCGTTCGCCGGCCCGGCCTTCGCCGCGGGCGAGCCGAGCGCCGCAGACAAGGCCAAGCTCGAGGCTGGCGAGATCCTGGTCCGTTCGTTCCAGGTCGCCGGCTCCGAGATGCCGCGGGCGCAGGTCACGGCCATCATCGAGGCGCCGATGGCCAAGGTCTGGGCCATCATCGAGAAATGCGCCGACTACAAGCGGACGATGGTCCGCGTGCTCGAGAGCGAGGAGCTGTCGCGCTCGGGCCAGACCGTCGTCTGCCGGACCAAGGTCGACATGCCGTGGCCCTTCGACGACCTCGAGGCCAGCACCAAGGCGACGCATACCGTCGAGCCCGGCAAGCTGTACCGGCGCGTCTGGACGCTGGTCAAGGGCACCTACAAGCGCAACGACGGCAGCTGGACGCTGACGCCCTGGGCCGGCGACGCCAACCGCACGCTCGTCGTCTACGAAGTCCACGCCGAGCCGACCATCAGCATCCCGATCGCGATCCAGAAGCGCGCGTCGCGCTCGGCGCTGCCGGACCTGATCGAGCGCCTGCGCAAGTTCAGCGGCGCGCGGCCGGCGGGCCAGGCGGGCCATTGACAGGCGTGCCGGACTGCCTATCTTTGCCTTCAGGTCGCCCCGGCGGCCTGTTGCGGGTGTAGCTCAATTGGTAGAGCGTCAGCTTCCCAAGCTGAATGTCGCGGGTTCGAACCCCGTCTCCCGCTCCGACGCGCCGCCTGTCCCAGGGCCGGCACGCAGCCCCTGACCGAGCCTCGAACGACGGCGTCCCCCTCCCGGGTGGGCGCCGTCGGCGCTTTTGCGCCATCACCGCGCGTCGTCGCGGCCCCGCGCCCGCCAATCTTGCAATCTGGATCTGGAGGTCGTTTTTCTCGGCGCCCGTCCTAGCATGGTGGCCGACGCGTGCGGCGCACCTGCCGCGGCGGCTCCGCCCGCACGCCCGGCGGATGTGCGCGATGACGAGACCAGACGCCAACCCGACAGCCTTCGCCACGCCCCGACGGTGGTCGTGGCGCGCCGTCGGCGTGGCCCTGGCCGTCCTGGCGCTGCTGCCCGGCTGCGACGACGCCGCCGCGACCTTCGAGCAGGAGGCGGCCCCGGTGCTGGCGCGGCGCTGCGCGGCGCCGACCTGCCACGGCGTGAGCCCGGACGCGGAGGCGCGCGGCGAGGTGCTCGATTGGTCGACGTTGCTGATGCGCGTCGACGCCTACGGCCGCCTCGACGACCTCGACGCCGCGCGCCGCGCCGCGCTTCGCGCCGCCAACACCGCAGAAGACGTGCGCTTCTCGTCCCTGCTGCGCAAGGCCATCGGCCCCGAGGAGGGCGGTCAGCCCCACGCGGGTGGGGCGGCGCTGGGCTCGCTCGAGAGCGACGACGCCAGGGCGCTGCGCCGCTGGCTCGCGCGCGAGGACGCGGGCGCTGGCGGCGAGAGGTCGCCGCCGCTGCAAGGGCCGCAGGCGCTGTTCGCGTCCACGGTGGAGCCGTTGCTGCTGGGCCGCGGCTGCGCGCTCGGCAACTGCCACGGGCCGCAGTCGCCGGTGCCGTTCCGCCTCGATCCGGGTGTGGCCGCGGGCCGGTCGCGCGCCGTCAGCCGCGCCAACCACGTCCAGGCGAAGGTGATGCTCGCGCTCGACGGCGACCCGTCTTCGTCGCGGCTGCTGCGCAAGGCGCTCGCGCCGGGGCAGGGCGGCCTGCCGCATCGGGCCGGCGCGGTCGACCTCGCAGCCGGCGTCGACGGGCCGCTGGCGCGCGCGATCCGGGCCTGGGCCTGCGCCGAGCGGGCCGCGACGACGACGCCGTGCCCGCCGGGTGTCGCCTCGGGCGCGCCGTCTGCACCGGGTGCGGACGTCGAGGAAGCGAGCGCCGCGTCGGTGCAGGAGATCCTCGTGACCGCGGTACCGCGCGGCTCCTCGGCGCCCGATCCAGGCGGCGGCGACGCGGTCGGGCCGGCGCTCTTCGCCCTCGGCGCGTTCGTGCCGGGCACCCGCGTCGTGCGCGCGATGCGTCAGGGCGGCGGCGCGTTCGCCATCGTCGACGAGGTGTCCGCAGCCGCGTGTGCCGGCGGGCCCTGCGACGCCCGCGACGTCGCGCTCGACGCGGCCGGCGATCGCGCGATCTTCGCCGTGCAGCGCGCGCCCACGGGGCCCCGGCTGCTCTGGCAACGCGAGCTGCCGGACGGCCCGACGCGGCAGCTGACGTTCGCACCAGAGGGCGACGTGGGGGCGGTCCACGACCGCGATCCGTGCGTCGGGCCGGGTGGCCGCGTCTACTTCGTCAGCGACCGCGCGCGCGGCAGGGCGGACGACGGCGGCGTCGGCAGCGAGCTCTTCGAGCTCGACCCGACCTCGATGGTCCCTCGGCAGCGAACGTTCTCGCCGCATCGGGTGCGATGGCCGTCACCCTTCCGCGTCGGCCTCGAGACGGCGGGCACCGTCGGCGTGACGCTGCTGCGCGACGTGATCGCCGACCAGCGCAAGGCCCATCCGTTCCGCTTCGCGCCGGACCTGCACACCGAGCTGCACCAGCACTTCGGCGTCAGCTACCCCTTCGAGGCGATGATCCAGACCGTCGAGATCGCCGACGGGCGCTATGTGGCCACCACCCTGCCGCTGGCGGCGACCGACACCCTCGGTGGGCTGATCGTGGTCGACCGCAACCTCGGGCCCTCGTTGCCCGGGCCGACCGGTGTCGCGGGCACGACCACGCCACCCTCGTTGCCCGGCTACCTGCCGCCGTTCCAGCGCCTGGACCTCGCCGCCCTTGGCCTGGCGGCTGCCGGCGAGGCGCATGCGCTGCCCGGGCTCGGCCTGCTCGTCTCGGCGCGATCGCCCGTCGCGCCCGGAGCCAGCCAGGGGCCGGCGTGGATCGCCTTGCTCCAGCTCGGCCATGACCACCAGGGGCGCGTGACCATCGCGAGCGCCGTGCCCTGGCTCGCCGCCGACGACGCCGATCTGCGCGGCCCCGTCGCCCGCTGGCGGCGCGCGCCGTCGCCGCCCGTCGGGCCCGAGCGCGCGGACGCCGCCGCCGCCTCCGGCCTGCTCGTGCACCAGGGCGTGCCGATGATCGACGCGATCCTCGCGCACCTGCCGCCGACGGGCGTGCGTCCGGCCCGCCAGGACCTGGTCGCCGTCCGGCTGCTCGAGCCGCTCGACGTGGCGCGTGCGCCGCTGCCCGCCGGGGCCATCGTCGGCGCGTCGGCGTCGGCGTCGACCGCCGGTCTCGGACCCCAGGCGCCCGTGCGCCTGCTCGGCACCTTGCCGCTGGCCGCGGACGGCAGCTTCCAGGCCGCGATCCCGCCGTCGTCGCCGGTGCGGCTGCAGGCGGTCGCCAGCGATGGCCTCGCTGCGGGCCTGCCGCACAACCGCTGGCTGCACGGCGAGCCCGGGCAGCGCGTGCCACAGGGCGTGGCGGCCTCGCCGGACGGGCCGTACCGCGCGACCTGCGCCGTCTGCCACGGCGCCGCCGACGGCGATCCGACCGCGTCCTCGCCGATGCACGTCGATCTCGTCACGAGCGCCTCGTGGACCCTGTCGCGCTATGACGGCGGCGATCCGCGACGGCCGTTGGCGCCGCCCGAGCTCGGCGTGGCGACCCGGTCCGAGCTCGACTTCCGCGCCGACGTGCGGCCGATCCTCGACGCTCGCTGCGCGACGGCGGGATGCCACGACGCCGCGACCCGCGCCGGCGACCTGCGCCTGGACGGCGGCGAGACGGCCTGGTTCGACGTGGGCTACGAGGCCTTGCTCGCGCGTGGCGAGGGCTCGGGCGGCGGCTTCCGCTACGTCGACGCCACGCACGGCCGCGCCCGCGCCAGCCACCTCGCCGAGCGCCTGCTGGGCCGCGAGCTCGAAGCGCCGCGCCCCCTGCCGCCCGGCGCCGGTCCGCATGGCGCGCTCAGCGAGGCCGAACGCGCGACGCTGCTGCTGTGGATGGACCTCGGCGCCACCTTCCTCGGCAGCGCGGCCGCGTCCGGATCGGCCCCCGGCGGCGCGCCATGAGGTGGTCCCGCCGGACGCCGGCCTGGATCCGGGCGTGCCTGGCGCCGCTGCTGCTCGGCGGTTGCGTCGCGCAGCCGTGGGGCGACGGGACGTCGGGCGGTGCGCTCGCCAGCGCCCGGCTGCCGTGGCCGGCCGGCGATCCGATCACGTTCGCGTCCGAGGTGCAGCCCGTGCTGGCCCGCCGTTGCGCCAACCCCAGCTGCCACGGCAGCGGCCGCACGTTCGAGGTCTTCGCCCTCGGCCTGCATCGGATGCCTCCCCGCCTCGCGTTCTCGACCGAGCCGATGGACGCCGCCGAGCTGCGCCACAACCAGCGCCAGGTCGAGGCGCGCATCGTGACCGACGCCGTCGACGCCGCTCCGCTGCTGGGCATGACCCTCGGCGGCAGCGGCGGTCACCGCTTTGGCGCCGTCTTCGCCGATCGGTACGAACCGGACTACCTCGCCTTGCGCGCCTGGATCGCCGCGACGCTGGCGACGACGACCGCCGACGCTTCGTCGGAGGCGCCATGAGCCCCAAGACGCGCACGTCGCGCCGGTGGTTGGGGCTCGGCCTCGCGCTCCTTCTGGGGCTGACGGGCTGCACCGTCGCGCCGCTCTGGCGGCGCAGCGCCGTGCTGCGGCCCTGCATGGCCAGCCCTGGCAGCCTGCCCAGCACGGCGTGGCGGGCGCACGTCCGCGAGGTGCGCGAGCCCGGCCTGCCGGCTTCGTCTGGCGGAGGCGCGACATGCGGCTGCAACTGATCCGGCCGCGCGGTCGCGCTCGAACGTGGGCCACGGTGGCCCGCTGGGCGGCTCTTGCCTGCGTCGGCAGTGTCTGGGCCAGCGTCTGGGGCAGCTCCACCGGGCTCGCCGCGGGGCCCATCGCAGGGGCGGTCTCGGTGCAGGGCAGCGCCTTCTCGGACGGCAGCGTGACCGTCGTCGCGCCGTCGGTCGCTGCGTCGCTCGACGCCGGCCGGGCCGGTCGCTGGACCGCGCATTCCTCGGTCGATTTCGTCTCGGGCGCCACGCGCGCGCTCAAGACCGACGGCGTGTCGGGGGCGACGCAATTCACCGAACAGCGCGAGGATCTGGTGCTCGGGTGGCAGTCGGCCGCGGGCGTCAGCGAGGTCGGCGCCAGCCTGGCGGGCAGCAGCGAGCGCGACTTCGCCTCGATGACGGCGCGCCTGCAGGCCAGCCGCGAGATCTGGGCCCGACGGGCGCGGCTGCACGCGGCGCTCGCTGCCAGCGCCGAGCGGATGTGGCTGCCGGGCGCGTCGCCGGATTGGCGCTCGCTGCAGGCGATGACGGCCGAGGTCGGGCTGAGCCATATCCTGTCGCCGTCGACGGTGATCGCGCTCTCGGCGCACGGTCGAGGCCACCGCTGCGATGCCCAGGTCGGCTGCCAGGCAAGCCCGTATCGCTTCGTGGCGCTGCGCTGGGCCGACGGCGGTCGAACCACGCTGGCCGAGCGCCATCCGGCCTCCCGGCTGCGTGGCAGCGCGGGCGCCACGGTGTCGTGGACCCCGCGGCTCGGCCTCGCGCTGCATGGCCAGGCCGAGGTCCAGGCCGACACATGGGGCGTCTGGGGCCACGCGCTGGCTGCCACAGCGGCCGCCGATTGGCCGGATGCAGCCAGCCACCTTCGCCTCGAGCTGCGCTGGGCCAGCGCCGGCGCGGCGCGCTTCTTCCGCCCGATCGACGATGCCGGGCCGGATGGAGCGCCGGCCTACCGCACGGGCGATCGCCGCCTGGGGGGCCTCGACGTGCGCTCGGTCGCGATCGAGGGCCAGCGCGACCTGACCACCTTGGGCTCGCTCGGCACCGTCGCCGTGGTCGGGCATCTGCTGCGACAGTGGACCGACTATCGAGGGTTCCGCGACGCCCTGGGCCGCGACGCCTGGGCCGGCGGCCTCGGCCTGGAGCTGCGCCGATGAGCGACGTCGTCCACGCAGGCCGCGTCCGGCCACCGCCCTGTGCCGCGTCGACGCTCCTGGCCTGGCTGCTGCTCGGGTCGGCCGTGGTCGGCTGCAGCAGCGAGGACGACGTTCCGCCCGTCGATCCGGGCCCGGAGATCATCGACTGTACGCTGGGCACCCGCCTCGGGGCCGACTTCGTGCCGCTCGCGGCTCCGGTGACGGCCGAGCTCGTGCTCGGGTTCCAGGGTTTTGTCTGGATCGATCTGAGCGTGCGCGCCGATCGGTCCCCGGGCGACGCCATCGCGAAGGTGAAGTATGCTTACTCGATCGAGGGGTTGCAGCCCGCGTCCGCGGCGATGACGACGCGGTTCGAGGGCACGGACGCCGCCCTGCGGCTGCTGCTCAGCCCGGCGGATGTCGCGCAGCTCGCCGACCGGACCGTCGAGCTCTCGGTGCGGATCGAAGTCTCGGGCCTGCGCTGCGACGCGAGCCAGACGCTGACGCTGCGCGACGGCGACCCGTGCATCCACGTCGATGACGGCACGGGCTGCCTCAAAGGAGGCAAGCCATGACCCGGCCCGGACCCTCGCGTGACGCGCTCGCCGCGCTCGCCGTGTTCGCCGTGTTCGCCGTGTTCGCTGCGCTCGCCGCCTGCGGCGACGACGAGCCGATCGGCGATGTGCGCCACGCCGTGACGCTGCGACCCGGCGGCAACCCCTTCGGGCCCGCAGATCCACTCTGGGCACCGCAGCCGCTGCGGCTCAAGCCGCAGGAGGTCGCGGTCAACGCCGACGGCCGGCGGGCCTTTGTCTCGCTGCCGGGGACGATCGATCGCCCGGACTCGCGCGTCGCGATCGTCGACGGTGTCGATGGCGCGCAGCCGCGCCTGGTTCGCCGCGTGCAGGTCGGCAGCGCCCCGCTCGGCCTGGCGCTGCATCCGCAGGGGCGCTGGCTGGTCGTGACGCTGCGCACCTCGAACCACCTCGCGATCGTCGACGCCGACCGCGGCGCGCTGCAGCACCTGCTCGCCACCGATGCCTACACCATCGACGCGGCCTTCGACCCGAGCGGCGAGCGCCTGGTCCTCAGCAACCGCTGGAAGGACGCGGTCGCGATCTGGCGCGTCCGCGCCGAAGCGCAGGGCCTGCGGGTGCTCGAGCGCGGGCCCTGGCTGCCGGTCGCGGCCAATCCGCGCGACGTGGCCGTCTCGGCCGACGGGCGCTGGGCCGCGGTTGGTGCGCTGACAGGGCTCGACGTCGCCATCGTCGATCTGGCCGCAAACGCGGTGTCTGCGCGGGTGTCGCTCGGTGCGCCCAGCAACGGCGTCGCCTTCGCCGGACGCTGGCTCGTGGTCGCGACGCTCTCGGCCTCGACCCACCATCCGGCCGCCGAGGGCCCCGATGGTGACGGCGACGGTTCGCCGGGCGACGGCACGCCGAACATCAACTTCCAGGACCTGCAGAACGAGATCGCGGTGATCGATCCGTCCAGCGGCGCCATCGCCTGGCGCGGCACGAGCGACTCGATCTGGGGCCGCGACTACCGCGACGTCGACCCGCGCGATCTCGCCCGCGGCGGCGCGCTGCTGCCGCCGCCGGAGCGGCGGGTGGTCGCCGGTGCGCTGCCCGAGGGCGTCGTCGCGAGCGCCGACGGCGCGACGGTCTGGGTCGGCATGTCGGGCAGCGACGAGGTCCAATCCTTCGCCGTCGACGCCGCCACGGGGGCGCTGACGCCGCTGCACGTCGCCGCTGCGGGCGGTCACCAGCCCATGGGCCTGGCGCTCGCGGGCGGCCACCTGCTGGTCGCGCATCGCCTGGGCGAGACGCTCGGCGTGCTCGACGCCACGACGCTGCAGCCCATCGCGACCGTCGTGGTCGGCGACGTCAGCGCCGGCGCGTTCCCAGCCACGGACGTCGAGATCGGCGAGCTGATCAACTTCGTCACCGCGCCGATGACGGTGGACGGCGACCAGACCTGCGCCCACTGCCACCGCGAGGAGGGCAACATCGACAAGGCGTTCTCGATGCCACTGCTCGCCCGCGCCGGGCGCTCGAGCCGCATGACGATGGCCTATCGCGGTGCCTACGACACGCGGCCCTGGTTCCACGAGGCGGCGATGGACCAGGGCAACTTCCTGCCCGTCCTCAACGAGTTCATGCGCATCGAGAACTTCTGCTGCACGGACTACACGCTCTTCGGCCCGGCCGGCGCGCCCAAGTCCTGCGGCAGCGATCCGCCGGACGTCTGCGCCAGCGCCCCGAACGCCTCGTCAGCCGATGGGGTCAGCGCCGCTCGGCTCGGTCGCGAGGCCTTCGCCAGCCCACGACCGACGCCGTTCGTCGAGCGCGACGCCTTCGTCCGAGACGCCGCGAGACGCCTGGTCGGTCGCGACACCTCGTTCGGTGACGGCCTGGCCTATGAGCACCCGATCACGGGCGTCCGGGCCCCGATCGCCCTCGACTTCGCGGGTGTCACGCGCGCGATCGGCCTGTTCTTGCTCGCGGCCCCGCGCCTGCTGCCGAACCCGAACCCGCGCAGCGCGGCGGCAGCACGCGGCGAGCGGCTGTTCGAGCGCTTCGACGTCGGCTGCGCCGGCTGCCATCCGGCGCCAGCCTACACCGTCGCGGACGACGTCACCGGCGCCAACCCGGCGGCCCGCATGCTGCCCGTCGTCACGCCGATGCGCGACGCCGAGGGCCGCAACCTCGACCTGCTGGCGCCCGGATTTGTCGCCACCTTCGCCCTCGCCGAGCAGGATCGATGCGAGGATGTCGCGCCGATCGCGGCATGCGCCGCCGATCCGAGCGCCGGCGACGCCGATCGCCAGGTCCGCTTCGGCGCGCCGTCGCTGCGTGGCCTGTGGGATCGCGCGCCCGGCATGCTGCACCACGGTCGCGCCCGCGGCCTGCGCGAGGTGCTCTGCGCGCCCGGGCATCCGGCGCTGCGGCCCGGCGAGGTCGGCCGCAACGAGCGCGACGGCGTGCCTGACAGCCACGGCGGCACCAGCCACCTCTCGGTCGCGGAGATCGAGGACCTGATCGCGTTCCTGCAGACGTTGTGAGCGGTCGCGTCAGGCCATCGTGGCGCCGGGGCGGCGGCGTCGACGCAGCAGCGTCCAGCAGGCCGCCACGACGAGCAGCAACGGCCACGCTGTCCGCGAACCGGGCGCTGTGCCCGCGCTGCAGCCCGAGCTGCTGCCGCCGCTGGTGCCACCGATGGGTGTGCCGAACGACGTCCCCGTGTCGTTGGCGCTGATCGCGTCGCCGCCGCCCGTGCTGGTGCCGGTGTCGGTGCCGCCGGTGCCGCCCGTGCCGTCGCCGCTGGCGCCCGTCGCGTCGCCGGCGCTGGCGTCGGCACCACCGCCCGCGTCTTCGTTCGCGACCGGCGGCGGCAGGGTGCAGGCGCCGACGCTGCCTTTGCTGACGATGCAGACGAGGCCGTAGGCGCAGGTGTTGGGCCCGAACGGGTTGCACGGCTTGCCGCAGGCGCCCTTGTCGCAGAAGAGCGAGACGCACGTCGTATCGCTGCTGCACGGCGCGCCGAAGCCCTCGGGGCCCTGGGTCGAGCAGGTGCCCTCGGGCAGGTCGTCTTGCAGGCGGATGCAGCCCTTGCCCTCGGCGCAGCTGGCCCCGCCGCCGAAGATGCTGCACGACGGCGCGCATTTGCCGCCCAGGCAGAGGCCGCTGACGCACTCGGATCCGGCGGCGCAGGCGTCGAGGTCGGCGACGCACGCCTTCTTGGCCCCGGCGAGGCACCACGACTCGCCGCTGAGCGCCTTGCACTCCTCGCCGCACGCGCAGTCGACCTGGCCCGTGCACGGCGTGCCGCAGACGTAGCCCTTGCCGAAGTTGACGCATTGCGCGCTCTGGCAATCGTAGGGGCTGTCGCACGGGCTGCCGCTGACGCCGTCGCCGAGCTTGACGCAGGCCCCGCCGCCGCCCTTGAGGCTGGCGCAGGCGTAGCCGACGCCGCATTGGCTGTCCTTGCTGCATGCCTGGCTGCAGGTCGCGCCGGTCGCGCTCGAGACGCAGAGGTTCGAGACGCAGTCGCTCGAGCCCTGACACGCGGCGCCGATGCCGGCCTTGGCCTGCTCGGGGAAGCAGGCGCTGCCGCCGCTGACAGCGAAGCAGCCGTAGCCGCTGGGGCAGGGCTTGCTGCCGCTGCACGGCTGGCTGCAGATGTACTTGCCGCCGTCGGCCATGCACAGGCCGCCCGCGCAGTCGAGGTCGTCGCTGCATGCCTCGCCGAGGGCCTTGCTGCCCGCAGGGAAGCAGCCGCCCTTGCCGTTGCTGAGCGCGACGCAGGCGAAGCCCGTGGCGCAGGGCTTGCTCGTGCAGTCGCCGACGCAGGTGCCGCTGCCGCCCGAGCCGACGCAGAGCGCCGAGCTGCACTGGCTCGACGAGGTGCAGCTGCCGCCGTCGGGCGTCTTGGTGCCGCCGCCGCCACCGCCGGGAGCAGCCGCGCACGCGCCGTACGTCTTGCCCGAGAAGAGCTGGCAGGTCTGGCCCGAAGGACACTGCGCGTTGGCCGTACAGGGCGTCTGGCAGGTCGCCGCGCCGCCAGAGACGACGCACATCTGCGACTTGCACTCCGAGCTGCTGGCGCAGGGCTCGCCGATGTCCTTGCCCGTCGGCGCGCCGCCGCCGCCGCCCGCGCCCTTGATGCAGGCGCCTTGGGTGCTGCTGCCCTGGTAGGCGACGCAGCCGAAGCCGGCCGGACAGCTGCCGCTGCTGCTCGGGTTGCAGTCCTGCGAACAGACCGCCTGGCTGGCCGAGATGGGCTGGCAGAACGTCGGCTTGTCGCAGTTGGCGTCGCTCTGGCAGCTGTCGCCGAGCTTGCCGCCGCCGGTCGGCACGCTGGTCGGCGCGCCGGCGCAGGTGCCGTTCTGGCACGGGATCTGGCCGACGTAGACCTCGCCGCTCGGGCCGTCGTCAACGATCTTGGGGCATTGCGCGTTGCTGCTGCAGCTGAACGCGCCGCTCGCCGGGTACAAGAAGCAGAGCGCGTCGAGATCGTCCTGCTCCGGCGTGCGCGAGCCCATGAAGGGGTCGGCCGTCGGCGCCATCGTCTCGGGGTTGGCCTTGTTCGGCTGCAGGTTGTGCTGCAGGCCGAAGAAATGGCCGATCTCGTGCACGGCCACGTTCATCACGTCGGTCGAGTAGGTCTTGCCCGACATCGCCCAGGTCTGCAGGTACCCGTTCATCGCGATGTCGGCTTCGATGATGACGCCGGTGTCCTTGCCCGAGGTGTAGTACAGCGGCGACGTGACGCCGAGCACGTACTTGCCGTAGGTCCAGACCGAGTTCTCGATCCAGGCGAACTCGTTGCTGCCGTTGTCGTTGAAGCCGACGCTCGTCAGCTTGAGGTTGGACGACATCCCGGCGTCGGTGAACTTGAGCGCGCTGCAGCTCGGGCCGACCCAGGCGTTGAAGCTCTTGCGCACCTCGTCGAGGCAGGCGGCCGCGTTGAGATCGGCCGAGCAGGCGGGGTGCAGCTTGTAGCTGACGGGGTTCTTGGCCCAGCGCACAACCTTGCCGCCCGTCATCGAGACGCTGCCGGCCCACGCGCTGGCGACGCAGAGCCAGGTCACGGCGGCGAACCCGGACGCCGACAGCGCCGCGCGGAGCGGCGAACGCGTGACGGGCGCGTGGGCATGGCGCGAGGATCCAAGCATGTCAGCTCCTGGGGGCGACGACGCGAGGGCGACCCGCCGTGCCTTCCGCGCCGCAACGATAGTGATCACGACGCGGCCGAACAATGCCTGCGGGCGCATCCTTGCAAGTTTGCACCCTTGCATCGGTGCATCCGGTCGCGGGGGCCTCGGGGGCAAAAAGCGCGACCCGAGCCGACGAATCTGCTTGCGTCTCGGGCCAAGGTTGCTACCTTGGGAACAGGTCGCGAGCCCAGTGGCATTTGTCCCTGGCCGTATCGAATGCATCGGGAGTTGGCAAGGTTGGGCGGAATGTTCGGGCCCGCACAGACGGGATGGACTGCACGTCCACGCTGACACCCACCTGGACGATCACAGGTCCAGGGCGCACCGCCGCTGGGCCGCGACCCCTCACGCCATCCACGCACAGCGCGCTCCGGCGCCGCCGCCGTCCCCCCGGGGTTCCCCTGGGAGGACGAGGTGTTCGGTCTGACGGCCCCGATCGCACGCCCACGGCTCGGATCACCGTCGGCTGGCGACGTGGCAGCCGCCGACCGTGGCGACCCAGGTGTCCATCAGCGCCACCAGGCGCGCCCTGCCGTCGCGTGACGCGCTCGCCTCGGCGGCCGCGCTCCGCCACAGCTGCTGGGTGCCCCTGGCGATGGACGCCGGCAGCGCCGCCATGAAGCGAGGCTCGAGGTCGGCGTCTGGCGCCGAGGCCGCGATCGCGCGCAGGCGGCGCAGGGTCGGCAGCACCGTGGCGATCTGCGGGTCGGGCCCGGCGACCGTGCGGCTGATGGCCGGCGGCAGCCGGTCCAAGGCGGCGCGCGTCGTCGCCTTGGCGTTGGCCATGCGCACCAGATCCTTGTAGTCGAGGACGACGTCGGCGACCGCGCCCGGGCCGGGAACCTCGAGCTCGATGTCGATCGCGTGATCGTCGCTGCCGAGGAAGGCCGGGATCAGCATCGTCATGCCCAGGCCGTCGTCCTTGCGGTCCGAGGCCACGCCCGCGACCTTGGCCAGGTTGCTGTCGACCGCCTGCTCGCGCCGGCGCACCTCCAGGGTCTCCTGCGCGTCGAGCGCGCGCGAGCCGACGACCCGTCGCGCGACGACGCCGGGCGCCAGGCGGATGTCGACCCGCACCAGGCGCGCCACGACGCGGCCCCAGGTCTGCCACAGCGCCTTGGCGGCCCGCTCCGGGTGATCGGGCGTCGCGACCTCGATCGCGCCGTGGCCGCTGTCGGCCAGCCGCCACCACGCCGCGTCGGCGTCGCCGCCGCCGACCAGCAGCAGCGAGGTCAGGGTCGGCTCCTGCACGCCCGCGGACACCGTCTCGTCCAGGCCGAGCCGGTCTTCGTCACGCGCGGCGAGCGCCACGACGACGCGGGTCCCGGCGACGCGGTGCTCCGCTGCGGCGTGGTGCGCCAGCAAGTCGCGGGCGACCGCGTGCTGCTGCGCGAGCAGGGCGCCGCCGGTGCGCGAGGCGAGGCCCTCGGCGCAGAGCGCGTTGACCCTGGCGGCGGCGTCGATCCCGGAGATGCCGTCCCATCGCGGGTCCACGGTGGCGCCCCAGATCAGGCTGAACCGGTCCTGCGCGCCGACGTCGGCGACCAGCGCCTGCAGCGTGGCGCAGGTCTGCGTCGGCTCGCGCTGGATCGCGTTCGGGCCCAGGATCACGGCCAGATCGAAGGGAGGCCTGCGCATGCCCCACCGCTCGGTGCTGCGCAGCCAGATGCGCATCCAGACCCGTCCGGGGCCGTCGATCGCGTCGCGGTCGAGGCGGGCGTCGACCGCGAGCGCCGTCTTGTCCGGGGCGTCGAGCGTCGGGCCGCCGCGACCGGTCCAGTCCGCCGCCGCGAGCTCGCGCGGCAAGCCCGCCAGGGTCTGCAGCCGCCGCTGCCAGGACGCGCGGCCGGCGTGGTAGGTCGGCGCCAGGTGGCAGCGCCGCGGCATCGGCTCGGCGTCAGACGGCCATTCGGCGCACGCGTCGGCCTCGCCCGCCCCGTCGCGGTCGCCATCGCCGTCGCCGTCGCCGACGTCGCGCTTGGCCTTGAACACGCCGCCCTTGTCGCCCTCCTCCGGCTCGGGCGCCGGCTTGTGCTCTTCGAGCTTGATGTCTTCGCTGTCGCCGGCTCCGAGCGCCCCGCTGGCGTCGTCGGCGTCGGCGAACAGCCTCGCGCTCGGACCCTGCAACGCCAGCGCCGCGGCGGTCTTGCGTTCGACGATCGGCGCGATCGCGTCGCGCGTCTTGGCGCCGCCGGGGCGCTTCTGCTCGCTGCCGACGTCGGCGCGCTGCCGCTTGTCGGCGACGCCGTGCCAGCCTCCGCCGACCTGGCCGATGCGACCGAACCCCTCGCCACCGCCGCCGCTGCCCGCGCCGATGGCGGCTTCGGTTGTCGAGGGGGCCGACAGGCGCATCGCGAGGCCGTCGGCCAGCCGTGGCCTGGCGACGTCGGCCGGCGGCGGCGCGGCAGCGGCCTCGCGGGCCGGGGCGTCCTGGTTGGCGGCGGCGCGCGCCTCGACCTCGACAGCGTACGCGAGTTTGCCTTGCTCCTCGTCGGCGGCTGCGGCGCCGGATTCTGCTGCTGCCTCCTTCTCCTGCGCCGAGGTCGTCCCCGCGGCGGTGGTCGTCGACGGCGCGAAGGCGACCTTGTCGGCCCGCTCCCCCGACGCCGCCGGCGGCTCCATCTTGGCGCAGGTCAGCGCCGGCAGGGTCAGCAGCAGGCAGGCGAGGCGGCGGAGCTGGAAGGTCCAGGTCGGGCGGATGCGCATCAGGCCTCCTGCTGGCCGGTCGTGCCGGCGCGGCGCCCGGCGCGGCGGCGCCAGGTCAGGAACGTCAGGCCGGTCGCCCCGAGCAGCAGCAGCAGGCCGACGACGCCGCCGAGGGACGGCGCGAACGTGACGGTGATCGTGGCGTCGGCCTCGGCATCGCGGACCTCGGCGCCATAGCGGCGCTCGTCGGCCTGGTAGGGCATCGGCATCGGCATCAGATCGTCGCCGTCGACTGCGGGGACGTCCTCCCAGGCGGCGTCGCCGGCGGCGCGCAGCTCGGTGTCGACGCCGAAGACGTTGTGCTCGCCGGGCAGCTGCAGCCGCCACTGCAGCGGCCCCTGGCGCACGTCGAAGCGTGGCGCCCGCAGCTCGACCGCGCTGAACAAGCCGAGCTCGCCGACGCGCTGCTCGTAGCGCAGCTCGACGCGCACCGCGCCGCCGCCGCCGAGCGGAACGGCCATGCCGCCCTTGTCGTCGCGCGCGGCCTTGACCGTCTTGCCGTCGACCGTCAGCGCCAGCACCGAGGCGCCCTCGGGCAGGCCGATGTGCAGCACGGGCCGGCCAGCGCTCTGCACCAGGACGACGGCGCGCGAGGCGATGCGGCCGTCGCTGAGCACGTGGCTGTCGACCCAGACGCGGCGGGCAAAGGCGTCGAGCGTGGCGACCGTGGCGCGCCGTTGCAGGCCGATGGCGACGTGCGTGGCGCCGCGCGGCGAGCGGAAGCCGGCGACGAGGTCGCGGCCCGCCTCCTTGGCGAGCGCCTCGGGCAGCTCGGTCGTCGGCACCAGCCGCGTCTCGCCGATCGCGCTCGGCGTCAGCTCCAGGCCTGCTTCGGCCGCCAGGGCCAACACGCCGGTCTCGACCTCGGCGCCGCGGATCCGCACGCCGGTGAGCTCGATCTTGGTCACGTCGGCGCCGATCAGCTGCTCGACGTCGACCTGCAGCTGCACGGCGCCTTCGAGCGTGGTCGAGAAGCGCAGCTCCCAGAGCTTGCGGCCCGGATCGGCGGTCAGTCCCTCGGCCACGGTGGTCTTGGACAGGCTCGGCGCGACCACTTGGGGCTCGCCGACCGCCGCCGGCAGATCGAGGATCAGCTTGTCGGTGCGACCGGCCTTGATCTCGACCACGACGACGTGCCGCTCGCGCATCGAGCGCTCGTCGATGCGCACCATCGCCGTGCCCCGGGCCTCCAGCCGCACCTCGCGCACGCGGGCGGCGGCCACCTTGGTCGGCAGCTTCTGCGGCGGGCCGATGTGGCGCCAGACCTGGTCGGCGCGGCCGTCGAGCTGCTGGCGGATGCCGGGCGGCAACGCCTCGAGGCCGGCCCGCAGCCAGCCGGGCGCGCCCTCGATGGCCGCGAACCCGACCTTCTCGCCGTCGAGCAGGACGACGGCGCCGCTCTCGCGGAAGGCGCCGAGCGGTCGGACCATCGGCACATCCAGCGCCGTGCCGGCGGTGGTGGCCAGGGGCCGCTCGAACGTGACGACGACGCTGCGGGTCGCCTCGCTCGTGTCGCTGAGGCCGACGCGCAGGCGGCGGGGCAGGTCGCCGCTGGCGGCAAGCACGTCCCAGGTCGTCACCTGCGCCCCCTCGACGTTGGCGACGACGATGTCGTCGGCCAGCGCCAGCTGCACCGCCGTCGCCTTGCCCTGGACGATGGTCAGGTCGACCGTTGCCTTGCCGCGGACCAGGCCCTCTTCCATCGTGCAGATCTGGTGCGTCTCGGCCGAGAAACGCACCGTACGCTCGACCGCGTCGCCGTCGACCGAGAAGCCGACCTGCAGCGTCTCGCCCGGCGGCAGGTAGCCGTGGACCACGGTGGTGCCGCCGGCGAAGCTCGTCTGGACCGGTGATTCGGGCTCGAAGCGCACCGCCCGCTTGCCGGCGACGCGCACCTCGACCTCGGTGATCGGCGCGTCGACGCGGCCGATCTCGACGCGCTGGTCCTCGGAGTCGCCGTCGGTGGGCACCTGCAGCCGCGCCGTGATCACGCGCAGACCGCGCCCGGTGACCTCGACCTGGTGGTCCTCGTCGTCGCCGATCGGAGCGACGGGCTTGCCGTCGACCTGGACGTCGATCAGCGCCACGTCGCGCGGCGCGATGGCCACGCTGCCGCGGGCGCCACGGGCCAGGACCTCGACCCGCAGCTCGATCTCCGCGGCGCCCGGGCGCAACGACAGCTTGTAGCGTGCGGCGCGGATCAGCGGCAGCGTCTCGGACTCGGCGCGCACCGTCAGGGCGCGGACGCTGCCGTCGATCCGGCCGCCCTCGCCGGTGCCGAAGACGTCGACCGCGCTCGGCGCCTCTGCCAACGTCGCCGATGGCCACGGCGGCAGCGGGATCACCGCGGTCTCGCCCTGCGCCGGATCGAAGCGCGTGGTCATGGTGATCGTGACCGAGCCGGCGCGGCCATCGCCGGCCTCCAGGTGCAGCAGCACGACGCCGCCTTCGACGCGCCAGTCGGCCGCCGAGCCCTGGTACGTCACGCCTTCGACCCCCGACGCCGCCAGCAGCGGCACGTCGACCGCGCCGGGGCGACCGACCCGGATCGACGCCGAGATCGTCGTGCGCAGGCGCCCGCTGTCGCCGCTGATCGCCACCGAACCCGGCTCCCACGACGGCGCCACGATCGCCGAGCGCGCGCTCTCGACGTAGCGCAGCGCCGCGAGCAGGCCGGAGTCACCGTCCGCGGCCAGGGCGGCACCCGGCATCAGGGTCCACGCGGCGCAGAGCACCGCCCACCACCGCAGCTTCGACACCAGACCACGAGCAGACCGTCGCATGGGCACCTCCTGGGTGCTCAGACGCGTGGCGGCGTGGTTCGATCTCGCGCGGCTCGCGGTTCGGCGCGCCTCAGCGCGGTGGCGGCGCCGGCAGCCGGTCGAAGCGCGCCGGCCCGAGCGCCTGGACGAAGAAGGCCATCGTGTCGGCTGCTTCGTCGATGCGCTTGCTCGTCGGTTTGCCGGCGCCGTGGCCGGCCTTCTCTTCGATGCGGATGCGGATCGGCGCCGGGCCGCGCTGGGCCGCCTGCAGGGCCGCGGCGAACTTGAACGAATGCGCCGGCACGACGCGATCGTCGTGGTCGGCCGTCGTCACCAGCGTCGCCGGGTAGCGCGCCGGCTTGCAATTGTGCAGCGGCGAGTAGGCGCGCAGCCAGGCGAACGCCTTGGGATCGTCCGACGAGCCGTACTCCGGCACCCAGGCCCAGCCGATGGTCCAGCGGTGGTAGCGCAGCATGTCCATCACGCCGACGGCCGGCAGCGCGGCGCCGAAGAGCTCGGGGTGCTGCGTGATCGACGCCCCGACCAGCAGTCCGCCGTTGCTGCCGCCTGCGATGCCGGTCGTGGCGGGCGTCGCCCAGCGCTTGGCGTGCAGATCGCGGGCGACCGCGTAGAAATCCTCGAAGACGTTCTGTTTCTTGTCGAGCATGCCGGCCTGGTGCCAGGCGCTGCCGTACTCGCCGCCGCCGCGCAGGTTGGCGAGCACGTAGACGCCGCCCATCTCGACCCAGAGCAGGCGATCGACGCGGAAGCTCGGCACCATCGAGATGTCGAACCCGCCGTAGGCGTGCAGCCAGACCGGACGCGCGCCGTTGGCCGTGACGTCCTTGCGCCGCACCAGGAAGTACGGCACCCGCGTGCCGTCCGGGCTCGTGGCGAAGTGCTGCTCGGCGACGAAGGCGTCGGCGGCGAAGGGCAGCGTGGGTGCCCAGGCGGTCTCGACCCGCAGATCGGCCATCCGCACCCGCAACGTCGCGCCGGCCCAGGTGAAGCTCTGGAACGAGAACTCCAGCTCCGGATCGTCGACGTCGCCTGTCAGGTTCGAGACCGTGCCCACCGTCGGCAGCGCGATCTCGCCGACGAGCTTGCCGTCCAGCTCGTGCACGCGCAGCACCGACGTCGCGTCGCGCAGCAGGTTCAGCACCAGCCGCTTGCCGACGATCGTCGCACCTTCGAGCGTCTCGCTGCCCTCGGCGACCAACGTCGTCCAGTTGGCGCGCTCGGGCTTGCGCAGGTCGATCGCGACGATGCGGCCCTTGGGGGCCTGGGCGTCGGTGCGGACGATCAGCGTGTCGCCGACGTTGCCGATCACGTCGAGGGCGAACTCGAAGCTGGTGTCGACCTCGATCCACGTCGTCGGCGCGCCGCCGCCGAAGCGCCGCGCCATCGGCCCGGCCTTGCCGTCGCTGCGCAGGCCCTGGTTGTTGGCCAGCGGCGGCAGGCGGCCGATCCGCAGGGCGTTCTGCTTGGTCGCGCCGCGCCAGATCGGCACGATCAGCAAGCTGCCGTCGTCGCTGACGCCGCCGCCGAAGCCCCAGTCCTTGTGCTCCTTGCTCTGCGCCACCAGCACGTCCGCGGCCTGCGCCGTGCCCAGCCGGTGGAAGTAGAGCCTCTGGTGTTCGTTGACCGCGGTGAGCGAGGTGCCGTCCGCGGGCGGGTCGTAGGCGCTGTAGTAGAAGCCCGTGCCGTCTTGCGACCACGCCACGCCCGAGAACTTGACCCAGCGGATGTGATCGCTCGTGTCCTTGCCGCTGGCGACGTCGCGGACGCGGATCTCCGACCAATCCGAGCCAGCGCTGCTGGTCATCCAGGCGACCATCGTGCCCGTGCGGTTCGGCTCGGCGTCCTTGAGCGCGACCGTGCCGTCTGCGGCCAGCGTGTTGGCGTCCAGCAGCACCCGCGTCTGGTCGGAGCCGATCGCGCCGACCACGAGCACGGGCTGGTTCTGCAGGCCGCTCTGCTGCAGCTGGAAGAACGAGCCGCCCTTGGTGATGCGTGGTGAGCGCCGATCGTAGCTCCACATCGCCTCGAGCCGATCGTGGATGCCCTGACGTGCCGCGATCGTCCCCAGGTGCGCGGTCGTGGCCGCGTTCTGGGCCGTGATCCAGGCCCGCGACTCGGCGCTGTCGGGGTCCTCGAGCCACCGATAGGGGTCGGCGATCGTCTGGCCGTGGTAGGTGTCGACGACGTCGCCCTTGCGCGTCGGCGGCGGACGATCGACGGCGTCGGCCGTCGCTGCGCCGGGCGCTGCAGCGGCGGCCTGGGCTCCGGCCCCGCAGCCGCCGAGGGCCCCAATCGCCAGGACGCAGGCCGTGATGAGCGCGGAGCCCCGGATCGGGGACGGGCAGGGATCGCGGCCAGGGATGTGGATCATGGACGGCTCCTGAGGTGGCGCTGCCAGGGCCGACGATGTCGGTCGCGCCGCGTTCGTTGTACGGGCTCGACCCTGCGCCGGCAACCGGGCATCGGCCTTGCGGATTGCCCGGCGGGCGTCGTCTCTGCGCCCGGCCGCGATCGACTGTGAGGATCTTTGCAGATTCTGGCGGCTGTGCGACGGTTGCGTCGAAGCGCGCATGTCCGTCGCCGTCCCGTTCGTGGCGGTCGCGCTCGGAGGCATCGTCATGCATCGGATTTCTCGTCTGCGCGTCAGCCCGTCGACCGGTTCGGTCCTCGGCGCGCTCCTGTTGGTGGTCGGTCTCGGCGCGGCGCAGGACGCGCAGGCGCAGGCCAGGCGCTCCGGGCTCTTCGAGGTCGGCGTCTTCGGCGGCTACCACTCCATCAACGAGGACAACGAGCTCGGCAACGCCGAGAGCGGCAAATTCGCGCCGACCAGCGCGTTTCTCGGCGGTCTGCGGTTTGGCAGCTACCTGTCCGAGGCGATCGTGGTCGAGGCCGAGGTCGACTTCGAGGGCAGCTCGTTCGCCGACACCGCCGACTCCGTCGGGATCTTCGGCTTCCGCGTCGGCGCGCGCTACACCTTCATGACCGACCAGGCGTTGCGCCCGTTCGTGCACGTCGCCGCTGGCTCGCTGAGCCTGCTCGGCGAAGAGGCCGGCCGCACCGTCAGCGACACCGACGCGCACTACTCGTTCGGCGTCGGCGCCCTCTACGACCTCCACACGCAGTGGGCCGTGCGTGCGGACCTGCGCTACGTCGCGGTGCCCGGCAACGCGAGCAAGTTCACCAACGACGTGATGGCCCTCATCGGTGTCTCGTGGACCCCGGGCGCGAAGATCCCGGACAGCGACGGCGACGGCATCGACGACAGCAAGGACCGCTGTCCGAACGAGGCCGAGGACAAGGACGGCTTCTCGGACGTGGACGGCTGCCCCGAGCCCGACAACGACAACGACGGCATCCTCGACGGCGCCGACCGCTGCCCGAACGAGGCCGAGACGCGCAACGGCTACCGCGACGACGACGGCTGCCCCGACGCCGACCAGGACAGCGACGGCATCCCCGACGCCGAGGACAAGTGCCCGGACAAGGCCGAGGACAAGGATGGCTTCCAGGACAGCGACGGCTGCCCCGAGCCGGACAACGATCGCGACGGCGTGCTCGACGGCAACGACAAATGCCCGAACCAGGCCGAAGACAAGGACGGCTTCCAGGACGACGACGGCTGCCCCGAGGCCGACAACGACAACGACGGCTTCGGCGACGCCACCGACAAGTGCCCCAACGAGCCAGAGACGCAGAACGGCTTCGACGACGGCGACGGCTGCCCGGACACCGTGCCGGAGAAGGTCGCCAAGTCGTTCAGCGGCACGATGGAGGGCATCCAGTTCGAGACGGGCAGCACCAAGATCAAGAAGACCAGCTTCAAGGTGTTGGACAAGGCCGTCGCGATCCTCGCCGAGTTCGAGTCGGTGCGCGTCGAAGTCTCGGGCCACACCGACAACGTCGGCGACCCGGGCGAGAACGCCAAGCTCAGCCAGGGCCGCGCCGACGCGGTCAAGGACTACATCGTGAGCAAGGGCATCGCCGCCGACCGCGTCCAGGCCAAGGGCTACGGCGACAGCAAGCCGGTCGGCGACAACGCGACCGCCAAGGGCAAGGCCGAGAATCGCCGGATCGAATTCCAGGTGATCACGACGGCCAAGCGCTAGGCGCGGTGGACGTGGCCTGGCGCGCGCGCAGGCCGAGAAGGGAGTGAGCGATGGCAACCCTGCGGAGCCGCCTCGGCGCGGCGTCCGCCGTGACGCTGGCGCTGCTCGCCGGCTGCGGCGAGACCTCCACCTCCAAGACCAGCGACAGCGCCGGGACCCACGACAGCGACAGCGACGTCGCCGCCGACGGGTCGGACGACGGCTCGGGCGACAGTGGCGCCGACGGTGGCAGCCAGGGCGATCCGACCGCGCAAGCCGCCTTGTTGGCCGTGCCCGAGGCGGCCGCGTACGAGGTCGCCGGCCTCGGCGGCGAGGTGCAGATCGTCGAGACGGCGCACGGCGTCCCGCACATCTACGCGGCGAACGAGGCGGATCTGGCATTCGGCCACGGCTTCATCGTCGGCCGGGACCGCTGGTTCGTCGTCGACATGGGCCGCCGCCTGGGCCAGGGCAAGGTCTCGGGGCTGCTCGGTGACGCCGCGCTCTCGTCCGACATCGAGGCGCGCCAGAACGGCCTCGCGTTCGTGGCGACGCAGATCCTCGCCGCGCTGACGCCGCAGCAGCAGGTGAGCTTCGACGCCTTCGCCGCGGGCCTGAACGCCTACCGCGACGCCGTGCTCGCCGGGGAGCTGCCGCCGCCGTCCGAGCTGAAGCTCGCCGCGCCCTTGCTCGGCAAGAAGTCGGCCACCGAGCTGATGCAGCCGTTCTCGCGCGCCGACGTGGCCGCGTTCGCCGCCGTCATCGTCTACCAGCTCGGCTACGAGACCGGCGATGTCGGGCGCGGCAAGACCGCCCGTACGCTCGAGACGATGTTCAAGGGCGTCGCCAACGAGGAGCTGCGGCGCAAGGGCGCGATCGGCGACATCTGGAACCGGCTGGCGCCGCTCAAGAAGGTCAGCAGCTCCACGGGCTTCGGCCTCGAGACCGCCGCAGGCCCGCCGCCACCGCCGCCGGAGCCGGGGGCCGAGCCGGGCCCGAACCTGCGCGTCGCGCGCAGCCCCGCGGTCCACGCGCCGATGCTGGATCGGCTCGACGCTCGCCTGACGGCCTTCGAGCACCGCCTGGGCCGCGACGAGGACACCGGCTGGGGCAGCAACGCCTGGGCCGTGGCCGCCGAGGGCACCGCCGATGGCCGCGCGCTGCTGGCGGGCGACGGCCACCTGCCGCTGACGATCCCCTCGTTGTTCTACCAGATCGGCCTCGATTCGCAGGTCTTTGGCGGCGGCGGCACGCACCAGGCCGGCCTCGTCATCCCGGGCCTGCCCCTGCTGGCCGTGGGCACCAACGGCGACGTCGCGTGGTGCCAGACGCAGCTGATGGGCGACATCACCGACTGGTATGTCGAGCAGATCACGCTCGGCGCCGATGGCCTGCCGACGTCGAGCCTGTTCCAGGGCAAGCAGCAGCCGCTGGTGGCCGTCGAAGAGGTGATCGACGTGGCCACGATCCAGAGCCCGCTCTTCCCGTCCAAGGGCGGCAAGGTCGCGTTCACGCGCTACATGACCTTCGACGGGCGCTGGATCACCGAGCTCGAGGGCACGCCGGTCGGCAAAAGCGACAAGCCCAAGCCTTCGGCCAAGGCGGTGCTCGTCGGCAACCAATGGATCGAGCCGGGCGACGTCGACAAGGACGGCCTGATCACCGCGATCAGCTTCGACTACACCGGCCTCGACAAGGGCAACCTCTTCCTCGCGGTCGACGGCTTCGGCCACGCCGCGGACGTTGGCGCGTACCGTGAGGCGACGAGGCACCTCGTGGCCTATTCGCAGAACCTCGCAGTGGCCGACCGCAACGGCGAGATCCTCTACTCCGGCTACCAGGCCGTGCCTTGCCGCAGCCAGCTGCAGAAGACGGCCGCTGGCGACTGGGCCGACGGCTCGGACCCGAACGGCCTGCTCGACGGCACCAAATACGGCGCCTTCGAGATCCCGATCGGCGCCGACGGCAAGGTCGACGAAGCGGCCGGCAAGGCCGATCCGAGCAAATGCGTCGTGCCCTTCGACGGCTACCCGGCGGCGCGCAGCCCCAAGCGTGGCTACGTGCTGACCGCGAACAACGACCTCGGCGGCGCCAGCCTCGACGACAGCTTGTCCAACGACCTGTGGTACATCGGCGGCCCCTGGGACGTCGGCTTCCGCGCCGGACGCATCGACGAGCGGTTGAGCGCGCTGGTCCAGACCAAGAAGGCCTCGATGGCGACGATGGCCGAGCTGCAGGCCGATCATGCCTCGCCGCTCGGCCTGCAATTCGGCCCCGCGCTGCGCAAGGCGGTGGGTCGGGCCAAGGCGTTGCTGACCAAGACCGGTCGGACCGCAGACGAGGATCGCGTCGTCGCGCTCTACCAATCGATGACGCCGACGATCGACGACGTCGACGACCGCCTCGGTGGCTGGCTCGAGGGCGGTTGTCGCGCGGCCTCTGGCGTCAAGACGTTCTACCATCCGACCGTCGACAGCGCCGAGCTCGCTGACGCCGTCGCCACGACGCTGTTCAACCGCTGGTGGCCGCGGGTGCTGGCGCTGGTCTTCGACGACGAGCCAATGCCGGGAATCTGGCGCTTTTCGGGCAGCTCTGCCCGCGCCCGCGCCATCGACGCGCTGCTGAACGGCCGCGGTGCCAACAACCCGGGCAAGCTGGCGAGCTGGAACCCCGACACCGAGGAGTCGATCTTCTTCGACGTCGTCGGCACCGAGGTCGTCGAGCGCTCGGACGAGATCCTGCTGATGGCCCTGGCCGACGCCTTGGCCTTCCTCAGCGGCCCGACCAAGGCTCCGGGCAAGGGCGGCTTCGGCTCGACCGACATGTCGACGTGGCTCTGGGGTCTGCGCCATCAGGTGCGCTTCGAGTCGACGATCGCGGACTTCTTCTCGGGGGACGGCCTGTCGTCCATCACCTCGCAGTTCGCCATCGAGACCGACAAGATGCCGCTGCTCACCGGCGATCCCAAGGCGCCGGGCAAGTTCGACAAGGGCGATCCGCGTCAGGGCCTGTCCTGGTTCCCGCGCCCCGGCGACGCGTTCGTCATCGACGCCGCCGGCGGCACCTGGGGCGGCGACGACGCGACCTACGGCTCAGGCCCGGTCTTCCGCATGGTGATCGCGCTCGGCAAGGACGGCCCGGAGATCCAGAACATCGTCCCGGGCGGCCAATCCGGCCTCAACGACTCGGCCTTCTTCGCCGATCAGGCGGCGTTCTGGCTCGCGAACAAGACGATCCCGATGCCCTTCGCGCCGGCGGATGTCGCCAAGGCAGCCGTGCGCCGCGTGCGGCTCGCCCCCGCCGTGCGCTGAGCCGACGCTGCCCCCTGGCGCGCAGGCCAGCGTCTCGGGGCCGGCGATGGGGAGCGATCAGCGGCGGCCCGTGTGAAATTGCTTTGCAACGGTCCGACCGCGCCTATGTTGAAGGCGCACCACGCAGCCGCCCCCGCGTCCTGCGTCGCCCGGACGGAACGGCCAGCCCGGCTCGGCCACACTCGATTGGAGATCGCCATGTTTCAACGCATCCTCGTGCTCTCGGACCTGACCGACACGACCTCCTTCGCCTACGGCCCGATCGTGAGCCTCGCCAAGCGCAGCCCCGGCGTCCGCGTCATCCTCGGCCACGCGGTGGTCGGCACGACCGAGCAGTTCTTCCTGGACGCGGCGCTCAAGGAGCGCATCGACCGCAAGGCGCTCGACAACGCGCGGCCCAAGCTCGAGGCGCTCGCCGCCGATCTGCACGCGATGGGCGTCGACGTCGAGCCGGTGCTCGAGGTCGGTTCGCCCTACAACGTCATCTTCCAGCTCGCCGAGCGCTACAACGTCGACCTGATCGTCGTGCCGACGCGCCACCAGCACAGCGTCGTGCGCCGCATCTCGAACTCGGTGACGGCCCGCGCCATCCGCGCCCACGCCTTGCCCGTCATGACGATGAACCAGCTCTTCGGTGAGCACTCGGCCTCGTTCAAGGGCTTCGGCACGGTGCTGCATCCGGTCGACTTCGGCCACGGCCAACGCGACGGACTGCACGCGGCCGAGGACTTCGCGGCCGACATGAAGGCGCGCCTGCATCTGGTCCACGTCCTGCGCAAGTTCGACGTCGACGCCGTGCTCGAGGACGACCCCGAATCCCGCGCCGCCGCCATGGAGGGGCTCGAGCACATGCACACCCTCGCCGAGGGCCGCCTCGCGGACGTCTGCAGCCGGGTCAAGGGCGTCGGTGCCGAGTCGCACGTCGTCCGCGCCGAGTCGGCGGGCGAGGGCATCGTCGAGGTCGCGCGCGCGATCGGCGCCAGCTGCATCATCTTGCCGGCGCTGGGCCGCGACAAGGTCCACACGCAGCTGATGGGCTCGACCGCCGAGTACGTGATCTCGCACGCGCCGTGCCCCGTGCTCTTCCACGACGGCCGGCTCCAGGGCTCCGCGCACTAGGGTCTGCGGCCGAGGCCACCCGCGGCGGGCCGTCGCCCGAACCGCTGTGCGCCCGGGGGCGCGTCGCGTCGCGAATTTGCGGGCGCTTGCAGCGCGCCGTACAAGGGTCCCTGGTCGCGCCCCTCTGCGCCATGTGGACACCCTCGCACTGCGTCGTCGCCGCTCCATCGTCATCGCAGCTCTCGCCGGTTCGGGCCTGTGCCTGTTCTTGGCGTGGCCCATCGCCTCGTGGATGGTCGGCCAGCGTGCCCGCGAGCGCGCCGATCACGTCGGCGAGCAGTTGGGCCTGGCCATCGCCTGGGACGATGTGTCGTTGGCGCCGACCGGCCTCGCGTCCATGGGCGTCGAGCTCGCCGGCCTGCGCGTCCAGGGCGGCGCCACGACGTTGCTGGAGGCATCGCGCCTGCGGGCAGACGTCGCCTGGCGTGGCGGCGCCGTGGTGGTGGACGGGGTCCTGATCGTCGGCGCCACGGTCCACGCCCGGCTGCGCGATGACCGCCCGGCGCAGGTGCTGGCGCTGCTGGATCGGTGGAAGGCCCGGGCGAAGGCCGTGACGACCGACGCGGACGCCGACGCTGACGCGGCGGGCAAGGCGCAGCGGCCCTGGCCTGCGGTTCGCATCGAGGACGCCCGCGTGGTCGTCAGCGCGCAGGGTGGCCGCAGCGGCGCGCTCGATGGCCTGGCGATCGCGGTCGAGCGCGCCGAGATCGCGCTGCGACGTCCCGAGCCCGAGGCGCCGCGACCGTTGGGGCAGATCAACGCCCGGCTCGCGCTGGCGGGGCCGGCGTCCGGCGTCGGCACGCTGCAGCTGCGCAGCGACGCGCGGGCGGTCGAGGTCGAGCTCGTGGCCGAAGGCGATCCGTGGCGCTGGGCCCGCGACATCGGGCCGCTGCGGACCGCGAGCGTGGCGAAGGTCGCGCTGCACCTCGAGCCCGACGCCGCGCTGGCGGGGCGCGTCGCCCGCCAGGACGCGGACGCTCCGGCCAGGCTGCAGGCCACACTCGACGCGCTCGTCGGCGACCTCCGGCTCGTCGACGCGGGCGCGACCGCAGAGGGCGACGTCCGCGTCCAGGTCGGCGAGATCCACGGCAGCTGGCCTGGCGCCGCGCTGCGGATCGCGCGCCTCGCCGCCTCGAGTCCGAGCCTCGACGCCTTGCGCGCCATCGCGCCGCCCGGCCTGGCCAAGCCGCTCGCGTCCGCGTCGTCATCGCTCGGACCCGGCGACCACGGCGCCCTTCACCTCGACGTCGAAGCCCTCGACACCGGCAAGATCGCCGTGCTGCTCGCGGGCGGCGGCGAGCCTGCGCTCCGCGGCCTGCGCCTGCGCCTGGGCCAGCGGTCGGTCGCGGTCCGCAGCTTCGCGGTGGTGCGCCCCGGCGCGACGCTGATCGGCGCACGCAAGCCGGCGGAGCTGCACGTCGCGGGCGTCCGTGTCGACGCCGGGGACCTGACGCCGCCTGCCGCACCGTCCGGGGCGCAGGCCGGGCAGGGCATCGCGGCGTCAGCTCCGCGCTGGACGGTGCCGCCGGCGGTGCTGGCGCTCGTGGCGCGGCTGCAGGCGGCCACCGAGCGCAAGGACGACGTCGAGCCCGCCGCCGGAACCGCCGAGGCCGGGCCGCCGCCCGAGGCGCTGCGGCCGCTGTGGACCTCGACGCCGGCCAAGACCGAGCCGTCGACGCGCAAATACGCCGCGCCCCTGGCCGCGCTGCCCGGCAAGCTCGACGCCGGCGTCGCGTCGCTGGTCGCGCTGCGCGATGCGCTGGCCAAGCAGCGTGTCGTCGTCGACGTGCGCGACGCCTCGCTGACGGCCCGGATCTCCGGCATGGAGATCGGCCTGCAGGGCGTCGACTTCGCGCTGCAGCCCAGGATCGGAGCGTCCGTCGGCCGTGCCACGCTCGCGCTCGGCCTGGTCCTGCGCGGCCGCAGCGCCGGGTCGCTCTCGCTCTCGACCGCGCTGCCTGCAGCGGCGGCACCGCTGGAGCTCGCGGTCTCGGCCCAAGGCGACGACCTGGCCCGCGTCGTCGCCAGCCTGGACCGCCGCCTCGGCCTCGGCGCGGCCCCGGCGCTGCACCTGGATGGCTGGATCGTCGCGGGGCCGGGCATCGGCGGCGAGCTGCGGGCGACCGTCGGCGTGCGCCAGATCGGCATCGATTGGTGGCGCTTCGCCGAGCGCAAGGTCGACGACGTCGCCCTGGACCTCGACCTCTCGCTGCGCTGGCCGGCCGACGCCGGCTGGTTGCGCCTCGACATCGGCGAGGCCGCGTTTGGCGCCGCGAGCGCTCCGGCCCGGCTGCGCGCCTCGGGCTGGCTGTTGCTGCACCGGCTCAAGCCCAGCCCGCGCGTCGACCTGTCGCTGCTGCTGCCGACCCAGGACTGTGGCGTCGCGCTCGACGCCATCCCCGAGGCGTTGCTGCCGACCGTGGGCCGCATCCGTGCCTCCGGGCCGACCAGCGGCTGGGTCGACCTGCGCGTCGACATCGCCCACCCCTGGTACTCCGAGATCGACTTCGCGCTCGACGACGCGCGCTGCCGCATCGAGAGCACCGGCAAGCTCGACGTCGACGGGCTCAAGGGGGACTTCGAGCGCCCGGTCAACGAGGACGGCAAGCTGCTGCAGGACCAGACCTTCGGCCCGCTCTCGGACGCGTGGATCCCGATCGGCCGCATGCCGCGCTGGCTGCCCTACGCCATGACCACGACCGAGGACGGCGGCTTCTTCCAGCACCACGGGCTCAACGCCTTCTTGCTCAACCGGGCGATCCGGCTCGACCTGCACGTCGGTCGCTTCGTCTACGGCGGCTCGACCATCACGCAGCAGCTGGCCAAGAACCTGTTCTTTCGTCGGACCAAGGTGCTCTCGCGCAAGCTCGAGGAGGCGCTGGCGACCTGGTTGCTCGAGCGACGGCTCGGCAAGATCCGCATCCTCGAGATCTACGCCAACGCGGTCGAGATGGCGCCGCACCTCTACGGCGTCGCCCGGGGCGCGGCGTACTACTTCGGCAAGGACGCCAGCGCGCTCGGCCCGGCCGAGGCCGCGTGGCTCGGCATCCTCAAGCCCTGTCCGCGCTGCGCCGGCGCGCATTTTCGGGCCAGGTCGATGCCGGTCTGGTACCAGCAGCGGCTGCTCGAGATCCTGACGCGGATGTGGCGCAACCACATCATCGACGACGCCACGTTCGAGCTCTGGCAGAACCGGGTGCCGCCGTTCGTCGACTGGCCGGCCGAGAAGCTGGCCCAGCGCTCCTCCTGGCCGATCCCCGAGAAGAAGGAGCCCGAGCCGCGGCGCCTCGACCGTGGCCGTCTCGGCGACGGGGCGCGAACCGAGAAGGCGCGCACGCCCAAGGCGGACGCCCCGGCCGGGTCGGACGCTGCGGGCAGGGCCGGCTCAACGACGCGGCGCCGGTAGCAGGCCGCCGCCGCCGCCGGAGGTGCTGACCGGCCGATGCAGCCGCAGGTTGGCGCCGTCGCGCTGGCCGGCCGCATGCGCCGCCGAACGCTGCGGCCCCGTCGCGCCGAAGCTGCGCATCGGACCGACCTCCTGGCGCATGTAGCGGCCGAGATCGGCGTCGCCGACCCAGACCAGGCCGCGCTGCGCCTGCACCTCGCGCTCGGCGCGCAGCTTGGTGCGAAACGCGCCGAGCACGCCCGCTTCGTAGTCGCGGCGACCGTTGCCGGCGACCTCGCCACGCTGGCGCGCCGCCGCGAACAGCCGCTGCAGCGCGCCGTGCAGGAAGTCATGGACCCAGCGCGCCATCTCGACGTCGTGCGGTCTGCCGAAGACCTCGAGCCTGCGCTCGTCGCGACCGCGCGCGGCGACGAACTCGTGGGTCCAGACCGCCTCGACGAAGAAGAACTGCGACAGGATGCCGCTGATCATCTTCCAGCTCAGGGGGATGCTCGCGGCGCTGGCGCCGAGCGTGGCCCGTGTGTACTGGCGCTGCTCCGACGCCGCCCGCAGGTCGAGGTTGTGCTGCAACAGCAGACGATGGGCCGTCGCCATCGCCGCCTCGGCCTCGTGCTGGTTGTCGCTCGCGGCGAGCGCCAGCAGCTTCTGCACGCGCTCGACGATGCGCTCGGTCTGGGGATCGCGGGCCGCGGCGGCCGCCACGCCCACGCCGCCGTCCCCGCCCTCGCCGCGTTGGTGGACGCCCAGCAACGCGCACGCGTGGCGGAAGGCGTCACCGTGCGCCGCCTCGTCGCGGGCGTGCAGGACCTCGTCGGCGTATTGATGCGCCATCTCGTGCCGCAGCGTCTCGACCACGTCGGCCCAGCGATCGCGCTCGACGTGGGCGCGGGCGATCGACAGCAGGCGCCCGACCGATTGCCAGCTGCCCAGGCGCCGCGTTGCGGTGTCGAGCGTCAGGATCGGCGGGATCAAGGCACCGCGCAGCTTGCCGCGGTTGGCGTGGTGCCATTCGGCGCGCAGGCGCTCCAGCCAGAGCGCCTCCAGCTCCTCGCGGCTCGGACGTCGTGTGGTCATGGGCGCTCCTTCAGCTCGTCTGCGCCCGGACGAGCTCCAGGATCATGTCGCCGTCGCGGCCGATCCGCTTCGGTCCGAGGCCGAAGATCGGCTCGAGCGCGGCGAGGCTGGTCGGCCGCGCCGCGACGATCTCCTCGATCGTGCGGTCGGGAAAGACCTGGAAGGGCTTGATCTTGCGGTTCTTCGCCGTCGCGCGCCGCCACGAACGCAGCGCCGTCCGCAGCGGATCCTTCGGCGCGTCGGCGCCTGGACGCCGCGATCGCGCGCGCCTGCCGCCCGGGGCGCCAGCGTCGGTCGTCGCGCTGCTGCCCACAGCCGTGGCCGCACCGCCGCGCACGGGCCGGCCCGGCAGCCAGACCGTCGGCATCTTGCGCCCGCGCGGGGCGAGGCGACCTTCTGTCAGCAACGCGTCGATGGCGAGGCGCAGCGTCAGGTCAGGCAGGTGGCCCAGGCTACCGAAGCCGGCGACCGCGTCGAGGCGCCGACCCTTGACCGCCTTGGCCCGACTGCCGCGCAGGGCCGCCGCGAGCAGGGTCTTGCCCACCGGCCGCGGCATCGCGGCGACGAAGCCCACGATCGCGTCGAGGTCGGCCGCAGAGACCGGCGTGGCGCGTTCGCTGCGGATCTTGGCGCTGCGCTCGGCGCCACGCTTGTCGCGCCGGGCACGCAGGGCCGCGGCGCGGGCGGCGACCTCGTCGGGCTCGCGGCAGGCGTCACAGCGGCCGCAAGGGGCCTCGTCGGCCGGCAGCGAGGCGTCGCCGTCGAGGTGCTGCGCGATCGCGCGCCAGCGGCAGGCTGTGCCGTCGACGACGTCGAGCAGCGCCTGCCAGCCAGCGAGCGCCCCCGCCGAGGGCCGTGGCCCGCGCAGTCGCCCCTGCGTGACGATGTCGCCGTCGGCCCACAGCATCAGGGCCTCGGCGTCGCGGCCATCGCGTCCGCTGCGCCCGGCTTCTTGCAGCCACGCCGCGAGCGACGCTGGCGCCTGGGCGTGGATCACCAGGCGCACGTCGTCGCGGTCGACGCCCATGCCGAAGGCCGTGGTCGCGCAGAGCACGGGCCGCTTGCCGGCGGCGAACGCCTCGAGCGCCTTGGCCTTGGCTCCGATCGTCCGGCCGGCGTGGTACCAATCGGCCGCGACCCCGGCCTTGCGTAGCGCCTCGGCCAGGTCGCGGACCCGCTTGCGCGTCGCGCCGTAGACGATGGCGCGTCCCGCCGTGGCGCCGATCTGCGGATGCCCGCGCAGCAACGTGACGATCCGTTCGGTGCGTTCGCGGTCGCCCGAGCAGGGCAGGATCGACAGCGCCAGGTTCGCCCGTCGATGCGGCACGCGCACCAGCACGGGCCGGCGCAGGCCCAGGTTCGCGGCGATGTCGCGCTGGACCTCGGGCGCCGCGGTCGCCGTCAGCGCCAGGACGGGCAGGGGGCCGCGATCGACCTCGAGCTCGGCGCGCAGCGCCGCGAGCTGCCGGTACTCGGGGCGAAAGTCGTGGCCCCACTCGCTGACGCAATGCGCCTCGTCGATGACGAGTCGGGAGGGGCGCAACGCGCGCAGCAGGCGCCGGGTCGCGACGCCCGCGGCCTTCTCGGGGCTCAGCAGCAGGACGTCGGCCAGCTCGGGCCGCACCTCCGCGCTCGGCGTCGTGCCGGGCGACGCCTGCGCCGGGTCGCCAGCGGCGCCCTTGGCCCGGCCGCGCAGGACGGCGACGCGCAGCCCGCGCGCCGCGATGGCGCTGGCCTGGTCGTCCATCAGCGCGATCAGCGGGCTGACGACGATGGTCGGGCCCTCGCCGGCGCGGCGCAGCAGCACGGCAGGCAGCTGGTAGCAGAGCGACTTGCCCGCGCCGGTCGGCAGCAGCACCAGCGCGTCGTCGCCCGCGAGGTTGGCGCCGATGGCGTCGTCCTGACCCGGGCGCAGGCCGGCCAGCCCCCAGGCTTGCAGCTGCGCGCCGATCGCCTGGCGCTGCGCCGTCGTCGGTGCGGTCGCGGCGCGCCAGCGCGGCGACGTCTCGGCCATGCCAGGGCGAAGGGCTGGGCCGGGGGCAGGGCGGATGGCGGGCGGAGAGGTGGCCATGGGCTCCAGGCAGCGACGGGCGGCGAGGCCCGAGGTGGCCGGTATGCCACGCCGATCGCGTCGCGGCCAGCCCGGGTTTGCGCGCTGGTTGCCATGGCGCTACCGTCTTGGCCCCCCACGCCGGGCCCGCCGGTCGTCGCGCCCCCCTGCGCGTCGCTGCGGCCCGCGCCGACGACGAGGTCGAGATGCTCCACACCCCGACGAACGCCCCGCTGGCAAACGTGCCCGCCGACGACGATCTGCACGCCGCTGCCAGCCGATCCGGCCTGGTCGCGACGCTCGGCGCCCGCGGCTTCGCCAACCTGCAGGCGCTGGTGGCCCACGACAGCGCCAGCGACGAGCGCAGCGCGACGATCCCCAGCACGCCCGGGCAGCTCGTGCTCGCGGAGTGGATCGCCGCCCGCTTCCGCGCCATGGGTGCCAGCGTCGTCATCGACCCACACGGCAACGTCGTGGCCGAGCTGGCCGGCGTCGGCGCCGCCGCGCACCAGGCCCCGCTCGCGATGATGGCGCACCTCGACACCGCGCGCGGCACCAACGCGCTGCCGAGCCTGCAGACCCTCGGGCCGTGGCAAGGCCAGCCGGTGCCGTACCCGGCCAACCCTGGCCTCGTCGTCGACGTGGCGAACTACCCGAGCCTCGCCGCGTTCGTCGGCCAGACGCTGGTCTTTGGCGACGGCCGCGCGCCGTTCGGCCTCGACGACAAGCTCGGCCTGGCCGAAATCCTCACGCTCGCCGAGCAGCTCGCCGCCGACAGCGCGCCGCGGCCGCCGATGATCTTCGTCGCCCGACCGGACGAGGAGATCGGCTGCATGGCCGCAGTCGAGGGCCTGGCCACGACACTGTCGGCGCGCGGCGTCCGCCTGGGCTGGACGATCGACGGCATCGCGCCCTTCGAGATCAACGTCGAGAACTTCCACGCCGCGGCCGCGCGCGTGACGCTGCCGGCGCAGCGGGCTCCCCAGGCGCCGGCGCGGGCCCGTTCGCTGCTGGCGCTCTGGATCGGCGGCGTCAACACCCACGGCGCCACCGCCAAGGCCGAGTTCCACCGCCCCGCGACACGGCTCGCGGTCGAGATCCGCGCCGCGCTCGCCGCCTCCGGGCTGGGGCCCGCGGACATCGCCGTCGTCGGCTTCGAGTCGGACGCCGAGCGCGACTGCGACGGCCTGCTCGAGCTCGCGATCGGCGCCGACGCCCCGGGCGACGCCGAGGCGCGCGTCGAGGCAACCGCGGCCGACGTGCTGGCGCCGCACCTGGCGCGTGGCGCGTCGCTGCGCGTCGAGCGCCGCGCGCCGCCCGTCGATCCGGGCGCCCACGGAGAGGTCGGCGTCGCGCTGGATCTGTGCGCGGCGATCCTCGCGAGCCGCGAGATCCTGCCCGTCGCGGCCGAGGACTCCGAGGGCCGCCAGGGCTACAGCCAGCCGTACCGCATCCTGCCGGTCGAGGGCGGCGTGCGCCTGGACGTGCGCATCCGCGACTTCGACACCGCGGCGCTGGAGACCCGCGGCGCCGTCGTCGAGCGCCTGGCCCCGGCCGGCGCGACGGTCGAGCGCTTCGGCCAGTACGTGAACATGGGCCCGGCCCTGGCGGACGTGCCCGAGCTCATCGCCTGGCCGCAGCGCGCGGGCGCGCAGGTCGGCGTGGCCGCGACGATCCAGCCGATCCGCGGCGGCACGGGCGTCGACCCCTTCCTCGAGCGGGGCGTGTTCATCGGCAACCTCGGCACAGGCTACTTCGCGCCCGAGAGCGAGAAGGAGCTGACGACCATCGAGACGATCGGCCGCCACGTCGCCTGGCTCTGGGCCCTGGTCCGCGGCGCCGGCAGCGGCGACAGCGCCTCGTCCGTCAGCTAGGACGCTCGAACGTGGGCGCCGGATCCGAGCGCTTGCGCCCTCAGCCTGCGCCGTCTGCAGCGCCTGGCCACGCCTGCGTCGTGCGGCGGCGCGGCTCGCAGAACAGCGCGATGACGGCGGTGTAGGCGTGGACGAAGCTGCGTCCCGCCACCGGGCCGATCTCGCCGGCGCAGAAACAGCCCGCCAACGGCACCAGGCCGAACTGCTCGCGCACCAGATCGGTGTCGTGGTCCGGGCGACCATAGAGCTGCAGGCCGCGGCCGACGCAGGTGGCCATCCAGGCGCCGCGCAGGCGTTCGCGATCGACGACGCCGGCGACGGTCTCGAGCCGGGCCTGCAGGTCGTCGTGCGCCGTGCGGCGGTCGCGGACGTGGAACTGCACGACCTGCCACGGTTCGACCTCGGCGGTGACGCGCAGGGAGCCGTCCTCGGCGTCGATGCCGCGCAGGTGCCGCATCAGCATCGCCCCGGGCGCGTGGTGCAGGCGCTCGGGCTCCATCTCGACGCCGACCAGCAGCGCGGAGCGGAACAGCGTGCGATCCACTGGCTCGAGCGATTCGTAGAGCGCGCGCAGCACGTCGATCGGGCGCTTCTCGTCGAGGCCGCGGATCAGCGAGCCCTCGGCGCTGCTGATCAGGCATGGCTGGCCGATCGGCCGGCAACCTTGGGCCACGACCGCCAGGACCTCCACCGCGCCGGCGAGCACGACGCCGACGGCGCCGACGGCCAGCACCTCGTCGTCGAGCAGCAGCGCCGAGCCGCCGACAAACGGCGCGCCGCTGACGACGCCGCCGACCACCGGCACCCCGGGCAGGGCCAGGCCGAGGCCAGCGACCAGGCGCTCGGTGTCCATCGCGTAGGGCTCCGAGAAGAGCAACACGGCCGCGGGCGGCTCGCCTGCCGGCCCGGACATCGCGCCGGGCGTGGCGCCGGGCAGCAGCGTTGACCAGGCGGCCGCAGCGTCGTCCGCCGCCACGTCTACCCCGGGCAGCGCGGTCGGGCCCAGGGCGAACGGCCGCAGCGTCACCGCCGGCAAGTGCGCCGCGAGCACCGACAGACCGCAGCGCTGCTCGACCTCGTGGCCGTCGCCGATGACGCCGACACCGGACCCGCCGATGAGCGTCGCGCCCGAGCGCAGGGCGTCCCCGAGCGCAGCGCGCAGATCCGCGGCGATCGTCGACCAGCGCGCGGCGTGGTGCGGCGTGACGGCGACGACGAGCAGATCGATCGGCGCTGCGTCCATCGCCGGCCGGAGCGACGCGACGATGGCGGCGATCGCTGCGTCCAGGTCGGCGATGTCGCTGACGGCCGACGCGAAACGCATCGCGGCTCCTTGCCCGGCGTCGCGGCGGCCGGCCCCGCTGCCGGCGTCGCTGCGCGCGCACCACGGGATGCCACGCGGCCGCGCAGGACGCAATCGTGGCCGGCTGGCGTCGGGGGCTTCCCTGGCCGCCGAGGCCGCCGCATGATGGCGACGCGCGTCGCCGCGCCAAGGAGCCCCATGCGCCGCCCCGCCGCCGAATCCGCGCCGTCCAACCGCCGAGCGGGGCTGCTGCTGCACCCGTCCTCGCTGCCCGGCGGCCACGGTGTCGGTGACCTCGGCGCCGAAGCCTTCGCGCTGCTCAACTGGCTGCACGCCGCGGGCCTGACGCTGTGGCAGGTGCTGCCGCTCGGGCCGACGGACGCAGGCGGCTCACCCTACACCTCGCGCTCGGCGCTCGCAGGCAACCTCGCCCTGGTCGATCTGCGCGGCCTCGTCGTCGCGGGCCTGCTGTCGCCGGCCGACCTGCGCGCCGCGCCGGCCAACGGTCGCAGCGTCGCTTGGGCAAGGACGGCGGCCTGGAAGGTCGAGCGCGTGCTTCGGGCCGCCGACGCGCTGCTGGACGAGCGCAGCCACCCGTTCTACGAGCCGATGCGCGTCTGGGTCGAGCAGGAGCGAGCCTGGCTCGACGACGTCGCCTGCTACGAGGCGCTGCGCGCGCGCCACGACGACCAGCCGTGGACCGATTGGCCGGCCGCGGCCCGTGATCGCGACCCGGAGCTGCTGGCGGCGCTGCGCGACCAGCACGCGTTCTGGCGCCAGGCGGCCGCGCAATACCTCTTCGCCCGGCAGTGGGCGGCGCTCCGGGCGGCGGCGGCGCAGCTCGGCATCGCGATCGTCGGCGACGCGCCGATCTACGTCGCGCACGACTCGGCTGACGTCTGGGCGCATCCGACGCTGTTCCAGCTCGACGAAGTCGGCCAGCCGCTCGCCGTCGCGGGTGTCCCGCCCGACGCGTTCAGCGACCTCGGTCAACTCTGGGGCAACCCGCTGTACGATTGGCCGGCCCACGCCGCCGAGGACTTCGCCTGGTGGCGCAAGCGGACCCGGCGCCTGGCCTCGCTGGTCGACGCCGTGCGCATCGACCATTTTCGCGGGCTCGCGGCGTATTGGTCCGTGCCGCGCGACGCCGACGACGCCCGCGCCGGCCATTGGTGTCCCGGCCCTGGTGCCGCGCTGCTGCGCGCGATCGCGAGCGAGGGGGTCGACCTCTGGGCCGAGGATCTCGGCATCATCGACGACGATGTCGTGGCGCTGCGCGACGGCGCCGGCCTGCCCGGCATGGCCATCTTGCAGTTCGCCTGGGACGGCGACCCCGACAACGCCTACCTGCCGCACAACCACGTGCGCCGGCAGGTCGTCTACACCGGCACCCACGACAACGATACGACGCTGGGATGGTGGCAGTCCGGCGGCGATCTGCACCGCCATCGGGTGCGGGTCTACTTCGGCATCGACGGCCACGATCCGGTCTGGTCGTTGATTCGGGCGGGCCTTGCGTCCGTGGCGCAGGTGGCGATGATCCCGGCGCAGGACGTGCTCGCGCTGCCGACCGCGGCGCGGATGAACACCCCGGGCCTGGTCGAGGGCAACTGGGGCTTCCGCCTGCTGCCGGGCGAGCTGGGCGTGGGCCACGCGGAGCGCCTGCGCCGTCTGGTCGAGGTCTACGGCCGCCTGCAGCCGCTGGCGCGGGATCTCGAATTCGATCCGCCGGCCAATGGCGCGGCAGGCGGCGCCGGAGCCGACGCGTGAAGCACGGCGAGCCCGATCCCCGCGACCGGCTCACCGCCGCGCACCAATGGGACGTCGAGCCCCATTGGCTGCAGCCGCCGCGGCTCGCGGCGACCCTGACGACGCGGACGCCGACGGCGATCCCGACCATGGTCGCGCCCAAGCGCGCTGCCGTGGCCGTGATCTTGCGGCCGGGCGCCGGCGGCGTCGAAGTCCTGCTGATGAAGCGGGCCGAGCGCCCAGGTGATCGTTGGAGTGGCCAGATCTCGATGCCGGGAGGCATGGCCGCCACGCACGACGCGGATCTGCGCGCCACGGCCATGCGCGAGACGCGCGAGGAGGTCGATCTCGACCTCGGCTCGGCGGTGGCGCTCGGGCGGCTCGACGATCAAGTGGCGATGGCCAAGGGGCGTGTCCTGCCGATGGCGATCACGCCGTGGGTCTTCGCCGTCGAGGCGGAGGTCGCGCCGCGGCCCTTGGACGAGGCCGTCGCCGTGTTCTGGATGCCGCTGGGGCCCGTGCTGCGTGGCGAATTCAACGACGTCTGGCGCTACGAGATGGCCGGGCTGCACCACGACCTGCCGGCGTGGCGCGTCCAAGGCCACCTGGTCTGGGGCCTGACCCATCGCATGCTGAGCAGGCTGCTCGACGTCGCCGCGCCCTGAGCCGGCCTCGCGGACGTGGCATGCCAGCGATCGCGCCGAGTTTCAGGCCCGATCGCGACGCCGCGCCGTGGTCACGCTACTTGCGACCGGCGACCGTGGGCCGTACCCTCACGATTCGACACGAAGCTCACGGTCCGACCACGACCGGGGCAGGGCGGCGACAAGGATCCCCACGCTCGGAATCGGCCCGCGACGTGGGATTGTGCCTCGGCTGGGAGTCCTCATGTGCCATCGTGCCTTCCGCGCCTTCTCGCTCTCGACGCGCGCGCTCGTCGTGACGGCCCTCGCCTCGGCCCTGCTCGCGGCGGGCTGCAGCGGCGAGGACACGATCGAGGGCCAGGACACGGCCAGTCAGGACGACACCGCAGCCCAGGACACGGGCGCGGCCGACACCGGCGCGGCTGATAGCGCCGAAAGCGACGTCGTCGCCGACACCTCCGCGGACGCCGCTGGCGACACCGCCACGGGCGATACGGCAGGCGGCGACACGACCGACCCGGCCGACAGCCAGACCATCAAGGAGAAGTGCAACGGCATCGACGACGACGGCGACGGCAAGACCGACGAGGAGGCCTGCGACGACGGCCTGCCGTGCACCGAGGACTTCTGCGACAAGGTCCAGAAATTCTGCACCTTCTCGCCGATCGCCGACGGCGGCACCTGCGACGACGGCAACGCCTGCACCGCCAAGGACAGCTGCAAGAAGGGCGTCTGCGTCGGCGGCTCGCCGACGGTCTGCGACGATGGCGACGCCTGCACCAACGACCTGTGCAACCCGACGATCGGCGCCTGCGAGAGCGTCGCCCGCGCCGCCGGTGCCACTTGCGACGACGGCGACCCGTGCACCACGGCCGACACCTGCGCCGACGGCAAGTGCACCGGCAAGCCGAAGGTCTGCGACGACAACAACCCTTGCACCATCGACGCCTGCACGCTCGCCGACGGCTGCACCGCGACCGGCGACGAGGGCAAGCCCTGCGACGACGGCGACCCCTGCACCAAAGACGACAAATGCGGCGGCGACATCTGCGCCGGCAAGCTGCCGCAGGATTGCGTCGCCGACGGTCAATGCCAGCTCGCGGCCTGCGATCCCAAGGACGGCTCGTGCTCCAAGGCCAACAAGCCCGACGGTTCTGGCTGCACGGACGACGACCTCTGCACGCAGGGCGACACCTGCCAGCAAGGCGCCTGCAAGCCGGCCAAGACCGTCGAGTGCCCGCCCGGCAAGGCCTGCTTGATCAACGCCTGTGATCCGAACAGCGGCCTCTGCCTGGCCAAGCTCGCCAGCGACGGCGCCAGCTGCGACGACGGCAACCCCTGTACCATCGGCGAGTCGTGCCAGGGCGGCAACTGCAGCTACTCCGGCGCCACCTGCGAGGACAACAACGGCTGCACCGCGGACGCCTGCGAGCCCGGCGTCGGCTGCAAGCACACCCCCGTCGACGCGGCCTGTGACGACGGCGACCCCTGCACCATCGGCGAGGCCTGCGCCGCCGGCAAATGCGAGGGGGCCAAGCCCAAGGGCTGCGACGACGGCAGCGCCTGCACGATCGACAGCTGTGACGCGCAGACGGGCAACTGCATCAACGACGGCGCCGCGGCCGAGGGCAAGCCCTGCGACGACGACGGCAGCGCCTGCACCACCGGCGAGACCTGCAACCAGGGCAAATGCCTCGGTGGCAGCGCCAAGATCTGCAAGGACGATGACCCCTGCACCGCCGACGGCTGCGATCCGGTCAAGGGCGATTGCGCCTTCCCGCCGGCCAAGGTCGGCACGGCCTGCAACGACGGCAGCTTCTGCACCTTCGGCGATGCCTGCGACGAGGCCGGCAAATGCAACGGCAAGGGCATCGACTGCAACGACCAGAACCCGTGCACCACCGACAGCTGCGACGCCAAGACCGGCGCCTGCTCGTTCGTGGCCAAGAGCGCCAACGATCCCTGCGACGACGGCGACAAATGCACCAAGGGCGACGCCTGTGACGCCAAGGGCGCCTGCATCGGCGGCAAGGCCACCGACTGCAACGATGGCAACCTCTGCACCGACGACAGCTGCGACCAGACCACGGGCACCTGCGTGCAGACGCCGAACAGCAAGCCCTGCGACGACGGCAGCATCTGCACCACCGGCGAGAGCTGCATCGAAGGCAGCTGCAAGTCCGGCATCGACGGCGACGTCTCGACGGTCTCGGGCAGCGGTACCGCCGGATTCCTCGACGGCCCAGCCAACTCGGCGCGTTTCTACTACCCGCGTGGCGTCGCGGTGGACGCCAAGACGGGCTCGGTCGCCGTCGCGGACTACAGCAACCAGCGCATCCGCATCGTCGCCGCTGACGGCTCGGTCAAGCTGCTCTCGGGCAGCGGCACCGCCGGCCTGCTCGATGGCGCGGCGACGACGGCGCGCTTCAACGGCCCGGTCGGCGTCGAGTTCGACCCGCTCACGGGCGACGTCGTGGTCGGCGACCGCAACAACCACGCCATCCGCCGCGTCTCGCCGACGGGCCAGACCACGACCTTCGCCGGCACGACGTCGACCGGCTTCATCGACGGCAAGGGCACGGCCGCCCGCTTCTACTACCCCGAGGGCGTCGACGTGGACGACAACGGCAACGTCTATGTCGCCGACCGCTACAACCACGCCATCCGCCGCATCGAGACCGACGGCACGGTCACGACCGTCGCCGGCACCAACGCGGCCGGCTACGTCGACGCGGTCGGCAAGCTCGCGCGCTTCAACTACCCGGCCGACATCGCCATCGACAACAAGGGCGTGCTCTTCATCACCGACGTCAGCAACCAGCGCGTGCGGGCGATGCTGCCGGACGGCACGGTCTCGACCGTGGCCGGCAACGCCTCGGCCGGCTACGCCGACGGCTTCGGCACCGAGGTGCGCTTCAACAGCCCCGAGGCCATCGACGTCTCGCCGGCGGGCTACCTGCTGGTCGGCGACCGCGGCAACCAGCGCATCCGCAAGGTGACCAAGCAGGGCGTCGTCTCGACCTTCTCCGGCAGCGGCGCGGCGGGGTTCGTCGACGGCGCGTCGGCCAAGGCCGCGTTCAACAGCCCTTGGGGCCTGGCGATCGACGCCTCCGGCCGCGCCTGGATCGGCGACTACAACAACCACCGCATCCGCCGCACCGCGCTCGGCACGCTCGTCTGCACCGACGGCGAGATCTGCACCGCCGACGCCTGCGACGCGGCCAAGGGCTGCGTCCACACGCCCATCGCCGAGGGCAAGCCGTGCGAGGACGAGGCCGGCTGCAACACCGGAGGGGCCTGCGACGCCAAGGGCAGCTGCGCCAACCAGAAGCCCAAATGCGCCGACGCCACGGCGTGCACCCAGGCGGTCTGCGATCCGGTCTCGGGCGCGTGCAAGCCCGCCGCCGACGGCAAGAGTTGCGACGACGGCAACCCCTGCACCACCGGCGAGGCCTGCGTCGTCGGCACCTGCGCCGCGACGGTCCACACCGTGACCACGGTCGCCGGCAACGGCAACGCGACGTTTGCCGACGGCAACGGCACCAGCGCCAGCATCGCCTATGGCCGTGGCTGCACCGTCGACGCCGCGGGATCGCTGTACTTCGCTGACGCCAATGCGCACCGCATCCGCCGCCTGGCGGGTGGTGCCGTCACCACCGTCGTCGGCGATGGCACGGCGGGCTGGGTCGACGGCGGCAACGGACGCCTCAACTACCCGGCCGACGTCGCGATCTCCGCCAACGGCTGGCTCGCCATCGCCGACCGCAACAACCACCGCATCCGCGTCTACGGCGTCGACGGCCAGCTGTCCACGGTCGCCGGCAGCGGCAGCGCGACGTTCGCCGATGGCAAGGGCGTCGCGGCCTCGTTCTACTACCCCGAGGGCATCGCCGTCAGCGCCGATGGCGACATCCTGGTGGCCGACACCTACAACAACCGCATCCGCCGCGTCACGCTCGACGGCACGGTGACGACGCTCGCGGGCAGCGGCTCGTCGGGCTTCGCTGACGGCCCCGTGCTCTCGGCGGCGCTCTACCGCCCGGGCGGCCTGGTCGAGCTGAGCAAGGGCGTGATCGCCGTCGCCGACACCTACAACCACCGCATCCGCATCATCAAGGACGGAGCCGTGTCCCTGCTGGCCGGCAGCGGCAGCGCGACCTTCGTCGAGGGGACGGGCGCGGGCGCGTCGTTCTACTACCCGGCGGCCGTCGCCAAGGGCGCTGACGGCAGCGTGCTCGTGGCCGACCGCTCCAACAGCCGCATCCGCAGCGTCGACCCCAAGACCGGCAAGACCAGCACCGTCGTCGGCGCCGCCGGCGCAGGCTGGCAGGACGGCGTGACGACCGCGGCCAAGATCAACAACCCGTACGGCGTCGCCGCGGCGGGCTCGAAGATCTGGGTCATGGACTCGTCGAACTACCGGATTCGCCAGATCCTCGGCCCCGAGAAGGATTGTGACGACGGCGACGCCTGCACCACCGACGCTTGCGACGCCAAGACGGGCAGCTGCTCGCACATCAAGGATCCGCTCTGCTGCAGCCCGATCGTCGATATCAACCGCTTTGACAGCGAGACGTCGGCCACGGGGATGCAGTTCTTCACCTGCGAGGCCAACAAGCTCGAGATCGAGCCGAAGAACTGCCAGGCCAGCACCGGCAAGGCGCCGATGCAGGGGTGGCAGCTGAGCACGGACCTGACGACGGCGTGGTCCGCGCCGGGCGCGCTCTACTACGGCGAACTGCCGGCAGAGAGCTATGACTTCGGCGCTTCGGGCGGCAAGGTGATCACCAAGAAGGTGAAGATCCCGGCCGGAGCCAAGAAGCTGACCTTCCGCGTCTACTTCGACACCGAGCCGCAGGCCGTCTTCGACCGCCTCTACGCCTGGCTGCAGGTCGATGGCAAGCGCATCTCGGTCACCTCCAACGATCCGCCGAGCTACGGCTCGGTCTGGTACAAGGGCTCGCCCGGCTACGAGCAGACACAGACCTGGCATCTCGTCGACATCGACGTGACGCCCTATGTCGGCAAGGAGGTCGCCCTGGAGTTCACCTTCAACACCGGAGACGGCTTGAAGAACTTCGGCAAGGGCGTCGCGATCGACGACATCACCGTCACGCGCACCTGCACCGACAAGTAGCCAACGCCCGGCCTCCCGTGCTGCGCTCGCCGTGATCCCGCCCACCGCGGGCGGCTGCGGAATTTGCGGTTCGCGCGCGGCGACCCCAGACTCCGGGACGGAACCCCGTCCACGCCGGAGCACGCTGATGTCCCCCGCATTCGCATCCGCCCCCCGACGGCCAACCCCGCGGCCCGTCCTGCGCGCCGTGCTGGCGTTCCTGGCGCTGGGTTGCTCGCTGCCGATCGCGCAGCGGTCTGACGCCGCGCCGCGCTGGGGCCGCCATGTCTGTCCGCCGGGCGCGCGCCTGGTCGGTCAGGCCCCGCCAGAGGGCTTCGAGCGCTACTGCGTCATCGAGCACGACGGGGACGTCGTCCGCCACGGCGCCTACCGCTCCTGGTACGACAACGGGCGCAAGCTGGTCTTCGGCCGCTACCACCTGGGCGAGAAATCCGGGCCGTTCTACGAGTACCACGACGACGGCAGCCGCAAGACCGAGGCCCGCTGGCGCGCTGGCGTCCGCGACGGTGTGTTGCTCGCGTGGCATCGCGACGGTCGACCGCGCCTCGAGGAGCGCTGGCAACGCGGCGTGCGCACCGGCGTCGCGCGCGCCTGGCACACCAACGGCCGCCCGGCCGAAGAGGCGCACTACGCCGCGGGCAAGCTGCACGGCGCCTGGCGCTCCTGGCACGACAACGGCCTCATCGCCCGCGAGGGCGTCTACGCCAAGGGGCAGCAGACCGGACCGTGGCAGGAGTGGTTCGACAACGGCCAGCTCAAGGTCAGCGGCCACTACCGCGAGGGCAAGGAACACGGCGACTTCGAGGTACGCCGGGCGGACGGCTCCCTCGACTGGCGCGGCCACTTCGAGTTCGGCGCCAAACACGGCGAGTTCACCAGCTGGCATCCCGACGGCAAGGTCGAGTCGCGCGTGACCTGGAGCTTCGACCGGCGCCAGGGCAAGGCCGTCACCTACGCCGCGTCGGGCGTCATGCTCAGCCAGACCGAGTTCGTCGACGATCGCCAGCACGGCGCGGAGCGTTCGTACTTCGCGAACGGGACCTTGCAGGTCGAGACGACCTTCGTCGACGGCAAGCGACACGGTCCGCACCGCCGCTACCATGAAGGCGGGCGGCTCGAGGTCGACGCGACCTACGCCGACGACGAACTGCACGGGCTCTATCGCAGTTGGGACGCAAGCGCGGCGTTCTCGCTCGGCGCGTGTTATGTCCACGGCAAGCGGACCTGGGTCTCGACCGCAGAGGCCGAAGTGAGGTTGCGGCCATGTCCATGACGTCGACGCTGTCCGGTCGTCTCGCGTGTGCGGTCGTGTTGGCGGCGCTGCTGTCCACCGGTTGCGGCGATCGCAAGACCGCGGGCTCAGGGGCGAAGGTGGCGGCTGCGCCGGTCCACGAGCCCGCCGCCGCCCGCGCAGCTGCGGCCCCGGCCGTCGACGCCGCGCCTGCTGCGGCGCCCGCCGAGGCGACACCGACGGTGGCCCCGCCGAGCCCCGCGGCAAGCGCGGCGAAGGCGTCGGACCACTCAGCCGAAGAGCCGCTGGACGTCGGTCGCGTGCGCCAGCAACCTCGCAAGAAGGCCGGCAAGGTCCAGATCGACCTCGACGGCGACGGCAAGGACGAGACGCTGACCGTCGACCAGACGCCTGCCGCCGACGATTGGCACGGCGAGCCCGAGAAGGCGGCGTCGTTCATCGCCCGGATCGTGCGCAACGACGGAACCGTCGCGCTCGAGTCGAAGTTCGCCGGCATCGCTGCGGGCTGGATGCGGCTGCCGCTGCAGCTCGGCGCGGGGCGCAACGCCGTGTTCCTGGTCTGGTCGAAGCCGGACGTCAGCACGCCGCTGTCGATGGTGGCCCGCTGGGTCGACGGCAAGGCGGTGCTCGAGGCGACGCCGCACCTGCCGCTGTTCCATTGGGATTGGCAGGGCAAGGGCGTCGAGGCCGTCGTCGGCATCAGCGAAGAGCTCTGGCAGGACTTCTTGCGCACCGGCACGACGTCCGTGACGGATCTCTCGGCCGCGACGCCGCGTTCGCTGCTGCCCTTCGTCGCGTTCGAGGTCTGCCTCGCGGAGCCGGAGCAGGCCAAGGGCCAGGGCGGCCTCGACCTCTTTGCCGTCGAGCGCGCCGGCCGCAAGCTGCATGCGCTGCGGGTGGGCGACGACGGTCGCTACAGGAGCGTCGCCTCGATCGCCGTCACGGCCCCCGACGACGGCAGCCGCTGGAGCGTGCCGTCCGGCTTCGCCCTCGCCTGCCTCGGCGGCAACCGCGTTCAATACAAGAGCGATACCTACGCCTTCGCCAACGGTCGCATCAAGGCCGAAGGGTCTCGAGCTCGGCCTCGCTGACCAGCGTCTCCTCGATGCCGGGGAAGAGCGTGACCAACGCGCTCTTGACCGTCTCGCGGCATGCGCGGCGCAGCGCCTCGATCGGCGTGCCGAGCGCCTCGCCGTGATCCTCCCACAGCTCGACGATCATCGTGTCCTTGGGCGCCCGAGGAGGCTCGAGGAACGGTGACTCGATGCTCGCGGCCAGGCGCAGGCAGCGCCACGCCAGCTCGATGACCTGGGCGCGGTCCGCCGTGCGCGGCCCACGGATCTCGTCCGGGCGGGGCAGGCGGCAGAGGAAGATCTGCTCGAGGTCTTCGACCCGTCGCCGCGCCACCGCCGCCGCCTCGCCGCCACCGGCCTCGCGGCCGGCGAGGGTGACGTAGGCGTCGACCAGGTGCTCGAAGCCGATGATCCGGTGCGTCTCGTTGCGGTGCAGCGGGCGCGGGCGTTGCGCCTCGTGCGGTCGCGGCGCGGGGCCGGTCTTGTGGTTGGCCACCGCCGTCGGCGAGGGCGTCGCCACGGGAGGTGCCGCTGGGGCCGTCGTGGTCGGCGCCGCGCTGGTCGTCGTCGCGGCGGCCTCCGCAGGTGCTCCGCTCGGCGCTGTGGCCGGCGTCGGCACCTGCGCTGCCGGCGGCGCGTCGCTCGCGACGGTCGCCACCGCGGGCGCGTCGGCTGCGGCGGCGACCGCGCTGGTGGCTCCTACGTCCGCGACCGCGGTCGCGCTCGCCGCCAGGGACGCGAGCCGCTGCTCTGCGCCGGGCGCGCTTGTCGTGGCCATCCCCTCGTGCGAGGAGCCAGCGAGTTCGCTCTCGAGCGCCGCCGACAGCCGCTCGGCCCGGTCGCGCGCGCCGGTCGTCTGGAACAGCGCCATTACGTCGCGGAAGAACGCGCCCGGCGCCGGATGCCGCAGCTCGATCTCGCCGTCGTCGCGCACCGTCGCCCAGCGGTTGCGCAGGCCGCCGTGGCGCTCGACCAGCTCGAGCAGGCCCTTGTCGAAGAGCAGCGCGCTGCGGTCATGGGTCTCGTCGATCAGCTTGCCGCCGTCCGGCGAGAAGCGGATGCCGGTGTTCGCCTCGCCGACGCCGACGAAGGTCACGGCGCACAGGAAACTGTCCTGCCAGTAGACCTGGGCGTTCTTGGCTGCGTTGAGCCAGATCACCGGCGGCGAACGCTCCTCGAGCTCGACGAGGAAGTCGTGGGCTGCGGGGAACGCGCCCCGCAGCAGGTTCCGCCGGGTCGTGAACGACTTGGCGACGCGGTTCTCGAACATCCCTGCCTCCACTGCGGCCGGCGCGGGGCGCGGGCGCGGGGCTTGCCGTGTAGGCCCACGAGGCTAGCACCAGGCGCGCAGGACGTGCAGGGGGCCCGCCGCAGCCGGCGGCGCGGGCTCAGACGTCGAGATCGCTGGCCTCGTCGGCGTGCTCCATGATGAAGTCAAAGCGCACCGACGGATCCTTGCCCATCAGGCCGGCGACGGTCTTCTCGGTCTCGATCCGCGCCTCGGCCGGCACGACGACGCGCAACAAACGCCGCGTTTTGGGGTCGAGCGTGGTCTCGAACAGCGTCTTGGGCATCATCTCGCCGAGGCCCTTGAAGCGCGTGATCGTCACCTTGCTCGCCTCGCCCTTCTTCTTGCCGGCGCGCGAGACCAGGCGGTCCTTCTCGCGATCGTCCGCGGCCCAATGGGTCTCCTTGCCGATGTCGACGCGGTAGAGCGGCGGCTGCGCGATGTAGATGCGGCCGGCGTCGATGAGCTGCGTCATGTAGCGGTAGAAGAACGTCAGCAGCAGCGTCGCGATGTGGTGGCCGTCCGAGTCGGCGTCCATCAGCAGGATCACCTTGCCGTAGCGCAGCGCGCTGACGTCGCAGTCCTTGCCCATGCCGCAGCCCAGCGCGTTGACGACGTCGGCCAGCTCCTTGTTCTCGAGGACCTTCTTGGCGGTGGCCGACTCGACGTTGAGCACCTTGCCGCGCAAGGGCAGCACCGCCATCGTCCGACGATCGCGGCCCTGCTTGGCCGAGCCGCCTGCCGAGTCGCCCTCGACCAGGAAGAGCTCGGTCGTGTCGCTGTCGCTGTTGCTGCAGTCGGCGAGCTTGCCCGGCAGGTTCAACCGCGTGCTCGTCGGCTTCTTGCGCCGGACCTGCGCCGCCGCCGAGCGCGACGCCGCACGCGCCCGCGCCGCCTGGATGATGCGCACGGCGACCGCGTTGCCGAGCGTCGGGTTGGCCAGCAGCGTGCGCTCGACCTCCTTGCGCACCAGGCCCTGCACGGCGTTGCGCACCTCGGCGTTGTTCAGGCGGTCCTTGGTCTGGCCCTGGAACTGCGGGTCACCCAGGAACACGCTGACGACCGCGACCAGCCCCTCGCGGATGTCGCCGCGTTTGACCTCGACGCCGCGCGGGATCGCGTCGTGGGCCTCGAGCCAGTTCATCAGCGCCGCCGCGACGCCCTCGCGCAGGCCGAGCTCGTGCGTGCCGCCGTCCTTGGTCGGGATGCCGTTGGCGAACGAGAGCACCTCCTCGTTGGTCGATTCGGTCCACTGCAGCGCGATGTGGACCTCGACCTCGTCTGCGGCCGGCGTGCCGACGTTGCCGAAGAGGAAGGGCTCGGCGTGCACGACGCCGTTGCCAGCGTCGCGGATCCGCTTGGCCAGCAGGTCGGCGATGCCTCCCTCGGCCTTGTACTCGGCCTTGGTGCCCTTGACCTCGTCGCGGAAGACGATGCGCACGCCCGAGGTCAGGTAGCTCTTCATCTCGAGGCGCTTGGCGATCGTCTCGGCGTCGAACTCGACGTCGTCGAAGATGTCGGGGTCGGGGCGGAAGAAGATGCTGGTTCCCGTGCCGCGGGCCTCGCCGAGGTCGCGCACCGGCCCGAGCGGCACGCCGCGGGCGAAACGCTGCTCCCAGAGGCGTCCGCCGCGCTTGATCTTGGCCACGAGCTCGGTCGAGAGCGCGTTGACCACCGAGCTGCCGACGCCGTGCAGACCGCCCGAGCGCTTGTAGTTCTGGCCCTCGAACTTGCCGCCGGCATGCAGCGTCGTGAGGATGATCTCCAGCGCCGAGCGCTGCTCGACCGGGTGCATGTCCACCGGGATGCCGCGGCCGTTGTCGCGCACCGTCGTCGAGCGGCCGTCAGCGTGCAGCGTCACCTCGATCGCGTTGGCGTGGCCGTTGAGCGCCTCGTCGATGCAGTTGTCGACGATCTCCCAGAGCAGGTGGTGCAGGCCGGCGTGGTCCGTGCCGCCGATGTACATCGCCGGGCGCTTGCGCACCGGTTCGAGGCCCTTGAGGATCGTGATGTCCGCTGCCGAGTAGCTCGGCTGGCTGGTCGGGGGCAGGGGCTGGGTCATCGGGCTCCTCGGCTGGTCCGGGCGGACCTGCGCCCCGCCTGGCGGTGGGGCGCGACATCGGGGCTAGGGGCGACAGCAGGGCGTGGCGCAGCGCGCGCTCGGCGCGGGTTCGTCGCCCGCGCTAGAGCAGGGAACCCTGGTCGTCGTCGGGGCCGCCGCGGCCGCCCTTCTTCTTGCGTTCGAGCATCTCGAGCAATCGCTTGCGGCGTGCGGCGTCGTCCTCTGGGGCCGCGGCCGGGGCGGCGCCGGGGCGCAGCGCCGGTCCACCGCTGGGGCGCAGCGCTGGGGGACCACTCGGCCGCAACGGCGCGCTGGCGTCGCGCAGGCTCGCGACCTCGGCCGCGTCGTCCACCGGCAGCAGGCCCGCCTCGGGCTCGTTGTCGTCTGGCCGCGTCGTCGACTCGAGGATGCCGGGCAACGCGCCGGGGCGCGCGCCGGACCAGATGGCGGGCCGGACGCCGCCGAAGATCGACGCGAGCTCGTCGCTGCGCGCCGGCGTTTCCGGCACGGCCGCGGGCACCACGGGCGCGTCGACCTGCTCGACCTTGGTCGACGCCTGCTGGCGCTCCGCGTCGGCGACCGCGTCGGGGAAGCGCAGCACCACCGGCGCCTCGACCATGCCCTCGACCTTGCCGCTGCGGATCAGCGGACGGCCGGCGCCGCCGCGGCCCGATGGACGGAAGCGCGACGCCGCGACGGGCTCCACCTTGTCGCCCTTGAGCCGGACCTCGAGAGTGCCGTCGCGGCCGTGGACCAGCCCCGCCGCCACCAGATGGTCACCGACGCTGAGCTTGATCGCCGCGACGCCCTTGCCCGCGCCCGAGAGCACCGGCACGTCCGCGATGGGGAAGAGCAGGGTCCGACCGTCGCGGGTGACGACCGCCACCAGCTCCTCGCCGTCGCTGATCGTCGCCGAGATCACCAGGTCGCCGCCGGGGAAGCCGTCGGTCAGGCGCAGGTAGGTGCGACCGGCGCGGGTCGAGGGCTCGAGGTAGCCCTCGAGCGCGATGCGCATGGTGCGGCCGGCGCGGGTGCAGGCGCAGAGGTACGGCGGCTTGGGCGCGTCTTCGGCCAGGCTGGCCAGGAACGACGGCGCCTGTCGCGGCCAGACGCGCCGATCGCTGGTCTGCACCGCCACCAGGCTTTCGCCGTCGGCCAGCTCGAAGCGCGCGCCGACGAACTCGCCGTAGCCCGTCGTCAGCGGCAGATCGGCCACGCGCACGGTGTAGGCCTTGCCGCGATCGCCGAGCAGGACCACGGTCTCGCGCGTGCTGCAGGGCACGATCCAGCCGACGGCGTCGCCCTCGCGCACGCGGATCGACGCGGCGTCGGTGTAGCTCTTCTGTCGCTTGATCCAGCCCTCGCGCGTGACGATGACGAACGAGTCCTCGGCGACGATGTACGTCTCTTCGGAGAACGCCGAGGTCTCGACCGGGCCGGTGATCTGGGTGCGGCGGCGATCGTCGTAGGCGGTGCGCAGCTCGCCGAGCTCGCCGCGGATCAGGGCCCAGAGCTGGCTGTCGTCGGCGAGAAGGGCCCGCAGGCGCGCGGCCTCGGCCCGCTTCTCGGCCAGCTCCTTGCGGATCGACTCGATCTCGAGCTTGGCCAGGCGATACAGCTTGGTCTCGAGGATCGCCTCGCCCTGGTCCCAGTCGAGGTCGAAGCGCTCCATCAGGCGGTTGCGCGCGTCCTCCTTGCCGGAGCTGGTGCGGATCAGGCGGATCGCCTCGTCGAGGTCGTCGAAGACCTTCTCGAAGCCCTCGAGGATGTGGATCCGGCGCTCGAGCTCCTCGAGGTCGAAGCGCAGGCGCTTGCAGGTGACCTCGTAGCGGAAGTCCAAGAAGTGACGGAGGATCTGCAGCAGGCTCAGGCGCTCGGGCCGGCAGAGCTGCGGGTCCTCGGTCGGGATCAACGCCGTCAGGTTGACGTGAAAGCGCGTCAGCAACGTCGTGCGCTTGTACAGGTAGCTCATCGCCGCTTCTGCGTCGGCGCCCTTGCGCAGCTCCAGGACGATGCGGACCTCGTCGGTGGACTCGTCGCGCACGTCGACGATCAAGGGCAGCTTGCCCTGGCGCACGTGGTCGGCGATCTCGACGATCATGTTCGCCTTGTTGATCGCGAACGGGATCGACGTCAGCACGATCTGCTTGCGCTTGCCGTCCTCTTCGAGCACCCAGGTTCCACGCAGCTCGATCGAGCCGCGTCCAGTCTCGTAGATCTCGCGCAGGCTCTCGACGTCGTTGAGGATCTCGCCGCCGGTGGGGAAGTCCGGGCCGCGGATCCGCGACGGAACGATGTCGGCCAAGGCCAGGTTCGGATCGTCGATCAGGGCGCAGAGGGCGTCGATGACCTCGCCGAGGTGGTGCGGCGGGATGCTCGTCGCCATGCCGACCGCGATGCCGGTGCTGCCGTTGATCAGCAGGTTCGGCACCTGCGCCGGCAGCACGACAGGCTCGAAGATCGTGCCGTCGTAGTTGGGCCGCATCTCGACCGTGCGCTTGCGCAGTTCGTCGATCAGCTCCACCGAGAGGTGCCGCAGCTTCGACTCGGTGTAGCGCATGGCCGCGGCGTTGTCGCCGTCGAGGCTGCCGAAGTTGCCCTGGCCGTCGACCAGCGGGTAGCGCAGCGAGAAGTCCTGCGCCATGCGGACCATGGCGTCGTAGATGCTCGAGTCGCCGTGCGGGTGGTACTTGGCCATCACCTCGCCGACGACCGCCGCGCTCTTGCGGTATTTGGCGTCGGGCACCAGGCGCAGGTTGGTGTGCATCGCGTAGAGGATGCGGCGCTGCACCGGCTTGAGGCCGTCGCGGACGTCGGGCAGCGCGCGCGACGTGATGACCGAGAGCGCGTAGTTCAGGTAGCGCTCACGGGCTGTCTCGTGGAGGGCGATGTCGTCGATGGCAGCGCTCAAGGTGCTCTCCCGTGCGTTCCGCCGCGTTGGGCCGGCGGTCGGGCTGCTGATTAGCATCGCGTGCTGCCTCTGGGCAATGCGAGGCCCACGGATCTGCGCGCTCGGCCCGCTCGCCCCTTCCCCGCAGCGTCGCGCGCGAGGTAGCGTGGCAGCGGTGACCGGCCGCGGTCGTCGCGCACCGCGCGGCAGCGGGCGATCCCGACCCTGGGGGACGCGTGAGCCAAGCAACGAACAGCAACAGCCTTCGTGTCGGCGACCGCGTCGAGCTCGACATCGTCCACTGCAGCCTCGCGGGGGACGGCGTCGGCTTCAGCCACGGCCGCGAGCTGCACGTCCCCGGCGCCTTCGCCGGCGAGCGCGCGATCGTCCGCGTCGATCACGTCGATCGGCAGGGGCCGCGAATCTGGGCCGTGCTCGAGACGCTGGTGCAGAGCCATCCGGCCCGCCGCCTCGCGCCCTGCGAGAGCCACCGCACCCGTCGCGGCGGCCGTGGCTGTGACGGCTGCGCCTGGATGCCCCTGGCCCCGCCAGCGCAGCGGGAGCTGCATCGCCAGGCGCTGGCCGCGCTCGGCATCCCCGTCGATCGGGTCGAGGCCGCCAGCGGCGACGTGGCTTTCGATCCCGCCGACGCCAGCGGCTGGGCCCCGGAGGTCGAAGAAGGCGCCCTGGGCTATCGCCACTCGGCCAAACGGCTGGCCTTCTCTGGCGGCGACGGACGCCTACGGCTCGGCTCGTACCGCCGCGGCAGCGCCCGACCTGCACCGATGCACGGCTGCCTCGTCGACCACCCCCGCCTGCGCGCCGCCTTCGACGCCCTGGAGGCCGCCTGCCGCGCCGTCGGCGTCTCGGCGCGCGAAGACGGGCAGGGTGACCTGCGCGCGGTCTGGGGGGCCACGGACGGCGAGCTCGTCCACATCACGCTGGTCGTCGCCGACGATCACTCGCTCGCCGTGACGACGCTGCCGGGCCTGGTCGACGTCGTCGACGGCTGGTCGTGCGCCGTCGCGCACGGTGAAGGCAACGACCTGCGCGGCGCCGACGTGCAGCCCCTGCGCGGCGTGCAGGTCCTGTCGATGCGCGTCGAGATGGCGGACGAGGCACCGCTCGACGTCGCGATCCCGCCGCAGGGCTTCTTGCAGCCGAACCCGACGATGGCGGCGCGCGCCTGGCGCGACCTCTGCCTGCTGCCGGACGGCGCGAGCCGCCCCGAGGGCCGCTTCGCCCTCGATCTCTACGCGGGTTCGGGCTCGACGACGACGCTGCTGCGCCGCCAGTTCGCCGAGGTGCTGCCGGTCGAGAGCTCAGCGGCCAACGCTGCCGTCCTCGGCGTCGCCCCCAGCGCCGCCGCCGACGGCGTGCGCGCGGTGCGTGAGGCCGGTCGCGTCCCGGACCTGGTCGTGGCCAACCCGCCGCGTGCGGGCCTGGGCAAGGCCGTCTGCGCCGAGCTGCTGGCCCTCGGAGCGCCGAGGTTGCACGTGATGAGCTGTAACCCCGCGAGCCTGCAACGTGATCTCGAGCAGCTTGCGCCAGCGTACGAGCTTGTCGCGGCGCGCGCCTACGAGACGCTGCCGCAGACGCCGCACGTCGAGGTCGTGGCGTGGCTGCAGCGCCGTCCGGCGTAGCAGCGCCGGACCCAGCGGTTGCGAGGCGCTAGAATTCCGCTTGGCGCGGCGCCCGCGGGAACGCGATGACGTCGCGGATGTTCTCGATGCCCGTGGCGTAGAGCACGGTCCGCTCGAAGCCGAGGCCAAAGCCCGCGTGCGGCACGCTGCCGTAGCGGCGCAGGTCGCGGTACCACCAATAGTCGTCCTTGGGCAGCTTCATCGCGTCGAGGCGGGCGTCGAGCACGTCCAGGCGCTCCTCGCGCTGGCTGCCGCCGATGATCTCGCCGATGCCGGGGGCCAGCACGTCCATCGCGGCCACGGTCTTGCCGTCGTCGTTCTGGCGCATGTAGAAGGCCTTGATGTCCTTGGGGTAGTTCATGACGACGACCGGGCGGCCGACGATCGTCTCGGTCAGGTAGCGCTCGTGCTCGGACTGCAGGTCCATGCCCCATTGCACCGGGAACTCGAACGCCTTGCCCGAGGCCTGCAGCACGCGGATGGCGTCGGTGTAGTCCATGCGCTCGAAGCTCGACTGGACGAAGCTCTCCAAGCGCGCGACGCAGCCCTTGTCGACACGGTCGGCGAAGAAGCCGAGATCGTCGCTGCGCTCTTGCAGCACGTCGTGGAAGATCGACTTGAGGAAGCGCTCGGCCAGGTCGGCGTCGGCGGCCAGATCGGCGAACGCCAGCTCCGGCTCGATCATCCAGAACTCGGCCAGGTGGCGACGCGTGTTGCTGTTCTCGGCGCGGAAGGTCGGGCCGAAGGTGTACACCTTCGACAGCGCGAGGCAGTAGCACTCGACGTTGAGCTGGCCCGAGACCGTCAGGTGCGCCTCGCGGCCGAAGAAGTCCTGGTTCCAATCGACGCCGCCGGCCTCGGTGCGCGGCAGGTTCGCCAGATCCAGCGTGCTGACGCGGAACATCTCGCCGGCGCCCTCGCAGTCGCTGGCGGTGATGATGGGCGTGTGGATCCAGTAGAAGCCCTCGCGGTGGAAGAAGCGGTGGACCGCCTGGGCGAGGCTGTCGCGGACCCGCGTCATCGCGCCGATCAGGTTGGTCCGCGGCCGCAGGTGGGCGTAGGTGCGCAGGTGCTCCATCGTGTGGCGCTTGGGCGACATCGGGTAGGTCTCGGGATCGTCGACCCAGCCGACGATCTCGACCAGGGTGGCAGCGATCTCGACGCTCTGGCCCTTGCCCTGCGACGCGATGAGCTCGCCCTCGACGATCAGCGAGCAGGCCGTCGTCAGCTTCTGGACCTCGTCGTAGTTGGCCAGCGTGTCCTGGGCCAGCACCTGGATCGGCTCGAAGCAGCTGCCGTCATGGACGTGGATGAAGCTCATCCCCGCCTTGCTGTCGCGGCGCGTGCGCACCCAGCCCTGGACCCGGACCTGGCTGCCGATCGCGATCTCGCCGGCGAGCAGCTTGGCCACCGGCGTGGCGGCCGGGCGCGTGGAGGCGCTGGAGGTGGGGGCGGTGGTGGTGGGCATGTCGGGCTCCCTCGCGGCGGTCCGCGGTTGCTGGCCGCGGAGGTTGGCGTGCGCCGCAGGCGCTTGCAAGGGGGCGTCGAAGCGGCGACGACGGCCCCGTCCCGGAGCCAACGCAAGCCGCCGTGCGTCCCAAGATGTGGTTGCAATTGCGCGCTGTTCTGCGCCCGTGCTGGCGAAAGGCCCGTGATCGCCTACCATGACCGCGCAGCCGGCGCATCGCGCGCCGACGCGAGGATCGCGATGACGACGGCCGCTGACGCCACAACCCGCAGCCAACTCTGGGGCGCGACCGATCAGGCCGACGCCGCCGCGCTGCCTGCGGCCGTCGAGGCCGGCGACCTCGCGACGGCGCTGTTGACCATCGACGGCGCGAGCGAGGCGCAGCGGCTCGGCGCGCTCGCGCAGCTGGACGCCTGGGCCGGCCAGGTCCACGCCGCGCTGGCGCGTGGGCTCGCGCCCGAGGACGCGCTGCGCCACGTCCTGGTCGACGAAGCAGGGCTACGCGGCGACGCCGCGACCTATGACGCGCCCGCGAATTCGCGCCTCAGCCAGGTGGTCGAGCGCCGTTGCGGTCAGCCGATCCTGGTCACCAGCGTCTGGATCGAGGCCGGCCGGCGCGCAGGAGTCGCCGTCGAGGGCGTCGGCCTGCCGGGCCATTTCATCGCCAGGGTCGAAGGCCACCTCGTCGATCCCTTCGCTGGGGGCCGTGCGCTGACCGAGCGCAGCTGCAAGCGCATCGTCCATACGGTCTCCGGCGGCGCCCTGCCTTGGTGCCCCAGCTACCTCGAGCCCGCTTGCGCCGCCAAGATCGCCGATCGCGTCCTGCGCAACTTGATGCGCAGCCAGCAGCGCCACGGCGACCTGGTCGGCCTGTACCGCAGCGCACGCCTGGCCAGCGGCTTGCGGCCCGACGACGCCGAGGCCGCCCTCGTCTGCGCCTGGGTGGCGGCGGAGCTCGGCGCGCTGCAACACGCGCAGGGGCTGTTCGAACGCATCGAAGCCGCGTTTCCGCAGACCCGTGAGGCCGAGGTCGCGCGCCGTCGCCTCTCCGAGCTGGCGGGACGCGTGCGCACGGAACTGCATTGACCGCGCATTCGGAGCGCTGGTCGCCCTTGTGACAGGACGTCAAATTCGCTACCCTGACCACGCCCCTCCGGAGCAAGTGCAGCGGGCGCTTGCCAAGCAGGTCCAAGCTCTCACCAGACGATAGAACCGGTCGAAGCGAACCGCAGGACGCACGTTGTGCGCGCCGGCGCGTACGATCGGCCCATCATCGAGGTTTCGCGATGCGTTCACTCCGCCGAATTCTCGCCCTCGCTGCCACGTTCGCAGCGGCCAGCGTCTTCTCGGGCACCGCCATGGCTGCGCCGCTCAAGACGATCCAGCTGCAAGGGCAACTCTCGACGGTCGCCGGTTCGCCGGTGCCCGACGGCGACTACCTGCTGCGGGTCAGCTTCTACGCCGACAAGGGCGACGCCAAGGCGCTGTTCTCGGAGTTGATGACGGCCAAGGTCGTCAAGGGCGGCTTCCTGGTCAGCCTCGGCGTGACCCAGGCGTTGCCGGCCGAGTCGCTGCTCAAGGGGCAGGCGGGTTGGATCGGCCTGCAGGTCGGAACCGATCCCGAGCTGCCGCGCCTGCCGATGGCCCACGTCGCCTACGCCTTCCGCGCCGAGACGGCCGCCGCGCTCGAATGCACCGGTTGCATCGAGTCGTCGCACCTGGCCTCGTCGGTCCTGTCGGCCTACGCCAAGAGCGATGATCTTGCGCCCTACGCCAAGACCGCGGACCTCGCGCCCTACGCCAAGACCGCGGATCTCGCGTTCGCCAAGGCCGACCAGACCTGCCAGGCGGGCGACCTGGTCGCGGGCGTCGACAAGGACGGCAAGGTCGTCTGCGTGCCGCAGAAGGTCTGGAGCGGCAGCGACTTCGCGATCTCCGATCAGAGCTGTCCGAGCGGCGAGGTCATCGCTGGCATCGGCAAGGACGGCAAGATCGTCTGCGCGCCGGACAAAGACACGACCTACGCGGGCAAGGACTTCGCCGTCGCCGACCAGACCTGCCCGGCCGGGCTCAAGGTCACCGGCATCGACGCCAGCGGCAAGGTCACCTGCGCCAAGGACGTCGACACCAAGTACGACGGCAACAACTTCGCCCTCAGCGGTCAGGCATGCAACGCCGGCATGGTCATCGTCGCCATCGACAAGGACGGCACCATCAGCTGCGTGCCGGCGGCCGCGCCCTCGGGCAAGGACTTCGCCCTGAGCAACCAGGTCTGCACCAGCGGCCAGATCGTCCAGAGCATCGACGCCTCCGGCAAGGTCGTCTGCATCGCCGACGCCAACACCACCTACAGCGGCAAGGACTTCGCGCTGGCGAACCAAACCTGCAAGCCGGGCGAGGTCGTCATCGGCGTCGACGCGGCCGGCAAGGTCGCCTGCGCCGCCGACAAGGACACCGACACCAAGTACGACGGCAAGACCTTCGCCACGAGCAACCAGGCCTGCGCCGCGGGCTCCGTGGTCACGGGCGTCGACGCTGCCGGCAAGGTCACCTGCGCCGCCGACAAGGACACCGACACCAAGTACGACGGCAAGACCTTCGCCACGAGCAACCAGGCCTGCGCCGCGGGCTCCGTGGTCACGGGCGTCGACGCCGCCGGCAAGGTCACCTGCGCCGCGGACAAGAACACGACCTACAACGTCGGCACCGGCCTGACCATCAGCGGCACCACGATGTCGCTGAACCTGCCCTACGCCGACGCGCGCTACATCCTGACCAACCAGGCCGACAGCATCACGACGGGCATGATCAAGGACGGCGAGGTCTCGACGGCCGACATCAAGGCCAAGGCCGTCACCGCGGCGCAGATGGCGGACTCGACCATCACGTCGACGCAGATCGCCGATGGCACCGTCACGGGCGCCGATATCAAGAACGCGAGCATCAACTACCTCGACGTGGACACGAACTCGATCCAGCGTCGCGTGTCGGGCACCTGCAGCGGCGGCCAGGCGATCGCCGCGATCAACGCGGACGGCACCGTGTCCTGCCAGGCCGCCAACGCCGACGCGTCGGCCACCGCGACCCTGGCCAACGGCAACTGGTACCGCGTCGGCAGCATCGCCGGCGGCAAGTCCGGCACCGCGATCTTCACCGTGCACGAGGCCAACGCCACCGTGCGCTTCCGCGTCGGCATGGCCAGCGGCATCGACGCTGGCGCCAACGTCTCGATCCTCAGCGCCCACAGCGCCTCGGCGACGACGATGCCGTGGTCGTCGATCCGCGTGGTGCGGACCACCACCTCGGCGGTGGCCTACGTTGACATCAAGGCGACGGCCAACCAGTCCGCCACGGTGTCGATCGAAGGGCTGCCGTCGAGCTCGAGCTTCACCCTGGTGCCGCTGACGCTGCTCGGCGTCTCGGACACCGTCTCTGGCGCGACGGTGCGCACGTACGACGTCAACAACCTGCTGCTGGTCGGCAACGACGCCGTCCGCTTCGCCGTCGATCGCGCCGGCAACACCGGCATCGGCGCCGACGCCGGCGCCGACCGCCTGACCGTCTCGGGCACCACTGCGCTCAAGGGCAACACCTCGGTCACCGGCACCTTCAACGTCAGCAGCACCTCGAACCTCAAGGGCAACACCGCGGTCACCGGCACCTTCAACGTCAGCAGCACCGCCGTCATCGGCGGCGTGACGACGATGAAGTCCAACGCCACCGTCGGCGGCACCCTCGGCGTCAGCGGCACCAGCCTCTTCACCGGGAATTCGCGCTTCTCGGGCAACGTCGGCATGGGGGCCAACGCCAGCGCGTCCTACCGCCTCTACGTCAGCGGCACGGGCTACATCTCGTCGACGCTCACCACGGGCAGCAACGTCTCGGTCGGCGGCGCCCTGACCGTGGCCGGCACGACCCAGTTCAACAACACCGTCCGCGGCAGCGGCAGCGGCGGCGCGCTGCGCATCTCGACCGGCACCGGCTACGTCGACATCGGGCCGCAGAACACGTCGTGGATGCACATGACGACCGACCGGGCCAAGTTCTACTTCAACAAGGGCATCCACGTCGACGAAGGCATCGTGAGCTCCTACAGCCAGGACCTCTACCTGCAGACCTCCGGCACCACGCGGATCCAGGTCAGCAACAGCAACGGCAACGTCGGCATCGGCACGGCGCCCAACGCCAGCTACAAGCTCTACATCAACGGTGCCGGCTACACCAACGGCAATCACACGGTGAACGGCACGTTGGCCGCCAACGCCATCACCATCGGCAGCAGCAGCCTCGAGCAGTACATCGTCGACGTGGTCAACAACCGCTGCCGCGTCTACATCGGCCACGCCGACAACTACGGCGCTGCGCCCTCGAGCTACGTCTACACCAACGGCAAGGGCGCCGAGAGCGGCGCGGGCTCGTGGGGCACCTGGTCGGGCAGCACGCTCGGTGGCTTCGTCCAACTCTCGGGTGGTGTCGACGGCAACGACCGCATCTTCGTCCGCTTCAACTGCTCGACGAGCTACTGAGGTCTGTCCTGATGTCGCGTCTCGGCCTCCAGCGTGGACTCGTGCTCGGCGCGCTCGTGCTCGCCGCGGCGTGTGATCGCGCTGCGCCCGTGGCCCATCCTGGCGGCACCGCGGCCTTGCCGCCTCCACAGCCCTTCCAGGCGAGCGGCGGTGAGGCAGCACGCGGTTGGGCGGTGCCGCCGGAGTACAGCGGCGAGGTGTTGTCGCGCACCCAGCAGGGCGAGCGGCTCGAGGACGTGCTGCGCGACATCGAGGCGCGGCGTCCGGGCACGGTCGAGGGCTCTGCGGCCGCCAGGCGCGCAGCCGGCCAGGTCGCCGCGGCCGCGGTCCTCGGTGCGTCTGCGGCTGCCGCGGCCGCCGTCCCGCCGGTGCCTGCGGCCGGCTCCGAGGCCGCCGCGGTCGAGAAGGTGCGCAAGCGCTGGGAGCTCATCTCCGGGCAGCAGGTCTCCGTGGTCGAGGTCGAGCTCGTCAGCGGCCTGTGGCGCGTCGCGTTCCGCCTGACCGGCGACCAGGCACAGCAGCTGCCGCTGCGTCAGGTCTTCGTCAGCCAGGACGCGCGCCTGATGTTCGAGAACGGCGTGCTGCTCGACGCCGAGCTGGAGCGTTTCGAGGCTGATCGCGCCTTCGCCCGTTGCCTGCGGGATCGCGGGCTGCGTGCCTACGTCGATCCGCGCAGCAAGGCCGGGGCGGAGCAGGTCGCGGCGCTCGGGCGCTTCGGTGGGTTGGTCCTCGTCGATTGCAGCGAGAGCCTGCAAGCCTGCGTGGCTGCGGGGGCAAGAACGTTGCCGACCGTCATGGTCGGCGACAAACAGCTGAAGGGTATCCAGGATCGCGCGGCGCTGACCGCGCAGACCGGATGCAAGTAGGGAACCGATGACACGCTTCTCGTCCATGCACAGCCTGCTTGTCGCCTCCGCGTTCGTCGCGCTCGCCGCGTGCGGCAACGAGGCGACGACGGGCACCAACGGTGACGGCGCCGACGCCAGCACCACCGTCGACGGCAACGTCGGCGTCGGCGACACCGCCGGCGAGGACACCGGTGGCGCCGACACCTCCAGCGTCGACGCGGGCGCGGTCGACACCGGCGGCGCAGATCCCGACGGCGCCGACACCAGCGGCGGCGACGACACGGTCAGCATCGACTGCCCGGGCCAGGCTGGCTGCGCCTGCTCGCAGAACTCGGACTGCGACAACGCGCTCTGCATCTGGACGCCGGACGGCAAGCAATGCGCGACCAAGTGCACCGAGACCTGCCCGGGCGGCCAGGTCTGCGTCCAGGTCCAGTCCGGCGGCGACCCCGTGTTCGCCTGCGTCAGCACCCAGCTGACGCTCTGCGCGCCGTGCACGACCGACGCCGAATGCACCGAGAACGGCATCGAGGCCGCGTGCGTCGACTATGGCGCCGAGGGCAAGTTCTGTGGCGCGACGTGCAGCGCCGACAGCGACTGCCCCTCGGACTACAGCTGCAGCGACGTCGGCAAGAAGGGCAAGCAGTGCAAGAAGAAGCCGGCGTTCGTCGCGACCAAGACCGCCTGCACCGACGACAGCGGCTGCGCCGAGGGCCAGAGCTGCAAAGAGGGCTTCTGCGGCGCCGAGACGGCGGTCTGCGGCTGCTCGCCCTGGGCCGTGGCGTCTGGCGTCGGCACCTCCTGCGGCACGACCAACGACAAGGGCACTTGCACCGCCAAGCGCTTCTGCACCGCCGATGGCCTCGAGGCCTGCCCGGCCAAGCCCGCCGTCGCCGAGACCTGCAACGCCCTCGATGACGACTGCGACGGCGTGACCGACAACCTCGCCGCCGACGCGACCTGCAGCAAGAAGGCCTTCGCCGCCACCGGCAGCCTGGCCCCGTGCAAGGCCGACGCCGACTGCAGCGAGGCCGACGAGAAGTGCGACACCGCCGCGGGCGCCTGCAAGGTCCTGATCGGCGAGTGCTTCGGCACGCCGACCTGCAGCGCTGGCGGCGCGCTCATCTGCAACGACGCCAAGACGCCCAAGGCCGAGCTCTGCAACCTCGAAGACGACGACTGCGACGGCAAGACCGACGAGGACTACCTGGCCAAGACGCCCGACGGCAAGGAGGTCGCGCTCGGCGAGGCCTGCGGCGTCGGCGCCTGCGCTGGCGGCAAGGCGGTCTGCGTCAACCTGACGACGGCCGAGTGCAGCACCATCGCCAAGGCCAAGGACGAGGCCTGCAACGCGGCGGACGACGACTGCGACGGCCAGGTCGACGACGTCGGCGAGGTCTGCGTCGACGGCAACCTCTGCACCTCGGATGTCTGCGACGGCGCGGCCAAGTCGTGCAGCAACCCGCCCGCGGTGAACTGCGACGACGGCAACCCCTGCACGGTCGAGTCCTGCGACAAGGCCGGCGGCACCTGCGTCGCGAGCTTCTACGAGGGCAGCTGCGACGACGGCGACGCCTGCACCGTCGGCGACGCGTGCGCCAAGGACGCCGACGGCAAGGCGGTCTGCCTGCCCGGCGCGACGACCAAGATCTGCGACGACGCCAACGTCTGCACCGACGACGCCTGCGATCCCAAGGTCGGCTGCGTCGGCCTGCCGAACGCCGCGACCGTGGCCTGCTACGACGGCCCGGCCAAGACCCAGGACGTCGGCACCTGCGTCGGCGGCTACAAGGCGTGCAAGGAAGGCAAGCTCACCGAGACGTGCTTCACCCAGGTGCTGCCGACGGCCAAGGAGCTCTGCGACGCCCAGGACGACGACTGCGACGGCATCACCGACAACGGCTGCGCCGCAGCGAGCGCGCAGGTCATCATGTCCGGCGTCGCAGGCACCGTCAGCGCCGACGGCAAGACCGTCTACCTGCGCGGCGGTGACGGCGGCGTGCACGGCCTGGCGGTCGGCGACAAGCAGAGCGCCTGGTTCGGCTGGATGGCCTGGGTGCAGAGCCTGTTCGGCAAGTAGCCGCGGCGCGCGCTAGAAGGTCCAGAGCACGTCGAGCGTCGGCCAGACATCGTGCGAGCGGACGAAGACGCGCTTGCTGAAGCCGTCATCGTCGTCCACGACCTCGGTCGCCCGGGTGTCGGCGTTGGTGTAGAGCGCGCCGATGGTCGCGCGGCTGTGCGCGCCCAGGCCGATGTCCAGGCCGACGTGGGCACCGAACGTGGTCAACGAGCGGTCGTCGCTGTCGGTGTCGACGCGACCGACCTGCCAGACATGCAGCTCGCCCGAGACGCGAACCCGCTCGTGCAGCGGCCGGTCGTGGCGGACCATGGCGTGGGCACGCCAGGCGCGGAAGATCGGCGCCAGCTGGTTGTCGAGGATCGGCCAGGTGTCGGCCGGTCGCCCGCGCGTGTCGCCCAGCGCGACGCCGTAGGTGGCGTCGAGCTTGCCCGTCGTCACGGCTTCGCTGCCGATCGAGGCGAGCACGCCCGCGCTCAGCGTCAGCACCGCGCCGGGGCGCTCGCAGCTGGCGGGGGCACGGTCGGGCTCGGCGTCGCGGACCTTGCACGACGGCCCGAGGTAGCCGGCGACGCCGGGCGGCGACAGGGCGAACGCGGTCGTCGGCAGGCCGAGGCCGTATTCGCCGGTGATCCGCACGGCGTCGCTGCGCACATGGCGTACGCGTGCCGTCAGGTGCGGCGCGACCAGCGTGATCAGCGGGTGCGTCTCCAGCTCGAGGCCGTCGCGGACGACCCAACGCAGCGGCGAGAACACGCCTACGTTCCATGTGCCTGCCGCCGGCAGATCCGCGCTCAGGCGCGCGGGCAGGGCATGGCCCTCGGCCGCACCGAACAGGGTCGCCGCCGCGATCGACGCCGCGACGCTCGTACACAGCGCAGCCCGGCCCGCCGCCCTCATCACCCATCGCCGCACGCGCTGCGCGCCCGACCTCCACGACTTGCGCGACATCACGGCACCTCCCAGACACCGAACACGGGTGCGTGGTCGCTCAGCTTCAGTGGATCGGCGACCAGGACATGGCGATCGTCAGCGGCGCCCGGCGCGAGCTCGCCGACCTTCTGCCCGGCGCGCTGCAGCACGTCGGTGGTGCCCGGCAGCCAGCGCGTCGGCTTGGTGACGAAGAGGTAGTCGAGCGTGCGGTTCCAGTCGCCCGGCTTGCCCTCCTCGTTGGTCTCGTCCGGCCCCAGGACCGAGTGCGAGAAGTAGCGCGCCTGCTCGGCCTCGGTCGTGCCGTAGCGCTCGAGCGTGATGGAGGGCACCAACTCGTCGTAGAACGGCTTCATGACGGCGGGTGTATACGGCGGCTGGACGAAGTCCGACGAGCAGACCGCTTCGGTGCGCTCGTCGGGGAAGCCGGAGATCCGCGCCGCGTTCGGCGGCAGCTCGTTGAAGTCGCCGCCGACGACGACCGGCAGGGTCTCGGCCTTGACCAGGTCGAAGATCTGCTGGATCTGCTTCTGCTTGGTGCCGTCGTTGTCGTAGGCCTCGGTGTGCACGACCATCGCCACGGCCTTGCGGCTGGCGTCGAGGCGCAGCTCGATGCGGCCGACCGATCGGTGGATGTAGAACGCGCTCGTCACGGCGTCCTGGTCGGTGCGGTCGACCTGGCGGATGCGCTCGGCGCGCTCGATCGGGTGGCGCGTCAGGATCGCGTTGCCGAGGTTCATCCGGCCCAGGCCCTCGGACGGCACATAGCGCGCGTTCCAGGACTCGAAGTACGCCCCCTCGTTGAGGCGGGTGTGGTCCAGCAGCCATTGCACCATGTCGATGTAGCCGGATCGACGCGAGTTGACCTCGATCTCCTCGAGCATCAGCACGTCGATTTGCATCTCGTCGACCAACGCGGCGATGGCCTCGAGGTTGGCCTCGACGGTGGCGCGGTCCATGGCGACCTGGTCGCCCCAGCAGTCGAACCAGAACGGGATGCGCGCGGCGCCATACTTGATGTTCCAGGCAGCCGTGCGCAGCGTCGCCGGCGTGGGCAGATCGCCCGCGGCCTCGTAGTTCGCGGCGCGGAAGATCGGCACGTCCTCGCGCGTGAAGTCCTGGGCGTCGTAGAAGGGCTCGCAGGCCTGCAAGGGCAGCAGCGCGACAGCGACGAGCAGCGAGAGCAGGGCCCGCGGCCCTCGTCCGGCTCGCCAGGCGCGTGGCGTCTGCCCGTGCGCGACGTCTGCGCGTGTGCGGCGTCGAGGTGCCAGGGTCGATTCGTGTCGGGTCATGGTCCACCTGCATGGCGCATCGCACGCCACCGCTAGCGAACCACCACCACCGCCGATGCGCAAGGATCACCGCGCCGGTCGTGCCCATCCAGCGGACGCGAGCGACGACGGGTGCAGCGCGCGTTGAAGGACATCGGCGCCAACGCCCCGGCCGACGTCCTGGGCGACGGCCCGGGCCGCGGCGAACCCCGACAGCAACGCGAGCGGCACCCCACCGCCGGGGTGGGCCGTGCCGCTCGCCAGGTACAGGCCCGTCGGGCCGCGTACCCGGTTGCTCGGGCGGCGGAAGGCCGACCACATCGAGTTCGACGCGGCGCCGTACAGCGCGCCGTCCGAGCCGGGAAAGCGTTCGGCCAGGCCGACGGGGCTGCGGCTCCAGACCACCTGGGTCTGCGCCGGGTCGACGCCGACGGCGCGCAGCGCCCCATCGAGGTGCGCGCGCATCGACGCCGCGATCGCGCCATCCGCGAGGTCATAGCTGGCGCCCGCCAGCGACGGAGCGTTGACCATCGCGAAGACGGCGTCGGCGTCCTGCCAGCCCTGCCGGCCGTGGGCGACGCCCTGGTGGCAGAGGTAGACCGTCGGCGTCGGCGGCACCTCGCCCCGGTCGAAGATCGCGGCGAACTCGTCGAGGTAGGCGTCCGCATAGACCGCCTGGTGCGCCGGCCAGCGTCGCCCGTCGCGGCGCACGCGCAGGACCGCGTTCCAGGCCGACATCGACCGCGGAGCCGCGACGGCCTGCGCTCGCTCCTCGCCGAGCAGCCGGGGCAGCAGGCTGGCGTCGGCGTTGCAGACGACCAGGTCGCAGCCGATGCGTTCGCCGCTGGCCAGGCGCACGGCCCGAACGGCGCCGCCGTCGCGCTCGATCCGCTCCACCGCGGCGCCGACGCGCAGCTCCGCGCCGCGCTCGGTGGCCAGGGTCGCCAGCGCCGCCGCTAGCGCGCTCATGCCGCCCTGGACCCCATGGCCGCCGAGGACGAGCTCGACCGCGGCGATGCAGTTCAGCGTGGCCGGCGCCACGCGCACGTCCGAGCCGTTGTAGGTCGCGAAGCGCCAGAGCAGCCGGCGCAGGTGCGGCGATCGGACGCGGCCGTCGATCGCGGCCTGCATGGAGCGCAGGGCGTCGATATGGCGCAGACCGGCGATCGTCCGCACGTCGAGGCCGAGCATGCCGCGCAACTCGGGGGCGTCGCCGTAGACGAAGGCGTCGGCGCTCGCGCGCCAGATCTGCCCCGCGTAGTCGAGGAATCCGGCGAAATCGCGCGCCGCGTCGCCGCCGAGCGTCGCCGCCACCGACTCCAGCGTCGCGCCGAGATCCGCGTGCAGGTCAAGCACGACGCCGTCATGGAAGACGTGGCGAAACGCGGGCTCCAGGCGCCGCAGCTGCACGCGCTGGTCGAAGTCGGCGCCGACGGCGGCGAACAGCGCCCGCGGCACGTCGGGCAGGGTCAACAGGCTCGGCCCGGTGTCGAAGGTCTCGCCATCGACCGTCGCCGTGCCGGCCTTGCCGCCGAGGCTGCTGGCGGCTTCGAGCACGGTGACGTCGTGGCCGGCATGGGCGAGCAGCGTCGCGGCCGACAGACCGCCGAAGCCGGCACCGACGATGACGACGCGTCTGCCGCTCATGGCCGCTCCTGGGGCCGGCCGGCGTCGACCACCGCGACCAGCGGGGGGGATGTCGCCTCGGCGCGGGGGTGGCGCCCGAACAGGCGTGCGAGGCGGTGGCGGCGTGGTCCCTCGAAGAGCGGCAGCCAGATCGAGCCGCGACGCCGCGACGAACTCACGCGCATCTGGACCAACGGCCGCTGCCAGGGGCGGTCGATCCGCCGGGGCGCGATCGCCTCGAGCGTGCCGTGCGCGCCCTGCTCGCTGCGGACCAGGCGGCGCAGGTAGAACGGGCCATCCTCGACCGACGCTGTCGTGGACAGCCGCAGGAACGGCCCGTCCGCGGTCTCGACCGTCCACCTGCGCGCGTCCCGCATGCCCCAGCGCGTCAGGCGCCGGTCGTCGGCCTCGACCTTTGCCCCCGGTTCGAGCCGCAGCGCGCCGTCGCCGCCGATGGTGACGGCGATCGCGGTCGCGTCTGCCCCTCCCGTCGGCTCCAGGGCGTAGAACACGCGATCGTGGTCGGGCAGGGCGACGCGGCCCCAGACCCAATGGCCGATGCCCAGCGCCTCCAACGAGCGCGGCGCGTGGTTGCGGTCGTGGTAGGCCCGGCCCGTCACCAGCAGCCGCGTCTCGCCGCAGCGCAGGCGCGCGGTGCCGAACGACGCGCCCAGCAGCGGTGTCCAGCGGTGGTCCGACGCCGGCATCGCGTCCTGCGACGCGGCCTCCCAGCGAGCGCGCTTGCCGACCACCCGGACGTCGCCCTGCAGACGCGGGCCGTTGTGCACGGGCAGGTCGATCGAGAGCTGGAGCTCGACGTCGTCGCCGCGCTCTTCGCGCCGGATCGTCGACGCGCCGAAGGACCAGCCGCCCGGCCGCTCGCTGACCTCCTCGGGTCCCAGCTCGTGCAGCACATAGAGCTCCTCGCGCCCGTGGCGATAGCCCGCGACGTGCATCGAGGGGCGGGCTGCCGCCGCGCCGCCGCGTCCCTCGCGGGCCGCGCCGGCGACCCCGGGCAAGAAGGGCAGGCCAAAGCTCCAGATGCAGACCACGGCGTTGCCCGCGCCGTCCCCGAGCTCGAGGTACCACCAGACAAAGCCGCCCGCGCCCCGGAAGGAGCCGAACCCTGGGGCCACGCTCGGATCGTCGAGCGCGATCATGGCCGCGGCCTCGGTTGCGTCGCTGTCCGGTCGTCGGGGCGCTTGGGTCTGCGTCGCCTGCATCTTCGTCCTCGTCTCGCGGCCTCTCCGCATCGAACCCCGGCCGCTCGGCATCCAACGTCCGTCTGACGCGCGGCGCGGCGGCGTGCTGGGAGGTAGGATGCAAGTGCTCGTCGTTGGGTGCGGACCGGCTGGGATGCTCGCCGCGGCCGCGTGCGCAGACGCTGGCCTCGAGGTCACGGTGCTCGCGCCGGACCTCCACGCCGCGTGGACGAACCGCTACGGGGTCTTCTGCGACGAGTTCGAGGCGCTTGGCCTTGGTCATGTCCTGGCCCGGCGCTGGCAAGAGCCCGTGGTCGAGCTCGACGCTGGCGACGGCGCGGCCCGGAGCCTGGCGCTGCGTCGGCCCTATGCCCACGTCGATGGCGACGCCTTGCGGGCCGATTGCTGGCGCCGCGTCGAGCGCGCCGGCGGTCGCGGCGTCCTTGGCCGCCTCGAGAGCGTCGAGGTCGTGCCGGCGCCCGCGCCCGGGGCAAAGGCGCTGCGCTGCCGCCTTGGCGACGGCAGCCAGCTCTCGCCCTGGGTCGTCGTCGATGCACGCGGTGCCGCGGCGACGTCGTCCGGACAAGGGCCCGAGATCACGGCCTGGCAGGCCGCCTGGGGCGAGCTGATCCACGTCGAAGGGCCGGGGGCCGCCGCGCTCGCCGAGGGGCCGATGGTGCTGATGGGCTGGTCGCCGCCGGATCCGGCGACCTTGAGCGCCTGGCAGCGCCAGCCGAGCTTCCTCTACGCGCAGCCGCTCGGCGATGGCCGGGTCTTCGTCGAGGAGACCGTCCTCTCGGCCCGTGTGCCGCTGTCGTTCGACACGCTGCGCGACCGGCTGGCGCGACGCCTCGGCCACCTGGGCGTGCGGGTGCGCCAGACCGACCACATCGAGCGCTGCCTGCTGCCCATGCTGATGCATCCGGCGGCCGCGGCGGCGGGTGTCGTGCCGTGGGGCGCCCGCGCCGGCGCGATCCACCCGGCCACCGGCTACCTGGTCGGCCATGTCGCCCAGCAGGCCCCGCTGCTCGCAGCCTCGTTGCGCGCTAGCCTCGCCGGCGGTCGCGATGGCCCGGACGCGGCGAACGCGGCCCTCGAGGCGCTGCGCCCGCCGTCGATCGCGCGCCGTGACGCCCTGCTGCGATTTGGCGGCGAGCTGCTCGTGGACATGGATGGCCCGACGACCGTGGCGTTTTTTGGCGCCTTCTTCGGCTTGCCAGCGGACGCGGCGGCCGTGCTGCTCGCGCGCCGCGGCGGGGTCGGCGCGCTCGCGGCGACGATGGCGCGCGTCTTTTGGCTCGCACCTGCATCGATCCGTCAGCGCCTGGGTCGTGCCGGTTGGCAGGCCCGCAGCAGGCTCGTCCCGGCCCTGCTCGGTGGACGGGTGCCGCAACTGGAGTCGCCATGAAGCCCTTTGCCTCGAACGATGCCACCCTCGTCCCGCCCGCCGGTCACGCGCTCAGCCGCCGGCGTCCGCTCGGCGCCAGGCCGTCGTGGCCCCTGCCGGCGATGCAGCCGCTCACGATCGACGCGGCCCACGAGCTCGCGCTGCGCAGCCTCGACGAGCTGGTCGAGCGGCACGCGCACGGCACGCTCGGCGCGATCGTCCGCGAGCACCTCGACGGCGGCGGCAAGCGCGTGCGGATGCGGCTCGCGCTGGAGTGCGCCGCCGCCTTGGGCGTCGATCCGCGCATGGCGGTGCCCGTCGCCGTCGCCTGCGAGTTGCTGCACAACGCGACGTTGATCCACGACGACCTGCAGGATGGCGATGTGGTGCGCCGAGGCCGGCCGACGGTCTGGTCGCTCCACGGCAGCGCCCAGGCCATCAACGCCGGCGACCTGCTGTTGATCCTGCCGACGCTGGCCTTGCTGGAGCTGTCGACGTCGAGCACGCGCGCCCAGCTCTGTGGCGTGCTGGCCCGCCGCGCCGCAGCGACCGCCTGCGGCCAGGCCCAGGAGCTGGCGATGCTCGCGACCGAGACCCTGGACTGGGCCAGCTACGAGGCGGCTGCGGTCGGCAAGACTGGCCAGATCCTCGCGATCCCGTTCGAGGCTGCCGCCGTGCTCGCGGGCCTCGACGCCGACGCCGCGCGGGCCGTCGGGGACGAGGCCGCCCGACTCGGCCTTGCCTACCAGGTGGCGGACGACGTGCTCGACCTCTACGGCGACAAGGGCCGCGACGCCGCCGGCAACGACCTGCGCGAGGGCAAGGTCAGCGCGCTGGTGGCCCTGCACCTCGCGCGCGCGCCGCACGATCGGGACGACCTGCTCGCGCTGCTCCGGCGCGAGCGTGCAGACGTCGGCGCCGACGACGTCGCCGCATGGGCAGCGAGGTTCGACGCCAGCGGCGCCCGCGCCGACGCCATCGAGCAGGCGCGTCAGGCCTGTGCCGATCTGCGGTTGCCGCCGCAGGCGCGTGGGCTGCAGGCCCTGATCCACGGCCTCGCGGCGCGCTTCGTCGCGAGCGTCTGAGCCGAACCCGGCGCCCCAGGATCGTCGCCTTGCGCCGCCCAGCCGCCCACGAGGACCTCGCCGTGACCTTGATCTCGACCCCAGACCGCGCCAGACCGTCCGCCGCAGTGGCGCCGGCCCCGGGCCAGACCTTGCCCGTGCCGATCGCGCCGCACGACACCGGCCTCGTGGCGATCGCCCACGCCGTGCTCGAGCGCCACGGCCGCAGCTTCGCCCTCGCGGGGCGCCTCTTGCCGCGCGATCGCCGTGACGACGCGGCGATCGTCTACGCTTTCTGTCGCCTGGTCGACGACACCGCCGACGAGGCCGACAGCCCGGATCAGGCCCGCGCGGGCCTGGATCAGGTGCAGCTCTGGCTGCGGGCCGGCCGCGAGCACCATGAAGCGACGGCCGCCTCGCCGTCCCCGCGCGTCGACCTGGGACCCGAAGCCCGGCGCGTGGTCGACGCCTTCGTCGAGGTCTGCCGCCGTCGCGGCATCGATCTCGGCGCGGCGGAGGAGCTGATCCTCGGCGTGCGCGGCGATCTGGGCCCGGTCGAGTTCGCGGACGACGCCGAGCTCATCCGCTACGGCTACCGGGTCGCCGGCACCGTGGGTTGGATGATGTGTGGCGTGCTCGGCGTCACCGACGCCAAGGCGCTCGCCCAGGCCATCGATCTCGGCGTCGCCATGCAGATCACCAACATCTGTCGTGACGTCCGGCAAGACGCCGGCATGGGCCGGGTCTACCTGCCCGCGACGCGGTTGGCCGCCGTCGGCATCGCGCCCGGCGATCTTCGGCGCGGCGCGGTCGATCGAGCCGCGTTGGCCGGCGTGGTGCGGGATCTGCTGGCGCTCGCCGACGTCTACTACCGCAGCGCCGCCGGCGCCTTTGCCGCGATTCCGCTGCGCGCCCGCGTCGCCATCGTCGTCGCGAGCACGCTCTACCGCGCCATCGGCCGGCGCCTCGAGCTTCGCCATGGCGCCGATCCGTGGCACGGGCGAACGGTCGTCCCCGGTTGGCGCAAGGCCCTGCTGGTGGTGACGTCGCTGCTCGGTTCCTTGCGCTATGGCGCGTGGAGCCGACGGCCGCACCAACCCGCGCTGCATCGACCGCTCGCGGGCCTCCCCGGCGCGGCGGTCGACCCCTCCGCCCGCTGTTGAGCGCCCGCTGCTGCGCGCCTCTTGCTGCGCGCCTCTTGCTGAGCGCCTCCCGCCGCGCGACCGCCGTCGCGCCCAGCCGCAACGCCGACGAGGCGACGACGAGGATCCCCGATCCTCGCCGCCGCCTCGCCGTCGCCTCGTTCGCGCGCAGGGGCGCTTCGTTACGCCGCCAGGGACGCGTCCGCGAAGGCATTGTCGCCGACCGTGGCGTCGCGCAGCTGCTTGCGCACGCGGTGCAGGCGCGCCTTGAGCGCGGAGACCGTCATGCCCATCCGCTCGGCCACGACGTCCTTGTCCTCGCCGCGCATGTCCATCGCGACGAAGAGCTCGCGGTTGTCGGCGGGCAGCGATGCGGCCGCCTGCATCAGGTTGGCCACGGCGCGGTTCGCCTCTGCCTGCGCCTCGGGCATGTGCCAGACGGCCCCATCGCTCGCCTGCTGCACCAGGGTGTCGAGCTCGTCGTCCTGCAGCGGCAACGCGATGCGCTTGCGCTTGCGCAGCAACATGCGCGCCGCGTTCTGGGTGATGCGGTAGATCCAGGTCGAGAGGCCCGAGTCGCCGCGGAACGAGTCCGCCTTGCGGTGGATGGTCCAGACCACGTCCTGGATGACCTCTTCGGTGTCCCATTCGTCGCGCACGATCTGGCGAGCGGTCGCGTACATCAGCGCGCGGTAGCGGTGGTAGAGCCGGTCGATCGCCATGGGGTCGCGTCGGACCAGCGCTTCGATGAGCGCCGCGTCCTCGGCCGCGTTGGCCGCCTGTGCTGCGAGTGCCTGTGCCGGGGTGAGTTGCTGCGTCTTCATGGTTGCTTGCCTCCGCGAGGGTCTCCCTCGTCTCTGAATAGGAGTTGAACAGATTCCTGCGCGGCATGCAAGAAAAATCTGTTCAGTTCCGGTTCAAAAGATCGGCGATGAAGAACATGTATAAATCCGAGCTATTCAGGCGGCACGGCCGGGGCGTGCCCCGGTGGGGATGCGGGGCGCCAGCGTCGGATGGCGCAGTTGAACGGGTCTTGCCCAGATGTGGCGGCCCGACTTGACCCGGCCCCCGGCCGAGGTCAATCCTGCGCCCGGAGGCACCTTGGACCACGACGACGTCTGGATCTCGATCGGAAAGCTGGCCCAGCTCTCGGGGGTGCCGGTCGAGTCGCTGCGGACCTGGGAGCGGCGCTACGGCGTCCCGGTCGCGGAGCGTCTGCCGTCTGGACATCGGCGCTACGCGCTCGGGCAGGTCGACCACCTTCGCCTCTGCCGCCTGGCCACGGACGCCGGATTTCGCCCCGGCGATGTCTTGCCGCTCGGGCTCGACGCCTTGCGCGCGACCCTGGCCGCCGCCGGTGTCGCCGTGGTCGAGCCGCCGCCGGCCGCCGCTGGCGCCCCGGTGTCCGGGCAGGGCCTCGCCGTGGACGAGGTCGCCGCCGACGCTGAATCCGAGGCGCTGATCGGGCAGTGGGTGCAGGCCGCGCGCGCCTACCAGCTCGACGCCATGGCCTCGTCGATGGCCGCGGCCTGGCAGCGGCGCGGAGCGGTGCGGTTCGCCGACGAGCTCGCCGGCCCCTGGCTCGACGCGATGGGGTGTGCCTGGGCCGCGGGAGACGTGAGCGTCGCGCAGGAACACGCGGCCAGCGAGCGTCTGCGGGAGCTCTGCGCCGCCCAATGGCGAGGCCTGGTCCACGCCGGGGGCAGGCCGAACCTCGTGCTCGCGACGTTGCCGGGCGAATGGCACCAGCTCGGGCTGCAGCTGGCGGCGGCGAGCGCCGCGGTCGGCGGTGCGTCGCTGGTCTACCTCGGCGCCGACACGCCCCTGGACGACATCGTCCGCTGCGCGGCCCAGGCTGAGGCCGACGCGGTGGCCGTCAGCGTCTCGCGCTTCGCCGACGCCACCGAGACACAGGCCGCGCTGCGCTGGCTCCGCCGGGAGTTGCCCCAGAGGGTGGCGCTGCTCTGTGGCGGCGCCGGGGCGCCCGGCGGCCTCGATGGCGTGCGCCGCCTCGCTTCGTTCGCCGAACTGCAACAGTGGATCGAGGCCTGGATCGCGGGCAGACGCGCAGCACGCGCGGGGGAGTCGACGCCATGAACGAGCGCTGGACCAGGAGCGTGGACCTGTCGCGTGGGCAGGCTGGCCTGCGCGCGACGCTGACTGCGCCGAGGCGACGCTTGTTGGCGCTGGCGTCTGCGTGGACGTTGACGCTGACGGCACCCGGCTGCGCAGGGCAGGGCGACGCGGCCGGGAGCGGCGCGACGGGCGATGTCAGCGCCGACGTCGCCGAGCCCGCGCTCGGGGATCCCGGCCAGATCGGGCCATTTGCGGTGGGCCACGTCGGCCTGGTGCTGCAAGACGCGACGCGCAGCCGCAGCCTGCCGGTGCAGGCGTGGATGCCCGTCGAGGTCAGCGCGCTCGGCCCCGACGGGGTGTCCGCGTTCGAGTCGGGCGATCGGCGCACGACGCTCGAGGCGCTGCTCGCCGAGGCGCCGACCTGCACGACCCAAGGCACGCGCGCTCGCACTGGCGGGACGCTGGCCCGCGCCAGGCTGCCGCTGATCGTGATGTCGCACTGTCATGGCTGCGTGCGCTGGTGGATGTTCAGCGTCGCCGAGCACCTCGCCTCGCAGGGGTTCGCGGTCCTGGCCGTGGACCACACGGGCAACACGCTCTTCGACGCCATTGCCGGCACGATGCTGCCCCTGAACAAGGAGACCCTGGCGACGCGCATCGCCGACGTTCGCTTCGTGCTCGACCGCGTCCTGGCCGCAGATCCGGCCTTCCCGGCGGCCTTGACGGCGGCCATCGATCCCGCGCAGGTGGGCCTGATCGGCCATAGCTTCGGTGCCGTCACCGTCGGCGGCGTCGCCCAGGTCGACACCCGGGTCCGCGCGGTGGCGGCCCTTGGGGCCCCGATCGACAACCCGCTGCTGCCGGGCGTCGACGCTGCGGCGATCCAGCAACCGACGCTGATGGTGCTGCTCGAAGAGGACAACAGCATCGGCACGATCGGCAACGACTTCTTGCTCGCGAACTACGACGAGCTGCCCGGGCCGGCGTGGCTGATGCGGATCGCCGAGGCCGGGCACTTCTCGTTGAGCGACCTGGCCGGCCTGCGGCCCGAGCTCTCGGCGGGCTGCGGCGCGGCGACCGCGATGACGACGCAGAAGCCGATGGTCTACCCGCCGCCGAGCGAGATCCGCGCCGTGGTCGCGACCGCGTTGGCGGCCTTCTTTCGCGCAGAGCTGGTCCACGAGCCGGTCGCGCAGCAGTGGCTGGCCAAGCCGCCCGCGCTGCCGCGCGTGACGTGGTCACACAAGACCCTGCCGTAGCGCGGGCCGCCGCGACGGCCCCGAGGCCTCGGCGCCGCTACGACGTGCGCTGCGCGAGCGCCTCAGTTCTTGAACCAGGCATCCGTCTGCTCGAAGCAGTAGAGGTGGGCGACCTCGTTGCAGCGGTGGCCGGTGCACGCCTGCGTCCACGACGAGTCCGTCGCCGTGGCGCGGCCCGTGCCCAGACGGTAGCTGGTCGACGTCGTGTTGGTCTGCCACTGCGAGCAGTAGTACAGCGAGCTGCTCGAGGCGTTGTACTGCTGGCCGGCGGTGTTGGTGCCCGTCCAGACGAGCGGCGCCGCGCCTGAGCCACAGACGGTGCTGGTCGTGGTCGAGACCAGCTTGTCGCCGAACTCGTTGATCTCGATCGGGTTGTCGAGCTTGCCGTCGACGAGGTCGTTCCAGTTCAGCGCGATCAGGGCGCCGTCGATGCGGCGGTAGGGCACCGTCGACTTGTTGAAGTAGGTCACCGGCGAGACGAAGCCGCTGACGTAGGCCGACGCCCACGCCATCCAGGTGCCGCCGAGGCCGGCCTTGTCTGCGGCCTGCTGGCAGCGTTGGTGGGCGCCGTTGATGCCCTGCATGTTCGCGTCGAAGGTCTGCGAGGTGACGAACACGCGCCGCGCCGCGCTGCAGCCCTGGGCCACGTCGGGCTTGAACACGCACGCACCGGTCGCCGCGTCGCAGCTGTCGATGCTGCACGAGTTGCCGTCGTCGCAGATCTTCGGCACGCCGCCCACGCAGAAGCCCTGGTTGCACAGGCGGTTGGCCAGGCAGGGCTTGCCGTCGATGCAGTTGCTGCCGTCCTTGATGTTGATCGCGGTGCAGACGTCCTTGGTCTCGTCGCAGGCGTTGGACGTGCACTCGGTGTTGTCGTCGCAGTCGTTGAACGGCGACGCCAGCTTGCGGATGCGTTGGTTGCTGCCGTCCGCGACGTAGCCGTTGCCGTTGCTGTCGAGCGCCACGCCGCGCGGGCTATTGAACAGCGCCAGCGCCGCCGACTCGTCGAGCCAGCCGGCGGTCGATCCCGCGAGCGTCGAGACCGTGCCATCGGCCTTGATCTCGCGCAGGCGGTGGTTGCTCAGGTCCGCGACCCAGAGCGTGCCGTCGGCCATCGCAGCGACGTCGTACGGCGAGGCGAAGTTGGCGAGTGCGCCCTTGCCGTCGGCGAAGCCCGAGGTGCCGCTGCCGGCGACCGTGGTCACGTTGCCTTGCGGATCGATCTTGCGGATCCGGTGGTTGCTGGTGTCGGCGATGTAGACGTTGCCGGCGGCGTCCACGTCGAGACCTCGCGGGTAGTAGAACGACGCGGCCGAGCCGACGCCATCCTTCCAGGTCGCGGACCCCGAGCCGGCGAGGATCGTGACGTTGGCGTCCTTGTCGATCTTGCGGATGCGGTGGTTGTACGTGTCACCGATGTAGATCGTGCCGTCGCTCGTGCGGGCGATGCCCTCCGGGTAGTAGAACGACGCGGCCGTGCCCTTGCCGTTGCCCGACGACGCGCTGCCGCTGCCGGCGAAGGTGGTCACGGTGCCGTTGGCCGCGACGTGGCGGATGCGGTGGTTGCCGCGGTCGGCGATGTACGCGCCGCCGGCACCATCGGTGGCGACGCCGCTCGGCGTGTTGAAGCGCGCGACCAGGCCCTTGCCGTCGAGGTAGCCGGCCGAGAGGTTGCCGGCGATGGTCTCGACGACGCCCTTGGCGCTGACGCGGCGGATCGAGTGGCCGCTGTAGTCGGTGACCCAGACGTTGCCGGCGGCGTCGGGGGAGATGCCCTGCGGCGTGTAGAACTTGGCCGCGCTGCCCTTGCCGTCCTGGACGCCCGCCGAGGCCTGGCCGGCGAGTGTGTAGACGTCACGCTGGTCGCCTACGCAGGCGCCGTTCTGGCAGCGGTCGTTGACGGTGCAGAACTGACCATCGCTGCACAGGCCGTCGGTCGGGGCGTAGACGCAATCGCCGCTGAACGGATTGCACGAGTCCAGGGTGCAGGCGTTGTCGTCGTTGCAGGACTTGGCCTTGCCGCCGCCGCAGGCGCCGCCGGCGTCGCAGGTCTCGCCGGTGGTGCAGGCGTTGCTGTCGCTGCAGCCGCCGCCCGCCGCGATCGCGGTGAACGAGCACTTGCCCGTGGTCTGGTTGCAGGCGTCCACGGTGCAGGCCTGACCGTCGGCGCAGATCACCTTGGTCGACAGCATCTTGCGGATGCGGTGGTTGTTGCGATCGGCGATGTAGACCGCGCCGTCAGGGCCCGTGTCCACGCCCGACGGGCTGTTGAGCTGCGCGCCGGCGGGGGGGCCGTCCTTCCAACCTGCCGTGCCGCCGGCGAGCGTCGTCGTGTCGCCGCCCGGCGTGACGCGGCGCAGGCGGTGGCCGACGCGCGTGACGACGAGCAGGTTGCCGTTGGCGTCGATGGTCAGGCCCGAGGGGCCCGAGAACGTCGCCTTGTCGCCGATGCCGTCGCTGGTGCCCGAGGTGCCGCTGCCCGCGAGGGTCGAGACCGCGCCGGCCGGATCGACGCGACGGATGCGGTGGTTGCTGTAGTCTGCGACGAAGAGGTCACCCTTGGGGCTGAAGACGACGTCGTAGGGCTGGTAGAAGCGGGCGTCCTTGGCCGCGCCGTCCTGGAAGCCCGCGGTGCCGCTGCCGGCGACGGTCGTGACCACGCCGTCCTTGTCGATCTTGCGGATGCGCTGGTTGCTCGTGTCTGCGACGTAGACGTTGCCGTTCGGATCGACGTCGATGCCCTGGGGCGCGTAGAACTTGGCGTTGACGCCCTTGCCGTCGGCGTAGGCCGCCGAGCCGTTGCCGGCGAAGGTCGACGTCGTCCCGTCGGCGAGGATCTTGCGGATGCGGTGGTTGCCGCGGTCGGCGACGTAGATGACGCCCTTGCTGTCGACCGCGACGCCCGCCGGCGTGTTGACGCGCGCCACGCTGCTCGGGCCGTCGGTGTAGCCCGCGCCGGCGACACCGACGAGGGTCGACACGACGCCGTCGGCGGTGATCTTGCGGATGCGGCTGTTGGTCGTGTCGGCGACGTAGGCGTTGCTGGCGGCGTCGATCGCGATGTCCTCGGGGTAGTAGAACGACGCGGCCGTGCCCTTGCCGTCACCGCTCGACGCCGAGCCGCTGCCAGCGACCGTGGCGATGTCGCCGGCGCCCGAGACGCAAGCGCCGCCGACGCAGGTGTCGCCGGTGGTGCAAGCGTCGCCGTCGTCGCAGGTCTTGGTCAGGTTCTTGGTCTCGCATTGGCCGCTGATGGCGTTGCAGCTGTCCTCGGTGCAGGGCGAGCCGTCGTCGCAGTTCTTGCTCTGGCCCTTGCACGTGCCCGCGAAGTCACACGTGTCGTTGACCGTGCACGCCGACGCGTCGTCGCAGGCATCGCCCGGCTTGAGCGTGTCGAAGACGCACGCGCCGGTGGCCTTGTCGCAGAGATCGTTGGTGCAGGGGTTGCCGTCGTTGCACAGCTTCTGCGACGTCGCCGCCGTGCGGACGCGGTGGTTGCCGCTGTCGGCGATGAACGCCTTGCCGTCCTTGTCGGCGATGATGCCCAGCGGCTTGGACAGCTGCGCCGTGCCGCCCGGGCCGTCCTTGAAGCCCGCCTGGCCGACGCCGGCGATCGTCTCGACCGATCCGGACTTGATCGCGCGCAACGTGTGGTTGCCGGCCTCGACGACCAGGACGCGCCCGTGGATGTCCTCGAACAGCGCGGACGGCGTCTTGAACTGCGCCTTGGCCGCGACGTCGTCGACCCAACCCGGCGTGCCGCTGCCGGCGAACGTGTCGAGCTTGTCGCCGATCAGACGGCGGATCCGATGGTTGGCCGCGTCGGCGATCAGCAGCGCGCCCGACGCCGTCTTGATGATGTCGGTCGGCGACGAGAGCTGGGCGCCCGCGCCGGTGCCGTCGGCGTATCCCGCCGTGCCGCTGCCGCAGACGGTCGACACCACGCCGGAGGCCGTGACCTTGCGGATGCGGTGGTTGCCCGTGTCGGCGACGTAGATGTCGCCGACGGCGTCGACCGCGATGCCCTCGGGGCCCGAGAAGCGCGCCGTGCCGCCCGGACCGTCGAGGAAGCCCGCGGTGCCGCTGCCGGCCAGGGTCGAGGCGGTGCCGTCGCCGGTGCAGGAGCGGATGCGGTTGTTGCCCTTGTCGGCCACGAGCACGTTGCCGCCGGCGGTGATCGCGACGTCGGTCGGGCTCGAGAAGCGCACGATCGAGGCCGGGCCGTCCTGCCAGCCGAGGGTGCCGATGCCTGTGAAGTTGTCGGAGTAGCCGTCCGACTTCACGCGGCGGATCCGGTGGTTGGCGCTGTCGGCGAGCAGGATGACGCCGTTGGTCGTCATCGCCATGCCGCGAGGATCCGCGAACTGCGCAGCCTCGCCCTTGCCATCGGCATACTTCGCGCTGCCGTTGCCTGCGATGCTGACGACGTCCGGGCTCGGGCCGACCTTGCAGGTGCCGCCGGCGCAGACCTCACCCGAGGTGCAGCCGTCGCCGTCGTCGCAGGCTCCGACGATGACCTTGTAGCTGCAGGACTGCGTCGCGATGTCGCAGACGTCCTGGGTGCAGGGGTTGCCGTCGTTGCAGCCCTTCTGGCCCGCCGGGGCCTTGCAGTCGCCGGCGTCGTTGCATGTCTCGCCGATGGTGCAGGCCTCACCGTCGTCGCAGGGCGTGCCGGTCGGGTTGGCGGTGTGGGTGCAGGCGCCGGTGTTGATGTCGCAGGTGTCGACCGTGCACTTCTTGTTGTCGTCACATTGCAGCTTGAGGCCGATGCAGCCGCCGAACTCGTCGCACGAGCCGCCCGTCGCACACAGGCCCTGCGAGCACGCCGTGCCCGCGAACTTCGGCTTGTGCACGCAGCCGCCGGCCGAGGCGTCGCAGTAGTCGTCGGTGCAGGGCTTGCTGTCGTCGCAGACCGTCAGGTTGCCCGGGGTGCAGAAGCCTTGGAAGCATTTGTCGTCGGTGGTGCAGGGGTTGCCGTCCTCGCACGGGCCGCTGCTCATGCTCTGGTGCTTGCAGGTACCCTGGGCGTCGCAGGTGTCCAAGGTGCAGGGCACGCCGTCGTCGCAGCTCGAGTTGGCCTTGCCGACGCACTTGCCGTCGGTGCACTTGTCGTCGTTGGTGCAGCCCAGGCCGTCGTTGCAGAACTTGCCCTCGCCGATGAAGGCGTTGTCGCAGGCGCCGGTCGCGGCCTTGCACTTGTCGATGGTGCAGGAGTTGCTGTCGTTGCAGTCCTTGACCGCGCCCGGCTGGCAGATGCCGTTGAGGCAGGTGTCGTTGACGGTGCAGGCGCTCTCGTCGTCGCAGGGGGTGCCGCTGGGCAGCGAGTAGGTGCAGCCGTCCTCGTCCTGGGCCGCCTTGGTGCCGTCGCAGGCCTGGTCGGTGCAGGGGTTGCCGTCGTCGCAGGCGCCGTCGTCGGTCTGGCCGTTGCAGTCGTTGTCGATGTTGTCGCACGCCTCGGTCGGCGGATCCGTGGGCTTGCAGCCGCTGGTGTCCTGCGCGGTGTCCTGGGCGACGGCCGTGTCCTCGCCGCCCGCGTCACCGCTGACCTCGCCCGCGGTGTCGTCGGTGGCGCCCGACGCGTCCGCTGGCGTCGCGTCATCGCCGGTCGTGCCGCCCGAGTCGGGCTGTGCGGTGTCGACCGGGACCGTGGCGTCGTTGGCGTCCGGCCAGACGAAACCCGCTCCTGCCGGCGTCGACGGCGACGAACAGGCAGCCGCGACGACAAGGAGTCCGACGAACGCTCCGCGAACGCGGACCATCGGGGAAGGCTGTGACACGGTGCACCTCGGCGTCGCGGGGCTGTCGCGACTCGGTCCAGACCGAGGCAACCGTCACCCGATGGCTCGTCAGGGATGGTAGCGAAGAACCGGGCGTGTCGGCAACTGAATGGCACTCGATGCCGCGCCGCGCGTCGTCGCGTCGTCGTCGGCGATCGCGCGGCCCCCGTCTGGCCCGGGCGCGGGCCGCGTGTTGCGGCGCAACATGGCTCAGCCCTTGCGCTCGCGGTCCATGCGTGCGCGTAGCTCCGCCAGCTCGCGACGAAGCTCGTCGATGTCGTCTCGGGCCTCGGTCGCCTCGTCGTCTGCGGGTTCCTCGGCGGGGCCCGGCCAGTCGGCGCCCTCCTCCGGCTCCCAGCCGCGACCGGTCGCCTCGGCGTGGTCGGCCCGGTGGGCGCGACCGCCGCTACGCGGCGGCGGCGGTGGTTGCCAGCCGCCGGTCCACGCGCCCATGCCGGGGATCATGCCGGCCCAAGGCATCGCCGCGAACGGCGAGCGTCCGCCCAGGCCGAAGCGCTGTGCCTGCATCGACGTCCGACGCATGGTGGCGAAGGCGTCGAGCGCCCAGAGCATCCAGGTGCCCAGGAACTCCGCGAGCGCGCTGTCGCCCATGCGGATCATCTCGATCAGCAGCGGCGTCGGCAGCAGCCGGCCGGCGCCCCGGCTCTCGACGACGATCTGCACCAGCGTCGCCTGGGTCAGATCCTCGGCCGTGCGGGCGTCGACGATGCGGACCTCGTCGCCGTCCCGGATCCGACCCGCGAGCTCGTCGAGCGTGATGTATTTGCTCGCTGACGTGTCGTAGAGCCGGCGATTGCCGTACTTCTTGATGGTTACCCGCTGGGATCCGCTCGCCTTGGCCATGACGGCCCTCCTCGACACGGGCATCGGCCGCCGCGACGGTCACCGCCGGTCGTGCGGCCCGAGCTACCGCGCCGCAGCGTAGCATGGTCCGCGGTGGGTGTCTCCCCCCTTGGCATCTCGACGTTTCTGGCGATGCTGCAGTGCAGCAAGTTCCGTTGACAGCCGCGCCGCGATTGGCCAGCATCCCCGGCGCCGGGGGTTCCGGCCCGGGCGCCCACCGCCCGTCTGCGTCGCGAGCATCGCGAGCATCGCGCAACCATCCCTGACAGCGACCTCCATGCCCCACACCCGGCCATCGATACGCCCGACGAGCCCCGCCCGCCGCTGGCGGTCGCACCTGGCTGCGGTCGTCGGCGCGCTCGCGCTCGCGTCGCTGGCTGGGTGTGTGCGTTTCGCCGACGTCCCCGTCGCGGCTGGCCCCGTCGAAGCGGGCTGGATCGTGCTGGACGGTGTGAAGACTCGATTTGTCGACCGCGGCCAGGGGCCCGCCGTGGTGCTTCTGCACGGATTCGCGGCGTCGCTCGACACCTGGACCGCCGTCAGCGCCGAGCTGGCGTCGACGCGCCGGGTCCTGGCGCTCGATCTCAAGGGTTTTGGCCAGTCGACGCGCCCCGAGGGCGACTACAGCCCAGGTGCCCAGGCACGGCTCGTGCTGGCGCTGCTCGACGCGCGTGGCGTCGACAAGGTCGACGTGGTCGCGCACAGCTGGGGATCCTCGGTCGCGCTGGCGCTGGCGTTGATGGCGCCGGAGCGGGTCGGACGCATCGCGCTCTACGACGCCTGGGTGTTCGAAGAGCAGCTGCCGCCCTTCTTCTTGTGGGCGCGGACGCCTGGCCTCGGCGAGCTGCTGTTTCGCCTGGTCTACCGCGAACGCGCTGAAGATCGGCTCGAGCTCGCGTTCTTCGCCCCCGAGACCGTGCCCCAGGCCCTGGTCGACCACGCGCTCGCCGGCATCGCCCGGCCCGGCACGTTGGCGGCGCACCTCGCCGCGGTTCGCGGCCAGCGCTTCGGCGCGGTGGAGCCGCTGTACGGGCGCATCCAGCAGCGCGTCCTGCTGCTCTGGGGCCGCGAAGACAAGGTCACGCCGCTGCGCTATGGCGAGCGACTGCTGCGCACGCTGCCGCATGCCTCGCTGCGGACCTACCCCCGCTGCGGCCACTTCCCGATGATCGAGGCGCGCAGCCAGAGCACGCGTGATCTCGTGGCGTTCCTCGCCGAGGGGCAGCCATGAGCCGCACGCCGGGCACGATCGCGGTCGGGGCGTCGCGGCAGGCGACGTGGCGGGGCACCGTGTCGCTGACGTGGATCGCCGCCCTCGTGGCGCTCAGCGCGCAGCCGGCGCGCGCGGCCCTGCCGACGACGCCGGTCACGCGGGCCAACGAGACGTTCAGCAGCCTCGGCGCCGGCCTCTCGGATCGCGCAGAGGCCGGGTTCGCGGCCTCGGGGCTGATGCGGACGCGCCTCGAGCTGCGCAACAACTTCGACCTCGACCACGGCCTCGGCCCGTCCGGCAAGCCTCTGTGGCCCGTGCCGCTCTCGGATCCGAGCGCGCAGCTGCAGACCAACGCCGACATGCGCATGCGCCTCGACCTCACGGCCTGGGCGCCACGCGGCGTGGTGGCGGTGCACGGTCGCTTCGACCTGCTCGACAACGTCGCGCTCGGCAGCTCGCCCAACGGCCCGCCGACCGCCGCGACCGGGCAGTCGCCCTCGGGCGCACCATTGACGGTGCGCCGGCTCTGGGCCGAGGCGCTGTTGCCTTTTGGTGTCCTGGCCGCCGGCCGCATGGGATCGCATTGGGGCCTCGGCCTGTTGACCAACGGTGGCGATTGCCATGACTGCGACAGCGGCGACGCCGCCGACCGCGTCGCGCTGGTCGTGCCGGCCGCCGGCCTCGTCTGGGCGCTCGCCTACGACTTCAGCGCCATCGGCCCGACAGTCGCCCGCGGCAACGGCACGCGTCGGGTCGACCTCGACCCCGCCGACGACGTGCGCACCATCACCTTCGCCGTGGTCGACGTCGTGACGCCGACCGCCAAGGCCCGCCGCCACGGGGCAGGGCGCGGCACCCTCGAAGGCGGCGTCTGGGGCTCGCGTCGGCACCAGGCCGTCGACGTGCCGGCGAGCTGGCTGCTCGGTGCCGACGCCTCGTCCCTCGATCGGGGGCAGGTCGTGCAGCGCGACTTCTCGGCCCTGGCGGGCGATCTCTGGCTCCGCTACGAGCGCAGCCAGCTGCGGCTGGAGCTCGAAGCCGCGGTGCTGTCCGGCCGCTACGGCCAGAGCTCGCTGTTGCCGGGCGTCGAGATGCGCGATCGGGTCGAGGCGCTGCAATGGGCCGTCGCCGTGCAGAGCCGCGTCGGCCGGGCGCTGATGGGCGGCTCGTTCGGCCTGGATCTCGGGGCCGCCAGCGGCGATCCGGCGCCGGGCTTCGGCGTCGACCAACCCGTGGCCGGCGAGCGGCCGCTGCCGGGCGACCTCGACGGCGCGCAGGCCTCGCCGCCGCGCGACAACCGCATCGACAACTTCCGCCTGCACCCCGACGCCCGCATCGATCGCATCCTGTTCCGCGAGATCGTCGGCACCGTCACCGACGCGACCTGGGTGCGGCCGCATGTGCGTTGGGCCGGCGACATCCTCGGCGACGTGCGCGCGGTGGCCGACCTCGCGGTCGTGGCGTCCTGGGCGATGGAGCCGAATTCGTCGCCGTCAGGGGCGCGCGGGCTCGGCGTCGAGATCGATCCGACGCTGTCGTTCTCGATGCGCGGCCTGCTGGTCGAGTGGCAGGCGGCGCTGCTGCTGCCCGGCGCTGGCTTCGACAACAGCTTCACCGGGGCCAGGGCCCAGCCGGCCTGGATGAGCCGCCTGTTCCTCGGCTTCGCCTTCTGAGACCCTTGGATTCGCGGCGCGAATTGGCCACGTTCGGCCCTGCGGAGTGTGAGCGGATGCTGCAGCGACGATCCCGAACCCGGCGAGCCCGTTGCGTCGTCGCGGCGATCTGCGCGCTCGCCGCTGGCTGCGTCGACAACGCGACCCCGCTGGCCGACGATCCGAACGCCAACGCGCCGCTCTGCCTGCCGGATCTCGACGGCGCCATCGAGGCCCACGAGCTCCGCGGCGTCGCGGGCGCCGCAGCCCGCTACCTGGTCGCGACCGCGCCGGCCCTTGGCGACGCGGTCGAGATCGACGGCACGATCGACGCCGCGGGCCGTCGCGTCTGGGATTGGCGGGCGCAAACCGCCGGCGAGCACGTGGCCGTGCAGCTGCAGCTGGCGGCCGACGGCTGGTGGGCGACCGAGGTGCCGGCCGCGGCGTTCGCGCTGCCGATCGACGCGTCGGGCGCGAGCCTCGGCCTGTACCACCAGGACGACGCCGGCCTCTGGCTGCACGCGGTGGTCAGCGCGACGCCGAACCCGACGAAGGGGCGCACGCTGCTGCGCTATGCGACGCCGGTCCCGGTCGTCCGCACGCCGCTGCGGGCTGGCGATCATTGGCAGATCACGGTCGCCACGCAGGGCGAACTCGACGGCCTGCCCTGGCAAGGCAGCGACACCTGGTCGATGCGCGTCGATGGCCACGGGCGATTGGAGCTGCCCGATCTCGCGGCCGGCCCTGTGCTGCGCGTCCGCACCGACGTCGAGGTCCGTTCGGTCCTCGGTCCGACCGCCCGGCGTGTGCAATGGTCGTGGATGTTCGAGTGCCTGGGCGAACTCGGCCGCGTCGTCGCCGACGGCGACGGCGTCGTCCAGGCGCGCTGGTTGTGGCGGCCGTGACGGCCGGGGGGGAGGGGACCATGTCGTCGACGTTCGACACGCTCTGGGACCAAGGCGTCGCCGCCTTCAGCCAATGGGAGGCGAGCACGACCAAGCTCGCCGACGCGGGGCTGCGCAGCCCCCTGCTGCTCGAGCCCGCCGGCCGCCTGCTCGGCGTCGTGATGGAGCTGCAGCGCCGCCGGGTCCTGGCCCAGGCCGAGGCCGTGCGTGCCGCCGGGTTCGCCACGGCCCATGACCTCGATCGCACGCTGCACGCCGTCGAGCGCGCCACCGCCCGGATCCTCGACCTGCAAGAGGCCGTGGAGACGCTGCAGCAGGCGCTCGAGAGCAGCCGCGCCGAGGTCGCCGCCCTGCGCGCAGAGCTCGCCGCGCGACCCGCCGCCGGTGCGACGAAGGAGTAGCTGATGGACCCGACCCCCTTCCTCGGCCTCGAGGCCGCGCCCCAGGCCGTGTTTCGCACCCTGCCGGAGCGCGCAGATCTCGTGCGGTTTCGCGTCGGCGTCCGTCCGGGCCAGCCAGACGAGGGCGTGCGCGAGATCCGCTGGTCCGAGATGGCCCAGGAGATCCGCAACGCTGCGGCGTGGTTGATCGATCGCGGCGTCGGCGTCGGCGAGCGCAACGCGATCTTCGCCGGCAACCAGCCCGCGTGGATCTTCGCCGCGCTCGCCATCGAGGCGTCGGGCGCCGCGATGGTCCCGGTCTACCCGACGACCACGGTCGACGGCCTCGCGTATGTCCTCGACCACGGCGACGTCACGGTCCTGTTCGTCGACGCTGACGCGCTGCTGGTCCGCGCGGCGTTGGCGCTGCCGTCGGTGCCGCGTTTGCGCCACCTCGTGACGTTCGGCTCGCGGGCGGCCGCGGACGCGACGCTGCGGCGCGCCGTCGACGAAGGCGACCTGGCGGCCGACGCGGCGGCTGCGGCCTCGGCGATGCTGCTCGACTGGGCGACCCTGCAGGCCGACGGCGCAGCCGCCGATCGCGCGGATCCGGGCCGATTCGAGCGCCGACTCGACACGCTCGACCTCGATCAGCCCGGCGTGATGCTCTACACCTCGGGCACCACCGGGCGACCCAAGGGCGTGCCGCTCAGCCACCGCAACGTCGGCATCAACGGCTGCGACTGGATCCGCACCAACGCGCCGCTGATCGAGCCCGGCGACGTCGACCTGCTGTGGCTGCCGATGTCCCATATCTTCGGCTTTGGCGAGGCCTGCCTCGGCAACACGCTCGGCTTCGTCTCGACGCTGGCGACGCCCGCGGACGCGCTGGCGCTGCTGCCGCAGGTCCGTCCGCACGTCTTCATGAGCGTGCCGGCGTATTGGGAGAAGCTGGCCCAGCGCGCCGCCGAGGCTGGCCCGGACGAGGCGGCGATCGGCGCGCGGCTGCGGGCCCTGGTCGGCGATCGGCTGCGCTTCTGCCTGTCGGGCGGAGCCGGCCTCGAGCGTGGGGTCAAGGAGCTGTTCTGGCGCCACGGGCTGTTGATCCTCGAAGGCTACGGCCTGACCGAGGCGAGCCCGACCCTGACGCTGAACCGCCCCGACCGCTTCCGCTTCGACACCGTCGGCCTGCCGCTGCCGTCGGTCGAGCTGCGCCTGGCGGACGACGGCGAGATCCTCGCTCGCGGCCCGACCATCTTCGCCGGCTACCACAAGGACCCCGAGGCGACCGCGCGCACCTTCGACGCGGACGGCTACCTGCTGACCGGCGATCTCGGCCGCTTCACCGACGACGGCTTCTTGCAGATCATTGGTCGCAAGAAGGAGATCCTGGTCACCGCGGGCGGCAAGAACGTGCCTCCGGCCAACATCGAGCAGCGGTTCGCCGACGATCCGCTCTTTGCCCACGTCGTCGTCTATGGCGACGGCAAGCGCTACCTGGTCGCGGGTGTCTGGCTCGACCCGGACGCCGCCGCCGCCGCGACCGCCGGCGTCGCGCCCGACGAGCGCCCTGCGCACCTGCGGGCGCTGGTGCGCGAGCGATTCGACGCGGTCAATCGCGGCCTCGAAAGCTACATGACCCTCAAGGACTTCCAGATCTTCGACGAGCCGCTCACCGTCGCCGACGGTTTCCTGACCGCGACGCTGAAGCTGCGCCGCAACGCCATCAACGCGCGCTTCGGCGCCGCGCTCGAGGAGCTCTACGCGTGATCAGCCAACGCCACGCGACCCGCCTGCTGCGCCTGGCGCAGCTGCCGTCGCTGCCCAAACCTCCGGTCGGGACCACCCCAGCCGACGTCGTCTGGACCGAGAACAAGCTGCGCCTGTTGCGCTACCGCCCGCGTCCGACCGGGGTCGTGCAGCGCCAGCCGATCCTGGTCGTGCCCTCGCTCATCAACCGGCACTACGTGCTGGATCTGATGCCGGGCAAGAGCCTCGTGGCATGGCTCGTCGACGAGGGCTTCGATGTCTATTGCGTCGATTGGGGCACGCCGGGGCCCGAGGACGCCTGGCTCGATCTCGACGCCATCGTCGAGGGCTACCTCGGTCGGGTGCTCCGCGTGATCAGCCGTCGCACCCGGGACCACAGTGGCGACGGCAAGGTGCACCTGCTCGGCTACTGCATGGGCGGCATGTTCACGGCGATGCTCGCGGCGCGGGATCCGGCGCGGGTCGCCAGCTTGGTCGCGCTCGCGGCGCCGATCCGCATGGAGGGGGATCCGGGGTTGCTGCGCGCCTGGGCGACGACGTCGAGCCTGGACGTCGACGGCCTCGTCGCCGCCACCGGGCTGGTGCCCTGGCAGCTGTTGCAGTCAGCGTTCCACATGCTGCGGCCGACGCTGCAGCTGTCGCGGGTGGTCCATCTGGTCGACCGCGCCTGGCGCGACGAGTTCCTCGAGGGCCACGCCGCGATGGAGACCTGGGCCAACGACAACGTCTCGTTGCCCGGGGCGTTCTTTTCGGACTACATCGGCGAGATCTACCGCAACGATGCGCTGGCCAAGGGCACCTTGGTCCTCGGCGGCGAGCCGTGCCCGCTCGCGAACGTGGTCGCGCCGACCTTGGCCGTCATCTTCCGCGACGACCATATCGCGCCCGCCGACTCGTGCCGGGCGCTGCTGGAGCTGGTCGGCAGCGAGCGGCGCGAATGCCTCGAACTCGGCGGCAGCCATGTCGGCGGCGTCGTGTCCAAGGCGGCGGCGAAGAGTCTATGGCCAAAGCTCGCAGCCTTCTGGCGCAGCTGCGAGCCTGCGCCGGCCTGATTTCCTTGGGCGTAAGAGCCTGAAGATGCAAGGACTTGCAGCGTCTCTGCCGACGGTCTTCGAGTTCGCGATCGTGTTCTTGCCGGCCTCGGCTCGCCCATGTACCCTGATTCGAGGGGGAGATATGGCCGATACGTCCAGGCTGCGTCAGGTAGCTGGTTCCGTGCGCGACGCTGGCCCACACGCGGGCGGCGAGGTCCGGCCGTCCCGGTCCATCGATCATACGATCCGCGAGGGCTTCTTGACCATCGGGGACGCGGTGGGGCCGGCGGTCGAAGTCGCTCGGCAGCGCGAGCCCGTCGTCCAGGCACCCCCGATCCCTGTCCAGCGCGTGTCGAGCCCGGTGGTCGAGGCTCGACCCACCGCTCCCGTGCCGGCGTCGTCCGCGGCGCGTCCGGCGCCGGCGCGCCCCGCCGTGTCGTTCCGCCACGACGGGCCCCCGACAGCGCTCGAGGGCTCGACCATCGTCGAGACCGCCGCGCGGATCGCCGCCGCCGGTGGGCGCCAGCGCAGCGTGGTGTTGATCCGCGTCCGCGTGCCCGCCGGCCTCGCGGGCCCCGGGCAACACGTCTTCGAGCTGCGTGCGCTGATCCTGGCCAACGGGCGCGACATCATCCGCTACACCATCTACCGCGATCCTTCGGCCGCCCACGGGTTCGAGGCCAAGGGACCGTGCGGCCTGGCGATCGAGCTGCGCGAGGCGCAGGTCTTTGGCCCGAACGCCGAGCGCCCCGCGGAGGCGCATCTTCGCTACGAAGGCGTCCTGCGCCTGCCCAGCGGGGGGGCGGTCCGCTTCCACGGCCTGGTGTTGATGGACGGTGCGGGCCTGGTCCGAGCGGTCGATCCGACGGTCGATGGCGGCGGGGCCATCGGCCGGATTCAAGACGGAACGATCGAGATCACCTGGCCTTGAGCGCGGGGCGGGGCTAGCGGCACTTCCAACCGAGGCCGGGCAGCTCTTTGTCGTCCGCCTTCTTCGACAGCGGCGCGGTGAACTGCGCGATGCCGGTCTGGGCGGTCGAGGCCGAGAACGCGAGCGTCGCCTTCACGCCGGCGGCGCTGAGCACCACGGTGCCAGCCGACGGGTAGCAGTCGCCGGTGGCGAAGGTCACGGCCGACGCATCCACCGCCAGGGTCGACTTGCCAGAGGTGACCGTCGTGTCGGGCAGGGTCGAGAACACGACCTTGGTCGGGGCCGCGCCCGGCGTGCCCATGACGTCGACGTGGACGCCACCGAGCAGCGCGGCGTCACCCGCGGTCATCGTGGTCGCGATGTCGACGTCCTGGCCGTCGGCTGCGGCCTTGGCCGTGATGCTGGCCGCGCCGGTCGCGGTCTTGCCGCCCGCGCCGAAGCCGTCGACCGTCATGTCGACCTTGAGCGTCGCGTCGGCGCCGGTGCCGTTGACGCTCACGGTCATCGTGGCCTTGCCGACGACCTCGAGCGAGCTGCCCGGCAGGCTGCAGCCGCTACCGAAGTCGACGGTGATGGTCGCACCCTCGCCGCCGACCGTGGCACAGGCCTGCTTGGCCAGACCGGCGCGCAGGCGCCCAGCGACGACGTTGGCGTCGTCCTGGCCGATGTTCGACTCCGACGAGACGATGCCGCTCAGCTGCGACGTCGCGACGAGCGCCATCGTGGCACCGTAGACGTCCTCGATCTTGAGGCCGCCCTCGTTCGAGGGGGTGGTCGAGGCCGTCGTCGACTCGGTGCCGAAGGGCAGGCAGGCGCTGACGCTGATGGCCAACAGCGCGAAGATCGGGGCAGAACGACGGGAGATCGCGATCACGTGCATGGGGGGCTCCTGGCGGCCGGGCTGGCTGCCGTGGCCCGATTGTAGCGTTTGCGTGTGCGACGTGCGAATTGTCGATCCAGTTGGGTGCGGCGCGGTGTTGCAGCGTCGCGAACTGGCGGCGCTCGCATGCCCGAGCGCCGCCGCCGCGATCCCAGGAGCAGGTCGATGGAAGTGCGTCGCAGCGGGGCGTGGTCGAGTAGGGCCAGGGGGGGATGCGCCCTGGCGGCGTTCTGGGCCCTGCTCGCGTTGGCGCGGCCTGGCGCCGCGGTCGAGGGGGCGGAGTCCTGGGGCCACGTCCAGGGCGCCGTCGTCGCGTTGGACGTCGAGATCCACGGCGACATCGACCGCTTCGAAGCCAATTGGCGCGACCTCGGCGCCGTCGTGGTGCGGCGCGACGCGCGGGTGGGCGACGCGCGCAAGATCGCGTTCGACGGGGTCGCCTGGCTCAAGCAGCGCGGTGATCGCAGGCCCGTCGAGCTGCGCGCCCGGGTCCACGTCGTGCGCAAGGGTCTCGCGCCCGCCCTGCAGCTGCGCCTGGGCGAGGCGGGCGGCGTCCGCGTGGTGATCCGCGCCGCCGGACGCATCGTCGCCCGCGCTGAGCGGCTGGCCGATGGCGAGCGCGAACTCGACGTCCTGCTCCCGGCCGCCACGTTGCGCGCGCTCAAGCCTGTGGCGGTGACGCGCTTCCCGAAGCTTGCGCTCGGCTTCTACTACGCCTGGTATGGCCGCCCGGACGGGCCGACCGGCAAATGGCGCCATTGGGATGCCAAGATGCCGAACAACGGCATCCACGACACGCCGACGCTGGGCCTGTACGACAGCATGGACCCGGCCGTCGTCGACCGCCACATGCGTTGGGCCAAGGAGGCCGGCCTCGACGGCCTGCTCGTCTCGTGGTGGCACGCCGACGAGCCGACGCCGGCGCACCTTCGGCAGCTCTTCGATGCCGCCGCGCGCCACGGCCTGCGCATGAGCCTCTACCTCGAGGAGGGCCGCGACCTGCGGATCCTACGCCGCGACGCCCGCAAGCTGCTCGCCGACCTCGGCCCGCATCCGGCGTGGCTGCGGGTGGACGGCAAGCCCCTGCTCATGGGCTACGGGCGGCTGCATGACCGCCTCGGCGCGGACGGCGTCGCGGTCGCGCTCGGTGGCCTCGGCGCCTACCTCTGCGTCTCGGGGCTCGACGCCGAGCAGCTCGATCGGGTCGAGACCCTGCACACGTACTTCCACGCCGAACACTACGAGCAGTACGTCGGCGGCCTCGACCTGCTGCGACGGGCGTCGGCGATGCGCTCGCGGCCCCTGGTCGCGACCGTGATGCCGGCGTATGACGACCGCAACATCCGACCGCCGGGCTTCGCCCTGCCGGACGACGGTGGCGCTCGCTGGCGACACAACTGGGCGATGGCCCAAGGCGCGGATTGGGTCCTGCTGACGAGCTTCAACGAATGGCACGAAGGCAGCCAGATCGAGCCATCGCTGGAGCACGGCGCGACCCGCATCGACGCCACACGGGCCGAGATCGCGGCCTGGAAGGCGGCACCATGATCCGTCGTGATCGATCGGGACGCCTGCTCGCCGCGTCGCTCGCCGCGTCCCTTGCCGTCGCCGGCTGCAGCGGCAGCCAGGTTCGCGGCGAGGCTGGCCTCGGCGGCGGGGCAGGGCAGCGACGGTCCAGCGACGTGGGCGAAGCAGCTCCGCGCCGCGACGTCGCGGCGGAGACCGAGACCATGGTCGCCGAGCGCCAACGCCGACGCGCCGACGCGCGGGTCGCCGCCTGTCGCGCCGCCCACGATCTCCGCCCGTTCGAGGCCGACGTGGTCGGCCGCTACCTGCTGCAGGGGCGCATGTCGGACGTGGCCATGACGCGATGGTTGGACTTGCTCTCGGCGCGGGCCGGGCGTCTCGCGGCCGCGCGCAGCTGCATCGTCCAGGCGGAGGGCGCTGGTGCCGCCATCCCGCAGCCCGAGCGACTGCTGCCCGTCCTGCACCAAGCGACCCTTGGCCTGCTGGCGACGGTCGTCAGCGCCGCGAGCCGCTGGGCCCAGGCCCTCGATGGGGCGCACGACGCGACGTCCGCCGCGTGGCTCGCGACACTGCGCGCCGACGTCACGCCGCTGCTGCCGCAGGACGGTCCGTGGGCAGCGTCGGTCTCGGCGACGCATCGCTTCGAGGTGCTCGACGTGCAGGTCGTGCAGCCGGCGCCGATCCCCATCGTCGACCAGCGTGGACGGCCATTGGCGACAGAGACGCCGCTGACCGTGATCCTGCGACCGCTGCCATGGGTCGGCGCGATCCCGGGCCTGTGCTTGCATCGGTTCGTGACGGAGGTCCGACCGGCGCGGGGGCGACGCCAGCTTCGCGTCTGGCCCCAATGGCGGGTCGCGACCTGCCCCGCGGCGACCCCACAGCCGTGAGGCGCCGCGGGGACGCGGGCGCTAGTTGGTCCAGCCGTTCGGCTTGGTGTCGAGGTCGTCGACAAACTCGAGGCCGGCCGGCAGCTTGAGGCAGTTGTTGTAGAACGCGAGCGTGAGCGGGCGCATGTAGTTGTACGACGGGCCCGCGCTCGAGACGAAGATCACCGTGCTGGTGCGGTTCTTCGGGATCGTGATGGCCTGCGACGCGCCGGCGTTTCCGTAGAACGTGCTGCCGCCGGAGCTCCAGATGTTGGTGCCGTTGAGCGCGATCGACGCGTAGTCGCTCCAGCCGCCATAGGCGGTGCGGTACCAGTGCGCCGTCCAAGTGATGTCGTTGGCCGTGGTGTTCTTGATGCGGAAGATCGCGCCGGCGTGGTGGCTCTCGTTGCTGTGGCCATAGGGCACGGCCAGCGACCACACGGTCGAGTTCGAGACCGTGTCGATCGCCGGGCCCTTCTGCCAGAACAAGGTGTTCAACACCTCGGTGGTCGACGACACCGAGGCAGCGATGGCTCCGCTCGACCAACTCGACGGCGCAATGCCCGCGTACATCGTCGAGTTGTTGCCCATCCACCAGCCGCCGTTGCCGTCATAGGTCGTCCAGGTCGCCCAACGGTAGATCGAGCCTTTCGGCGCGCCCAGCCGCGTCCACGCGGTGCCGTCGCAGCCCTCGAACGCGCCGTTGTTGTAGCGCACGACGCCCGCCTTGCTCGCGTCGCAGGCCTTGGCCACCGCGCCGAGCTGGACCTCGGAACCCGACGAGAAGACGGTGCCGGTCACGACGAGGTCGCCGTTGACCTGGGCCTTGCTGCTCGAGAGCACCTGGAACGAGACCGACCAGTCGTTGATCTTGCCGTCCGTGCCACCGAGCGCGTCGCAGTTGACCTTGTCGAGCTGCGGGATGCAGTACGACGTATCCTTGACCTTGAGGTTCCAGGTGCCCGCGGGGTTCTTGCCCAGCCAAGCGTTGAGGTTGCCGGTCTTGGTCTGGCTCGGCGACGGGAACGTGGTCTTGAGCGTCTTCTCGCCCTGCACGCCGCACGGATCGCACAGGATGTAGCCGGTCTTCTTGTCGTCCGGCGGCAGCAGCACGAGCGAGACCGCCGACAGATCCGAGTTCGAGATGTCGACGGTGATCTTGAGGAATTCTTCGGCGATGCCGATCGACGGCACGACGATGGTCGAGATCGCCTCGATGCCCGTGTTGTCTGGGATCTTGAGGCCCTTCTCGTTCGCCGCCATCTGGTAGTTCTCGATGAACTGCGTCGTCAGCATCTTGTTGCTGACCTCGTCCAGGCCGTCCTTGGGCAGCGACGCGGCCGTACTGGCGCAGGACAGGGTGCCGTCAGCGTTGATGCCGACCACGACCTTGCCGCTGGCGCAGGAGCCCGAGGCCGTCTTGATGCCGGTGAGCTTGCTGCCGTCACCGACGAAGCTCTGCGCGGTCACGGTCTGCGCCGTCAGCGTCTGGGCGCTGATCTGGCTGCCCGTGATGGTGCCAGCCTTGATCCCGTTGCTGCCCAGGTCGAGGTTGTCGTCGAACTTGAGCGACGACACCGACACGCAGGCCGTGCAGGAGATCGACGAGGCCGTGCCCGCATGCAGGGCGTAGGCGACCGCGTGCAGCGGCTGGCGCGGCAGCTCCGGGTCGGTGCCGACCTGGATGCCGATGGCCGCGGCGGCGCCGGCCCCGGCGAACACGCTCGGGCTCAGGGCCGAGACGCTGCCGAGGACGTGGCTGAACTGTCCGCCCTTGACCGCGACCTTGGCCTTTTCGGTCCACGCAGCGCTCGACGCCGAGGCCGACTCGTAGAGCGAGAAGGTCAGGTCGTAGTCGCCGTCGGTGGCAGCGCCGCCAGCGGTGCTCTTGAGGAAGCCCTCGAACATCACCGATTGCGGCGCCGCGGCCAGCGCCGTCGACGGCAGGGCCAGGGGGGCGGCGAGCGTCATCGCGGCGACTGCGAGTCGCGCGACGATCGAGGCCCGAAAGGGTTGCCATGCTTGCATCTCGATCTCCTTCAGGATCGTGGCGCCGTCGCCGCGTCCGCTCTCGCCGCCGCGCGACATTCGTCACGCAGCCCCAAAGTCCTGGCCTACTTGCCCAGGAGCGCCGTCAACCACGCGTAGAAGCCGCTGTTCACCGTGTACTTCGCGCCCTGCGCGCTCGCGGTCCCGGCGGCCAGGCTCGCGCCCGCGCTGCCGCGGAGCTCGAGGTTGCCGGCCTTGCCGGCCACGGACGCCGTGACCATCCGGCCGACCACGCCTGTCGGGGCGCAGCCGTCGTCCGTCACGCCGTCGCAGGTGTCGTCGGCGCTGTTGCCGCAGATCTCCTTGGCCGCCGGCGTGACCTCGCCCGTGCATGTGGTCAGCGTGCCGTCGAGCTTGCACGTCTGCTTGCCGGTCTTGCAGGCGCCGACGCCCTTGGTCTTCGGGTCACCGGTGTAGCACTCGACCTCCTTGCCGAGGGCCGAGACGTTCTCGCAGATGCCGGACTTGGGATCGCAGCTGTCGACGGTGCAGGCGAGCTTGTCGTCGCAGTCCTTGGCGGCGCCCGGCAGGCAGCTCCAACCGCCCTTGGCGTCCTGGCCGCAGGTATCGCTCACGGTGCAGCCGTTGCCGTCGTCGCAACCCTGCGACAGCGGCGAGGTGGTGCAAGCACCCGTCTTGGCGTCGCAGGCGTCCTTGGTGCAGGTGTTCTTGTCGTCACAGACCTTGGCCGTGCCCGCGACGCACGCGCCGCTCATGCAGACGTCCGACTCGGTGCAGGCGTCGTCGTCCGCGTTGCATGGCGCGGTGTTCGGCGTCGACTTGCAGCCGGCCTTGGGATCGCAAGCGTCGTCGGTGCACGGGTTCTTGTCGTCGCAGTCGACGGTCGCGCCCGCGGTGCAGACGCCGTCCTTGCAGGCGTCGTCCTTGGTGCAGATGCTGCCATCGGCGTCACAGGTCAGGCCGTCGGTCTTGTTGTTGGTCTTGCAGGCGCCGGTGCTCGGCTCGCAGGAGGTCAGCTTGCACGCGCCGTCGTTGGCGGTGTTGCAGGTGACGATGGTCGCCGGGTCGATCTTGCACTCCCACAGGCTGGTCGCCTTGTCGCAGATCAGCGTGCCGTTGCAGGCGTTGCCGTCCTCGCTCTTGGCGCAGTCGGCGGTCGACGTGCACTTGCACTTGTTCGGGCCGGCGTAGCAGGTCCCCTTGACGCACGTATCCGTGGTCGTGCAGGTGTTGCCGTCCTCGCACGGGTCGCCGTCGATCGGCTTGTTCTGGCAACCGACGCTGGGATCGCAGCTGTCGCTGGTGCAGGGGTTGCTGTCGCTGCACGCCACCTTGACGTCGATCGGGCTGCCCTTGCACGTCGCGCCTTCGCAGGCGTCCTGCCCCGTGCAGGGGTTGCCGTCGTCGCAGGGGCCGGTCAGGGACGCGTGCTGGCAGCCCTTGACCGGGTCGCAGCTGTCGCTGGTGCAGGAGTTGAGGTCATCGCAGCTCACCGGCTTGCCGCTGCAGAGCTCGCCCGTGCACTTGCTGTCGGTGGTGCAGAGGTTGCCGTCGTTGCAAGAGAACCCGTCGGTGATCGTGTACTTGCACTCGCCCGAGACGATCGAGCACGCGCCGTTGACGCACGGTGACTCCGAGGTGCAGGACTTGGTCGGGCCCTTCTCGCACTTGCCGTCCTTGCAGGCGTCGTTGGTGGTGCAGGGGTTGTCGTCGGCGTTGCAGGGGCCATCGCCGGGCTCGTAGGTGCAGCCCTTCACCGCGTCGCAGACGTCCTTGGTGCACGGGTTGTTGTCGTTGCAGACCAGCGCATCGCCAGCGACGCACTTGCCGTTGGTGCAGGTGTCGTTGGGGGTGCACGCAGAGCCGTCAGCGTCGCACTTGCCGGGCTTGTTCGTGTTCTTGCAGCCGGCCTTGGGGTCGCACTCATCGGTGGTGCACTGCTCGTTGTCGTCGCAGGTCGACTCGTCGATGTCACCGTCGCAGTCGTTGTCCTTGCCGTCGCAGACCTCGGCCTCGGGGTTGGCGGCGATGCACGCGGTCAGGCCGCCGCCGCTCGGCGCTCCGGGCTTGCCATCGGCGAGGCAGGTGCGCGTGCCGGCGCATTTGGAGGCGCCCACGGTGTTGTAGCAGACCGTCGACATCTCCTTCTTCAGCGCGGCCGGGCTGCAGCTGCAGACGCCGGTCTTGACGACGCATTGCTTGACGTCGTTGCCCGCCACATCCTTGGCCTCCTGGCAGCCGTAGCCCGAGGGGCACTGCGAGTCGTTGTTGCAGCCGATGCCGCAGAACGCGCCCGCGTCGCCCTGGTCGACGCAGCTGGCGTCGCCGTGGCCGGTCGTGGTGCAGTCGCTGTTCTTGTTGCAGGGGTTGCACAGGTTGCCGAGCGCCGGCACGCAGATCGACAGACCGTCGACGCCGCCGCTGTTGACGCACTTGTAGCCGCCGGGACAGGTCTCGATGCAGGTCTGGGTGCAGACGTTGCCCTCGGGCGTCTCGATACACTGGCTCGTGTCGCAGTCGCCGTTGTTGCTGCAGGGGCAGCCGAAGCCACCGGGGCACTGCGAGCCCGAGGTGTCCTCGTCGGTGCCGGCGTCGCCCTGATCGGTGTCCACCGACCCGGTGTCGGTGCTCGACGTGTCCGGCTTGTTGGTGTCGGTCTGCTGGTCGGTGTCGATCGCGCCGGTGTCCGTCCCGCCGGTGTCGGCAGAGGCGGTGTCGGTCGAAGGCGACTCCGGATCGCTGCCGCATGCGACGGAGGTGAGGAGCGCCGCCACCATCGCCAAGCGAACGGCGAAGGATGCAGAGGGTCGGGCGAGGTGCAGTGCGCGCATGGGTGGTCTCCTGGGGCCTGGGCCGCTGCATCGTAGGGAATCTGCCCGGGCCTCGCAAGCAAGCGCACACAATGGCACGAATGCGATGCCAGAACGCCGAAGACGCGGCCCGGATCGGGGCACGACTCGTCGTGGTCGGTGCCGGCGACGACCCAGGTGAAGGCAATGCTCGCTGGAGGTTGCGTTCCCTGTCGCGGCGCGTAGGATGCGCGCCGCCTCGACCGGCGCCGCCCACCTGGGCAGCCGGATCCTCGGCGACCCCGACGCCGTCCTCCAGGGCTCGTCGAGGTGGTGATGCTGGAGTCGGGCCCCCGGGGCCGCGGAGTGTTCATGTCGAAGGAAGAAGGTCTCGTCGTCGAGGGGACGGTCATCGAGCCGCTGCGCAACGCGATGTTCCGCGTCGAGTTGCCCAATGGCCACAAGGTGCTCGCGCACGTCTCGGGCAAGATGCGGAAGTACTTCATCCGTATCCTGCCGGGCGACAAGGTCACGGTCGAGCTCTCCCCGTACGACTTGACGCGCGGTCGCATCACCTACCGCGCTCGGTAGGCGTTCCCTCGCGCCGTCCGGCACCGCTGCCGTGGTGCCCGCCCCCCAAGAAGTCACGCGCCCGGCCCCCTGCGGTCGCCGCTCCAACACCGCGACTCCCGAGGTCGATCGGCGCGTGGAGGCTTGCGTCCCGCGCGGACGATCCCTAGGCTCGCGTCCATCGACATCGGCGCCGTCGCGCCACCCGTCTCCGTCGAAGAGGTGCGCCGTGCCATCTGCCCGCTTGCTGTCCGCTCGTTCGCCGTCTGCTTCCTCGTCGTCTGCTCCCTCGCCGTCGGTCGCCTCACGGCTTCGGCGCGTGACGGTGCGCGTCGCTGCGTGGGGCGCCCTGGCCATGGGCGCGCTTGGCCTCGCCGCCCCAGCCGCCGCCGCCCAGTGGGAGCAGGTCGGGACCAAGGATGGCGTCCGCGTCGCCCGCATGGCTGTCCCGGGCAGCAGCAAGCTCGCGTTCCGCGGCGAGACCGTGGCCAATATCCACATCGGCCGTGTGCTGCAGGTCTTCGCTGACTCGGGTTCGCGCAAGTACTGGGTCGATCGCTGGAAGTCGGACCGCGAGCTCGAGGTGAAGTCGAGCCTGGAGCGCACCTATTGGATCCGCTTCGGCCTGCCGTTCCCCGTGAGCGACCGCGACTACGTGCTGCACACCAAGGCAGAGGTCGACGCCGCGCGGCGGGTCGTCACGGCGCGGATCAAGTCGGTCGACCATCCGGGCAAGGGCATCGACGACTGCTGCGTCCGCGGCCTGGTCGCGGGCACCTTCTACCGGTTCGAGGCGCTGCCCGGCGAGAAGACGCGGCTGACGGTCGAGGTGCAGACCGATCCCAAGGGCATGTTGCCGTCCTGGCTCGTGAACCTGATCCAGAAGGATTGGCCGGTCAAGACGCTCAACGGCCTGATCGCCGCGTCGCGACGCCCCTCGGTGACGGTGAATCCGAACTTCGCGGACTGGCACAACCCGCCGCCGGCCCCCGCTGAGGCCACGCCTGCGCCCAGCGCCGCGCCGACGCCCTGAGCCATGCGTCGCTGGTGGCTGGCGTTGGCCCTGGTGGTCGTGGCGTGTTCGCCCGCCGCGCGGCCGGACGCCACCGCCGAAACGCCTTGCTGGCTCGACGGGCTCGAGGTCGAGGCTCGCTGCCGGACCCTGGACGTGCCCTCGCGGCTGCCCGGCGATGCGCGGACGATCCCGCTCTTCGTCGCCCGATTGCCCGCCGAGCAACGTGATCCGGGCGCCGCGCCGGTCGTGTTCCTGGCCGGCGGTCCGGGCCAGGCGGCGAGCTCTGTCGCCGGCCCTGTGTCCCGCGCCCTGGCGCGGGTGCGGCGACGCCACGACCTGATCTTCGTCGACGTGCGCGGCACGGGCCGCTCCGGCGCGTCGCCTTGCGAGCCCTTTGGCCCCGACGCCGACGAGGTGGCCACCGTCTTCGACGTGCACCTGCCCGAGGCCGGGGTGCGGCGATGCCGCGACGCGCTGCCCCTGCCGCCGGCGGCCTACGGCACGATCGCGGCGAGCGACGACCTCGACGATGTACGCAAGGCGCTGGGCGTCGAGCGCATCGCGCTCTACGGGGTCTCCTACGGCAGCCGCCTCGCCCTGGTCCACCTCGCCAGGCATGGCGCGCACGTCGCGAGCGTGGCCATCGACGGCGTCCTGGCCCCCGAGACCCCGATCTTCGCGACGTTCGACGCCGACGCCCAGGCCGCCCTGGACGAGCTGGCGAGCGCCTGCCGCCGCGATCCGGCCTGTGGGCGGATGGTCGACGGCGATCTCGTCGGCGCGACGGCCTCGTTGCTGGCCTCGCTCGATCCGCCGCGCCAGGCCCGGATCGCGCACCCGCGAACCGGCAAGCCGCTGACGCTGACCCTGCATCGCGCAGGCGTCGCGATGGCGCTGCGGGGGCTGCTCTACGATCCGGCGCTGGCGGCGACGTTGCCGATGGTGGTCCATCGCGCCGCAGCGGGCGATTGGGCGCCCCTGGTGACCGCGGCCTCGCTGCTGTTGGACGCCACCGGCGGCGCGTCGTTCGCGCAGTTGGCCAACGTGACCTGCCTCGAGGATCTGCCGCGGATCGCCGCCGAGTCGGCCGGCACGGGCCGAGGCTTCGTCGGCGACGCGATCGTGGCGCAGATGCGGGCCGTCTGCGCCATCTGGACCGGCCCGGCGGGTCGCGTCCCCGCGAGCGCCGCGTTGCCTTCGAGCGCGGACGCTGCTCCGGCGGTGCCGTTGCTGCTGCTGTCGGGCTCGCTCGACCCTGTGACGCCGGCGCGCCACGCCGACGCCGTGCGCAGGGCGCGCGGCGGACGCGCCGTGGTCATCGACAACGCCGGGCATTGGGCCGGACGCAGCGGCTGCGGGCCGGCGATCCTGGCCGCCTTCTTCGACGATCCTGCCGGCGACCTGCCCGAGCGCTGCGGCCGCGCCGTCGCCCGCCCTGCCTTCGCCATCGAGCCGAGCGCCGTCACCGCGACCACCACGCCGGTGCGCGAGGTGGTGCCGTGATCGAGGTCGTCGGCGTCCACCGCGCCTTCGGCGTGGTCCAGGCGCTCGCCGGGGTCGACGTCGTCGCCGCGGACGGCGAGGTCACAGCGCTTCTCGGTCCCAACGGTGCCGGCAAGTCGACGCTGTTGCGCATCCTCACCGGGCTGCAGCGCGCCGACCAGGGCAGGGTGCGCGTCGATGGGGTCGATCCGGCCGTCGATCCGCTCGAGGCGCGCGCGCGTCTGGGCGTGCTGCCCGATACGCGGGGCCTGCATCCGCGCCTGACCGCGATGGAGCACCTGCAGCTCTCGGCCCGGCTGCAGGGTCTCGACGAGGCCGAGATCCCGGACCGGGCGCGCGATGTCGCAGCGCAGCTCGGCATGACCGCGCTGTTGACGCGCAGGGTGGCGGGCTTTTCGCAGGGCGAGCGGATGAAGGTCGCGCTGGGACGTGCCCTGATCCATCAGCCGCAGAACGTGCTGCTCGACGAGCCGCAGAATGGACTCGACGTCGATTCGGTCCGGGCGCTTCGCCGGGCGATGGACGAGCTGCGTCAGCTCGGCCGGATGGTCCTGCTGGCGAGTCATCAGTTGGCAGAGGTGGCAGCAGTCGCCGACCAGGTCGTGATGCTCGCGCAGGGCCGCTCGATCGGCCGCGCGACCCCTGCTGCGTGGTTGGAGCGCACCGGCACCACGAACCTCGAGGACGCCTTCGTCGCTGCGGTCGCTGCAGCCGCGGTCGACGGAGGACAGCCATGAGCGCAGCGCCGAACGCCACCGGAGCTGCCACGATGGCGCGGCCACGCCGACCGAGGCCAGCACGCCAGTTCGCGGCGATCGCGCGCAAGGAGGCGCTCGAAGCCGTCCGCGATCGCCGGTCGGTCGCCATCGCCTTGCTCTACCCACTGCTCGGCCCGGCGCTGCTGGCGCTGCTGATCGGCGGTATGGACCACACGGCCCAGGTGGTGGCCGATGAGCCTGTGCCCGTGGTCGGCGCTGAACACGCCCCCGTCCTGATCGCGGCGCTCGAGGCGGCGGGGCTCCCGGTGAGGCCGATGCCCCGCGACCAGGCCGAGGCTGCGCGCGGCGCGGGCGATCTGCCGCTGGCGGTGTGGATCGATCCAGCTTGGGACCAGCGGCAGGCGCAGCTGCGGCCGGCGAAGGTCCGGGTCGATGCCCAGACCGAGCAGCCCGCCACCGCGATGCGCGCGCAGCGGATCGTCGCGGTGATCCAGGGCGTTGGCCAGCAGCTGGCGCTGTCACGGCTGGTGGCGCGCGGCGTGCACCCCGACGTGCTGGCGCCGGTCCAGGTCGAGCTGCGCGATCTGGCGTCGCCGGCCCGCCACGCCGCATCGTTGCTGCACGTCGTGCCCCTGTTCGCGCTGCTGGCGTGCTTCATCGGCGCGATGCAGATCGCGCTGGACACCACGGCGGGCGAGCGCGAGCGCGGCAGCCTGGAGCCGTTGCTGCTGCATCCGGTGTCGCCGCAGATCCTCGCGCTCGGCAAGTGGGTCGTCACGGCCGGTGCTGCGCTGCTCTCGGGCGCGATGACGCTGCTTGGCATGTGGGCGGCCCTGCCGTTGCTGCAGACCGACGCGCTCGGCATCGCGCTGCACGTCGATGCCGCCACCTGTGCCGTGCTCGCCGCGATCGTGCTGCCCATGGCGCCGTTGGCCGCGAGCTTGCAACTCTGGGTCGCCGGCTTCGCCAGGTCGATCAAGGAGGCCCAGGCGTGGCTGTCGATCCTGTTGCTGCTGCCGATGTTGCCGGGCCTGCTCAGCAGCGCCTGGCAGCTCGAGCCGGCGCCCTGGATGGCCGTGATTCCGGGCTTGTCGCAGCATGGCCTCGCGCTGCAGGCGCTCGGTGACGACGGCGTCGACCCTGGCCTTGTCGCGCTCGCGGCGCTGGCGGCCCTGGTCGTCACCGGCGTGGGCGTCGTCGGCACGGCCCATGCGCTCCGCCGCGACGTACGCGTCCACCTCGACGGGGCCTGATCGCCACCGCCGCCCGAGGCGCTACCAGCAGTCGTAGTGGTGCTCCCAGCGGTGGTCGACGCTGCCGTCTGCGCCGACGTCGAACGCGACCTGCTCGACGTTGCCCGCGCCGTCGTAGCTCCAAGTCGCGAGGAGCTCGGCGGTGCCGTCGCCGTTGTCGTCCTCGCTGCGCGTCGCCAGGCGGCCCTTGGCGTCGTAGGTCCGCTTGGTGACGTCGTCGGGGTACCCTTGCAGCTTGCTGTCCTGCTCGGTCGCGAGCAGGCGGCCGTCGGCGTCGTAGACATAGGCCGTCTCGCCGCCAGGCTTTCCGCCCTTGCCGTCGTCGCGGACGACCACTTCGCGCCGGACCTTGCCATCGATGCCGTAGGCCGCGCCCGGCAGGTCTTCGTAGAACGTGTGCTGCTCGGCGTGGGTGCCGGTGACCGTGCCGGTGCGGTTGCCTTCCTTGTCGAACGTGTCGTAGCTGTAGTTGCAGACGATCACGAAGTCGTGCGGATGGGTCGCGACCTTGCTGTACTCGTAGGTGCAGGATTCGGTCTTGTACGCGCTCGTGCTGCCGACGCGCGTCGCGGGGCGGCCATCGCCGTCGTACGTCCACGTCCAGTCGTGGTTGGGCACGGCCTTGTCGCTGGTCGTCAGCACCTCGCTGGCCATCAGGCCCGCGTCGGTCCAGGTCCAGAGCGTCGTCGACGTCGGGAACCCGGTCGCGACTGCGTCGTCGAGGCGATCCTCGCGCACCTTTCGGCCCTTGGCGTCGTAGCTCCACACCAGGAAGCGGTCGGCGCGCTTGCCATCCGCCCAGACCAGATCGGCGCGACAGGCGCCCGGATGCAGGACCGCCGCGGCGGCCTCGCTGTCCGGGCCGTCACCGGCCCCGCCGTCGCTGCAGCCCAGGGCCGCGAGCGCTGTGGCCGCAAGCGCCATCGCGGCCCGCGCCGACGCGGCCCAGCGCCCGTGCCCGTCGCCGCTCGGCGCAGCCGGGGACGCCGGGCGGTGGCTGCGGCGGGCAGCCTGCTCTCCGTTGCGCTTCCGTTCGTTCCAACGCATCGCGAAGCCTCCGTCCCGGCGATGCTACGCACCGCGGCCGACGAGGGCAACGCGAGCCGCACGCTGGAGGCCTCGTGATCCTCGATTGCAGGGACGGCGCCGCGACCGTAGCATCATCCACCCGCCGACGCCTCGCGGGGCAGGGGCCCACGCCCACCGGAGTCACGCATGTCCAAGCAATCCAACCCGATCGGCCCGAGTGGCGCATTCCCGGCGGACGACACGGCCGTGCGCGCGGAGTTCGTCCGCGAGCTGCCCAAGACCGACCTGCACGTGCACCTCGACGGCTCGGTGCGCATCCCGACGCTGATCGACCTTGCACGCGAATACAACGTCAAGTTGCCAAGCTACACCGAAGAGGGCCTGCGCGAGCTGGTGTTCAAGGACCGCTACAACAACCTCGGCGAGTACCTGCACGGCTTCCAATACCTCTGCGCCGTGTTGCAGAGCGAGGTGGCGCTCGAGCGCGCGGCGTACGAGCTCGGCGTCGACAACCAGCAAGAGGGTGTGCGCTACCTCGAGGCCCGCTTCGCGCCGCAGCTGCACGTCCACGAGCACATGAACGCGGTGATGGTGCTCAAGGCGGTGCATCGCGGCCTCAAGCGCGCCCAGGACGAGTTCAACGCCCGCCCCGAGGTCGTCAGCGGCGCCGAGCCGCCGTTCCACTACGGCATCATCGCGTCGGCGATGCGCAAGTTCACGGGCGGCTTCTCGGAGTACTTCCACAACTTCGTCCAGGCCCACCGCTACGCCCCGCCCAAGGAGGTCTACAAGATGGCCTCGATGGAGCTCGCCCGGGCCGCGATCCTCGCGCGTGACGAGCTCGGCCTGCCCGTCGTCGCGTTCGACCTCGCGGGCGAGGAGGCCGGCTACCCGGCGGGCGATCACCGCGAGACGTTCGAGTTCGTGCACAAGAACTTCATGAAGAAGACCGTGCACGCGGGCGAGGCCTACGGGCCGGAGTCGATCTTCCAGGCCGTCACGGATCTCTACGCCGACCGCATCGGCCACGGCACCTACCTGCTCGACCCCGACGCGATCCACGACGACTCTGGCATCGTCGATCGCCAAGCGTACGTGCGCCGGCTCGGCGAGTTCATCTCGGATCGCCGCATCACGCTGGAGATCTGCCTGACGTCGAACCTGCAGACCAACCCGAACATGACGAGCCTGTCGCAGCACAGCTTCCGCAAGCTGCGCGAGGCGCGCGTGTCGACGACGCTGTGCACCGACAACCGCACCGTCAGCAACACGACCGTCACCAACGAGTACATGCAGGCCGTGCAGCACCTTGGCCTCGACCGCAAGGACCTCAAGTCGATCGTGGTCTATGGCTTCAAGCGCAGCTTCTTCGCTGGCACCTACCTCGAGAAGCGCGCGTACGTGCGCCAGATCATCGACTACTACGACGCCATCGAGCGCAAGCACTACGGCACCGTCACCGGCGCCGAGACCGAGTCGGGCGGCCACGGCCATTCCGGTCCTGGCGGCGCCCCGCAAGCCCGACGCGACGTCTGAAGCCTTCGCCGCTGGAGCCTCCATGTTGACGAGCCAGAACGCGCGCATCTTCCACTTCATGGAAGAGCGAGATGCCATCATCCGCGACGTCGTCGAGCGCGTCGTCGCCGAGGTCGTCCAAGGCAGCCGTCGGGGCGGCGACGCCGGCCTCGAGTATGTGCTCAACGAGGCCGCGTTCCTCGAGATGAAGCGGCTCGAGCGCGGCAGCAGCAAGCTCGATCTCCGGCCCTACGACTACTGGCAGGAGATCGCGCGCAGCGTCGGCCGATCCGACGACTCGCAGCGGGTGCGCGTGCTGCGCGAGCTGACGCATGCCTACACCGAGGACGTCGCGGGCCGATTCACGCCCTCGGTCTACCGCTTCGCCAGCCGCGTGCTGCCGGTCGGCCTGGCCGCGGTGTTCAACGCCGCGAACCCCGAGAACATCGTCGGCAGCTGGAAGCGCCTGTCGGAGCGCATCATCGTCGAGGGCGCGGTGGCGCATCTGCGCGCGCTGTCGGAGATCGGCACCCTGGTCGTGGTGCCCACCCACAGCAGCAACCTCGACTCGATCGTCGTCGGCTGGGCGCTCGACGAGGCGGGCCTGCCGCCGGTGACCTACGGCGCCGGCAAGAACCTGTTCACCAACCCGCTGACCAGCTTCTTCATGCACAACCTGGGGGCCTACAAGGTCGATCGCCGCATCGGCCACGGCATCTACAAGCGCGTGCTCAAGTGCTACTCCGAGGTCCTGCTCGAGCGCGGCTTCCACTCGCTCTTCTTTCCCGGCGGCACGCGCGCCCGCAGCAACGAGATCGAGCGCCGGCTCAAGCTCGGCCTGCTCGGCACGGCGCTGACGGCGTATCGGCGCAACCTCCAGGCGCGCAAGCCCAAGCCGAAGGTCTTCGTCTGCCCGCTGACGATCAACTACCACCTCGTGCTCGAGGCCGAGACCTTGATCGGCGAGCACCTGCGCACCGACGGCGGCGCCCGCTACATCATCGAGGACGATGAGTTCGCCGACATCAGCAAGGTCGCGAGCTTCGTCAGCAAGACGATGAAGATGGAGCATACGCTCTACCTGCGTTTCGGCGAGCCGATGGATCCCTTCGGCAACCCCGTCGATATCGCCGGCATCAGCCGCGATCCCCACGAGCGGCCGATCGACATCGAGCGCTACCTCTGGCGCGACGGCGAGGTGGTCGCCGACAGCCGTCGCGACGCCGCTTACACCGTCGAATGCGGCGCGGCTGTGGCCCGCTCGTTCGCCCGCAACAACGTCGTCACCTCGTTGGCCTTCGTCGCTGCCACGCTCTTTGCCGCCTTGCAGGATGCCTACCCGCACCTGGACCTGTATCGCCTGCTGCGCGTCGCGCGCGGCGAGCTGATCCCGCACGACGCCGTGCTGCGCCGCGCCGGACGGCTGCAGGATGCGTTGCGTGCTGCCGCGCGGGCCCGGCGCATCGCCCTCTCGCACGACGTCGAGCGCCTGGCGGTCGACACCCTGGTCGAGCGGGGGGCCAAGGTCTTGGGCATGTACCACGCCAACCCCGTCGTCCGCCGCGCCAGCAACGGCCTCGAGGTGGGGCATCCAGAGCTTCTGCTCTTCTACGCCAACCGCCTGGCCGGCTATGGCTTCGACGCGGTGCTGCGCGAGCCGACCGGCGACGCCAACGTCTGAGCGTCGGCGCCGCGCCGGCCACGTAGCAGGGAGACCCTCGATGAGTCGAAGTCGAACACAACGCGACGCGATCGCGGTGCTCGGGGCCGGGCGCTGGGGCATCACGCTCGCCGAGGTCGCCGCGCGCAACGGGCGCAAGGTCGTCCTCTGGTGCGAGGATCCGGGCCGATTGCAGCATCTGCAGGCCGATCGTCACGACCAGGCCGTCCTGCCTGAGCTGGCGCGGCTGCACGATGGCGTCCAGGTCGTCGGCGACCTCGCAGCCGCCGTCGAGTGTTCGCACACGCTCTTGATCGCGGTCCGCGCCGCCGACGTCCGGGCCCTGGCCCGCAGGTTGGGCGACTTCGCCGATCCCAGCCACGTCGTCGTCCACGCCGTGCGCGGCTTGGAGCCCGAGAGCCTGGAGCGGCCGAGCAGGGTACTGCGCCGTGAGACGTCGCTGCGCAAGGTCGGCGCGATGCTGGGACCCGCGCTGGTCGACGAGCTGCTCGCGGGCCGGCCGAACGCGTTCGTCGTCGCCAGCCGCTACCCCGAGGTCGGCGAGCGCGTGGTCGAAGCCTTCGCCGCCGACGCGCTGCGCGTGTACCTGTCGTCGGATCTGGCCGGCATCGAGGTCGCCGCAGCGTCGGCGCCTGTCGGCGCCATCGCCATCGGCATCGCGCTGGAGCTCGGCCTCGGCCCGGCGACGCTCGGCACCTTGATCCCGCGCGCAGCGGCCGAGATGGCGCGTGTCGTCGTCGCCGCGGGCGGCAAGGCGTCGTCGGCGTGGGGCCTCGCTGGCCTGGGCGAGATGCTGGCGCTGCGCGAGTCTGAGAGCCGCGAGATCGCCGCAGGGCGGGCGTTGGCGCGCGGCGACGCCCTCAGCAGCGTCCTGGGCGCGCTCGGCCCGCTCGACGCCGTCGACGCCGCCCGCACCTTCGTCGCCCTGGCGGATCGGCTCGGCGCCGAGGCGTTCATCGCCGGCGTGGTCGCGCGCATCCTCGGTGGCCAGCTCTCGGCCCGCGACGGCGTGCTCGAGCTGATGCGGCTAGGGCCGATGGTCGAGTAGGGCGCCCTTGTCGAGGACCAGCGCTGGCCACGGCCAGCTCTCGGCGACGGCTGCTGCCGACGCGAAGCCCGGACCGCGCACCGCCTCGACCGCGTCGAACCCGCCGATCGCCGTCGCCTCGTGGTCCGCGACCTGCGGCGGCCACGCCAGGCAATCGTCGTCCAAGGCAGCGACCTGGGCCGGCCAATACGGCCGCAGCGCCTCGGCGCAAGCGTCGGCGCCGAAGATCCCGACCGCCCAGGCCAACCAGGACGGCGGTGTGACGATCGCCAACGCCGGCCCGCCCTCGGGCGGCCGCAGGCGCAGCGAGAGCGCGTGCAGGGCCAACGCCGGGCCGCCACGCCGGGCGTGCAGGTCGCGGTTGAAGCGGCTGTCGCCGTGGTACGCGTCGAAGCAGACCGGATGGTGCACATGGGCCAGGTGGCGCCGGACCTGGTGGTGGCGGCCCGAGTGGATGCGGGCGGCGACGAGGCTCACGCGCTCGTCCGCGGCGACCGCCAGCGGCGTCAGCTCGGTCATCGCGGCCTGCGTCGCCCCGGACTCGCTGCGCAGCGGCTTGCGCACGCAGACCGCGCCGAGCGTGCGGCCACGGACGACGGCGACGTAGTCCTTGGCCCCGACCGCCAGCGCGTCGCGCCAAGGCTGCAGCGCGTCGCGCTCGGTGACGAAGAGCAGCAGCCCACTGGTGCCGCGATCCAGCCGATGCACCGGCCAGACCTGCGTGCCGCAGAGCTCCGCGACCGCCTGGACCGCGGTGAACTCGAGCGGCCCGCCGCTCCAGGCCGAGTTGTGCACCAGCATGCCGGCAGGTTTGTCGACGACGACCAGCGCGCCATGGCGATGCAGGATCCGCAGCGGCACGTCGGTCGCGCCGCCGCCCTCGAGGTCGTCGCTCACGCCGCGTCCTCGAAGGGCAGCAGGGTCCGCAGCGCGGCGGCGACGCGCTGGGCGACGTCCTGGCACATCGCGGGGGTGGCCAGGATGTCCTGGCGCAGCTCCAGCTCCAGGTAGCGCAGCCCGGAGGCCTGGCCGTGGCGGTTCGCGGCGTAGATCAGGCCATCCTTGCCCGAGTAGGGCTCGTTCAAGGCGGTGGCGAAGCCCTGCGCGCGCAGGGCCCCTGCGAAGCGCTCGGCCAGCGCGTCGTGCTGATCGTAGAGCACGCCCGCTTCCATCCAGCGCGGCTTGATGCCCAGGACCGGGGTGAAGCTGTGCACGCTCAAGATCCGCAGCTCGTCCTGCCGCGGCAACGCCCGCTGGGCCGTGATCAGCGTCGTGATCGCGTCATGGTAGGGCACGTGGTAGGCCGCGACCCGGCGCGCGTGTTCGGCCGTGTCGACGTCGCGATTGAACTGTAGCGCGTGGTCGTCCGCCACGCGCCGCACGGCGTCCTCGTGCTCGGGCGGCCGGTTGGCGTCGATCACCAGCCGCGAGACCTGCGAGAGCGCGGCCACCGCCGGCAGCACGTCGACCAGCGCCTCGACGACCTCGGCGACGCCCAGATCGAAGGCCCAATGGCTCATGAGCGTCGCGCGATCCGCGGGCGAGGCGACCAGCGGCCAGGGCACGGCGGCGCTGGCGTGCTCGGCGGTCAAGACCCACGGCACGGCGACGTGGTGCGGGCCCAAGGTGCGGACCGGCGACGTTGGCGACGCCGCGACGGGGGACGAGGAGGAGGGCATCGGGGGCTCTCGGCGGCGGCGCGTCAGCGCGCCGGGGCTGCGATCACATGACCCTGGTCGATCTGCTTGCTGCCTTGCGGCGTGCCGTAGACCGATCCGACGGCCAGCAACGGCACGGTCTTGCTCGGCGTGGCCGCTGTCTTGCCCGCGATGCCGGCGACCGCATAGCCGGCCAGGGCCCCGGGGCGCGCGGTGTCGCCGATCACCATCGAGGCCGGATCGGCCAGGATGCCGACGCCCGGTCCGAAGCGCAGGATCTCGGCGCCACCGCCGAGGTCGGTGCCGCCGAGGCCGCCGTTGGGCACGCCGACCAGGATCGCGGCTCGGCCGTCGGCCTCGAAGTTGGGCAACAGCGCGACCGACCAGCCGAACTGGCCGCCCTGCCAACCGCCGACCGCGCCGAGGATCAGCGTCTCGTTCGGATCGGCGAACGCCAGAGGCGACGCGGCGGGCGTGCCGTCGACGATCGGCGCGGGCGTCTGGGCCGCCAGCCAGCTCGAGCGCAGCAGCCAGATGCCCCCGACGGTCTTGCCGCCGGCCGCGACGTTGATGCCGCCGACGACCAGGTCCGGCTTGCCGTCGCCGTCGACGTCGGCGCCCGTGGCCAGGCTCCAGCCGGCCGCGGCGTTGGCCGTGCCCGACGCCAGCACGAGCTCGCGTGGCACCTTCGACTTGCAGGTCGGCCCCCAGCCGTAGATGACGTGGATCGCGCCCTGGTTGCTGATGCCGAGGTCTTCGCCGCTGGCGCCGACCGCGAACTCGGCGCAGCCGTCGCCGTCGAGGTCGCTGAGCGCCACGACCGACCGGCCGAGGTTGTCGTTGGCCTTGGGCCCGACCTCGACGTGATCCGGCGCGCAGGCGACGACGACGCCGCTCGGGTCGGACTTGCGGCCCCAGATGACGCCCCAGCCGCCGGCGTTGCTGCGCGCCGTGGCGTCCCAGGACGGGCTGCCCACGATCAGGTCGGCCTTGCCGTCACCGTTGATGTCGGCGCCGCCGGCGACCGTCTCGATCACCTGGCTCGCTTGCGGACCGAACGCGACCCAGCCCGGCGTCGTCGCATGCAGCGCCGCCTTGGCGCCGGGGAAGACGTAGACCGCGCCGACGTTGGTCGCCGCGCCGCCGCATTGCACGCCTTTGACGTAGCCGGCGCCGAAGCTCCCGGGGCGGTCCTCGCTGCGCGCGTTGATCGCGATGTCGTCGAAGCCGTCGGCGTCGAAGTCGCCGGCCCCAGCGACCGACCAGCCGAACAGGTCGCTTGCGCTGTGGCCGAGGAATCCGGCCAGCTTGACCGCCTTGCTCGGGTCGACGCCCGTCGCGGTGCCAGGGACGACCGTCGCCGCGCCGGCGCGCGTGCCGACCGGCTTGCCCGCGACCATCGGCGAGTCGTAGCCGGCGCCGACCAGCAGCTCCGGATAGCCGTCGCCGTTGGCGTCGGGCAGCCAGGCGAGCGTGCTGCCGAAGCGCGCCCCCGAGGCGATCGCCGGCTGCTCGAGCGGCGTCAGCGTGCCTTTGGCGCTGGCCCAGGCGTAGGGCTTGCCGTAGTTGAAGCCGTCGGTGTCGTCCTGGGTCGCGTAGGCGAGCAGATCCGGCAGCTTGTCGCCGTCGAGGTCGGGCAGCACGGTCATCGCGAGGCCGAAGTAGTCGCCGCCGAGCAGGCCGCCGATGGTCATGGCCGGCGTCGCCGCGATCGGGCCGGACTTGACGCCGGCGTAGACCGCGATCGTGCCCGTGTTCGCGGGCTTGCCGCTGACCTCGCCGTTGCCGACGTTGCTGAGGACATCGGCGACGCCGTCGCCGGTCATGTCGCCGCAGCCGACGCGATAGCCGTGGTAGTCCGTGGTGTTGACGCCGATCGCGCTGAACACCGCCGTGTCGAAGCCGTCGACCTTGGTCGCCGCGTTGACCAACGCGCCGAAGCTGTAGACCCGGGTCGCGCCGAGGTTGGTCGTCTTGCTGTCGCCGTTGCGGAAGCCGAGCTGGCCGACGACGAGGTCGGCCTTGCCGTCGCCGGTGACGTCGCAGCTGGCGATGCTGCGGCCGAACTGCGAGCCCGACTCGCCGGCCTTGGCGCCCGTGATGACGCGCGACGGATGCGCCGAGAGGCCTCCGGTCGCCGAGCCGCCGGCCTTGACGCCCTTCCACACGGCGACCAAACCGTCGTTCGCTGTCAGGTCGGTGTAGTAGAGCGAGCCGGCGGCCAGATCGCAGGCGCCGTCACCGTCGAAGTCGCCCGCGGCGATGGACCAGCCCAGGCGGACGTTGGCGTCCGACGACCAGCCGCCCTTGCCGTCGGGGACCTCGGCGTAGCGCGCGAACGTGGGCTTGTCGCCGTAGCCGGCCTTGCCGCCGAGCCAGACGTAGACGCCGCCCTGATCGTTGGCCACCTGCTGCGCCGTCTTGTCCTCGGCGTAGGGCGCGCCGAGCGCGATGTCGGCGAAGCCGTCGGCGTTGAAGTCGCAGACCGCGATGCCGTAGCCCGCCTGATCGCCAGAGAACGAGCCCGCCAGCTGCCAGAGCGGCTTGTTGACGATGGCGCCCTTGGCGTCGAACGACCACACCCAGACCGCGCCGGTGTTCGTCGCGCCGACGTCGGCCAGCGGCGAGGTCGCGAGCAATTCGGGCTTGCCGTCGCCGGTGACGTCGGTCACCTCGACCGCCCAGCCGAAGCGCTCGTCGCGGCTGCTGCCGTGCAGCGCCAGCCAGGGCTTGCTCGCCAGGCCGCCCGCGGCGCCCTTGTAGAGCACGACGCTGCCGGCGTTGAAGCCCGCGACGTCGCTCTCCGGCAGGCCGAGCGCCGCGTCGACCTTGCCGTCCTTGTTCAGGTCGCCGGCCGCCGCCGCCGCGGCCTGGCTGCCGTCGCCGACCGGATCGCTGGGCAGATCGAAGGTCGTCACCGCGCGCGCCTGGATCGTCGCGCTCTTGCCCAGCATCGCGTCCTTGACCGTGACGGCGCCGGCCCCTGGGGACTTGGCCGTCAGCTCCATCGGCGCCTCGCTGACGAACGCAGCCGGCGGTGGTTGCAGGACGTAGGTACCGCTGCCGCCGTCGCCGGCGAGCTTGGCGTGCGCGCCGATGGGCAGGACGAGGCCGCCGGGCACGATGGCGATCTTGGCGCCCTTGCGCACACGCAGCGTCACCTTCGCGCTCTCGTTGGTCGCGACGTCGCGCACCTGGACGACGTCGTCGGCGTTCTTCGAGCCGGCGACGTAGCTGCCCTTGCCGTCGATCGTGCCGCCGCTCGGCGCGCTTTGCAGCTTGAAGGCGAAGGTGCCGGAGCCGCCCTTGACGCTGATGGTCAGCTTGTCGCCGTAGGCCAGCTCGGCCTCCATCGGCGTCACCTCGATCGGTTCGACCACGTGGACCACGGCCTTGGCGGTGCCGATGCAGCCGTCGTCCGTCAGCACGACCTCGTCGGTCTTGCCGGTCGTCTCGCCCGAGAGGTAGGTGCCGACCGAGGGGTGCACGATCGCGCCCGACGGCGCCTTGGCCAGCTTGAAGGCGTAGGCGCCGGTGCCGCCGCTCGGCTTGAACGCCACGAGATCGTAGGGCAACACGGTCGTCTCGGTGGGCGACAGCGCGAGCTCGGGGCTGCAGGGCTGCGGCCCGGCGTCGACGATGGCCGTATCGGCTGCGTCCGCGGTGTCTGCAACGTCTGCCGTGTCCGCGAGCGCGTCCTCGGCGGCGCTGACGTCGTCGGCTCCGTCCGCGCTTGCGTCCGCGCTTGCGTCCTCGGCTGCGTCCGCGGCAGACGTCGCGTCGTCGCCGGCCGTGTCGTCCGCGCTCGCGCTGTCCTCGACGGCGTCCGTGGCAGACGTCGCGTCGTCGCTGGCCGTATCGTCTTGGGCCGTATCGTCCTGGGCCGTGTCGTCTTGGGCCGTGTCGTCCTGGGCCGTGTCGTCCGCGGTCGTGCTGTCCTCGTCGCTGCCGTCGGCGGCGGTTGCGCCGTCCTCAGCGCTGCCGCTGTCCTCCACGGGGGCCGTATCTGCGCCGTTCGCGGCGTCTGCCGCGTCCGCGCTGGCGTCTGGTAGGGAGATCGGCGGCGTCGACTTGCCGGCCGGATCGCCGCCACAGGCCGCCACCGCGCCAGCGACGATGAGCCAGGGGGCGAGCGTTCCGCCGAACCTGCGAACCAGCAGCGCACGTCCGAACATGGGCGCCTCTCGTGCGGTCGGGACCGCCGCGGGGATCGAGCCGCGACCATAGCCCGCGGCCGCGCGTTCGGGAAGGTGCAAACGCCGACAAGAAGCCGATCTTTGCCGCGATCGAAGCGTTGACAGGGCGCGCCGAGCACCGGACAGTGAGGCCCTACAGGAGGCCCCTTTGCCCCGCCCGAATCCGGCTCGTCGCAAGCTCCTGGACGCCGCACGGATCGCGTCGATCTGCGCGTCGGTCTGCTCCGCGCTCGTCGCGTGTGGCGGCGATCCGGCGGGCCGCGCCAACGCGGGCAGCGACGCCTTCGCCGGCCTCGATGTCGCCGCAGACGGCTCGGCGGCCGCGGACGGAACCGCCGGCGACGACGCCGAGGTCGACGGCGCGGCCGGCGACGACGGCACCGGCAGCGAGGATGCCCTGGCCGACGACGCGGACGCCTCCAGCGGCCCCGACGACAGCAGCAGTCCGGGCGACAGCAGCAGCCCGGGCGACAGCAGCAGCCCGGGCGACAGCAGCGGCCCTGGCGACAGCGACGATCCCGACGCCGCCGAGCCGGACGCCGCGGCCCCCGACACCGACGACCCCGACGCTGCGGCCCCCGACGCCGCCGAAGACGCCAAGCTGCCGACCGAGGCGCCCGTCGTCTTCATCGTCGAGGACCCACCCGTCACCGCCAGCGTCACGACCGTCGCCAAGGGCGCATGGACCGAGGCCGTGGCAGTCGATCCCGCCGTCGTGCTCGTGCAGGCCCCGGCCAAGGGCAGCGCGCCCGCCGCCGTGGCGCTGCTCGGGCCGGTCGACGGTCAGGTCACGCCGCTTTCGGCCGAGATCGGCGCGCTCGTCGCCGCGATGGTGCGCCAGTCCGTCGTGCTCGTCTGGCACGCTGCGGGCGTCTCGGCGCAGGTCAAGGCCAAGCTGCTGCCCTCGCCGCTGGCTGCCGCGCTCGGCGCGCCGATCAGCCAATGGCGCCGCGGCGAAGGCTCCGACCTCTGGCTGCTCGCGGGCGGCAAGCTCTGGCTCTGGCGCGACGGCGTGCTCGCGGTCGTCACCTGGCCCGCCGACGCCTCGCCCGGCGGCAAGCCGGCGCAGGGCAGCGCCGACGCGACGCACCTGGCCTGGGGCTGCGCCGGCCTCGCCGGTCCCGGCCTCGCCCTCAGCGGCCCGAAGGGTCTGCGCCTGGTCCGCGTCGCCGCCGACGGCGCCGTGCAGACGGTGGTCTGGATCGAAGGCCGCGCGGTCGGCGCCGTCGTCTGCGACGAGGCCGGGGTGCTGTGGGCTGCGACCGAGGGCGAGCTCGTCTCGCGTGGAGTCGGCGGCAACTGGACGACGTGGTCGTTCGGCATCGTGGCCAAGGATCCGACCGTGACCACGATCTCGGGGCAGGACGGCCTCAGCGGCTTCTGGATCGACGTCGCCGGCGTCCGCTGGCGGCAGGAGCTCGGCGTCTGGCGCCGCGTGCTCGGCGTCCCCAGCGCAGCCGTCTGGAGCGACGATCCCAACGGCGGCCTCGTCGGCGTCGCGGCCGGGGCCGTGGTCCGGGTCACGACGTTGGCACCGCCGCCGAAGCCGCTCGTCAGCTGGGCCAAGGATATCAAGCCGATCTACGAGGCTTCGTGCGCCCTTTGCCACGGCGCCGAGGGCGTCGCGACCAAGCTCGACACCGCCAAGAAATGGAAAGACAAAATCGAGACGATCGTGCAAGTTGTCCAGGCTGGCGCGATGCCCCTGCCGCCGAAGCTCCCCCTCGGCAGCAGCGAACGTGCGCTCATCGCCAAATGGAAGTCCGACGGGTTCCAGCCGTGACGGAGGCTCCGATGCGCCCGAGGTTCCCCTGCCGACCGATCGCTGGCCGCTTGGTGCTGGCGTTGGCGGCTGTCACGTTCGCCGCGGCCGCCGCAGCCGCCTCTGCGGTCGCCGCCCCCGCCGCGTGCCCGGCTTCGCCGACCGGCGAGCAGGCCGGGCTGTTGTCGCCGACGGAGCTGCTGCGCGCGAGCTCGCTCGATCTGCGCGGCACGACGCCGACGATGGCCGACTACGACGCGACGCTGCAGGCCATCGACCCATTGGCCCACGTCGGATCGGTCGTCGGTGGCTGGCTCGCCTCGCCGGAGTTCGCCGATCAGGTCGTGCGCCAGCACCGCGACAAGCTCTGGAACAGCCTCGAGAACCTGCGCTTGATGCACGTGCCGGGCGGCCTCGCCAAGACCGGCAACGTCTATTGGCGCAACGGCGGCAACGTCGCCATCGTCCGGCGTGGCAACCGTGTCGCCTGCCTCGACGAGCCGGCGACCTGGGACGACGACGGCAACATCGTGTTCAAGCCCCAGGCCGACGGCACCAAGCGCGAGGGCTGGGTGCTGGTCAAGCCCTATTGGGCACCCGCGACCGAGATCAAGGTCTGCGCCACCGACGCCATCGACACCGCCGTCGCGCCGTCTGGCAAGAGCTGCGCCGAGCAGGGCACCACCTATGAACTTGCATGCGGCTGCGGGCCGAACCTGCGCTGGTGTCGCTACGGCACGACCGACCTGCAGATCCTGCGCTCGTTCGCGACGGCGCTGGAGCGGCAGGTGCGCGAGATGATCCTCGAGGATCGCCCCTACACCGATCTGTTGACCGAGAAGGTGGCCTGGATCAACGGCCCGATCGCCTTCTACTGGAAGCACCAGGCGCAGCTCTCGGCGCCGCTGCGCATGACGCCGACGCCGATCGACGTCGCCAGCCTGCCGAACCTGGCCTTCACCGACGAGGACACCTGGGTCAAGGTCGACCTGCCCAAGGCGCACGCGGGCATCCTGACCTCACCGGCGTTCCTGCTGCGCTTCCAGACCAACCGCGCGCGCGGCAGCCGTTTCTACAACAGCTTCCTCTGCCAGCCCTTCCAGGCGCCGGACACCGGCATCCCGGTCGACGCGGCGGCGGCCCTGGCCGAGCCCGACCTGCAGAAGCGCGCCGGCTGCAAGTATTGCCACGCGCTGCTCGAACCCGTGGCCTCGTTCTGGGGCCGCTGGGTGGCCAACGGCGCCGCCCACCTCGACCCGGTCACCTACCCGCCCTACCGCAACGACTGCGATACCTGCGCCAAGTCGGGCCAACTGTGCAGCCCGGAGTGCAAGCTCTTCTACAAGACGGTCGCGTTCTCGGAGCCCGAGAAGGCCTTCTTCGGCTGGCTCGAGCCCTACGTGTTCCTGCAGACGCCGCACCAGAAGAACGTCGACCAGGGGCCGAAGCTGATGGCGCTCGCCGCCGTCGTCGACCAGCGGTTGCCCCGCTGCGCGGCCAGGCGCACCGCCGAGTGGCTGCTCGGCCGCGAAGTCGAGGGCGACGAGGAGCTCGCCTGGATCGACGAGCTCTCGGTCGCGTTCGTCCAAGGCGGCTTCTCCTACCGCAAACTCGTCTCCGCCATCGTCACGAGCGATGTCTACCGGAGGGTGCGATGAACCGTCACGAGCTCGGGGGTCTCCGACGGCCGCAGCCGCGCGGTCGCGCTCCTTGGTGGACGGCGTGGATGGTCGCGTTGGTCGCCGCCGGCTGCGTCGACGCTGGCGATGGCCAGGTCACGCCGATGGCGACCGCGAACGCCGAAGGTGCCCCGCCGCCGTCTGCGGCCGCCGCCACGGACCGCGCCGGGCAGGGCGCTCCGGCCGTGGACGAGCTCGTCGCCCTCGAGACGCCGCCCGTCGTCGACGGCGCCTTGGCCGACGCCGCCAAGGTCGACCTGGCGCCGACGCTGCCGCCGCCGGCCCGTCCGCGCAAGCGCATGAACATCGACCAGCTCGACGAGGCGCTGCGGCGCGCCAGCGGTGGCATCGGCTGGACGACGCCGAACGGCACCAACGAGTTGACGACGCTCGCCCTCACGCTCGGCAAGCCGAACTACACCGACGTCACGACCGAGGATCTCGAGCCCTCGGCGCTGTTCCAGAAGTTCCTGGCCGACGCCTCCAACGTCGTCTGCACCAAGCTGGTGGCCAAGGACGTGGCGGCTGCGCCCGCCGACCGGATCCTGCTGACCCAAGTCGCGCCGACCGATACCGCCGCCGGCAACCCTGCAGGCGTCGACGCGACCCTGCGCCACGCGCTGCTGCGCTTCCACGGGCGCGTGGTCGCCGCCGACGCGGCCGAGCTGCAGACCTGGCGCTTCCTCTTCGAAGGCGCGACCAAGATCACGGGCAAGCCGAGCGAAGGCTGGCGCGCGGTCTGCGCCGCGCTGATCCAGCACCCGGCGTTCACGACGTACTGAGCATGCGGACCGCGGGCGCCGAGCCCGCCGATGACCCGGCGCCGACGCGTCGCGATCGGGTCGGTGCGAGGGGGAGACGATGACGACTCGCAGACGCCAGAGCGGGCAGCACCCCGAGGTCCCTGGTCGATCCGCGCCCGCGGCCACCGGGCTGCATCGACGCGAGCTGCTGAGCCGCGCCCTGCAGCTCGGCGGCGGTGCGCTCGCGTTCGGAGCGCTGGACCTGGCCGATCCCTTCGTCCGGTTGGCGCATGCGGCCGAGGCGGCTGCCAAGCCCGGCACCCTGCCGACATTGACGGATCGCAACTATATCTTTGTCTACTTCTCCGGTGGCTGGGACATCCTGCTCAGCCTCGATCCGCGCGATCCGGACGTCTTCACCAACGACAAGCTCGGATCGACCCAGATCCAGCCCGGCTACTCGCTGCTCGACGATCCGCCCAACGGCGGCAAGATCCTCTACGCGCAGCCGAGCAAGGGGCCCAAGATCGCGTTCGGCCCGTACATCGGTGATCTGGCCAAGCACGTCGACAAGCTCGCCATCGTGCGTGGCATGAGCATGGACACCCTGACGCACGAGGTCGGCCGGCGCCGCTTCTTGACCGGCAAGCCGCCGTCCGGCCTGCTCGCACGCGGATCGTCGGCGGCGACCTGGCTGGCCGCTTGGCTCGGGCAGAGCGCGACCATCCCGCAGCTGGCCGTGCGCGTGGAGTCCTACAACAAGGAGCTGCCGAACTTCGCCAGCGCCTTGAAGGTCAACAGCGTGCCCGACCTGGTCCGCGCGCTGAAACAAGGCGCGTCGCCGCAGGATCCCAAGGTCGACGCGCTGATCGACGCCGCGCTCACGAGCTTCGCTTCGTGCCCGGACGCCAAGGCCTCGGCGACCTGGTCCAAGGCCGAAGCGTCGCGGCAGAAGGCGCGGCAGATGGTGCTCGGCGGCTATGACGCGCTTTTTGACTTCCAGGCCAAGACCGAGGCCATGGCGGCGCTGCGCACCCACTATGGCATCGCCGCGACCGGCGCGGCCGCCTTGACGACGCCCGAGGCCCAGGGGGCGCTCGCGGTGACGGCGCTGGCCTCGGGGCTGGCGCGGGTCTGCAGCATCCAGGTGCCCGTGCTCGACGCCCACTTCGACACCTGGGCCAGCGATCACGGCCCGGACCAGCAGCGCGGCTTCAACCTCATCGCCCGCATCCTCGAGGACCTCGAGAGCCGTCCACACGCCGATGGCGGGACCATGCTCGATCGGACAGTCGTCGTGGGCTTCTCGGAGTTCTCGCGCACGCCGATGCTCAACGCTCGTGGCGGCCGCGACCACGCCCTGACCAACGCCTGCGTCCTCGCGGGTGCGGGCATCCGCGGTGGGCAGGTCGTCGGCCGCAGCGCCGACATCGCGCTGGCGCCGATGCCGACCAACCTCGTGACCGGCCTGCCAGACACGGCCAAGGGCGAGATCATCAAGCCGGAGCACATCTACCGCACGCTGTTCTGGGATCTCGGTGTCACCGCGGACGTCGCGGATCTGCGCGTCGAGCCGCTGCGGGCGCTGCTCAAGTCCAACGCCTGAGCGCAGCCTCGCTGGACCCCAGCCGACACCGACGCACACGATTGGAGCGTTGCGGTCTGGCGCGGTGAGTTCTACCCTGCCACCGGGGGGCCTGCGCCTCTTGGAGGTTCGATCATGCAGAAGGTCCGCTTGTTCGCGCTTGGTTGCGCTGTGGCGTTCGCCGCGTCCACCCAGGGCTGTGGCACGTCCGACTCGGCGGCCCTGGGCCCGGATGCCGTGCTCGGCGATGTCGCCACGGGCGGTGATGTCGGCGGTCTCGACGGCCAGACCGGCGATACCTCCAAGGCCGATACGTCCAAGCCGGACGGCGGCGGCGGGCTCTGCGGCGACGGCGTCTGCGATCCGCTCGAGTCGAGCACGACGTGCCCACTCGACTGCAAGGTGACCACGCAGACGCCGTTCCAATGCCTGCAGGCCAACTGCGGCGCCCAGATCGGCGCCTGCACCACCGAGGCCACCTGCGCCATCGTGCTCGGCTGCATCGCCGGCTGCAGCGACGCCGCTTGCCTGGGCGAGTGCCGGACCAAGGCGTTCGCCAACGGCGCCACGCCGACCGTGCAGGAGCTCTTCGGCTGCGCCGGAGAGGTCGGCTGCGGCAAGCCGCAGACCTCGGTCTGCGGCAACCTCGTCTGCGAGGCGGGCGAGAGCGCGACGTGCCCGCAGGATTGCGGCGGCGGAAAGCCGATCTGTGGCAACGGCGTGTGTGAGCAGGGCGAACAGGACGGCGCCTGCCCCGAGGACTGTGGCTCGGTCAAGCCCGTGTGCGGCGACGGCGTCTGCAGCGGCGGCGAGAACCCGTTCTCGTGCCCGAACGACTGCACGCCGAACCCCACCTGCGGTGATGGGGTCTGCAGCGAAGGCGAGCAGTTCTCCTGCCCCGAGGACTGCGTCTCGGGTCCGGTCTGCGGCAACGCCGTCTGCGAGTTCCCCGAGAACGCCAAGTCCTGCCCGAAGGATTGCGGCCCGCCCGGCCCTGTCTGTGGCGACGGCGCCTGCACGCCCGGCGAGAGCGCCGGTAGCTGCCCGGCCGACTGCGCCAAGCCGATCTGCGGCGACAACATCTGCGCGGCGTCGGAGTCCCCGGCCAGCTGCCCGCAGGATTGCGGCGGCGACCCGCTGAGCTGTGCCAAGACCAAATGCCCCGACCAGGTCAAGACCTGCCTGAGCGACCCGCCCTGCGCCAAGCTCTTCGCCTGCTTCGCCAACTGCACCGACGACGTCTGCTACGAGACCTGCTTCAAGCAGGCGGGCGAGGCCGCCATGGTCTCGTTCATGCCGCTGGCGCAGTGTGGCGAGAAGTTCTGCAACGGCGCGAACTGCGGCGACGGCGTCTGCGAGGGCGACGAGTCGAGCAAGACCTGCCCGAAGGACTGTCCGGCCGGCCCGATCTGCGGCAACGGCGCCTGCGAGCCCGGCGAGTCCAGCCAGAGCTGCCCGCAGGATTGCGGCCCACCGCCGGCCTTCTGCGGCAACGGCAAGTGCGAAAAGGGCGAGTCGTCCTTCAACTGCCCCAAGGACTGCGGCCCGATCCAGCCCGTCTGCGGCAACGGCTCCTGTGAGCCCGGCGAGTCGAGCCAGAGCTGCCCGAAGGATTGTGGTGCGCCCAGCACCTGCGGCAACGGCAAGTGCGAGGCCGGCGAGTCCATGCTCAGCTGCCCGCAGGATTGCTTCCAGGCCACCGACCTGCTGGTCTGCGCCAAGCAGAACTGCGAGAAGACGTACGTGGCCTGCATCAACGTCGCCGCGTGCGCCAAGGCGCTGGACTGCATCGCCAAGTGCAAGGACACGGGCTGCCTGCAGTCGTGCGCCGCGCAGAACCCGGCTTCGCTGCAACAGCTCGCGCCGCTCGGGCAGTGCGTCCAGAACGCGGGCTGCCTCGGCGGCAGCACCGGGCCGATCTGCGGCAACGGCCAGTGCGAGTCCGGCGAGTCGAGCTTCAGCTGCCCGCAGGATTGCGGCCAGATCAAGCCGGTCTGCGGCAACGGCAAGTGCGAGAACGGCGAGTCGAGCGAGAGCTGCCCGAAAGATTGCGGTCCGCCCAAGCCCGTGTGTGGCAACAACAAGTGCGAGCCGGGCGAAGACGCCAACACCTGTCCCTTCGATTGCGGCCCCGGTTCGTGCAAGAACCAATGCGGCGGTCAGGGCAGCAACGGTCAGTGCTGGTGCGATCAGCAGTGCATGGAGTTCGGCGATTGCTGCGGCGACTTCAAGGAGGCGTGCCCGTCGATGCTGCCCGTCTGCGGCAACGGCCAGTGCGAGCCCGGCGAGTCGACGCAGACCTGCCCGAAGGATTGCCAGCAGCCCGGACCGGTGTGCGGCGACGGCATCTGCCAGGATCCCGAGCCGAAGACCTGCCCGTCGGATTGCGGTCCGCCGAAGCCCGTCTGCGGCAACGGCATCTGCGAGCCTGACGAGTCCAAGACCTGCCCGAAGGATTGCTCGACGAGCAAGCCGTGCAAGAGCAAGGCCGATTGCGCCTCGACCGAGGTCTGCTGCAACGGCGCTGCGGGCCAGGTCTGCGTGCCAGCGGGGCAGTGCTTTTGAGTGAGCCCGTCGAGCTCCAGGTTCCCTTGATCCAACACGACGGCTGGCCTCCGGTCGACGTCGAGTTGGTCTGGGCCGTACCTGTCGACGCGGCCAAGGCGCACTACCGTCTCGACACGGTGCCGGCGTTCGCGCTCGGCCTCGCTTGGCAGGACGTGGTCGTCGCGCGCAAGCGGGACGGCGTGCTCACCTTCCTCTCGGTCGCGCGCCGCTCGGGGCATTCGACGCTGCGGGTGCTGCTCGACGACGCGACGGACGCCGACGAGATGGTGGCGGGCCTGAGCGCGCTCGGCGCAGGCGTCCAGCGCACCATCATCGACGCGCTGCTGACCGTCGATATCGCGCCCGAGATGGACGCGGAGCCGATCCTCGCCTGGTTGGACGCCGCCGAAGCTCGCGGCGAAGCGGACTGGGAAGAAGGCTGGCTCGCCGACGGGCATCAGCCCAAGCACTGAGCCCACACCGACCGGCGCCCCGGCCTGGGGCGCGCGCCTGCTGGTCGGCCCTGTAGGCGGGCCGCTAGAGGCAGACGCCCTTCTTGCAGACGCCGCCGCTGCCGCAGGCTCCGCCATCGTTGGTCGGCACGAAGGCGCACTTGCCGGTGGCGGGATCGCAGGAGTCTGCGGTGCAGCTGTTGCTGTCGTCGCACGCCTTGCTGACGCCGATGCACTTGCCGCTGACGCACTTGGTGTCCTGCGTGCAGAGGTTGCCATCGTCGCAGGCCGCACCCGGCGAGGCGGGATCGTGCTGGCACTTGCCGGTGCTCGGCGCGCAGTTGTCGACCGTGCACGGGTCGCCGTCGCCGCAGGGCGGGGGCGGGCCGGCCTTGCACGTGCCGTTGGCGCAGACGTCGTTGAGCGTGCAGAGGTTGCCGTCGTCGCACTCGTCGCCGCTCTGCGCGGTGAACTCGCACTTGCCGGTCTTGGGGTCGCAGCTGTCGGCGGTGCACTGCTCGGTGTCGAAGCAATCCTTGTACGAGCCGGCCTTGCACTCGCCCGTGACGCAGACGTCGTTGAGCGTGCAGGCGTCGCCGTCGTTGCAGACGCCGCCGGTCGCCGCGACATGGACGCAGCCCTTCGTGGGGTCGCAGGCGTCCTTGGTGCAGTCGTTGCCGTCGTTGCACGGCGCCGTCAGCTTGCCGAGGCAGAGGCCGTTGGCGCAGAGGTCGTCGGCGGTGCAGGTGTCGCCGTCGTCGCAGGACTTGCCGTCCGTGACCGGGCTCCACTTGCAGCCCGTCTTGGCGTCGCAGCCGTCGTTGGTGCAGACCTTGTTGTCGCTGCAGTCCTTGAGGTCGCCGGCCTTGCACACGCTGTCGGCGCAGAATGAGTTGACGGTGCAGACGCTGCCGTCATCGCAGCCCGGGTTGCCGGCGATCGGCGCGGTGGTGCAGCCCTTGACGGCGTCGCAGCTGTCCGTGGTGCAGGCGTTGCCGTCGTCGCAGACCTTCTTCTTCGCCGCGACGCAGACGCCCTTGGCGCAGCTGTCCTGCTCGGTGCAGACGCTGCCGTCGTTGCAGGGCAGGGTGTCGTCGGCGACGTGGCCGCAGGCGTTCTTCGAGTCGCAGACGTCGATGGTGCAGGCGTTGTTGTCGTCGCAGTCGACCAGCGGGCCGGGCTTGCAGATGCCCTGGATGCAGCCGTCGTCCTTGGTGCAGGCGTTGCCGTCGCTGCACGGCTTCGCCGCGTCCGGCTCGAACCAGGTGACGGCGATCTTGAACACCAGGCCCGCGGGGTTCGATAGGATGGTGCCGGTCGGCGAGCCGATGTTGTCGATGCGGCACTGCACCGTGTGCTTGCCGGCCGAGAGCCAGGTGCCGATGTTGACGGTGCCGACCTGCTTCCACGGCTCTTCCTTGATGGTCACGACGCCGACGAGGTTGCCGTCCACCAGGCACGTGCCGGCGGCGTCCGCCGAGAGTGACATCGTGCCGTCGAGCTGCTGCACGCCGGCCGGAACATCGAAGGTCTGGACGAACCACACCGACTGATCCTTCTTCGGATCGGTGACGATGGCGTCGCTCCAGATCCAGGTCGCGCCCGGGATCTTCGCCCACTCGCTGAAGCCGTCGTAGGTCGGCACGCAGGGCTTGAGGTTCTGCGGCACCTCGGCGCCGCCGACGACCTTGGCCGTGGTGGCGCAGAGGGTGTTGCTGCCCGAGACGATCTCGAAGCCCTTGGCGGTGCCCGGGTCGGTCGCGACGTGGCTGCAGCCCTTGACCGAGTCGCAGCTGTCGACGGTGCAGTCGTTGCCGTCGCCGCAGTCGGTCTTCGTCGTGCTGACGCAGGTGCCCTTGGCGCAGAAGTCGGGGTAGGTGCAGGCGTCGCCGTCGGAGCAGCCAACACCGTCGTTGTTCGCATGCTTGCAGCCGGCGCCCGGATCGCAGCTGTCGGTGGTGCAGGGGTTGCCGTCGTTGCAGGACAGGCCGTTGGTGCCGACGCAGCTGCCTCCCTCGCAGATGTCGAGGCTGGTGCAGGCGCTGCCGTCGTCGCAGGTGAGCTTGTCGATGGCGACCACGACGTCGAGGCGGAAGGTGAACCCGCAGGGCGCGTTCTTGCCGCTGACCACGGGCTGGCCATTCGCCTTGAGGAAGCACTTGAGCAGGCTGTCGCCCGCGCCGACCTGGGCGGTGACGTCGGCCGACTGCGTCGTGCCCGCGGAGCTGCCGCTGATGACGGGGTTGCCGTTGAACGCGCACGACCAATCACCCGCGCCGGCAAACGTCAGCGTCGCCTTGGTGACCTTGGCGGCGGTCGGCAGGTTCACCTCGCGGAAGATGAAGACATCCTGCGGCGGCGCGCTCGTCGTCGCGGCGCAGGACGGGAGCGCCATGTAGAGCGCGCCGTCGATCTTGGCCCAGCTCGTCGGCGGGGCCGAGACGGCCTGGGCCGGCTGCGCGTCCGGGACCTCGCTGCCCACCAGCTTGCTGCCGACCTGGGTGCCAACATCGCTGAAGATCGAGATCGTCGCGACGGAGTTGCCCGTCGCCGGCTTGAACACGCAGCCCGTCGCGGGATCGCAGCTGTCGGTCGTGCAGACGCTGCCGTCGGCGCAGGTGGTGGAGCCCGCGGCGACGCACTTGCCGCTGGCGCAGCTGTCGCCCTTGGTGCAGGCGTTGCCGTCGTCGCAGGGCCCGGTGAACGGCTTGTGGGTGCAGCCGACCTTGGGGTCACATGCGTCCGTGGTGCAGACGTCGTTGTCGTTGCAGTCGAGCTGGCCGGCCGCGGTGCACTTGCCGCCGCTGCAGACGTCGGGCGTGGTGCAGGCGTTGTTGTCGTCGCACTTCGCGTCGCCGTTGGGGGCATGCTTGCAGCCGACGCCCGGCTCGCAGCTGTCGGTGGTGCAGACGTTCTTGTCGTCGCAGTCCGTGGGGCCCGTCGACTTGCAGAGACCAGCCTTGCAGGCGTCGCCCGTGGTGCAGGGCTCGGCGTCGCTGCAGGCGTTGGTGTCGTCGTTGACGTGCTGGCAGCCCTTGGCCGGATCGCAGGGATCGTCGGTGCACTCGTAGCCGTCCTGGCAGTCGAGCGCCGCGCCGCCCTTGCACGCGCCACCGCCGCACTTGTCGTTGGTCGTGCAGACGTTGCCGTCGTTGCAGCCGTTGCTGTTCGGCGCGAAGACGCAGCCGCTGTTCGGGTTGCAGCTGTCGTTGGTGCATTGGTTGCCGTCGTTGCAGACCTGGCCGGTGCCCTTGCAGGTGCCGGTGGCGCAGCTGTCGCCGACGGTGCAGGCGTTGCCGTCGCTGCAGCCGACGTTGCCCAGCGGCGTGTGCTTGCAACCGGTCTTGGTGTCGCACGAGTCGATGGTGCACTGGTTGCCGTCGTTGCAGTTCACGGCCGTGCCGGTGCACTTGCCGGACCAGCAAGCGTCGCCGACCTTGCTGTAGAGCTTGTAGACCGTGACGTCGTAGGTGCAGGCGTTGTCATCGTTGCATTGCACGATCGGCGAGACCGGCACCGGCGGATGGCTGCACTTGCCGGTCTTGCTGTCGCAGAGGTCCACGGTACAGACGTTGCTGTCGTCGCAGTCGACCTTGCCCGTCGCCTTGCACTTGCCGGCGCTGCAGGCGTCGCCGCTGCTGCAGAGATCGCCGTCGTCGCATTCGAAGCCATCGGCCGTCGGCTGGTAGGCGCACAGGCCGCTCGACTTCTCGCAGACGTCGATGGTGCAGACGTTGTTGTCGTCGCAGAGCTTGGTGTCGAGCGCGACGCATTTGCCGGCGTCACAGGCGTCGAGCAGGGTGCAGGCGTTGCCGTCGCTGCAGGCCGTGCCCTTGGCCGTCGGCGCCTGGGCGCAGCCGCCGGTCGCCGCCACGCACGAGCCCTTGGTGCAGGGGTTGCCGTCGTCGCAGCTCGGCACCGGGCCAGCCGTGCAGACGCCGGACTTGCAGGTGTCGCCCTTGGTGCAGGGCTTGCCGTCGTCGCAGCCGAGGCCTTCGAACGCCGGCTGCGCGGTGCACTTGCCGCTGCTCGGGTCGCATGCGTCGAGGGTGCAGGCGTTGCCGTCGTCGCAGACCTTGGTCTTGCTGCCGACGCAGCCGCCCTGCGAGCAGGCGTCCAGGCTGGTGCACGCGTTGCCGTCGTCGCAGTCGTTGCCCGAGAGCGGCGCGAACACGCAGTTGCCGGTCTTGGGGTTGCACGAGTCGGCGCTGCAGACGTCGTTGTCGTTGCAGTTCTTCTGCGTGCCGCCGTCCTTGCAGGCGCCATCCTTGCAGACGTCGCCCTTGGTGCACTGGTCACCGTCGAAGCAGGGCAGGGTGTTCGGCGCGAAGACGCAGCCCTTCTTGGGATCGCAGGTGTCGTCCGTGCAGTCGTTGTCGTCGACGCAGGTCAGCTGCTTGCCGGCGACGCATTGGCCGAGGGCGCAGGTATCCCCGACGGTGCAGGCCGAGTCGTCCGCCTCGCAGGCGCTGCCGTTGGGCTTGATGTCCGGTGTGCAGATGCCGCTGTCGGCCTTGCAGGTGAAGGTCGTGCACGGCGTGTTGTTGGCCGGATCGCAGACGACGATGCTGTTGTTGTCGACCTCGCAGCTGTTGGTCTGCAGGTTGCAGATGAGCACGCCGTTGCAGAGGTTGCCGTCTTCCTTGCCCTTGCAGTCTGCGGTGCTCTGGCATTCGCAGGTGTTCTTGCCGCCGGTGCAGGTGCCCGCGGCGCAGACGTCGTCTGCGGTGCACTTGTTGCCGTCGTCGCAGCCGACCTTGTTCGGGGTGTAGACGCACGTGCCGGTCTTGGGATCGCAGCTGTCGTCGGTGCAGATGTTGTCGTCGTTGCAGTACGTCTTGGGGCCCGCGGTGCAGACGCCCTTGTTGCAGGCGTCGCCCGAGCTGCAGGCGTCGGCGTCGGTGCAGAGCACGTTGTCGGCGGCGTTCTTGGTCTCGCACTTGCCGGTGGCGGTGTCGCAGGTCTCGAGGGTGCACTCGTTGCCGTCGTTGCAGACCACGGGATCGCTGCCGGTGCATGCCGACTTCGCGCAGAGGTCCTTCTGCGTGCACGGGTTGCCGTCGTCGCACGGGTGGTCGTTGGCGACGAAGGTGCAGTCGCCGGTCTTGGCGTTGCAGCTGTCGTCGGTGCACGGCTGCGCGTCGTCGCAGATCTTGGCCTTGCCGCCGACGCAGGCACCGCCGATGCAGGCGTCGCCCAGGGTGCACAAGCTGCCGTCTTCGCAGGCGTAACCCGAGTTGTTCTCGTGGTAGCAGGTGCCGAGGTTCACGTCGCAGACGTCGATGGTGCAGCCGACGCCGTCGTCGCAGTTGGTCGCGTTGCCGATGCAGGCCGCGCTGGCGTCGCAGGCGTCGTTGGTGGTGCACGGGTTGTTGTCGTCGCAGCCGTCGCCGACCTTGCCCGGGGTCGCGCTGCACTCGCCGCTCTCGGCGTCACAGGCGTCGATGGTGCAGGTGTTGCCGTCGTCACAGTCCTTCTGGACGGTGCCGGTGCAGGTGCCGCCGATGCACGCGTCGCTCGAAGTGCACGGGTTGCCGTCGTTGCACAGGTCCGAGACGTTGGTGCTGGTGCAGCCCTTGCTCAGGTCCGCCGCAGCCAGGACCGGATCGCAGGCGTCGGCGGTGCAGGGGTTGCCGTCGTCGCAGATCGTCGTCAGGCCGGCGGTGCAGGTGCCGCCCTGGCAGATGTCGGGCGTGGTGCAGGCGTCGCCGTCCTCGCAGCTGTCGGTGTTGTCGATGTGCGCGCAGCCGGTCGCGGCGTCGCAGGTGTCGTCGGTGCAGGGGTTGTTGTCGTTGCAGTCGACGGCGGTGCCCAGGCAGGCGCCGGCGCCGCAGGCGTCGTCCTTGGTGCAGACGCTGTTGTCGTCGCACGGCGCGCTGTTCACGGCGTGGACGCACGCACCTGACTCGTCGCAGGCGTCGTCGGTACAGGGATTGTCGTCGGCGCAGTCGATGGCGCTGCCGGCGCAGACGCCGCCCGCACAGACATCGGCGCCGGTGCAGGCGTTGCCGTCGTCGCAGCCGAGCGTGGTCATCGTGTGGGTGCAGCCGTCGGCGAGGTCGGTCGCCAGCTCGGGCTTGCAGTCGTCGATGGTGCATTCGTTGCTGTCGTCGCAGAGCTGCTCGTCGGTCTCGCCGTCGCAGTCGTTGTCGACGCCGTCGCAGGCCTCGTCGCTCGGCGTACATCCGGGCGTGATGATGTCCTTCTGGCAGACGTACTTCTTCTTGCCGCCGCGGCCGACGCTCTTGCAGGTCTCGCCCTCGGGGCAGGGGCCGCCGCAAGGCTCACTGCAGGTGCCGCTGGTCTCGCCATCGGGGATGGCGCAGTAGTCCGAGAGGCATTCATCGTCGAGCTGGCACGGGCAGCCGATCTTGCCTTCGCAGTCGCTGCTGACGTCGCCGCTGACCTCGGTGGTCTGGCCATCGCCCTTGCCGACGACCTGCGTGTTCGGGTCCTCGAAGCAGCCGGCGAGTGATCCGACCAGGATCGCGGCAAGCGCCAGGCTGCGGCCGAGCCAGCCAGCTCCGTCGCGGTCGAACCGCGCGACCCGTGGAGAGACGACGTCGCGAGACAGCCGATGCCAGTCGAACATGGGGATCCTCCGGAGCCAAAGGCACACTTCAGCGAGTATGGTAGCGTTACTCCAGGGGCAAAGGCACGAGGGATTTGCGTGGAATTGGTTGGAACCTGCCTGTCGTGCGGCTTGTCTCGTCGCAGAGCGCCCTGAGGTCGTGGGCGAACGACGCGGAAGATCGGACGCGTACAATCGAATTCGGCGAATGTCGCGCTGATGTTTCAAATAAGAAACTTTGTGAGGAATCCTACGTCATCGTAGGATATGCAGGTGGCGCGCGGTTCGTCGGCTTGCAGGCGCAGACGACGGCGCGACGCCGCCGGCGTGGATCGCGCTGGCGGCGTCGCCCCGATGTGGGCCGGTTCGGCCGGCTAGTCGCAGCCGGACGTATCGTCGCCGGAGCCGCTGCCGGAGCCGCTGCCGGAGCCGCTGCCGCTGCCGGAGCCGCTG
>CAZPHC010000007.1:23554-31748 GCA_964586155.1 uncultured Enterobacteriaceae bacterium | reverse complement strand
GGAGCCGCTGCCGGAGCCGCTGCCGCTGCCGGAGCCGCTGCCGGAGCCGCTGCCGGAGCCGCTGCCGGAGCCGCTGCCGCTGCCGGAGCCGCTGCCGGAGCCGCTGCCGCTGCCGGAGCCGCTGCCGGAGCCGCTGCCGGAGCCGCTGCCGCCGGGCTCATAGCCGTTGTCGCCGCCGTCGTCACCGCCGCCGTCCGAGCTGCCGCTGTCGTCGATCCAGTCGTTGCCGCCGCCGGCAGGGCAGGAGCAGGTCGAGGGCTTGGTCCGCGTCGGGGGCGTGAACGTCGCGCACGAGCTGCCGCCGAAGGCGATCTCGCTGGCACCGGTGACATCCTGTTCGACGATGGTCGGCTGGCCGAAGTAGCGAACGTCGGACGCGCCGCTGACGTCGAGGCGGAGGTGGGTGTCGACGCAGACCTGGGCGTGCGTGGCGCCGCTGGCGTCGAGATCGACGCGGCCTCCGTGCAGGGCCTTGGCTTCGAGGCGCGTCGCGCCGCTGCTGTCCATCACGAGCTCGTTGGCCTTGCCGGCCAGGGTGACCTCCGAGGCGCCGGAGAGATCGAGGTCGAGGCGCTTGCTCGCGATGCCCCAGGCCACCACCCGCGCCGCGCCGGCGATCTCGAGGGCACGCAGGTTCGGGATCTGGACCCAGACCTCGAGCGGATGATGCGGGTGCAGCCAGGAGTCGACCTCGATCTCCAGGGTCTTGCCGTTCTGCGTGGTCGCGACGTCGCCGAGCAGGTTGTCGTCGCCGTTGACGACGATCGTCGCGTCGACACCTTCGACGACCTCGACAAAGAGGTCGACGGCGCCGCGGACCTCGATGCGGTCGAAGGTGGTGACGTGGCGTTGCTCCTCGGCCCAGGTGCCGCTGCCGGTGTGGTTGGCGTCGCAGCCGGCGAACGTGGACGCGGCGAGCGCGGCAACCAAGGTGAGCGCCGACGTGCGCCGAACAATCGAACTACGCATGGGATCCTCCGCAAGTGGCGCCGAACGTGGCGCCTGGTTGTCAACTGGAACACCGGCGAGGTCGCCAGGTGTCACCAGCCCGTGGACGATGGCGTCGGGCGTGCCTCCGTCCGCATGCGTCTTGTGCGGCGGGCGTGCCGCGGGCCACAGTGGGGCCGGTCGACGTGGAGCGGGCCGACGATGAATCCGGAGCAAACCAGCGCAGCGAACGCGGGCCGCGGGCCCTGGGCGTCGATGCGCGCGCATGGCCTGTGGGTCGCCGCCGCCGCGACCGTCGTGGGCCTGCTGACGATCGACGGCGGCTTCGTCTACGACGATCGGCACGCCATCTTGCAGAGTCCGGTCGTGCAGGGGCAGGTGGACCTGGTCGACGCGGCGGTCGCGCGTGACTTCTGGGGCCTGCCGCTGGGCAGCGCGGCCAAGGTCAGCTGGCGGCCGGCCTTGCCCTTGGTCTGGCGGGCGCTGTGGGCGGCCGGGGGCGGCGCGCCGCTGCCGTTCCGGGTGCTTGCGCTGGTGGCGCACGTGCTCTGCTGCGTGCTGGCCTGGGCCCTGCTGCGACGGTGGCTCACGCCGCGGGCGGCGCTCTGGGCCGGGCTGCTGTTCGCGCTGCATCCGGTACACGCTGAGGCGGTTGGTGGTCTGGTCGGCAACGCCGACATCTGGGCCGCCGCGGCGATCCTGGCCGGCCTGGTGTGGTTCGAGCGGCGACCGTCGCAGCTCGCCGTGGCGTGCGTGTTCGTGGCCGCCGGCTGTGGGGTCAAGGAATCCGCGCTGTTGGGCCTGCCGCTGCTCGCCATCGCCTTGGCGGCCCGACGGGTCGCGCTCGGCGCGTGGCTGCGCTTTGCCGCCGCGGCGGTGTTGGTGGCGGCGCCGGTCCTGGTCATGGTCGCGCGCGCGCACGGCGGCGCGGCAGAAGGCGCGAGCGACAACGTCCTGGTCGCGCTGGCGCCCGGCGACCGCGTCGTCACGGCGCTGGCGTTGGTCTGGCGTGGCTTGCGCGTGCTGGTCTGGCCCGACGACGTGGCGCCGAACCACAGCTACGGCGTCTACGACGCCGATGCCGGCGCGCTGTGGCCCTGGGCGCTCGCGGGCGCCTTGGCGCTGGCCGGGCTGGTCTGGGCCGGGCTGCGTGCGCTGCGGCGCGGCGACGTGGCCAACGCCGTGCTGATCGGCATGTGCGCAGGGCCCGTGATCGCGGGCAGCAACTTGCTGTTCCTGGCGCCGACCGAGTTTGCCGAGCGCCTGCTCTACCTCGGCGCGCTGGCTCCGTGTGCCTGGGCCGGGCGCTGGCTCGACGGGGCCGCCGCCGCGCGACCGGGCGACGGGGGCCGGATCTCCGCGCCGATCGCGGCCTTGGTGGCGGTGCTCGCCACCTTCGCGGCGCTGACGGTCTGGCACCAGCGCCCGTGGAGCAGCCAACAGGCCCTCTTTGCCCACGCCGTCCAGGTCGAGCCGCGCAGCTGGCGCAATCAGCACAACCTGGGCGACGCGCTGGCGAAGGGCGGGCAAGTCGAGCCGGGGCTGTGGCATGTCATGGTCGGCGCGCACCTGCGTCGCTCGCTGCCGCGTCCGCTGGATTGGCGTGTGATCGAGGCCCTCGAGCTGCTGCCGGTGCGCGAGCGGTTGCTGACCGCGCCGGCGGCACTGGCTGGGGCCGACGCTTGCGGCCTGATCGACGCGCTGGTCGAGGCGGCCTGGCCGGCCGCGACCTCGGCGCGCGACGCGGCGATGGCACGGGCCGTCTTCGCCCAACGCTACGAATGCGCGCCGAAGTAGGCGTCGACCGACGGCCTTGGCACACGCGCCGCGGCGCCTAGCCTGGAGCCGGGGTCGTGGTGCGTCGCTGCCCCGGCGAGCGCACGGGCCCCTTGGTCGGACCCCAGAGCCGGCAGGGACGCGCCCGAAGGCGGCGCAGGGAGACCCGATGCGCAAGCTGCATCCGCTGGCGCCGATCCAGCGCAGCGCCGCGCTGATCTCGCTGCTGTTCGCCGCTGGCACCATCGGCTACTGGCAGCTGGGCCAGCCGACCACGACGTGGCTCGACGCGTTGTACATGACGGTCATCACGCTGACGACCGTCGGTTTTGGGGAGATCGTCGACCTCTCGGCGAATCCCAACGGTCGGATCTTCACGATCGTGCTGCTGATCCTGGGCGTCGGCACGTTCGTCTACTTCATCTCGAACCTGACCGCGTTCTTCGTCGAAGGGCGCCTGGCCGAGCTGCTCTGGAGTCGTCGCATGCGCCGCACCATCGAGTCCCTGGATGGCCACACGATCGTCTGCGGCTGCGGCCATACCGGCGAGGCCGTGATCACCGAGCTGGTCCACACGCAGCGGCCGCTCGTCGTCATCGAGCGCGACATCGAGCGCCTGCGCGCGCTCGAGGACAAGCTCGGCGCTGAGCTGCCCCAGGTAATCGGCGACGCGACGGACGACGACGCGTTGCGCGCCGCTGGCATCGAGCGCGCGGCGGGCCTCGTCGCGACGGTCAGCAACGACAAGGACAACCTCATCGTCACCGTCTCGGCGCGCATGTTGAACCCGCGGATGCGCATCGTCGCGCGCTGCGTCGAGTCCAAGGTCGTCGACAAGCTGCGCAAGGCCGGCGCCGACGCCGTGGTCAGCCCGAACCAGATCGGTGGCCTGCGCCTGATCTCCGAGCTCGTTCGACCGACGGCGGTGTCGTTCCTCGACATCATGCTGCGCGATCTCGACCACCGGCTGCGGATCGAGGAGGTGCCCGTGGTCGCGGGCAGCGGGTTGGTCGGCCTGGAGCTCGGCCTGTTGCGCAAGCGGTTGCCACGCGATGTCCTGATCGTCGCGCTGCGCGACGGGGCGGCCTCCTGGCGCTACAACCCGCATGACGAGGTCCGGCTGGCCGCCGGTGATACCGTCATCTACCTCGGCGATCCGGCTGGCAGGGGCGCGTTCGAGGCGCTGTCGGCCGATGCCTGACGACGGCGCTCGGTCGCGCGCACGGGCGTCGCGAGCTGCTCAGAGCTGCAGGCCGGCAAAGAGCGACGGGCCGAACGCGACGTTGTCGCCGTCGCCGAGCTGGCGCGACGACGCGGTGCCGAGGGGCAGGGGCCGCGGGTTGCGGCCGTCGAGGCCGAAGGCCACGTTCAGGCCGGAGCCGACGAAGACGCCGACCGATCGCCAGACGCGCATGCCGACCATGCCGCGCAGGCGCAGCAGGGCCTCCTGCTCCGGCGCGATCAAGGCCCTCGCCGTCCAGCGGCTGCCGCCCATGCCGTCGACGTCGATCCAGAAGCGGTCGGTGAGCGCGAGGTGGCCGCCGAGTCCGAGGCAGAACTCCCAGGCGTCGGTGTGCTGGGTGCCGTAGCCGGCCGCGAGCAGCGTGTACATGTGCTTGCCGCCGAACTTGACGCCGACCGAGGCGGTCGTTGTGTCGCTGGCCCAGGCCTCGAGGTGGTTGTAGCCGTCGCGGACGAACGAGAGCAGGCCGAAGGTGTTGGCCTCCTTGCCCGAGGCGACGTTGAGCAGGCCGACCTGCAGGCCGTCCGACCGGCCGGCGACGTTGACCATGCCGACCTGGATGCCGTCCAGGTGGCTGGCGATGTTGGCGACGGCGACCTGGACGCCGGCGACGTCGTCGCCGATGTTGACGCTGCCGGCGATCTGGACGCCGCGTACGGGCCCGACCGCGAGGTTCATCGCGCCGGCGATCTGCGTACCCCGGACGTCGCCCGCCACGTTGAGCGCGCCAGCGACCTGGACGCCGTCGACGTCGCCGCGGACGACATTCGCGGCGCCCGCGAGCTGCGTGCCGCGCATGCCGCCGCCGACGATGTGGAACACGCCCGCCAGCTGCAGCGCGCGCACGTCGCCGGTGGTGATGGTGCCGATGGTCGCCATGTCGAGGCCCGACACAGCGGCGTTGCCCGTGACGAGGCCGAGCGAGAGCTGCGTGACGTGGCGTGACGCGCCGTGCAGCGAGACCCCGGGCAGCACGCTGAGGTTGAAGGGCACCTCGGTCGGATGCTCGGGCGTGTCCGCCAGCGAGGCCATCGGGATCCGGGCCGACGCGCGCGCCCAGACGCTGGACAGCCCTCCGCGCGCGCGGGTGTCGACCAGCGACCGCGGCCGCATGGCGCCGATGTCGACGACGCCGCGTCCACCTTCGTGCAGGGTCAGGCTCGTCTCCCAGACGCGGTCGTCGCGGCGCAGCTCGACGCGGTAGGCACCAGGCTCGAGGCCGAGCTCGATCGAGCGGCCAGGGACCTTGTCGAGCTCGGCGACCAGCCGGCCGCCCTGGTCGCGGACGAAGAAGCGACCCACGGCGCTGCGGTCGAGCACCAGGACCGCGCCGGCCGCCGAGAGGTCGGTGATGACGACGTCGCCGGAGCCTGCGAGCTCGAAGTCGTAGTTGGGGTGCTGCGGGCCGCTGCGGCTCTTCTGCGTCGTATCGAGCGTGGCGTGGAAGGCGTATTGGTAGGCCTCCGAGAGCGTGACCCGGCGATCGCGGTCGACGTCGGCCGCGCCGCGCAGGCCGGTGACGAGGTGGTGGGTGAAGTAGCTCGCGCCGATGCGATCGGACTCCTGCGCTGCCTCGTCTGCGGAGCTCGACGTCAGGTAGGCGTGACCCCGGACCTGGCCGCTCTGGTCGAAGAGGAAGGGCGGTCGGCGCACGCCGCCTTTGGTCCGGATCAGCGCGCCGGACGCGCAGGAGTCGAGGATGGCGATGCGCACGTCCACCTGCAGCGAGCCGAGCATCGCGCGCAGCTCGTCGTAGCGCACCAACTCGCCTCCCGGCAGCAGGCCCTCTTCGTCGGAGTGGCCCGAGTAGTACAGCACGACCTCGATCCGGCGGTGCCTGGTCCGGGCGGCCGCGACGAGCGCGCGCACCTTGGCGACGCCCGCACGCAGCGTCGCGGGCGTGGCGTCGGTCAGGACCACGAGGTCGCCCGACGCGACGCCGCCGAAGCCCTCGAGGACCCGGGCCATGGCGGCCGCGTCGCTGTTGGCGAAGCGCAGCCGAGCACGCTCGCCGCCGCCGTCGTTGCTGGACGCGAGGATGGCGAAGCGGCGCAGGCTCTCGGCCGCCGAGGCCGTCGACGAGGCCCAGATCGCGGCCAACGCGCAGACCCCGGCCAGCCAGATCCGTAGACGCCCGCCGCGGCTGTGGTGACGGGCAACGACGGTGTTCATGGCGCCTCCGGTTGCGCTGCCGGCTTGCGCAGCAGCAGCGAGTGCACGCGCATCGCGGCGTCGAGCGCCAAGGGATCGCGGGCGGCCGCAGCGCCGTGGCTGGCCAGGGCGCGCGCCCTGGCGACGACGGCCTCGACGGAGAAGGGCGCGTCGCCGCAGACCAGCAAGAATCGCTCGAAGCCGGGCGCGTCGTCGAGTTCGTAGGCGTGCTCGGGCAGGTAGGGCTTGCCCGGATCGACGTGGACCGGCGCGTCCCCCGTCTCGGGCGCATGGCGGGTGACCGTGCCGCGGCCGTCGATCGAGACGATGGCGCAGTGGGCGCCGCGCTCGAGCCGGATCGCGACGGTCAGCAGATCGCCGGCGCGGGCCAGCGCCCCGTCGCTGAGGCGCTCGGGGCGCCCGTCGGCCTGGCGGAACAGCGCGAGCCCCGCGGCGATCGTCGCGCTGTCGCCGCCCTTGGCGCGGTCGACGAGCTGGTCCCCCGCGCTCGACGCCGCCAGACCCGAACCCGCGCCGCCGTCGGTCGCCGGGGCCGCGCCGCCTGCGCCCCGCTCGACCAGCGGCGCGCGCAGCGCGAGGAAGGCCGCGATCGAGGCCAGGGCCAGCGCCGGCCCCCAGATCCGCCACGCGCCGCCGGACCACGCACCGCGATCGCGGGCCACACGGGCCTGCGACGCCGCGAGGTGCCGTCGCCGCTCGACTTCGGCCGCCACCCGCGCCGGTGGCAAGGCGGCCAGGGTTGCGGCGTCGTCGACCACCAGCGCGTCGAGCCGCGCGCGCAGGGCAGGATCGTCCGCCAACCGCTGGCGCAACGCCGCCGCGCGTGACGGCGTCAGGGTGCCGGCGTGCAGCTGCTCCAGGGTCCAGTCCGAGACGGCCATCGTCTCCTCCTTCGAATCAGGTCGTTCTGGTCGACGCGCTTGGTTCATGCCGCCGCCTCCAAGATGTCCAGTCGCGCCCGCAGCGTCCGCAGCCGCTTGCGGACGCCCGAGACCGACATGCCCACCACCTCTGCGACCTCCTCGTGGGTCATCCCGTCGAGCAGGTGCAGCACCGCGATCGTCTCGCTGCTCTCTGGCTCCGCGCCGAACAGGCGCTGCAGCACCGACCGCGCCCCGGCCTCCGCCTCGACATCACCGCCCTGGGCGATGCGCAGCAGCAGGTCCCCATCGGCGACTTCGGGCCGGCGGCGCTGGCTGCGCAGCCGGTTCAGGCAGACCCGGGTCGCCATCGTCCACAACAGGCTCGACGGCGCGTCGCTGTCGAGTCGATCGGCGTGGTCCAGGACCCGGACGAACGTGTCGTGCATGGCGTCACGCGCCGCTTCCTCGTCGCCGAGCAGGCGACGGCACCGGCGCAGGACCATGGGCCCGAATCGCTCGTAGAGTGCTGCCGTATCGACCGCCAACGTCGCCTCCTCCCTGCCTCTGCAAGCTACAACACCGCAGGTTGCGCGAGGTGTCACCACGGCGCGGACGATTCTCGCCAGTCTGCGCGTCGATGACCACGCCCGGGGGGCTTGCGTCCGGTGTGCGGAGGTGCGATGTCCGGGTGGTCGGCGCGCAGCCTTCTGGCGACGCGTCGATGGGAGGAAGTCCGGTGGGAATCCGGCGCTGGCCCGCAACCGTGATGGCGCGATCCTGCGCCAGAGCCGGGAACTCCAGATGAACGGCGTCGGCCTCGGCTGGCGCCTGGCCCCCGTGGATCAGGGGCCGCATCGCGTGGCGTGTCGTGGGCGTCGGGCGGCTCTGCCTGCTCGCGTCGCGACAGGCCTCGGCGTCTCGGCGCCGGTCGCATGCGTCATCAGCCGATCGTCCCCAGGATGGGCGCCGATCGAGGGCCAGCGTCGCTTCCCCTTGCCAGTTTCGGGGGATGCAGATGCGGCGAATTCAACACATTGTGCGGTGGTGCCTGGTCCTGATCCTGGCGGTCGCGCCCGCGGCCTGCGGCAGCGACGCCAGCTCGACGACGAGCGGGTCCGACGCGGCAGACGGCGCCAGCGACGGCACCAGCGGCGACGGCGCCAGCGGCGACGGCGCCAGCGGCGACGGCGCC
>CAZPHC010000007.1:0-23454 GCA_964586155.1 uncultured Enterobacteriaceae bacterium | reverse complement strand
AGCGGCGACGGCACCAGCGGCGACGGCACCAGCGGCGACGGCACCAGCGGCGACGGCACCAGCGGCGACGCCGCCGACGGCACGGACGAGCCAGCCCCGCTGCCGCCGCTGCCGACCGTCGCGCTCCGTTGGACCGGCGTCTGGCGCTCGAACTTCGACACCCTCGAGACCATCGGCGGCCTGCGCTGGTCCGTCGCGTCCAAGGATGCGCCGACGTCGACCACGCGGATCGTCGATTGGGACGACGAGGAGGGCACGATCATCGTGCGCTTCCCCGACGACGATCCCTACACGCCCGGGCAGTTCGCCCGCGTGGCCATGGTCTCGCTGGCCAAGGGCGACATCGCCATCTGCATGGTCGACTACGGCAAGGCCACCGCCGCGGAGGCGAAGGCCGGCACCGGCACCGCCAACGCGACCGACCTCGACGGCAAGGGCTGCGGGGGCTTCCCCTGGACGCGCCTGCGCCGCCCGGAGCCGACCGGGCTGCATCAGTCGTCGTTCGGTGGCAACGAGCGCTTCGACGCCGACGTGATCGGCTGGGCCAAGGCGATCAGCTGGGACAACGTCAAGCGCACGGCCATCACCCAGAACGCCGCTGACGATCCCTACTACCCCAGCGCCTTCAACAAGGTGGTCTGGACCCAACCGGACGCCAAGGGATTCGCCTATTGCGTCACGGACTTCGGCCTCGCGACCGCCGAGCTCGCCGCCGCGAGCACGCTGACGGCGGACGCTGGCGACCTGGACGGCAAGGGCTGCGGCGGCTTCGCCTGGACGCGCCTGGCGCCGATCGAGGTGGCCGGTGTCTGGTCGAGCGCGTTCGGCGGCACCGAGCACATCGACGGCATGGGCTGGACCGATTCGCGGCTGATCGCGTTCGACAACGCCAAGAACACCGCGATCCTGCGCAGCCCGGCCGACGACCCCTACACCGCCAACCAATACGCCAAGGTCGTCTGGACCGAGCCGAAGGACGGCAGCTTCTCCTTCTGCTTCGTCGCCTTCGGCCTGGAGTCCGCGGCCAAGGCCGAAGAGGCCAAGGACACATCGGATCCGAAGGATCTCGACGGCAAGGGCTGCGGCGGCTTCGCCTGGACCAAGCTCAGCAAGCCCTGAAGCGATCGCCCGACGCGGCCGGGCCGCTCACGGCGTGACGGTGCAGGGCAGGCCCAGGGCGCGGACCCGCAACGCGAGCCGCTCGAGGGCGTCGGCGTCCAAGCGGTGCAGCCGCGCGGCCTCGGGCTGGTAGGACTTGCGCGCGACGCTGTAGAGCAGCACCCCCTGCAGGGGCGTGCCGTGGGCGACCTCGGCCGCGAGCGCCGCGATCCAGGCGTCGGCCCAAGACTCGCTCGGGGCGTCGGCGTCCAGGCCGAAGGCGCAGGTCTGCACCCACGTCGGCACCAAGGGCGCGGCGAGCCGCAGGTTGCTGCGCAGCCGCGCCAGGCCGACGGCGGCGTCGTTGATGCGCGCGAGGTCCTCGTCGCGCCCGGCGTCGAGCTTGAACCAGAGCCGGCCGGTCGCGGCGCCGAGCGCGCGCAGGCCGTCCTGCACAGCCGGCAGGTGCGTCAGCGTGCCGTTGCTGATGACGACGACCGGCAGCGCAGCGAGCTCGCGGCGCCGCAGCACCCGCAGCACGACCTCCACCGCGTCCGGGAAATTGGGGCAACTCGTCGGCTCGCCGTCGCCCGAGAACGCGACATCGCGCAGGACGCGGTGCGCCGGCTCGACCCAGCGCTGGTAGAAGTCGCCGGTCTGCAGCCAGTCGAACATCGCGTCCAGCTCGCGCTCGAGCAGGTCCAGGTCGATCCGGGGGCCCTTGCCGCGCTGCAACCCTTCGACCTGGCAATACAAGCAGCGGTAGTTGCAGGCGCGGTTCGGGTTCAGGTTGACGCCGATCGAGACGCCGCCCGCGCGCCGCGAAACCACGGGGTAGACGTGGGTCCAGCCGCCGACACCCTGGTTGTGGTCGGTCGTCTGCAGCATCAGAACTCCCCGCGCACGCCGAGACTCGGGATGATCGGCAGCAGCGATTGGTACGCCGAGCGCTGGGCGTCGAAATTGTAGTTGATCGCCTCGGGGTTCTGCCGATTGTAGACGTTCTGCACGTCCAGGTAGACGCCGAGCATCCAGCTCTCGTAGATCCACTTGCGGTCGACCCGAAGGTCGAGCTGGTGGAAGGCCGGCATCCGTTGGCATTGCAGGCATGCCGACGAGACGAAGTCGTAGTCGTTGTCGTTGGCGTCGTAGACCGCCGTCGCGATGCCCGTGTACGGGTTGCCGGAGACGAGCCGGAAACGCGCCGAGAGCTCCCAGTTGCGCGGCAGCTTGTACGAGCCGACGGCCGTCAGGATATGCGCCTGGTCCCATTCGAGCAGGCGCTCGGCGTCGCCGGGGTGCGGCGTCTCGGTGCCGCGCATCAGCGTGTAGGCGATCCAGCCAAAGAACCGACCCACCGGGCGATGGCGGGCCAGCAGCTCCATGCCGACGATCCGGCCGCGGCCCGCGTTCTCCCAGGCCAGGCCGCGCCAGGGCTCCTTCGGGCCGACGACGCGGTCCCAGAGCGTCTTGTGGAAGCCCTGCAGGTCGATGCTGAAGCGCTCGCCGAGCGACCACTCCACGCCGGCCGAGTACTCCCACGAGCGGAACGGCAGCAGCTGCGGGTTGCCAAAGCGCTCGACGACCTGCTGCGCGTCGGGCGGCTGGCTCAGCACGCCGGTCGCAGCCTTGAACGTGATGCTGTCGGTCGCCTGGTAGCGCAGGTTCAGGCGCGGCAGCAGCGTCTCGCCGCGCAGGCCGTCGCGGTAGGCGTCGAGGCGCACGCCGGGCACGACCTCGAGCTTGGGGTGCATCCGGAACACGACGTCGAGCCAGAGCGCCGGCTGCAGCAGGTTGGTGTCGACCGAGAACACGCGCCGTCCGGCCTCGGCGTCGGCGCCCTCGCCGACATCGGCGGCCTGCGGCGGCAGGCGCACGTCGGCGACGTAGGGCTCGTTGTAGAGGTCGAGGCCGGTGCGCAGCTCGATCGGCTGGCCAGGCCACAGCCGCACGTCATGGCGCATCGTCAGCTGCCAGCTGCGCGCCTCGACCTGGAACAGCTCGCCGAAGCCGAAGCTCAGGCCCGCGCGGATCAGGCCGAGCGTGCTGCGCATCTCGACGTCCTTGCCGCGCCAGCGGAGCAGGGCGACGCCGCCGTGGAAGCCCGTCTGCGCCGCCAGCGAGGCGTTGGCGCTGCCGAACCCGGGCGGCGGGCGGTCGACCACCAGCGAGAGCGCGTCGTCGCTGCCGAGCACGAGCAAGGTGGCGTCCAGATCGCGGCTGAAGGCGTGGTCGAGCTTGAGTTGGTAGTCCCAGTAGCGCGGCGCCACCGTGAACGGCAGCACGCCGTCGGGCACCACCGCGGCGAGCACGGCGTCGATGTACGAGCGCCGCGCGGCGAACGTGATGCGCGTCTTCGAGCCGATCGGCCCGCCGAGCAGCATGCCGGTGTGGAAGACGTTCGACTCGACGTAGCCGTGCCAGGGCTCCTCGCTGCGCGCCAGGCGCAGCCGCGCCTCGAGCACGCCGCCGGTCTTGCGGCCGTAGCGCGCGCCAAAACCGCCGGGCATGAAGTCGATGCCCTCGAGCAGGTCGGTGTTCATCACCGAGTAGACGCCGCCGAAGTGGTAGATCGCCGGCACCCGCACGCCTTCGACCAGGATCTGCGTATCGCCTGGCGCCGAGCCGCGCACGATGATGGCGCCGGAGATCGCCGGAGCGCGCGCGACGCCCGGCAGGTTCTGCACGACCTTGAAGCTGTCGCCGTAGACGCCGGGGACGCGTTGGATCTCCTCGGCCGAGAGCTCGCGTCGCGCCATCTCGCCGGGTGCCGGGGGTGCGATCGCCGTCGCCCGGTACAGGACGTACGACAGGCGCTCGATGCGCAGGGCGAGGTCGGCCGTCTTGCCGTCTTCGATGGTCACCGAGCGGCTTGCCTTCTTGTGCTCGACGCTCTCGAACTGGACGCGGTGCTTGCCTGCGGGCAGGGCGCCAAAGGCGAAGCCGCCGTCCGCGTCGGTGGTCGTCTCCTGGCCGACGCCCGGCAGCAGCACCAGCACGCCCGCCACGGGCCTGCCGTTGCCACGCTCGAGCACGCGCCCGCGAAGGGATTCGAAGCCGCCGGGGTTGCGCGCCTCGCTGCGCCGGTCGTAGCGGCCAAGGCCGGCGCTGCGGCCGCGACGGTTGCCCGTGACGTCCGCGTCGAAGCGGAAGGCGAATCGGATGCGGACGGCGACCGCCACGCCGCCGCGGGTCGCCGGCGCAAAGCGTAGGCGCGTCGCCGCCTCGGTCGCCGCCTCGTCGAACGCCGGGCCAGCCGACTCGACGACCGCGATCTTGCCGGTCGTGCCGTCGGGCTGCACGTCGAGCTCGACCACGACCCGGCCGCCGAGGCCGCGACCGCGCATCGCGGCTGGGTACGCCGGCGCGGCATCCTCGACCAGGGAGGGCGGGAGCAACGGCAACGCGGGCACGGTCTTGCGCGGCGCTGCCCATGCGCCCGTCACCGCCAGCAGGGGGGCGGCGACGCAGACGATCGCGCAGAGCGTCGCCGCGAGGGGCCGGGCCGTCATCGCGCGATGCATGTCGCGGCCCCCGGCAGCGCGGCGACGCAATCGTCCGCCAGGGTCGCGATCACGGCGTCGCGGCTGAGCCAGTCGGCGCCGCCCCGGCTGTCGCGGACGACGAGCCAGAAGCGCACCGCCGCGCCGTCGACCGTCTCTGCCTTCGCTTCGGCCTGGTAGCCGTTGGCCGAGACGTTGTCGCCCGTCTCGCGGTAGTCGAACGTGCCGGCGGTCGAATACCAGTCGAAGGTCAAGGTCTCGAGCTGGTCGGGCAGGCCGGGATCTGCGCTCGGCTGGACCAGCTCGACGCTCTCGGGCGTCCAGGTGGGATCCAGGCGCAGGCCGTTGGTGTCGCGCTGCAGGTCCTCGAGCGTCGGCTCGCGCGGCACGGTCGCGGCGATCCGCAGCACGACACCGGGCAGCCAGAGGCCGTCGCCGTCCTGGCCGAGGCGCAGGCCTGTCAGCGTCGGGTTGGCGTGGGCGACGCGTGGATCCGGGGTTCCGGACGGCCCGATGCCCAGGGCCAGCGATTTGTAGCCGGCGATGCAGCGGCTGCGGTCCGGACACGGCCTCGCGAGCGCCTCGGCCACCGTCGGGCAGGTGCCACCCCAGAGCGAGGCCTCGCCGACCAGGAACAGGACCTGGACCTCCAGGCCACTGTCGCTCTCGGGCTCGGTTCCGCTGTCGCTGCCGCCGCTGCCGGGCCCGGTCGAGAGCTCGGCCGGCGGCAGCAGGCCCTTGCGCTCGAGCACGGCGGCGACGTTGGGCAGCAGGCCCAGCAGGTCGAAGACCGACGTCGCCGCGGTGGGCGCCGTGCCCAGATCCCTGGCCAGCTCGGGATCCAAGCAGCGGTAGTTGCCGCCCTCGCTCCAGGCAAACAGGCAGAGCTGCCACGCGTAGCAGAGCGGCGCGTCGGAGCCGACCGCGAGCATGTCGAGCTTGGTCGTCGCCGGCCCCAGCCACGGCGGTTCGGCCCGCACGGCGAGCACCCGCAGTTGGTTGATCAGCGTGGGCGGGTCATAGTCCGGGCTGGAGCAGCCCAAGGCGAGCGTGGCCAACAGCCATGCACACGATCGCCCGATCGTTCCTCGCAGCATCCACGTCCTTTCGGGGCTCGACCGCGGTCCGGCCGCCCTTGGCGCAGGACGAGGCTACTCGTCGAAGTCGTCGAAGTTGCCGCCACGCCGATCGCGTCCGCCGCGTCCGCCGCGTCCGCCACCGCCCCAATCGTCGCGATCGCGGTTGTCCACGTGGCTCGGCCCGTGGACGCCGCGGCGCGGGCGATCGCGCTTGCCGCCACCGAAATCGTCCGGCGGGGCGAGATCCCAACCGCCGCGGCTGGCGCCTGGCATCGGCCCTGGCGCCGGACGCGGGCCGCCGAAGCCGCCGCGCTCGCCGCCGAAGCCGCCCGGACCTGCGTTGCGCGGCGGGGCGCCACGGTCGCCGCCCTGGCCGCCGCCCGGTCCACCGCCGTGGCCACCACGATCACTGCGGTCGCCGCCTTGCGGGCCGCCACGATCCGGGCCGCGTTCGCCGAACCCGCCGCGATCGCCACGCGGGGGCCCGCGGTCACTGAACTGGCCGCCACCGCGTGGGCCGTCGAACCCGCCCGGGCCGCCCGGGCCGCCCGGGCCGCCGGGGCCGCGCTGCGGTCGATCGTTTGCCTCATGAACACGGATGGTTCGGCCATCGAGCGTCGCGCCGTTCATCGCCTCCACGGCGGCGGCGCTCGCCGCCTCGTCTGCAAAGGCGACGAACGCGAACCCGCGCGAGCGGCCCGTCTCGCGATCCATGATGACCTTGGCTTCGCGAAGCTCGCCAAACCGTCCAAACGCCTGCTGCAGCATCGCATCGTCGGTGCCCCAGCTCAGGCCTCCGACGAACAACTTGGTCACCATGGATGATCTCGTCTCTACATCGCCGCTTCTGCGGCGATCTCCGGTTCATGGGACCACACCCTGGAGCGGATGTCGCTCGCGGGCGTGGTCTGCCTACAGACTCCCGCGCCTGCGTAGCACCACAATCACGCGGCGACAAGACAAAATCGACCGGCGGGGATGGGGTTGGCCGCCGCGTCGAGCGTTCTGCGCTCTCGGCGTCGCGGCAGGCCCGCACCGAGCGCGCTCACAGCACGCCGCGGCGCTCCTGGTCACGCTCGATGCTGCGGAAGAGCGCGCCGAAGTTGCCCTCGCCAAAGCTCAAATGATTCCTCCGCTGGATGAGCTCGAAGAAGATGGGGCCGATGACGTTGCGCGTGAAGATCTGCAGCAGGTAGCCCTCGTCGTCGCCGTCGACCAGCACCTGGTGCCGGGCGATCCGGGCCGGATCCTCGACCACGCCGGGCACGCGGTCGAACACGCTGTCGTAGTAGCTCGGCTCGATGTCGAGGGTCTCGATGCCGCAGCCGGCCATCGCGTCGAGGCTGCCGAGGAGATCGTCGCAGATCAGCGCGATGTGCTGGACACCGGCACCCTGGTACTCGCGCAGGTACTCCTCGATCTGGCTCTTGTCCTCCGAGCCCTCGTTGATCGGGATGCAGAAGCTGCCGTCTGGTGAGCGAAGCGCGTAGGATTGCAGCCCGGTCTTCTCGCCTCGAATGTCGAAGGTCCGGACGTCGGTGAAGCCGAACACATCGCGGTAGAACGCCCGCCACGTCGCCATCGTGCCCTTCGGCACGTTGTTGGTGAGGTGATCCACCGCGTAGAAGCCGCGATCCTGGGCCAGGACCGGGCTCGGATGCGGCGCCAGCTCCGCGCGCCAGCCCTGGCCGTCGCTCCAGTCGTCGACGAAGTAGATCAGGCTGCCGCCGATGCCGATGATGGCCGGCGCGTCGATCGTCTTGGCCCCGAGCTCGCCGGTGTAGGGTACAGCGCCACGGCGCACGGCCTCTTCGTACGCGAAGCGGGCGTCATCGACCCGCCAGCCCATCGCCGGGATCGACGGCCCGTGCGCAGCGACGAACTGCGCAGCGAAGCCGCCCGGCTTGCGGTCCACCAGGAAGGTGACGTCGCGGCACCGCCAGACGTCGACGTCGCCGCTGGCGGTGACCTTGCCGCAGCTCAGGCCGAAGCCCGAGAACAGCGGCAGGAACAACGCGGCGTCGGGTGCCGCGTAGACGACGAAATCGATGCCGCGCATCGCGAGCGGGTTGGTCGAGCCAGGCGTGGTCGGGGTCTGCATCGGTTGCCTCCTAGGTCGTCAGGACCGGGACGTGGCCGCCCTGGGGCGGACGGGACGGCGCTCAGGCCCCCCAGCTGCGCCAGTAGTCGGGGTTGGCGAGCGATTCGGCGGCTGCGGTCGCCTCGAGCGGGCGCCGCGTGTCGATCATGACCGCGACCTCGTCGGTGCGCGTCTTGTCGCGAGCCGCGTCGACCGCGCCGGGCTGCGGCCCGTGGTGGATGCCCTGGGGGTGGAACGTCAGCATCCCGGCGCCGATGCCCTCGCGGCTGAAGAACTGGCCTGCGTGGTAGAAGAGCACTTCGTCGTAGTCGATGTTGCTGTGGTAGAACGGCACCTTGAGCGCGCCCGGATCGCCCGTCTCGAGCGGCCGCGGCAGGAAGCTGCAGATGACGACGCCGTCGGCGACGAAGGTCGCGTGGGCCGTCGGCGGCAGGTGGTAGCGCTCCGAGGCGATCGGGCGGATGTCGTCGACATGCAGGCGCCAGACCGTGAGCTCGCCGCGCCAACCGACGGTCGTGATCGGGTGGTGCGGGTAGGTGACGGTGGAGTAGCGATCGCGCCGCTTGATCCGCAGCTGCCACGGGCGATCCGCGTCGGCCGGCGCTGCCGGTGTCGGCACCTCGAGCACGCCGGGGTCGAACAGGGCGTGTTGGCCGATCAGGCCGCGATCGGGGATCTTCACCTCGCCGCGGGTCTCGATGAAGAGGATGCGCGTCGGCGTGTCGGGCACGATCCGGTAGACCGTGCCGCGCGGGATCACCAGGTAGTGGCCCGCACGAAAGGTCAGCGGCCCGAAGTCGGTCTCGATCAGGCCCTCGCCGCGGTGGACGAAGAGGATCTCGTCGCCGTCGGCGTTGCGGAAGCAGGCCTCCATGGGCGCGTCGAGGGCGCCGAGTCCAATCTTCGCGTCGTCGTTGGCCAGCAGCGTCACGCGCTGGTCCGGCCAGGTGCCGGCCGCGATGGCGGCGCTGTCCATCGACATCGGCCGCAGCTCGCCGTCGATGGCGGTCCAGTCCACCGGCGGGTGGCTGCGGTAGAGGTGGCTGGTCCGGCCGAAGAAGCCTTCGCGCGCGTATTCCTCCTCGACGGTCCCGTGCGGGATGTCGACGTGGACCTGCCTTGTGACCGTGCCTCGCTGGAAGAACATCGTCGCTCCGGGGTCGTTGGGGGGCCAAGGAGGTCGACCCGGGGCGGTCGCCACACTGCCGACAGACGGCCGGGCGCACCCCCGATCCCGCCCCGGGTCGCCTCCTCGCAGGCCCAATCTGGCGGGAAGCTCGATTCGCGTCCAACGCAAAGATTGGATGGACTCGTTCAGAAAAATAGATAGACTTGGCGCATGCAGATCACCCTCGACGCCATGGAGGTCCTCGACGCGATCGACCGTGAAGGCGGCTTCAGCGCGGCGGCCAAGCGCCTGCATCGCGCGCAATCGGCCGTGAGCTACGCCGTTCGTCAGCTCGAGGACGCCCTCGGAGTCCAGCTCTTCGACCGCGACGGCTGGCGCGCGCAGTGGACGCCCGCGGGCCGCCTCGTCCTGGCCGAGGCGCGGGCGGTGCTGACGGCTGCGGGCCGTTTGACCGCCCTGGCGTCGGCGCTGGACGTCGGCTGGGAGCCGCGGCTCGCGATCGTGGTCGACGCGGTGCTGCCATTGCAGCCGCTGCTGCGGGCGATCGCGACGCTCGACCAGGAGGGCGCGCCCACGGCCGTCGAGATCATCTCGGCCACGCTCGGGGGCGTCGAGCGCCGCTTCGACGAGATCGACGCCGACCTGCTTCTGACCAAGGAGCTCTCGTCGCGCGGCGATCTGCGCCGCGTGCCGCTGGCACCGGTGGAGATGTGGCTGGTGACGGCTCCCGGACACGCGCTCGCCCACCGCGTCGCGGTGGATCGGGCCGAGCTGTCGAGTCACCGCGAGATCCTGGTCTACGACTCGGGCGTGCCGATGCCCGAGCCGTCGCGGCACGCGATCGGCGCCGGACGCCGCTTTCTTCTCGGCGACTTCGCGACCAAGCGCGAGGCGCTGCTGCTCGGCCTGGGCGTCGGCTGGCTGCCGATGCCGCAGGTGGCCGACGACGTCGCCGCCGGGCGGCTCGTCCGCGTCGACCTGATCGAGGGCGGCAGCTTCGCGTTCACGCCGGTCCTGGCGCATCGCGCAGACCGTCCGCTCGGACGCGCTGGCCGGCGGCTGTTCGAGCTCCTCGCGCCGCAAGGTTCGCTCGCGTCGGCGGCGACGGTCGTGTCGGCCGACGCCTTCCCGCCGTCGCCGTCCCCCGCTACGCTCGCGGCGCGGCCCGCCACGCCGCGTGGGGCGAAACGATGAAGGTGCTCGGATTGAATTTCAGCAACGACGCCGCCGCGGCGCTCGTGGTCGATGGCGTCGTCGTCGGCGCCGTGCAGCAAGAGCGGTTCTCGCGGCAGAAGCACGACGCGTCCTTCCCGGCCGCTGCGGTGCAATGGTGCCTGCGCGAGGGCGGCCTGACGCTGCGGGACGTCGACGCCGTCGCCTTCTTCTGGAACCCCGGCATCCACGCCGAGCCGGCCAACCACCGCATGGCCGCGCTGCCCCGCGATCACCTCGAATACCTCTACAACGTCCCGGTCCACCTGATGCGCCACTTCGACGGCGCCTCGGTCGATCGCGTCGAGCAGACCTTCCACCTGCGCGACGGCCACCGCCTGACGATGCACTTCTTGCAGCACCACCTCTGCCACGCGGCGGGGGCGCTGTTCCGAAGCAATTTCGAGCGGTCGGCGATCCTGACGGTCGACGGCTACGGCGAGCGCACCAGCACCCACATCGCCCGCGGCGTCGGCCGCGAGATCGAGACGCTGCTCGAGGTCGAGTTCCCGCACTCGCTGGGCTCGTTCTACGCAGCCATCACGCAATACCTCGGCTTCAAGGCCAATTCTGGCGAAGGCAAGGTGATGGGCCTGGCCAGCTACGGCACGCCGCGCTACGCCGACGCGCTGCGGCCGATGGTGCGGCTGCACGACGGCGGCTTCGACCTGGATCTCTCGTATTTCTCGTACTTCCTGCCGCGGCGTCGGCGCTACACCGACAAGTTGGCGCAGCTGCTCGGACCCGAGCGTGTGCCCGAGTCGGCGATCGACGAGCGGCATCAAGACATCGCGGCCTCGCTGCAGCTCGTGACCGAGGAGGCGCTCGTCCACCTGGCGAAGCTGGCGCGGGCCAAGAGCGGCGAGACGCACCTGGCGATGGCCGGCGGCGTGGCGCTGAACTGCGTCGGCAACGGCCGCATCGTGCGCGAGGCCGGGTTCGAGCGCTGCTACTTCATGCCCGCGGCCTCTGACGCTGGCACGGCGCTCGGCGCGGCGCTCTACGTCAGCCACTGCCTCGGCGACGTGCCGCGGCAGCCGCAGCCCGAGACCGACGCGCTCGGCCCGCAGTTCAGCGACGCCCAGATCGAGGAGGTGCTGCGCGTCTCGGGGTGCAGCTACAGCCGACCGGCGTCGATCGCCGAGGCCGCGGCAGATCTGCTGGCGGACGGCAAGATCCTCGGCTGGTTCCAGGGCCGCGCCGAGTACGGGCCGCGCGCGCTCGGCAACCGCTCGATCCTCGCGGATCCGCGGGCCGCGTCGATGAAGGACGTGCTCAACGCCCGCGTGAAGTTCCGCGAGTACTTCCGCCCGTTCGCGCCGGTGGTGCCCGAGGAGCACGCCGAGGCGTTCTTCGGCGTCGCCCATCGCACGCCCTACATGCTCGAAGCCCACCCCGTGCCGATGGAGCGCCGGGCCCAGCTCGGCGCGGTGACGCACGTCGACGGCACGGCGCGGGTGCAGACCATCCGCCGCGACCAGAACGCGCCGTACTACGACGTCGTCAGCGCCTTCGGCCGACGCACCGGCGTGCCGGTGCTGGTCAACACCAGCTTCAACATCCGCGGTGAGCCGGTGGTCAACACCGTCGCCGAGGCGCTGCGCTGCTACTTCACGACCGATATGGACGCGCTGGCGCTCGGGCCCTTCTTGCTCGTCAAGGCCACCCCCTCGTTGGCCGCCGCGACCGGGGCGTGACACCGTCGCCCTCGACGCTGGGGGGCGCGCCGGCGACGCACGGAGCGTCCTGGCGCTGGCTGCTGTTGCCCGCGGTCGTGGCGCTGGCCTCGCGTGGCAGCGCGCTCGCATGCGGCTTCGCCATGGACGACGCCTACAACGTCGTCGACAACCCCGAGATCCGGTCGCTCGCAGCGGCCTGGCGCGCGGCCACCCACGCGCTCGCCGCCGACCAGGGCGACGCGTGGACCGCCGGCCTGAACGCGGCGTACTGGCGGCCGGTGGCGACGCTGTCGTGGGCGCTCGACTACGCCGTCTGGGGGCTGCAGCCGGCGGCCTTCCACGCGGTGAACGTGCTGCTGCATGCGCTCGCCGCCGTCCTGCTGGCGGTGACGCTGCGTGGCCTGCGCCTGGGCCCGATGGCGGCGGCGCTGGCGGCGAGTTGGTGGGCGGCCCACCCCGTCCACAGCGAGACCGTCACGCTCGTGACCTACCGCACGGAGCTGCTCGCCGGGCTCTGCGCGCTGGCGGCGATGGCGTTGGCCGCGACCCGCGACGACGGCGGCCGGCCCTGGATGCTGGCGTCCTTGCTCGCGCTCGGCCTCGGCGCCAAGGAGAGCGCGGTGTCCTTGCCGCTGCTCTGGGGCGTCGTCGCTTGGGCCCGTTGGCGGCAGGGCAGCCACGCGGCGGATCCGACGGACGTCGGCGCCGACCGCTCTGCGCTTGGGCCGTGGCTGCGCGCCCGGGTGCCGACGCTGGTCGCGATGGCCCTGGTCGCCGCCGGCTGGGGGCTGGCTCGTGCGCAGCTGGTGCAGCCGACGGCGATGCCGTTCTTCGGCGCGCTCACACCCTGGCAGACGCTGCTCTCGAGCGTCGCGATCCTCGGCAAGGAGGCGTCCTGGCTGCTGCTGCCCTGGCCGCTGGCGCCGTTCTGGGATCAGACGATGCTGCGGCCCGTGCTTTCGCTGGCGCAGGCCGAGCTCTGGCCCGGCGTCGCCTGGCTGCTGCTGCTCGCGCTGGGCCTCGCGGCGGGTCGACGCCAGCCCCTGCTCGCCGCGGCCGCCGCGATCTGGATCGTCGCGAAGCTGCCGACCTCGCAGCTGATCCCGCTGCCGGTCGGGGCTGCCGAGCGTTTTGGCTACCTCGCCAGCGTCGGCGCAGCGCTGGCCCTCGCGCTGGCCTTGGCCCGGGGCCTGGCCCCGGCCGCCGGCGGGATGACGCTCGGGCGTCGCGGTCTCGGCGTCGGCGCCCTGGTCGTCTGGATCAGCGCCATGACGCTCGGATCGGCGGCGCGGGGCTTGGATTTCCGCGACGATGACACCTTGACGGCGGCGACCGTGCGCGACCACCCCGACGGCTTCAGCGGCTGGAACCTGCTCGGCAAGCGCGCCTTGGCCCGAGGAGACGCTCCGCTCGCGGCGCGAGCCTTCGACCGGGCCGCCGCGATCGTGCCCGACTTCGCGCCGAACGAGCGTCTGCGCGCCGAAGCCTGGCGGGCGGCTGGTGATCCTGCGCGGGCCGACGCCCTCGAGGCGCGCCTGCGCGGCGACGCCGCACGGTGATGGCCGCAGGGCTCGGGCCGCCGCGGCGGTCTGCGCTCAACGGGGCAGGGCGGCAACGCAGCGCAGGCCGACGTCGAGCCACGCAGCCACGGCGTCCAGGCCGGCCGGCGGCGGCGGCACCGCCACCATCTCCTCCCAGGTCGCGCTGCGGATGGCCCGCTCCCAATCGCGCCAGATCAGCCGCGAGGGCCGCGACGCGAGGATGCCGCGGCTGGTCGCGACGCCGATCGCCTCGTTGCGGTCGAAGGCCACGAGCAGACGTCCGCGTTGCAGCGCGGCGTGGGCGCCGTCAGCCGCCACCTGCCAGACGCCGGCTCCCTCGCCGTAGGCCGCCGCAATCGCGAGCTGACCGTCGGCGCGGGTCGCGTCGAGGGCGACAGCGGTGCTTCCGACGCCGATCAGGGCGCGCGTGGGGTTGCCGACCGCGTCGACGTGGCCGCCGTCGCCGTCACCCGGCAGGCAGTGCAAGCCCACGGCCAACCCGCTCGACCGCGGCAGCAGGGTCCACAGCGCGCTGGCGGCGCCGCCTTCGGCGCGCTGGCTGACGAAGCTCACGCTCTCGTCGCCCACGTCGACCCGAAGCGGGCCCGGGATCGCGGCCTGTGCGCACGCCGGCAACACCGGCCCGTCGTCGGCCGCGGTGTCGAGGCTGCCCAGGGGGGCCAGGGTCTGTGCGTCGAGCCGAATCACCCGCAGCGTCCGGCTGCCCGGCTCGCAGCCGTCGGTCGCGGCCGACGCAGCGCCCGCCGTCGCCTCGGTACAGCGTGGCGACAACCACCACAGGCTCTTGTCCGCGTGGCCGTGCACGATCTGCGGCGTCAGCAGCTTCGGTCGCGTCGACGGCGTCTTGGCCGACGTCGGCAGCGTCTCGCAGTGGCTGACGGCCTGACCACCGACGAAGGGGAGTCGATGCAGGCAGGTGCGGCGGCCCAACCGCACCGGGCCGCGCCCGCCTGTGGTCGCCGGCGCCGCCTCGTCGGTGGCGACGACCACCGCGCCCGCACCGGCGTCCATGGTCGCGGCGACGACGTGCGCCGGAAGCCGGACCCAAAGACGCGCCGGGCCGTCGTGGAAGGCGTCCAGGCGCTCGGCGCGCCGCCCCTCTGCGTCGACCGCCACCAACGGCCCGGCTTGGTCGGACAACAGCAGGGTCCGCCCCTCCGCGATGAGCCGCGACGGCCCGACGCGGCCCTGGCGCAGGTCGACGACGCGGACCCGATCCGCCTTGCGCAGCGCGATCGTCGTCCCGTCCTTCGACAGGGCCGCGACCTCCTCGTCCTCGTCGCCGACGCGACGGCCCGACTCGCCGGCGGCGGCGGGGCGGACCGGGGCCGCGAGCACGACGATGCCGTGGGCGAGCATCGTCAGGCCAACCGCGATCCGGCGCGCACGCCGTCGCGCTCGGGCCGTGCTCGTCGCGCAGGAGCTCGAAATGTTCATGAGGGTGCCACGTCCGTGCGACGGTCGCGGTCTGCGGCGCGCCAATCACTGGGGTTGTTCGCCGGCCAGGTCGGCCGAGCGAAGGTGACGCGACGCCACGCGTCCAGGTCCGTCGTGCCGCCGCCGGTGCGGACGTAGATGGACTTGCGCAGCATCTTCGCGAAGTAGATGCGGAACGGGAAGAACGACTTCACCACCACGACGTCGGCCTTCCACACGTCCAGGCCGCGATCGGTGTAGAATTCCGGGTTCATGGCCAGAGGCGCGCCCTCGGTGACGACGACCTGGACGTGACCGAGATCGAGCACAGCGACCCGGCCGAACGCCTCGGTCAACTCGAAGCGCCGCAGGACGCCACGCACCGGCAGCGGCGCGCTGTGCTGCGGATCGAGCGTCGCGCCGAGCGGCATGTCGATCGTCGCGCCGATCCGGGTCGAGGCCAGGGCCTGCAGCGCGATCGGGTCGCGAATGGGCACCAACCACTGCAGGTCGCGGCCGCGCTCCAGGGCCGCGCGCAGCAGCTCGGTGCGGTCGCCGGGCGCGCCGGCGCCGACGACGTCCGAGGCGTCGCACATCGCGACGATGCCGAGCTTGCGCGCCCAACGCGCCTGGCGCGCAGCCTCGATGGCCTCGTCGGGCCCGGGCATCGACGGCGGGTCGTGCAGGCGCGTCGCCCACAGCCGATCGGCGAGCTCGTCGGCGATGCGGTCGGCGAGGGCCTGGTCGCCGTCGGTGGTGACGTGGACCGACCAACCGAGCTCGGGCGAGTCGAGCCAGAGGTGGCTCATGAAGATGTTGGTCAGCAGCACCTTCGGCACGCGCCGCTCGAGCGTCCGCATGCGCCAGAAGATCGGCAACATCGGCGGCAAGAAGTCGAGCGTCACGCCGCCGCCGATGACCATCGGCAGCGAACGCCAGGCGGTCGTCAGCGTCGCCGCGCCGCGCACCGCCGCGATCAGCGTGCGGCCGCAGCGTTCGCCGGTGCGGGCGTGGTCGCGGTGCGGGTTGGTCTGGTAGGCGGCGAGCACGTCGACGTGGCGCAGCTTGTTCGGCGTCAGGTCGGCGTGCAGGTCCAACGAGACGCCGATGCGCACCTTGGGGCCCACCGCCTCGCGCACCGCCGCGAGGATCTCGGACTCGGGCTCGCGGCTGTCGACGGCGGCCATCGCGCCGTGCAGCGAGAGCATGACCGCGTCGACGCTGCCGGCGGCGCGCAAGGCCTCGATCAGGCGGCCGATCAGCGCGTCGAGCGTCGCCCGCTCGATCGGTCCGCCGGGTACGGTCCAGGCCGAGATCAACGGCACGGCCTCGACGTCACCTGCCTCCTTGGCGGCGCGGACGAAGCCCGACAGCTCCGCGTCGCGCAAGAAGCCCTTGGCCTCAAAACCGTCCGGCTGGCAGGCCGCGAGCAGCTCGGCGCCTTGCAGCAAGTGGGTGCGCTCGAAGTCCTCCATGGTCGTGACCACGGGCGAGAGCGCGTTGGATTCCTGGGCGATTCGGCCAAAGGCGATGCGCATGTCCTTGCATCCTCGGCGCCTGCTCTGCGCGGTTGGTGGGGCCGTCGCGCGGCGCCAGCCGGGCCGTGTGCCGGCTTGGATAGATAAACGTCTAGTTGATATCTGTGTCGTCTGTCCTCGCGGGCGCGGTCGTCTCGGCGGCCGCGCTGCGACCCTCGCCGCGCGCCAGCATCGACTCGACCTCGCGCCGCGCCTCGAGCTCCAGCCGCAGCGACTCGGTGTGATCGAGCAGGCGGGCACGGACCTCGCCGACCGCGGCGTCGATCTCGGCCCGGGCGATGTCGACCAGGTGGCCGTGCGCAGCCTCGAGCCAGCCCATCGCCTCGTGGATCGAGCGCTGCGTCTGGTCGGCGTGGTCGCCGCGCGCCGCCGCCGGCAGGCCGGCGACCGCGCTGCGTGCCTCGATCGCCGCTGCCATCGACGAGAGCACGCGGTCGAAGTCGGCCATCATGCCCACGGCGTCTTGGGCCCGGCCTTGCAGCAGCAGCCGCACCATGCTGCGCCGCAGCTGCAGCGCCCGCCCCATCTGGGCGTCGCGCAGCGCCAGCGCCCGCCAGCGCCACGGCAGCCGGCGCAGCGGGTGCGGCCGCAGCAGCTGGAAGGCGAAGGTGGCGATGGCCACCAGCGCGATGAGCTCGAGGATGCGCACCAGCACGTGCAGGCTCCCGGGTGGCGGCTACTCGCCGCCGAAGAATTTGCGCCAGCTCGCCATCGAGCCGAATCGCTGCAGGAACGCCGGATCCAGGCTGTTGAGCTCGAAATCGCCCAGCTTGAACGCGCGCACGGCCTCGATCGCCGCGTAGATCCGGCCCGCCTTGGTCGTCAGCGCCTCGGCGCGCAGCCGCTCGCCCAGCGCGGCGGCCTCGAGCTGGGCGCGCTCGCCCTCGGCGACCAGCCGGTCGTACTCGGCGTCGGCCTCGGCGCGGACGCGGCGATCGTATTCGAGCACGTCGCCGTCGACGTGGGCGATCTCGGTCTCGGTGGCGCGGCGGGCGAGCTCGATGCGCTCGTTCCACGCCTCGCGCTCGATCGCGACGACCTTGTCGATGCCTTTCTGCACGGTGTCGGTGGCCTGCTTGGCCTCGGAGCGACGCTGCTCGGCCACGTCGAGCTCGGCCTGGACGGCGAAGAACTGCTTGGCCTGCAGGCGATCCTCGTAGGGGCCGTCGAAGCTGATGGCGCGGATCACCACGCCCTCGGGGATGACCTGGACGTGGTACTGCGCCAGGCGCTCGTTGAGCGGATCGATGGCCGAGAGCGCGATCTTCGAGCGCACATCGGGATCGGTGATGTCCTTGTTCGACATCTGCGCCAGGTGCTTGAGCAAGAACCCTTCGACCGCCGAGCGCACGCGATGCGAATACGACTGCGCCATGCCCTCGCGGCAGATGGTGTGGGCCTCGTCGTGTTTGATCTTGTAGACGACGGCGAGGTCGACATGGATCAGGTTGCCGTCGCGGGTGCGCACGTCGACGTCATCGTTGTCGGCGAATTCCAGGTAGTGCAGCGTCCGGGGCAGGCGATACCACGAGTGCACCAGCGGCACGTCGAGCCAACGACCCTGGTGGAAGTCGAGCTCCTCGATGCCGCCAAAAAGCGAGCGACGCACACCGATCTCGTCGGCTTCGACGTAGGTCGTCAGGGTATTGGGCAACAGCCAGCCGAGGATGACGAGCAGCGAGAGGCCTTGGATGCCGAAGAGCCGACTCATGGCTGGCCTCCATCGTCGTTGCCGGTCGCGCTGATGTGGCGGATGTCGATCGGCTGGCTGGCGTTGGCGTAGGGCTTGGCGCGCAGCTTCTGCAGCTGCGGGAAGATGTTGTGCGCGATCTCGGCGTTCAGCACGTCCGGGCCCTGGTCACCGACGGCGCGGATCTGCGCCGCGAGGCCCTGGGCGCGTTCGCGGGCGGCGACGGCCGAGGCCTTGGCGCGCGTGGTCTTCTCGGTGTGGATGGCGTGGCCGTTGGCGAGGCGGTCGATGGAGTACTTGTCGGCCTCGCGCTTGACCGAGACGGCCTTGTTCTTGGCCTGCTGCAGGTCCGAGGCCAGCTGGGCGAGCAGCGCCTGGTATTCGGCGTTCTTCTCTTCGGTGACCTGCTGGCGCAGACGGTCCGCCTGTTTGTCGAGGCGCTCGCGCTGCTTGGCGAGCACCAGCACCTCTTGCTCGGCGTTCTGGCGGTCGGCGATGGCCTTCTCGACGTTGGCGGCGAAACTGGGCTTGGGCGTGATGACCTGCGTCACCTCGATGCCGGTCGGGCGCAGGCGCTCGTTGAGCACCGTGCGCGCGTCGGTGACGGCCTTGCCGTAGCTCGACGGGTCCGCAGCCTGCAAGAACGAGTACTGGCCGAACTCGTCACGCAACACGGCGCGGGCGTGGACGCGCAAGGCGTTGTTCTTGTAGGCGTCGTCGCGGCCGTGCGCCTCGAGGATGACGTCGGCCTTGGCCGGGATCGCCTGGTAGTGGATCTCGAGCTTGTTGAACCAGAAGTTGCTGCCGTCGTTGGCGCGAACGGTCAGCTTGCGCACGTGGTTGGCGTCGATGTCCTTCTCGCCTTCCATCACCAGCACCAGCGGCTCGACGTGCAGGATCTCGACGGTCTGGAACCAGGGCATGAACGTGATCGTGCCTTGCTGGTGCACGACGCGCTTCTCTTCACCGAAGAGGTCGATGCCGGTCGTGTTGTAGATGACCGCCACCTCGCCCGGCTCGACCTCGATCACGCCGAAGCCGCCCGAGAAGAGGTTGCCGATCAGCAAGAAGGCCGCGATTCCGGGCAGGATGAAGCGCAGTGGCCCCCCGCCCCGGAAGAACCCGGCGATTCGCTCGGTGGCAGTGCTCATCGACCCTCCCTGATCCGTGGTGACGCCGCGTCGCGCCGATGGTAGGCCCGCCGCCACGGGCCACGCAAGGCGTGGTCACGCCGAGCCTTGCTCCATCGCTGCGGACTGCGCCATCCTCTCGCGCGCCGGCGTCGCTGCCGGTCTGCCCAGGAGTCGTCATGACCGCCACGATGCCCGCCGCGACCGCTTCGACCGCTCCCCGCGCCGCCCACGGCCGCTCGCCGTCCGCGGCCGGGCAGGGCGCCCGCCATCCGGTGCGCGTCGTCACCGCCGCCAGCCTCTTCGACGGCCACGACGCGGCGATCCACATCATGCGCCGGATCCTGCAGGCCAGCGGCTGCGAGGTGATCCACCTCGGCCACAACCGCTCGGTGCGCGACATCGTCGACGCCGCGATCCAAGAAGACGCCCAGGCCATCGCCGTCAGCTCCTACCAGGGCGGCCACATGGAGTACTTCCGCTACATGGTAGACATGTTGCGCGAGCGCGGCTCCGGCCATGTCCGCGTCTATGGCGGCGGTGGCGGCACGATCATCCCCGAGGAGAAGGCCGAGCTCGAGGCCTACGGCGTCGCCCGCATCTTCCACCCCGAGGACGGCCGCCGCCTGGGTTTGCAGGGCATGATCGACGTCATCGTCGACGAGTCGGCGGCGGCGATGGCGGCCCCGGAGGTCGCGTCGCTACCGGCGACGCTGGACCGCGACGATTGGCTCGGCCTCGGCCGGGCGATGACGCTGGCCGAATCGGCCGCGGACGGCAGGATCGACGCCGGCGCCTGGGCGGCTGCGTTGGCGGCGCGCCTCGGCGACGCGGCGCGTCCAGACGCTGCCTCGGTGCCCGTGGTGGGCCTGACGGGCACCGGCGGCGCGGGCAAGAGCTCGCTGTGCGACGAGCTGGTCCGGCGCCTGGTCGAGGACCATCCGACGATGCGCGTGGCCGTGCTCTCGGTCGATCCGACGCGGCAGCGCACCGGCGGCGCGTTGCTCGGCGACCGCATCCGCATGAACAGCCTCGACTGCGGCCGCGTGTTCATGCGCTCGCTGGCCACGCGGAGCTCGGGCAACGAACTCTCGGCGGCGCTCGCTGACGCCATCGCGATCTGCCGGCGCGCTGGCTTCGACCTGATCATCGCCGAGACCTCGGGCATCGGCCAGGCCGACGCCGGCATCGTCGCGCTCTCGGACCTCTCGGTCTATGTGATGACCCCGGAGTTCGGCGCCCAGAGCCAGCTCGAGAAGATCGAGATGCTCGACGTCGCCGATCTGGTGCTGATCAACAAGTTCGACAAGCCTGGCGCGCTCGACGCACTGCGCGACGTGCGCAAGGCCGTGCAGCGCGCGCACGCCCGCTTCGAGGTGCCGGTCGACCAGATGCCGGTGTTCGCGACGATGGCGAGCCAGCACAACGATCGGGGCGTCAACGCGGGCTACCTGGCGCTGGTCGACCAGCTCGGCGCGCGCACAGGCCGGTCGTGGCGCGGCCGCTACGCTGACGCGCTGCAGGTCGGCCTGCCCGAGCGCGGCTCGCTCGTGCCGCCCCGGCGCGCCGGCTACCTCGGAGAGATCGCCGACGCCGTGCGCGGGCACAAGGCGCGCGCGGCGCAACAGGCCGATCTGGCGCGGCAGGCCTGGGCCTTGGCGCGTGCCCTCACCGCCCTCGGCGGCCCGGCCATCCCGTCCCCCGCCGACGACCTGCGTGGGTTCGTGCCCTCAGGCGCGGCGCAGGCCGAGCTGCTGCAGGCCTACCAGGACTGCGTCGCCCGACTCGACGACGATACGCGGACCGCGATTGTCGCCTGGACCGAGCTCGAGGCCCGCTACCGCGCCGACGTCATCGGCTACGACGTGCGCGGCAAGACCATCCGCGTCGAGCGCACGACCGAGAGCCTCGCCGGCCAGGCGATCTCCCGCGTCGCCGTGCCGCACCTCGACACCTGGGGCGCCGTCGTGCGCTTCTGCATGCTCGAGCATCTGCCGGGCTACTTCCCCTTCACCGCCGGCGTGTTCCCGTTCAAGCGCCAGGGCGAGGATCCAGCGCGCATGTTCGCCGGCGAGGGCGGCCCCTGGCGCACCAACCGCCGCTTCCACCTGCTCTCGCAGCACGCGGACGCCAAGCGCCTCTCGACCGCCTTCGACTCGGTCACGCTCTATGGCGAGAACCCGGCGCGGCGGCCCGACATCTGGGGCAAGGTCGGCAACAGCGGCGTCAGCGTCGCCACCGTCGAGGACATGGAGGCGCTCTACGCCGGCTTCGACCTCTGCAGCCCGCAGACGTCGGTGTCGATGACGATCAACGGTCCGGCGCCGACGATCCTGGCGTTCTACTTCCACGCGGCGATTCGCCAGCAGCTGCGTCGGCACCTGCGGGCGACCGGCGCGCTCGCCATCACCGAGGCCGAGTGCTTGCAGCCCGACGCCGGCGGCGTCGACGGCGACGCCCTGCGCGCGATGGTCGACGACGCGACCTGGCAGCGCATCGTCGGCGAGACCGTGCGCAAGGTCCGCGGCACGGTGCAGGCCGACATCCTCAAGGAAGATCAGGCGCAGAACACCTGCATCTTCTCGACCGAGTTCGCGCTGGAGCGGATGGCCGACGTCGCGGCCTGGTTCGTCGAGCACGACGTGCGCAACTTCTACTCGGTGTCGATCAGCGGCTACCACATCGCCGAAGCCGGCGCGAACCCGATCACGCAGCTGGCGTTCACGCTGGCCAACGGCTTCACCCTGGTCGAGGCCTACCGCGCGCGTGGCATGGCGATCGACGCGTTCGCGCCGAATTTCAGCTTCTTCTTCAGCAACGGCATGGATCCCGAGTACGCCGTCATCGGCCGCGTCGCCCGACGCATCTGGTCGATCGCGATGCGTGACCTCTACGGCGCCAACGAGCGCTCGCAGATGCTGAAGTACCATGTCCAGACGTCGGGTCGCTCGCTGCACGCCCAGGAGATGGCCTTCAACGACATCCGCACCACGCTGCAGGCGCTGCTCGCGATCTACGACAACTGCAACAGCCTGCACACCAACGCCTACGACGAGGCCGTGACCACGCCGACCGAAGAGAGCGTGCGCCGCGCCCTGGCGATCCAGCTCGTGATCAACCGCGAGTTCGGCGTCGCCCGCAACGAGAACCCGAACCAGGGCTCGTTCCTGATCGAGGAGCTCACCGAGCTGGTCGAAGAGGCCGTGCTGTCCGAGTTCGAGCGCATCTCCGAGCGCGGCGGCGTGCTCGGCGCGATGGAGCGCGCCTACCAGCGCAGCAAGATCCAAGAGGAGTCGATGCTCTACGAGCACCGCAAGCACTCGGGCGAGCTGCCGATCATCGGCGTCAACACGTTCCTGGCGCCGGGGGCCGACGAGGCGGTCGCGACCAGCATCGAGCTGGCGCGCTCGAGCGACGACGAGAAGGAGGACCAGCTGCGCCGTCTCGACGATTTCCACGCCCGCCACGCCGACGTCGCCCCCGCCGCCGCCGAGCGTCTCAAGCGCGCCGTGCTCTCCGGCGACAATGTCTTCGCCGCAATCATGGACGTCGTGCCGGCCTTGAGCCTCGGCCAGGTCTCGGCGGCGCTCTACGAGGTCGGCGGCCGCTACCGCCGCAACATGTAGTCGATGGCCTGGTGAGTTCGCGTCGTCGCACCGCGATCGGCGCGTCGTTGCGGCTTCAGTCGTCGCGAACGCCGGCGCGATCCCGCTTCTTCTCGCCGTCGCGGCGCTTGCCGTCGAGCCGCCGTAGCTGCGATCCATAGGTCGGCTTGGTCGGCCGTCGCGGCGTCGGCGGCACCAACGCCTCGCGCAGCGCCTCGGCCAGCCGTTCGAGCGCGTCCGCCAGGTTGCGGCCCTGGCTGCGCGTCTTTTGCGAGACCACGAGCAGCTCGCCGTCGCCGACGAACCACGAGGGCTTCGCCGCGTGCAGGCGTGCGAGCACGGCCGGGCGGATCTCGGCGGCGGCGAGCTGACAGCGCAGCTCGACCTTGCTCGACGTCTTGTTGACGTGTTGGCCGCCTGGGCCCTCGGCGCGCGCGGCGGTCCAGCTCAAGGCGGCGCCAGGCACGGTCAGGGCAGGGCTGACGCGCAGATCGTCCATGGTCAGAACCGCAGTTGGCCGAACATCGAGCCGCCGCCCTGGGTCGGCACGACGCTGAACGAGAACTGCAGCGGACCCGGACCGGCGCGATCCCGGGCGCGGCGATAGGCGTCGTTCCACTGCGACGGACCGGCCCAGACGTCGTAGATCTCCCAGATCCGTAGCGCGAGGAACGCGACGCCGGCGCCGATCGCCACTCCTTGCCACATGTCG
>CAZPHC010000006.1:30227-219749 GCA_964586155.1 uncultured Enterobacteriaceae bacterium | reverse complement strand
CGACGCTGTCCGGGGCGACGCTGTCCGGGGCGACGCTGTCCGGGGCGACGCTGTCCGGGGCGACGCTGTCGGCGACCATCGTGTCCGTCGCGCCAGCGTCCTGCGCATCGTCCAGCGCGTCGCTCGCGACGCCGTCGCCTGCGAGCGTGTCGCTCGGCACGGCGTCATCGGCCCCAGCGTCGCCGGGATCGACGGCATCGACCGGCACGTCGCTCGCGTCCGCGTCGTCCCCGGCGTCGGGCGCGGCGTCCTGGTCGGCCACCGTGCCGTCGGCGGCGCTGCCATCGTGCGCCTGGCCGTCCTGGCCGGTCGCGTCGTTGCCACCGACGCAGCCCGCGACGGCGGTGCCCGGGACGCAGGCGCTGGCGTCGCACCGGTCGCCCGTCGTGCAGAAGTCGCCGTCGTCACAAGGCAGGTTGTTGGCGAGGTAGCTGCAGGTCTTGCCGTCGGCGCAGAGGTCGGTGGTGCACGGGTTGCCGTCGTCGCAGACAGCGTCGCCGCAGATGATGGGCGCCGCGCTGCCGCCGCTGCCGACAGTGCTGCCGCAGGCCGCGAGCGCGACGTGCGCAACCGCCAGCAGCGCCCGGACCCACGTCATCGGCCGCTCGTTGGGGCATCGGTCCGGGCCGAAGCCACAGGCCCGCGATCTCGCGGACGCCCCGAAGGGAAGAGACGATCGCATCCAGCTCCTCGACAACTGTTCCTAACCCGCGCGCACGCGGATCAGCTGGCCGACGCGCGTGAGCTGGCGGCGCAGCTCGTCGTAGTCGGGGTGCCGGGCGCGAACCCAGGCGTTGGCCATGTAGCCCCCCTCGATCGGCCGCGCAGGCGAGCCGACGGGCGGCAGGTGGAAGTCGATCAGCCCCGAACCGAGCAGCTCGCGCGCCGCGTCGAGGCCGTCGTAGCCGCGGATGGTGCCGTCACGCTCGGGGCGCAGCGCGACGATGCCGGCGGCGTAGCGGCGCGAGGGCATTCGCGAGACGCGGCCGTGCACGATGGCGTTGGCCCACTCGCGGTAGATGTCGATGTCGTTGGCGGCGGCGTAGACGTCCCACTGGCCGACGCCGGGCGGGCGGGCGCCGATCTCGCTGAACTTCAGGCCCTTGGGGCCGAAGAACCACTCCATGTGCGTCGCCGTCGTGCCGAGTCCGAGCACCTCGACCACGCGCTTGCCCATCGCGCGCAGCTCGGCGTAGCCGTCGAGATCGCTGCGGTTGGTGTGCACGATCATCGGCGAGACCTCGCGGTGACGCATCGCCTCGAGCACGTTGGGGTAGTAGTGGCTGACGAACTCGTAGACGACCTCGCCGCGCACGGTGAGGGTGTCGTAGAAGCCCTCGTGGCCCTCGATGAACTCCTCGACCGCGATCGACGCGCCGCGCTCCATGCCGCTGGAGCGGATTGCCGCCTCCAGTTGCTTGTCGTTGTCGACGCGCGTGGTACCGTCCGCTCCCGCACCCGCCCGCGGTTTGAGGATCAGCGGGTAGCCGACCTCGGCCGCGAAGGCCCGCACCTCGGCGGGCGTATCCGCGGCGGTCGAGCGTGCGCAGGAGATCCCCGCTTGGCGCAGGTAGTCCTTCATCGCCGGCTTGTCGCGACACAGCCACGCCGCCTTGGCCGACAGGCCAGGGATCGACGACGCTTCGCGGACGCGCGCGACCGGCATGATATGGGCCTCGATCGTCGACTCGAGGCGGTCGACCCAGCCGCGCTGCTGGCAGCGGCGCACGGCCGCGAGCAGCTCGCCCTCGTGGCAGACCGAGCCGACGCGCTCGTAGCCGTCGAGCCACGAGCGCAGGTCGCCGTCGAGCCACTCGAGCGGGCGCTCACCGATGCCGGTGATATAGGCGCCCGCTTGCTTCAGGCCGCGGACGAACTCGCGTTGGTAGTGGGGAAACTCCGGGGCGACGAAGAGCACATGCATGGTCGACTCCTCAAGCTGCGATCCGTAGCGCAGAGTCGCACCGCTGCGGCCCCGCCGTCCAGGGGGCAACGTCGCCAACCCGTGCACAGGAGCGTTCGATGAGGCAGGTGGTGCTCTTGGGGCCGCAGCGGCTGGCCCCGACCGTCGGCGACGTCGCGCGAAGGCGTGGAATCACGGGCCGCGCCGCCGTGATCTCGGCGGGCTGGCAGGAACGCGAGCCCGAGGATGAGACGCTGCGCGAGGCCTTGGGCCTGCCCGCGATCAACCTGAACCTCTACGCCCGCTGGGACGCGCTGTCGCAGCAGGATCCCGGGCTTTTTGCCGCGCATCGCGAGCGCCAGGACCAGCTGCGCGCGCTCGAGGACGTCTACGACGGCCGCCTGCGCCACGTCATGGCCGGGGCACGCGAGCTGCTGCCGGCGCCCGGGCCGGCGAGCCTGATGGACGAAGAGCGTGCGTCGGCCGTCGCCTCGGTGCGCGAGCTCGACGCCCACCACCTGCGCCGCGTCGCCGCGATCCACGCCGAGTGGCACGAGCGCATCCGTCCCGAAAACCACAGCGCGCTGCGCAAGCATCGCGACGAGATCGCCGAGGCGCTGGCCGACGTCGAGGTCGTCGCGATCGCGGGCGGCCACGTCGGCGTGCTGCTCAACCGGCTGCGGATCTTCGGCATCGCCGAGGCGATCGCGCGCAAGGACGTGCTGGCCTGGTCGGCCGGCGCCATGGCCCTGTGCAAGCGCATCGTGCTCTTCCACGACCGGCCACCGCAGGGCGCCGGCAACGCCGAGGTCTATGAGCACGGCCTGGGCCTGGTGCCCGGGGTGGTCGCCCTGCCCCACGCCAAGCGCCGCCTGCTGCTGCAGGATGCGGTGCGCGTGGCGCTGATGGCGCGGCGGCTTGCGCCGGATCGCACCGTCGCGCTCGACGAGCACGCCTGGCTCGCGTTCGACACCGACGCGGCCGATCCCGCGACGCCGATCGACGGTGAGGAGGCCCGCACGCTCTGCGCCTCGGGTCGTGTCTGCAACTGGCGCGACGGCTACGCCGGAGCCAGCGAGGGCGCCGACAGCGCCATGGTCGAGGTCACCGGCGCCGCCGCGCCGGTCGGAGGTGCGGCATGAGTCCGGCGCTGCGCAAGCTCCTGGGACGCGGCCGCGTCACCCGCGAGCGGATCGACGCGATCCTCGCCGAGAACGAGTTCCCGCTGGTCGACGGCGGTCAGGTCACGTTCGTCTGGCGCGGCCACGCCGACGCCGTGTACCTGCGCCACTTCGTCTTTGGCCTCGAGGCCGAGAACTCGTTCCGGCGCATCCCCTCGACCGATCTCTGGCATTGCAGCCTGGAGCTGCCGCGCAACTCGCGGATCGAATACAAGATCGACGTGGTGCACCACGGCAACCACCGCTGGGTCCGCGACGCCTTCAACCCGCGCATGGCGACCGATCCCTTCGGCGCCAACTCGGTCTGCGCCACCGAAGGCTACGTCGTGCCGGATTGGGTCGACGAGGACCCCGAGGCCCGCCCCGGCACCATCGAGGACCATTGGCTCGAGACCACGCCCTTCGGCGATCGGCGCCGGATCTCGGTCTACCTGCCGGCGCGCTTTCGCCAATCACGGCGCTACCCGCTCCTGATCGTCCACGACGGCGGCGACTACCTGCGCTTCGCCTCGCTCAAGGCCGTGCTCGACAACCTGATCCACCGCGGCGAGGTCCAGCCCCTGGTCGTCGCCCTGACCCATCCGGTCGATCGCCTGGTCGAGTACCCGAACGACGACCGCCACACCGCGTTCATCGCCGAGACGGTGTTGCCCTTCATGGAGAGCCGCTACCCGATCTGGGGCGACGCGGCGGCCCGGGTGCTGATGGGCGCGAGCTTCGGTGGCGTCGCGTCGCTCTCGGTCGCGTGGCGCTACCCCGGCGTGTTCGGCGGCGCCCTGCTGCAGTCCGGCAGCTTCGCCTTCACCGACATCGGCCAGCACAAGCGCGGGCCGGTCTTCGACCCGGTGGTGCGCTTCGTCAACGCCTTCCGCGAGAACCCGGGCCGGCCGATCGAGCGCGCCTACATCAGCTGCGGCCAGTACGAGTCGCTGATCTACGAGAACCGCTCGATGGTGCCGTTCCTGCAGCGCATGGGCGTCGAGACGCGCTACACCGAGGCGCGCGACGGCCACAACTGGGAGAACTGGCGCGACCGTCTGCAAGAGGCGCTGTCGTGGCTCTTCCCCGGGCCGCTCTGGATGCTCTACGAGTAGCCGGGCTGCCGGTCGCCCACAACGGCCGGAGACCGCCGAAAATTGCGCTGGGGGGGCCATTCCAGGCCCGCTGGCGGTGGTGTAGAACGGTGGTGCCACGCGCCCACCGCGCCGTCACCACCTTTCGGAGGACCCCTTGGCATCCGGCACTTCCAAGACAGCCAGCAAGACCGCAGCGACCAAGACCGCCGCCGCGACCACCCCCAAGGCCAAGGCCGCCAGCAAGAAAGCGGCGACGGCTGCGAGCGCGAGCGGCTCGGCCCAGCTGCCCCTGCGCGAGACGAGTCGCCTGATCGGCCTGTCGCTCGGCGCGGATATCTGCTGGCCGGGCGCCTACGAGCAGATCCTCGGCAACCTGAACCTGCAGATCCCCCACGGCGACGAGTCGGTCCGCGTCCACAGCGAGCGCGTGATGATCGAGCCGTTCGACCTGCGCCAGGGCTGCCGCTACGAGGTCGTCATCGACCGACTGACGCATTGGTTCCACACCAGCCGCGAGTGGATCAAGAAGGCCGTGATCATGGACGGCCTCTACGTCCTGAACAACCCGTGGGCCGTGCAGTCGATGGAGAAGCAGACGTCCTACGCGGCGTTGATGGCGCTCGACTTCCCGGTGCCGGACACCTGGATGGTGCCGCCGCGCGACCACAGCGACGCCAACCCGGACATGCAGCCGACGCTGCGCAAGTATGCGCGCCTGTTCGATCTCGAGCAGGTCGCCGAGAAGATCGGCTACCCGTTCTTCATGAAGCCGTACGACGGCGGCGCCTGGGTCGGCGTCACGCACATCAAGAACCCCGAGGATCTGCGCCGAGCGTACGCCGAGTCGGGCACGCGCATCATGCACCTGCAGAAGGCCGTGACCGACTACGACCTCTTCGTCCGCACCGTCGGCATCGGCCCGCAGGTGCGGCTGATGCGCTACGACCCGACCGCGCCGCTGCATGCCCGCTACGTCGTCGACTTCATGTTCGTCGACGGCGAGGAGTACCGCTACCTGATCGACCAGATGCTGACGATCAACGCGTTCTTCGGCTGGGAGCACAACTCCTGCGAGAGCCTGCGCAAGGACGGCGTGTTCTACCCGATCGACTTCGCCAACCCGTGCCCGGACTTCCAGGTCACGAGCCTGCACTTCTACTGGCCGGACCTGGTCAAGGACATGCTGCGTTGGTCGATCTTCAACGCCGTGACCAAGCGCAAGATGCACAAGACCCTCGACTGGGAGCCCTACTACGCCGTCGCGCGCAAGGACCTGCCCTTCCGCGAGCGCCTGGCCGGCTACGCGGCGATCGCCCGCGAGCGCATGGAGGCCGATCGCTTCGCCGAGTTCTGCCACGATCACCTCTCGCACCTCGACGAGGTCGCGTACGAGTTCTTCGGCACGCCGGCCTGCAAACAGCTGGTGCACGACAAGGTGGCGGCGCTGTTCCCGGCGCACGAGATCGAGCGCTTCACCGAGCACTTCTGGGGCCTGGTGCAGTTCTGGCGCCGCACCGAGCGTGACCGCCTCGATCGCAAGGCCGCGACGCGCGCCCCCCTCGCCGGGGGAGCTGCATGAGCGAGGTCGTCAAGCTCAAGACGAGCTGGCACTCCGATCGCCTGGGCGCCGACGTCACCGTGGCGCGCTGGGGCCACCACGGCCGCCCGCTGCTGCTGTTCCCGACGGCAGGCGGCGACGCCGAGGAGTGCGAGCGCTTCTTGATGATCCGCGTGCTGACGCCGCTGATCCAGGCCGGCCGGCTCAAGGTCTACGCCTGCGACTCGATCAGCGGCCGCGCGTGGCTGGATCCCTCGCTGCAGGGCGTGCAGCGGGCGCGGATCCAGAGCCGTTTCGACGCCTTCGTCGTCCACGAGCTGGTGCCGGCGATCCGCAAGGACTGCCACAGCGAGGACATGCTCATCGGCGTCGCCGGCGCGAGCATCGGCGCGTTCAACGCGCTCTCGTCGATCTGCCGCCACCCGGACCTCTTCGACACGGCGTTCTGCCTCTCGGGCACCTACGACCTGTCGCGTTGGATGTCCGGCCAACACAGCTTCGACTACCACGTCAGCTCGCCGCTGCACTTCATCCCCGGTCTGCCGGACGACTCCGAGCAGCTGCGCCTGCTGCGGCAGCGGATGATCGTGATCGGCAGCGGCGAGGGCCGGTGGGAGGCACCGTGGGAGTGTTGGGCGGTCGCGCGCACCCTGGGCGCACGCGGCATCCCCAACCGGGTCGATCTCTGGGGCAAGGAGTGGGATCACGATTGGGTGACCTGGCGCAAGTTCCTGCCGGCCTACCTGGACGGCTGGACCGCCGACTGGGCGCCCCAGGGCTGAGTCGGCGGCGCCCCCGAGCGATGGGGACGCGACGTCACACGCCGCAACGAGAACCGCAGGAGCCATCATGACCAGCAGCCATCACGTCGTCTTCGTCGCCCCGTTCTTCCTCGAGGCGACGGTCCGCTTCGTCCACGCCGTCGCGGCGTTGCCTGGGGTGCGCTGCTCGCTGCTGCACCAGGACGCCTACGAGCGGCTCGACGTCAACACCCGCCGTCTGCTGCACGACCACGTCCACCTCGACGACGCCATGGACGCCCAGCGCATCGCCGACGGCTGCCGCGTGCTCGCCAGCCGGCACGGCGCGGTCCACCGACTGCTCGGCACGCTGGAGCAGCTGCAGGTGCCGCTGGCACAGGTGCGCGTCGCGCTCGGCATCACCGGCCACGACGTGCAGACCGCCACGAACTTCCGCGACAAGTCGCGGATGAAGGAGGTCCTCGGCGCCGCTGGTGTGCCCGTCGCCCGCCACGCCCGCGTCCACTCCGTCGACGAGGGTCGCGCCTTCGTGCGCCTGGTCGGGCTGCCGGTGGTGATCAAGCCGACCGCAGGGGCCGGTGCGGTCGCCACCTGGCGCGCCGACACCGACCGCGACCTCGAGGCCGCCCTGTCGGCCGCGCGCGTCAGCCCCCAGCGCCCGGTGCAGGTCGAGGAGTTCGTCCAGGGCCTCGAGCGCAGCTTCGAGGTCGTCAGCATCGCCGGCACCCCGGTCTGGAGCTCGCTGACGTGGTACGAGCCGCGGCCGCTGGAGGTGCTGCAGCAGCCGTGGATCCAGTGGACCGTGACGCTGCCGCGCGAGATCGACGATCCCGCCTACGCCGAGGTGCGCAAGGTCGGCTTCGCCGCGCTCAAGGCGCTGGGCATGCAGACCGGCATCTCGCACATGGAGTGGTTCCGCCGCCGCGACAACAGCGTGCTGGTCAACGAGATCGCCGCGCGTCCGCCGGGCGCCAACATCATCCGGCTCAACTCGCTGGCGTTCGAGCGCGACTTCTTCAGCGCCTGGGCCGAGCTCGTGGTCTTCGAGCGCTTCGACCCGCCAGAGCAGAAGTGGGCCGCCGGCGCCGCGTTCCTGCGCGGTCAGGGCCGCAACGGCGGCCGCGTGGTGCGGATCCACGGGCTCGACGAGGCGCAGCGCGAGATCGGGCCGCTGGTGGTCGAGGCGCGCCTGCCCGCGATCGGCACGCCCCAGAGCAGCAGCTACGAGGGCGAGGGCTGGGTGCTGGTGCGGGCCAAGACGACCGCCGAGGTCAGCCACGCGCTGCGCCGCATCATCACGCTCGTCCGCGTCGAGCTGGGATGAGCCGGCCCGAGGCGTCGGCTTTGCCTGGACCGCGCTGAGCGGCTACCCTGGCCCCAAGGTCCTCGGCTGACGCAGCCGCGACGTTGGAGCCTCCATGCGCCGAATCTTGCCGCCACCGCCGCGCCGCCTCGCCGCGCGAAGTTTCTGCGCCGGACGCCCGCTGCACGGGCTCGGGCTCGGCCTCGCGCTCGCGCTCGCGCACGTGGTGGCGCTCGGTGGCTGCGGCCTCGTCACCAAGCCCGACGAGGACACCGCGATCGTCGACGACGAGGACACCGAGGAGCTCGACACCGAGGCCCCGATCGACACGAGCAAGCCCGACATCAGCCTCGACACCAGCAAGCCGGACACGGGCAGCGAGACAGCCGACGACGGCGAGGTGTCGGACGTCGCCGTCGACACCGAGGACGGCGCCAGCGATATCGGCTTCGAGATCGAGGACACGGGCATCCAATGCCAACCCGGCGTGCCGGCCTGCGACGAGGGCAAGTTCGCGACCTGCAACGCCCTCGGCAACGGCTACCAGGGCCACGTCGCCTGCCCCACCGGCCAGGAATGCGTCAAGGACGGCTGCACGCCGATCAAGGTCTGCCCGGCCGGCCAGGACTTCTGCAAGGGCAACGCCGTCTACAGCTGCAACGTCGGCGGCACCGCCGAGGCCAAGACGCTGGACTGCGGCGCCAACGAGGTCTGCGACCCCGGCACCGATGGCAAGGCGGCCTGCGTCGCCAAGCTCTGCGAACCCGGCAGCGACGTCTGCGCCGGCGACGTGCTGACGACCTGCAACGACGCGGGCAGCGCGCCGCTGCCGGGCGGCACCGACTGCGCCAAGGACGCCAAGAGCTGCGTCGTCGTCGGCGACAAGGCCGCGTGCGCCGCGCCGAGCTGCGGCGACGGCAAGGTCAACACCGACCAGGAGGAATGCGACCTCGGCGCCGACAACGGCAAGCTCGGCAAGAAATGCGACGTCGACTGCAAGATCACCCTGGGCAAGTGCAGCAAGCCGAGCGACTGCAGCGCGTTGGCCGAGCCCTGCGTCAAGTCGTTCCTCTGCGTCACGGGCAAATGCCTCGGCCTGGCCACGACCGGTGGAGCCTGCGAGGACGGCGACGCCTGCACCATCGGCGACCAATGCGTCCAGGGCGCCTGCGTCGGCCTGGCGAGCAACTGCGACGACGGCGAGGCCTGCACGCTGGACGGCTGCGATCCGGCCAAGGGCTGCACCCACAAAGCGCTGAGCAACACGCCCTGCAGCGATGGCAACGCCTGCACCACGGGCGATGTCTGCGGCCTCGGCAGCTGCAAGCCGGGCCTCAACGCCTGCCAATGCGACAAGGACGCCGACTGCGCCGGCTACGACGACGGCAACCCGTGCAACGGCACCATGGCTTGCGTCAACAACGCATGCGTCGGCAAGGAGAAGTCGGCCATCGTCTGCGCCGCCGGCGTCTGCGTGCTGCCGGCCAAGGAGCCCAAGGCCTGCACCGACGCGGGCGGCCAGCTCGCCGGCGCGCTCTGCATTGGCCAGGGCATCGCCGACAAGGGCGCCTGCGACGGCAAGAAGGGCAGCTGGCTCGGCAACGGCCCGTGCCGCACGGCGACCTGCGATCCCAAGCTCGGCTTCTGCGTCGCCAAGGACAAGCCGGATCTCTCGGCCTGCGATGACGCCAGCGCCTGCACCGTCGCCGACACCTGCAAAGGCGGCGCCTGCGGCGGCAAGGCCGTGCCGTGCGACGACGCCAACACCTGCACCGCCGACGCCTGCGACGCCAAGACCGGATGCACGCACAAGCCGATCGAGTCGCCCTGCGACGACGGCGACCCGGCCAGCGCCGGCGACGCCTGCGTCAACGGCAGCTGCCTCGGCACGCCGATCGTCGACTGCAAGGCCGACAGCGACTGCAAGGCCGATGCTGGGGCCAACCTCTGCCTCGGCAAGCTCGTCTGCGACACGGGCATCGGCAAGTGCAAGATCGACCCCGCGACCGTGGTCTCGTGCGCCCCGTCGGCGAGCGCCATCTGCGCCCCGGTCGCCTGCGACCCCAAGGACGGCGCGTGCAAGGCGATCCCCGCCGCCAAGGGCACGCCGTGTGACGACAACAACCCGTGTACGGCCAACGACATCTGCGAGACCGGCTCGTGCAGCCCGGGGCCAGCGGCGAGCTGTGACGACGGCAACGTCTGCACCGACGACGAATGCCACTTCATCTTCGGCTGCGTCTACTCGCCCAACACCGCGCCCTGCGACGATGGCGACATCTGCAGCCAGGGCGATACCTGCGCCAGCGGCAGCTGCGTCGCAGGCAAGGACGCGTGCAGCTGTGCCGCCGACGCCGACTGCGCCGACCTGAACAAGACCAACCAATGCAAGGGTGGCTGGGCCTGCAACAAGCAGGCGCAGCACTGCATCTTCGACCCGGCCAAGGCCGTGGTCTGCGGCAACGGCAGCTGCACGATCGCGACCGAGACGACGTCGAAGGGCTGCATCGAATCGGGCGGCACCTGGACCCCAGACGGCCCTTGCGCCGCGACCAGCTGCGACGCCAAGGACGGCGTCTGCAAGCAGATCGTGGCCAAGGACGGCAGCGGCTGCAGCGACAGCAGCCCCTGCACCATCGGCGACGTCTGCCTCGCGGGCGAGTGCACCGGCACGGTCAACCCTTGCAACGACAACAACCCCTGCACCGACACCGCCTGCAGCCCCACCGCCGCGGGCGGCTGCCTCTACAGCACCAGCGCGCTCGAGGCCAAGGCCTGCGACGACGCCAACGAGTGCACCACCGGCGAGCTGTGCAAGGCCGGCAAATGCCAGGGCGGCATGGGCAAGGACTGCGACGACAAGCTGCCCTGCACCGCCGACGTCTGCCTGATCGGCAAGGGCTGCGTCCACCAGGCCGGCAAGGGCCTGCCGTGCAACGACGGCGACGACTGCACACTCGAAGACACCTGCGACGGCGTGCTCGGCACCTGCCTGCCCGGCACCAAACCCAAAGCCTGCAAGGACGGCAACATCTGCACCGACGACGGCTGCGACCCCAAGGTCCCCAACGGCTGCACGTTCAAGCCCAACACCCTGCCCTGCGACAACCTCGACGTCTGCAACAAGGGCGACACCTGCGCCGTCGGCCTGTGCAAGGCGGGAACCGAGACCACCGACTGCAACGACGACAACGCCTGCACCGTCGACCTCTGCGACGCCAAGATCGGCTGCACGCACAAGCCGCACACCGGCGGCTGCAACGACAACGACGCCTGCACCGACAAGGACGTCTGCGTCGGCACGGTCTGCAGCGGCGTGCCGACGGTCTGCGACGACAACAACGTCTGCACCAAGGACGGCTGCGACACCAAGACGGGCTGCACCTTCACGCCCAGCACCGGCGACTGCGGCCCGTTCGCGGCCTGTGCCGAGACCGCCGGTTCGCAGTCGTGCGCCTTCAAGACCGGCAAGCACATCGTCATCTCTGAGCTCTACGTCGGCGATCCGGTCGACAACGGCGACGACTTCATCGAGCTCTACAACAGCCTCGACGCGGTCGCCGACCTCGGCGGCTACGAGCTGCAGACGCGCCCCGCGGCCTCGACCAACCCCAAGGATTGGAAGGCCATCGTGACCTTCGCCTCTGGGGTCAAGATGCTGCCGGGCGGCTACCTGCTGGTCGGCGCCAAGCTGACGACCGTGCGCGGCATCGCGACCGACGTGCAGGAGGCCACGCTGCAATTGACCCGGGAACGCGGCCAGATCCGCCTGTTCGACGCCGCCCACACGCTGATCCACGACGCCGTGGCCTGGGGCGACGCCGCCCCCGTCGAGGGCAAGGCCGTGCCGAGCTGGTTCTCGGCGCGATCGATCGAGCGGCGCTCGGAGTCGACCGCGACCGCCGAGCAGATGAGCACGGGCGGCGCGCTCTGGCTCGCGGGCAACGGCCACGACTCCGGCGACAACGCTGCGGATTTCGTTGTGCGGATGACGCCCGAGCCCCAGGGCAAGGGCCAGTACGAGCCGGCCTGCAATGGCACCTGCAGCGGCGGCAAGGTCTGCGACTACAAGGGCGTCGGGGCCGACAGCTGCGTCACCGACTCGACCTGCCTGCAGGGCTGCGGCGGCGGCCTGAGCTGCAGCGTCGGCCTGGGCGGCTGCATCCTCGCCAGCGGCGGCCGCGTCGTGATCTCGGAGGTCCTGCTCGCGACCAGCGACGATCCGGAGGCCCGCTTCATCGAGATCCACAACGGCAGCAAGGTGGCGGCCGACATCAGCGGCTACGTCGTCGAGACCAAGCCCGCCGAGGAGTCGTCGACCCTGGCCTGGCAGCCGATGGTGGCGCAAGTGCCGGCCAAGACGGTGTTGCAGCCCGGCGCGTACTGGCTGGTCGGGACCAAGGCCTTCGCCAAGCGCGGCGGCGGCGTCGACGCAGTCGGCACCATCGCCATCGAGGCCAAGGGCGGCACCGTGCGCCTGCGCGATCCGGCGAGCGGCCTGGAGCTGGACCGGTTCGGCTGGGGCCTGAGCAAGACCGCCAACAGCTCGCCGTTGCCGGTGGGTGGCGGCATCTCGGCCGGCCTGTCGATGGCGCGCAAGGCCAACGCCCAGAGCAACGGCCCGTCGATGAACGTCGGCGGCAAGGACCGCATCGGCGGCAACGCCCTCGACACCAACAACGACGCCACGGACTGGGTGATCGTCCTGACACCGTCGCCGCACAGCTTCCACTCCGGCGACTACGGCCCGGCCTGCGGCGGCAGCTGCGCCAGCGGCTCGGTCTGCAACTACAACCGCAACAACGAGGCCTGCGTCGACCCGTCCTGCAACGGCCTGTGCGAGATGGGCGCGGTCTGCAACGTCAAGACCGGCGCGTGCGACATGAGCGTCGTCTTCGCCGAGGTCTCGGTCATCGGCCCGGCGCTGACCAACCCGACGGTCGGCGCCACCGAGAACGAGCACATCGTCATCTACAACCCCGGCAAGGCCCCGGTCAGCGTCGGCGGCATGGCGATCCAGGTCTGGACGCCCGCGTTCAACAGCTGGACGACGGTGACGCAGTACTTCCCGACCGGCATCTGCGTGAACGCCAAGAACACGCAATGCGTCTCGGGCGAGACCTGCCACTGCGAGGGCGTCACGCTCGGCAGCTGCACCAGCAACAGCCAATGCCAGGGCACCTACATCGACGCCGGCGGCTTCTTGCTCATCGTCGGCAGCAAGTACGACCCGTCGCTGCCGAAGCCGGACCTGATCAGCGAGAAGCCCTGGGGCTTCAACTCGTTGTCCGGCGCCCTGCGCCTGGTGCGCAGCAACGGCAAACCCTTCGCCTGGGGCGACATCGCCGCGGACAAGATCGCGTGGGGCGCGGCGCTGCCGACGCAGGGCCTGATCAACCCGATCCCCAGCCACGACAGCAAGCCGACCTGCAGCATGATGCGACGCCCGTGGGCCGGCGCCAGCGCAGAGGAGATGGGCAGCGACGCCGAAGCGGCGTACTATGGCGGCGCGTCGTACCGCGAGTTCCCGAGCGCGAACGACTGGCTCATCGTCTGCCCGAAACACCCGCGCACAAGCGCCAGCCCGACCGCACTGCCGTGATCACCCTCCAATCCGTCGCCAAACAATTCGGCCCGCAGCAGCTCTTTGACGGGCTCAACTGGCTGATCCGCCCCAACACCCGCTACGGCCTCGTCGGGCCGAACGGCGCCGGCAAATCGACGCTGCTGCGCATCATGTCGGGCGAGCTGCAACCGGACGGCGGCAGCGTCGTCGTGCCGCGCGGCGTGCGCGTCGGCTACCTGGTGCAGGAGATCGGCGAGCTGCCCGGATCGTCGGCGCTGGAGGCGGTGCTGCTCGGCATCGACGGCTGGACCCGAGCGCGCGCAGAGCTCGCGGCGCTGCAGCAGCGCATGGCCGACGATCCCGCGTTCGCGGCCAGTTCGCAGGCGATGCGCCAGCTCGGCATCCTGACCGACCACTTCGACACCGCCGGCGGCGAAGGCCTCGTCGACGAAGCGACCCGGATGATGGGCGGCCTCGGCTTCGACCCGGACATGATCGCGGGGCCGCCCAACGCCCTCTCGGGCGGCTGGCGGATGCGCGTGGCGCTGTGCCGGCTGTTGCTGGCCAAGTACGACGTGTTGCTGCTCGACGAGCCGACCAACCACCTCGATCTCGAAGCGCTGTCCTGGTTCGAGAGCTTCCTCGAGAACTACCCCGGCTCGGTCATCGTCGTCAGCCACGACCGCGCCTTCCTCGACCGCGTGCCGGACGTCATCGCCGAGCTCTCGCGCCGCGGCGTCGTCGAATCGCAGGGCGGCTGGGAGGACTACCTCCAAGCCCGCGAGATGCGTGGCGAACAACAGCAGGCCGCCGCCGCGCGCGTCGACCGCCGCCGCGCCCACCTGCAGAGCTTCGTCGACCGCTTTCGCGCCAAGGCGTCCAAGGCCAAGCAAGCGCAGTCGCGCCTGAAGCAGCTGGCCAGGCTCGAAGCGGTCGACCTCGACGACCAGGTCGCGTCGATCGGCTTCCGCTTCCCCTCGGCGGGCCGCACCGGCAAGGAGATCTTGCGCCTGCAGGGCGTCGGCAAGACCTACGGCGACAACCGCGTCTACAGCGGCATCGACCTGACGATCTGGCGCGGCATGCGCGTCGCCCTGGTCGGGCCGAATGGCGCCGGCAAATCGACGCTGCTCAAGCTGCTGGCCGGCGTCATCCAGCCGACCGAGGGCGAGGTGATCCTGGGCCATCAGGTGCGCATCGAGCATTACGCCCAGCACCAGCTCGAGAGCCTCGACGCCGCCTCGCAGGTGCTGACCGAGGCCCAGCGCGCCGCCAGCGACCAGACCGCGAACAAGGTCCGCGACGTGCTTGGCGCCTTCTTGTTCCGCGGCCGGACGGTCGAGAAGAAGGTCGCCGTGCTCTCGGGCGGCGAGAAAGCGCGCCTTGCGCTCGCCCGCATGGTCCTGCGCGCGCCGAACACGCTGCTGCTCGACGAGCCGACCAACCACCTCGACCTGCTCTCGCGCGAGGTGCTCGAAGACGCGCTGCAGAACTACGACGGCACCGTCGTGCTCGTGAGCCACGATCGCGCGTTCATCAACGCGGTGGCCACCCACGTCGTCGAGATCCTGCCCGGCGGCCGCGTGACCTGGTTCGAGGGCGACTACGACGCCTACCTCTACCGCAAGTCCGGCGGCGATCCGAAGCTGATCGACGCCATCCTGCGCGGCGAGGACCTCTCGGCCCGCGGCGACGACACCGGCGACGACAAGGCCGCCAGCAGCGAGACCCGCGACCAGGCCCGCGCCCGCAAGCGCGCCGAGGCGGACCGGCGCGCCGCGCTGGCGACCCGGGTCAAGCCGCTCAAGGACCGCGTGGCGACGCTGGAGGCCGAGATCGAGCGCGCCGAGGCCCGCCTGGCCGAGATCACGCTGCTGCAGCTCGATCCGACGCTCTACGACGACGGCGAGCGCGTGCGCACGCTCTCGGAGGAGCAAGGCAGGCTGCAACGCCAGGTGCACGACGCGATGGCGAAGTGGGAGGAGTTGAGCCTGCGCATCGAGGGCCTCGAAGAAGAGATCCTCGGCGGCGGCGACGACGACGCGTTTGGCGGCGCCGTGGCCTGAGCGCGATCAGCTCGCCGCGTGACGCCGGCCTCGGCTCGGCGTCAGCTCTTCTGCGCGTAGTCGCGGTAGGTGTAGAACGACGCGCGCAGGCCAAAGAGCACCGCGGCGGCGGCCATCAGCCCGGCGAAGACCCAGAAGAACGTCGCCATCGGCATATCCGGCAGCTGCGTCACCAGGATCACGAGCTTGCTGCCGAACGCGACGGTCAGCAGCCAGAAGCCCATGATCGTCGACTTCATGCGCGTCGGCGCCTGGGTGTAGGCGAACTCGAGGCCCGTGACCGAGACCATGACCTCGGCCTGCGTCATCACCAGGTACGGCAGGATATGCCACGCGACCGAGAGCTTCTCGCCGCTGAGGGCGAGCAGGTCGATGCGCTCCTGCAGCAGCGCGACGATGGCGAAGGCCGCCGCGGCCATCAGCATGCCGACCGTCATCTTGCGCAGCGGCGTGACGACGACGCCGAGCTTGCCGATCAGCGGGTAGATGACGAAGTTGTTGAACGGGATCAGCGCCATCACCATCAGGGGGTTCAGGCTCGGGATCTGCGACGGCAGCAGGTCGCGCTCGCCGCCCCAGGGTAGCGTGACGTGCAGGTCCATGCGCTGGGCCTGGCGGATCCACGAGCTGCTGTGCTGATCGAAGAGCGCCCAGAACACCGAGACCAGGAAGAAGACGCTGACGATGCGCAGCACCGCCGCCGGCCCGTCTGCGATCTCGACGCCGCGGCGCGCCGCGACCGCAGCGAACAGCCGACTGCGCGCGATGTCGGGCGCATCGGCCGGCGCCGCCGCAGCCGCCCGGCGCGCTTCGCCGCTCGAGACGTCCCGCAACGCCTCGATGGTGCAGGCCAGGAAGCCGTCGTCGGCCTGTAGCCGCTGCCGCGCCGAGAACAACGCATAGCCGACGGCGGTGAGCGTGACGACGCCCGCGACGAAGGCCCAGCCGGGCAGGATGTCCGTGAAGAAGAGCGGCAGACCGATCAGCCCCAGGAACAGCGTCGACGACGAGAGGAAGTCGTACAGGCCGATCTTGCCGCCCGGACGCGGCGGCACGTGGACGAACTTGTCGCGCCCGGCCCAGAACATCACCGTGGCGATGAACATGAGCACGCCGGGCACGCCGAAGGCGACGCTGGTGCCGTAGGTGACCTTGAGCCACGGGATCGCGAGCGTCGCGAAGAACGAACCGAAGTTGATGATGAAGTAGAAGGCTTGGAAGATCTTGGTGACCAGGTGCCAGTTGCCGGCGCCGAATTGGTCGCCGACGTTGGCGCTGACGCACGGCTTGATGCCGCCCGAGCCGATGGCGATGAGGCCCAGGCCCAGGGCCATGCCCATCAGCGAGTCCTCGCCGACCGCGAGCACCGCGTGGCCGGCGCAGTAGACCATGCTGAGCCAGAAGATCGTGTTGTACTTGCCCCAGAGCCGGTCGGCCAGGATCGCGCCGATCATCGGGAAGGCGTACACGCCGGCGATGAAGAGGTGGACCATCTCCTGGGCGTGGCTCTCGCTCATGTCCTGCGCGAGGTTGCCCGCGACGTAGAGCGCCGTCAGGTGGACCTGCAGGATCGACTTCATGCCGTAGAAGCTGAAGCGCTCGCAGCCTTCGTTGCCGATGATGTACGGCACGCCGGGCGGATAGCCTGTCGCTTGCTGGTCGGGCGCGGTGGCCCAGCCCTTCGGATGCGTCGCTGCGGTCATGCGTCCCCCATCGGCCGGGCCGCGGCGAACCCTGCACGCGCCGCGGAGCGCGGGACGTCAGGCCTCGGAACGGCGGCGCCAGAGCAGCAGCATCGCCGCCAGCGCCGCGACGAGCAAGCCCGCCAGCGACGCGGGCGACGCCGGCGCGACGGCGCTGCAGCCAGCGTCGCGTGCGGCAGGTGCCGCGCCACAGCCGACCTCGACGGCATTGGCGAGCGAGGCGCTCTTGCCGTTGCGCGTGGCGACGAGCGACGAGAAGCCGACGGGCAGGCCCTTCGGCGCCAGGGCGGTCGCCTTGCTCGGCGTCTCGATGTTGACGGCAAGCAGCGCGACGCCACCGAGCTCGAAGGTCATGCCCTCGACAAATCCGGTGCCGAAGATCGTGACCTGGGTGTCCATCGTCGCCGACAGGCACTCGGGCTTGACCAGATCGAGCGTCAGCGGGCCCGGGTCGACGGCGCCGCTGTCGACACCGGCGTCGACGGGGGCCGTATCCTCGCTGGCGATGTCGGGCGCGGGCTTGGCCGTCACCGTGAACGCCGCGTCCTTGTAACCGACCTGCCCGTTCGGGTTCTCGACCACGACCGGGTAGACGCCGGGCGCGAGCGTCGGCTTGACCGTGGCGACGATCTTGCTGGCCGAGACGCTCGACACGGGCAGATCGGTCGCGCCGATCGAGACCTTGGCCCCGGCGAGGAAGTTCTCGCCGACGACCTCGAGCTCGGCGAGCTTGCCCTCCTCGAGCGCGGCCGGCGAGACGAAGAGCACGACCGGCTTGGCCACCGGCGCGGCGTCGGGCGGCGACGAGGTGTCGACCTGGCCGCCCGCGTCGGACTGGCTGCCCGCGTCGGGGTCGACGACGCCGCCGGCCACGCCGTCGACGCCGAGGCGCAGCAGGAAGTCGCCCTTCATCTGCTTGCCTTCCTTGGCCACGTCCTCGAGCCAGACCCATTTCTTGGTGCCGGAGCAGGTGCCGACCGGGTAGACGATATGCAGCATGTTCGACTTGCCGGTGGTCGCCGAATCGCTGAGCGCGGCGAGCTGCTGGCAGCCACAGAGCTCGAGGCCCATGCCGAAGTCCTGCTTGGCGCATTGGCAGAGGCCCAGGCCGCTGGTCGAGCAGCCCGGTTCCCAATACTCGCCGGTGTCGCCGGCGTTCGAGAGCACGCGGATGACGACGCGGATGTTGCCGGATTGGATCTCGGGTGGGTGGTTCTCGGGCTTGGTCCAGTCGAACTCGAAGATCATGCCCGTGTTGCCGACGACGTTCATGCCGGGCTTGCCCGCGGCGGCGTTGAAGAAATCGGCCGAGTTGATCGTGAACACCGGAGCGCCGTCGGGCGCCGCGTTGATGCCCTGATCGTTGTAGATCTCGATGGCGACGGGCACCTCCGGGAAGGGCGCTGTCGCCTTCTCGGCCGCGGCCATCACCAGCTCGACGCTGAGGATCTTCACCGGGTAGTCGCTGGCCTTGGGCTTGTAGATCTGGCCGAACGCCTCGCCCTTGACGAAGCCCGGGTGCGCCGACAGAGGGTGCTTCTTGAGCCCATCGGCGAGAGTGGTCATCTCGCCGGGCAGGTCGTCGTATTGCCAGATCACCTTCTCGGCGAAGGACGGCGACGCGACCAAGGCGAGGCCCAGGGCGGTCGCGGCGCAGACGGCGGCGCGAGACGCGCGTCGAAGACGGCGAGCATTCATCGATCCCTCCAGGGAGATGCGGAGCCAGGACGCGGATGCGCCAGCGGCAGTGTATCGTCTCAGGAGGCGACATGCCAAGCCGAAGGCGCGCCAGCGGCCAGCGGCCGCCGGCGTCGGCGAGCGCGACGATCCGGCGTGCCAGGTTGGCATTTCGCGGTCACGTCTCTAGCATCGGCGCATGGAGCTACGCCTCAGCGAATTGGTCGGACAGCAGGTGCAGCGGGCAGCGCTCGGGCGGCTGCTCGGCCAGGATCGGGTCGGCCACGCGATGCTCTTCGAAGGGCCCGAGGGGGTCGGCAAGACGACGATCGCCGGCGCGGTGGCGGCGTCCCTGGCTTGCCTGCAGCCGCGGGTCGACGGCGACGCCTGCGGCGACTGTCGCTCCTGCCGCGCCCTGGAGCGTGGCGAGCACCCCGACGTCGCTCGCCTGCAGCGCCAAGGCCGCGAGATCAAGATCGATCAGGTGCGCGACGCGACGGCACGGCTGCGCTACGAGCCGGTGCTCGGCCGGTCCAAGGTCCTGCTGGTGCTGGAGGCCGACCGCCTGCGCGAAGAAGCGGCCAACGCCCTGCTCAAGACGCTGGAAGAGCCGTCGTCGCGCACCCATTTCGTGCTCGTCTCGTCGCGGCCGCAGCTGCTGCTGCACACGATCCGCTCGCGCTGCCAGACCCTGCGCTTCGGACCGCTGGCCGAGGAGGACCTGACGTCCATCCTCGAGCGCGAGTTGACCCGGCGCGGCGACGAACGCGACCGCTCCTTGCTGCGCCTGGGCGCCGCCCTGGCCGACGGCAGCCTGAGCGCGGCGCGCGTCCGCTCCGATCCCGCGTGGCAGCCCGTGGTCGAAGCCGTGGTGGACGAGGTGGCGAGCCTCGGAACGCGCCCGTTCGGCCACGAGGTCGGCTTCGTCGAGTCGCTGCAGGCCTTGCTGGCGCAGGCCCCGATGCCGCGCGACGACGACGAGGCGGCCGAGGCCACGGCCACGACCCGCGGCGGCAAGGCCGACGCTGACAGGGCGGGCGCGGACAAGGCAGGCGGCGACAAGCGCAGCAAGGGCCTCGACCGCGACACCATCGTCATGGCCCTGGATCTGGTGCGCGCCGCCCTGCGCGACGCGGCGCTGATCGCCAGCGGCGTCGATCCTTCGTCGCTTCCGCATGCGCGATGGGCCGGCGCGCTGGGCTCGCTTGCGGCGCGGGCCGGCACCGAGCCGCTGCTGTCATCGCTGGACGAGATCGCGCTCGTCGAGGCCAACCTCGTCTACAACCCCTCGTCAACCTTGGCGATGGAGGCGCTGCTGGCGTCGATGTCGCGGCACGTCCGCCGGGGCCGCTAGCGAGCACCTGGTGATGCCCGGCGCCCGACGCTGCGGAGCGCCTGCGGCTACGGCGTGTTCGTGCCCGGACGCATCGAGCCGAACAACGCCTCGTGCAGCTCGAGCTTGATTTGGCCGCAGTTCTGCGGACGGTCGTCCGGGCGCTTGGCCAGGCAGCGGAGCAGCAGGGCCACGACGCGGCGATCCAGCTCCGGGTTGAACTGCAGGGGATCGGGCACGGGCTCGAGGGCGTGGGCGACGAAGATGTTGCCGTCCTGGAAGGGCAACCGGCCGACCATGGCGCGGTAGAGGATACATCCGAGGGCGTAGATGTCGGCGCGGTGATCCACCGCCGAGCCATCGATCTGTTCGGGCGCCATGTAGTAGGGCGTGCCGGCGAGCACCGAGAGCTCGCCGAACGAGTCGTCGAGCACGCGCGCCAGGCCGAAGTCGAGCAGCTTGGCGGTGCCGTCGACCGAGACCAGGATGTTGTCCGGCTTGATGTCGCGGTGGATCATGCCGCGGCCGTGGGCGTGGTCGAGCGCGGCGCAGATCTGCTCGACCATGCTCATCAAGAAGAGCTTGTCGGCCACCGGGCGACCGGGTGGGAAGTGCGCCGACAACGGCTGGCCCTCGATGTACTCCATCGAGTACCACGGCACGTCCTCGTCGTGGCCCATGTCGTAGATGTGGACGATGTTCGGATGGCTCAGGCTCGCCGCCATCTTCACTTCGCGCTCGAAGTACTTGCGCGCGACCTCGGTCGGCATCGATCCGTCGATCATGAACTTGAGCACCACCGTGCGGTTGAGCAGCGCGTCCTCGGCGCGGAAGACCACGCCGTTGCCGCCCTGGCCGATACGCTGGATGCCGCGATAGCGCCGGGCCAGCGAGACGGGCACGCCCTTGGGCCAGCCGTCCTTGTCGATCTCGGTGCCGAAGGTGTCGGCGTTGCCGACCCGCTGCTCGCCGGCGACGTAGGCGACCGTGCCCTCGCCGTAGGTCTGGGTCGCCTCGGCCTCCAGGGCGCTCGTCAGCTGAACCCGGCCAGTGGGTCGCGGTTTGCCGCCCCCGACCAGGGCCATCTCCTCGGGCGCGTCGGGCAGCTCGGCGAGCTGGCGCTTGGCGTCGGCCAACCAGGTCTGCAGGTCCGGACGGCCCGCGAACACCGACGACGCGCGCTCGAGCAGCGCCTTGCCGATGCGGCCCTGGCCGAGCTCGATGGCCAACTCGACCGCGTCCTGGGTCAACGCCAACAAACCAGGCTGGTTGCCCGGCAACGAGAGCAGCGCGTACAGGGCCTTGAACGCGCCCTTGGCGTCGCCGCGCTGTCGCAGCAGCTGGCCACGCAGGCGCAGCGCCTCGGGGTAGGAGGCCTCGAGCTCACCGATGCTGGCGAGCAGGTCCAGGGCCTTGTCCTCTTCGTTGCGCGCCATGCGCAGCTTGGCCGCGCCGAGCTTGTCGCCCTCGCGCTGCAGGGCCGCGATCGCGCGCTCGACGTCACCGGCGCTCATCCATTGCGCGGCGGCCAGGCGGAACTGCTGCGCGGCCTCGAAGTAGGTCGCCGCCTCGGCCGGCCGGCGCCACTCGACCATCAACTCGGCGGCCTCGATCGAGCGCCCGAGGTGCTGCAACGTCTGCGCCGCCAGCTCCGGCAGCTCGCCGCGCAAGAAGACCTCGAGCGCGCGATCCCATTGGTCGAGCTTGGCCCAGAGCTTGCCTGCTCCCTCGTAATTGCCTTGCTCTTCGAGGACCTCGGCACGCAGGGCATAGGCCCGTGGCTTGTCGCCGACCTTGACCAGCAGGTCCACGGCCTGCGCCTTCGCGCCGCCCTTGATGTAGAGGTCGGCGGCCTCGACCAGCTTGGACGCCTTCTCGGCGACCTGGCCGGCCTCGATCCAATGGCCGCCGCGATCGAGGCTGCGGATCAGGCCGCGCTCGTCGCCCGATCGGCGGTGGCAGAACGCCGCAGAATCCCAATCCTGGAGCTTCTCGAAGGCCTCGGCCGCGACGTCCCACTTCTCGGCGCGGCGGAGCTCGCGGGCGGCCTCGAGGTGGCGCCCGGCCTTGCCGAACAGCTGCGCGGCGCGCTCGTGCAGGCCGTGCTCGGCCGCGACCTTGGCGGCCGCCAGCTCGCCGCTCTTCTTCAGCGCCGCGTCGACGGCGCGCGTGCCACGCTGCGCTTCGTTGGCCGACAGCGTGGCGACCCAACGCTTGATGGCGTAGCCGCCCAAGCCGAGCAGCAACAGGCCGATGCCCAAGGTGACGAAACGATTCTGCAGAAGGTCTTGCATCGCCGCCCACCCGTGGCAGCTCCGTGCGGCAAGCCCGCACGTGTGCCAGGAAGTGACACCAACACTAGCGCGAATCGAAATCGTTGTCGAAGAAGTTCGAGCCGACCGGCGCGACGATGTTCTAACGTCCCATGACCAGGATCCGGTCGCCATCCTCGAACAGGACGTGGGCCTTGCCGCCATCGATGGCCTCGATGACGCCGTAGCCGAACTTGCTGTGCGCCAGGAGCAGGCCGACCTGCGGCGCGACGGTCGGGGCGTAGGCCACGGCGCCGGCGCGATCGCGATCCTTCATCAGGCGCTCGAAGCGCAGCCGATCCTGGGTCGGCTTGGCCGCGGCGGCGCGACGCTCGGCGGCGTCGACCTTCGGCTTCGGCGTGGCGGGTGCCTTGCCGGTCGGCGCCACGAGCGAAGCAGCCCGCGCAGCGGCGGCGCCACCGCGGTAGCGATGCACCGACGAACAGGTCTTGCAGCGCACCTGGACGACCTCGATGCCGTCCATCGCTGTGATGACATGGTCGAGTTCGAGCTTGCAGCGGGTGCACCACGCGTCGATCTCGCGCCCGACGGCGGGGAGGGTGTCAGCTCGCTTGAGACGGTGCAGGGACATCGGCAACCTCGATGCGACCCGAAGAGCAGGCGCGCGACCTCGCCTGGGTGGCGAGGGCCGGGGAGGATAGGGGCCTCGTCCCCCCGACGCAAGCAGCCTTGCCGGCGCGGTCGACGCGGGCCTATGCTCGCTGGCGACGACGTGAGCCGCCGGATCGGCCGGCGCCGCCGAGCGCGCCGACGCAGGGCGCGGCAACCGGCACACAGGAGGCATTCGATGCGTGCAAGCACCTCTCACCTCGTGGCCCGAGGCGTCCGCAGCGCCGCGCCCTTGCTGCGCGGTCTGTTCGCGGTGGCCCTGATGCTCGGGCTCGGCGGCTGCGACATCGTCGGCAAGACGGTCGACAAGGCCCGGATGAAGATCTTCGGCATCGTCGTGACCAACCCGGACCCCGAGTCGGCCGAGTGGGTCATCAAGGAGGCCATCGAGGCCGCGATGGAGTCGAACGAAGAGGCCGGCTGGGAACGCTTCCAGAAGACCCTGCACAGCGAAGAGCGCACGCCGAACGCCCTTCGCGGCTGGTACGAGGGCGGCTGGAAGCGCATGCGCCGCCAGGCCAAGGACTACGTCGACCCGGACGGATCGTTCAAGATCGTGGACTTCAAGGAGATCATGCGCAGCGCGGGCGGCATCGCCGGCTACGAGTTCTACCTCGAGAGCCGCCGCAAGGAGATGCCGACGCCCTGCGCGGTCTACAACGACGACGACAACGGCGGGAAGTGGCGCATCCGGCGCTGCAGCCTGTAGCCGCGCCCGCGCCTGCGGTGACGCCGCGGCGCAGCAGGCGCGCGGCGCGCGGCGACGCGAACGACGCCCCGGCGACAGAAGGAACACCATGATCGGTCGCGCGGTCGAGAAGGGGCTGACCAGCCTGGTGGCGCGCTGGATGCTCGAGGGGCAGAGCGACGCGATCCTGGACCGCGTCCTGAGCGCGGGCGCGCTCGACGCCACCGAGGTCGAGGCCCTGCGCACGCAGACGCGGGTCCGACTCGAACGACTGCGCGACGAAGGCGCGCCGTACGCGGCGATGCTCGGCGAGGTCGCGGTGGCCGTGATGGCCCAGGCCCAGGCGAGCCCGATGGCGACGGCGCTGCGCGCCAGCGGCAGGACGGTGGCGCCGCTGCTGGCCCAATGGCTGCGCGCTGCGGCCGCAGCAGCCGAGAGCGCAGGCGCGTCGGGCCCGCAGGACGATGGCGCAGGCGCAGCCGACGACGGCGGCACGGGCGGCGAGGCCGCGAGCGCTCGATCGGCGGAGGCGCCATGAGCGCGCTCGGCCGGCTCATCGCCCTGCCCGGCATGGCGCGCCAGATGGGGCGGCTGCGCCAGGTGCTGAGCGTCGCGGTGCGCTACGGTTTCGGTCACGTGCTCGATCGCACCGGCCTCGGTTCGCTCGTCCGCCTGCGCGCCGGCCTCACGGCCGACGAAGACCTCGCGCGACGTCGCTGGGAGGTGCGGATCCGTCTGGCGTTCGAAGAGCTGGGGCCGACCTTCGTCAAGCTCGGCCAGCTGCTCGCGACGCGCCCGGATCTGGTGCCGCTCTCGCTGATCGACGAGCTGCGCCAGCTACAGGACAACGTGCCGCCGTTCGACGCCGCGATCGCCAAGGCGCTGGTCGAGGACGAGCTGGCGCCGCGGACCCTGTCCGAGTGCTTCGCCTTCTTCGACGAGAAGCCGCTGGCGGCCGCCTCGATCGCCCAGGTCCACCGGGCGCGCCTCGTCACGGGCGAAGAGGTGGTGATCAAGCTGCAGCGGCCCGGGCTCGACGAACGCCTGCGCAGCGATCTGGAGCTGCTCTCGTTCGTGGCCGGCTGGCTCGAGGAGCAGCTGCCGGAGATCCGTCGGTTCAAGCCGGTGATGGCGATCGACGAGCTGGCGCGCTCGCTGAAGCTGGAGACGGACTTCGGCAACGAGCTCCGCAACATCGAACGCTTCCGCCAGCAGTTGGCCCCGGAGCCGCGGGTCAAGGTGCCGCAGACCTGGCCGAACCTCAGCACGCGGCGGATGCTGACGATGGAGTTCATCGACGGCTGCAAGGTCACCGACACCGCGACGCTCGCGGCCTGGTCGGTCAACCCGGTCGACGTGGCCCAGATCGGCATCACCGTCGTGATCGCCAGCATCTTCGAGCACGGCTTCTTCCACGGCGACCCGCACCCGGGCAACTTCTTCGTCCTGCGCGACGGCCGGCTCGGCATCATCGACTTCGGCATGATGGGCTCGCTCGACCGCGAGCGCATCGATGAGCTGCTGACGTTCATGGCCGCGTTGCTGCTCGGCGACGCCGAGATGCTCGTGTCCCTGCTGCTCGACCTCGGCCTGCTCGGCGACAGCGTCGACGTGCGCCGCCTGCGCTCGTCCGTGGCGGCGCTGATGGGCCGCTACCACGGCATCGACATCGCGTCGGTCGATGTCAGCGCCTTCCTCGCCGACGCGATCGAGGTCATCGTCGAACACGAGATCGATCTGCCCTCGGACCTGCTGCTGATCGGCAAGTCGCTGTCGACGATGGAGGGCATCGCGCGTGAGATCCACCCGGGGTTCAACCCCTTGGTCGATCTGCGGCCCCTTTTTGTGCGGCTCTACCTCGCCCGCGCCTTGGACCCCGAGACCTACAGCCGCAAGCTGGTGCGCACCGCCAGGGATTGGTGGAGCCTCGCGAACGTGCTGCCGGGCGAGGCCCGCATCCTGTTGCGCCAGGCGCGACGCGGCGAGCTGCGGCTCGAGGTCGTCGATCCGGGCCAGGAGCGCGCGCTCGAAGGCCGCGACCGCCAGGTCAACCGCGCCATCCTCGCGGCGACGACCTTGTGCGCCTGGGCGATCTTCGCCTGGCTGCTGCCGACCGCCGAGCTACGTGGGTGGGCATCGGTGACGTCGTGGTGGGCGGCGATCCTCGGACTCACGGGCTTATGGACCGGCAGCCTGCTCGGCTTCTCGTTGCTCCGGTCGCGCGCGCTCTGATGCCGGCAGGTGGCCGTGGAATCGCGAGGCACCCTCGCGACATTGCGGGGCTGCGCGCTTGACCGCGCCGAGGTGGACCCCTACCCTTCGGCGCCCGGTTTCCGGCTTTCTGGAGGTTTTGGATGGCCAGGTCTATGACGAGGACAGTTGCGATCGGTGCCCGGCTCACGCTCGGTGTGGCGCTGTTGACGGGCTGTGGTCCCAAGAAACCCGCCGACACGCCGGCCGCAGCTGCGCCTGCCGCCGCGCCGACGCTCGAGCGCGCCGGATTCGGTTCGTCCTCGCCGAAGGTCGATGTGCTGGCCTTCGTCGGCTACCAATGCCCGCACTGCAAGGCGAGCAGCGCCGATCTGCTGGCTGCGTTCAAGGCCCACGAGGGCGTCGCTCGCCTGCGCATCGTCAACCTGCCGCTCGACGCGCATCCCGACTCGGTCGAGCTCGCTCGCGCCGCCGTCGCGGCCCGCAAGATGGGCCTGTGGCAACAGTGGTGGGAGCACGCGTTCGGCGCGGAGTCGGTCGACGCCGCCACGATCGGCTCGTTCGCCGAGCGCAAGGACGTCGACAAGGCCAAGTTCGAGGCCCTGCGCGCCAGCCCCGAGGTCGCCGATGAGGTCGCCTGGGACGTCGCGCTCGCGTCGGCCCTCGGCGTCGCCGGCACGCCGTCGTACCTGGTGAACGGCGCGCTGCTGCAGGGCGCGCAGAGCCGCGAGACCTGGGACGGCATCGTCAAGACCCAAAGCGACGTGGCCGCCGAGCTGCTGCAGAAGGGCACCGCCCCCGACAAGCTGATGACGACGCTGATCGAGCAGAACAGCCCCAAGCGCGCGCCGTTCTACATCAAGCACGTCCTCAACGGCGAGCGTCCGGCCGCGGCGCCAGTCCCGGCCAAGGTCGAGCGCAAGAGCGGCATCGTCGGCGCCCAGATCGCGCCGGCGGGCGCCAACGGCATGCCGGTCGGCCAGACGCTGCGCTTCGGCGACACCGGCGACGATCCCAATACGGTCTGGCGCGTGCTGGTGCGCGGCGACGATCCGGTTCGTGGCCCCACCGCTGCGCCCGTCACGGTCGTGATCTTCGGCGACTTCGAGTGCCCGTTCACCGCGAAGATGGCGACCACGCTGACCTCGCTGCGCAACGACCTCGGCGATCAGGTCCGCGTCGTCTGGAAGCACAACCCGCTGGCGATCCACCCCGGCGCTGCGGCGGCGGCCAAGGCGGCCGAGGCGGCGCGCGCGCAGGGCAAGTTCTGGGAGATGCACGACGCGCTCTTTGCCGCAGGGGCGCCGTTGGATCAGGCGAAGATCGAGGCGGCCGCCACGACCGCTGGCCTGGATCTCGGCGCGTTCCGCACTGCCCTCGCGGCGACCGGCGCCGACGATCGCCTCGCTGGCGACATGGAGCAGGTCGATGCACTCGGCATGCGCGGCACGCCGAACCTCTACGTCAACGGTCGCCACCTGATCGGTGCCATGGAGCTCGACGCGCTGCGGACCATCGTCGACGAGGAGCTGGCCAAGGCCAAGACCCGGCTGGACGGTGGCACGGCGCTGCCGGGGCTGTACGACGCCATCATCGGCGAGGGCAAGCTGTTGAGCTCGCTGGCCGCCAAGGCGGTGACCATCGACACGACGCTGGGCGTCACGCGCGGCCTGCCCGGCGCCGCCGTGCACATCGTGGCGTTCCAGGACTTCCAATGCCCCTTCAGCGGTCGGCTCGATCCGCACCTGCGCGCCATCGAGGCCGAGATGGATGGCCGCGTGAAGGTGACCTGGATGGACTTCCCGCTGACGGACATCCACCCGAACGCGCTGCTGGCGGCCCAGGCCGGCCGTGAGGCCCAGGCGCAGGGCAAGTTCTGGGAGTTCCACGCCGCCGCGATGGCCGCGCAGGACAAGCTCGACCAGGACGGGCTGCTCGCGCTCGGCAAGCAGGTCGGCATGGACGTCAAGGCGCTGGCCAAGGCGCTCGAGAGCAAGAAGTGGGCGGCCGACGCCGAGGCGAGCGGCAAGATCGCGCGGGATCTCGGGCTCAAGGGCACGCCTTCGGTCTTCATCAACGGCTACGCGTTCACGCCGCAGCTCGGCTTCTCGGCGCAGACCTTCCGGACTGCGGTGCAGCGCGTGCTGCGCACGCGCGAATAGCCGTGGCGCGTTCCCGGTCGCCTGCGGTGTGCAGCGCCAGCCGCTTGGGCCCCCCATGCGGTCGGCGGCGGCTCGTCGCCGTGCTGGCGGTCTGCGCCGCGATCGGCAGCATCCCGGCCCGATCGTGGTCCCAGCCCCCGACGACGCGCCCGGCCACGCCGGTGACCTCCGCCAAGGCCGGCCCGTCGGCCGCGGCCGCGACGCCCGTGGCCAGCGACGGCAGCACGATCCCGCTGCGCCTCTTCGTCGACTTGCAGGACGAGCATAGCCGGGCCGCACTCGAGCAGCTCTTCGGCGTGCTCGACGAGGCTGGCGACGGCTCGGCCTTCAGCGTCGTGCTGCACCATGTGCCGCTCGGTCGCCACACCGGGGCGCGGGCCGCGGCTGCGGCCGCGTATGCCGCACGCCAACAGGGCAAGGAAGAAGCCTTCGTCCGCGCGCTGCTGCAGCGGGCGTCATTGCATGGCGACGATCTGCACGCCGCCGCCGCCGCCGCCGGGCTCGACGCGGCACGACTCGACCAGGAGCGCGCCAGCGCCGCCACCTTGGAGGAGATCGAGCGCGAGCGACGCGCGGCGATCGCGTTCGGCGTGCGGGCCACGCCCACGGCCCTGATCGGCGGGCGCGGCGTCGTCGGGGTCGCCCCGCGCGGCATCCTGCGCCAGGCGATGCAGGACGCGCGCAACGCTTGGGCCCGCTGCCAGAGCCGAGGCGTCCGGGACTGCGAGCGCGACGTCGTCCGCCGCCGGGCGCCGGCGTCGCTGGTCGCGCTCGCGACCCTTCGCGGGCGTGGCATCGGCCGGTTCGGCGCCGACAAGGGCCGCGATCGCGGCGTGCGCGGCAGCGTCGGTGAACGATGGCGCGTCGAGCTGCGCGGCGACGAGCCCGCCATCGGCGCGGCCAAGCCGGACGTCATCGCGGTCTACTTCGTCGACGTCACCGATCCCGCAGCCGCCGCGGATCTGCAGGCGCTGCTCGACATGACCGCTCGTCGGCCCTGGCTGCGCCTGGTCGTGCTGCCGCTGGGCGAGACCGAGCCGGGTCGAGGCGGCGCGAGCGCCGGCGCGGTCGACGCGTCGGTCGCGCTCTGGTCCGAGCTGCGCGGCAAGGCGGTCGCCGAACAGCTGGCGCTGTGGACGCGACTCGCGGCCGCGCCGGCGCCGGTCGACAGTGGCGGGTTGGCCGGGATCCTGGGCTGGAGCGAATCCACCCGCAGCGCCCGCGTCGGCGACACCGCCGCCACGGTCCTCGCCGAACGCAACGTGCGGCTCGCCGTCAGCGTCGATGGCCGCCCCGGCGCCCTCTACATCCAGGGCCGCATCTGGCAGGGCACCGCGCGGGACGAAGGCCTGTCGGCGGCGCTGGACGACGCCCGCGCCGAGATGGCGCGCCAGCCGCGCAAGGGCATCGCTGGCTACGCGCAAGCCGTGGCGGCGGGTCGCGCCCGCGACGAGGCCGAGATCGACCTCGACGGCGACGAGGAGCTCGGCGAGTTGAGCTGCGCCGTGGACCTCGGCACTGCCGGTGCGCCAGGGGTCGCGGTGGTGGACGCCTGGCTCTTTGTCGACTTCGCCCAGCCCGGCTCGCGCGCTGCCTTCCACGCCTTGCGGATGCTGCGCGAGCATCCGGTCCACCCGGTGCACCTGCACCTGGCCTCCATCGCCTCGTCGGCCGAGCCGGGCGTGACGCCCGCCAGCGCCGCGTTGCACGTCTGCGCCCGTCGCGGCAAGGCGCTCGACTGCGCGCTCGCGCTCTTCGCCATCCAGGATCCCAACGACTGGCGCCAGCTGCGCCGCGCGCTGCGCAAGTTCGGCATCAAGCCGCAGCAGCTCGGCGAGGGCGCCGCCCTGCCCCAGGTCAAGGACGCGATGGCCAGCGCCGCAGCGGCCGCGCGCCGGCTGGACATGGTCGACGATCCGGTGCTCTACATCGGCAAGCGCCGCTACCTCGGGCCGATCGACGAAAACCGCATCACGCGCGCGGTCGCCGCCGAGGCCAAGCGCGCAGCCAACTCCGCCCACCGCCGCTGAGTTCGGCGACCATCCGCAGGGCAGCGCGCTGCCCATCGTGAGGCCCCATGCCCGCACCGCTGTCGAATCGCGCCAGGCTCGCGCCCGCCTCCCCGATCCGCCGACTCGCCGCGCTCGCGGACGGGGCCCGCGCCCGAGGCGTCCACGTCCACCACCTCAACATCGGCCAGCCCGATCTGCCGACGGCGCCGGCGATGATCGAGGCGTACCGCAACTTCGACGCGACCACCATCGCCTACAGCCCGTCCCAAGGCACCCCCGCGCTGCGCGCCGGCTGGGCCGAGGCCTACCGACGCCAGGGCCTGCACGGCGACCTCGCCCCGGTCACGGCCGACCAGGTCATGATCACCGTCGGCGGCAGCGAGGCCCTGCTCTTCGCCTTCGCTGCGGCCTGCGACGTCGGTGACGCCATCCTGGTCGCCGAGCCCTACTACACCAACTACCGCGGCATCGCCCACGTCCTGGGCGTCGAGGTCGTCGCCCTGCCGACGACGGTCGAGGACGGCTTCGCCATCCACCTGGCCGACGTCGCCGCTGCGCTGACGCCGCAGGTCAGGGCGATCGTGCTGCCTTCGCCGGGCAACCCCACCGGCCGCGTCCTCGATCGCGCGACGCTGGACGCCCTCGGGGCGCTCGCCGTGGAGCGGGACGTGATGCTCGTGCTCGACGAGGTCTACCGCGAGTTCGTCTACGACGACGCGCTTCCGGGCCTGGCGCCCAGCGCGTTGGCCATCGCCGGCGCCGAGCAGCACGTCGTCATCATCGACTCGGTGTCCAAGCGCTACTCGGCCTGCGGAGCCCGGATCGGCGCGCTGATCACGCGCAACGCCAGCTTCTACGACGCCTGCCTGCGCTTCGCCCAGGCGCGCCTGTCGCCGCCGACGGTCGACCAGGAGGCCGCGCTCGCCGCGCTGCGCGCCCCCGACGAAGAGCTGCGGCCGAGCATCGCCGAGTACCGCCGCCGCCGCGACGCCCTCATCGAGGGCCTGCGGGCGATCCCGGGCGTGCAGGCTCCCTGCCCGGCTGGTGCGTTCTACCTGGTCGCCGCCCTGCCGGTGGACGACGCCGACGCGTTCTGCCGCTTCTTGCTCACGGACTTCGCGCACCAAGGCGAGACGGTGATGCTCGCCCCGGCCGAGGGCTTCTACGCCACGCCGGGCCGGGGCCGGAACGAGGTGCGCATCGCCTACGTCCTGGAGCTCGACGCCCTGCGCCGCGCCGTCGATTGCCTCGCGGCCGGCCTGGACGCCTGGGCCGCACGCGCGCGCGCCTGATCAGGCCGGGGACGCGGCCTTGCGCCGCTTCCACAGCGTCTTGAGGCCCCAGACCGCGGCAGCGCCGACGATCACGAGCAGCAAGCCGTTCTCGGCGGTGCGCGCCTTCTCGATGACCATGTCGAACTGCTCGCCCCAATACCAGGACGAGACGACGAGCGCCGGCACCGACAGCAAGGCGGCGAGCCCATCGTAGATCAAGAAGCGCGACAACGGGATGCCGAGCGTGCCGCTGGTGAAGAACACGACCGAGCGCAACCCGGGCATGAACCGCGCCGAGAACAGCACCTTGGCACCGTTGCGTTCGAGGAAGCCGGCCGCCGTCTCGAGCCGCCCGCCGCCGAGCAGGCTCTTGAACGGCCAGCGGTCGACCAGGCGCACGCCGAGCTTGCGGCCGAGGGTGAACATGCAAGCGTCACCGATCATGACACCCGCGAGGCCGATGGCGACGGCGACGTAGACGTCGGCGTGGGGTCGCAGCGCGCCGTCGGGCATCGGGTGGTAGGTCATGTAGCCCATCAGCAGCAGCGTGATGTCCTCGGGCACGGGCAAACCGAAGCCGCAGAGCAGCAGCACGCCGAAGCCGATCGCGTAGATCGTGGCGCCATCGAGCGACATCAAGGCCTCGATGACCTGTCCAACCCATGCGTCCATGACGATCCCCTGTCGGCCCGTGGCTCAACGGCTGCGGCCGGCGGTGCGGCGACGGATCGCCTGCGCCGCCGCGCGTGCCCAGGTCTTGACCTGGCCCGGCTGCGAGAAGTTGGTCAGCCGGCCGACGCGTGCGAGGAAGGCGGCGTCCTCGTCGGTGCCGATGCGCCCCAGCACGTCAAAAGCGGCGTCAAAGAGGTGCGGCGCCGGATGCTCCATGAGCTTGCGGATGCGCGGCAGGATCCGCTCGGTGGGCCGCAGCACCAGCGCGTCCGCGGCGGTCGTGCGCACGAACGAGTCAGGGTCGAGCAGGGCGTGGACCAGGGCGCGGTCGACGTCCTCGCCGGGCGCGCGGGCCAAGCCGTGCGCCGCGCGCAACCGCACGATCCACTTGCTGTCTTCGAGCGCAATCAGCATCACCTCGACGCTGGGCCGCTCGTGGGCCCATCCGGCGAGGGCACCGACGGCGCTGGCGCGCACCGCGAGCACGTCGTCGCTGACGAGCTCGTGCAGGCGATCGCGGGCCTGGTCGCCGCCCCAGACGCCGAGGGCGTCGGTCGCCAGCTCGCGCACGGTGGCGTCGGCGTGGCGGCTCAGCTGCAGCAGGCGCTGGCCACAGTCTGCGGCGTCGAAGGCGGCGCGATGCTCGGCGCGCGCGGCCGCGAGCGGCCCGTCCTCGACGCGATGGGCGCCGGTGAAGGAGTCCTCGTTCTCTTCGGCGACGCCGAGCATGCGCACGATGTCGCGCAGGGCCTTGCAGTTGGCGTCGGGATGCTCTTGAAACAGGGCGCGAACCGTCACGGCGCTTGTCATCGGACCTCAGTTGCCGCCACCCTGCCGCGGCGTCGTCGGCGGTCTAGCGCGCACCCGATTGGATGTCCAGTCGGGGCGCGGGGATTCCCCGACCTCACAGACGACGGGGGCGCGCAGGCCGCGCCGCCCGCCAGGAGCCGCGATGAGCCAGGCCCTCCCCCCGCGCAGCGCCCACCGATCCGAGACGGTGATGACCCAGCTCGTGCTGCCGCAGCACATCAACGCCTATGGCACGGCCTTCGGCGGCCAGATGCTGGCGTGGGTCGACGTCGCAGCCGGCGCCTGCGCGATGCGTCACGCCGACCGCGTCGCGGTGACGGTGTCGTTCGACGAGGTGCACTTCAAGCTGCCCGTCCGCCACGGCGACATCGTCACCATCACCGCGCGTGTGACCTGGGCCGGCCGGACGAGCATGGAGATCCGCGTGCGCGCCGAGCGCGAGTCGATCGGCGAGCCGCGCGAGCTGGCGCTCGAGGCCTTCACCTCGTTCGTGGCGATGGGCGACGACGGCAAGCCGGCGCCGGTGCCACCGCTGCTGCTGGAGGACGACGCGGATCGGGCGTGCTTCGAGGCGGCGCTCGAGCGGCGCGAACACCGCCTGGCGCGCGCCGGCCGGCGCGCCCCGACCCGGGACGCAGCGGCCGCGCCGGGCGCGGGCTAACCGCCGCTGGCCTGGGCGGGCTGGAACGCGCGGAAATCGCACTTGACCGAGAACGGCGTACCATCGACGGCGGGCCGCTCCGGCACCTTGAATCTGCGCTCCTGGAAGGCCGGGCACGACGGACAGCTCGACGGATACGGTTCACATCGCAGCGTGTAGTCGCGGCCCGGGATCAGCGGCTCGGTCCAGACGCCGGTGCGGCTCTTCTCGACGCCATCGAGGAAGATCACGCTGATCGGCGGCAGGCTGCCCAGGCCGACGAGGACCTTGCCCCCGGTGGGGTTCGGCGTCGCGACGACCGTCGGTCCGGCCGGGCGTGACGGCTGCGCCTCATCGGCCTTGACCGGACGCGGCCGGGTGGGCCGCTGCGCCGCAGCATCGGGCTCGCGGGGTCGTGCCGCGGCTGCCGCCTCGGCATCGCGCGCCTTGGCGGCCTCGGCCAGGGCGACGCGTGCCGCCTCTTCTGCGAGCGCGCGTTGCTCTTGTCGCGCCTTCTCCTGGCGAGCCGCCTCGGCATCGAGGGCTGCCTTCTCGGCCGCGACCATACGCGCCGTCTCGGGTGCGGCGGGCACGGCCAACGGCAGCGCCGAGGCCACCACCGGCGCGGACGGAGCCTGCGGCTGCGACGGTGCCCTGCCGACCAGAATGATGGCCGCGACGGCGACCGCGGCGCCGACGCCCGCGATGGCGACGGCGCGAATGCGGCGGCGGCGGCGGCTGCGCGACGTCAGCTCGCTGAGGCCGACGCGGGGGTCGGCAGCCTCGGGATCGATGGCCAGGGCGCGGTTGTAGTCATCGATCGCCAGCGCCAGCTCGCCCTGGCGTGCATGGGCGCGACCGTCGGCGCAGAGCACGCGCACGAGCTTGGGCCGCAGCTCGAGCTGGAACTGCTCCGGCGCCTGCAACAGCCGCGGCAGGTGCGCAGCGATGTCCTGCAGGTCGAAATGCGTCAGGTAGCCGGTCAGGGCTTCTTGCACCGCCGCCATCGAGCTCCAGCGATCCTCGGGCTGGCGCGCAAGGGCCGTGGTCAGGATCTGCTCGAAGCCGCGACCGACCGCCGGGTTGTGTCGGCTGGGCGGATCGTACTCGCACTCCAGGATCAGGCGGAACAGCGCATGGGGATTGGACGCGACGAAAGGGAGGCGACCCGCGACGAGCGTGTACAGCACGGTGCCGAAGGCGAAGACGTCGACGCGGGCGTCGATCGCGCGGCCCTCGATCTGCTCGGGTGCCATGTGCGCTGGCGAGCCGAGGATCGCGCCGGTGGCGGTCATCTGCTCCATGTCGAGCGCGGTGGCGATGCCGAAGTCCATCAGCTTGATCGTGCCGTCGCGGGAGATCATCAGGTTGTCGGGCTTGATGTCGCGATGGACCAGCCCGGCCGCGTGGGCGTGCGCCAGGGCGCCGGCGATCGCGTGGGCGATGAGGGCGGCCGACTGCGGAAGCAACTGCCCGTGGCGGCTGCAGAACTCGGTCAACGTGATGCCGTGGACGAACTCGGTGACGAGGTAGGCCTCGAGGTCCGAGTCGCCAGAGAAATCGTAGACATCGACGATGTTGGGGTGCTTGAGCCGGGCGATGGCCTTCGCCTCGCGCGAGAAGCGGGCGCGGGCGTCGGCGCGGGCCGCGAGGTGGGGGTGCATCACCTTGATCGCGACGTCGCGGCCCAAGACCGTGTCGACGCCGCGGTACACCGTCGCCATGCCGCCGCTGCCGACGGGCTCAAGGACCCGGTAGCGGTTGCCGTACACAGGCTGACCGGCAGGAAGGTTCACGCGCACCTCGGCGGGACGGATCGAGCCCCGATGGTCCGGTCCCGCAGCTTGGATTGAAGATCATCGACGCGCCACATGCAATGACGAACCCGGGTTGGTGGGGCTTGCGTGGGCGCAACCGACACCGCCCGGGCGTTGCGCGGCCAGGGCAACCTGCCATCCTGGCCGCCGGAGGTGGCCATGTCGCAGCCAGACGCCCCAGCAGGATCGGGCGCCCAGTCCAGCCTTTTCGCCAACGTGCGCGCATTGTTGGCGGCGCCACGCGAGCTGTGGCTGATCTACGCGGTCAAGCTCGTCGAGTCGGTCGCGTACTTCGCCGTCGTGAACGTGCTGATCTTGTTCCTGCACGACGATCTGCGGCTGTCGGATCGCTGGAGCGGGACCGTCTACGGCACCTGGGGCACACTGATCTCGCTGGCGACCTTCGTCTCGGGCTTCGTCGCCGACGTGATGGGCCTGCGCCGAGCGCTGCTGGTCGGCGCGGCGACCCTGGTCGTCGGCCGCGGCATGCTCTCGTTCTCGGAGGTCCCGGCGATCCCGCTGCTCGGCCTGGTGATCTCGGTCTGGGGCGTGGCGTCGATGAAGCCGGTGATGACCGCGGCGATCAAGAAGGTGGCGCCGCCCGAGCTGCGCGCGTTCGCCTACAACATCTTCTACGTCGTCATGAACGTCGGCGCGTTCGCCGCGGGCCACGTTGTCAGCGCGCTGCGGCGCGGATTGCTGGGCCGATCGCTGCGGCCGATGGAGATCCTCAACGGCGTCGGGCCGGCCGACGAGTCCGCCCTGGCGGCGCTGTGGCGTGACGTGCTGCCGCAGGCGGCGACCGTCAGCGAGACGCCCGAAGCGTGGGTGCAGAAGATCGCCCTGGTCGCCACCGGCCGCGCGCCGGCGTTCTGGACCCAAGGCGACCTTGGCCGCGTCCGCGACGCGGTGCAGGCGACGTTGGCCGGCCAGGAGGTCGCGCCTGCGCCGTTCGGCCTGTCGGGCTACGAGTTGATCTTCGCCATCGCCACGGTCATGTCGCTGCTGAGCCTGTGGCTCTGCGCGACCATGCGCCCGGACGACGACGAGGGCGCGGACGCAGCGCCGGGCGCACGCGCAGATTGGACCGAGCGGCTCAAGGCCGAGCTCGACGGCCTGCCGACACGCCTGGGCCAGACGCTGCGGCAGGCGGCGGGCGTCGGCCGCGGCCTGTTCGGCGAGCCGACCTTCCGCGCGTACATGCTCTTCATCTCGGTGCTGGTCCTGGTCCGCGCCGTCTTCGTCCACGCGCACTCGACCTGGCCGACGTACATGATCCGCACCTTCGGCGCCGACGTGCCGCAGGCGGCGATCTGGTCGATCAACCCGCTGATGATCATCGTGCTGACGCCGCTGATCGGCGCATGGACCGGGCGCTGGAGCGCCTGGACCGCCATCATGAGCGGCAGCTTCATCACGGCGTTCTCGGTCGTGCCGATGATGGTGCCGGAGCTGGCGGCCGCGCTCGGCGAGGCGTTGCTGCCGGCGGGCCTCGCCGATCCGCGCCTGACGGGGCCGGTGCTCTTTGTCGTGCTCGTCTCGATTGGCGAGGCGCTCTGGTCGCCGCGGCTGTACGAGTACGTCGCGGTCATGGCGCCGCCGGGGCGGGAGGCCAGCTACATGGGTCTGACGCAGCTGCCGATGTTCGCGGCCAAACCGCTGGTCGGCCTGATGTCGGGCTCGCTGCTGGCCACCTACTGCCCCGAGGACGGCGTGGCGGACTTGACGATGCTCTGGGGCGTGATCTTCGCCACGACGCTGGCGGGGCCGGTGCTCGCGCTGGCGCTCGCAGGCACGATCCGCGCCGCCGAGCGGGCGCGGATGGCCGCCGCCGCCGAGGACGCTGTGTAGCGACCGCGGGGCCGCCGACTACTGCGCGCAGCTGGCGTTGGCGCTGCCCGGGGTGCCCTTGTCGCCGCCAGCGACGGCCGCGGTCGACTCGCACCAGTTCTTCGGATCGTCGTTCGCCGTGGCGGTCAGCGCTGCCGACGAGAGCTGGATGCTGGCGCCGTTCTTGTACTTCGGCCAGCCATTGCTGCCCGAGCCGGTGTAGGTGACCTTGTCGACCTCGACGTCGCCGGCCATCAGCGCGATGTCGCTGCCGGAGTTGCCGAGCGCGATGCTCTTCCAGGCGTAGTCGACCTTGACGCCGCCGTTGGTCGAGCTGTCGGCGTTGATGCCGAGCACGACGAAGCCCTTCGACGGCACGACGAGCGGCGACGCGGGGCTGATGGTGTGCTTGTTGGTCTTGTTGACGATGACGATGCCGTCGAGGGTGATCGCGGCGCCGGTCGGGTTGTAGACCTCGATGTACTCGCCCTTGGTGTCGTCGACGGCCACCGGATCGATGAGCAGCTCGGTGATGACGAGGTCGCCCTTGGCGATCTTGGCCGCCTCGATCTTGCAGTCGGGGCTGCAGCCGTCGCCGACGGTCTTGTTGCCGTCGTCGCACTCCTCAGGGAACTCCTGCTTGCCGTCGCCGCAGACCGCGGGCGGGCAGGCGTCGCCGACGCCGTCCTTGTCGCTGTCGGCCTGGTCCTTGTTGGCGACCTTGGGGCAGTTGTCGCAGTTGCTGCCGATGCCGTCCTGATCCTCGTCGTACTGCGTCGGGTTCCAGGTCGAGGGGCAATTGTCGGCGCTGTCGACGACGCCGTCCTTGTCGGCGTCGGGCGCGCAGGCCGGGTTGGCGCTGCCGGGGCTGCCGAAGTCGCCGGCGCCGAACGTTGCCTGGGCGACGCACCAGTTGTTGCCGTCGTCGTTGACCGTGGCGCTGGTGGCCTCGACCGCGAGCTGCTGCGCGTGGCCCTTGGCCAGCGCGGGCCAGCCCTTGTCGCCGCCGTTGGCGTAGCTGACCTCGTCGACGACGCCGGCGCTGGCGACGAGCTTGATCGTGTCGCCGCTGTTGGTGAGCTTGACCTTGTCACCGTAGGCGTAGGCGCACGTCACGCCGCCGTTGACGCCCTTGTCGGCGGTGATGCACAGCACGGCGTAGCCGCCGGCGGGCACGATCACCTGCGCTGGCCCCGCAATCTCGTGCGCCTTGGCGGTCTTGTCCTCGATCTTCAGGCCGCGGAGGTCGACCGCCTTGCCCGTGCGGTTCTGCACCTCGAACCACTCGCCCGTCTCGTCCGGCACGGCCATCGAGTCGGCCAGGATCTCGGTGATCACCAGGTCACCGGCCTTGAGGTCGGCACCGGCGATGGCGTCGACCTGCGCGACATCGCTGGCGTCGACGGCGGTATCACCGGTCGCGGTGTCGCCGGTCGCGGTGTCGCCGGTCGCCGTGTCGCCGGTCGCCGTGTCGCCGCTGGCCGTGTCAGCGCTCGTGGTGTCGGTGGCCGTCCCGTCGGCGGTGGCCGTGTCGGCGGCTGCCGTGTCGCCGGTCGCGGAGTCCGAGGCCGTGCCGTCGCTCGCGGTGCCGTCCTGGTTGCCGGCGTCATTGGCGCCGCTGTCGACCAGCCCGCCGCCGCCGCCACCGCCCGCGTCCGAGCCGCAACCCGCGGCAGCCACGGCGAGCGCCATCAGGGCCGCGATCGAGGTGAGTGTACGCATCAGGACCTCCGTGCGGGCCGGATGTCCGGCCTCTTGGACATGCCCAGCCTCGGGCGGGCGGAGCGTGTTGCAACCCGATGGCGACGTCCAGCACTGGCTTTGCGGCGTCACGGGATCGTCACGCGCAGGCACGCCAGGCCGACCGAACCACCGCTAGGGCGTCGCGCCAGCCGCCGGCGGGGCGCCGTCGCCCTCGTCGTAGAGGGCTGCCTCGTCGGCATCCATGTGACATTTCTTGTACTTCTTGCCCGAGCCGCACCAGCACGCGTCGTTGCGGCCGATCTTGGGCCGGGTGCGGCGCACGGTGACGACAGGCGCCACCGGCTCCGACGCGCGGACGGCCTGCATCCGGCCGCTCTCGTCGAGGCCGCCGTCGTCGTCGTCGAACGAGGCGTCCATGAACTGGCTGTCGTCGCTGTAGGCACCGCCGGCGGCGAGCGCGGCGCCATTGACCGGCGCGGCGTTGGGGTGCAGGGCGTCGGCCTCGACGTGCGTCTCTTGGACCCGCGTCGCCATCCGGGCGCGGCGCGACTCGGCGTCCTTGCGCATCGTCTCGATCTCGGCCGACGACTTCACCTCGACGTGGAACAGCGCCTCGACGACGTTCTGGCGGATCTTGGCGATCATGGCCTGGAACAGGTCGTAGCCTTCCTTCTTGTAGACGAGCTTGGGATCCTTCTGGGCGTAGGCGCGCAGGTACACGCCCTCCTTGAGCCCGTCCATGCTGCGCAGGTGGTCCTTCCACAGCGCGTCGATGCCGCGCAGGTAGGTCTCGCGCTCGAAGTAGATCCACTGCTCGGCGGCGAACTTGCGCAGCTCGACCTCGTCGACGGTCTGGGTCGGATCGACCGGGTCGAGGCTGTGGGCGATCGTCTCGATCATGCGATCGCGGCGATCGCGGTACTCCTCGAGCAGCGCGGAGGTCACGGCGTGCTCGATGCGCTCGAAGTTCAGGTCGATGGCCGACAGGTCGATGTCGATGCCGAAGAGCTCGTAGACCGCGTCCTCGAGCGCCTCGAGGTCCCAATCGCTGGGCTTGACCTCGCTGCTGCAATGCTGGTCGATCAGGGCGTAGACGGCGTCGTCGATGACCGTCTCGACCATCGGCAGCATATCGGTCGCGGACATCACCGAGCGGCGCAGCGCGTAGATCGTCTTGCGCTGCTGGTTCATGACGTTGTCGTACTCGAGCACGTTCTTGCGCGCGTCGAAGTTCTGGCCTTCGACGCGGACCTGGCTCGACTCGATCGCCTTGGTCACCGAGCGGGCGATGATCGGCTCGTCCTCGGGGATGTCGAGCCATTCCATGATCTTGGCGACGCGATCGCCGTTGAAGATGCGCATCAGGTCATCTTCGAGGCTGAGGTAGAACTGGCTCATGCCCGGGTCGCCCTGGCGTCCAGCGCGGCCACGCAGCTGGTTGTCGATGCGGCGGCTCTCGTGGCGCTCGGTGCCGATGACGGCGAGGCCGCCGGCGGCGAGGACCTGCTTCTTCTCCTCGGCGCATTGCGCGCTGTAGCGGGCCAGCGCCTCGAGGTAGGCCGGGTTGGTCTCGTCGACGTCGGTCTGTACCTGGGCGACGCCGAAGACCTCGTGCTTGGCCAGCAGCTCGGGGTTGCCACCGAGGATGATGTCGGTGCCGCGGCCGGCCATGTTCGTCGCGATCGTCACCGCGCCGAGGCGACCGGCCTGGGCGATGATGCCGGCCTCGGCGCCGTGCTGCTTGGCGTTGAGCACGTTGTGGGCGATGCCGCGCTGGGTCAGCAGGTGGGCGAGGAACTGGCTCTTCTCGACCGAGATCGTGCCGACGAGCACGGGCTGGCCGGCGGCGTTGCACTCGGCGATCTCCTCGAGCACCGCCTTGAACTTGCCGCGCTCGTTCTTGTAGACGAGGTCGTCGCGATCGTCGCGGACGATGGGCCGGTTGGTCGGGATGACCATCGTGTCCATGTCGTAGACCTTGGCGAACTCCTCGGCCTCGGTCTCGGCGGTACCGGTCATGCCCGAGAGCTTCTCGTACATGCGGAAGTAGTTCTGGAACGTGATCGTCGCGAGGGTCTGGGTCTCTTCCTGGATCTTCAGGCCTTCCTTGGCCTCGATCGACTGGTGGATGCCGTCGCTCCAACGGCGGCCCGGCATCTTGCGGCCGGTGTGCTCGTCGATGATCACGACCTTGCCGCCCTCGACGACGTAGTTGACGTCGGCGCGGTAGAGGTGGTGGGCCTTGAGCGCGGCGTGGATGTAGTGGACCCAATGCATGTGCTCGGGCGCGAAGAGGTTGCCGACCTTGAGCCGCGCCTCGACCTTGTCGACGCCGGACTCGGTCATCGACACCGAATGCGCCTTCTCGTCGACCGAGAAGTCCAGGTCGCGCTTGAGGAAGGGCATGATCGAGTTGGCGATCAGGTAGGGCTCGGAGCTGTCCTCAGCCGAGCCGGAGATGATCAGCGGCGTGCGCGCCTCGTCGATCAGGATCGAGTCGACCTCGTCGACGATGGCGTAGTGCAGCAGCTTCTCGGCCTTGGGGTCGTGCGCGGTCGGCAGGTAGCGGTGGACGTACTCGGCGAGCGAGAACTTCATGTTGTCGCGCAGGTAATCAAAACCGAGCTCGTTGTTCTGGCCGTAGGTGATGTCGGCGTTGTAGGCCGCCTTGCGCGCGGACGACGACGCGCCGGTGTGGATCACGCCGGTCGTCAGGCCCATGCCGTTGTAGAAGCGGCTCATCCAGGCGCAGTCGCGCTGGGCGAGGTAGTCGTTGACGGTGACGACGTGCACGCCCTTGCCGGTCAGGGCGTTGAGGTAGGCCGGCAGCGTGGCGACGAGGGTCTTGCCTTCGCCGGTGCGCATCTCGCAGATCGTGCCGTTGTGCAGGTAGATGCCGCCAACGAGCTGCACGTCGTAGTGGCGCATACCGAGGATGCGCTTGCTGCCCTCGCGGCCCACGGCGAAGGCGTCGACCAGGATGTCGTCGGTCTTGGCGCCCTGGGCGAGCTTCTCGCGGAAGACCGCCGTCTGGCCGAAGAGCTCGGCGTCCGACATCGCGGCGTAGCGCGGCTCGAGCGCGTTGATCTGCGCGACGATGGGCTGGATCTTCTTGAGCTCGCGCTCGTTCTTGGTCCCGAAGACCTTGGACAACACCTTCTGCAGCATGGCAGCTTCCCGCGCGCGCCCCGGCGGCGAGGCCGGCCGAGGCGCAAAATCTGGCCGCACAAGGTAGGGTTGGGGGGCCACAGGCGCAACCCCGCCGACGCGCGCGTGGCCAAACGGCCCGCATTTGCAGGCAACCAGCAGGGTGGAGGCGACGGTGCAGCAAGGGATTCGCCTGAACAAGCGCATGGCCGAGCTCGGCCTGTGCAGCCGTCGCGAGGCCGACGCGCTGATCGCCGCCGGTCGTGTGCGCGTCGACGGAGAGGTCGTGCGCGAGCTCGGCGTGCGGGTCGGCAGCGGCGCCAAGATCACGCTCGACGCCGCCGGCCAGGCCGCGCAGGCGCAGCGGGCGACGGTGATCCTGCACAAGCCGCCGGGCCTGGTCTCGGGCCAGGCCGAGGACGGCCACGTCGACGCCGCGAGCCTGCTGCGCTCGGACAACCTCGACCCGAACTTCCCGTGGATCCCGTGGCCTGACGGCAGCTGGCCGAGCGATTGGGCGCGCGGCCTCGCGCCCGCCGGCCGCCTCGACATCGATTCGTCCGGCCTGCTCGTGCTCACCGCCGACGGTCGCGTCGCGCGCGCCTTGATCGGTCCGGAGCGGCGCATCGACAAGGAGTACGTCGTCCGCGTCGAGCCGGAGCCCAACGACGATCAGCTGCGTCGCTTGCGCCACGGCCTGATCCTCGACGACGTGCGCCTGATGCCGGCCCAGGTGGATCGCCTCGGGCCCGGGCGCCTGCGCTTCGTGCTGCGCGAAGGCCGCAAGCGCCAGATCCGCCGCATGGCCGAGCTGGTCGGGCTGCGGGTGTCGTCGCTGGTGCGCGTGCGCATCGGCCGGGTCGTGCTCGGTGACCTCGAGCGCGGCAAGTTCCGCTTCTTGCGCCCGGACGAGCGCTTCTGAGCCTGGCGCCGGCGCCCCGTGACCAGCCGCCCCGACCGCTTGCCGCTCGCGATCGGCGCGGCTACCTTGCGCGCCGCGCGGGCCGAGCCCGCCCGAGGGAGGCGCCATGACCTACGAGCTGACCCTGCTGCCCGGCGACGGCATCGGCCCGGAGGTCAGTGACGCGACCGTGGCCGTGCTCGCGGCGTCCGGCGTCGACATCCACTGGCTGCGGATGCCCGCGGGCGCCGGCGCGGTCGACAGCCACGGCACGCCCCTGCCCGACCAGACGCTGCGCACCATCGAGCGCACCCGGGTCGCGCTCAAGGGCCCGATCACGACCCCGGTCGGCACGGGCTTCACCAGCGTCAACGTCGCCATCCGCCAGGCACTCGATCTCTACGTCAGCCTGCGGCCGGTGCGCAGCATCCCGGGCATCAAGACCCGCCACGACGACGTCGATCTCGTGATCTTCCGCGAGAACACCGAGGGCCTCTACGCCGGCCGCGAGCACGAGCCCGTGCCCGGCGTGGTCGAGACGCTGCGCGTGATCACCGAGACGGCGTGCAACCGCATCTGCCGCTGGGCCAGCACCTGGGCCCGGGCCGAGGGTCGCCAGTCGCTGACGTTGGTGCACAAAGCGACGATCATGAAGCTCTCGGACGGGCTCTTCCTCAACGCGTTCGGCAAGATCGCGGACGAGTACCCCTTCTTGCGCCACAACGACATGCTCGTCGACGACGTGGTGCGCGAGCTGGTGCTCGATCCGACGCAATTTGACTGCCTGGTGATGGAGAACCTCTACGGCGACGTGCTCAGCGATCTCGCCGCGGGCCTGGTCGGCGGCCTCGGCGTCGTCCCCGGCGCCAACATCGGCGATCGTTACGCGGTGTTCGAGGCGGTGCACGGCTCGGCGCCCGACATCGCCGGCAAGGGCGTGGCCAACCCGACCGCGCTGATCCAGTCGGCGGTGCTGATGCTGCGCCACATCGGCGAGCGCGCCGCGGCCGATCGCGTCGAGCGCGCGCTGCTGTCGGTGCTCGCCAAGGGCCAGGTCCGCACCGGCGACCTCGGCGGCAAGGCGACGACGATCCAGTTCCAGGACGCCATCATCGCGGCGATGAAGGAGGCGGCATGAGCGAGCAGGCCCGGACCCAGGCTCCCGCAGCCCACCCGACCCCGAGCGGCGCGCCGCGCGTCGTCATGCTCAAGGCCGGCCCCATCAGCGAGGCGCTCGGCGACGCAGTCTGCGAGATCGTCGCGGCCGCGGGCGTCGCCATCGACTGGCAGTTCGTGCCGGCTGGCGTGCGCTCGATCGAGCTCTGCGGCGATCCGATGCCGGCGTCGACGGTCGAGGCGATCCGCGACGTCGGCCTCGCGGTCAAGACGCTTCTGCGCACGCCGGTCGGCGGCGGCTACGTCAGCCCGAACGTGCAGCTGCGCAAGCGGCTCGGCATCTACGCCGGCGTCCGCGCCCTGCGCAACCTGGACGGCGTGCCGAGCCGCTACGACGGCGTCGACGTGCTGCTCGTCCGCGAGTTGACCGAGGAGATCTACGCCGGCATCGAGCACGAGATCGTCCCTGGCGTGGTCCAGACCATCAAGGTGCTGACGCGGGCCAAGAGCGAGGCGGTGATCCACCACGCCTTCGAGCTGGCCCGCCGCCTGGGGCGCAAGCGCGTGACGTTGGTGCACAAGGCCAACATCATGAAGCGCAGCGACGGCCTGTTCCGCAGCATCGGCCGCGAGATCGCGCCGCAGTACCCGGACATCGCGTTCGACGACATCATCGCCGACAACGCCGCGATGCAGCTGGTCGCGCGGCCCGAGCGCTTCGACGTGCTGGTCGCTGGCAACCTCTTCGGCGACATCCTGGCCGATATCGGCGCCGGCGTGGTCGGCTCGCCCAGCCTGGTCACCAGCCACAACTCGGGCCGCGTCCCGGGCAGCGGCGAGCGGGTCGAGGTCTTCGAGGCGACGCATCACGTCGGCCTGGTCGCCGACGAGCACGGCGCGCCCGCGGCCAGCCCGCTGACGCTGCTGATGCCGACGCTCGATCTGCTGCGCCACCTCGGCGAGCACGACGCCGCCGCGCGCATCAGCCGGGCCACCAGCGTGGTGCTCGCCAATTCCGCTGTCACGACGCCGGACCACGGCGGTCGGGCCTCGACAAGGGCCATGGCGGCGGCGATAGTCGCGGCGCTGCCTGCAGCCGCGCCCGTTGCCTAACCGACGCGCACGCCGCGTCGCCCTCGGCGGGATGAACCGCCAACTACGGAGTCAGATCGATGGCTTACATCATCACCCGCCTCTGCGTCGAGTGCAAGGACACCGCCTGCGCCGACGTCTGCCCGGTCGAGTGCATCTACGAGCACAGCGGCGACGCGGGCGGCTGGGCCAACCAGCTCTACATCAACCCGGACGAGTGCATCGACTGCACCAACTGCGAGCCGGCCTGCCCGTGGCGCGCGATCTTCGAAGAGGACGAAGTGCCGAGCCTGTTCGGTGACGACATCGCCCTCAACTACAAGATGGCCGAGAACTCCAGCGAGTTCACCGTGGCCAACGTGCGCAAGGGCGCCGCGCCGACCGAAGACCAGGTGCAGAAGAACTTCAGCAAGTACAACTACAAGCCCTGACGGACGACGCGCTGCCGCACCACGACGCCGAGCCTGACGCCAGCCGCGCGCCCGAGTCGGGGGCCGAGGGCGAGGCTTTCGCGCCGCAGCGGCGTTCGAGTTCGTCGCTGCCTGCCGCCGCCGCCGCGGCCGCTGCGGCCCAGCGCTTGCGCCGCCTGCTGCGCATCGATTCGTTGCTGGTGGCGGTCGCCGTGGTGCTGCACGTCCTGGCTGGTGGCCTCGCCGCCTGGCGCGCCCGCCTGGCCAACGCCGAAGACTGGTGGGTCTACGCGCTGATGGGCCTGACCTCCGCCATCGTCCTGACCAACTACGGCCGCCTCGGCGCGCGCGTGACCCTGGTGCGCCGCAGCGCCGCCGGCCTCGTCTCGGTCGCGGTGGTGTTGGCCTGGGCGGCGTTGCTGGCCGATCGGGCGACGCCCTCGCTGGGCGCGCTGCAGGTCGGCCGCGCCGAGCCCTGGCTGTGGGTCTCTGTCGGGCTCGAGGTCGCGGTGGCGCTGCTGATCGTCACCCACCTCGTCGCCGTGGCGCCGCGGGCCCGCAGCGCCCGGCGCGACAACGCTCGGCAACGCGAGGCGGCCTGGGCCGAGGCCACGCGTGACGTCGCGCCGGTGCGCGCGACCGAGGCCGACCCTGCTGGCACGGGGCGCGACCACGGCGGTGCGGCGTGATCCTGGCCCTGCTGCGACGCCACGGTCGACGGCTGCTGACGCTGCTGACGCTGCTGCTGCCCCTGGTCTCGATGTACGTCCACGGCAAGCCGCGCGACGGTAGCACCTTGCTCGAGCGCGGGCTGCTGCGGGTGTCGAGCCCGCTGGTCGGCGTGGCGGACGGCATGCTCGAGGCGGGCATCGGCGTGTGGACCGGCTACATCGACCTGATCGACGTGCGCGCGCGCTCGGTCGAGCTCGAGGCGCAGAACCGCGAGCTGCTCGGCGAGGCCCTGCGTAGCCGCGCGCTGGCCGAGGAGCTGCGCCGGGTCAAGCGCCTGTGCGAGTTCCGCGAGAGCCGCAGCGAGCTCAAGACGCTGCCGGCGCGCGTCGTCGGCCGCGAGGTGAGCCAGTTCTTCCGCGTGCTGCGGGTGCGCCTCGACGTCGAGGGCAGCGACGCGGTCAAGGAGGGCCAGGCCGTCGTCACCCACGATGGCGTCGTCGGCCGGATCGAGAAGCTGGCCGGCAACTACGCCGACGTCATGCTGATCACCGACGCCCGCTCGGCGGCGCATACGACGATCTCGGGCAAGGGCGTCATCGGCACCGCCCGCGGCAAGGGCAAGGCCGGCGAGTTCGGTGCCGAATTCGTCCACCTCGAACGCGCAGAGCAGCAGCAGGCGATCGAGCCCGGCGACGCGGTGCTGACCACGGGCCACGATCGGGTGTTCCCGCCAGGGCTGGAGATCGGCCACGTCGCCACCGCCGCGCCGAGCCGCCAGGGCCCGTACATCGAGTACACGCTGACGCCGGCCGTGACCTTCGCGACGCTCGAAGAAGTCCTGATCGTCACGGGCTACGAAGCGCCGGCGCGCGACCTGCCGGTGCCAGAGGCCGCGAAGCTGCCCAAGGTGCGGACCGATCCGGCCAACGTGCCAGACGGCTGAGGTCGGTGCAGACGCCGCGCGCAGCCCGCCCCGACGCCGCAGCGATGGCTTGAGCAGCGGCCACGTCTCTGGGACGATGGCCCGCCCGGACGCAGCGTCGCGCCCGGCCGTGGAGTCGCCTTGAAGCACGTTGCCTGGGTCCTGCTGACGATCGCGCTGCTGGCGATGGAAGCGCCGCTGCTGCGCCAGATCGACCGCTGGTGGCTGGCGCCCGACCTGCTGGTGCTGGCGGCGCTCTATCTCGGCAGCCGCAGCAGCTGGACGCTCGGGCTGCTCTGCGCCGCCGGCCTCGGCCTGGCCAAGGACGCCTTCTGCCTCGCGGCGCCGGTCGGCATCTTCACCGAGATCGGCGCGCTGACCTTCGTCGTCACGCGCCTGCTCGGCCGCCGCGTCGACCTGACCAGCGCGCTGCCGACGATGGCGGCGGCGGGTGGCGCCACGTTCGGGGCGGTGGCGGTGTTCCTGGCCTTCGAGGCGATCTTCCACCGCAGCTTCGACGCCTTCGAGGAGGTGTTGCGCGCGTCGCCATCGATGGCGCTCGGCACGATGGTGCTCGCGCCCCTGATCTTCGGCCTCTACGACCGCGTGGGCGGCAGCTTCGCCACCCGCGACCGGATGCGCGCGCTGCCCGATCGACCGCGCCGAAGCCTGGATCGCTGATGCAGCACATCCAGATCGGCGATACGCACGACAGCAAGGCCTACGAGACGCGCAACCGCGTCGGCGTCGCGATCGTCGTGGCCGGCGTGCTGTTGCTCTCGGCGCGGCTGCTGTTGGTGCAGGTCGTGCGGGGCGAGCGGTACGAGCAATTCGCGGCGATCGAGCGCGTGTCCAAGGTCAAGGCGTCGGCACCGCGCGGCCTGGTGCTCGGTCGCGACGGCGAGGTGCTCGCGCGCAACATCGAGAGCCATCGCCTGGAGATCTTGCCGCACCGGGTCAAGGAAGACCGCATCGCGCCGATCGCCGAGACGCTGCGCTCGCTGCTGGACCTCACGGACGCCGAGGTCACGGGCGTGCTGACCGAGCTGCGCAAACCCGAGGGCACGCAGCGGCGCAAGCCCGTCGTGGTCCGGCGCGACCTGGTCTCGACCCATTGCCCCTACGACAGCCACCGCCTGGAGCTGGTCGGCGAGACGGCCTACGCGTTCTGTACGACCTGCGGCCGCTCCTACGAGCCGATGCCGAGCAAACCGACCTGCCCGGTCGATCGCAAGAAGCTCGTGCCGAGCGGCAACGGCGACGGCGTGCACTGCCCCACCTGCAGCCGCGAGTTCTCGGCCGCGCAGGCGTGCCCCTACGACGACACGCCGATGCACCACGGCCACCACATCCTGCGCTGCCCGATGTGCGGCCGCAGCTTCGACGACGAGGTCGCGCGGCTGCGCAGCAACGCGCACCTGCTGCCCGAAGCGCGGGTCCGCACCGAGATCCAGCGCGAGTACCCGTACCGCTACCTGGCCAGCCACGTGCTCGGCTACACCAGCCGCGTCAACGAGCGCGACCTGCGCCCGCTCGAAGAAGGCGGCCCGCCCCGCTTCGACCTCGACGATCGCATCGGCCGCACCGGCATCGAGTCCGGTCTCGACGCCTTGCTTCGCGGCATCGACGGCGAAGAGGTGCTGGTGCGGCGTCGGGGTCGCGAGGAGCGCGGCGACATCGCCGAATTGCTCGAGGCGATGGCGCCGAAGCCGACGATCCCGGGCCTGTCGGCGCGCTTGACCCTCGACCTGGCGCTGCAACGCGACGTCAAGGTCGCCATGGCGCACATCCACTCGGGCGCAGCGGTGGCCATCGACGTGCGCACCGGCGAGGTGCTGGCGATGTACTCCAAGCCCTCGTTCGATCCGAACGCCTGGTCCGGGCGGCTGACGGCCGAGCGCAAGGCGCGGGTCGACTCCAGCCCGTTCGCACCGCTGCTGAACAAGGCGGTGCACCCCTTCCCGCCGGCGTCGGTGTTCAAGGTGGTCGCGGCGGCCGCTGCGCTCGAACAAGGCCTGGTCACGCCGGCGACGACGCACCATTGCCCGGGGTTCTACGAGTTCGGCGGCAGGCGCTTCCGCTGCCACAAGCACAGCGGCCACGGGGAGGTCGATCTGCGCACGGCGTTGGCGCAGTCCTGCGACGTCTACTTCTACAAGGTCGGCGAGGCGCTCGGCATCGACACCCTCGAGCAATACGGCCGCAAGATGGGCTTCGGCGTCGCGACGGGCATCGAGATCCGCGAGACCACGGGGCACCTGCCGACCAAGGAGTGGTACACCAAGCAGAGTGGTCGCTACTTCCCCGGGTTTGCGCTCTCGACAGCGGTCGGCCAGAAGGACGTGACCGCCTCGCCGCTGCAGGTCGCCCGCGTCTATGCCGGCATCGCTCGCGGCGGCAGCCTGCCGAACATCACGCTGCTCGATCGCTTCGAAGCCGCTGGCGAGGCGGTGGCTCCGCTGGGTCGCGCAGAGCCGACGTCGATGGGCCTGCGCAAGGAGACCGTGCGACAGCTGCAGCTCGCGCTCGGCGCCGTGGTCGAGTCGGACGTCGGAACGGCCCACAAATCCAAGCTCGAGGGCGTGACGATGGCCGGCAAGACCGGCACCGCCGAAGCCGCGCAGCGGGCGCCGGCCGATGCGCCGCCGGACATCCAGCGCTGGATGCAGGAGGACCACGCCTGGTTCGTCGGCTACGCGCCCACGACCAACCCGGAGATCGTCGTCGCGGTGCTGGTCGAGCACGGCGGCTCCGGCGGCCACGTCGCCGCCCCGGTCGTCAATCGGATCATGAACCGCTACTTCGCCCGTCGAGCGGGCCAGGCCGCGCCGTCGCCCGCAGCCCCGGAGGCGCCATGAGCATGGCCCGGGAGCTGCGCCGGCCGTCGAACCTCGTCGGCCTCGGCTCGCTGCTGGCGCTCTGCGCCGCCGCGATGTTCAACCTCTGGTTCATCGACACGCTCGGCGATACGTCGTTCCACCGGGTGCAGGCCGTCTGGCTGGTCGCGGGCGCGGTCGCGGCGGGCCTCATCGCCATCATGGACTTCGACCTGCTGCGGCGGCTGTCCGGCACCGCCTACGTCGGCCTCGTGCTGCTGCTGCTCGCGGTGTTGCTCTTCGGCCGCGAGATCAACCACAGCAAGCGCTGGATCGAGCTCGGGCCGATGAGACTGCAACCATCCGAGTTCATGAAGCTCTCTGTCGTGCTGACGTTGGCCGACTGGTTCGACCGCGCGCGCACCACCGAGCTGTGGACGTTGCGTCGGCTCGTCGTGCCGATCGGCCTGATGCTCGTGCCGGTCGTGCTGATCAACCGCGAGCCCGACCTGGGCACCTCGCTCTGTGTCGCGCTGATCGCCAGCAGCGTCATCCTGTACGAAGGCGTGTCGCGCCGGACGCTGATGCTCGGGCTGCTGGTCGCGGTGCTCGGCGTGCCGCTGGCCTGGCGCTCGGGGCTAGTCCACAACTACCAGAAGGGCCGCGTCGCCGCGTGGTTCGAGCTCGACGAGGAGGCGGTGCAGCAGCGCCGCAGCGCGCCGGCGTCCCAGCCAGAGCAGGCGCTCTGGGCCGTCGGCTCGGGCCGCTGGACGGGTCGCAGCCTCGACGACGCGCGCGGCTCGGTCTTGCGCCACCTTCCGTTCGTGTACACGGACTTCGCGCTGGCGTCGTGGGCCGAGCTGTTCGGCCTGCTCGGCACGCTCGGGCTCTTTGGCGCGTTCGGGGGGGTGCTGTGGTGGGCGCTCCACGTCGCGGACCACGCCCCAGACCGGTTCGGCGCCCTGGTCTGCGTCGGGGCGGCGTCGCTGATCTTCTGGCAATTCTTCATCAACGCCGGGATGGTCATCGGCCTGCTGCCGGTGGTCGGCATGACGCTGCCGCTGATGAGCTACGGCGGCTCGAGCGTCCTCACGGTGATGATGAGCCTCGGGCTGGTGCTGAACGTCGCGCTGCGCCGGCGGGCGCGCGGATGAAGCTCGGCGTCGCCGTCGCGGCGATCCTGGCGCTGGGCACCACGCTCGGCATCTACGCCGACCTGGCGCGGGACGCGGGCTGGGTGCTCGACGACGTCCCTGCGGTGCTCGAGAACCCACTCGCGCACTGGCCGCCCGAGCCGCTGCCCTTGCTGCAGAGCCCGTGGTTCGGGCCCGCGCCGCGTTGGTCGCTGCAGGGTGTGTCGCGGCCGCTGGCGACATTGAGCTTCGCCGTCGAGGACGGCCTGCACCTGCGGCTCGCGACGCGGCACCTCGTCTCGATCGGCCTGGCGGCGCTGGCGGCGGCGCTGCTGGCAGCGCTGGTCGTCCGCCTCGGCGCCCTGTGGCGCGTCCCGATGGCGAGCAGCACGGCCGCAGGCGTGGTCGCAGGCGTCGCGTTCGCCGCCTTGCCGGCCCACGCCGAGGCGGTGATGGCGATCTCGAACCGCCCCGAGGCGCTGGCCGCGTGCTTGCTGCTGCTGGCCGCCCACGCTCTGCTGCAGCGCGAGGCCGCCGGCCTGCTCGCGGCGCTCGCCCTGGCGCTCGCGCTCCTGGCCAAGGAATCCGCCCTGGCCGGATTGGCGCCGCTGGCCCTGATCGCCGTCGTGGTCCCCGGTCGAACCAAGCGCGAGGCGGCGGCGCTCGTCGGCGGGCTGCTCGTGATCTGCGTCGCCTGGGCGGCGATGCGCCTCGCCTGGGTGCCGGCGCCGACCATCGCCCGCGAGGACAACCCGCTGTGGGACGCGGCGCTGGACGAGCGCTGGCGCGCCGGGCTGTGGTTGGTCTGGCACGCCGCCCAGCGCCTGGTCACGCCAGACCTGCTCGCGCCGGACTACAGCTTCGACGCCCTGCCCCTGCTCGCGCCGCCGGCGACCGAACTCGCGGCGGGGGCCGCGATCGCCCTGGTCGCGCTCGCTGGGCTGGCCGTCGCGCTCGCCCGGCTGCTCGGCGCCGGCTGGGACGCGGTCGGGCACAGCGCCGAGGTCTCGCCGACGACGGCGTCGCTGGCGCTCGGGCTGCTGACGGCGGCGGCGTTCTGGGCGCCCGTCTCGCAGCTGATCGTGCCGGCGTCGCTGGTCACCGCCGACCGGCTGCTCTGGCTGCCCTCGCTTGGCCTCTGCGCCTTGCTCGGCGCGGCCGTGGGCGGCGCGTGGTCGCCGGTCGAGCAGCGATGGCGCTTGCGTCGGTCGGGGGCGGCGCGCTCGTTCGACGACGCGACCGGCCCGAGGCGGCTGCTGCTCGCGCTGGCCCTCAGCGCCGCGGTCGCGCTCGGCCTGGCGCTGGCGATCCCGGCGACGCGCGCGGTCGCGGCCGACTGGCAAAGCGAGGACAGGCTCTTCGTCCGCGGCGCGCGCCTGCAGCCTCGCAGCGTCAAGATGCGCTACAACCTCGGCCGCCTGCTGCTGGAGCGCGGCGCGGCGGGTGCTGCGCTGGAGCAGCTGCGAGCCGCCCGCGACATCGCGCCGACCGATCGCGCGGTCGCGGTGCTGGCCCTGCAGGCCGCGACACGCAGCGACGCGTGCACGTTGGGCGCGGTCTGGTCCGAGCAGCTGCTGGCCGCCGGTGACGAGGACGCCGCGCGCGTCGCCGTGCTGGACGACGCGATGCGCTGCAAGCGCTTCGACCAGGCGTGGCAGGCAGGCCGCGGCATCCGCCGCGCCGACGCCGAGCTGGCGCAGCGCGTCTACGTCGCGGCGATCGCGGCGGGCGAGGACGCGCTCGCGCTGCAATGGGCCCGAGATCACGGCGTCGACGCCGACAGCGAGCCCCGCTGGGTGGCGGCGGCCTGCTGGGCCGACGACCACGCCGGGCGCCCCGATGCGGCGCTGCGCAGGCTGCTGGCCCTTCGGGCACGCCTGGACGCGGCGCCAGCGCCGGACGCTCCCGCCCCGGATCTCCGGGCCCAACGCCTCGCCGTGCAGGTGGCGCACCAGATCTCGCGCCGATGCGAATTGGTCGGTGCGGGTCACGATGACCCGGCGCTGGCCGCCGCCGCCGCGCTCTGTGCGGAACAATGGCGGCAGCCCGGCGATGGTGGTACAGGGGCTCGCGACGACGCGGGGCCACCGGCTGGCCGAGGCGATCCGAGTGGACGAGGAGGTCGAGCCAATGGAGATCCGTGATCCGATCCACGGGCCGATCGGGCTGACCGAGGTCGAGGTCGCCGTCTTCGCCCAGCCGCTGTTCCAGCGCCTGCGCAACGTCAAGCAGCTCGGCTTCGCGGAGCTGCTGTTCCCCGGCGCGTGCCACAACCGCCTGCTGCATTCGATCGGCGTGATGCACCTCGCTGGCCTGGCCTTCGACGCGGCGCTCGGCGACGCCGCCTGGCTCTCGTCCGACGAACGCAAGCGCCTGCGCCAGACGCTGCGCCTCGCCGGCATGCTGCACGACGTGGGCCACGCGCCGCTGTCGCACTCGTCCGAGGTGCTGTTCCCCGCGCGCAGCGCCCTCGGCCTGCAAGGCGTCGACATCGGCAACCCCGCGCGGCAGGCGCGGCATGAGCACTACACGGTCAAGCTCCTGCTCGACTCGGCCCTCGGCGACGCGGTCGATCGCGCCGGACGCCCGCTCGGCGTGCGCGCCCGCCACGTCACGGCCCTGCTGCACGACGGCGTCGCCCTCGACGACGCGCCGTTCTCGGTCGCCGGCCGCGACCTGCGGCCCCTGCTCGCGACGCTCTGCTCCGGCGAGCTCGACGTCGACCGCATGGACTACCTGCAGCGCGACAGCTACTTCTCGGGCGTCAGCTACGGCAAGTTCGACGCGTCGTGGCTGATCGGCCACCTCGGTCGCCACGAGGACGAGCAGGGCCGCGTCTGGCTGGCGCTGCAGGATCGTGCGCTCTACACGTTCGACGACTTCCTGCTCAGCCGGATGCACATGTTCCTGATGGTCTACTTCCACCCCAAGGTGGTCTGCTACGACCACATGCTGCGCCGCTACTACGAAGAAGAGCCCGACCTGACGGTACCGACCGACCCCGAGGCCTTCGTCGGCTTCGACGACGGCGCGCTCTGGGCCAAGCTGCGCGCCGCGGCGCCTCGTTCGCGCTGGGCGGCGGCGATCGTGCAGCACCGGCCGCTGCCGCTGCTCGCCGAGCGTGGCTGGCATGGCCGCGACGACGATCTCGATCGGCTCGAGGCGCGCCTGAGCGCCCACGGCATCGATCATTTCCGCGTCACCAGCCATGGTGCGCTCTCGAAATACCGCGATCGCGGCGCCGGCGATCGTGCTATCTATGTACAGATCCAGCCGCGCGTCGGCGCTGGTCACACGCTGCCGCTCGGCGAGGCGACGGCGCTGTTCCAGCGGTACGCAGAGACGACACGCATGGAACGAACCTACGTCGCCGAACAGGACATGGAGCGCGCCGCAGCTTGGGTACTCGAGCTACGCGGCGGCGAGGAGTCGAGATGAGCGCGGTCGTTGGCCGACGTCCCTGGCGTCGGCGGTTCCTGGGCGTGGCTGCGCTGGTGGGCCTCGCGCTCGCCGGTCTGCCCCTGGCCGCGTCGGCGCAGCCGACGCCGGCCCTCAGCGGCGGAGACGCCGCCACCGACGGCCTCTACGTCGTGGTCGAGGCGACGCAGCGGCCACTCGACGGCCTGCTCGTGATGCCGGTCGCCTGCGGCCCGCAGAAGGCGTGGTGCGAGACGCTCGAGATGGTCGTGCACAACGACATGCGCTTGTCCGGCGTCGTCCGCGCGCTGCCTGTGCCGCTGGCGCAGCGCGCGGCGATCCAGCGCTACTCGGTGCCCAACTTCGAGATCCACCTCGACCAGGCCCGCAAGGCCGACGTGGTCTGGGCGGTCGGCCTCTGGGCGCGCAAGTCCAAGACGGTCGCCGACGGCGTCGAGGTGCATATCCAAATGATCGACGTGCGTGACGGCAACGCCGTCGAGCTCGGCCGCCACGCCATCGTGACCGGCCCGGCGAACCAGATGCGGCGTGTCGCGCACAAGGTCAGCAACGTCGTGTTCGGCGCGCTGACCGGAGTGATGGGCAGCTTCGACGGCCAATTCTTCTACTCTTCGCCGGCGCCGGGCGTCGATCGCGCCATCTGGATGGCCGACGCCGACGGCTACAACGCGCGCGTGCTGGTCGGCGACAAGGGCGTGCACATGCTGCCGCGGCCGTCGGCGGACCTCGGCGTGGCCTACGTCAGCTTCCGCACCGACCTGCCCTCGCTCTTTCGCATCGACGGACCCGACGTCGAGCAGATCTACAGCCAGGCGCCGGACCTCGTGACGCCAGCCTCGCGCCAGACCAACCCCTTCGCCGAGCCACCGAAGAAGGGCGGCCGCAAGGCCTCGGTGCAGCGGCCGGGCTCGCGCACCACGGCGCCACCGGCCGACGGCACCATCGGCGCGCACAACGTCACGGTGCCCAAGCCCTTCGCCACCAGCGACGAGCTGCAGTACCGCACGGCCGCCGCCGGCCCGGCGGGCCAGATCGTCGCGACGATCAACGACGGCGACCAAGCGGACCTCTGGCTGCTGGATGCCAAGGGCCGCCCGGCCAAGAACCTGACCAAGCACGAGGCCGACGACCTCGATCCGACCTGGTCGCCCGACGGCCGCCAGATCGGCTTCGTCTCGAACCGCAGCGGCACGCCGCAGATCTACGTGATGAACGCCGACGGCAGCGACGTCCGCCGCCTCACCTGGGCCGGCCAGTACAACACCGGCCCCGATTGGGGCGTCAACGGCCGCATCGTCTATTCGGGCCTGCGCGGATCGGCGGTGGACATCCTGACGGTCGACGCCAACAAGCAGATGCAGCGCCTGACGCCGGGCCGCGGCAAGCGCTCGCTGGAGCCGACGTGGTCGAGCTGCGGCCGCCGCGTCATCTACGTCTCCGACGAAGACGGCGCTGGCACCCGCGTCTGGTTCGCCAGCCACGACGGCGCCGTGCGCGAAGCGTTGGCGCTGCCGCCCGGTCGCTACTACACGCCGGCCTGGCGCCGCGCTCCCGGGGCACTGGCCGAGCCATTCCGCCCCTGATCGAGCGACTGAGGCGCTGGTCCCGAGGCCATCCTGGCGGCGTCGCCCGCACACACCGAAGGCGCGGACCGTCGGAGCCGCCCTCCGTGGCGAATTCCGTCGCGGTCGATGGACGTTGACCCGGTCCTGCCGTAGAATCCAGACCCGGACGAAGCGAACTCGATGAAGCGCTGCCCAACCTGCCACCGCCCTGCCGCCTCCTCACGGCACCACTGCGTCCACGACGGCGCGGCGTTGGTCTTTTGCGGCAACTCCTGCGACGTCCGCAACCCGGACGAACCCCCGGTCGGCCTCGGCGAGGTCACGACCATCGGCCCGCCACCGCTGCCGCCCAAGGGGCCCGAGAGCGCGGGCGGTGTCGGCGGCGGGGTCGAGTCGTCCGCGACCGGCACCCCGGCGCGCGGACCGGGCGCCGAGGCGGCGAATCAGGGCCGATCCCAGACGCTGATGTACGCTCGTTCCGACGTCGCAGCAGATCTGCCGTCGGCCGTGCCCGCGCTCGAGAGCGCGCCCGCAGCGCCCGCGCCGCGCGCCGCCGCCAGCAGCGTCGCCCGGACCACGATCCCCGCGTCGAGCGGCAGCGCTGCGCCGTCGAGTGCGCAGGCGCAGCGACCGGCGAGCGAAAAGGGGCCGGCCGCCAAGGCAAGACCCGCGCCGACGGCACAGGCGCCCGAAGATCGGCCCACGCTCGTGACGTCGATGGACAGCACCGCCGACCTCGACGAGTCCGAGGCCGATCGCAGCGCCTACGTCGGCAAGCTCATCGACGATCGCTACATGGTCAAGGCGCTGCTCGGGCGCGGCGGCATGGGCGCGGTCTACCGTGTCGAGCAGATCCACCTGCGCAAGGACATGGCGATCAAGCTGCTGCACGAGAACCTCGTCGCGCGCAAGCAGCTCGTCAGCCGGTTCACCCGCGAGGCGCGCGCGATCTCGCGCCTGTCGAGCCCGCACACCGTGATGGTCTACGACTTCGGCCGTTGGGGCGAGGTCTTCTACCTGGTCATGGAGCTGCTCGAGGGCGAGGCGCTCGACGGCATGCTCGACCGCGAAGGCCCGCTCGACGCCGAGCGGACGACCGCAATCCTGCTGCAGATGTGCGACTCGCTGCAGGAGGCGCACGACCACGGCATCGTCCACCGCGACCTCAAGCCCGAGAACGTGATGCTGCTGCGCGACGGAGCGCATCCGGACTTCGTCAAGATCCTCGACTTCGGCCTGGCCAAGGTCGAGGACGTCGACGACCCGTACACGATCCACAGCCAGAAGGACATCTTCGGCACCCCGTTCTACATGAGCCCCGAGCAGATCCGCGCTGGCGACGTCGACGGCCGCTCGGACCTCTACGCCATCGGTGCGCTGACCTTCCGCATGCTGACGGGCAAGCAGGTGTTCGGCCACGAGCGCTCGACCTTCGACATCCTCAAGGCGCACCTGATGGAGACGCCGCCGCGGATGAACGACGTCGTCGGCGGCGGCCGCAAGATCCCCGAGGCGCTCGAGGCGATCGTCGCGCGCTGCCTGGAGAAGGAGCCCAACAACCGCTACCCGAACATGCGCGCGCTCGCCGACGCGCTGGTCGAGGCGCGCAAGGGCAATTTCGAGGGCCGCGCCCCGGTCAAGGCCGAGCCGGCGCCAGCGCCCGTGGTCAACGCGGCGTCGCCCTACGAGGATCGCGCCTCATCGACGACCGAGAGCCGCCTCGCCGATGACGACGAGGCACTGGGGCGTCACGTCCGCCAGGGCCGCCTCGCCCGCGCCGGCGGCTTCTTCCTCGCGGCGGCGCTGCTGATCGGCGGCGTCAGCTGGGTGATCGTGCAGCCGGGCGCGCAGGCGAGCGACCGCGAGTCGGAACCCAACGATCTGCCAGCCAAGGCCAACCCGCTCGACGGCAACGGCCAGGTGCGCGGCAGCATCGGCAAGCGCTTGTCGGCCCAAGCAGGGGATCGCGATTGCTTCGTGCTGCCGGCCGGCGAGGACGACGATCTCAGCGTCAGCATCTCGCGTGTGCCCAACATGGACCTCGAGATCGCGCTCTACGACGCCGCCGGCAAGGAGCTCGCGCGCTACGACCATCGAGGCCCGGACCTGGGCGAGGCGATCGTCCATGCCGACACGGCGCGCAAGCCGACGGTCGCCTGCGTGGGCGAGAAGATCGCCGCCGGCCGCACGGCGAGCGAGAGCCTGAGCGACATCTACACGCTGACGGTCAAGCGCAGCAGCCGCAACGGGCCGCTCGAGCGCGAACCGAACGACGCCGAGGCCGTCGAGCCGGTGCCGCCTGGGCTGTCGCTGCTCGGCGCACTCGATGGGCCGCGTGACGTCGACCAGTACAAGATCGGCGAGCGCGTCGACGGCAAGATCGTCCGCGTCCACCTCGAGTCAGCGGACAACAAGGAGCTCGGCGGGCTGCGCATCGCCCTGCTCGACAGCAACGGCCGACCGATGGCGAGCGAGGTCTTTCGTCCGTCGCAGACCGCCGGCGAGCTGGCCCTGGCCGTCAGCGGCACCGCGCCCGAGCGCGTCTCGCTGCGCTGGTTGGGTGAGGGCAACGTGGCCTGGCCCCAAGACGGCAGCCGATCGGGCGCCTACAAGCTCTGGACCAGCGTCGAGGCGCTCTCGGACCAGCCCGAGCGCGAGCCGAACAACACGCCACAGAGCGCGACGCAGCTGGTGGTCGGCGCCTGGCACGTCGGTGATGTCAACGACGCGGCCGCGATCGACTGGCTCCGTGTCGACGGCGGCGACGACGCGCTGCGCAAGATCCGCCTCGATGTCGGCGTCCCTCCGGGCTCCGCGGTCAAGCTGACGGTGCAGGACCCGGTCGCCAAGGTGGACGTGCGCGAGGTGGTGGTGCTCGAGTCCAGCAACGACCAGGAGCTGCTGGTCGACGGACGCGGCGCCGGCTTCTTGTTGCGGATCGAACGGCTGCCGCTCGACAAGACGCGCAAGGGGCGGCTGCTCGACGGACGCTACCGACTGCGCGTGCGCTGGGCCGGCCCCGGCAGCGATCTGCCGCGTCTCGAGCTGCCGTAGCCGGAACGACGCCGCGCCGCCGGCGGCAGACGCACGCGGCTCAGACGCCGACGGCGAGGCGACGCGCGAACTTCTCGTCCAGGCCGACCTCGCGGATGCGCGACGCTGCGGCACCGACGTCGTAGGACGTGCGGACGTGGGCCATGCGCTTGCTGTCGGTGTCGAAGACGACGAAGCACGAGTCCGGGTTGCGATCGCGCGGCTGGCCGACCGAGCCGACGTTGACCAGGTACTTGTGGTCGGGGCGGTGCTGGTAGCTGCCCGTCACGTCCTTGACCTTCTTGCCGTTGTACTCGTAGGTCGTCGTCAGGTGGCTGTGGCCGATGAAGTTGTGGCCGAGCAACCCCGCGCGCATGCGGGTCAACGCCTCGGCCTCCTCGTTGCGCACGACATAGTAGAACGCCGACGGCAGGATCGGCGCGGCGTGGAAGAACGCCGTGTCCAGATCCGGGCGCAGGTTGCAGTAGGGCAGCGAGTAGAGCCAACGGAAGTTGTCCTCGGTGAGCTCGTTGCGCGTCCAGTACAGGGCCTTGCGCGCGGCGTCGTAGTAGTAGTCGGTGTCCATGACGCCGACGACGGCCGCGTCGTGGTTGCCCATCAACACGACCGCTGCGCGCTCGCGCAGGCGATCGCAGCACTCGTTCGGGTTGCCGCCGTAGCCGACGACGTCCCCGAGGCAGACGATCTCGTCGACCTCGAGCTCGTCGCACTTGGCGAGCGCGCGGTCCAAGGCTTGGATATTGGCGTGGATGTCGCTGATGATGGCCAAGCGCATGGACGCCTCCGGGCAAGGGCGGACGATCGCGGAGCGATGCCCCAGCCTCGTCCGATCAAGGTACCAGAGCTCCGCTGACTCGCAAGCTCCGAAGCGTCCCAGGCGCAGATCTGGCCGCGGCCCGGCCCCCCAAGGTCACGAACAGCGCCCCGTGTCGCGCCGACATCGCGGGCAGGCGGTCGCGGCCGGGCGCATTGACCCGCCCCGGTGCCAGTGTCACGCTCCTGGCCACAAGGGCCCGCTCGTCGCGCCGTCTGGCCGTTCGCGCGGGGCCACGGGCCCGCCACGTCGCTTCGCACGAGCCGACGACGCACGCGCCCCAGGAGCCGACGATGTCGCCGTCCAAGACAGCAACTGCGCCCCCGCCCGCGCCGGCCGCCGAGCGCGTCACCCCCGCCGTCGGCAGCCGCGCCCCTGCGCTGCAGCTGCCCGCCGACGACGGCTCGGTCGTCGATCTGCACCAGAGCGGCGGCGCCTGGACCGTCGTCTACTTCTACCCCAAGGACGACACGCCTGGCTGCACGATCGAGGCATGCGACTTCCGCGATCGCTACGAGCGCTTCGCCGCCGCCGGCTGTCGCGTCATCGGCGTGAGCCCCGACCCCGGCAAGCGCCACCTGCGATTCCGCGAGAAATACGCCCTGCCCTTCATCCTCGCGACCGACGAGGGCAAGGAGACGCTGCAGGCCTGGGGCGCCTGGGGCGACAAGACGTTCATGGGTCGCAAGATGGTCGGCGTGTTGCGCTCGACCTACCTGGTCGATCCGGCGGGCCAGATCGCGGCCGCCTGGCCCAAGGTGGCGGTGAAGGGCCACGTCGACGCGGTCCTGGCCGCGCTCGCCGCGGCGCGAGCCACCTGAACCTGCGCGCTGCCTGAACCTTCCGCGCCGCCGGCCACGATGGCGGCCGCTCCGGCCCTGACGCCGAGCCAGAGGAGACGACGATGACCGAACTCACAGGCCGCCTCGCCACTTGGGACGGGCACAGCCCGGAGCTGCGCAGCTGGAGCGACGCAGAGCTGATCGACGCGCTCGGCCAGCTCAACATCCCGACGGACAAGGACTCCTTCACCGCCGCCGCGGTCGCGAGCCGCAGCCAGGCCGACCTCGAGGACGCCTGGCTCGAGCAGTCCGGGGTGCAGGACGAGGGCCTGCGCGTGTTGGTCTGGATGGCGGTGCAGGAGCTCTGGGAGCGCTGGCGCGTGCCGACCTGGCCGCACGATCGCATGGCGCGCATGTTCGCGTACCTCGTCGACGCGGAGTTCGCGGCCGATTGGGCCGATCGCTGCCACGCGCCCACCGGCGCCGAGGTCATCGAGGCCCTCGCGACCTACCTCGCCGAAGCGGGCGGCGGCCGCGAACCACTCGACAAGCTGGTCGAGGAGCTCGGCATGCCGTCCGCCGCGTGGCCGAGCAAGATGCTCGACGCGATGGGCGAGTGGGTCGAGGTCGGCAACGTGCCGCTGGCCGAGCGTGCCGCCGAGGTCATGGCCAAGGCCTTGGGCGAAGGCCACCCCGGCGTGTTCCTGGCCGCGGCGCTGATGACCGCGCGCATGTACGATCGCGCCCGCGCCGCGGCGCTCGCCGTGCCACACGACGCCAACGTCCGCGAGGGTTTCGCCGAGATGACGGGCTTTCTCTGCCTGGCCGCCGGCAGCGGTCCGTCGGCGCGCTACTGGCTGCTCGAAGCCCAGGGCCGCAGCCGGCCGCGCCAGTCCGAGCAGACCTTCGCCGCCGAGGCCGCGCGCGGCTTCGTCAACGACGAGGCGTTGGTGCAGCAGCCCGTGCCCGAGGACATCCGCCGCGCCGCGCTGCAGGCGGCCTCGCAGTCCTGCTTCTACGCGACGATGGCGTTCGCCGGCATCGGGCCGAGCTGAGCGCCGTCCGGGTCGCTCAGTCGAGGCGGTAGAGCCGACGCGCGTTGGCGACCGAGCGGGCAGCGACGTCCGCCGCCGGCTCGTCGCGCCAGGCGGCGATCGCCGCGACCAGGTCGCGCAGTTCACCGAGCGCCTCGGCCCACGGTCGGTCGTCCAGCGGCCAATCCGTCTCGATCACCAGCCGGTCGGCCGGAACCGCCCGCGCGACGGCGGCGAAGCGGTCGGGGCGACGGAGCGCGTCGGTGCAGATCGAGATCGACAGGCCGAGGGCGCAGAGGGGCGCCACGAGCTCCGCCGGGCCGCCGTAGCGGTGGACGACGCCCCCCGGCGGCGGCAGCTCCTGCAGCACCCGCAACGCGTGGCCGTGCCAGCGCACGACGTGCAACACCACCGGCAGGTCCACCTCGATCGCCAGACGCAGCGCCGCCGAGAACCAGGTCCGCTGGCCGTCGAGGCCAAAGGCGCGCTTGCGCGTCTCGTCGAGGCCGATCTCGCCCAGCGCGACGACGCCGGGGCCGCGGACCTGTGCCCGCAGCGCATCGAGGCCTCGTTGGCGCGCCGCGTCGTCGGCCGCAGCGGCCAGCCACCAAGGGTGCAGCCCCACGGCCCGCCACAGCGGTCGCCCTGGCCGCAACGTCGCGATCGCGTCGGCGTCGCGCTCGGGGCCGTAGCCCGCCGTCACGGCGCCAACCAGGCCGGCGACCGCAGCGTCGCGCCAGAGCCCGTCGAGGGCCGCGTCGGCGACCAGCTCGGGATCGTCGAGGTGGACGTGGGAGTCGAAGAGCGGCAGCGTCACGGCGTCTGCGGGCTCAGCCACAGCACGCGGGCTTGTCGGCACAGCAGTCGCCGAGCGTCGCGCAGGCGGAGTCGCACCAGCAGCCTCCGACGCCCTGGCCACCGCATTTGTTGTTGCACGAGTTGGTGATCGAGCCGCAGCCCTTGCACAGCTTGACGTAGTCGGCGCAGCAGTCGCCAAAGCCACTGCAGGCGTCGTCGCACCAGCACGCGCCGCTGCCCTGGCCGCCACACTTGCCGCTGCAAGAGTTCGTCGAGCCGGTGCAGCTGGCCGAGGAGCCATTGGCCGCCGCGGTGCAGGTCGTGCCCGACGGGCAGGTCTGGACGTTGCTCCACGCGCCGTACGTCGGCGACGGGCAGGTCGCGGCGGCGCCGGAGCAGACCGAGACACCGTCCCGCTTCTGCACGGTCGCGCCCGAGCATTGGTACTGCGGTGCAGCCGAGCCGCAGGCCGCGCCCTTGGCCAAGAAGGTGCCGGACGAGCCGTCGCAGCACGCCCCGCTCGAGCAGGCGCAGACCTGCTTGTAGTCGCTGCAGCAGGTGCCTGCGGCCTCGCAGCCCGGGCTGCACGAGCAGGCGTTGCCCGAGGCCCAGCCGCCGCACGCGCCGACGCAGGTGCCCTTGGGCTTGCAGGTGGGCTGCTGGCCCGAGCCCGTCGGCGTGCAGACGGTGTCTTGCGGGCAGGTCTGCACCGTCGTCCAATCCCCGGCGAAGAGGTAGGCGCCGTCGCTCGAGCAGATCGTGGCGCTCTGGCCGGTGCAGCCGGGGTAGAGCTCACGGCGGCGGATCGCCTGGCCCTCGCAGGCGAAGTCGAGCACGACGATCGTGGCCGAGCACATCGTGCCCTTGGGCTTCTGCGACTTGGTCGTGACATCGCAGCAGGCGCCCGAGTCGCAGCAGCCGGGGACCTCGTTGGTCACGCAGACGTTGGCCGCGACCTGACAGGTGGCGGTCACGCAGGCCGACGCGAGCGTCTGGCAGTCGCCGTCGTTCTTGCAGCAGCCGGGCTTGAACGTACCGAGGCAGGCACCTTTGGGCGAGCAGGCGTCGTCGAGCGTGCACGGCTCGCCGTCATCACAGGCCTGGCCGACGGCCGAGCTCCACTGCGTCTGCGACACCAGTGGCTGGCAGGTCAGGCAGGGCTCGAGCGGGTTGATGGCACCGCCAGCGAGGCAACTGCCCGCGATCGCGCATTGGTTGGCCGCGACCTGGGTGGTGCACAGGCCGGTCGACGCGTCACATACGCCGAGCTCGCAGGACGACGCGTCCGCGCATGCCTTGGGCGTGATGGAGCAGACGCCGGTCGCCAGGTCGCAGCTGTCGAGGGTGCAGAGGTCGCCGTCGTCGCAGGCCTTGTCGCTCGTGCAGCAGCCGAGTTTGGTCCCGGGCACGCAGGTCGAGGTCGTGGTGTCGCAGGTGGGCGCATCGCAGACGCCGGTGGTCTTGCAGTCGCCGTCGACCTGGCAGCAGCCGGCGAGGTCGCTCCAGGCCTTGGCATCCTTGGTCGGATCGCAGAGCTGGCAGGGGGCGCCCGGCTTGGCGGCGCTGGCCTCGACGCAGGCGTCGTCGATCGCGCAGAAGCCGTCCGCGATGGCGTGGCTGCAGCCGCCGGCCGCGGCGTCGCAGGCGTCGGTGGTGCAGCTGAGGCCGTCGTCGCAATCGAGCGGCGGTCCCGCACAGCCCGCCGCGCCGCAGAGATCGGGGCCGGTGCAGGCGAGGCCATCGTCGCAGGCGCTGCCGGGTTCGGCGGCCGCGACCTTGCAGCAACCCGCGACGCAGGCCGCGGTCTCGCAGCTGCCGGCGACGCAATCGCTGTTGCCGCTGCAGGCCAGGCAGAGATCGGGCGTGCCGCCGCGATCGCCCGCGTCCACCGTGGCACCGCCGCCGTCGGCCCCGGACGCGGCGCCGTCGCCGGTGCTGCCGTCGGGCGTGAACTTGTAGGTGCCGTTCGGCACGTTCGGCGGCGTCTGCTGCTCGAGCGAATAGTCGGAGCCACAAGCCGCGAGACCCGCCAGCAGGCCGATCGTCAGGGCTCGTCGCGTCGCGTCGCGTCGGATGGCTGTCGGGGGCAAGTGTCCTCCGGCGCCGCTGGCGAGCGGCCATCGCCACCCCAGCTGGGCGGCCTGCCCGAGCGTAGCGGATCTCAGCAACGGGACGCCAGATCGCGCCTCGGGGGATGGGGTCTGGCCGCCTTGACAGGGGGCGGAGTTCTCGGAATCCTCCGCGGCCCTGCGCCGGCCTGGCGCGGGCCAGAAGGAGACCACATGGCGCTGCGCAACTTCACCTTCACGTCCGAGTCCGTCACCTGCGGCCACCCCGACAAGGTCGCCGACCAGGTGTCCGACGCGATCCTCGACGCGATCTTGACGGAAGACCCCAAGGCGCGCGTCGCCTGCGAGACGATGGTCACCACCGGCCTGACGATGGTGGCTGGCGAGATCACCACCAGCTGCTACGTCGACATGCCGGACGTCATCCGGCGCACGATCGCCGACATCGGCTACAACGACCCGCAGGATCGCTTCGACTCGCAGAGCTGCGCGGTGCTGACCTCGATCGACAAGCAGAGCGCCGACATCGCGCTCGGCGTCGACGAGCACACCAGCGCCCAGAAGGAGCAAGGAGCCGGCGACCAGGGCCTGATGTTCGGCCTCGCCTGCAACCAGACGCCGGAGCTGATGCCCCTGCCCGCCTCGCTGGCGCACCGCCTCAGCCGCCGGCTCGAGGACGTCCGCCGTGACGGCACGCTCCCCTGGCTGCGCCCCGACGGCAAGACCCAGGTCAGCATCCGCTACGACGAGGGTCGCGCGGTCGCCGCCGAGGCGATCGTCGTCAGCACCATGCACTACGACACGATCAGCCACGACGATCTGCGCTCGGCGATCATCGAGCACGTGATCAAGCCGATCGTGCCGGCCGAGCTGCTGCACGGCGACACGCGCTACTTCATCAACCCGACCGGCAAGTTCGTCGTCGGCGGCCCCCACGGCGACTGCGGCCTCACCGGCCGCAAGATCATCGTCGACACCTACGGTGGCTGGGGCCGGCACGGCGGTGGTGCCTTCTCGGGCAAGGACCCGTCGAAGGTGGACCGCTCGGCCGCCTACTTCGCCCGCTACGTCGCCAAGAACATCGTCGCGGCAGGCGCCGCCGACGAGGTCGAGCTGCAGGTGAGCTACGCCATCGGCGTCGCCGAGCCGACCAGCATCAAGGTCGACACCTACGGCACCGAGCGCGTCAACCCCGACGCGATCGAGCGCGCCGTGCGCCAACTCTTCGACTTCCGGCCGCGCCGGATCATCGAGCACCTCGACCTGCTGCGCCCGATCTACCGCCAGACGGCGAGCGGTGGCCACTTTGGCCGTGAGGAGCCGAACTTCACCTGGGAGCGGACCGACATGAAGGACGCCCTCAAGCGGGAGCTCGGCCTCTAGGCCGGGATCGGCTGTCCGCCGGGACCCGCTCCATGCCGTGACAAGGGGTCTGCTGCACGATCACCTTGACAGTTGCCGCAGATCCTGCCTGAATGCGCGCCCCGCGCCCGGTGCGGCCCGCCCGCACGGTCGCAGCGTCCAACACCTGGACCGATACGACGTTCCCTGAGGAAACCAAGATGAGCCAGACGACCAAGTCGACCCCCAGCATCCGCGGTGAGGACATCACCCGCCAGTGGCACGTCATCGACCTCGAAGGTCAGGTGGTGGGCCGCGCCGCCGTGCAGATCGCGAACCTGCTGCGCGGTCGCCACCGCCCGACGTTCACGCCCCACACCGACACCGGTGACTTCGTGGTCGTGATCAACGCGAGCAAGGCCGTGCTGACGGGTCAGAAGATGGAGCAGAAGGTCTACCACGACCACTCCAACTACCCGGGTGGTCTGCGCTCGACCAAGGCCCGCATCTACTTCGGCCACAAGAGCGAGGACGCGATCCGTCGCGCGGTCTGGGGCATGCTGCCCAAGGGCCCGCTCGGTCGCGAAGTGCTGGGCAAGCTCAAGGTCTACGCCGGTGCCGAGCACCCGCATCAGGCCCAGAACCCGACGCCCTACTCGATCGGCTGATCGAGGCGTCGCCGCCGGCAGCTGCGGGCGGCTCTCCAGGACAAGGTCCGCCTCCGAGCGATGGGGCGGAACCGCATGAGGACATCACATGGCGACCACCCGTCGAGTCAACGAGAACCAAGGCCGCAGCCGCCGCTTCTACGCCACCGGCCGTCGCAAGACCGCCGCTGCGCGCGTCTGGGTCAGTGAGGGCAGCGGCAAGCTCTCGATCAACGGGCGTGAGGCCAACGACTACCTGCACCGTCCGTTCCTGACGATGCTCGTCAAGCAGCCGCTCGAGATCGTCGGCCGCGTCGACAGCCTCGACGTCAAGGCCACCGTCCGCGGCGGCGGCGTCGCCGGCCAGGCCGGTGCGGTTCGCCACGGCATCGCCCGCGCCCTGACGGTGCTCGACGCCGAGATGCGCGGCGCGCTCAAGTCGGCCGGCATGCTCACGCGTGACCCGCGCGCCAAGGAGCGCAAGAAGTACGGCCAGCGCTCGGCGCGTGCCCGCTTCCAGTTCAGCAAGCGTTGATCGCGCAGGCGCTCCTGGCGCCTGTACGTTCTGGGGCCGGCCGCGTTGGTTGGCCGCCCCGTTGGCTGGGTAGCTCAGTTGGTTAGAGCGAACGACTCATAATCGTTAGGTCGTGGGTTCAACTCCCACCCCAGCCACCACCCCCAAAGACCATCACGCCCGCACGAGGCAGACCGAAGCGAAGGCGCAGACGCCCGCGACGTCCGGGTGTGTCCGTGCGCCGCACGCCCCCCTGGGCACCACCGACCCGGCAACGGCCGGCGGCGCCCAGGGAGCGACGCGTCACCAGATCAGTTCGGGGGCTGCTCGCCGCCGTGGTCGTGGCCCTCGTGGCCGGTCGGCGCAGGTGCCTCGCCGCCTTCGGCCTTGGGCGCGGCGCCGCCCATCAGGTGCAGCTTCATCTTGCAGCGCGGGCAGGTCTCGTCGCCCTTGTCCATGCGGGCGAAGTGGACGGTACCCATGTCGCAGTAGTAGGCGCCATCGGGGATCTGGGCCTTCTGCACCGGCGGGTCGAAGTTGGTGCCGGCCGCAGAGACCTGGACCTTGCCGGCAGCCTCGGGGGCCTTCTCGGCCGCTGGGGCCGCCGGCATCGCGCCAGGGGCTTCCGCGGCCTTGGGCTCGGCTGCCGCCTCGGCGGTCGCTTCCTTCTTGGCACAGGCGGTGACGCCCACGCCGAGCGCGGCGGTGAGGGCGAGAGCGAGCAGTTTCATCGGGGTCATGTGCATCCTCCTCCGCGATCGCGTCGCGGTCGCCCCATGCTAGCCCGCCGCGACAGCCGGGTCGACCTGTCCGTCCGCTGCCCCGCGATCGGCCGGGCCCTCTGCATCTGGCGTCGTACGGGCCGCATCCTCGGGCTCGCCGTCAGGCGGAGGCGCGCCACGGACGCGCAGCAGCCATTCCTGCCACCCGCCGTAGAGCACGGGCACGACGAACAGCGTCAGCAGCTCGAAGGCCATGCCGCCGAACGCCGGGATCGACATCGGGATCATGACGTCGCTGCCGCGCCCGGTGCTGGTCAGGACCGGCAGCAGCGCCAGGACGGTGGTGGCGGTCGTCATCAGGCAGGGGCGGATGCGGCGACGGCCGGCCTCGACGATCGCGGCGCGGATCTCGTCGCGGCTGCGCGGCGTGTTGCGGGCGAAGCTCTGGTCGAGGTACGTCGCCATGACCACGCCGTCGTCGGTGGCGATGCCGATCAGGGCGATGAAGCCGACCCAGACCGCGACGGAGAGGTGGATCGGCCGCACGCCGAAGATCGCGCGCAGATCGTAGCCAAAGAAGCTGCCGTCGAGGAACCACGGCTGGCCCCAGGCCCAGAGCGCGAGGAAGCCGCCGCCTGCGGCGACCGCGACGCCGCTGAAGACCATCAGCGTCGTCATCGTCGAGCGGAACTGCAGGTAGAGCAACACGAAGATCAGGGCCATAGCGAGCGGGATCAGCAAGCGCAGCCGAGCGTCGGCGCGCTGCTTGCTCTCGTAGTTGCCGGCGAACGTCCACGACACACCCTTGGGCACGACGAGCTCGCCGCTGCGGACCGCGGCGTTGACGTGGGCGCGGACGGCGTCGACGACGTCCACCTCGGGCGTGCCCTTGACCCCGTCGAAGACGACGTAGGCGGTCAAGAAGGTGTCCTCGGCCTTGATCGCCTGGGGTCCTGGCGTATACGCGACCGACGCGAGCTCCCGGAGCGGCAGCTGCAGGCCGCCAGGCATCGGCACGATGATGTCGCTGATCGACTCGATGCTGTCGCGCTGCTCGCGCGGGTAGCGCACGCGGACGGCGTAACGCTCGCGGCCCTCGACCGTCATCGTCGCGGGCATACCGCCGAGCGCCACCTCGATGACCTGCTGCACGTCCTCGATCCGGCCGCCGTAGCGCGCGATGGCTTCGCGATCGATGCGGATCTCCAGGTACGGTTTGCCGACCACACGATCGGCGAGCACCGCGGCCGGCTCGACCAGCGGCGCCCGCTTGACCAGGCCCTCGAGCTGCAAGGCGAACGCGCCGAGCGTCGGCAGGTCGGGGCCGCGAACCTTGATGCCCATCGGCGCGCGCATGCCGGTCGCGAGCATGACGATGCGCCCAGCGATGGGCTGCAGCTCGGGCGCGCTGGTGGCGCCTGGCACCTGCGCCGCCCGCGTGATCTCGGCCCAGATGTCCGATTGGCGCTGGATCTCGGGCCGCCAGTTGCGCTGGCGTGTGCCATCGGCGCGCATGGTGAACTCGGGCTTGAGCGTGACGATCGTCTCGATCATCGACAGCGGCGCCGGATCGAGCGCGGACTCGGCGCGGCCGAGCTTGCCGACGGCGCTCTCGACCTCGGGGATCGCGAGGATCGCGCGATCCATCTGCGCGATGATCTCCATCCCGGCGGAGATCGCGCCGTGCGGCATCAGCGTCGGCATCCAGAGGTAGCTGCCCTCGTCGAGACGCGGCATGAACTCCTGGCCCAGCCCCGGGAAGCGTGCGCGCAGCCCGGCCGTCGCGCGCTCGGGCAGGAAGCCGAAGACCTTGTCCGCGCCGAGCCAGACCGAGAGGCCGACCAGCACGAGCATCGTCGGCAGGAACAAGAACGCGAGCTTGCGCGCCAGGAACGCCGCCAGCAGCCGGGGATAGGCGATCTGGAACAGCCAGAAGCCGCCGAGCAGGCCACCAGCGACCAGGACCACGAAGGCGAAGTTCAACATCACCGGCTCGCCCTTGCCGAGCGGCATCCAATGCAGGGCTAGGATCCAGGTGCAGCCGAGCGCGGCGGCCACATTCGTGCCGATCCAGGCGGCGCGCCGCAGGCGTCCGCCACGCTGCCCCGGAGAGGCGATCATGCCCGCCGGAAGCCGCGCCCGCAGCCAGGGCGGCAGCTGCGGAAACACCAGCACCGCGAGGGCCGGCAGCACGGTGAGCGCGACGAAGACCGCCATCAGCAACGCGAAGGTCTTGGTCCAGGCCAGGGGCGAGAAGAGCTTGCCTTCGGCCGCCTGCAGGCCGAACACGGGCAGGAAGCTCACCACCGTCGTGGCCACGGCTGTGATGACGGCCCCGGCGACCTCGGCCGTCGCGTCGCGGATCACGGCGACGCGGGGCTTGTCCGGGTCGCGCTCGATGTGGCTGACGATGTTCTCGGTCACGACGATGCCCATGTCCACCATGGTGCCGATCGCGATCGCGATGCCCGAGAGCGCGACGACGTTGGCGTCGACGCCAAAGAGCTTCATGGCCACGAACGAGAGCAGGACCGCGACCGGCAGCAGCACCGTGATCAGCACCGACGCCCGCAGGTGCAGCAGCATCACGAGCACCACCATCGCGGTGATCAGCACCTCGTCGATCAGGGCATCCTCGAGCGTGGCGATGGTGTCGCGGATCAGGCCGGTCCGATCGTAGAAGGGAACGATCGTCACGCGGCTGGTCGTGCCGTCGGCGAGCGTCTTGACCGGCAGGCCGCGGCTGACCTCGGCGATCTTGCCCTTGAGCGCGGCGATGGCGGCGAGCGGGTTGGCGCCGTAGCGGGCGACCGCGACGCCACCGACGGCGTCGGCCCCGCCCTTGTCGAGCGTGCCCCGGCGCGGCGCCGGCCCGGCGTGGACCTTGGCCACGTCGCGGATGCGGACCGGCACGCCCTGTCGGGCACGCAGGACGATGCCCTCGATGTCCTCGACGCCGCGCAGGAAGCCGATGCCGCGCAGCACGTATTCGACCTGGTTGACCTCGATCGTGCGGGCACCGACGTCGCGGTTGCTGCGTTTCACCGCCGCGACGACCTCGCCCAGGGTGACGCCGAAGGCGCGCATCGCGTCTGGATCGACGTCGATCTGGTACTCGCGAGCCATGCCGCCGACGGTGGCGACCTCGCTGACGCCGCGCGCGGCGTTCAACGCCGGCTTGACGTAGAAGTCCTGGAGGCTCCTGAGCTCTTCGAGGCTCCAACCCGGCGCGGGCCGCCCCTGCGGATCACGCCCCTCGAGCGTGTACCAGAAGACCTGGCCGAGCGCGGTGGCGTCGGGACCGAGCTGCGGCTGCACCTCTGGCGGCAACGTGCCGGGCGGCAACGACGCGAGTTTCTCGAGCACGCGGCTGCGGCTCCAGTAGAACTCGACGTCGTCGTCGAAGATCACGTTGACCGACGAGACGCCGAACATCGAGCTGGAGCGGATCGTCCGCACGCCGGGGATGCCGAGCAGCGCAACGGTCAGCGGATAGGTGACCTGATCCTCGACGTCCTGCGGACTGCGGCCCGGCCAGGTCGTGAACACGATCTGCTGGTTCTCGCCGATGTCCGGGATCGCGTCGACGGGCACGGGCTCGAGCTGCACGCCCTCGATGGTCCAGTCGAAAGGCGAGACGCCGACGCCCCAGAGCACGCCGATGCCCGCGAGCAGCAGAACGACCAGCCGATTGGCGATCAGTTGTCGGACGATGCCGGTCATCGCTGGCCCCCTGCAGCGGACGGCAGCGGCGCGCTCGGGCTCGCGGCCGCGGGCGGGTCGGCGGCGACGGGGTCGTCGCTGGTGGCCGGCCCTGGGTTCATCACCGAGGGATCGCCGACGATCTGCATCGACGAGTCGAGGCGGAAGGCGCCGCGCTTGACCACGCGCTCGCCCGCCATCAGGCCCGACTGCACGATGTAGACGTCGCCCGCGCGGGCGCCGAGACGGACCTCGCGGACGAGGTAGACGTGATCGGCGGCTGGTTCGTCGCCGGCGGGTGGCGCCTGCTGCTGCTCGACGAACACGACGGTGCGCTTGCCGGTGAAGAGTGGCGCGGTATGGGGGATCACGAGCGGCGCGTCCCCCCCGGAGCCAGGGGCCAGCGCCGGCCCGACCAGCCAATGCTCGCTGGCCGGCACGAGCTTCATGCCGCAGACCGTGCAGGAGGAGCCCGCCTTGTCGCTGACCTCGGTCGGATGCATCGGGCAGACGAACTTGCCGGCAAGCTCCGGCCCGGTGGGCTGACCCTCGCCGCCGACGACGACGTTGACCTGCGCCCGGACGAACATCTCGGGCTTGAGCTTGAGGTCGGGGTTGGCGACGTCGACGCGGACCTTCACGGTGCGGGTCATCGCGTCCATCGTCGGGCTGACGAAGGCGATCGTGCCGTCGAAGCGCACGCCCGGGAAGGCGGCCGCCTCGAACTCGATGCGCTGTCCAAATCGCAACCATCCGATATCGCTCTCGTAGGCGTCCAGCTCGACCCAGACGTGGCGCAGGTCCGCGATGGTGTAGAGTGGCGTGCCGGTCTGGACCCAACCGCCCTCCAGCGCGTTCTTGTGCAACACGATGCCGCCCATCGGCGCGAAGATGGTGACGTGCTCGATTGGCCGGCCCCGGCGCTCGATCTGGCGGACCTGCCAGTCGAGCAGCCCCCACAGACGCAGGCGATCGCGGGCCGCCTGGTAGGTCGCCCGCGCGATCTCGCCGAGATCGCCGGCCCCGGCGTGGCGGGCGTCGCGCGCGGCCTGGATCAGCTCCTGCTGCGCGACCAGCAGCTCCGGGCTGTAGAGCGAGAGCAGATGGTCGCCCGTGCGGACCTGGGTGCCGGTGAAGTCGACGAACACGCGCTCGATGCGGCCGCCGAACCACGCCGTGATGCGCGCGACGCGGGTCTCGTCGAAGCTGACCTTGCCGACCATCCGCACCGGCACGGTCACGGCCCGCCGCACGACCTCCTCGGTTTCGATCCGGGCCAGCGCGCGCGCCGCCGCGCTCAGCACCACCTGCGGCGCGGCGGCCGAGCCGCCCTTGTTGCCGCTGGGGATCAAGTCCATGCCGCAGATCGGGCACGATCCGGGGTTCGGCAGCCGGATCTGCGGATCCATCGAGCAGGTCCAGATCGTGGCCGCCGGCGGCGTGGCGGCGCTGCTCGGCGCAGGCGCTGCCGGCGGCGCCGCAGCGCCATGGTCATGGCCGGAGGTGGCCGGCGGCGCGGCCGGAGCGACCATCGCCTGGCCGCCCGTGGCGCCCGCGGCCGGTGGTTCCGCGATCCAGACGCCGAACCACAGGCCGACGATGAGCATGATCCCGGCGGAAAGCGCTGGCGAGAGGAGTCGTTGGAGCCAGGTTGGGGTCGCGTTCATGGGGACACCTCGACGATCGGCCGGGCGACGAGTGCTTCGAGGTCGGCCTGGGCCTCGACCCTGCGGCGCTCCGCCGCGATCAGCGCGATCTGGTAGCCAAGCAGCTGCCGCTGCAGCTCAATGACGGATTGGAAATCGGCGCCGCCGCTGGCGTAGGCCTGGACGACCGTCTGCAACGCCGAGGTCGCCAACGGGATCAGCGAGGCCGTGTAGAGCTCGTGCTTGCGCCGCGCATCGCGCAACGCGACGAGCAGCTCGGCTGCACGGGCCTCGGCCTGGCGCACGACACCCTCGCGCATCGCGGCCGCCTCGCGCTCGCGGGCGGAAGCGGCATCGGTCTCGGCGTCGTAGCCGCGGCGCCACATGGGCAGGGTGACGCTCGCGCCGAGCAGCAGCGCGTCGTTGCCGCTGTCGGCGACCCCCGACATGCGCGCGTCGCCGACCAGGATCCAGTCCAGGGCGACGGCGAAGTCAGGCCGCGATCGCGTCTGCGCGGCGGCCTTGGCGGCCCGGGCGGCGGCGATCATCGCCTCGGCGACCTGCACGTCGGGTTGGGTCTGCAGCGCAGGCTGCAGCGACACCAGCGTCGGCAAGGCGCGGCCAGCGAGCGGATCCGGCTCGAACGCGGCGTCGGCCAGCGCGGCGCTGGGGTCGAGGTTGGCCAAGGCGCGCAGCTGGGCGTCGGCGGCGGCGACCTCATCCCGCGCAGCTGCAGCCTGCTCGGCCAAGGTCTCGATCGCGAGCCGCAAGCGCTGGGCGTCGGCGAAGGTGGCCTTGCCGACGCTCAGGCGCGTGCGCAGGCTCGGCTCGAGCCGGCCGAGCAACGCGCGCTGCTCGTCGAGGATCGCCGCCATGGCGACGAGCGCGGCGCGACGCGCCCATGGCCGACGGATCTGCGCGCGCAGCATCGCCAGCCTGGCGTCGATGCGGCGCTCGGCGACGGTGGCCTCCGCGCGCATCGCACTGGCGCGTGCCTCGAGCTTGGTCGGCCACGGAACCGGCACCATGACGCCGAGCCGACCGCGCTGGGGGCCGACACGGGTCTCGACCGGCCGCACGAAGACGCCACCGCTGACGACGGGTTCGGGTGGCCGTCCGACCACCGCGGCCTGGCTGTGCATCGCCGCCCAGCGCGCGCGGCCGGCGGCGACCTCGGGGTTGGCGGTGGCGGCACGATCGAGCAAGGCCGCGAGATCGTAGCCCCGAGCTGGCGGCTCTTCGGCCCGGACGGCAAGGGGTCCGCCCAGGCATCCAAGTCCGGCCAGCAGGGCCAGCGTTTGGGTCCATCGTCGCATCTGCGTATCTCCGTCGGACGACGCGACGGAAGGCCCGCGCGTCGGCGTCGAGCGCAATCGCGCCCGGATCCAGCGACGGTCCGCATCACCAGCGGCCGCCGCGCCAGGTCGCCAAGAGCAGGCGACCGCGACACGGCGGGATCAAATGCGGATACGAGAGGTGCTTCGGTAGGTCGAAGTGGCGGGCCAGGGAGGGCCGCGCGCAGCCGCGAACGCGAGCAGCGGGCGGGCGGCGGCGACCCCTGGCGTCGGCGCGACGACGAGATCGACAGCGAGCCAGGCGCCGCGATCGACCGAGGTGGGGTCTGCACCGCTCGTGGCGGGCGCAAGCGAGATGCCGTGGTCGTCACAGCAGTCGCGGCCGTCGACGCCAGGGCGGCCCTGGCCGCGATCCCCATCGGCGAGAGCGGCTGCTTCGGCGCGCGCAGCTGCGGCCGCGCGCTTGCAACACGGGCTCACGTCGCCGTCATGCTCGTCGGCCGGATCGGTGGCCCCGAGCAATGCGTCGCTGCGCGGGCAGCCGCCACAGATGCAGAGCGCGTCGACGCCCGAGATGGCGACCAACAACGGCAGCAACGTGGCCAGGGCCATGAGCTTGCGTGACAGCGATGGCAGTGGGGTCCTCACGGCTCCCACGCTAGGCAGCCATCGGTGGCGCGTCAAGCCAGGGGGCGCGGGCGCGCGCAGCAAGGGTGCAGATTCACGGCGTTGCGGCGCCCTCTGCGGCCGGCGCCTCGTCGCCACCGAGGTAGGACTCGGGGTCGGCGGCGAACTTCTTGTCGCAGCCAGGGCAGCAGAAGTAGTACGTCTTGCCCTTGTAGGTGGTGCGCGTGGTCGACGCGTCGGGCTTGAACGTGTTCTTCATCACCGGGCACGTCGCGCTCTCGGGCAGGGGCTCGGCGTTCGCCGTCGCCGCAGCCTGCTGCTGGGACGCGCCGCAACCACTGGCACAGATCGCCGCGACCAACCCCAGGGCCGCCAATGCGCCCGGCAAGCGCTGCAGCGCAGTCATCGTCGTCATGGTCTTCTCCGCATCCTGGGGCGCGCGCGGCCGACGAACCCACTCGCCGCCGCCCCGCGCCCATCCGACCACAAGCTAGCGTCAAAATGCGCCCGGATCGACCCGCAGCACGCGAGCCCGGCGGCGCACGACGCCTTTCGCTGCGGCTGCGCTTGATGGCCGCATCGGGACGCCCCACCCTGACGCGCGCGCCCTGGGCGCCAACCGAGGACCCGCCGTGCCGCTCGCCGCCCTCTCATCCCCCGCCTCGCGCCGTGCAGGCCCCGTTCGCCGGCGCCGGCTCGTCCTGCTGGCGGCGCTCGCAACCCTGGCGAGTTGCGGCAGGGACGCCGACGCGCCCCGACGCACCCAGCTCCGGGTGTTTGCCGCCGCGTCGATGCGCGAGGCCTTCACCGACGCCGAGGCAGCGTTCGAGGCGGCGCATCCGCAGGTGGACGTCGTCTGCAGCTTCGCCGGCAGCCAGGTCCTGCGCACGCACATCGAGCAAGGGGCCGAGGTCGACGTCTTCGCCTCGGCCGACGCGGCGCAGATGGCCGCCCTGGAGCGCGCAGGTCTGGTCGGCGCGCCGAGCCTCATCGCCCGCAATGGCCTCGTGGTCATCGTCCCGGCAGCCAACCCGGCCGGGATCACGACGTTCGCCGACCTGGCGCGGGCCAAGCGCCTGGTCATCGGCGAAGCCAATGTCCCGATCGGCGCCTACACGCGCATCCTGCTCGAGCGCGCGGCCCGCGGACTCGGTGCGGACTTTGCCGACCGCGTCCGCGCCAACGTGGCGTCAGAGGAGAGCAACGTGCGGTTGGTCCGCGCCAAGGTCGAGCTGGGCGAGGCCGACGCAGCGATCGTCTACCGGAGCGACGCGATCGCGCTGCCATCGTTGCGCGTGATCGCGGTGCCGGCGGCGTTCGACGTCGTGGCCGAGACCAGGGTCGCCATCGCCTCCCATAGCCGCCATTCGGAGTGGGCACGACGCTGGATCGAGGCCCTGCGCGGCCCGGAGATGCGGGCACGGCTGCGCGCGCGCGGCTTCTCGCCGCCGGATTGATCGCGTCGGGCGACCTGGAGCGGGGCCTCCGGGCCGCGCGGAGTCGAGCGGCTCCGGGCCGCCGCCGACGCCGTGGCGCCTTCGGCGCCCCGACAGCCCCAAGCGACCACGCCGGGGCTGCCGCGCTCGACCCCGCGCAGCGCAGCGCGGGCGTGGGCCCAGCTGCCACCGCGGGTGCCGTCGGCGTCCGGCGAACGCCGCTCGATCGCGTGGCCAGCGCGATGCTTGGGCCACGGCCATCGGCCCGTCCACTGCGCGACGTCGACCACCTGCCCGCGCCAGCGCACGACCAGCCGACCGGCCCGGTTCGGCAGGCGCATCGCCTTGACCATCAGGGCGTTCGGCCCGGGCTGCGGCGCCAGCACGAGCACACCGCACGGCGCGAGGACGCTCTCGGCAGCGACCAGCGGCACGGCACGCTTGCCCGAGGGCAGCTCGAGCTCCAGCTCAGTTGCCTGGACGGCGGTCGGGCCGAGGTTGATGAGCTCGACATACTCGCCCGCGACGTCGTCGAGCAGCAGGGGGTCGGTCATCACCTCGCTGATCACCAGCCGTGGCGCACGCGGCGGGTCCGTCGGGGATGTGGCCTGCGCCTGGGGCTGCGACGCCGGCGCCGACGCGCCGAGGGCCAGCGGCACGCCCACGACGATGCTCGACACGAGCAGCGCGGAGCATGCCGCTCGCACGATGGACCTGCTCGGCGCGGCGCGGCGCAGCGTGGGGGGGAAGGCGGGGCGCGACGGTTGGACGGGACGCATCTGGGACACCTCCTGGGAGCAGGCGTGCTGGATCGCACGCCGCGCCTTCCCCCGTTGCAGGGCCCGTGCCAGGTGCGTTCGGCCCGGATTGTCGCCCTTCTCGCTGCACAGCCCGCGCCGGGACGGCGCCCCTGGGACGGTCTTGAGACGGTCGCGAGACGGTCCCACGCGCTGCTCCGGGTCGTCGACACGACCGTGTCGGCACCTCTGCGCGCAGCCGGCACACGGGCCGGGCCTGGCGCGCCGTTGCAACGACACCGATGCCGCGTCGACGCTGGGCCGCACCCGGCGACCGGGCGTTCGCTTGCGGACAGGGCGAGACCCGTTCTACAATCGCGGCGGTCAACGCACGCCACGAGCGGGCGAACGCGCTGCGGGGCCGCAGCGCTCGACTCAAGGGTCGTCCCCGCCGACGACGCCTCCTCCTCTTCTTTCCTGCTGGGGTCGCTATGGACCGTGCCTTTCCTCGACCTTCTGCCATCCTCGCGTCGTGCTTGGCGTTGTTGCAGGTCGTTCTCGTCACGACGCCTGCGTTCGCCGCGGACGGCGACGTCGAACGGACCGTCGCGGTCATCGAGCTGCGCCAGGGTCCGGACGCCAACAGCCTGACGACCGACTACATCCGCGAGGTCGCCAAGACCTTCGGCGAGTTGGACAAGGGCGACTACATCCTCGTGCCGACCGAGAAGGTCGTGCAGCGCCTCGGCACCGACCGTCAGCAGGTCGCTGGCGCGCTGACGCCCGAGCGCCGCGCGTCTCTGGACGAGGCGCGCAAGAAGGGCATCGAGTACCTCGACAAGGCCGACGCCGCGAACGCGATCAAGGCTCTGCAGGCGGCCGAATCGAAGTACCGCGCCTCGATCGCAGCCCCCGGCGCCGACGAGGCCTTGCGCCGCTCCTACCTCGACGTGCTGGTCCAGCTCGCGACCGCGCACATCATCGCCAAGGACAACGACGCCGCGCGCGAGGTCTTCCGCAACGTCGTCACCAGCTTCGGCCCGAGCGCGCCCATCACCGACGACGAGTACCGCCCCGACGTGGTCGCCATCTTCCAGTCGGTCGTGACCGAGATGAAGAAGATGCCCCAGGGTTCGGTCGACGTGGCCTCGTCGCCGCTGGGCGCCCGCGTGCTGCTCGGCGGCATCGACCGCGGCGAGACGCCGGTCCAGGTCGGCAACCTGATCCCCGGCGTCTACTCGCTGCGCCTGACGCAGGGTTCCTCGACCTCGATGCTGCACCGCGTGCGCGTCGACGCGAGCAAGTCGACCAAGATCTCGATCGACCTGCAGTTCGAGTCGCACCTGGTGCTCGACGACGGCGCCGCCGGCCTGACCTACAAGGATCTCGACGAGGCGCGCAGCCGCATCGGCGTCGACGCCCTCGCCATCGGCCGCGCGATGGAGGTCAACATCATCACGGTCGTCGGCGTCGTCGACCGCAAGCTGCACGCGTTCATCGTCGACGTCGCGAGCGGCAAGGTGACGCAGTCACCGGCGACTTCGGTGCCGCAGATCGGCGTCTCCAAGCGCGCGGTCACCCGCATCGTCAACGGCATCATCGGCAAGGCCGACACCGGTCCGGTCGGCGAAGAAGGCGACAAGAAGGCCTGGTACACCTCGGTCCCCGGCTGGGCCGTCGGCGGTGCCGGTGTCGTCGCCCTGGGCGTCGGCCTCGCGTTCGCCGGCAGCCTGTCGGGTGCCGAGCTCTTCCCCTGCGAGACCGACCCCTACCAGTCCCAGGCCACCTGCCCGGCGGGCCGCTACGGCACGCCCATCGGCGTCAGCGTCGCCAAGAAGGAGCAGGAGGCCGTCCAAGGCGACCAGACGCTCTCGGGCGTCGGCCTTGGCCTCGGCGCGGCCCTGCTCGCCGGCAGCGCCGTGCTCTTCTACCTGCACGCCAAGTCGGGCCCGGACGTCGCGATGTTGCGCGACGGCAACGGCAACAGCCTGCTGCCGCCCGTTGGCTTCGGCAGCGAGCGGACGGTCTTCGTCGCCACCCCCTGATGCACGACGACGGCCTGGCCGCCGAACTCTCCGCCGCGTTCGCCTTGCAGGACGAGACGCTCGATCTGCTGCTGCGCGACCGGGTCGCCCTGCTGCAAGCGCGCACCGGCTACCGGACCTCCGTGGACTCGCTGCTGCTGGCCGCGTTCGCCAGCGCGCTGCCCGGGTCGCCGCCCTCACGCTTCATCGATCTGGGCGCAGGCACGGGCCTCGTGGCCATGCTGCTGGCCCTGCACGCGGAACAATCCCACGCGACGCTGGTCGAACGCCAGGCGTCGATGGCGGCGCGCGCGCGACGCAACCTGCTGCTGAACGACCTGGCCGGGCGGGCGACGGTGCTCGAGCGTGACGTCGCCGAACCCTGGCCGGACGCGCCGCAAGCGCCGCTGGTGGTCAGCAACCCACCGTACTTCCGCACCGCCGGCCGGATGTTGCCGCGCGACCGCGAGCGGGCCGAGGCGCACTACGAGTCGACAGCGCCGATCGAACGCTTCGCGGCCGTCGCCGGCGCGATGGTCGAACCTGGCGGTACTGCCGTCTTCGTCTACCCGTTCGAGGGCCACACCCGGCTGCTGCACGGGCTCGCGGACGCCGGCCTCGGCGCGCGCGAGCTGCACCCCTTCGTCCACCGCGACCTCGGCGAAGCGCCGGGCCGGGTGCTCATCGTGGCGCGGCATGGAGCGTCGAGTCTCCAGCGCTTCGAGCCGCAACCGATCCACCTGCGCGACCCGCCCGACAGCCTGTATAGCCCCGCTTTGCAAGCCTTCGTCGAGTCGCTGCCGACCGGTGCTGCGGCGCGCGCGCGCAAGGTCGCAGAGATCCAACGGCAAGCGCCCGGCAACAAAGAGGTGGTTGCCTTGCGGGGGCCCGGATCGGCTGCTACGTTGAAGACAGCCAGGGGGCGCTGAATGCGCGACTGACCTGGGCCGTTGGGAGGAGAGCCCCATCCTGGGGCGACGGGAAGGAGGGTGCCATGCTCGACGCCTTCATCATCGAAGAGATCCAGCGGCAAGAGCGCGAGAAGTCCTCCATCCGACCGGCGTTGGAGCGCCCGGAGCCTCGTCCGCCTGCGAAGGACGCGGAGCCGGAGCCGCCGGTGGCCCCACGGGGCTCGGTGGTCATCGATCGTCACGCCGACGACGACGACAACAACGGCATGACCGTCATCGAGATGTAGGGCTGGGTTCGCGCGCGCCGCCTGCGGCCAACGTCGCCGCCGTGGCAGGATCGCGCCGCGACCCAAGAATCAGCGACTAGATCTCGCTGCGACTCCGAATCACCCGCGAAATCAAGCCATACTCGATCGCCTCGTCGGCCACCATCCAGAAGTCGCGCTGCGTATCCTTCTCGATGCGGGCGTGCGGCTGACCGGTCTCTTCGGCGAGCAGGCGGTTGAGCCGGTCGCGGGTCTTGAGCAGCTCGTTGGCGGTGATCTCGAGATCGCTGGCCGGGCCGTAGACCGTCATCGGCACCAGCGGCTGGTGGATGAGCAAGCGCGTGTTCGGCAGCGCCAGGCGGTCGGCCTTGTCGGCGCCGAGCAGGATGATCGTGGCGATGCTGGCGCAGAGGCCGGTGCAGACGACCCGGATCGGCGGCTGGATGAAGCGCATGACGTCGTAGATCGCGTAGCCCGAGGTCACGCTGCCGCCCGGCGAGTTGATCAGCATCGTGATCGGCGCGTCGGCGTCGTCGGCTTCGAGCGCGAGCAGCTGGGCGATCACGCGCTCGGCGAGCTTGTCGTCCACCTTGCCGAAGAGCTGGATCTGCCGGCTCTTGAACAGCTTGTCACCGATCGGGCTCGGGCTGGCGTCGGCGCGGGCGCCATCGGCCTTGGCCGGCTCCGGGGCGGCGGGCGCATCGGGCTCGTCGGCGTCGGGATCATCGACCGGCTCGTCCTCGGCGGCGCGGGCGACGCGCGGGCCCAAGCGGGACGCGGCGATCCCGGGGGACGAGGGACGATCGGAAGAGAAACTGGCTACCTTGGACATCGCGCGTGCTCCTTGGCCCCCTCCACTCATCGGGGTGCAGCAAGCTAGCACGCGATCGCGGCCTGCACCACCTGCACCACCCGCTCGTGCTCGTCGTCGCCGAGCCCCGGGTAGACCGGCAGCGCCAGCACCTCGTCGCAGGCGCGCTCGACGTTGGGCATCGACACGGGCAGCGACGCCGCCTCGAGCGCCCGGCAGCGGTGCAGCGGCACGGCGTAGTAGATGGCGGTGCCGACGCCCTCGGCCTGGAGCGCGGCGGCGAGCGCGTCGCGTCGCGGGGTCCGCACGACGAATTGGTTCCAGCCGTGGCCAGGCACGTCGGTCGGCAGCACCAGCGCGCCGCTGGCGGCCAAGGGCGCGAAGGCCGTCAGGTAGCGTTCGGCGTTGCGGCGGCGTGCGGCGATCCAGCCCTCGAGCGCGGGCAGCAGCACTTGCAGCATCGCGGCCTGCAGCGCGTCGAGGCGGAAGTTGCCGCCCAGGCGGTCGAAACGGTCGCGGGCCACGCGGCCGTGCTGCCGGACCTGGGTGACGACGCCGAGCAGCTCGCGATCGTCGGAGATCACCGCGCCGCCATCGCCCAAAGTGCCGAGGTTCTTGGCCGGAAAGAACGAGAACGTGCCGGTCCGGCCGTCGAGCCCGACGCTGCGCCCGGCCCGTGTCCTGGCCCCGATCGCCTGTGCGCAGTCTTCGACCAGGACGCCGCCGCGGCGGGCGCAGAGCTCCAGCAGGGGCGCACAATCGATCGGCTCGCCGAAGAGGTGGACCACGAGGATGCCGACCGTCTGCGGCCCCCACGCCGCCTCGAAGGCCTCGGGCGTCGGGTGGAAGCCCTGCGCGGGCAGGTCGACCAGGACCGGGCGCAGGCCGACCCGCAGGATCGAGCTCGCCGAGGCGACGAAGGTGAACGGCGTGCATAGGATTTCGCCGCCAGCCGGCAGACCGAGCGCATGGAAGCTCGCCAGCAGCGCGTCGGTGCCACTCGAGACGCCGACGGCGCCTGCAGCGCAGAGCGCGGACGCCAGCGACGCCTCGAACTGCTGGACCTCGTTGCCCAAGATGAAGACGCCGTGGTCGAGCACACGATCGAAGGCCTGGCGCAACGCCGGCCGATGTGGCTCGAGCAGGCGACGCGGATCGAAGAACGGCACCGGGGCCGGGTTCACGGACGTCATGACGGCGTGGCCTCCTCGACCAGGGTGGCTCCGTCGAGCGCCCAGCGGCGATCACAGCGATCGCAGCGCGCGCTGCGGGCGTCGTTGCTGTCGATGGCCAGCCGCTCGCCGCAGCGACAGACCCAGCCGATCTGGCGGGCCGGGTTGCCGACCACGAGCGCGTGCGCCGGCACGTCGTGGCAGACGACCGCCCCAGCGCCGACGAAGGCGTACGCGCCGACCGCGTGGCCGCAGACGATCGTGGCGTTGGCGCCGATGGTCGCGCCGACGCCGACGGGCGTCCGGTCGAAGGCACCGCGGCGCGAGACGTGCGCGCGCGGTCGCTCGACGTTGGTGAAGACCGCAGACGGACCGACGAAGACGTCGTCGCCAAGCTCGACGCCATCGTAGACCGAGACGTTGTTCTGCAATCGGACGCGATCGCCCAGGCGGGCACCAGAGGCGACGTGGCAGTTCTGGCCGAGCACGCAGCCCTGGCCGAGGATCGCGTCGGCCATGACGTGCGAGAAATGCCAGATCGTCGTGCCGGCGCCGATCTGCGCCGTCGCCGCGACATGGGCGCTGGGGTGGATCCGCGCGGCGACCGAGGTCAAGCGCGGCGCCACGGCCTCGCCGCGCCGTTCGAGGCTGCGCTGCGCGGCGTCGAGCACCGAGAGCACGCGCAGACCTTCGGCGCCATCGGAGGGCGGCCGCGCCAGCGGATCTGCGATCCAGGCGAGGAAGGCGTCGACCTCGCGGCCGAGCGGCTCTTCGCTGGAGATCGGCACCGTCTCGGCCTCGGCGCGCCGCGGGCTGGGCCGACCGTCACGCCAATCGACCCCGTGGCGGTACAGCTGCAGCTTCTCGTCGCGGTTGTCGTCGAAGACCGCCATCGCGTCCTCGCCGACGACGACCAGGCGCTGCTCCTTGAACGGGTGCAGCCACGAGACGTAGATGTGTGCGGCGATGCCGGACTCCCACTCCAGCAGCGTCATCGTCGTGTCGGCGACGCGCGGATGCAGGAACGAAGCCCCCGACGCCAACACGCGCTCGGGCGGCGCGCCCACCAGACGCAGCAGCACGGCGACATCGTGCGGTGCGAACGACCAGAGGCTGGACTCCTCGCGCCGAAAGCGGCCCAGGTTCAGGCGATTGGAGTAGACGTAGCGCAGCCTGCCGAGCGTGCCGTCGGCGACCAGCCCGGCCAACGCCTCGACCGCGGGATGGTAGTGCAGCAGGTGCCCGACCATCAGGCGGAGGCCGCGCTGTTCGGCGAGCTCGACCAGGGCGCGCCCTTCGGCGAGATCGAGCGCCAGCGGCTTCTCGACGAAGACGTGGCTGCCAGACTCGAGGAAGCGCCGAGCCAGGGCCGCATGTTGCGCGGCCGGGGCCGCGATCACGACGGCCTGTGCCCCGAGGACGGCCGCCGGATCGGTGTGCAGTGGCACGTGCGGCCATCGGCGGGCGGCCTCGGCCCGGTTGGCCGGATCGGGTTCGACGATCGCCGCCAGGGCGCCGCGATCTGCCAGGTTGCGGGCGAGATTGCGGCCCCATGCGCCGCAACCCACCAGAACGACCGAGGCCGGTTGGGCCGCCATCAAGACCTCCGAGGAATGCAGGTTTCCCGCGCGCCCCAGTCTTGCTAGGATCGACCCGGGGGGGGGAAACGAGGCGATGATGCTCCTGGCTGCCGAGGCCTGTAAACCTGCCCGCGCGCTTCGGCGTGCGACGTGGCCACGGGCCCGGGTGGCCGCGGTCGGCGCCGCCTTCTCCCGCCGCGCCGCCGTGGCCGCCGTCGCTGGTGCCCTGGCCTGGTTCGGCGCAGGGGCCCGCCCGGCGAGCGCCGCGCCGCGCTGTTCGGCCCTGATGCTCTCGTGCACCTTCGGCGACGTCGCACGGCCGGTGAGCCTGCGCCAGCTCGCCAACGACGACGGCCTGCGGCGCAAGGTGCAGAAGGCCGTCGGCCGCGGCGACTGCTACCTCGTGCCGACGAGCGAGACCCCGTTCGGCTGCGACTGGCGCGGCACGTTGCGGGGTGGTGCCCTGCACGTCTCGGCGCCAACCCACGACAGCGCGCCGCGCAGCACGGTCGAACGCGGCAGCGACAACGGCAAGGGTGGCGGCGGAGCCGGCGCGACGGGCGAGGCCGAAGGCACCGCGCGCGCCAACGAGACGACGAGCCCGGCGCCGCGGCGTGACAGCGGCGGTCGCTTCGGCACCACGCCGGCACCACAGCAGCCCCGGGCTGCCGTCTCGACCCCCGATCGTGGCCCGTTCTCGGACCATATCGAGGCTGCCGCGACGCGCTACCAGCTGCCTGCGGATCTGCTGCGCGCGGTGATGCAGGTCGAGAGCGGCTACAACCCGGACGCACAGTCGGTCAAGGGCGCGATCGGCCTGATGCAGCTGCTGCCCGAGACGGGCCGCGCCATGGGCGCAGACGATCTGCGCGATCCGGCCCAGAACATCCCCGCCGGCGCGCGCTTTCTGCGCTTGCTGGCCAATCGCTTCGGCGGCGACCTGGTCAAGGTCCTGTCTGCGTACCATGCCGGCGGGACGCGCGTGCTGCGTCGCGACGCGACGCCGTTCGCTGCGACGGACTCGTATGTGCGCAAGGTGTTGGGGGTCTACTACGCGTTGCGCGATGGCTGAGCCACGTCTCATGCGCGACCGTTGGCCCCAGCGCCGTCCCCTGAACGCAGGCCCCCTGTCGTGGTCCGGGCCACATCGCGCTGCGGCCGGCGCCTTGCTCGCGGTCGCGGCGCTCGCGGTCGCGTTGCCGGCTTGCGGCCCGTCGTCGACCAGCCCGCTCGGCGCGGTCTGCACCGCCGACGACGACTGCGCGAGCGGCTTCTGCGTCAAGACGCCCGACGCCGGCGCCGGAGACGATGGCGGCCGAACCCCGCGCTGCGCCGCGCCCGACGCCGATCCGGACGACGACGGCTTGCAGAGCTTCGCCGAGCGCATGGCCGGCAGCGATCCCTTCGACGCCGACAGCGACCACGACGGCCTCGCCGACGGCGCAGAATGGGGCCCGATCGTGGCGACCCCGCGCGATCGCGACGGCGATGGCAAGGCCGACCTGATCGAGGACGACGGCGCAGACGCCGACAACGACTGCCTGCACGATCCAGACGACAGCGACGACGACGCCGTCGCGAGCCCTGCGGCGCTCGCCGCCGCGCGCTGCACCAAGGGCGTCTGCAAGACCAGCGCGACCGCGGCGACCTGCATCGACAACGAGATCCAATGCAAGCTGCCGGCCGGCAGCGGCTACGAGCCCGACGGCGAGCTGAGCTGCGACGGCCTCGACAACGACTGCGACGGCCAGACCGACGAGAGCCTCGACGGCAAGGCCGGCGCCGGCTGCGGCGTGGTCGGCGTCTGCCTGGGCGCGAAGATGTCGCGCTGCGTCGCCGGGCAATGGCTCTGCAACCTGGCGCTGTTGCCGGACTATCAGCCCATCGAGAAGAGCTGCGACGGCCTCGACAACGACTGCGATGGCCAGACCGACGAAGGGGCGATCTGCGACGACGGCGTGAGCTGCACGGTGGACACCTGCGACGCCGTCGCTGGCTGCGTCCACACGCCCGACGCTGGGGCCTGCTTCGACGGCAACGAGTGCACGGTCGACGTCTGCGACGCGGTCAACGGCTGCGCATCGCTGCCACGCATCGGCAACTGCGACGACAGCAACCCGTGCACCGTCGGCGAGAGCTGCCAGGGTGGCGGCTGCAAGGGCGGCAATCCGTCCAACTGCCAGGACGGCAGCAACTGCACCGCGAATCCGTGCGATCCGCAGCTGGGCTGCCTGTCGCTGCCGGTGGCGGCGGGCTCGGCGTGCAAGCCGGCCGATCCGTGCGCGCAGGTCGGCCTCTGCGACCTGGGCAAATGCCTGGCCACGGTCGCGGTGGACTGCGACGATCACAACGACTGCACGTTCGACACCTGCAACAGCGCCAGCGGCGGCTGCGCGCACAAGCCGTTGACCGGCGCGTGCGACGACGGCAGCGCCTGCACCAGCGACGACACCTGCGACGGCGTGCACTGCGTCGGTGTCCCGCTGCCGACGTGCTGCAGCGCCAGCGACGACTGCGACGACGGCAACCCGTGTACGCAGGACACTTGCACCGCAGGCAGCTGCGGCTACGCGGTCGCGGCGGTCGAAGGCGCCCCTTGCGAGGACGACAACGCCTGCACCAAGAAAAGCAGCTGCGCATCCGGCTTCTGCGTGCCGACCACGCTGACGATCTGCGACGACGGCAACCCGTGCACGGTCGATAGCTGCAACGCCAAGCTGGGCTGCGTCGCCCAGCCGCTCGGCGACGCGGCCAACTGCGACGACGGCGATGCCTGCAACGGCGTCGCGCTCTGCCAGGGCGGCGTGTGCGTCAACGGCGCGGCCCCGACCTGCGACGACGCGAACCCCTGCACGAGCGACAGCTGCAGCCCGCAGGCAGGCTGCAAGCACGAGATCAACGCCGCGAGCTGCAACGACGGCAACGCCTGCACCTTGAAGGACACCTGCGTCAAGGGCAACTGCGTCGGCCTCGCCATCGCGTGCAACGACGATCAACCCTGCACCAGCGACAGCTGCGACCTGCTGCTGGGCTGCGTCTACGCGCCGGGCAACGGGGCGTGCGACGACGGCGACGCCTGCACGCAGAAGGACACCTGCACCCAGGGCGTATGCACGGGCAAGCCCGCGACATGCGAAGACGGCAACCCCTGCACCGTCGACGGCTGCACCGCCGCGGCCGGCTGCGTCCACGATCCGGCGCCGATGCAGGGCCACAGCTGCGACGACGGCAGCGCCTGCACGGGCGGCGACGCATGCGACAATGGCGCCTGCACCGTGGGCCAGACCGTCTCGTGCGACGACGCCAACCCCTGCACCCAAGGCGGCTGCGACGCGGTCACCGGGCGCTGCAAGCAGACGACGATCGCGGGCAATTGCGTGACGGCGACGGGCTGCGCGGCCGACGCGGTCTGCGTCCAAGGCGTCTGCACCGGCACGCCGATCGCCGGCTGCTGCAGCTTCTCTGCGGACTGCCAGGACTTCAATCCATGCACGCTCGACAGCTGCGACAAGAGCAACGGCAGCTGCAAGCACCAGCCTCTCGGCGGCCTGTCGTGCAGCGACGGCTCGGCCTGCACGATCGGCGACTCCTGCCTGGCCGGCCTCTGTCGCGGCGGCGTGCCCCTGGCGTGCGGCGACGGCAACGAGTGCACCGAAGACTTCTGCGCGCCGGGCAAGGGCTGCGTGCCGTTGCCGCGTCCCTACGCCAGCTGCAGCGACGGCAACGCTTGCAACGGCGCCGAGATCTGCGACGGGGCGACCTGCCAGGCCCAGGCGGCGCTCGACTGCGACGACGGCAACCCGTGCACGACCGACAGCTGCAAGGCGACCGGCGGCTGCGTCCACAGCGGCAAGGCGGGCCAGCCTTGCGACGACAACGCCAGCTGCACCACGAGCGACACCTGCACCGCCGACGGCGCCTGCGTCGGCAGCCCGCTCGGCAAGCCGGGTTGCTGCAAGACCGACGCGGACTGCAACGACGACTTCGCCTGCACCATCGACGTCTGCGAGGTCGCGACCGGCAGCTGCCGTCACCATGCTCGCACCTGCGCGGCGACTGGCGCCTGTGATGTGCGCGCCTGCCTCGAGGGCGCCTGCATGACGCAGGCGCGCTGCCAGCAGCCCTCGGTGCACAGCAGCCCGGTCGAGGCGGCGGCCCCCCCGGGCGGTTGGTCGCTCGAGTCGACCGGGTCGGCGGGTGACGGTTGGTTCGTCGGAGCCCCCGGCAGCGGCGTCGCGCCGAGCTCGAGCCGATCGCTGCGCGTCGCGCTGGGCGACATCGACGCGATCGCTGGCCTGCCGCCCCTGCACCTGCCCGGCGGCAACTACCGCCTGCGTTTGTGGGCCAAAGTCGACGCGGACGCTGGCTGCACGAGTGGCCGGCTGCAGGTCCGCCGCGACGGGGAACCGCTCGGGGCCCCGATCTGCGGCACCAGCGGCGTGGTCGCGCTCGATCTGCCCTTCGAGTTGACGGCCTCGTCGGTCGTCGAGCTGGACATGCGCTTCGTCGCGACCGGCAAGACCGACGTCAGCCGCGGTGCCTGGCTCGACGCGATCGAGGTGATCGCGACGGCAGACGCAAGCTGTGGATGCCCCGGCAAATGAACCCAGCTGCCATGATCGACACGCGACGCCGCGACGCCGCGCGGATCCAAGACGCACGGGCCGTGTGCCTGGCCCTTGCGACGGCCTTTGCGACGCTGGCCCTGCTCGCGACCGCCGGCTGTGATCAGCCCGCTGCTTGCGGACCCGACGGCGAGTGCCCGAACCCGCTGACCTGTGTCTCTGGCTTCTGCCGCAACACGCTCGGCGTGGCGGTCGGCGGCGACGACGCTTCGACGGCGGACGCCAGCTGCTCGAGCGCCTCGCCTCCGGGTGCGCGGGCCTTCGCCGCGTCGGCGGCGTTCGAAGGTGGCCTCGCGATCGTGGGCGGCGAGCCGATCGCGGACGACTGCCACAGCGACGTGCAACCGGCCCAGGGACGCTGCGCGCGGATCGCCGCCTGCGGCGGCTTCGCCGAGCTGCCGCCGCTGCCGGCGCTGACCGACGGCACGACCGGCGTCGTCGGCGCGATGGCCGCGCGCCATCCGGGTGACGGCAGCCTCTGGGTCGTCGGAGGCCGCAGCGGCGCCGAAGGAGCGCAACCGAGCGGCGCGGTGCGCAAGCTGCCACCCGGCGGCGCGGCGTGGACCACCGCCACCGCCGCCGTGTCGGGCCGCAGCCACGGCGTGCTGATCGCCACGTCGAGCCCGAAGGCGCTCTGGCTCTTCGGCGGCGACATCGGTCAGGGCGGCATCCCGATCGCGACGGGCGAGCTGCGGCGGATGCTGATGCCGGCGACCAGCTGGCAGCTGGCGGCGGCGGGCGGCCAGCTGCCGGGCGCGCGCCGCAACATGGCTGGCGCCAGCCTGGGCGATCGCTTCGCGATCTTCGGCGGGGCCGACGCTGGCGACGACGTGCACGGTGACGTCCACGTGCTGCATGCCGCGTCGACGACGTGGACCCGGATCGCCACGCTGGGGGTGGGGCCGGGGCCCAGGACCGACGCGGCGTTGCTGGCCAGCGGCAACGATCAGCTGCTGGTCTTCGGCGGCGACGAACCGGATTGGGGGCCGCGCAACGATCTGTGGCGGCTCGACCTGGCGTCGGGCGCGTGGACGCGGCTGCGGCCGGGCGACCTCGCCGCCGATGGCCGGACCGACGGGCCGCTCGGGCCGATCGCCGACGCCTGCGCGCCGCCGACGGCGCTGCTGCAGCCCTCGACCCAGGACCCCGAAGCCCGCGCAGGCGGCGCCTGGGTCCGCATCGACGGCGGCGATCTGCTGCTCTACGGCGGCCGCGGGCGCTGCGGCGCGCTCGACGACCTCTGGCGCCTCGACGTGGCGGCGCCGAGCTGGTCGCGTCTGCGCGCTGGCGGCGGCGGCATCTGCCCGCTGCGGGCCGAATCCTGCGCCCAGCTCTGCAGCGGCGCTGGGAGTTGATCGGCTTGCTGCCTTGCGCCCCGGGATCCTATGCTCTGGAGACGCGCCAGCGCTGGTGCCCACGACGATCCCCGCCGACGGCCCCGTGGCCGCGTTCGCCCCAGGAGACCTGATGCCGATCTTCGCCACCCTGCCCTCGCCGTCCACCACGCGTCGCGCCACGATCGTGGCGTCGCTGGTCCTCGCCGGCGTCGCGCTCGTCGGCTGCCAGACCGTGACCTCGGGCGGCACGGCCAACACCCGCACCGGCCCGTGGTGGCAATGCCCACCGGTCAAGAACGCGACCGGCCTGGAGCACGGCAAGCCCTGCGATACCGCAGCGGACTGCGCGTACGGCCATTGCGTCGCCGGCAGCTTCCTCGTCGGCTACGACCCGGCGGTCCGCTTCTGCACCAAGAACAACGCCTGCAGCACGACGGGCAGCGACGCCACGACCCCGTGCAGCGTCGACGATAGCCTCGGCGTCACCTTCACCGCCGTGTTCGAGAAGACGCGCTCGGGTGGCAACGCCGCACGCACCTCGGCCGAGCCGGTCAAGCTCTGCGGCAAGTCCTGCAAGGCCGACGCCGATTGCTCGGCCTGGAACGCCGAGATGCCGCACTGCATCAAGAACTCCACGATGTACGTGTCGGCCGGCGCCGTCGGCGTCTGCGGCAAGGATCCGACGCGCTAGCTCCGACGCGCCACGGCCGACGTCGCGGACACGATCCGCCAAGAATGCGATGTGCAAAGGATTGGATCGATCGCGCAAAGCTGCTAGCGTGATGGGCAAGGGAAAGCCGGGAATTCAATCACGGCTGTGGAGTTGATGTTGGACCAACCTCCGCCTACCGGCGGCGACGACGCAGTGTTGAGCCTCGTCGCCGTTGCCATCTGCCTTGCCCTGTCGTTCCTCTTCGCCGGCTCCGAGACCGCGATCACGAGCATGGGCGAGCATCGCGTGCGCAAGATGTTGGAGCAGAAGCTCGGGCCCAAGGGCTTCTTCGAGCTCTGGCTGCGCGACCACTCGACCGTGCTCACGGCGCTGCTGGCCGGCAACACGCTGGTCAACATCCTGGCGTCGTCGCTAGTGACGACCGTCACGCTCGACCTGGCCAAGACGACGTTGCTGCCGCCTTGGCTCAACGACTCGTTCGTCAGCGTCAGCATCTTCGCCCTGACCCTCGCGGTGCTCATCATCGGCGAGATCGTGCCCAAGACCCTGGCCAAGACCCGCCCGGAGTGGTTCCTGCGCCCGTTCTGGCTGGTCTACGGCTTCCACCTCGCGACCCGATGGCTGACGTCGGGCCTGACCTGGCTGTCCAAGGCCCTGGTGCGGATGCTGGGCGTCGACGCCGACGCCTCGGGCTTCCTCGTCACCGAGGAGCAGATCGAGGACATGGTCCGCATCGGCTCCGAAGAGGGCTCAATCGACGTCAGCCGCGGCGACCTGCTCAAGAACGTGTTCGACCTCTGGGACACGCCGATCCGCGCGATCATGACACCGCGCACCGAGATGGTCGGCATCCCGGTGGACGCCAAGGCCGAGCAGATCCTCGAGATCGTCCGCGAGAACGGCTACTCGCGCTACCCGATCTTCGACGGCGGCCCCGACCACGTCATCGGCCTGTTCTACGCCAAGCAGCTGATCGAGGCCGAGGCCGAGGTGCGCGCCGGCACCTTCGAGCTGCGCAACCACGTCCGCGAACCGATCTTCGTGCCCGAATCGCAGAAGGCGAGCACGCTGCTGCAGACCTTCCGCTCGAACGCCGTCCACGTCGCGGTCGTCGTCGACGAGCACGGCGGCACCGCGGGCATCATCTCGCTCGAGGACATCCTCGAAGAGCTGGTCGGCGACATCTACGATGAATTCGACGAGTTCGAGCCGATGTTCGAGTCGATCGGCACCGACCGCTGGCGCGTCGACGGCGCCGCAGACATGCGCGACCTGGCCACCGAGGTCCGCATCGAGCTTGCCGAGGAGCAGAGCTACTCGACGGTCGCGGGCTACGTCCTGCACCACCTCGGCCGCATGCCTTCGGTCGGGGACACCTTCGAGGCCGACGGCCTGGAGGTGAAGGTGCTCGAGGTCGACGCCAAGAAGATCCAGCGGGTCGAGGTCTGCCGCCGCGACCCCAAGGGCGACGAGGCCAACGACTCTGCGGCGTCGGCCGCCTAGCGAGTCGAGGCGTCGAGGCGCCGCGCAGGGCTCGCTACGGCAGCGTGATCGAGTGGTTCGCGGCCGCCGGCTCGACCTTGATCTCGCGCTGCGAGAGCACGCCGAGGGTCACGCCGCTGACGACCGCGGTTCCGACAGCGGTCCAGAACCACCAGCGGCCGAACAGCGAGTCGTCCTCTTCGACGATCGGCGGCGGCACGTCCTTGAGCGTGACGTCGATGCTCAGCTCTTCGCCAGCGACGACCTCGACCACGCGTGTATCGGCGAGCTTGCCGGCCGCGCCGACCTGCAGCTGATGCTTGCCGGGCGCGACGTCGCCGTCGAAGGGCGTCACGCCGATCTGCTTGCCGTCGAGCAGGATCTGCGCCCGGCGCACGTTGCACTGCACCTTGAGCACGCCGCCGGACGGCACGAGGTCGGCCTCGATCTCGCGCTCCTCGCCCGCGGCGAGCTTCACCGTCTCGACGAAGGTCGAAAAACCACGCTTCTGCAAGCGCACGACGTGGGAGACGCCAGGGCTCAACTCCAGCGGTGCGTCGAGCGGGACGACACCGACCTGGTTGTCGTCGACAAAGACGGCTGCGCCGCGGGTCAGGCTGGCGATGGTCAGCGAACCGACCGCCGAGGCTCCAGGCTTCTTGCGCGGCTTGGCGGCTGCCTCGTGCAGGCCGACCGGCCCGACGCCGAGCAGCACGACGAGCAACGCGGCCCAGGCGCGGGTCCAAGGCGAAGCGCTGTGGCGACTCTCGAGCCTCATCACGACCTCCCGACAGACGCCGCGTCGGCGACCTCCGTGGTCTGTAGTGTCGCCGGGCCGCCGCCCGGGCGCAAGCGATGGCGCGCCTGCGCCGCCTTGGCGTGGTCACGCGCCACCTCGGTGGCCTGTCGGGCCGCGCCCAGCGCCCGTGCGCGGGCCGAGGTGTCGGACGGGTCGCGCCAGCGCGCCTGATCCCACTCGCGAGCGAACGCGGCGAGAGCGGCGCCCAGCCCCGCGTGGCCAGCGGCGCTCGCCCGCTCGGCGACGCGATGCCACGTCTCGTGTGGCGTGCGCGCGAGCTCCAGCACGGCCAGCGCCCCCTGCATCCTCTCGACTTGCCGCGCGATGGCGACATCGAATTGGTCGCGGCCGTCGCGCTGGCGCTGCCGCCAGACCAACAGCCCGGCGACGATCGCCAACGCCGCGGCCGGCGCGGGCCACCAAGGCGGCAAGCCCTGGCCCTCGGTCGGCGCGGGCGGGGCCTCACTCTCGTCCTCGATCTGGCGCAGGCCGCTGCTGGAGCGCCCCGGCAGCTGCAGGCCACCGCTCATGCTCTTGAACAGCCGCCCGATGTCCCGCAGGAGGCCGACCTGGCGCTCGAGGTCGTACTCGACGATCCACGAGTACCAGAGCATCGCGGCACCATCGGCAAAGCGCCGCATCGCCGCGGCGACGCCTTCGGCCAGGGGCGCGAGCTGGCCGGCCGCCGGGGTCGGATCGAAGGTCTGCCAGCCGACGCCGGGCACCCAGACCTCGACCCAGCTATGGGCGTCGCCCTGCTTGATCATGCGATAGTCGCCGAAATCGTTTCGTTCGCCACCGAGGAAGCCGTTGACCACCCGCGCCGGCACGCCCTGGGTCCGCAGCATCACGGCCATCGAGGTGGCGAAGTACTCGCAGTGGCCGGATTTGCGGCCAAAGAGGAAGTCCTGCAGCGGCGCGTCGTTGTCCTGGTCGCCCTCGAGCGAGTACGTCCAGTCGCGGCGCAGGCGCGACTCGAGCGCGAAGATGCGCTCCATCTCGGTGTCGCCGACCATCAGCTCGGCAGCGAGCCGGGCGATGCGCGGGTCGAGATCCTCCGGCAGCTGCGTGTAGCGATCGCGCAGGGCCTTGGGCGTCTCGCCGGCCGCGCTGGCCAGCAGGCGCCGCCGCACGGACTCCGAGCGCGGCTCGCTGACGGTGACGAGGTACGAGAGCGCGAGATCCTTGCTCGCGACGTAGCGCAGATCACCGGTGGTCGTCACCTCGACGCGCTTGCGCCGGCCACGCAGCGAATCGAACTGGCTGTCGAGCCACTCGACCGACCGCGTGCCCACAGGCGCGAACAGCACGGAATTCTCGGTCTGCAGCGGCTCGAGGTAGATGCGCGCCTGCCAGGTGCGCGTGTCCTCGTCGGGCAGCTCCCACGTGCGCAGATCGAAGCGCTGGCCGGTGCGGCGGGCCGTCCAGGCCTGCTCCTCGCTGCGCGACCAATTGCGCCCGTCAAAGGTGTCGAACGAGAGGCCGCGGATCCGCAGCGATTCATCGAGGCGATCAGGCTCCTCGGGGAAGCTGACGCGCATCACGACCTCGGCGCTGGACTTGATGCGACCGAAGCCGCCGAGCTTCACCTCGTCCGAGAAGCCCGTCACGCTCTGGCCGGCGCGGGTGCGGGCGAAGAAGAAGCCCATGCCGATGCGCGGGAACATCAAGAAGAAGAGCATCGACGCCGCCAGCGCGCCGACCGCCATCAGGCTGCTGCCGAGCAAGAAGCCGCGGCCGACGAGCTTGCGGCTGCGCCACTCCAGGGTCTCGGCGGTGATCGGACCGTCGGGCAGAGGCGTCCGGGTCGGCGCGACCTTGGCCCGTCGCTGCCACCAGCGCTTGCGGTCGGGGCCGTGCGTCTCGGGTTCGACCTCCTCGGGCGTGGTATGGGTCGCGATCTCGATCTGGCGCACGATGTGCAGCATCGCCAGGGCCCAGATGGCGAGCACCGCGTAGACGATGAAGCTCAGGGCGAAGACCATCGTCGGGTGGATCACCGCCGCGACCAGCACCAGCAGGAAGCTCAGCGCGTAGAGCTGCAGCCAGTCCTTGGCGTAGCGCCGTTGGAACAGGCGGCTCGCCGTCATCGCCAACGCGAATTCCAGCGAGTGCAGCAGCCAGTTGTCGTCCTGGATCGACCAGCCGACGAGCGCCAGCAGCGTCAGCACCAGCGCACCGGTCCAGATGCGCGCGCGCTCGGGCTGTGGCGTCGGCGATTGCGGCACGATCAGGCTCGCCACGAGCGCCACGACGAACGCGGCCGGCGCGACGAGGCCGATCTGGCCGCTCGATGCCACGGCAAAAAACGCCACCGTGACGAGCCCATAGCTCGTCAGCAGGAACGTGCGCGAGAACCCCGCGGCGTTGGCGCCGGCGCTGGCGATGCCGGCGCTGAGCTGCGGCGAACGCGGCGCGCCCGGCAGGGACGACGGGGCGATGCCCGCGGCAGGGCCTGGACGCGCGCTCATGCCGCCTCCCCAGCCGCCGCGCGCTCGACGCGCTCGATCCGCAGCAGCTCGCCCTGATCGTCCAGCAGCACGCGCAAGGTCGGCGGCGCGCCGAGCACCGCGACCGCAGCGCGGCTGGCGAACACGACCTGGATGCGCTCGCCGGCAGAGCGCCCCTCGCCCGCGCTGAAGGCGACGCTGTTGCTCGCGGACAGCCGATCGCGTTGGGCGTCGGCCGCGAACACGCGCGTGAGCCAGGCGTCGTCGTCGAGCGGCCAGCTCAGCGGTGGCCGCTGGTCGGCGAACGTGAGCCAGGCGAGCTGGCGTCGCAGCTGCAGCAGCTGGCCGCCGTCCCCACGCGGGGCGGGCTCGACCAAGCCCTGCAGCGTGCGCAGGCCGACAACCAGCTCCAGGTCGAGCAGCGCGGCGCAGACGCCCGCGACGGTGGCACATGCGGCGTCCAGCGCGCGCTGGGCCGCCGCATCGTCCGCGCCGTGCAGGCCGTGGCGGATGTGGACGAAGTCGACCCAGGCCACGCGCGCGGCCTCAGCCTCCCATTCGCGCGCGATCAAGCGGCCGCGCCGGGCCGAGACCTTCCAATGCAGGTCGCGGTTGGCGTCGCCAGGGCGAAAGTCGCGCAGCCCACGCAGCTCGTTGCCCTGCCCGGCCTTGGGGCTGCGTTCGAGCTCACCGAGGCCGCGCCCGCCGCCGAGGCCGAGATCGACCGGCGTCACCTCGGGCAGGACCAGGAAGGTCGTCGGCTCCTCGATCACGATGGACTTGCGCGCGAAGCCAAAGGGGTAGGTCGTCGAGATGCGCATCCCGGCGCTGCCGATCGGGCCGCGGCGCTTGGGCCGGACGACGGTGAAGCAGGACGCGATCTCCTGTGGCGCCAGGTGCAGCACGAGCCCGGCGCGCATCTCGAGCTCGTCGGCGTCGACCACCTCGTCGACCTCGACGTGCAACGCCGCGCGCCCCTTGTTGTTGTGGACCTCGGCGCGCAGGACGCTCGCCTCGCCGAGGCCGAGCTCGCGCAGGTGATGCCGCTTGACGGCGAGGCCGCGCAGATCGAGCTCGCTGAGCGTGCCCGAGATCGAGATGATGCTGATCAGCAGGCTCAGCACGAGATACATGAGGTTGTTGCCGGTGTTGACCGCGCCGACGCCGAGCAGGATCGCGATGCCGATCATCCAGCGACCGTCTCGGGTGACGTCGAGCTTGCGCGGAAACAGGCGGTTGTCACGGCCGAGCGAGCGCCAGAAACCGACCTTCTTGCGCAGGGCCCGCTTGCGATCGCGGGCGCGTTGCTCGACCAGGGCGGCCTGCGCGGGGGGACGTCGCTGCGTTACCTCGCGGATCCTCGCCATCGCGCCCCCCTCGCCTCGCGGCGACGCCCAAGGATGCCCCGCAGCCCCAAGTGCGGCAACATGAACCCGAGATCTCGGCCTTGCGCACGCAGAATCGCGCCCGGTCTTGCAAGCACCGCAACGGTGCAAGACAATCCCGACGCGGGCGCTCGAGACGGGCCCCCGGCTGTGGCCCGAGTCGCCGCATGAGGAGTGCCCCGATGGCCGAGAACATCGCCCTGCGCACGTTCACCATCATCGATTCGCTGCAGTCGCAGACGGCCTCGTTCGTCGCGACCGTGGCGCGTGGCTTCCTGCCCGTCGAGGGCCAGGCCGCGCTGCTGGTGGAGGTCGCGCCCGGCATGAGCATCAACCGCGTGACGGACACGATCCTCAAGGCGACGAGCGTGATCCCCGGCATGCAGATCGTCGAGCGTGACTTCGGCATGTTGCAGGTGCACCACGACGACCGCGGCCAGATCCGCGCCGCCGCGGACGCCCTGCTCGACTTCTACGAGATCAAGGAAGACGCGCGCATGAAGCCGCGGGTCACCTCGGCCGAGCAGCTGACGGGCGTCACCGGCTTCCACAGCCAGCTGATCAACCGCATGCGCCACGGCGACATGATCCGGCAGGGCGAGACGCTCTACACCCTCGAGGTTCATCCCGCCGGCTACGCCCTGCTGGCGGCCAACGAGGCCGAGAAGCACGCGAACGTGCGGATCCTCGAGATCGTGACCTTCGGCGCCTTCGGCCGCCTGTGGATCAGCGGCGACGAAGAGAACATCGCCCAGGCCGACGCCCGGATCCGCCAGGTGCTCGACGCCGTGACCGGTCAGGCGAACGGCTGATCACCCCGCCCTGACCGCGGCCGACCAGCGACACCGTCCTGGCGGGCGGACGTGGAGGCGGTCCGAGGGGCCTACGCCGCGTCGATGACCAGCTGCAGCGACGCGACCCGCGTCCCCGCCACGAGTGGCTGCACCAGCAGCGCCGCGACGCCTTGGAAGGCGATCTGCGCGGCGACGCCGGCGGGCTGCGCCAGCGTCGTGATCGGCGCGGCCCGCAGCGCCACCTGGCGATCGAGCCGCAGCGACACAGGCCGCTCCAACGCCGCGAGATGAACATGGAGCGTCGAGATCGCTGCGGCTTGTGCCTGCGCGCTGCCGTCGACCTCGCCGCCGGCCCAGCGCAGCCGCCCAGCGGCCGGATCTGCCGAGCCAAACGCGATGTTGCACTCGACGCCGAAGTCGACCGCGACCGGCAGCGCGGGCGTGAACTCGATCGACCAATCGACCTCGAGCGCGCGGGTGTCGGCACGCATCCGCAGGCGCTTGATCAACGCCACGTCGACGCGCGCCGTGGTGCCGTCCGCCAGCGGCAGCGCCAGGGCGCCGTCGCACGCCAGCGTCACCGCCACGCGCTCGTCGGCGCCGCGACCGGAGCTCTGCACCGCCAGCGTGCGGTAGCGCCGGTGCATCAGATCACCGACCTCGGCGCGATCGTCCATCCACGCCTCGGTCGGAGCGTCGGGCAGCAAGAAGCGATCGTGCAGCCAGCCGCGATCGTGGCCGTCGACCGGCGTCCCTGGCGGATGGCCGTCCTCGAGGCGGCGGGTCATGACGTCGTGCAGCGCCACACCGACATCCGTCAGCTCGAAGGTCGCGAGGACGCCGCCCCTGGCCGGCGAGAAGACGGCGCGCATGCCGCGGTTGCGCACCAGCACGGCGGTGTCGAAGTCAGCGAAGAGGTCACGCAGCGAGACCTCGAGGAACTCGGCGGGTTCGCGGACCAGGCCCTCGACGGAGCGCTCGGCCTCGGCGAGCGCAGCGTGAACGGCGGCGCGCAGCCCCGCGTCGTGCAGCCCGGCGTGCTCGCCCCAGCCGTAGGCCGCGCCGGCCTGGCCGCGGTACAGGGCGCGCCGCGGCTTGACCAGCTGGCTCATGGCGCGGAAGCCGCCGTTGCGCATCACCCGCTCGACGGCGGCGAAGCGGCGCGACACGTCGACCATGCGCTTGTGCATGCGATCGACCTCGCCATACCGCGCCAGAAAGGCCTGCCACAGCCCGCCACGCAGCCAATCGTCGACGGTCGCCGCGTCGTCACCGCTCTCGATCAGCTGCGCGCGCCGCTGCCGCCAGCCCTGCAGCCGCCACGGCGCCACGGTCTGGTGCAAGAGTGTCGCCGCCACACCGCTCGCCAGGTAGACCCGGCCGCCGCTGGAGGTCGTCTCCATCGACTCGGTGGGCAGCGCCAGGCGGATGGTGACGGGGCTCGCTCCGCCGACGTCGGCCGCGACGCGGTTGCCGCGTTCGAGCGCGTCGAGCAGGGCCTGCAGCCCGAGCGTCGCGTCCGCGGCCGCGAGCAGGTGCGCCGGGCCGGCCCAAGTCAGCACCAACGGCCCGTCGTCCTGGTCGCGGCTGCGTGCGCGCGTGGCCATCGCCTCGACCGCCGCCCCGAACGCGCCGCGCGCGAACCAGCGCACGAGATCGCGATCGACGGGGAAGATCGCCAGCGGTCGGGCGGCGTGTTCGGTGGCGTACCAGCCCGACGGCACCCCGTCGACGGCCGCGGCGCGCAGGGCGGCCTCGTCGAGCACGGTCCAGAGCGCGCCAGCGTCGGCCAGCACCTCGGCGAGCTGCGGCTCCCAGACGCCGCCGTCGAGCCACGCGCCGCGAGGACGGACGCCGGTGCGCCGGTCGAGGAAGCCGGCGGTCATCTCGAGCTGGCCGATCGCGTCCCTGGTGGGCAGCAAGGCCAGGATCGGGGCGTAGAAGCCGCCGCCCAGAAGCTCGACCTGCCCCGACGAGGCCAGGCGCGCGACGCGATCGGCCAAGGCACCGCGATGTTGGTCGAGGAACTCGAGCAGGTTGCCGTCGATGCGCAGACAGAGGCTGGCTCCGCTGCGCTCGAGCGTCCGCACCAGCGGCTCGAGGATCCCGTCGCTACGGGCCGCCAGCGCGTCGTTCGACAGGCCACAGGGCGCGTCGATCACTGCGATGACGTGGAGCCGCACGTCCGTCATCGCGTCCTCGCGCGCCGTCGCCTCAAGGCCGAGCGACGGCAGGGGGATGGGAGGAAAGCAGCCCGAGGCCGCAGCCAGACGCCGTCAGGGCGCGGCGGCTGCGGTCGGCGCGCGACGCTTGCCGCGCAGGTAGTACACCAGCACCTGCTCGGGCGCGACCTGGTAGACCTGGCCACGCGGGCTGCGCAAGGCGAGCGGCTTGCCCGCCTCGATCTGGAACAGCGTGCCGAAGAGCACGGTCTGCTCGCTGTTGCGCAGCAAGATCTGGTCGAAGCCTTCGAGGCCCTTGGGCTCGGCGCCGGCCTGGAAGTCGACCCGCTGCAGCTCGCGCGTCTGGACGAAGCGCAGCTCGCCAAAGCGCTCGAGGATGTAGCCATCCTGGTTCTTGCCCAGCACCTTCGCCATCACCACCGAGCCGTCCTGCATGGTGATGCGGTCGGCCTTCTCGGGACATTTCTCGCAGACCGACTCGACCGGCGTGAACGGGCGGAACGCGACCAGCGTCGCCGCGATCGAGAGCAGCAGCGAGGCCAGGACGAGCGAGCGGGTGCGCGATGCGGGCATGATCCCTCCGGCCGGAGCTCCGGCGCCAACAGTGTAGCACCAGTGCCACCGTCGCGACAATCGCCGCGTCGCTCGCCCCGGGATGCCTCGCGGGATCGGGCACATCGCGGCAGGCGGCTTGCGCTCGCCCGGCAGACGACTCAGTCTACGGCGCGTTGACGGCCGGGCTGGCCGCGACGTCGACGCCCGCGCCGCGCGGGCCCTGGCGACGCCCGTCGCCACGAGGAGCGCCTGTGTCCGGACCCATTGGACAGTTCATCGAAGAGACGCTGCAGGCGGCGTTTCCGGACGCGACGATGACCGTGCGCGACACCACCGGCACCGACGACCACTTCGAGGTCGAGATCGCGTCAGCGCGCTTCGTGGGTCTGTCGCGCATCGACCAGCACCGCCTCGTCTACGAGAGCCTCGGGCCGCGCGTCGGCCACGAAATCCACGCTTTGGCGCTGCGCACCCGCACGCCGACGCCCGTCACGGGCGCCTAGGAGTCAGACCATGAGCCTCCCCACCACCGGCAACCCCGAGCTCGACGCCGCGATCGTCCGCGTCGACGAGATCGTCCAGGGCGCCCCCGTCGTGCTGTTCATGAAGGGCACGCCGAACTTCCCGATGTGCGGCTTCTCGGCGCGCGTCGCCCAGGTCCTCGGCCAGGTCGGCGTGCCGTACCAGGCCGTCAACGTGCTGGCCGATCCGGCGATCCGCGAGGGCGTCAAGGCGTACGGCAACTGGCCGACGATCCCGCAGCTCTATGTCGGCGGCAAGCTGATCGGCGGCTGCGACATCACGCTCGACATGCACCAGAGCGGCGAGCTCGCGCCGCTGCTGCAGCAGGCTGGCGGCGCCTCGGCGTAGCGACCGGCCGGCCCACGGCGCACCGGCTCACGAGGGCGTCGCGAGCAGCGGCTGCAGCTGGCTGACCGGCGTGCTCCACGTCGTCCGGCAATAGTCGCAGGTCGTCTCGAGCGTCTCGAGACCCTCGATCAGCTCGGCGATGTCGGCCGGCGAGAGCGACGCGAGCAGCGCGATCACCCGCTCAGCCGAGCAGGTGCAGGCGAAGCCGACGTCCTGGCGCGCGACCTGATCCCAATAGAAGCCGTCGAGGATGCGGCCGGCCCAGCCGATGGCGTCGGGATCGTCCGGGGTCATCGACGCGCGCAGCGTGCCCGAGCGCTCGAGGTTGGCGACCAGACGCGCCAGGTCCTCGCGCGTCCCCTCGGGCATCAGCTGCACGACGCTGCCGACCACCGACGTCAGGCCGCCGGCGTCGTCGAGCGCGACATCGACGTCGAGCAGCGACAGGATCTGCTCGCTGTCCTGCAGGTAGCGCATCAGCAGCTCGGTCGGCCGCTCGCCGGGCATCATCTCGATGCTGGAGCGGTACTTGCCGACACCCTTGCGCAAGCGCGTCACCTGCAAGCGACCGCCGGCGATCGGATCACCGCGGAACTGCGGGTTGCGCACGGTCGCGCGGCCGGTGCCGTCGTCGTGGATGTCGACGACGAAGTTGCCCATGCCGCCGTCCTGGGTGCAGGCGAGCTGGATGGCCTCATCAGGGTGGATCGTCGCCCGGACGAGCTGGGCGCCGCACCAGAGCTCGGCGAGCACGCGGGTGACGTCAGGGCTGGTCTGCAAACGTTCGGCGATCTCGGTCATCGCGACGGTCGCGCGGCTGACGAGCAAGCGCATCTGGCCGTCGCGCAGCAGGCCGCGCCAGAGCGTGTCCTCGTCGTGGGCGGGCGGATCGGGCAGCAGCTCGGGCGGCGCGGTCTTGCGCGCTTCGCGGGCGGCGAGGTAGCGCTCGACGGCCGGGTTGCGCGCGGGCCGCTCGGCGCTCTTCTCTGCGCTGGCCTCGGCGAGCGGGGGCGACTCTTCGGACTCGGACTGGCTCATAGGCCTCCTTCGGCGGTGACGCGCAGGACCTCGTCGGCGGACGTCAGCCCCAGCGCCAGTTTCTTCAGCGCGGCTTCGCGCAGCGTGAGCATGCCGTAGCGCTGGGCCGCGCGGCCGAGCTCGACGGCGTCGACGCCCTCGAGCACGAGCTTGCGCAGGCGCTCATCCATCGCCATGACCTCGAACACGCCGATGCGGCCCTTCAATCCCGTGCCACGGCAGACCGGGCAGCCCTTGCCCTGCCAGACCTGGAAGCCTTGGGCTTCGCGCGGCTCGATGCCGAGCGCGGCGGCGGTGTCGGCGGCCAGCGGCACCTGCTCGCGGCAGTTGAGGCAGACGCGGCGCAGCAGGCGCTGGGCCACGGTGCCGATCAGGGTCGAGGCGAGCAGGAAGGGCTCGGCGCCGAGGTCGATCATGCGCGAGACGCTCGACGGCGCGTCGTTGGTGTGCAGCGTCGCCAGCACGAGGTGGCCGGTCAGCGCGGCCTGCACGGCGTTGCGCGCGGTCTCCTCGTCGCGGATCTCGCCGACCATGATGACGTCGGGGTCCTGGCGCAGCAGCGTGCGCAGCAACGTGTCGAAGCCGAGGCCGAGCTTGGTGTTGACCGCGGTCTGGTTGAATTCCTCGACCACCATCTCGATCGGGTCCTCGATCGTCGCGACGTTGACCGTCGGTCCGGCGACCGCGCGCAGCGCCGAGTAGAGCGTCGTCGTCTTGCCCGAGCCCGTCGGCCCGGTGACGAGCAGCAGCCCGGTCGGCCGGCGGATGAACGAGCGGAACATCTCGAGCTCGTTGGCGAACAAGCCCAGCGCGTCGAGGTCCTGCAGCAGCACACCGGGGTCGAAGAAGCGGATGACGACCTTCTCGCCGAAGGCGGTCGGCATCGTGCTGATGCGCAGCTCGACCTCGATGTCGCGGTGGGCGATCTTGATCCGGCCGTCCTGGGGACGCCGCTTCTCGGCGATGTCGAGGCGAGCGAGCGTCTTGATCCGCGAGATCAGCGCGTTGTGGACGACCTTCGGCAGCTCGTGCACCGGATGCAGCACGCCGTCGATGCGCAAGCGGACGCGGCTGACGGCGCGCTTGGGCTCGACGTGCAGATCGCTGGCGGCCTGGTCGAGCGCGTAGCGCAGCAGGAAGTCGACCGCGTGCACGACGTGGCTGTCGTCGCTCTCGAGCGCCGCGGCGTTGCTGCCGAGCCGCACCAGCTGCTCGAGGTTGCCGAAGTCGGTGCCGCCCTCGCCAAGCTCGGCCACGGCGCCACGCACGCTGGCGCGGAAGCGGAACGCCTCTTCGAGCGTGCGCAGGATGTCGCCTCGGACGGCGATCACGAGCTCGACCGGCGCGCCGATGCGCGAGCCCATCGCCTCGCGGACGTCGGACGCGTAGGGATCGTCGACCGCGAGCACGAAGCGGCCGTCCTGGTGCCCGAGCGGCAGCACCGCGTTGCGCCGGGCGTAGGCCTGGCTGATCGTATCGACGACGAGCGTGGCGTCGACGCGCAGCGGATCGATCGTGACGAAGCGCACACCCGCGGCGTCGGCGACGGCCTGCTGGATGCGCGGCTCGGTGATCGTGCCGTTGCCGCGCGCCGGCAGGCGGAAGCTGGCGACGATCTCGGCCGGCGAGACCGGCACGTCGGCGAGGTTGGTGCGCTCGCGCTGGCGCTCAAGCATCCGCTGGCGCCCCGCGGCCTTCATCCTCACGTCCACCGCGAACTCGGTGTCGATCAGGCCGGCCTGGGTCAGGATGTCGAGCAGTCGGTCGAGATCGAGCCGCGTCGTGGCCGGGGCCGGCGACGTCCGCCGAGGATCGCCACCGCGCGGGTCAAGACCAGGCATCGTCGTTGTCGCCCGACTCTCCCGCAGACGCCGCGTCGAAGTCGTAGAGGTCCCGGTCGAGCAAGAAGCGCGGGTGCGCGTGCTGCAGCGCGTTCAGGCCGCTCTGCAGCGCCCCGGGGTACAGGCCCTGCATCGTCTCGAGCAGGGTCTCCATCAGCGTCCGCTTCAGGTCGGGCTGGCGGCTGCAGAGCGAACACGGGATGATCGGCCAGGGCTGCATCGCCGCGAACCGCTTGATCATCTCGACCGGAACCCACGCCAGCGGCCGGATCACGGTGTTGCGGCCGTCGTCGCTCTTGAGCTTGGCGGGCATCGCCTTGAGCTGGCCGGCGTAGAAGAAGTTCAGCATGAACGTCGCGAGGATGTCGTCGCGGTGATGGCCGAGCGCGACCTTGGTGCAGCCGAGCCGCTGCGCGTGCGTGTACAGGATGCCGCGGCGCAGGCGGCTGCACAGCGAGCAGGTCGTCTTGCCGGGCTCGAGCTTGTCGAGGACGATCTGGTAGGTGTGCTCGCGAATGATCTCGTAGGGCACGCCGCTCTGGGCCATGTAGCCTTCGAGCACGTCGGTCGGGAAGCCGGGGTGGCCCTGGTCGAGGTGGACGGCGACGAGCTCGAAGCGGAAGGGCGCGTGTCGCTGCAGGATCTTCAAGAAGTGCAGCATGGCGTACGAGTCCTTGCCGCCCGACATGCAGACCATGATGCGGTCGCCCGCCTCGATCATGTTGTAGGCGTGGCTCGCTTTGGTCACCAGGTGGGCGATCCGGCGCTCGAGCTTCTTCGGATCGTCCGGGATCTCCTGCCGCGAATCCGCAGCGTGATCGACCGGTTGGAAGCCCTTGGGCGCGAGGACGGCGAACGGGTTCACGGGCCCGGCGGCGACGGACGGCGCGTTCGGCGCGCTGCGCGTGGCATCGGGTTGGGCGGCGGACATCGGCGGGACAGCGGACAAGCTCAGCTCCTCAGGCAACTGAGCGAGACGCCCACGCGGGCCCTGCGCACCAGCTCCGACGACAGGTCGTAGCAGAGGCGGGCGTCCGGGACAACGCGTCGTGCAAGACTGCCGCTATTTCTTCTTCTTGTCGCCCTTCTTGTCGTCGTCCTCGGCCGCGGGCGCGGCGTCGGCGGCGGGGGCGGCGTCGGCCTTGGCGGCGGGCGCGGGCTCAGCCTTGGCGGCAGGCGCGGCCTCGGGGGCGGGCGCAGCCGGCTTCTCGGCCGGGGCGGCGGCGGCCGGAGCGGCCGGGGCGGCGCCGAGCGCCTTGACGATCGAGGCACCCGAGGCGCCGACGCCCTGCTCGATGGCCTTGCCGATCGCGGCGAGTTCGGCAGCGTTGTAGCTGTCCTTGCGGGCGATCCCGGCGCGCTGCAGCGCCTCGGCGGCCATCGTGCGGGCGCTCAGGTAGTCGAAGCGCGCCTCGAAGGCGATGAGCAGCTCTGCGTGAGTGAGATCCTTGGCGGCCATCGACATCCTCCCGGCAATGAGGTCGCGAGCGCTTGCTGCGGCCCGAAAACGTGACACTCGACTGGGCCGGCGCGTGCAAACGCGACCGGCGGTCGACGCCTGCCTCGCCAGCGCGAGACGCAACTGCGTCCGCCGGAGACTAACTGGGCAAGGGATCGGGCACAAGTCTTGCGCCCGATGGCCCCCCGCTTTCGTGATTGCTGCGGCCCGGCCGATGCTCTATCCTACCGCCGTGGCGGGTCTGTGTCGCGTCTTCGCTTTGGCGCTGCCGACGTGCCCCGAGGGAGTGGTTCGATGCAACGACGACGCTCATGGCTCCGCGCCATCTCCCTGATGGTCCTGCTGGCGTTCGGTCCGATCTCCTGTGGTTCCGAGACCGTCGCCGGCATCATCGTGCTCCCGGACGGCGAGGTGCAGACCGACGCCATCGGCTTCCAGGGCGGCGGCACGCCCGACGCCTCGGGCAACGGCGCCGCCGACGCCTCGGGCGCCACCGACGACGCCTCCGAGTCCGACGACGTCGAGACCAAGCGCGAGATCATCGTCCTGCTCAACACCGACGTGCCGCAGGTCATCGGCCCGAGCGGCCTGCTGGCGGTCAACGTCAAGGTGATCGACTACTCGCTCGGCTCGCCCGCGTCGGGTGTGCCGGTCTTCTTCGAGATCGTCGAGAACACGGGCCTGTTCGGCCCTGGCGCCGGCGGCTTCGACTCGATGATGACGGGTACCGACCAGAAGGGCCTGACCGGCAACGTCTTCCGCGCCAACAAGAGCCCCGCCGTCGACTACAAGATCAAGATCAGCTGCGAAGGTGCCGAGCCCGTCTTCTTCTCGATCGCCGTCACCGACACGCCCAAGGGCACGATCCGCGTCTCGATGGACTACGACAACCAGGTCGCGCTCAGCCAGGTCGTCGTGCGCCTGATGCCGTCGCCCTTCACCTGCTCGAGCTTCAAGCCGGTCTACCCGGCCGCCGGCTACATCGGCAGCAAGGCGGCGTTCCTCTCGGACAAGGTCGACTTCAAGGACCTCGCCGCCGACAAGAAGTACGCCGTCTACTTGATCGCCAAGGACAACAGCAACCACCTCGCCGCGGCCGGCTGCGCCGACGGCATCCTGGTCATCGACAAGCAGACCACCGAGGTCACGGTCACGGTCAAGACGCTGACGCTGCTCGCGTCGGGTCCGTACGACATGGTGAACCACTTCGACTTCACCGGCGCGGTGCCCGGCCAGCTCGGCCAGATCCTCGATACCGCGGTGCAGATCTTCTATGATCCCGGCGCCTTCATCATCAGCCAGGTGAAGAACCTGATCAAGCAATGGCTGCCGTCGATCCTGGTCGACGCGGCGTTTGGCCTGTTCGAGGACGCGCTGGCCAAGGTGGTGACCAACTGGCTGCTGAACTCGAGCCCGAGCTGGCTGCAGGACTTCTTCCAGATCGGCCAGGACGTATTGCAGATCGTCAAGAAGCTCGAAATGTTGGGAACGCTCACGATCTTCAAGGTCAGCAACGACTTCTTCATCAAGGGCGAGATCAACTTCACCGGCGTCAACCTGTATTGGAAGCTCGGCTGCGACAAGAACGATCCGAACTACAAGGATTGCGGCAAGTTGAACCTCGACATGAAGAACGCGGTCAACGACCCGAACTTCCCGCTCGACCTGCTCGCCGGCACGCTGACGGGCACCATCTCGGGCCAGACCAAGCTGACCATCGACTCGTCCACGATCAAGCTGAACTACGGCAAGCTCATCTACTATGTGCTGACGTTCGTCGTGCTCAAGAAGATCACGGGCGAGACGAGCTTCCAGGGCGCGATGAGCAAGCTCGTCAACTGCGCCGGCATCGCCAAGGGCATCGGCAGCTCGATCCTGGGCAAGATCGGCCTGTCCGAGAGCAACGTGAAGTCGGCGTGCGACAGCGCCGTCAGCCTGCTGGTGCTGCCGATCGAGCAGCTGTTGCTCGGCCTGACCCTCGACAGCAAGCTCGCGCTCAGCGGCTACTGCACGATGGTCGACGACCTGCCGCCAGTCGATGCGACCAAGGATTGGGCCGGCGACCTCAAGGTCGATCGCCTCGTCGATGGCGTCTGGCAAGGCAGCATCGTCGCCGACACGCCGGGCAAGCCGTTCAAGGGCGACTTCACCGCCGAGCGCCAGGCCGGCTTCTAGCGCCCGCCGGTCGAGCCGTTGGGCGGCGCGCGCTTGCCCGGTTCGCCGTTCCGTTTGCTGCCAACATCGCCTATGCTGTCGGCCCTTGTACGCCGGGAGCCCACCTTGAGCCATCGCCCCAGCACCGCCCAGACACCGCGACGCGGCCCCTCGCCGGGCCTGCGCGTCGTGGCCGCGTCGCTCGCGCTCGCGCTGGTCGGCTGCGCCCCGATCGTCTTGACCCGCCTGGATGGCGACCCGCCGCAAGCGGCGCCGCTGACGACCCCCTACCAGGCGATCGACGCCAGCGCCGACGGCGTGCGTCGCTACGTCGACGCCGTGCGCAAGGGCCAGTGGGAGCTCGCTTGGGCCGCGCTTTCGGCCTCGACGCGGGCCGCCCTCACGGCGCGGGCCCGGATCATCGGCGCGGACGGCATGGACCTGCTGCGACCGCTGCCGCCGGGGGCTGACGTCGGCCTGCAGCGCGTGCACGTCGGCGATCCGCTCGCGGCGTTCGCGCTGGTCGACGCCAGGACCTACCGCACGCCGCAAGCGCCCTGGCCGGTGGAGCAGACCTACGACGGCCGCCGGCTCGAAGCGACGGTCGTCGTCGAGGGGGCGGACGAGCACCGACGCGAGGTGCTGGTGGCCTTCGAGGGCGCCGGCTGGCGCATCCACAACCCGACCCTGACGGGGGCGCGCGCGATCGAGGCGACGCCATGACGAGCCAGACCCAGCTGCCGGCGACCGCCGAAGATCGCGGCCGCCTCGTCTTCATCGAGACGATCGGCTGCCAGATGAACGTCTACGACAGCGAGCGCATGCTCGAGTCGCTCGGTCGCTCCGGCTACGGCCGCACCGATCGGCCCGACGACGCCGACCTGATCGTGGTCAACACCTGCTCGGTGCGCGAGCGCGCCGAACACAAGATGATCTCGATGCTCGGCAGCTATCGCTCGCTCAAGGAGCACAACCCCGACCTGGTGCTCGCGGTCGCGGGCTGCGTCGCGACGCAGGAAGGCGAGAAGCTGCTGCGGCGCGCGCCGACGCTGGATCTGGTGCTGGGGCCCGACCAGGTGGCCAAGATCGGCGACCTGGTCCAGGACGTACGCCAGGGCCGCGCCGGCAGCGGCGCCGCGCGCCAGGTCGACGTCGAGCTGCTCGATCGCAAGGGCTACACCTTCGCCCAGCCCGAGCCGCCGGCAGACGGGCGGGTGACGTCGTTCATCACCGTGATGAAGGGCTGCAACAAGTTCTGCTCGTTCTGCATCGTGCCGACGACGCGCGGCCGCGAGGTCAGCAAGCCAGCGCAGGACGTGGTCGCCGAGGTCCGCGCCCTGGTCGACGCCGGCGTGCGCGAGGTCACGCTGCTGGGCCAGAACGTCAACTCGTACGGCAAGGACCGCCGCGAGGAGGTCGATTTCGCCGGCCTGATCGACGCGGTGGCCGCGGTCGAGGGCCTCGATCGGATCCGCTTCACCACCAGCCACCCGATGGACTGCAGCGACGCGCTGATCGAGACCTTCGCCCGCCAGCCGAAGCTGATGCCGCTGTTCCACCTGCCGATCCAGTCCGGCTCGGAGCGGGTGCTGCGCATGATGCGCCGGCGCACGGTCATCGCCGAGTACGAAGAGCGCATCGCACGCCTGCGCGCCGGTCGCCCGGACCTGGCGATGACGACCGACATCATCGTCGGCTTCCCCGGCGAGACCGACGAGGATTTCGAGCTGACGATGGACCTGCTGCGCCGGGTGCGCTTCAGCAGCATCTTCTCGTTCGCGTACTCGCCCCGGCCGGGAACGGCGGCCGCGCGCATCGACGACGACGTGCCCAAGGCCGAGAAGAAGCGCCGCCTGTCGGCCCTGCAGGCGCTGCAGGCCGAGATCACGGCGTCGTGGATGGCCGAGTACGCCGGCAAGACCGTCGAGATCTTGTTCGAGGGCCCGTCGACCGCACACGCCGCCGGCGAGCAGTCGCAGTCCTTGGTCGCCCGCGTCGGCCGGCCGCCGCAATTGATGGGCCGCACGCCGCAGAACACCAAGGTCAACGTCGAGACCGACGACTTCTACGCCCTGCGCGACTGGCCAGGCCGGCTCGCGACGGTGCAGATCGAGTCCGTGGGCCGCAACTCCCTCGGCGGTCGGCTGGTCCAGCTCCACCCGCGATGAGGTCGGCCTGGCGGAACCTGCGCTTCGCTCCCGCCGCGACCTGGGCCGGGGTGATCTGGTTTGCGTCGAGCTTCGACTGGCGGCATGTGCACCTGCCCGGCGACAGCCAGGCCGGTGCGGGGTTCGGCCAGATGCTGCGTGCGCTCGCGGCCGCCCTGCCCGCCTGGATCGAAGCCGACAAGGCCGTGCATACGATGCTCTTCGCGCTGTTGACGCTGCTGCTGCGCTGGCCGTCGCGCGTGCGCAGCGCGCTGCTGGCCGCTGCCCTGGCCTGGACGCTGGGCACGGCCTGGGGTCTCGTCGATGAGCTGCACCAGGCCTTTGTGCCCGGGCGCAGCACCGACGCGCTCGACCTGCTTGCGGACGCCATCGGCGCGGCGATCGCCGTCAGCCTGTTCGAGGTCGTGCGCCGCGGTCACGGACGCCTGGGCCGACCTGGCGGGCGTGGCCGCGCCATCACGGCGGCGCCGGCGTCCTAGCGTTGGAGCGCTAGCCCTTGGGCGCAGCGGCGGCCCAGCGGGCGCTCAGCGTCTGCTGGTTGTGGATCACGTCGCGGGCGTGCAGCTCGTGGCGCAACCGGCGCAGCGCGGCGATCTGGCGCAGCGCCGACTCGACCAGCCCGGGTAGGTAGCGCCGGTCGATGAACCGACGCGGCGGGTGGTAGCCAGCAGGGTCGCGCTCGTCGCCACCGAGGCCGTACTCGCTGGCCAGGGCCTCGAGCGCGGCGTCGATCGGCCCGAGCGCGTCGCCGTCGCTGGCCACGGCGCTCCAGATCGGCGGCATCAGCTGCAGATCCTTGCCGTCCTCGGGGATGTCGTCGCGGTCGGCGAGCGCGAGCCAGAGCTCCTGCTGCCCGAGTCGCTCGCGGATCGTCGCGGCCAGGCTCGCGCCGAGATCGCGGGCCCGCTGGCGCAGCTCGACCAGCGTCGCGTCCTGCAACTTGCTCGCGATCTCGGGCCGATCGAGGAAGCGCCGCTCCAGCTCACGGTCGGGGTAGAGCACGAGGTCGGTCGCGATGAGCTCGCAGATCTCCGAGCCCGCGTGCAGAAGTCGACGCGTCGCGTCGGCGTAGCGTTCGTCCAGATCCGACATGATCCCTCCGTCCGGCCGCGCCTCGCAGGTCGCGGATCAGGCGCGCGAGGCGCCGCCTTGTTGCAAGCGCGTCCGCAGGCGGGTCGTCAGTACCACGAGCGACGGCAGCCGGTCGCGCTCGCCGCCGATCTGGCGCGCGAATTCCCAGATATCGGCCAGCATCGGGTCGCGGTCCACCGCACGCTCGATGGCGCTGCTGCGCACGGGCCGAGCCGGTGCCGCGGCGCTGACGTCGATCGCGAGATCGAGCAGCGACTCCGAGAGGTCCTGGTGCAGGCTCGCGCGCGCGGCGGCCACCCAGCGATCGCGGGCGACGTTGTCGTCGGCCTCGAGCAGGTCGCCGAGGCCGCTGCGCTGCGCCGCCACGTGCCAGACCGTCAGGGCGTCGCCCACCTGGAGGTCGCCGCGCTCCGCGAGGCGGAAGACCTGGATGAACGGGGCCAGGGCGCCGAGCCGCGTCAGCTCGAGGGCGAGGTCATTCGGCAGGCCGAGCGTCGACCAGGACCGCGCGCGGGCGCGCAGCTCGGTGCGGCGGACCGCCGGCATCGCGTCGACGACGGCGTCGGCGGCGCCGCGGGTGAAGGCGATGACCTCGGCGCTGCGGCCCAGCGCGGCCTCGAAGGCCTCACCGTGGAGCGTCGAGAGGATCGTCCGCGTGGCGCTGGCGACGGCCGCCTCGATGGCCAGCGAGGCCTCGGTCTGCAGGCTGGCGTCGACCTTGCCGTCGAGGGCGGCGACCGCTGCACGCAGGCGGCGGGCGTCGAGGGCGCGGCTGGCCAGGGCCCAGGCGTTGCACAGCTCGTTGACCGGGCGCCCGTACTCCAGCGCCAGGCTGGCCATCAGGCGCGGTCCGCCGAGGTCGACGACCTCGTTCGACCAGACGGTGCAGATGATCTGGTGCCGCAGCATGTGGTTGGCGATGGCGTCCTTCCAGTCATGCCAGACGCGCTCGGGGAAGTAGGCGCGCAGGTAGTCCTCGCCGACGTGCCGGCTGGACGACGGGTCGGAGACGAGCTCCTGGTAGAGCCACATCTTGGCGAAGGCCGAGATCCGGGCCAGCTCGGGCCGCGTCAGCGCCTGGTTGGCGTTGCTGCGCTCGCGCAACACGGCGGCGCTGGGCAGGTCCTGCAGCTCGCGGTCGATGCCGATCCACTCGCACAGGCTCGCGATCACGGGCTCGAAGCTACGGACGGCACCGGCGCTGCGGGCCTGCGTCAGCGACAGGCCGAGGGCCTGCTGGGCGTTGTCGCCGAGCACGAGGTCGCAGACGGCGTGGTCGACCGAGAACAGGACCTTGTCGCGGGTCGGGATGTCGATCGTCTTGGCCTGCAGCAAGGGCGCGAACAGGATCTTGAGGTTGACCTCGTGGTCCGAGAGATCGACGCCGCCGCTGTTGTCGACCGCGTCGGTGTTGATGCGGCCGCCAGCCAGGGCGAACTCGACGCGCGCGGCCTGGGTCAGGCCCAGGTTGCCGCCCTCGCCGATGACCTTGCAGCGCAGCTGGCGCGCGTCGACGCGCACGCCGTCGTTGGCCTTGTCGCCGACGTCGGCGTGGGTCTGGTGGCTGGCCTTGACGTAGGTGCCGATGCCGCCGTTCCAGAGCAGGTGCACGTCGAGGCAGAGCAGCAGGCGCACGAGCTCCTCGCCCGAGACGTCCTCGCGGTCGACGCCGAGCATCTCGCGGACCTCGGCGCTGAGCGGGATCTTCTTGGCGCCGCGCTCGAACAGGCCGCCGCCCTTGGAGATCAGGCTCTTGTCGTAGTCGGCCCAGGTCGATCGCGGCAGCTGGAACAGGCGCTTGCGCTCGGCGAAGCTCGTCGTCGGGTTGGGATCCGGGTCCAAGAAGATGTGGCGGTGGTTGAACGCCGCCTTGAGCAGCAGCGTCTCGGTCAGCAACATGCCGTTGCCGAAGACGTCGCCCGACATGTCGCCGATGCCGACCGCGGTGATCGGGTCGCGCTGGGTGTCGATGCCCATCTCGCGGAAGTGGCGCTGCACGCAGACCCAGCCGCCGCGGGCGGTGATGCCGTAGCGCTTGTGGTCGTAGCCTTGCGAGCCGCCCGAGGCAAACGCGTCGCCGAGCCAGAAGCCGCGGCTGAGCGCGATGCCGTTGGCGGTGTCCGAGAGGTGCGCGGTGCCCTTGTCGGCGGCGACGACGAGGTAGGGGTCGGCGTCGTCCCAGACGACGACGTCCTCGGGGAAGACCGTCTTGGCGTCGACGATGTTGTCGGTGACGTCGAGCAGGCCGCCGATGAAGACCTTGTACAGCTCGTCGGCCAGGCGGCGGCGAGCGGCCTCGTCGCGCTCGGGCACCTTGACCACGAAGCCGCCCTTGCTGCCGACCGGGACGATCAGCGTGTTCTTGACCATCTGCGTCAGCATCAGGCCCAGGATCTCGGTGCGGTAGTCGTCGAGGCGATCACTCCAACGCAGGCCGCCGCGGGCGACCGGGCCGCCGCGCAGGTGGATGCCCTCGACGCGCGGGTCGTAGACGAAGATCTCGTACATCGGCCGCGGATCGCGCATCAACTCGACGTCGGCGCAGCGGAACTTGAACGAGAGCGCGCGGGCCTCGTCGACACGCTGGAAGTAGTTCGTGCGCAGCGTCGCCTGGATCAGGTTGAAGAACATGCGCAGGACCTTGTCTTCGACGGCGTCGTTGACGGCCTCGAGCTGCGCATGGAACCGCGCGACGACCGCGGCGATCTGGGCCTTTCGCTCATCCGCATGGGCGCTGATGACGTCGACCGAGCTGCCGGCGAGGCGCGGATCGAAGCGGGCGTCGAAAAGATCGACCAGCGTGCGCGCGACCGGCGCCTGGTCGTGCAGCACCTGCTGGACCACGTTCGGCGGGAAGGTCACGCCGAGCTGGCGCGCGTAGCCGATGTAGGCGCGCAGCACCTGCAGCTGGCGCCAGCTCAGGCGCGCCGCCAGCAACAACCGATTGAGCGAGGTCGAGTTCATCCGACCGTCGAGCACCGCGGCCAGCGCCTGCAGCATCACGTCGCCGTGCTCGGTCAGCGCAGGGCCCTGGTCGGCGTCGAGCTCGATGCGGTACTGCTCGAAGTAGCAGAGCTTGCCGTCGGCGTCGCGCACCGGGGTCGTCACCTCGCCGAGCACACGCACGCCGAAGTGGTCGATGATCGGCAGGATGTCGGTGAGCGCCGAGTCGGTCGGCGTGTAGTACAGCAGGCGGATCGTGCCGTCGCGCAGGTCTTCGGCGTCGCGGCGCAGGGCGAGCGTCGAGGCGCCGGTGTCGAGCACGCGCGTCAACGCGCGCAGATCCTCGGCCAGGTGCGGCGCGGTGACGCGCTGGCGGTAGTCGTCGGGCAGGCAGTCGGCAAAGCGCAGCGCCAGGGTCTCGACCGTCTGGTCGTCGGTCTCGGTGTTGCGCAGCAGCTCGCGCAGGCGATCGACCCACGGGCTGACGATGGCCATGATCCGCTCGGAGAGCGCGTCGGTGTCGACGATCTGCAGCTGCGACTCGGACTGCAGCAGGTAGTACCACATCGAGGCTTCGGTCTTGCCGCTCAGCAGACGGAACGCGACGTGATCGGCCCCGTACGCGGCGCGCAGCGCCTCTTGGACCTGCCAGCGCAGCTTGTCGCCGAAGCGATCGGCCGCGACGATGACGAAGACGTGGGCCACCGTGCCCGCGGGGCCGAGCAGCGCGTGGACACGGGCCACACCGCCGAAGTCGACGTCGACCGCTTCGGCGATCAGGCTGCGGATCTCGGCGTCGTTCGAGGCGAACGTGTACGTCAGCGGCAGGCGGTCGAAGAAGCTGAGGAAGAGCTTCATCCGGTGCGACTTCGGCACCAGGTCCTCGGCGGCGACCATCTGGCCGAGACGATGCCGCAGCACGGGCACGTTCGACGAGGGCGCCGTCAGCGCCGCGTAGGTGAACAGGCCCTGGAACACGACGCCGCCGGCCGAGGCGCCGTCGCCGTCGAAGAGGCGGATCCGGATCTCCTGCATCCGCGAGTCGCGGTGCACCGGCGAGTCGATCCGGCTCTGGTGGATCGACACCAGCGGCGCAGACGCGCTGAACGCGTACTGCGGGCGCGTCTCGACGCCGGGGCGATCGGCGGTCTCGAAGCGGCCGAGGCCCAGGCGCCCGGTGGGCCGGAACTGCTCATCGAAGCCGTAGGCGCCGAGGAAGACGAAGTTGTCGTTGACCAGCCACTCGCCGAACGCCGCGAGCTCGAGGAACTCCGGCGCCCGATCGGGCATCGACTCGGCGCAGTAGTTCAGCGTCGACGCGACGTCACGCACGAGCTTGCGCATCGAGCGGAAGTCGTCGCTGGCGACCTTGGCCCGCTCGAGGCTCCACAGCACAGCGGCGCGGATCTCATCGATCCGGCCCTCGGCGGTCGAGCGGCTCAGCAGGTGGCAGGTGAACGACTCGTTGCTCGCGTTCGGGTTCTCGAGCGAGATGTCGAGCAGGTTGCCGTCGGCGTCGCGCTCGACGGGCAGGATCATGTTCATCGTGCCGAGCGTGCGCACACGCAGGCGGCGCAGCACCAGCTTGATGGTGTCGACGATGAAGGGCTGGTCGCCCATCGAGGTCTCGAGCGCCACGCACGGCAGATCGTAGCCGTGGGTCGCGACTGTCGGCAGCGCGCAACCGACGAGGATCCTGTTGTCTTTGCGCGAGGCAACCTTGCGCAGCGCATGCTGCAGGTGCGGCGCGGCTGCCTCGGCCGGATGGCGCTGCAGGAAGTCGTCGTCGGCGCGGCGAACCACGCTCTGCACCAGGAACGTGGCCCGATCGCGCTCGACGTCGTCGGCCCAGATGGTGCTCTCGGCGACCTTGCGCAGGATCAACTGGCGCCGATCGCCGCGGGTGTGGGCGCGCCTGGCTCCCACCCCACCATCGGTCCGCGCGGCATCGTCAGGCGCCTTGGAATCCTGCCCGTCGACCCCATTCGATCCCTGCTGCATGGCGATCTCCCGCTTGTGGCGACGTCTGTCACCGCCGGGCCGAACCGTCGGGGTCGGCTCCGGTGGCGCGCTTGTACCGCGCACGCGTCGTCGGCATCAAGGCGCAACGCGGCATCGGTGGCCGCCGCAGCCGAACGTGGCGCAGTGCGTCAGAGGTTGACGCGGCGCGTCAGGCACGGCGGCAGCCCGACGCCGGGAATTCCGTTGACCAGACGCGCGGTCGGAGCCACCATGAAAGGGTGATGCGTCGAGCCCGACGCGCCGGAGGTCCGCATGGAGCCCACCCCACGCGATCGCGCAGGGACAGCACGCCAGGACGGCGGCTTCACGCTCATCGAGCTGATGATCGTCGTCGTCATCATCGGCATCCTCGCGACCGTCGCAGGCGCTTCGTACAAGCAGTTCACGCGGCGGGCGCGGGTGCAAGAGGCCATCGCCTTCCTCGGCGACGTGCGGATCAAGCAGGAGAGCTACTTCCAGACGTACCACCGCTACGTCTCGACTGGCACCAACGCCGAAGATTGGTGGCCGAGCTCGATGCAGTGGACGCTCGGCGCCGCGACCTGGGACATCGACTGCAACAAGCCGGGCGACCAGACCAACCACCCGGGCTGGTGCAGCCTCGGCGCCGGATTCTCGTCGGTCCAGGAGGTCTACTTCCAGTACACCGTCTGGGCCCGCAACGCCGCGATCCCGCAGCCGCCGCCCTCGGGCTACATCATCAACCCGAACCAGGATTGGTGGATCGCCCGCGCCCGCGCCGACTTCGACGGCGACGGCACGTTCTCGAACATCTACCTGACGAGCGAGCTGCGCGAACCGATCCTGGTCGACGAGCTCGAGTAGGCGCGACGCGCGGACGCGCGGGTCCCGCATGCGCCTAGCGCGGGACGGCGGTCTCGCCCAACTCACGACGCAGCACGGCAAGCACGCCGTCGGCGAGGGACGGCTCTCCCATCGCGGCGGCCGATGCGGCGAGCTCGGCGCGCAGCCGCCTGACCTCGGCGCGGTCGAGGGTCGCGCCGCCCGCGCGCAGCAGATCGCGCAGGCGGCTCGCGGCGCGGGCGAAGCTCTGCTCTGGATCGGCCTGGCGCAGCGCGTCGGCGCACCGAGCCAGATCGCGGGGCCGGGCGCCGGGCGTGCGCATCAGCGCGTCCAGGGCGGCTGCGGCGTCCGGCTCTGCCAGCAGCGCGTCGACCAACCACGGACCGTTGTCGGCGGCGACGAGGGCCTCGAGCAGGGCACGCCGCCGCAGGGGCCAGAGCGGTGGCGCAGTGGCGGCGCGCACGCGGGCGATCACGTCGGGTCCGGGCGCCCAGAGCGCGAGCCACGCGGCGAGGCTGTCGTCCTGCCGCCGCCCGGCGTCGGTCCACAAGGCCGCGAGCACGGCGGCCAACAGCCCGCCGAACGGCGTGTAGCGCTCGAGCAGGAGCCGGAGCCGGCCGAGGTCGCGACCGGTCGCCAGGGCGACGGCCAGCGACACCAGCGCAGTGCGCCCCGGCGGCCAGGCGACGCCGAGATCGGCGGCGGCCTCGGCCCAGCCGCGCAGCACCGCGAGCTCGATCAGCGTCGAGACGAGCTGGTCCCGGATGGGCCAGGCCGCGTGCTCGCGCCAGGCGGCGCTGTCGGCCCGCGCCAGGGGCAGCACGGCCGCCAGCACGTCGCGCAGGGCCACGTCGTCGCGCCGGGCCTGGTCGAGCAACGCGCCGAGCAGGATCACGGCGAGCTGCTCGGAGCCGGCCCAGATCCATGGCAGCCAGGACTGCACCAGCTCCGACGGCAGCGGCTCGCGCAGCAGGGCGCGGCCGACGGCCTCGAGCGTCGGCGCCGGCAAGCCGCCGCGATCGGTGCGCGCTGCGAGGCCCGAGACGACGCGACCGAGCAGCGCCGGGCGCCGCTCGGAGGGTTCGGCCGCGATCCGCTCGAGCAGCGCGGCGACGTCGGCCTGCAGCGAAGGCTCGAGCGCACGCGAGGCGCCGGCGCTGACGGCGAAGAGGTCGAGCGCAGCGTCGATCGGCAACCGCGCCAGGTCGGCAGAGCTGCGGCCGATGACGCTCATGGCCGGCGGTCCGACGCGGAGTCGCGCAGCACGTCGAGCAGGGCGAGCAGGTCGGCCTGGCAGCTGCCGCCGCAGGGGCCACAGCCGGCCCAGGTCGCGTCGAAGAGGCCCGAGAGGTCGTCCGCGCCGTTGTCGACGGCCTCGACGATGGCCGAGACGCGCACGCCGTTGCAGAGGCAGACGATCGGATCGTCGTCGTCGAACGCGACGGAGGCCGGCGTCGGCTGCGCGCACGGCGGGTCGGGCCGCGTCTTCATGCGCCCATCGCCGCGGCGCGCTCCATCGCGCCGACGACGTCCCGGACCAGGGCGTCGATGTCGCCCACCAGCGTCACACCGGCGGCGTGGGCGTGGCCGCCGCCGCCGCGCTCAGTGGCGATCGAGCCGATCGGCGTGCCGGCCTTGCTGCGCAGGCTGAGCTTCCATTCCCCCGCAGCGCGCCCGGGCTTGAACAGCGCGGCGGCGCGCACGCCTTCGATGCCGATGACGAAGCCGATGGCCTCGCCGACGGCGTCGCGCGGCACGTCGAGATCGGCGATCGCCTCGGACGGCACCACCGCCCAGGCCACCGTGCCGTCGCCGTTGCGCTTGATGCGGTCGAGCACGCGGCCCAGCAGCTGCGTCTCGGCGAAGGGGCGACTGGCAAACAGCGCCTCTTGCACGGGATCGGCGTCGAAGCCGGTCGCGAGCAGCGTCGCGGCCACACGCAGCGTCTCGGGCTGGTTGCGCAAGAAGCGGAACGAGCCGGTGTCGAAGCTCATGGCCGCGTAGAGCGGCAGGGCGACGTCGGCGTCGATGGGCCAGCCGAGCGCTTCGAGCAGGCGGAAGGTCAGCTCGCCGGACGACGAGAACGAGGTGGCGACGAGGCCGCCGAGGGTGCAACGGGGACCGACGGCGTGATGGTCGACGAGCAGCACGGGCACGCCGCGCCGCTGTAGCTCGGCCAGGGGGCGGCCGGCGCGCGCGACCTCGTTGGCGTCGAACAGCAGCGCGAGATCGGCGCCGTCGAGGCGCTCGGCGTGGCCGTCGAAGTCGCCGACGTCGCCGTGGCCGTCGAGCCAGCGGTAGCGAATCGGGCAGGGATCGTCGTTGACGATCACCGCGTCGAGGCCAGCGTTGCGGGCCGCGCGGCAGAAGCCGAGCTGGCTGCCGAGGCCATCGGCGTCCGGGTCGACGTGCGTGATGCAGACGAGCCTGCGCGCACCACGGATCGTGGACAGCAGCGAGGCGTCAGAAGGGTTGTCGGTGCGCACGGCGGTCCCCCCAGGCGGCGGCTCGCCGCGAAGGCCCCACGATCGACGCCCGCACCCCGGCCTGTCAACACGACGGCCGCAGACCTGCACGACCTCGCCCACCTGCGCGGCGCAACGGTCGGCGGGAGCATTTCGCGCCGGTGCGGTGTTGCACCGATGCAGGCTGGTGGCGCCGCCCGACCGCAGCGCATGGCCGCGCGCTGTGCTACGCTGCGGCCGACGCGAGACGCGTTCGGAGGAGCTCGGATGATGACGGCCGTCTGGGATCTCTTGCAACGCGGCGGCCCCGCGATGGTGGGCATCGCCCTCGTCGCCGTCGCCGGCATCGCGATCTTCGTCGAGCGCTTGCTCGCGGTGCGCGGGCTGATCCCCGCGGCGCGGCGCCTGTCGCGGCGGATGCGTGACGCGGCCTCGGCCAACGACATGGCGAGCGTGCTGGCGCATTGCACCGAGGCCAGCCATAGCCTGGCGCCCGTGCTGGGCCGCGGCGTCGAGCTGGCGATGCGCGGCGCCGATCGCCAGGAGATCTTCGCCGTGATGGCCCGCGAGGCCCGGCGGCTGGCGATCCGCCTGCGTCGCGGCCTCGGCCTGCTCGCGACGCTGGGCACGATGTCGCCGTTCCTCGGCCTGCTCGGCACGGTGCTCGGCATCATGACCGCGCTGCGGGACCTCGGTGCGCAGGGGCAATCCGGCTACGAGGTCGTCGCGGTCGGTGTCGCCGAGGCCCTGATCACGACCGCCGCCGGCATCATCGTCGCCGTCGTCATCGTCTTGCTGCACCAGGCGCTCAAGGCACACCTGTTGCACGTCGTGCTCGAGGTCCAGCTGCTGGTCGAGGAGGTCGCCGACCACCTGACACGGTTGCGGCCGCCCGCGCGCGCCGAGACGGGAGGGCCAGATGTCGCCTGATCCGTGGGGCGAGAGCCACGACTTCGAGGGCGAGCAGGTCGAGCTGAACCTGACGTCGCTGGTCGACGTCGTCTTCGCGCTGCTGATCGTGTTCATGGTCTCGTCGGCGGCGATGGTCGAGCAGGGGCGCGCCGACGCGGCGGGTGGCCAGATCGAGCTCTCGCTGCCGACCGGGCAGGCCCAGAGCGCCGATCCGGCCAAGGCCGAGTTGGTGGTGACGGTGGACGTCGACGGCAGCCTCTACCAGGACGGCCAGGCCACCGACGCGCGGACCCTGGCGAAGGCGGTCGTGGCGCGGCTGCGCGAGCAACCGGACCTGCAGGTGCGGATCGAGGCCGACCAGAAGCTGACCTACCAGCGGGTCATGGACGTGATCGGCGAGCTGCAGCAGCTCGGCGTGCGCAACGTCGGCCTCGCGACCCGCAAGGGCGGCGGCGGCGACGCGCCGTAGGACGAGCGTGGTTGCATCGCCGATGGCGCCGCGACAGTCGACGCAGAGCCCAAAACCGACGACGGCCCGTGACCTGGGTCACGAGCCGTCGCCGTAGCGTTGGACCGCCGAGACGGGTCGACCTAGTAGTCGTCGTCGTCGTCGTCTTCCTTGACCTTCTCCACCTCGGCCTCGTGGGCCTCGATGATGATCGAGAAGTTCGCGGAGACGTCGTGGTGCAGCTTGACCGCGATCTCGAAGGTGCCGACCGTCTTGATCGGCTCCCGGAGGTTGAGGTCGCGCCGGTCGACGATGAAGTCGCGCTCGGAGAGCAGGTCCACCACTTCGCGCGGGGTCACCGAGCCAAAGAGGCGGCCGTCATCGCCGGCGTGCTTCTTCACGACGATGCGCTGGCCCCGCAGACGATCTGCGGTCTTCAGCGCACCCTCGCGCGCCTTCACCAGACGTGAGTCTGCGATGCGCTTGAGATGGTCGAGCTCCCGAACGTTGCGCTCGTTGGCGAGGGACGCCAGGTTGCGCGGCAGCAGGAAGTTGCGACCGTATCCATCGGCGACGGTCACGATGTCGCCGATCTTGCCCACGTTGGGCACATTCTCACGGAGGATGACTCGCATCGGTGCCTCCCTAGTCGATGCCCGACATGGAGAAAGGCATCAAAGCGACCATGCGGGCTCGCTTGACTGCTTCCTGCAGGTCGCGCTGATGGGCCGCACACACACCGGAGATGCGGCGTGGCACGATGCGTCCGCGCTCAGTGATGAAGCGCTTCAGCATGCTCGGGGTCTTGTAGTCGATGTACAGGGTCTTGTCGGCGCAGAACGGGCACACCTTGCGGCGGCCGAAACGACGACGCTTGAACTCAGGCCTCATCCTTCGTCCTCCTCGTCCACGTCATCGTCGCCCATGTCGTCGCCGTCTTCATCACGACGACGGCGGCGGTCACGACGGTCACGGCGCGCGATGTCCTCGTCATCCTGCGGATCCGGAGTCAGCGCCTCGACGCGCTCCTTCTCTGCTTCGATGTCGAAGGCCGCGAGCGGCTTCGTCTCGCTCAACGTGATGGTCTGGAACCGAAGCACGTCGCTCGAAAGCTTGAGGTAGCGGTGCACTTCAGCGAGCGCCTGCGGCGCGGCGATGAAGCCCCAGTAGAAGTAGTTGCCCTTACGTTGACCTGAGATCGGGTAGGCGAGCTTGCGCCGGCCCCAGTCGGCGAGCTTGAGCTCGACGCCTCCCACCTCGTCGATGGCCTTGAGCAGGCGTTCCTGCAGCTTGGCGATCGACTCGGCTTCGAAATCAGGCTTCGTGATGATGATGGTCTCGTAGGACCGTGCCAGAATCATCGCGAACCTCTCCCTTTGGCTCCGCGGCATGGCCGCGTTCGCCCCAGCCGTTGCTGGGGCAAGGAGTCTGCGCCGACGGACCTTCCGCCGGAGCCTGGACACGCGCGTGACCTCGACCCGAGGGTCAGGATCACGCGCCGGTCGCCGGCCTAACGGCCGACGCTCGTGGTGTGGACACGGTTCTGCGTCGCGAGCAGGCCGTCGCGGACGACGGACTCGCAGGCGCTGGCGCCTTCATCGACCAGGCCTTGGACCCACGGTCGCTCGTCGGCGCCGTAGCCCGAGAGGACCCAGCCGCTGACGTCGCCGTGCACCGGCCGGCCGATGCCGGCGCGGAGTCGCGCGAACTCACGCGAGCCGGTGCGCTCGATGATCGAGCGCAGGCCGTTGTGGCCGCCGTGGCCGCCGCCGCGCTTGAGGCGCAGCGCCGTGAACGGCAGGTCGAGCTCGTCGTGCACGACCAGCAGCTCTTCCACCCGGAGGCGAAAGAACTGCAGGAACGGCACGACGCTATCGCCCGAGAGGTTCATGAACGTCTCGGGCTCGAGCAGCCAGACGTCCGCGCTGCCGATGGCGACCTTGCACCAGCGGCCCTTGAACTTGGCCTGCCAGCTGCCGCCGTGGCGGCGCGCCAGCTCGTCGACGATGTCGAAGCCGATGTTGTGGCGGGTCGACGCGTAGCGCGGCCCTGGGTTGCCCAGGCCGACGATCGCGCGGATCGGCACCTCCACCGCGGCTGGCGCGCGCGCTTTGCCCGGTTGGGCGCCGCTTCGCTCCGACATCTCGCCTCCTCGCGTCCACGCGGCGCGCCGCCGACCGCCGCATCGCGAGCGGCCGGGGCGAGCGCCTCGTGGTTGCAGAACGTGTCCGGGTTGTCAGTCGGGCTCGATGCTGCGGCGCGCCACCCGCGCGAGGCAGCGTCGACCACAGGCCCGGAGCGCACCGTGGGTGCGCTACTTCTTCTTCTTGGCCTTCGGGTCGACGGCCTCGACCTTGACGATCTTCGGCGGGATGAGCTCGAAGACCTTGAACGAGCGCTTGTACGCCGGCGTGACGCCGGTCGGGTACGGCAGGTCGTCGACGCTGAGCTGCTGGCCGTTGAGGAACGGCTCGAGCTGCACGTCGATCGAGGGCGGCAGGTTCGCCGGGGTCGTGTTGACCTTGACGTAGCGTGCGGCGATCTCGAGCGTGCCGCCGGCCTTCTGGCCCGCGGAGCGGCCGTGGAAGCGGATCGGCAGCGTCATCTGCAGCGGCGTGGTCTCCGAGACGCAGAAGAAGTCGACGTGGCGCAGCTTGCGCGTCACCGGGTGGACCTCGACCTCACGGCAGATGGCGAGGAACTTCTTGTCCTCGAGGGTGACCTCCATGAGCTGGTTGCGACCGTAATCGCTGCTCAGGGCCTTGGCCAGCGGACGCGGATCGAGCGCAACCTGGAGGTTGGCGTCGAGGCCGTGGCCGTACATGTTGGCGGGGATCAGGCCCGCACGGCGAATCTTCTTGGCGACGCCGCTACCGGACAGGAGACGCGGGCGCACGGAAATCGGGAACGTCTTCATGGTGATCAGCCTCCGAAGTCGACGGTGCCTTGGGACGATGCGACGGACGCGAAGGTCCGTGGTCAACCGCCTTCGTCCTGGCCGTGCGCGACTGGATCGCGGGGCCGGAACCGTGGGGGGGCGAAGTATGCGGATCTGCGCCGCGTTGTCAACGACGATGGTCGCGGGCCCAAAGACCCCGGCCGCGACGCGGTCGCGAGGCGTCAGGCGCTGGCGCCGCGGCTCGCCCGCAGCTTCTCGAACAGCTCGCGCTCGGCACGGCTGAGCTTGGTCGGGATCTTGACCCGGACATGGGCGTAGAGGTCGCCGCGGCCGGAGCCGTGCAGGTGCGGCACGCCCTTGCCACGCAGGCGCACCCGTTCGCCGGGCTGCACGCCGGCGGGGAGCCGGACGCTATCCTCCCCGCCCTCGACCAGCGGCACCGTGGCGTCGCTGCCGAGCACGGCGTCCAGCACGTCGACGTCGATCTCGGTGTGCAGGTCGTCACCGTCCCGCTCGAAGCGCTTGTCCGGGCGGACGACCAGCACGACGTAGAGGTCGCCCGGGCTGCCGCCGCGCTCGCCCGCCTCACCCTCGCCAGAGATGCGCATCCGCGTGCCGCTGTCGACGCCCGGCGGCACCTTGACCGTGACCTTGCGCTCGACCCGTTCCTTGCCGGCGCCAGCGCAGCGCTTGCAGCGATCCGCCTCGGGCACGCTGCGGCCGGCACCCTGGCATTGCGGGCAGGTCATGCTGAACAGGAAGGGCCCCTGCTGGCGGTTGACCTGGCCGCTGCCGCCGCAATGACCGCAGGTCCCGGGCTGGGCGCCCGGACGCAGGCCGTTGCCGTGGCAGTCGCCGCAGTCGACGACGCGCGGGATGACGAGCTCGCGCTTGAGCCCCGAGACCGCCTCGGCCAGCTCGATCTCGAGGTCGTAGCGCAGGTCGTTGCCGCGGGTCGAGCGGCGCTGACCACCACGCCGGCCGCCGCCAAAGAGATCGCCGAAGATGTCACCGAAATGGCTGAAGATGTCCTCGGCCGACTGGGCGCGACCAGGCCCCCCTTCGAAGCCTGCGTGGCCGAAGCGATCGTAGCGGGCGCGCTTGTCGTCGTCGCCGAGCACGTCGTAGGCCTCGGCGCACTCCTTGAAGGACTCCTCGGCCGCCGGATTGTCCGGGTTGCGGTCGGGGTGGAACTTCAGCGCGAGCTGGCGAAACGCCTTCTTGATGTCCGCCGCGCTGGCGTCGCGCGCCACGCCGAGAACCTCGTAGAAATCCCGCTTTGCCATACCAGCCCCAATCAGTGGTCGCGGCGCGATCCACCTTGCGATCCATCGACATCCTGGGTCCCACGCTCGCCGTCGGGACCGGCCTGCCCTGCGTCCGCGACGAGCCCGGGGCGAAGGAGGCCGCGAAAGGAAGGCGCAACCACGCCTTGTGTCAAGCGTGGCCCGCCGCGAGCGCCTCGCCTTGTGCGGGGCCGGTGGTCGGGCTACACTTCGCATGCACGCCTTGGACCAATCGGGTCAGCGTCATGATTTTCTGAACCATACCGCTCGATTCCAAGGCGGGCGCAAGGCGGGTATCGCGGCGGTGGCCCCAAGCGTAGGGCTGCCCGGTCGGACCGAGGGGGGGCATGGAGTTCAAGCAGGGTCTCCATCTCGGCACGCGCCTCGAGCAGCGGCTCGTGATGACGCAGCAGCTGCAGCAGGCGATCCGTCTGCTCCAGCTCTCGCGCGCCGAGCTGCTGGAGAGCGTGCGCGAGACCCTGAACGAGAACCCGATGTTGGAGGAGGTCGCGCCCCGTTCGGACGCGTCGAGCTCCTCGGCCGTGACCAGCGGCGAGGGCGAGGTCACGACGCTCGACAGCGCGATGGGCCGCGAGAAGTCGAGCTCCGAGATCGATTGGCAGGAGTACTTCGCCGACCTGGCGCGGGGCCCGACCGCCGGCCCCACCGGCTACGCCTCACGCGACGAGGAGCTGCCGCCGCTGTCGGCCACGTTGACGCGCGAGGCGTCGCTGGCCGAGGAGCTGGCCGAACAGCTCGGCCTGGTCGATCTCGACGAAGTGGACCAGGCCATCGCCGAGGAGATCTTCGGCAACCTCGACGACGACGGCTACTTCCGGCCCAGCCGCCTGGAGCTGCGCGGCGGCACGGACGCGGGTCGGCGCCTGCTGCGGCGCAAGGCCGATATCGCCGGCATCGAGGCGGCCGACGTCGACGGCGGCCTCGACCTGTACTGGCTGACGGACGCCGAGGCGGTCGAGTGGAGCCGCGAGGCCGACAGCCGCGGCATGCGCGCCGAATGGGTGCCGGGCAACTCGATCCGCGCGCTGGCCGCGACGTTCGAGGTGCCGGTGGCCAAGGTCGCTGCGGTCCTTGAGGCGGTGAAGCGTTGCGAGCCCGTCGGCGTCGCCGCCCGCGACCTGCGCGAATGCCTGTCGCTGCAGGCGCTGGCGGTGTTCCCAGGCGAGACGCGGCTGCACCGCCTGATCGACAAGCACCTGCTGAACCTGGAGGCGCGGCGCCAGGGCCCGATCCTGCGCGATCTCAAGTGCGACGAGGTCGAGGTGCGGCGCCTGCTCGGCCTGATCGCGACGCTCGAGCCGCGCCCGGGGCGCAGCTACTCGGGCGAGAGCGCCCGCTACATCACGCCCGACGTGTTCGTGCAGAAGGTCGGCGACGACTACGAGGTCATCGTCAACGAGGACGGCATGCCGCGCCTGCGCGTGTCGTCGTTCTACAAGCGCGCGCTCGACCTCGCGGGCCAGGGTGCCGACGGCCACAGCGACGCCGAGCGCGACGGAGATCGCGAGGCCAAGAGCTACCTGCAGGACAAGCTGCGCCAGGCCGAGTGGATGATCCGCAGCATCTACCAGCGGCAGAGCACGATCCAGCGCGTGACCGAGTCGATCATGCGCTTCCAGCGGCCGTTCCTCGACCAGGGCGTCGCCTTCCTCAAGCCGCTGGTGCTGCGCGAGGTCGCCGAGGACGTCGGGCTGCACGAGTCGACGGTCTCGCGCGTGACCACCGCCAAGTACGTGCACACGCCGCAAGGCATCTTCGAGCTGAAGTACTTCTTCAACAGCCGGATCACGGCCGAGAGCGGCGCCGACCTGGCCAGCGAGGCGGTCAAGCACGCGATCAAGCGACTCATCGATCGCGAGCCGAATCGCTCCCCGCTGTCGGATCAAGAGATCGCCGAGATCCTGCAAGGGTCTTGGGATCGTGCGCAGCTGCTCGCGCGACTGGACTGCGACGAGGGCGAGATCTCGGGGCTGATGCCGGACAAGACGCTGTCGATCGCGCGCCGCACGGTTGCCAAATACCGCGAGGCGATGAACATACCCTCCTCGACCGGCCGGCGGGCCTTGATTTGACCGCCGGTGACACGGGCACCCTGGCGACCAGGGTTGCGCCGTGCAGGCCGCCAGCGGTGCAGAGCGCCGCAGGAGGGCACGCGCGATGGTGCTGCTGACGACGTACTTGAGCCCATCCAGCGTCTTGCTCGACGTCGCCGCCGCCGACAAGGCAGCCGTGCTGCAGCGCGCGGCGAGCTGCCTCGCCGCGGCCGAGCCGGTGCTGGACGCCGATCAGGTCGCGACGCTGCTGGCGGCCCGCGAGCGGGTGGCGTCGACCGGCGTCGGCGAAGGCATCGCGATCCCGCACGCGTGCAGCGCCGCGATCGACGTGCCGCGCCTGAGCGTGCTGCGCATCGTCGATCCGGTGGACTTCGACGCCGTCGACGGCAAGCCGGTGAACCTGATCGTCGCCGTGCTGGCGCCTCCGCACGCCCAGGCGCTGCACCTGCGGCTGCTGGCGCGCGTGGCCCGGCTGGTGCGCTCGCCCGCGACCCGCGAGGCCTTGCTTGCAGCGCAGTCGAGCGAAGAAGCATACTCTGTCATCGGAGCGGCCGAAGGCGGGCGGGTCGTGACGACGGCCGTCGAAGGCTGAGAGGTCGGCGGCGCGGCGCGGGCGACGCGGGACGCGCGGCCCGGAGGTGGGCAGATGACGGCGAGGCGGTGGCTGGTCGTCACGGGGATCAGCGGCTCGGGCCGCACCACGGCCCTGCGCGCCTTGGAAGACTGCGGTTGGTACTGCGTCGACAACCTGCCGGCCGACATGCTCCTGGACCTCCACGAGTCCATGGAGCGCAGCCATAGCGCGACGCCGATCGCGGTCGGCATCGACATCCGCAGCATCGGCAACATCACGCTCTTCGACCGCAGCCTCGATGCGCTGCGCGCCGTGGACGCCAGCCTCTCGCTGCTCTACCTCGACTGCAGCGACGACGTGCTGATCCGCCGCTTCGCCGAGACGCGGCGCAAGCATCCCGTGCAGCAGGCCGACTCGATCCCCGACGCCATCGCCCGCGAGCGCGAGCGCATGACGGCGATGCGCGAGCGGACCGCGCTGGTGCTCGATACGTCCGAGCTGAACGTGCACCAGCTCAAGGCCCGGATCGCCGAGCTCTTTGGCGATCCCTCGGCCAGCGCGCAGCGGATGCAGATCGCGGTGTCGAGCTTCGGCTTCAAGCACGGACCGCCGCGCGACGCGGACTGGATCTTCGACGCGCGCGGCCTGCCGAACCCGCATTTCGTGCCGGAGCTGCGGCCGCGTTCGGGCACCGATCCGGAGGTCGCCGACTACGTCCTGCAGCAGGCCGGCGGCTCGACGCTGCTGGGCCACATCCTTCAGCTGATGACGTACACGCTGCCCTTGCACGTCCAGGAGGGTCGTGCGCTGGTCTCGATCGCCATCGGCTGCACAGGCGGACGTCATCGCTCCGTCGCCCTGGCCGAGGCGCTCGCCGCCGCGCTCGAGCCGCTCGGCCACGGCCGCGTCACGCTCAACCACCGCGATCGCGACAGCGTGCGGAGGACGTTCTGATGGCCGAGGCCAGGGTCAAGGTCCGCAACCCGATGGGCATGCACGCCCGGCCTGCCGGCCGCTTCGTCGAGCTCGCCGGCCGCTTCGCGGCGCGGGTGCGGGTGCGCTGCCGGGGTGAGGACGTCGACGGCCACAGCATCTTGTCGCTGCTGATGCTCGAAGCCGTGCAGGGCACCGAGCTGATCCTGGTCGCCGATGGCCCCGACGCCGACGAGGCGCTCGCCGCGCTGGTCGGCCTGGTCGACTCTGGGTTCGGCGAGGCCGAGTCCTACGACGGCCGGGGCGCTCGTGGCTGATCCTGCCGAACATCGCCTCGCCGGGGTTGGCAGCGCCCCCGGCGTCGCCGTGGGCCCGGCGCATGTGCTGCGCAGACGCAAGATGGCCGGGCGGCGCGGACGCCTGATCCCCGAGGGCCGCGACGACGAGGTGCGGCGGCTGGATCGGGCGGTCGCGACGCTGAGCCGCGAGTTGGACCTGCACGCCGAGAACCTGCAGACCCTGTCGAGCGAGGCAGGCACGATCGCGGTGGCGCTGCTGGCGAGCCAGCGGGCGATCTTGCGCGATCCGCAGCTGATCGAGCGCACACGGGCCCTGATCCGCGAGCGCGGCCTGGGCGCCGAGCGGGCGCTGCAAGCGGCCCTGCACGAGCTCGAGGCGCGCTTCGCCGCGCTGGCGCAGCCGGCGTTTCGGGCCCTGTGGCGGGATGTCGAGGAGCTCGGCAGCGCGCTGCTGGCGACGCTCGGCGGCCAGACGGGGCGCCTGGTGGTCGACGCCGGCGACGTGCTGGTGGCGCAGGACGTCACCGTTGGCGATGTGATCGAGCTCGTGCGCTCTGGCGCCGCGGGCCTGGTCCTCGAGGCCGGCTCGCTGACGTCGCACGTGGCGGTGCTTTGCCGGTCGGCGGGTCTGCCAGCGGTCACGGGCGTGGCCGGCGCCCTGCGCCAGATCGCGGACGACACGCCGCTGCGGATCGACGGCGATCTCGGGCAGATCCTGGTCGGTCCGGTCGCGCTCGATCCGCCAGGCGGGCCGGGTGGCCCGGCCACTGCGCGCGACCGCCGGCCCGACAGCGGCGGCCTCGCCGCAGCGCTGGCGCAGGACACCGCGGGGCTGACGCTGCGCGCGAACCTCGACATCGACTTCAACGCGGCGCGTGCGCGCGACCTGGGCGCCCAGGGCGTGGGCTTGTGGCGGACGTTCTACCTCTACCTGGGACGCACCACGATGCCCTCCGAGGCTGAGCTGGCGGCGCGCTTTCGCCAGGTGCTGGGCGACTTTGCGCCCGAGCCGGTGACGGTGCGCCTGCTGGACCTCTCGGGGCCCTTCGCTGACGACGAGCTGCCGCCCGAGCTGCGCAACCTCGGCGACTGCCGTGGCATCCGCTTGCTCCGCCGCCGTCCCGAGGTCATCGCGACCCAGCTGCGGGCGCTGGCGGCGGCTTCGGACGCGGGCGTGCTCAAGGTGCTCGTGCCCTTCGTCACCGACCCGGGCGAACTCGACGCCGTCCGGGCCCTGGCCGACGGATTCTGCCGCGAGCTCGACCGCCCGCGGCTGCAGATCGGCGCGATGATCGAGGTGCCAGCGGCCCTGCTGCAGCTCGAGGCGCTGGCGGCGCGGGCCGACTTCCTCGCCATCGGCAGCAACGACCTCAAGGCGCTGCTGCTGGGCCAGGATCGCGACGCGGCCCCGGCGATGGCCGACCCGCTGCATCCAGCGCTGGCGACGGCGCTCGAGATGGTGGTGCGCGCGGGCACCGCGGCGGGCGTGGACGTCTGCCTGTGCGGCGAACTGGCGGCCGATCCGACCCAGACCGGGGCGCTGCGGCGCATCGGCCTGCGCGAGCTGTCGATGGCCCCGCGGCTGATCCCGCGCGTCCGGGCGGCGCTGCTGACGCTGGCGACGCTGGTCTTGACGGCCTGCGGCGCGCCGACGCAGCAACGCGACACCATCGACCAGATGGTCTTCGTCGAGGAGGACGCGGTCGAGCCCGCCGACCTGGAGCGCCGCCGGCCGCCGCCACGGCCCGGACGACCGCAGGGCCGCGGGCGCCCGACCGAGACGCCCGCACCGAGCGATTGGACCCGGGCCCACTGCCGCGACCCGGACAGCGGCCCGTCGCGCTCGGTGGGGCGCGCCACGGACGGGTCGCTCGACGACGGCTGCGAGCTGCCGGCCACCGGCAGGGGCTACGTCTGCAGCCACAGCGCGCGCTGGGGCAGCGACCCCGTGGTCGCGATCCTGCAGTGGGCCGCGGCCGAGACCGTGCGCATCCACGGCGGCAGCGCCAGGGTCGTCATCGGCGCGCTCTCGCGCGAGGGCGGCGGACGGCTGCGCGGCCACCGCAGCCACCAATCGGGTCGCGACGTCGACGTCGGCTACTTCGCCGCGGGCGATCGCACGCTCAAGGGCTTCGAGCGCATGGATCCGGGCGACCTCGACGTCGAGCGCACGTGGACCCTGGTCGGCGCGATGCTGCACACCGGCCAGGTCCACTACATCTTCATGGACTACGACCTGCAGGCGCAGTTCTACGGCTGGCTGCAGGACAGCGACGTGGACGAGTCGACGCTGGAGCGCATCTTCCAGTACCCGAACGGCCGCTCGGCCCGGCGCGGCATCATCCGCCACGCCGAGGGGCATCGCGACCACTTCCACGTCCGCTTCCGCTGCAGCCCGCAGGACGGCGAGGACTGCGTCGACTGAGGCGTCGGGCGTGGCCGCTTGACCCTGGCCCCGCGCCGACCGACGCTGGCGCCAGAGGAGGCCCCATGGCGAGCAAGCCCAAGACCCCGCGCGCGAGCGCGACAGCGCCGACGACCGCCGACGACCCGCGCGAGGCCCCGGCCGCCGGCCCGAGCCCGGACGTGACCGCGCTGCAGGCCCGGATCGACGCGCTCGAGTCGCAGGTGGAGCGCGCCCTGCGCTTTGTCCACGTCGTCGCGGACCGCAACCAGCGCGCCCTGGCGAGCCACGCGGCGCTGCTCAACGGCCTCGGCGACAGCCTGACGCGGCGCGGCGCGCTCGACCCCGCCGAGGTCGCGGCGTCACGCGACGCCTACCTGGGCCGCACCGCCGCGCCCGACGTGCGCGTGCGGGTCGCGCCGGACGTCGACAAATACGCCGTCGAGCCCGTGATCCTCGACTGCGCCGAGCGGCTGCCGCTGTGCAAGGCCGCCTGCTGCCGCCGTCCGTTCGCGCTCTCGACCCAGGACCTCGAAGAAGGCGTGCTGCGCTGGAACTGGGGCGATCCCTACGTCATCCGCCAGGACGGCGCTGGCCGCTGCTGCCACGCCACCGACGCCGGCAGCTGCAGCGTCTGGGCCCAGCGGCCGCTGCGTTGCCGCGGCTTCGACTGCCGCCAGGACGCGGGGATCTGGATCGACTTCGACCGAAAGGTGCCGCACCCCGACCTCGCGGCGCTGCCGACGCCGACGCCGACGCCGACGCCAACGCACGAGCCCTAGCGGCAACGTCAGAGCGTCGCCGGCTGCAGCGGCGCGCCGTGGCCAGGCACGACCAGCTTGCGCCGGTACAGGCCGAAGTCGAAGCGCGGCGCGTGCTCGGGCGTGTGGCAGCCAGCGCAGACGGCCTCGCCGGGCGTGCGCTCGAAGCCCGTGATCGGCGCGGATTTGTCGGCCGCGGCGACGTGCAGCGAGCCCGGACCGTGGCACGCCTCGCATTGGACGTTGGCGAACGTGGCGACGTTGCCGAACGCGCTGCCGCCGGGCTGACGCCAGCCCGTGGTGTGGCAGCCGACGCAGTCGAGGTCGCGGGTCTTGCCCGCCGCCTGCAGCGTCGGCCAGGCGTGGCTGTGCGGGTTGCTCGTCGCGAAGCCCTGGGTCGCGGCGTGGCAGCCGAGGCAGACCTGCTGGCCGAGGTAGCGCGCCTTGCCCTCGACGGCGGGCAGCGGATCCTTGAGCGCCTCCTCGTTGCGCTTGCCGATCTCTTCGGTGAAGGCGCGGACCCGCGCCGCCACGGCCGGATCCACGGGTTCGCTCCAGGGCAACGCCACCGAGCGATACGCGCCGAGCAGGCCCTTGGGCAGCGGCTGACCAGCCAGGCTGCGGGCGCGCGCGAGGCGGGCCCGCAGGTCGTCGAGCTGCTTGGTCCAGAACGGCATCGCCAGCTGCGTCGCCACGGATTGCTCGCGCGCGCGCATCGCGGCCAGGTCGGCCTCGATCCGCTGGATGCGCGCCTGAAGCTCTTCGACGGCCCCGGGCAGCCAGGCGCTGGCGTCGACGCGGCCCGCGCTGTCGGTGTCTGCGTCCGCCGGCGGATCGGCGACGCCGTTGCGCGCGAGCGTCAACACCGCCATCGCGGCGCCGTGGCCGGGGGCCTCGAGCAGCCAGGCCGCGCCCTCGCGGTCGGCCTCCTCGACCGGCTCGAAGCGCTCGGGCACCGCGCCGATCACGACGGCGTCGAGGCCTTGCACGCTGCGGGCCAGGCGACGGCTGTTGCGCAGGCCGAGGTTCGACAGGACGACGACGAGCTCGGCACCGGCGGACCGCAGCGCCTGGACCTGGGCCGCGGCCAGCTCCTGCTGCGTCGCGAGCTCGCCTGCGGCCGGGTCGAGCGCGAACAGACCGACCTTGACCCCGGCGCGCTCGACGACGCGATGCGGTTGCACGCCGGCGAGGCCGGGATCCCAGCCGACAGCGAGCAACGGCAGCCCGGCCGCGCCGAGCAGCTCGCGCACCTTGGCGCCGCCGTCGCGCAGATCGACGCTCGAGACCGCGACCGCCGCCACTGGCAGGCCGTGCAACAGCGAGACGAAGAGCTGCTGCCGCTGGGTGCGTTGGGCGACCTCGTCCGGCCGCGGCGGCTCGGCCTCGACCAGGAGCGAGCCGGCGTGGACCAGCGCGAGGCCAGGATCGACGCGACCTTGCGCGCCGAGCCAGAACGCGATGCGCTCGATGCCGCCACGTTGCAGCTCCTCGGTGCAGCCGCAGGGTTGGATGACCGCGGACCAATCCGAGAGCGCGACCAGCGTCACGTGCGGCAGCGCCAGCAATCCGCCCGATGGCGGCGCGGCGGCCCCGTCGGTCGGCGAACCCGCCGCTGTGGGGCTCGCTGTCCGCGGCAGCGGCGCGGAGGTCGGCGGCGCGGCGGTCGGCGGCGCGGCGGTCGGCGGCGCGGCGGTCGGCGGAGGCGCGTCGCGCTTGCAGGCGCCCAGGGCGAGCAGGACCACGACCAGGGCGCAGATCCGGGCCGCGCGGGCTGGCGACGACGCCGAGGCATCCCGCCGACGTCGCCGAGGCAGCATGCACATCATGGTGGCGGCTCCGATCGTGGGGGCGTCGCTCAGTCTTCGATGACGGCGTTGGGATGGCCGAAGATCTTGGCCGGCGGCAGCGCGCAGTTCGCCTTGCTGCGGCTCGGGTAGACGCTGGTGATGACGAAGTTGCCGCCCTTGAGGCCCTTGATCGTGCCCTTCATGCCGGCCTTGACGCCCTTGTTGTCGCCCGCGCTGAGGATCAGCACGGCGCCGTTGCCGTTGGCGCGCGCGTCGATGATCGAGCACTCGATGCCGGCCGACTTGGCCACGGGCTTGGGCTTGGGCGTCGACGGCGTCGTCTTGGGCCGATCGCGCGGCTCGGCCTTGGGCTCCTCTTTCTTGGCGACGCACTTCTGGTCGACGCACTCCTGGTCAGAGGTGCACGACGCGCAGGCGTCCTCGCCCCAGTCGACCTCGACGGCGTACTCGCCCTCGCCCTTGGTCGACTTGAAGCGCACCAGGTAGCGCATCGTCGGCTCGACGTCGAACTTGAACTTGAGCGTGCCGCTGCCCTCGGGCAGGGCCTTCTCGGAGATGCGATCGCCGACCTCGGTGTAGATCGTGACGTGGCCGACCAGGGTCGACTCCTTCCACTTGCCGACCGAGATGCGCATCTCCATCGCGCCGGCATGATCCGGCTGGACGAAGCGCCAGTCCTCGTGGTCGCCCAGGCGCGGGCTCAGCCGGTCCTCGGTCGGGCCGAGCTTGGAGAAGGGGCGCGCGCTGTTGCGATCGCCGTCACCGTCCGGATCTTTGAGGTGCTGCCCGCTGCAGGCAAGGGACGCGAAGGTCGCGGCAGCCAGCAGGAGGTGCAACTTCGGACGACGTGGGTGGCGGTTCTCGGGGTAGGTCATGCAGCCTCGTCTGTGCCGGTCTGTCGTTCCACGTGATCTCGGGACGCACGCGACCGGGGTCCCACTCCGCGCGCCAGACGCAGACAAGAGTGTGACGCAGGAGTTGCCGCGGCGATCTGCCTGCGGAAGCGCCCACGCCGCACGGGCCATAGGCACACGCTGAGACGGTAGCCGCGCAAGCCAGGGTGGTCAAGGAAGCCATCGGCGCGGTCCGCGCACGGATGGCTCGCACCTGCGTCGAGTTTGGGCTACAAGGCTGCCCCCGCGGCCCGGACGGCACGGGCTGAGGAGCGAGATGGCGAACGAACGGCCAGGCAGCAGCAGGCGGGACGGACCACGCGGCGGCGACGCACGCGGCGGCGACGCACGCGGCGGCGACGCACGTGGCGGCAACGCACGCGGCGGCGACGCACGCGGCGGCGATACCGGGCGCTGGCAGCGTGGCCCCGAAGGCTGGCAGCGAGGCCCGGCACCGCAGGCCGAGCGCCCGCGGCCCGCCCCGGATCGGACGCCGCCCGCGTTGCCGCCGCTGACGCTGCTGTTCGCCACGGGCAACGCCAAGAAGCTCGCAGAGCTGCGCGCCTTCGCCGAGCCCGCGGGCATCGACGTCCTCGCCGGCCCGGATTGGCGTGGTGCCGCGGGCGAGACCCTGGCCGACGTGGTCGAGGACGGCGCCACCTTCGTCGACAACGCGATGCGCAAGGCCGTCGCCGCCGTGCGCCAGACGGGCCTGTCGGCGCTGGCCGACGACTCCGGCCTGCTGGTCGACGCGCTGGGCGGCGCCCCGGGGGTCCACAGCGCCCGCTACGCCGGCCGCCACGGCGACGACGAAGGCAACATCGACAAGCTGCTGCGCGAGCTGCAGGACGTGCCCGAGCACGAGCGGCACGCGTCGTTCGCCTGTGCCCTGGTGCTGGCGGGGCCCATCGCCGCCGGGCCCGGCGCCAACGTCACCGACGACGGCATCGCCTGGCGGGCCACCGAAGGCCATGTCTCGGGCCAGATCCTCGCGTCGCGCGAAGGTGCCGGCGGCTTCGGCTACGATCCGGTGTTCTGGTGCAACGAGCTGGGCGCGTCGTTCGGCACCGCGAGCGCCAAGGCCAAGGCCTCGGTCAGCCACCGTGCCCGCGCGTTCGCCACCTTGGCGCCGATGCTGACGGCCCTGCGTCACCAGGCGGCCGAGCCGATCGCGCCGCTGTTCTTGCGCCCGGTCGGCGTCGCCGCGGTCGCCGACGCGCTGGCCACGACCTTTGGCCAGGACCTGCGCTACGCCGTCACGGCGCTGGAGCGGGCGTTGGCGCAGCGCCCCGAGCTCGGCGCGCGGGAACGTGCCACCGTCAGCGCGCTGATGCACGGCGCGATCCGGCGGCTGGCCCTGCTGCAGCTCGCGGCGGACGCCCTGCACGACGAGCCGCTGCGAGCGCCCGATCCACGCCGCCTGCGCCCGACCGACGCCACCTGGATCGGCGCGCTGGCGATGGCCGACGTCGACGCCGAGGGCCGCCCCCTGCCGCACCGCGCCCCGGGCGAGCGCTCGGCCTTGCGCGCCCTGCTCGACCGCAGCGCCGACTTCGCCCAGCGCCTGCCGGCGACGATCCAGCAGCTCGAGAAGGCCCTGCGCATCGCCACCCGGCGGCTCGCCGAGCTGGATCCGGACGTCGCGACCGCGATCGACGCAGGCGTCCACCCCGACTTCCGCCGCGCGCTGATCGACGCCTACGGCGACGACGACGCCGGGCGGATGCTCGACGCGCTGGCCCAGCAAGGGCCGCCGACGATCCGGCTCGCCGATCCGTCGACGATGGCGGCGATGCGGCGCAAGGTCGAGGCGCTGGGCACGCGAACGGTCGAGATCCCCGGCCTGGACGGCGCGTTCTCGCTGCTCGAGAGCGCGCGGGTCACGGCGCTACCCGAGTTCGCCGCCGGCAAGTTCGAGATGCAGGACGCCGGCTCGCAGCGGATCGTCGCCCTGGTCGACGCCCAGCCCGGCATGCTGGTCGCCGATTGGTGCGCCGGCGCAGGCGGCAAGACGCTGGGCCTCGCCGCAGCGATGCAGGGCCGTGGCCGCCTGGTCGCCCTCGACGTGCACGACAAGCGCCTCGACGAAGCGCGCCGCCGCCTGCAGCGGGCCGGACACGCCAGCTGGGTCCGGGTCGAGCGCCTGGCACCGCGGGCGGACGGCGACGTCGCCCTCGGCAGCTTCGATCGGGTGCTGGTCGACGCGCCGTGCAGCTCGACGGGCGCCCTGCGCCGCACGCCCGAGCTGCGTTGGCACATCGATCGCGACTGGCTCGGTCGGTTCGCGCCGGAGCAGCTCGGCATCGCCCTGCGCGCCGCGCGTCGCGTGCGCCCGGGCGGGCGCCTGATCTACGCCACGTGCTCGTTGATGACGGCCGAGAACGAAGCGATCGCGGCCCGGCTCGCCGAGACCCTGGGCTGGCCGCTGCTGCACCAAGAGCGAATGGGCCTCGCCGACCTGCCGACCCTGCGTCGTGGCCCGGTGCCGCGCGTGACCGCGGACGGTTTCTTCTGTGCGATCCTGGAGCGTCCGCATGACCAAGCATGATCCCAAGCGCCACGAGGCGCACGATGACGACGACGACGTGCTCGACGAAGAGGCGATGACCGCGGAATTCGGCCCGGGCCCGTCGGCGGCGACGGACGAGGACGACGACGACGACGACGACGCGGACCTCGACGACGACGACGACGACGACGACGACGACGACGACGACGACGACGACGACGACGGCCTCGACCTCGGCCCGATCATCCTCGGCGAGAGCTACGCGCTGCCCGCTGACTGGGGCCCCACACCCGAGGACCACCGCGCAGGGCTCGTGACGCTCGTCGGCCGGCCGAACGCCGGCAAGTCGACGCTGCTCAACGCCCTGCTGGGCGAGAAGCTCTCGATCACGAGCCCGAAGCCGCAGACGACGCGCGACCTGATCCGCGGCTACCTGACGCGCCCGGGCCTGCAGATGGTGCTGGTCGATACGCCCGGCATCCACCAGGTGCGCAAGGGCGCGCTGCTGAACCGGGCCATGGTCGGCATCGCCATCGACGCGCTCGACAGCGTCGACGTCGCGTTCCTGGTCGTCGACGCGATGCGGACAGCGCGGATCCTGGGCGAGGTCAAGCTACCCACCGACGAGCGCGGCGTCACGGCCGCGCCGACGGCCGAGCAGGCGCTGCAGCTCTGCCATCGCGGCGACCGCGCCATCGTCCAGCGGCTGCAGCGTCACGACGCCCGCGTCATCGTCGTGCTCAACAAGCGCGACCAGATCAAGCCGCGCGCCCTGCTGCCGCTGATGGCGATCTACGGCGCCCTGCCCGGCGTCATCGGCGTGGTGCCGACCAGCGCCCGCACCGGCGAAGGCGTCGAGGAGCTGGTGCAGATCACCGCCAAGGAGCTGCCGCTCGGGCCGATGCTGGTCGATCCGGAGCTGCTGACCGACCGCAGCGAGCGCTTCCTCTGCGCCGAGCTGCTGCGCGAAGCCCTGTTCCACGCGCTCGACGCCGAGGTGCCCTACCGCGTCGCGGTGCTGATCGAGAAGTTCGACGAGAGCGGCGAGCAGATCCAGATCCTGGCGTCGGTGCTGGTCGAGCGGCCGTCGCAGAAGGGCATCGTCCTGGGCAAGGGCGGCCTGCGCATGCGCGAGGTCGCCAGCCGCGCCCGCGCCGAGATGATCGAGATGCTCGGTCGCCGCGTGTACCTCGAGGTGCACGTGCGCGTCGAGCCGAACTGGACCGAGCGCATCGATGCGCTGCGCCGTCTCGGCTACGCCGACGGCCTGGGAGCCGCGTGATGCGCAAGGCCTTGATCGCCATCGTCGGACGCCCGAACGTGGGCAAGTCGACGTTGTTCAACCGCATCGTCGGCAGGCGCACGGCCATCGTCGAGGACGAACCGGGCGTGACCCGCGACCGTCATTATGCCGACGCCGAGTTCGCCAACCAGGACGTGACCCTGTGCGACACCGGCGGCTTCGTCCCGGACGAGGACGAGCTGATGCTGGCGGCGATCCGCGACTCGGCGCGGGTGGCGATCGACGAGGCCGACATCATCCTGTGGATGACGAGCGTGCGCGACGACGTCACGGGCGCCGACGAGGAGGTCGGTGAGCTGCTGCGCAAGGCCAAGGCACCCGTCATCGTGCTGGTCAACAAATGCGACAGCGACCGGCTCGAGACCGACGCGATGGCGTTCTACAGCCTCGGCTTCGAGCACGTGCTGCCGCTCTCGGCCGAGCATGGCCGCGGTCTCGGCGACGTCGAGGACGTCGTGGCCAAGCTGCTGCAGGAGCGCGGCCTGTGGCGCGACGCCAGCCAGATGGTCGAAGAGGCCGAAGATCCCGAGCTCCAGGAGCTGCGCCAGCAGCGCGGCGGCCACGTCGAGCGCATCCGCATGGCGATCGTCGGCCGGCCCAACGTCGGCAAGTCGACGCTGATCAACGCGTTGCTCGGCCATCAGCGCATGCTCGCGACGGAGATCGCCGGCACGACCCGCGACGCCATCGACGTCGAGCTGACGTACCTGGGCAAACCCTACACCCTGGTCGACACCGCCGGCATGCGGCGCAAGAGCCGGATCGAGGACCGCGTCGAGGGCCACTCGGTCGGCCGCACCGTGCGCGCCATCGAGCGCAGCCACGTCGCGATCCTCGTGCTCGACGCCAGCCAGCCGCTCGCCGACCAGGACGCGCGCATCGCGGCCCTCGTGGAGCGCCGCAACCGCGCCTGCTGCCTCGTGATCAACAAATGGGACGTGGTCGAGAAGGACCACCGGACGATGAAGGCCTACGAGCTCGACCTGCAGGAGCGCCTGCCGATGCTCGCCTTCGCCCCGCGCGTCTTCGTCAGCGCGCTGACCGGCCAGCGCGTCGAGAAGGTGATGAGCGCGGCGCTCTCGGCCTACGAGGCGTTCAACCGCATCATCCCGACCTCGGCGATCAACCGCTGGCTCGCCGAGGCGCAGAAGATCCGCCAGCCGCCGGTGCATCGCAACAAGCGGCTCAAGCTCTACTTCGGCGGCCAGAAGGCGACGCGGCCGCCGCGGATCGAGATCCAGGTCAACAACCCGGACGCGGTCTCGTCGAGCTACGAGAAGTTCCTGCTCAACACGCTGCGCGAGCGCTTCGACCTCGGCGGCACGCCGCTGCGCTTCACCTTCGTCGGCCGCAGCGCGCGCCGCAGCGATCGCGGGCCGGGCGATCCGGGCGAGATGCCGCCGATGGTCGGGTTCGTCGACCTCGTGGCCAACCCGCTCGAAGACGGCGAGGAGCCCGACACCTGGCTCGAGGACCTCGAAGACGATTGGGACGGCGACGAGGGCGAGCTGGCCAGCGACGACGACGACTTCTGGGACGATGACGAGGCCGACGGCGACGCGGATGCCGACGGCGACGACGATGCGGTCGATGCGGACGACGACGACGACTGGGAGGATGACGACGCGGACGACGACGCGGACGACGACGCGCCCGCAGGACGCTGACCCGCCCCGCTGGGGCGCGCCCGAGCGAACCGGAATTCGCCCGCGACCGACCTAGGCATCAACGCGGCAACGTTCGCCGCCAAGGAGCCGACCATGGCAGACGCTGGCGATCGCGTACGCAAATCCTACAGCCAGGCCCAACGCTTGCTGAAGATCTACATGGCGCTGGCCAATTCGCGCCACGGCGTCACGATCGCCGAGCTCGAGGACCAGACTGGCGTCACCCGGCGGACGCTCAACCGCGACCTGGCCCTGCTCGGCGAGGACCATCTGGTCGAGGCCCGCGAGGGTGCCGACGACAACCGCAAGCGCTGGATGCTGCTGCCGGCCGGCCCGGCGAGCACGATCAGCTTCACCAAGGGCGAGCTGATGGCGCTGCACCTCGGGCGCTCGATGCTGGCGTTCGCCCGCGGCACCGAGCTCGGCGAGGCGATGTCGAGCGCCTTCGACAAGGTGACGTCGCGCCTGGGAGCCGGCACCGCGGGCGATCTGGCGCGCAAGTACTACGCGCTGCCCGACGCGCCGCCGGTCGAGGCCGGCAGCGAGCGCTTCGACGACGTGCTCAACGAGGTGCAGAGCGCGCTCGACCGCGGCCAGCGGCTCGAGCTGAGGTACCCGCAAGGCAGCGACGGCGCGTCGCGCGATCTCGTGGTCGATCCGCTGACGATGGCGTACTTCCGCGGTCGGCTCTACCTGCTGGCGCTTTGCGACGCCTACCCCGGGCCGCATCCGTTCGCGCTGCACCGGGTGATCGGCGCGCGCTGGCTGCGCGGCGAGGCAGCGGCGGTGCCGGCGGGCTACAGCCCCGAAGAGCACTTCTCGTCGAGCTTCGGCCTGTTCACGGGCGGCGAACCGGTGACCGTCCGCGTCCACTTCGCGCCGAGCGCGGCGCGCTACGCGCGCGAACGTCGCTGGCACGCGAGCCAACGCGTCGTCGACCTGCAAGGCGGCGGCTGCGAGATCTCCTGGGAGCTGCCGTTGACGCCCGACCTCGAGAGCTGGCTGCTCTCGTTCGGCGACTCGGCGACGGTGCAGGCGCCGGCGGCGCTGCGCCGGACCATGCGGGCCAGGCTGCAGCGCGCGTTGGCGGCCTACGACGACCTCGAGCCGGACGCGTCGAACACGCGCGGCGAGACCACGAGCAACGCGGCCAGCGAGGCCGCTCGGAGCGAACGATGATCAGCGCGATGCACCTGCGGAACTTCGCGATCGCGGCGTCGGTGGACCTCGAGTTCGGCCCCGGATTGACGGTGATCACGGGCGAGACGGGCGCGGGCAAGTCGATCCTGGTCGACGCGCTCGGCCTGCTGCTCGGCGGTCGCGGCCACGAGCGCGTCGTCCGGGCCGGCGCGGAACAGGCCGAGCTCGAGGCCCGCTTCGACGCGGTGCGTGACGCCGACACGCTCGCGGCCCTCGCCGAGCGCGGCATCGAGCTCGACGACGGGTCGTTGGTCGTGCGCCGCTCCATCGGCCGCAACGGCACGCGCCGCGCCTGGATCAACGGCCGCATGGCCACCGGCGCCGATCTGCGCGCGATCGTCGGCCCGCTGGTCGACCTGTCGACCCAGCACCAGCAGAACCGCCTGCTCGACCGCAAGGCCCACCTCGGCATCCTCGACCGCGCCGCCGGCCTCGGCGATGCGCTGGCCGCCTACCGCGACGTCTGGGGCCGCTGGCGCGCCTGTCGCGATGAGGTCCACGACCTGCGCACCAGGATCCAGAAGGCGGCCGAACGCAGCGACTACCTGCGTTTCTGCGCCGCCGAGCTCGACGAGGCCGGCCTCGAGCCTGGCGAGACCGCGCGCCTCGACGCCGAGGTGCGCAAGCTGCGGGCCGGCGAGTCGCTGCTGCGCGTCGCCTCGACCGCGCTCGCGGCGCTGAGCGACGACGGCGGTGCCCGCGATATCCTCGCCGGCCTGCCGCGCGAGCTGGAGCGCAGCCGGCGCGACGACGAGACGCTCGCCGACTTCGCCGGCCGGGTGCACGACATCATCGGCCTGATCGACGAACTGGCCAGCGACCTCGAGCGCTACGCCGACAGCGTCGGCCGCGACCCGGCGCGGCTGGCCAAGGCGGAGGAGCGGCTCGATCGGCTGCTCGCGCTGGCGCGCAAATATGGCGGCAACGAGGCCGCGATGCTCGAACGCCAGGTCGCCATCGCCGAGGAGCTGCGCGCCGGCGACATCGGCGAGGACCGGCTGCACGCGCTGGAGCGCTCGCTGCCGGCGCTCGAGCGTGCGGCGATCGAGGCCGCCGCGGCGCTGACCCAGGCCCGCAGCGCAGCCGCGGCGACGCTGAGCGCCGAGGTCGAGGCGGTCATCGGCGCGCTCGGCATGGAGAAGGCACGCTTCCGCGTCGCGATCGAGACCGTCGAGGGCGGCCTGCCGGGCCCGGACGGCCTCGACAAGGTCCAGTTCCTGCTGCAGTCGAACCCCGGCGAGCCGGCGCAGGGGCTGGTCGAGGTCGCGTCCGGCGGTGAGCTCTCGCGCGTGCTGCTGGGCCTCGAACGCGCGGCGTCGCGCACCGGCGGCGCGCCGTCTGCCGTCTACGACGAGGTCGACGCCGGCCTGTCCGGCTCGACCGGCATCGCGCTGGGCCGCTTCCTCGCCGAGCTCGGTCGCCACCAGCAGCTGCTCGTGATCAGCCACCTGCCGCAGGTCGCCGCCGCGGCCGATCAGCACCTGCACGTGCACAAGGTCGAGAAGGACGGCCGCACCGAGAGCGGCGTCGCGCACCTCGACGACGCCGGCCGCCTGCGCGAGCTGGCGCGCATGCTGGGCGCCGGCGATGCCGCCACGGGCACGGCGCTGCAGCACGCCGGCGCGTTGCTGCACGAGGCGCAGATCGCCGTGGATCGGCGGCCGCAGCGCGTCGCGCAGCCCGGGAGCTCGACCTGACGGCGTGGGCGGGCCGGACGCCGAGGGCCGGCGCGGCCGACAAGGCGTGAAGGTCCGCGCAGGACGGAAAATCGCGGCTGCACGGCGTGCATCCAGTCTGCTATGCTCGTGCGCCAGCTCGGCGGAGGCCCCATGACCACGAACCTGCCCGCATCGACCCTTCGGCCACCGGCAGGGCGGCTGCAGTTGTTGCGGGCGTGGCGGCAGACCGCGCTGGTCTGGCTGGCGTCGCTCGCGCTGACGACCCTGATCGCGGGCTGCTCGGGCGACGACGGCGCGCCGCAGATCCGCCAGGTCAGCGAGCTGGCCGACACCGACCGCGACGACGTGCCCTATGCGGTGTGGGCGGCGGTTCGAGCCAGCAGCGGTGTATCGACCGTGCGGCTCTACTACGCCCCCGCCGACCAGAGCTCCTTCGCGGTCGTGACCATGCGCCAGGACGACGGCGACGTCTGGCGCGGCGCGATCCCGCCGCATCCGCAAGGCACGCGTCTGTTCTGGTTCGTCTGGGCCAGCGCCACCAACGGCGCCGAGGCCACCGATCCGCTCGAGGCGACGCAGGCTTCGCCGATCTACCACACGTTCCGCATCCTTCGCCCGGGCGAGAAGCCCGGCGAGGACCCGCCGCCGTGGGCCAAGGACGCTGGCAGCCTCGACGCGGGCGGCCCCGACACCTTCCAGGGCGCAGACACGGCCCAGGGCGACGACACCGTCGACGGCGACGACGCGCCCCAGGGCGACGACACCTCGCTGACCGACACCGCCCCCGCAGAGGATACGGCCGCCCCGGCGGACACGGCCTCGCCCGGCGACACCACTGACGGCGACGACGGCGGCCCGAGCTTCGACGCCATCGACATCGGCCCGGACGTCGATCCGCTGCTCGACACCGACGGCGACGGCATCTACGACGTCTCCGACAACTGCCCGACGTCCAAGAACACGAACCAGCTCGACACCGACAGCGACGGCATCGGCGACAAATGCGACGGCGACCTCGACGGCGACGGCGTCGGCAACGACACCGACAACTGCTACGAGCTCGCCAACGCCGACCAGTCGGACATCGACGGCGACGGCCTCGGCGACCTCTGCGACGCCGACGCCGACGCCGACAAGGTCGTCAACAAGAAGGACAACTGCCCGCTGGTCGCCAACTTCGACCAGGCCGACAGCGACGGCGATGGCCTCGGCGACGCCTGCGATCCGGTCGACAGCAGCGTCAAGGACAGCGACCAGGACGGCGTCATCGACAGCAAGGACAACTGCCCGACCGTGGCCAACCCGACGCAAGGCGACAAGGACGACGACGGCGTCGGCGACGCCTGCGACCCCGACATCGACGGCGACGGCGTGGCCAACGCCAACGACAACTGCACGCTGCTGCCGAACCCGGGCCAGGCCGACAGCGACGGCGACGGCATCGGCGACGTCTGCGACCTGGCCGACGACTACGACGGCGACGGCATCGGCGACGAGTTCGACAACTGCAAGAAGGTCCAGAACCCGGACCAGCTCGACACCGACAAGGACGGCAAGGGCGACGTCTGCGACGACGACGTCGACGGCGACGGGCGCAAGAACGCCTTCGACAACTGCCCGTTCGTGCCGAACCCCAAGCAGACCGACACCGACGGCGACGGCGTCGGCGACGCCTGTGACGACGAGGCGCTGTGCAAGGTGGACGACGACTGCCCCGTCGGCACCTTCTGCTTCGCGCCGCTCTGCCTGGCGCCGACCTCGTGCAAATCGCAGGCCGACTGCGGCCTGAACACCTTCTGCTACCAGGGCTTGTGCGTGCCGCCGGCGGTCGTGCCTGCCAACTTCTGCACCAACACGGCCAGCTGCCCCAAGGGCTTCGTCTGCCAGCTCTCGACCTGCTCGCCGGATAGCTGCAAGGCCGACTCGGACTGCCCCGGCGGCCAGAAGTGCCTGTTCGGCGAGTGCCTGCCCGGTGTGCTGCCGACGTCGAGCTGCACCATCGACGAGCAATGCCCGGCCAAGCAGCAGTGCATCGCCAAGATCTGCGTACCGAAGGGCTGCGAGAACGACGCGGCGTGCAAGTCGAGCGAGAAGTGCTTCAAGGGCCTGTGCGTGCCCGCGCTGATCCCGACGGTCGAGTGCAAGGCGGCGTCGGATTGCCCCAAGATCCCGATCGGCGGCCTCAAGCTGACCTGCGCCGCGGGCGTCTGCGTGCCGCAGATCCCGGGCATCCCGCCGCTGTGCACCGTCGACGCGGACTGCGGCCAAGGCAAGCAATGCCTCGTCGCGCTCTGCGTCGACAAGGCGTGCAGCACCTCGGAGGATTGCGAGGCGGGCAAGTCGTGCAGCTTCGGCTTCTGCATCGCCAGCAACCAGCCGCTGCCCCAGCCCGGCCAATGCAAGACTGCGGCCGATTGCCCCGAGGGCAACTCCTGCTTCCAGTCGCTGTGCCTGCCGTTCCAGCTGCCGAACCTCCCGGGCGGCGGCGGCGGCGGCGGCGGCGGCGGCGGCGGCGGCGGCAACCTGCCGACGCTCTGCGGCCCCGGTGGCACCTGCCCGGCCGGCAAGACCTGCCAGTTCGGGGTGGTTTGCCTCTGATGAAACGCGACGCCGGCCCCCACGCCGGACGCTGGATCCGTCCGGCACGGCAGCTGGCGCAGGTGCCGGCCAGCCCGGCCGCCGCGGCGCTGGATCTGCGCGACGCGCGGCTGGACGAAGGCGACCTGCGCGGCGTCGATCTGCAGGACGCGGACCTGCGCCACGCCTCGCTCGCGGCCGCAGATCTGCGCGAGGCGAACCTGCGTGGCGCGCGCCTGAACGGCGCGGACCTGACGCTCGCCGACCTGCACGGCGCTGACCTGCGCGGCGCGGACCTGACGGGCGCGGAGCTGCATGGCGCCGACCTGCGCGACGCGGATCTGCAAGGCGCAGCGCTCGACCCTGGCGCCTGCGTCCACGCCAGGACCGCCGGTGCACGCGGCCTGGACGCGTCCTGGACCACGCTGCAGCCGCGTGCCGCAGGCGACGAGGTGCCGTCGATCTCCACGTCGCGCAGCCCGTCGCTCGCCGCCAGCCACGCCGCGATCGAGCGCGGTCGCCGCGCCCACGCGGCCGGACGCCTCGGCGAAGCGGAACGACGCTATCGCGAGGCGCTCGGCTGGCAGCCCGACGATCCACTGCCACGCTGGCTCGCGGCGACCGTGGCGCTGGAGCGGGACGAGCCCGACGCGGCCATGCGCTGGCTCGACGAGACCGTCCGCGTCGACGCCAACGCCACCCGCGCCGCCGTGGGCGCCGCCGCCCTGGCGCTGCGCGACGGGGATGTCGACGCTGCGGCCAGGCGCCTCGATCACGCGCTGGGCACGCTGATGGGTCGCGACGACGCCGCCGCCGAGGGCTCGCAGGACGACGCGTCTGCGGCCCTGGCGCGCGCGATGCTGGCGCTGCGGCTCGACGGCCCGGCGGCCGCCCTGGACGCCCTGACGCGTGGCCCGCTCGCCGACGATCCCGCCGTGCGCTGGGCAGCCACCCCGCGGCCGACGCGGCCCTCGCGCCAGCAGCGGCGCAGCGACGAGACCGCCGCCCGGGTCGCGGACGAGGCCTGGGTCGCGGCCGAGCACGATGCGCTGCAGGAGACCCTCGCCGACCGCGACGTGCCGCCATGGCTGCTGCAGAGCGTCCTGGTCCGCGCGCTGACCATCGGGGCGATGGAGATCGCGGCGCGCGCCGAGACCCGCCTGAGCCGAGCGTTGCCCGAAGCGCGGCTTTGGAGCGTCGCCCTGCGCGAGCTCGACATGACGGCCGAGGCGATCACGGCGCTCGTCCGCACCCGTCGCGGCCGCCTGGGCACCATCCGCTCGCTGCGCTGGCTCGCGCTCGGCGCCCACGGGCCGACCGCACGGGTCGAGACGAGCTCGGGCGTCTACTTCGCCAAGCGGATGCACGGCAGCACGCGGCCGGCGGCGTCGGTGGCGTTCACCCACCGCGTGCTGCGGACGATGCACGAACGCGGCATCGTCGTGCCGACGCCGCTGCCGGACCGTGGCGGCGACGACGTCCTGGTCTTCGGCGACGACACGCTCGCGCTGTACCGGGCGGTGCCGGGCCTCGGCATCGGCGAGGACGACCTCGACGCCGACGAGGCCACGGCCACGGGCGCGCTGCTGGCCCGGATCCACGACGCCGGACGCGACCTCGCCAGCGGCACCGGGCGCCCACCGGCGGGCCTGCGCGTCGGCACCCACCTGCTGCGCACGCCCTCGCCGGGCGCGGCGTGGCAGGCGACGGTGGGCCGCGACGCCAAGGCCGCGCTCTGGCTCGAGTCGTCGGGGCTCGGACCGGCGATCGAGGGCCGTCTCGACGCCATCGGCCGGCGCGTGGCCGGCGAGCTGGCGTGGCTGCCCCCCGCGTTGGTCCACGGCGACCTGGGACCCGGCAACGTGCTGCTCGACGGCCCGGCCGCAGGGGCGCTCGACTGGGACCTCGCCGACGTCGACGTCGCGGTCTGGGATCTGGCGCGCACCCTGGATCGCTGCTGCGTCCACTGGCCGGCGCGCGATCCCTGCGAGATCCGCGGCACCGTGGCGCGGGCCTTGCTGGCCGGCTACCAATCCGTCCGGCCGCTGCGCGACGGCGAGCTCGCCCTGCTGCCGACCCTGATCGCCGCGAGCCGCGTCGACCTCGACGCCTCGGTGTTGCAGATGCTGGCGAGCCAGGATCCGGACGCCGCGACACACCTGCTCGAGCGTTCGGTCGTCCGGCTCGACCGGGCGGTCGCCGGCGCGCCTGAGATCGCCGTGGAGTTGGAGCGATGAGCCCGCATCAGGGCGTGCGGGTCGGCGCGGCCGACGCGACGGCAGCTCCCCGGGGCGGGTGGCTGTCGGAGGCTGTCGCGGGCACCTCCGTCGCGTTGGTGCTGCTGCCGCAATCGCTGGCCTACGCAGAGCTCGCGGGGCTTCCGGCGTGGCGCGGCCTGCTCGCTGCCGGCCTGCCGCCGATCGTGGCGTCGTTCGGCGCCTCGTCGCCCTGGCTGCAGACCGGGCCCACCGCCATCACCGCCCTGCTCTGTTATGGCGCGCTTGCTCCGCTGGCTCCCCCCGGCAGCCTGGAGCACGCCAGCCTCGCCGCGTTGCTCGCGCTGATGGTCGGCGGCCTGCGCATCCTGCTCGGGCGGCTGCGGGCCGGCATGCTCGCGGCGCTGCTGAGCCAGGCGGTGCTCGCGGGCTTCACCCTCGCGGCGGCGCTGTTGATCATCGGAAGCCAGGTGCCCGCGCTGGTCGACGTGTCGCCGCCGGATGGCGAGACGCTCGCGCGCGCGGTGGCGGCGCTGGCGGAGCCGTCGCGCTGGCGCGCCGAGTCCATGGCCGCCGCCGGGGCGGTGGCGGCGACGATCCTGCTGGGAGGCCGGATCCATCGCCTGTTCCCGGGGGTGCTCCTGGCGGTGGGCCTCGGGGCCTGGCTGGGGCCGGCGCTGGACTACGGCGGGGCCACGCTCGGCGCCATCCCGAGCGCGATGCCGGAGCTGCGCTTCGATCTGCCGTGGCGGCGCGTCCCGGAGTTGATCCTGCCGGCCCTGGTGCTCGCGGTTGCGGGCTTCGCCGAGGCCGCCGCGATCGCACAGCGCTTCGCCGAGGTCGAGCGTCGGCATTGGGATCCAGATCGCGAGCTGCTGGCCCAGGGCGCCGCGAACGTCGTCAGCGGCCTGGTCGGTGGCATGCCGGTGGGCGGCTCGTTCGCCCGCAGCGCGCTCGGTCACGTCGCCGGAGGCCGGACGCGCGCGACGGGCGCGATCGCGGGCATCTTGCTCCTGGTTGCGCTGCCGGCGGCGGGGCTGCTGGCGAGCCTTCCGCGCGCGGTGCTCGCGGCCATCGTGGTCGTCGCCGCGCTCGGCCTGCTCGACGTGCGCCCCATGGCGCGCCTGGTCACGCTGAGCCGTCCGCAGGCCGCGATCGCGATGTGGACCTTCGCCGCGACCCTGGCGTTGGCGCCGCGGGTCGAGCTCGGCTTGCTCGCGGGCATGGCCGTGGCGGTCTGCGTCCACCTCTGGCGCGAGATGGACGTGCACGTCGAGGTGGTGCGCAGCGGCGACAAGGTCGTCGTCCGTCCGCTCGGCGTGCTCTGGTTCGGCTCGGTGCCGCGCTTTCGTCAGCGCCTCGCCGACGTGCTGGCCGACCACCGCGACATCCACCGGGTCGAGCTCGACCTCTCGGGCCTCGGACGCCTGGACCTCTCGGGCGCGCTGATGCTGCGCGAGATGCTGGACGGCCTGCGCAGCGACGGCGTCGCCGTCTGCCTGCTGCACACGCCGCCGCAATTGGTGCGCGTCGTCGGCCGCGTCGCTGGCGACCTCGATCAGCTGCCATGAGCCCGCGCGATCACCGTCGTCGTTTGCCAAATGTGGGGCGCGCTCCTACGATCCGCGCCATGAAGCACGGTCGGCCGCTCCAGCTTCGTCGCAGCTCCTGGCCCCGGCCTCGCTGTGCCGCCTGCGCGTGCATCGTGGCCGCCCTCGCGCTGGTCCTCGTCGGCGCACCAGCCCCCGCGGACGCCCAACCCAGGACGCCCGCCCCGACGACGCCTGGCGCGTCGAGGGCAGCCGCCCGCCCCGACACGGCTGCGACGGCCACGCCTGGTACCGCCGGCGCCGGCGGCCTCGACCCCACCTCGGAGTGGGACGCCGCGATCAACGCCTTCAAGTACCAAGACTTCGACAACGCGATCCCCAAGCTGCGCGCCCTGCTCTACCCCAAGCCCCTGCTGGACACCGCCCGCGAATGGCGGGCACGCGAGTACCTCGGCGCCGCGCTCTGGTGGACCGGGCGCAAGCAGGAGGCCTTGGACGAGTTCACCGCGTTGCTGGTGCGCAACCCGCCGGCCCGACTCGACCCTGCATCGTATCCGCCGCCGATGATCACGGACTTCGAGACCTTGCGTGGCAACCTGCTTCGCCTGGGCGTGCTGCGCGTCGGGCAGAAACCGACGGTGCCCAAGGAGCCGCCGACGCAATGGGTCGCGCCGCGCATCTTGACGCTCTTTCCGCTCGGTGTCGGTCAGTTCGCGAACCAGCAGCCAGCAAAGGGGGCGGCCTTCCTCGCCAGCGAGACGGTGTTGGGCGCCAGCTCGATCATGCTCTACCTCTACAACCGCGACGAAGGCATCGGCAGCCGCAGCAACGCGCTGCCGCGGGCGGCGCAGGTCACCACCGGTGCGCTGTTCTGGGCCGTGGCGGCGTGGGGCGTCGTCGACGCCTGGATCGTGCGCTCCGAGGTCGCCGACGCGGTGGCGGCGGCGCGACAGACGCTCCGGGCACCCGAGCCGTGAGCAACACGAGCCCCGGGCGCGGCGACGAAGGTCCCGGAATCTCCGAACGATTGCTGCTGGCGACCGCTGCGTGGTTGCGGCCACGGCCAAGCTCGGCGATGCTCCCGGCCCGCACGACGGCCGGCGGAACCCAGCGGACCGCCCATGAGGTAGCATCGATGATGCCGACTGCGTTCCTGCACGAGATCGACGCCGCGGGCACCGTGCGCGCCTCGCATGCCATCGAGAAGATGGTCTGCAGCATCGGCACCGACAAGCACACCGACATCCGCCTGCGCGGCCGCGGCGTCGGCGCCGTGCACGCCCAGCTGCGCGTCGGCCGCGACGGCGTCGCCATCGAGGCGGTCGGCGGCGAGCGCATCGTCGTCAACGGCAAGCGCGCCGACAGCAAGATCCTGCAGCCCAACGACGTCATCGACCTCGGCTCGATTCGCCTGCGCTTCGACATGCGCATCTCGGCGCCGCGCCCCGAGGTCCGCGGCAACGCGCCGACGTCGGGCTCGGTCAAGGCGATGCTCAGCGCGACCGCGCGCTTCTCCGAAGCCCTCGCCGGCAGCTACAAGCTCGATGAGCTGCTCGACACGATGCTCGACGAGATCATCGAGGTCACCGACGCCACCCGCGGCGCCGTGCTGCTGCTGATCGAGGGCAAGCCGGTGCAGCGCGCCGCGCGCGAGGCCGGGCGGCGGCTGCCGCGCGGCGAGATGCCGATCTCCGATACGATCGTCGCCCGCGTGCTGCAGACCCGGCAACCCGAGATCGTCAGCGACGCGCTCAACGACACGATGTTCTCGGCCGCGCGCTCGGTGATCGACTACAAGCTGGCCTCGGTGCTGTGCGTGCCGTTGAACGTGCGCGGCGAGCTGCTCGGCGTCATCTACCTCGGCAACGACAACGTGGTGAACCTCTTCAGCGAGGACTCGCTGGAGGTGGCGACGGTGTTCGCGACGCAGGCGGCGATGGCCCTGCGCAACGCGATCCTGATCCGCGAGCTGCTGCTGACCAACGAGTCGTTGACCCAGCAGCTCGAGCGCATCCACTTCGGCTCGCTGATCGGCACCTCCGGCGCGATGAAGGAGGTGTTCCGCCGCATCGACAAGGTCGCGCGCACCGACGTCTCGGTCCTGATCGAGGGCGAGACCGGCACCGGCAAGGAGCTCGTCGCCAGCGAGGTCCACCGCCGCAGCCACCGCAAGGACGGCCCGTTCATCGTCATCAACTGCGGCGCGATCCCCGAGAACCTGCTCGAGTCCGAGCTCTTCGGCCATATCAAGGGCAGCTTCACCGGGGCGGTCGCCACCCGCGACGGCAAGTTCGCCAACGCCCACGGCGGTACGCTCTTCCTCGACGAGATCGGCGAGATGCCGTTGAACCTGCAGGTCAAGCTGCTGCGCGTGCTCGAGGAGCGCCGCGTGACGCGGATCGGCGAGTCGGTGGCCCGCGACGTCGACATCCGCATCGTCGCGGCGACCAACCGCAACCTCGCAGACGAGGTCAAGGCCGGGCAGTTCCGCGAGGATCTGTACTACCGCCTCAACGTCGTGCGCGTCGAGCTGCCGCCCCTGCGCGAGCGCGGCAACGACGTCGAGCTGCTCGGCCGCTACTTCCTGCGCAAATACGGCGACGAGCTGGGCGTGCAGATCCAGGGCTTCACCGAGGACGCGCTGCGGGCGCTGCGGGCCCACCGGTGGCCGGGCAACATCCGCGAGCTCGAGAACCGGATCAAGAAGGCCGTCATCTTCTGCGACGAGGGCCAGGTAGGGGCCAAGGATCTGGACTTGCAAGAGATCCAGGCCGACCGCGTGCTGCCGCTGAACGAAGCGAAGGAGCAGTTCGCGCTCGACTATGTGCGCCGCATCCTGGAGCTCAACGACGGCAACCGGACCTCGACGGCGCGCGACCTGGAGGTCGACGTGCGCACGATCTTCCGCTACCTCGAGAAGGTCCGCGACGACGACGGCGGCCCCGTCTAGCCCGCCGCCACGGCCTCGCCGCTACTTCGCCGCGCGCAGACGCGCCAGCTCCGCCTCGGCCGCTGCGCGGAAGCGGGACTCCGCCTTGCTGTCGCCGACCAGCGCGATGTAGCGCTCGAACGCCGCGATCGCTGCGGCCTTGTCGCCCTTGTCGCGCAGGGCGAAGGCCAGGTTGTAGAGCGCCGGGGTGTAATCGCTCTTGATCTCGATGGCCTTGCGGTAGGCGTTGATCTCGCTGTCGACGTCCTGCAACCGCTGGTTGGCGACGCCGATGTTGTACCAGGCGCGGTGGTGCGTCCGGTCGAGCTCGAGGCATTTGTAGTAGGTCTCGACGGCCTTGCGCAGGCCCTGGGTCCGCTGCGGCTCGGCCAGCTTGTCGGCGCGGACCTCGTACGCCCCGGCGAGGTCGAAGTAGGCCTCGGCGTTGTCGGGCTTGTCCTTGACTGCGGCCTCGAAGTCAGCGATCGCCTCGTCGACGCGGTTGGACTTCATCAGCAGCATCGCGCGGTTGAGACGAGCGTCCTGGGCCGTCGGCTCGGCCTCGAGCGCCTTGCCGTAATGCTCGAGCGCCTTGTCGGTCTGGCCGAGGTCCTCGTAGACGACCGCGAGGTTGAAGTGGGCGCGTCCGTACTTGGGATCGAGGCGCACGGCCTCGGCGTAGGCGCGGGCCTCCTGGGCGAAGGCGCGCTTGCGACCATAGGCGACGCCGAGGTTGAACCAGCACTCCTTGAGGTCCGGCTTGAGCTCGACGCATTGCTGGAAACTCGCGACCGACTCGTCGAGCTTGCCGTCGCCGAGCTGGCGCACGCCGTCGCGGAACCAATCCTCGGCGCCGCGTGGCGGCGGATCTGCGGCGAAGGCCAGCGGGCTCGCCAGCGTCGCCGCGGCGAGCAGCGACGCGATCAGGACGGGGAGGATCTTGGCGGACATACGGACCTCGACGCACGCGCGGACCTGCGCGCCTGCAGCATGGCAGCCCCGCGGGGCCAACGACAAGCCCCGTGCCGCCCGCGACCTGGTCGCTGGTGCTGCGGCGGCGATGGCAAGGCTTCGAACGGACGCCTCGACCATGGTGGCGAGGCCGACGCGGATTCGCTAGACTCGCCCCCCACGGGGTCCGATGCGCGTCCTGCCCCCCAGGATGCGCCCCCAGCTTGGAGTTCCTATGCGTGATCGTGCTCGCTTCCTCCTTGGCTCGACGCAACTCCGTCGGCGGACGCTGTCGGTCTGCGGCCTCGCGCTGCTGTCGATGGTCGCCGTCGCGTCCGGCTGTGCCGACACCGGCAGCAACACGGGCGGAGGGGTGGACACCTTCGTCGCGAACGACGTCAGCGACGGCGTCCAGTTCGGCGACGGCGTCCAGTTCGGCGACGCGACGGCCGACGGCACAGGCTGCTCGACCGACGCGCAATGCGACGACAACAACGCCTGCACCGACGACTTCTGCAAGGATGGCGCCTGCACCCACCCGTCGAACAAGGCGGCGTGCGACGACGGCGACCCCTGCACCGGTGGCGATCGCTGCAACGGCGGCACCTGCGGCAAGGGCACGATCGACACCTGCACCGACGCGCCCGACAGCAGCGACGGCACGGGCAAGGACACGAGCGACGGTGACGACACGGCAGACACGGTGGCGCCGCCGAACCTCAAGGCCGGCGATCTGGTGATCACGGAGATCCACTACAACCCGGACGGCACCAGCGACGCGCCCGTCTCCGACGGCGACGGCGAGTGGATCGAGATCTACAACGCCACCGACGCCGAGATCGACCTCACCGGCCTGACGATCCACGACGACGGCAAGGACAAGTACAACGTGCTCGGCGGCAACACGAAGATCCCGGCCAAGGGCTACTTCGTGCTCGGCCGCACCCTCGACGCCGCCGCCAACGGCGGGGTCAAGGTCGATCATTCGTACGGCAACTCGCTGACGCTGACCAACGGCGCCGACGTGCTGCAGATCGACGCGGGGAGCGTCAAGATCGACCGCGTCGCCTGGAGCACCAAGCTCGGCTGGCCGGCGCTGGTGGGCAAGGCGATGCAGCTCTCGCCGACGGCGCTCAACGGCGACCTCAACGACAGCCCGACCGCCTGGTGCCCCGCGACCGAGGCGATGTCGGGCGGCGATCTGGGCACGCCGGGCAAGGCCAACAGCGAGTGCGCGCCCGGCGACGTCGACAAGGACGGCATCAAGGACGACGTCGACAACTGCCCGAAGGTCGCCAACCCCGACCAGGCAGACGACGACAACGACGGCATCGGCGATCTCTGCGAGGAGGGCGCGCTGCCCAACTGCGGCGACGGCGCGTTGGACACCGGCGAGGGCTGTGACGACGGCGACCAGTTCTCGGGCGATGGCTGCTCGGCGTTCTGCCAGGTCGAGCCGGCGATCGCGCCCGGCGCCCTGGTGATCAGCGAGTTCATGCCCAACCCGGCGACGGTCACCGACGACAAGGGCGAGTGGCTCGAGCTCTACAACCCGGGCGACGCCGACGTGCAAATCAACGGCTTGCGGGTCGCGGTCGGCGCCAAGCCGTACATCATCGCGATCTCGTCGCCGAAGGTCGTGACCATCCCGGCCAAGGGCTACTTCGTGCTCGGCAACAACAAGAACCTGGCGACCAACGGCGGCGTGCCGGTCAACTACGGCTACACCAAGCTGGCGCTCTCCAACAGCGGCACCAAGCTGGCGCTGCTCTCGCACGACGCGACGCAGACAGCGGTCGACGTCACGGTCGACGAGGTCACCTATGGCACCGGCTGGCCGCTCTCGATCGGCAAGTCGCTCTCGTTGGATCCGCAGGCGCTGAGCGCGAGCGCCAACGACGATCCGACCAAGTGGTGCAAGGGCCAGGACGTCTACGGCAACGGCGACCTCGGCACGCCCGGCCAGCCGAACCCGAGCTGCGCGTTGGGCGCCGTCGACGCCGACAAGGACGGCGTGCCTGACCCCAAGGACAACTGCCCGGACACCAAGAACGCCGACCAGCTCGACACCGACAAGGACGGCCTCGGCGACGCCTGCGACAACTGCAAGACCGTGGCGAACCCGGACCAGAAGGACGCCGACGGCGACAAGCAGGGCGACGCCTGCGAGACCCAGGCCTGTGGCAACGGCGTCAAGGAAGGCGACGAGACCTGCGACGACGCCAACGGCGTGCCCGGCGACGGCTGTTCGTTGCTGTGCCAGGTCGAGACGCCGATCCTCAAGGGCGATCTCGTGATCACCGAGCTGATGATCGACACCAAGGCCGTCGGCGACGACGCAGGTGAGTGGATCGAGCTCGCCAACGCCAGCACCCACACCGTCGATCTGGCCGGCCTGAGCCTGCTGAACAAGACGACGACCCACGTCATCGTGCCGAAGTCCGGCTCGCTCAAGGTCGCCGCCGGAGCGCGCGTGGTCATCGCGCTCAAGGACGACCCGCTGGTCAACGGCGGCATCACGCCCGCCTACGCCTACAGCAGCGTCTCGCTGACCAACTCGACCAACGAGGTCCGGCTCGTCTGGGGCTCGGTCGACGTCGACATCGTGACGTACCAATCCGGCGTGGGCGGCTGGCCGAAGATCACCAGCGGCGCGTCGTTCCAGCTCTCTGGCGACAAGACCAACGCCGACGCCAACAACGACGGCGCCAACTGGTGCCTCGGCACCAAGCCCTACGGCGCCGGCGACCTCGGCACGCCCGGCGAGGCCAACGCCACCTGCATCGCCAGCGACAGCGACAGCGACCAGATCCCGGACAGCAAGGACAACTGCCCGACGACCGCCAACGCCGATCAGGCCGACAAGGACAACGACACCGTCGGCGACGCGTGCGACAACTGCCCCAGCGTGTCCAACACCGACCAGGCCGACACCGACAAGAATGGCGTCGGCAACGCCTGCCAGGCTGCGGCGCCCGACGTCTGCGGCGACGGCAAGACGACGGGCAGCGAGCAGTGCGACGACGGCAACAAGACGCCGGGCGACGGCTGCGACGCGGCCTGCATGGTCGAGAGCAAGCCGCAGACGGGCGAGCTGATCATCACCGAGTTCCTGCCCGATCCCAAGGCCGTCGACGATTCCAAGGGCGAGTGGGTCGAGCTCTACAACCCGGGCACCACGACGATCGACATCGCCGGCTGGAAGATCCAGGACAAGGACACCGACGGCGGCCTGACCCTGCCGAAGACCAAGCCCTTGCTGATCGCGCCTGGCGGCTACGCCGTGCTCGCGGCGAACGCAGACGTGACCATCAACGGTGGCGTGACGCCGCTCTTCGCCTACAGCCAGAGCAAGATCGCGCTCGGCAACAGCAGCGGCGGCCGGTTCGCCATCGAGAAGCCCGACGGCACGCTGGTCGACGAGATCCGCTACGAATCGAGCAAGGGCAAGAACGGCTGGCCGGGCGTGACCTCGGGCCTGTCCGTGCAGCTCGCGGCGGCGAAGATGACGGCGACGGCCAATGACGTCGGCGGCAACTGGTGCTTCGGCTCGGCCGCGTTCGGCGCGGGCGACTTCGGCACGCCCGGCGCGGCCAACGGCACCTGTCTGCCGCCGCCGCCACCGCCCGAGACGCCGTGGTTCGCCTGGCCCGCTTCGGCGTGGCAGGCCCTGCCGGCCCAGCCGCAGGGCCCGGAGCTTCCGGCCGAGGCGAAGCTGCCGATGACGCCGATCACGCCCGAGATGTCGATGGCGCCGGCAGGCGCCAGCCGCTAGCGAACCGACGCCGGCGGCGCCGAGGTCGTCAGCGCCGGCCGGCGCGCCGGATCACCTGGACGATATGGCGCGCGCGCCACGCCTGGTGCTGGCTCAGCTCCGGGCCCCGCGCCGCCAACACCTCTTCGAGCCGACGCACCGATCGCCCGTCCGCGAGCTCGGCGAGCGCGTCCAGCGTCGCCTCGACGCCCTCGTGTCCCAGGCGCGCCGGCGCATCGAGCAGACCGGCGATGTCGCGCTGCAGCGAGCGCAGGCCCAACTTGCGCGCGATCGCGAGCGCATGCAGCTGCAGCCCGACGTCGTCGCTGCGCAACCCGGCGACCAGCGCCACCGCGACGGGCCCCGAGTCGTGCACGACAAGGCCGTCCAGTCCCGCGAGCAAGGCGAAGAGGTGGCGGAGCGCACCGGCGTCGGCGCGATCGACCGCGCCCTGGTGACCCGCCAGCGCACGGCCGTCCTCCTCGGTCCAGGACGCCAAGGCGCCAGCCAGGCCGGCGGCCAGCGCAGCGTCCAACGCGAGCACGGCCGGGTCCGTCGCGGCGGACGCCCAGGTCCGGGCCCCTCGCACCCCGGTGAAGGGATCGTCGCCGGTCGGCTCGGCGGCGACGCCGAGGAAGTCGTCCGGCCCGTCCGCCCACCACGCCACCGCCACCTCGGCGGCCGGGGCCAGGACCACGGGCGCCTGCTCCGCGGCCGGCACGAGCGCGCAACGCTGCACCCAGGTCGCGAGGTAGCGCTGCGCGGCGGTCGCCGTCGACTCGATCAGCATCGATCCTCCTGCGGTCGGCGTCGGCGTGGGCGCGGCCGCGCCGGTGCGACCAGACCGACGAGCGACCGCGTCAATGGCCGGGGGCCTGGGGGAAGCGCTCCTTCTGCGCCTCGACCCGCGCGCCGATCTTGGGCTCCGCGAGCAGCGTCTTGTCGATCGCCTGCATCTCGAGCTCCATGAACCCGGTGTCCGGCGACGGCGCAGGCAGCGACTCCAGCTGCTTGTCGACCGCGGCCAGCTTGGCCCGCAGCCGCTCCAGCTCTTGCGTGAGCACGGCGCGCGTCTGGTCCGTCAGGACGCGGCCGGCTTCGGGCCGCAGCGACGAGGCCATCGAGCCCACCTGCCCTTGCAAGGACTCCCGCTGCGCCAACAAGCTCGGCCGCAGCGCGGCGACATCCCAGCGTAACGGATCCTTGCCCTTGGTCAGGCGGACGATGCCGACGTATTTGCCCTTGGCCATCGTGTCGGCGAACGCGGCGTGATCGACACGCTCGAGCGACATCGTCAGGTCGGTCGACTCCGAGCCGAGCACGAGGTGCAGCTCGGGCACGGCCTCGGCGACCCGCTCGATCTCGGGCCGCTTGAGCTGGCTCAGGACCACGATCAGCTGCGCCCCCTTGGCCTTGGCCTCGGCGACACCGCGCCGGGCCGCCGCGATGGGATCATCGACGTCGAGGCCGGCCTTGAGCACCAGCTCGGCCTTGCCCTGCGGCAGTGACGTCAGCAAGCCGACGAATCCGATCGCGAGCCCGCCGACCTTGTGCACGACGGCGCCCGGCAGCACGGGGCGGGCGTCTGCCCCGACGCCACGGACGAGCGACGACGAGACCAACGTCACGTGATGCTTCGCGGCGAGCTTGCGCAGGGTGTCCAGGCCGATCGACAGCTCGTGGACGCCGACGTTCATGACCGCGATGCCCATCTTGGCGTACGCGGCGAAGTAGACGTCGGCGCGCGCCCGGAGCTGCTCGGGGCTCTCGTGGATCGCCGCAGGGTTGGCGCAGAGCGCGCCGCCGAGGTGCACGACCATCGAGGCCGCGAACCCGGCCTTGTGCTCTTGGAACCATGTGGTTCGCCGGGCCAGACCGCCCAGCGGGTTGCGGGGTCACCCACACGGATCGAGTTCACCGACGTCGTGGCCGGTGAACATCAGGGCGATCTTCTGGTGATCGGGAACCGTCGCGGCGGCGTTGGGCTCAGCGACCGTGGGGGCCTGCTCGCCCTCGGCGGCCGGGCTCGGCGGATTGGGCAGCCTCTCGCTGACCGTGAAGGCGGCGGCCTCTTCGACGAGGCCGGTCTGGATCGTCAGCGCGGTGCGCATGCCGGGATCGAGCAGCTTCGGCTCGTCGGCGGGGGCCACGGCCAGCGCGGGAGCCGTCGGCGGCGGGTCGGTGGCCGCGGGCGTGGATGGAGCCTCGCGCTGGCCGCAGCCTGCGAGGGCCAGGGCCAGGGCGAGCGAGGGCAGGCGCCAGCGTCGGATCGAGAGCATCGAGACCTCCATGCTGCGGGCGCGTCAGCGATGACGCGCACCGGGGGACGATAGCAGCGGCGCAGCGGGGAGGCCAAGCGCGGGCCGCCATGTGCCGCCGTCGACGTCGGATCGCGTTGCCGCGCCGCGCCCTTGCTCGTGCCTCGATTGACCCGGACGCGCAACGCCGCGTAGGCTCGCCGGCCGCGACGCCGCCGGTCGCAGACCGCAGCCAGAGGCAGCGCACAGTAGGACGATCACGTTGGATTCGCACCGGAGCCCCACCAGCCGCCGCGCTCGCCTCGCCGTCGTCGGCGTGATCGCGCTGGTCTACCTGGCCAGCTCGTCGGGCTTCCTGCTGGCACCGTCGGCCCACTTCCACTTCGTCGACATGGCCGCGTCGTGGCTCGACGGCCGCCTCGACACGGACACGCCGCGCCGCCGCGGCGGCCAACCAGCGCGTCCGGACGATCGTCCCGGCCTGCAAGAGGCGGTCGATCGCGCCACGGACGGCGGACGCTCCGGCTGGAACGATTGGGCCAGCTACCGCGTGCTGGTGCTGCGCGGCGGCGAGGAGGTCCGGGGCGTCTTCCCGTACAAGGACGTCGCGGGCCCGCGCCAGCACGAGTTCTGGACCGTCGACGGCAAGTCGATGATCATCGACCCGCAGCGCGATCTGGCGACCGGCTGCGATCCCGAGCGCCCGGGCGCTCGCTGCGATCGCGTCGTGTACTACGTCTCGTTCCCGCCGATGCCGGCGGTGATCATGCTGCCGTTCGTCGCGCTCTTCGGCTACCACACCCACGACGTGTGGATCACGCTGCTGTTCGCGCTGGCAGGTCCGTGGCTGCTGCTGCTCTGGCTGGATCGACTCGCCGGCCAGGGCCTGATCGGCCACAACGTCCGTGATCGGATCTGGTTGGTGATGCTGTTCTCGCTCGGGACGGCGATCTGGTATTGCTCGATCCGCGGCACGGTGTGGTTCTCGGCGCTGGCGCTCGGCGTGCCGCTGCACCTCGGCTACCTGATGGCGGCGCAAGGCGCACGCCGGCCGCTGCTCGCGGGTCTGCTGCTGGGCATGGGCGTGGCGACGCGCACGCCGCTGCTCTTTGGTGCGATCTTCCTGCCGCTCGAAGCGCTGTTCCCGGACGGGCGCTGGCTCGGCGGCCGCGGGCGCGCCGGCGCGGTGGCGGCGGCACGGGCCATCTCGCTCTTCGCCCTGCCGATGGCCGCGATCGGCGCCGCGCTCGCCTGGTACAATTGGGCGCGCTGGCAGAACCCGCTGGAGTTCGGCCACTTCTACCTGCTCGAAGGCACGCGTGCGCCGACGCGCGACTTCGGCCTGTTCAACTTCCACTTCCTCAACCACAACTTGAGCGCGGCGATCACCAACCTGCCGAAGCTGGTGCCGAGCGCGCCCTTCGTCCAGGTCTCGCGCCACGGCCTCGGCCTGCTGGCGTCGACCCCGGCGCTCTGGGCCCTGCTGCGCGCGCCGCCGCCAGAGGTGGTGGCCGACGGCGCGGCGACGGACGAGGCCGGCGCAGCGCGCGACGACGACGCGGCCACGCGCCTGACGCGCCGCGTGGGCCTCAGCCGCAACCTGCTCCTGACCGTGCTGGCGATCGCCATCCCCGGCCTGCTGTACCAGAACGACGGCTGGCAGCAGTTCGCCTACCGCTTCTCGGTCGATTTCTGGCCGCCGCTGCTGGGCGTCTTCGCGTTGCGGGTCGGCAGCCCGTCGCGCAAGGTCAAGATCCTGATCTGCATCGCGATTGCGGTTCAGCTCTTCGGCGCCGTCACCTTCGGCCGACTCGAACAGTTCTACTACGATTGAGGCACTGCGGGGTCTCCCCGCGATCGGTGCGGCGACGCCGCGACCGGAGGCGACGATGGCGTCCGACCACGTCCTCGAGTCAGTGGACGAGTGCATTGCCTGGGTCCTCTCTGGCGCCAAGCCGCGCGAGCGGTTCCGCATGGGCGCGGAGTACGAGCGCCTCGTCTTCGACGACACCGGCGCGCTGGTGCCCTACGACGGACCGCGAGGCATCTCGGCGATCTTCGACCGGCTGATCGCCCGCCACGGCTGGACGCCGGTGTTCGAGGGAGCCAACGCCATCGCGCTCGAGCGGGGCAAGGCGAGCATCAGCCTCGAGCCCGCCGGGCAGCTGGAGCTCTCGGGCGCGCCGCTGCGGACGGTGACCGAGCTCGCGGCCGAACGCGACGCCCACCTCGCCGAGCTCGACGGCATCTGCGAGGAGCTCGGCCTGCACGCCGCGTTCGTCGGCATGAACCCGCTGTCGACGCCGGCGACCGTGCCGAAGATGCCGAAGAAGCGCTACGATACGATGCGCGCCTGGATGCCGCAGGTCGGCAGCCGCGGCCTCGACATGATGCACCTGACCTGCACGGTGCAGATCAACATCGACTTCTCGAATGAAGACGAGGCGATGGAGATGCTGCGCCTCGGCATGCTCGCCACCCCGGCGCTGATCGCGCTCTTCGCCGCGTCGCCGTGGCGCGCCGGCGCGCCGACGGGCATGGCCAGCACGCGCGCCTGGGTCTGGGAGGACGTCGACAACGCCCGCTGCACGCCCGGTGACTGGATCTGGCGCCCCGACGTGCGCGTCCGCGACTACATCGAGTGGGCGCTGGACGTGCCGATGTACTTCGTCCGCCACGCCGACGAAGCCGGCCAGAAGGTCTACGTGGCGCCCGAGCGCCCGGGCCAGACGTTGCGGCAGATGATGGCACACGGCGACCGTGGCCGCGGCGCGACGCTCGACGACCTGGAGCTGCACCTGTCGACGGTGTTCCCGGACGTGCGGCTCAAGAAGTTCCTGGAGCTGCGGGCCTGCGATTGCGTGCCGCCCGAGCTCCTGCCGGCGCTGCCCGCGCTGGCCAAGGGCCTGTTCTACGATCCCAGCGCCCGTGCGGCGGCCTTGACCCTGCTGCGCGACGGGGACCTCGTCCAGATGCGCCGGCCGCTGCGCGAGGCCGCCGCACGCCATGGCCTGGCGGCGCGCGTCGGTGAGGTCGACGTGGGGCGGCTCGCGATCGCGCTGATCGACCTGGCGCGCACGGGCCTGGAGCGCCTCGTCGACGAATGGGGCGCAGACCCGGCCGCCCACGTCGCCCTGGACGCGATCGACGCCATCGCGCGCGGCCAACGCCGGCCGATCTGGCAAGACGTCGACGCGGCGCTGCGGGCGCAGCCGTCGTTGTTGGCGCTCCGCGCGTTTCGGTAGGAGCTGTGGCTACTGCACGGCGACGGCGAGCTGGATCGTCTCGCTGAGCACGAAGCATTGCTCGTCGTTGCACACCGAGAATCGGCCGGCGAGCGAGAGGTTGCCGCGGCCGGCGGCCGTCGCGACGACGGGCACCGAGATCACGCCGGCCTTGCCGTCGACCTTGATGTCGCCGTCCTTGGCCGAGAGCTTGTCGCGCTCGCTACGCGCGAACGGCGCGGCGGTGACGGTGAACTTGGTCGGGAAGTCGGCGTTGAACTTCAGGCCCTTGCCCGGCTCGATCCGCATCGCCACGACCTTCTTCTCGCCGTTCTTGAGCGTGACGGTCTCGGCGACGACGCTGTACTGCTTGCCGCCGGGGGCGTCGGCCGCCTCGGTGCCATGCTCGTCGCCCGCCGCCGCGGCCTGCGGCGGTGCTGGGGTGCCAGCGCCGGCAGCGGGGGTCGCCGCGGGCTTGGACTCGCCGCAGCCGGCGGCGAGCAGGGTCGCGAGCGCCAATGCCGAGGTCGTAGCAAACGTGCGCAGTTGGCGCATGGGATCCTCCGTGGATGTTCGTCGTGCGCGGGGCGATCGCGCCCGCCGCTGCGCACAGCAGGATGCCGGCGCAGCGGGTCCTGTCAACCACGAACGCGCCCTGCGCATTCCGCGGCGGTCGATCACGTCGGTTCACGGCTCTGCGGCCCTTGCCCTTGACGACGCCAGGCGTGACGCGAAAGATGGCGACTGGATGCCGACGCCTCGCCCGCCGCTGCCGCGTTCCAACCGCCGTCCCAAGGCCACCGCCTGGGCGATGGTCCTGGCGTTGGCCTGGACCTGCGTGCAGTTGCCGGCGCGATCGGCCCTGGCCCAGGCGAGCAAGGACGAGCTGGCCAAGGCCGAGGCCAAGGCGCTGCAGGCCAAGTTCAAGTTCAAGGCAGAGGCCTACGCCGAGGCGGCAGAGCTCTTCCTCGAGGCGTTCAGCATCAGCAAGTCGCCGGCCCTGCTCTTCAACGCGGCGCGCGCCTTCGAGGAGGCCAAACGCTACAAGGAGGCCCGCGCCGCCTTCGAGCAATACCTCGGCCTGCCCGGACTCAGCGACGCCGGGCGCGCCGACGCCCGCGCGCACCTGGCCGCATGCGAGGCGAAGATCGCCGAGGCGGCCCAGTCCGCGCCGCCAGCCGCCGCGACGCCCTCCCCGACGCCGCCGGCCACGGCCCCGAATGCGACGGGCAGGGAGCCGGTCCCCGCGGCCGCTTCGACCGAGCCAGCCGCCACGGCCCCGGCGGCGAGCGCAGGCGGCGTCCAGAGCGCGCCCGGGCCCGAGCAACCCTCCAAGCTGCTGACCTGGAGCCTCGTCGGCGGCGGCGGCCTGTTGGTGCTGATGGCAGCCGCGGGCTACGCCGGTTCGGTGACCCGCGCCGAGGCCGCCAACGCCATGGACTTCAGCGTCGCGGACGCCAAGACGCGTTACAACACCGAGTTCGACGCGGCCGAGAGCTCCATGGCCGGCAGCACCTTGCTGCTCGCCGCTGGCGTCGCGCTCGCGGGCTGGGGCACGTGGCGCCTGCTGCGAACGCCGGCCTCGACGGCTGCGGTCAGGCCGAAGGTGTGGGGCGCCCCGACCGCGTTCGCGACCGAGCGCGGCCTGAGCGGCGGTCTGGCCCTCGGCGGGAGCTTCTGATGCCGGCAGCGCGTGCAACCACGACGGCCTCGCGCCAGCGGCGCCTTGGGCCTGCGCTCTGCGCGGCGATCTGCCTGCTCGCGACGACCGGCTGCCTGCCGGACCGGCTCTCGGACGCCGAGATCGACCAAGCGATCGCCGAGGCCAGCCACGTCACCAGCTGCGCCGCGCAGGTCGACTGCGCCCTGGCCGCGGGTTGCGCCGACGACGCCACCTGTCGCGCCGACTGCAGCAAGGGCGCGACCGGGCTGACGGCAGAGCACGTCGCGTCGACGCTGTCATGCCGCGATACCTGCGTCGAGCGCGACTGCAAGGCCCTCTCGGGCACCAAGCGCGACGAATGCGCGAAACGCTGCCTGGTCTACAGCTGCGCCCGCGAGCTGCTGACCTGCGCCGATCCCGAGCCCATCGGCACCGCGATCTGCACCGACATCTTCGGCTGCCTGTCGTCCTGCCTGACCCCTGCCGCGGGCGGCTCCGCCGCATGCTTCGGCAGCTGCGCGGCCAACCTTGCGCCCGCCGAGTTCGTGCTCGCCCGCAAGGTCGCCGACTGCATGACCATCGCGATCGGCAACAACAAGCCCTTCACCACGACCTGCAGCGCCGAGGTCGCGACCTGCTACGCCGGCGGTGTCTCCGGCAGCGCCGAGTGCTTCGAGGCGTTCGGCTGCGCCGAGACGTGCGCCAAGCTCGGCAGAAGCGCCGCCACCTGTGGCCGCGAATGCATCGGCACGCTCAACGTCAGCGCGCAGAGCGCCTACATCAACTACGCCCAATGCCTGACCGACACGCCGGGGGCACCCAAGGCCTGCGATCCCGACTTCGTCGCCTGTGCCGATCCCTCAGGCACGATGGGCTGCAGCGCTGGCGGCGACGAGATCCAGAAGTGCATCGCCAAGTCGGGCACCGAGGCCGCCCTCAGCTGCATGGCGATCGGCGTGCACCAATGCAAGCCGCTCGCCGCCAAGCCGCTGGTGGACTATGTGCGCTGCTTCACCGAAAACTGCGCCAACGCCTGCCCCAAGGCGACCTCGCCAGGCTGCGCCCTCTGCCTGACGACCAAGTGCAAGCCGCAAGCCGAAGCCTGCAACAAGTCTTGAGCGTCCCGCGGGATCAGGTCCGAATCGTCGCGTCCGGAGCATGATCGCTGCGGTCCAGCGCGTGCAGCGGCGCGTCGGTGATGCTGGCCATCAGCTCGCGTTCGAGCGCCTCCATCACCTCGGCGTCGGCGCGCTGCACATGGTCGTAGCCCAACAGGTGCAGCAGGCCGTGGGTCGCCAGGAACGCGACCTCCTCGTACAGGCCGTAGCTTGCGTGGGTCGCCGCGTGCTCGCGCGCCATCTGCGCCGCTTGACGTGCCGCGGTGTCGAGCGAGACGACCACATCCCCGAGCAGCTCCTCGGCGCCGGGCATTGGCTCGCCCTCTTGCAAGGCGAAGCTGAGCACGTCGGTGACGGCGTCGACCTTGCGCCACTCGCGGTTCATCGCCCGGATGTCGTCGTCGTCGGTGAGCGTGACCTCGACCATGGCCTTGGGCCGCCCCTGCGCCTTGAGCACGCCGCGGAGGTGCTTGGCAAGGCGGACGCGGGGCACCTGCAACGTCTCGTGATCTCCGTAAATCTCGACCGGCATCTCAACTTCCTCGGTGTTTGGCGACTGCCGACGCGACCTGGCGCGACGCCAGCACCGCCGTCGGCGACCCGGGCTCGGCCTCGGCGCCCTTCGCGTCGTCGAGCGTCATCGCCTCTTGCTCGGTGGTGTCACGCAGCGGCCGCGGCAGCTCGACCGGCAGCTCGGTGCGCACGGTCTCGTTGCGGCGTTGCATCGCCTTGGCAGCGTCGACCAGGGCGCGACGGCCATCTTTCTGCGGCCCCGGCAGGTAGACCGGGCGGGTATGGTGCATGCCGATCAGCGTGCGGGTGAAGGCCTTTTCGACTGCGGCGAGCTCGCGCAGCGTCATGTCGCATTCGTCGAGCTGGTTGTCCTCGAGCTTGCGCGCGATCAGGCGGCCGACCAGCGCCCGGACCCGATCCGGCGTCGCCTCTGGCAGGGCCTTGGCCGCGGCCTCGAGCGTATCGGCGATCATCAGCAGCGCCGTCTCCTTGCTCTGCGGCTTGGGCCCCGGGTAGCGGAAGTCGGCCTCGTCGACGTGCTCGCCGGCGGCGGCCTCGCGCCGGGCGCGGTTGTAGAAGTGCTCGATCAGCGACGTGCCGTGGTGCTGCGGCACGAAGTCGACGATCTCCTCGGGCAGGCCGAATTCCCGCAGCAAGCGGATGCCGTCGGTCACATGGCTGCGGATGATCAGGGCCGAGAGGTGCGGCTTGAGCCGGTCGTGCGGGTTGTCGCCGCTCTGGTTCTCGGCGAAGTAGAGCGGCGCGGCGGTCTTGCCGACGTCGTGGTAGTAGGCGCCGACGCGGGCGAGCAGGCCGTTGGCGCCGATGGCGTCGCACGCGGCCTCGGCGAGGTTGCCGACCATGACGCTGTGGGTGAACGTGCCCGGCGTCTCGGTCGCCAGCAGGCGCAGCGCTGGATGGTTCATGCTCGTCAGCTCGAGCAGCTTGATGTCGGTCAACCGGTTGAACGCGCTCTCGAACAATGGCGTCAGCGCGGCGACGAGCAGGTAGCCGAGCGCGCCGGCGGTGCCGCCCATCGCGAGCACGCGGGCCGTCTCCATGTCGAGCAGCGCGCTGCCCGCCGGCGCGGTCCACAAGGCGACGCCGGTCGCCGCGAGCAGGCCGATGATGCTGACCTGCAGGCCGCTGATCGCGAGGTCGGCGCGGGTGCGGAAGCGCCGGGCCGCGAACACCCCTGCGAAGCCGATGACCAGCGCGCAGAGCGTCACCAACCCAGGCAGCGACGGATCGCCGCGCAGCAGGGGGGCGCCATGGGCGAGCAGGCCGGCGACCCCGGCGCAGAGCAGCGTGAACGGCACGGCGACCGACTGGCGCAAGAACAGCGTCACCAGCGTCGGCCCGAGCGCGTGCGGCAGCACGACCGCGACCATGGTCCGGCTGATCGCGCCGTCGGGATCGACGACCTTGTCGCCGAGCTCGAGCAGGGCCCGCAGCGTCGCGGCATGCACCAGCAGCACCGTGGCCAGCAGCACGGCGTCCTTGCGCGAACGCAGCGTGCGCGTGAGGTTGCGGCGGACGTGGCCGGCGAAGAGCGCCGACAGCAGCAGCAGCCAGACCAGCGTCGCGGCGACGTCGCGGCCGTCGGTGCCGTCGCGGACGCCGTCGAGCATCACCTGGATCCGTCGCTGGATCTTCGGCGTGACCATGTCGCCGCGCTTGACCAGGCTCTGGCCGCGGGCGATGTGCACCACGCGGGTCGCGGGGATCGCGGCGCGGGCCTGCTGCTCGGCGCGGTGGCTGGACTCCAGATCGCGGACGAAGGTCGGGACCACCATCGCGCGCACCAGCGCCCGCGTCGCGGCGACCAGCAGCGCGTCGTCAAACCGCGAGGGCTTCTTGCGCCGGGCGAAGTCCTCGACGTAGCGATCGGCGAGCTGCTGCGCCGCCTCGAGATCGACCGCGAGCCCCTCGGCCTCGCCGCGGCCGTAGCGGACGCCGCTGGTGACGTCGAGCACGCCGCGGCCGAGGTCGTCCTGCAGCCGCTCGTGCAGGCGGACGATGCGCTGGCCGAGCAGCACCTGCACCGCGTCGCTCAACAGCAGCTCGATGTCCTCGGAGAACTCCTGGGCGCGCAGCGTGGCGAAGACCTCCGCGTCGAGCGTGCCCCGGCGATCGAGCAGCAGCGCCTCGAATTCGGGCCGCAACCGCGCCATCTCCTCGTCGTTGCGGCGGTCGAGCGCGGCGAGGTCCGGCACGGCTGGCACAGGCGGCGGGGCCGCGGCCGGGCCCTTGGGCCGCCTGCGGTTGGCTCCGCTCTCGTCCACGACCTCCTGCTGCGCGGCGCGGGCCGCAGCGGCAGCCTTGGCGTCGCGCACCGCCTGCTCGCGCTCGGCCAGGAAGATGCGCTGCTGCGGCCGCACCAGGCGGAACGCGGCGCGGATGCCGTCGATCGCCCGGGTCGCCGCCTCGCGGTCGAAGACGTAGTGCACCGGCACGGCCGCGGCTGCGCGCTCCTGTCGCAGCGCGAGATCGGGCACGGGCTCGTTGTCGTCGAAGTCGCGCAGGGCGACGAGGTCGCGGCTCGCCGGCCCGAGCGGAGGCGCTTCGGGCGCGGCGGTGGTCGGCGCCACCAGGGCGAAGAGCATCGCCAGGCCGACCGCGATCAGCAGGCCGTCGCCGACGTGACGCAGCCATCGCGGCGGCGACGCCGGCACGTCGCGAGGCACCGACGCCGACGGCCGGCTCGTCGGACGCGACGGCTCAGCCATGCGCCGCGCCCCGCGGCCGGAGCCGCGGCCGTTCGTCCAGATGCCGCGCCGGATCGTCACGCTGCGCGTCGGCGTCGCGGGCGTAGGCGGCGGCGATCTTGGCGACCATCGGGTGGCGGACGACGTCCTCCGGGCCAAAGCGCACGATCTCGATGCCGTCGACGTCGTCGAGGATATCGAGCGCGTGGCGCAGCCCCGAACGTTGGTGGTACGGCAGGTCGCTCTGGCTCGGATCGCCGGTGACGACGACCTTGCTGTCCTGGCCCAGGCGCGTCAGCAGCATCGCCATCTGCTCGGGCGTGCAGTTCTGCGCCTCGTCGAGGATGATGAACGAGCTCGCCAGCGTCCGGCCGCGCATGAAGGCCAGCGGCGCGACCTCGACCCGGCCGCGCTCGACCAGGCGCTCGACCCGCTCGGCGTCGAGCAAATCGCCGAGGGCGTCGAGCAGCGGCCGCAGGTAGGGGTTGACCTTGGCCGTGAGGTCGCCGGGCAAGAAGCCCAGCTTCTCGCCGGCTTCGACCGCCGGCCGCGTCAGGACGATGCGCTTGACCTGGTGACGCTCCAGCGCGTCGAGCGCCATCGCGACCGCGAGGAAGGTCTTGCCCGTGCCCGCCGGCCCGCAGCCGAACACGACGTCGGAGCGGCCGATCGCCTCGACGTAGCGGCGCTGGTTCACCGTCCGCGCCAGCTCGGCGCGGCGCCCGGGCAGCGGTGCCAGCGCTCGCGGCGGCGCGACGGCAGGCTCGTCGCGATCGACGAGGCGGCGCAGGACGTCGGTGTCGACCTCGCGGCCCTTGGCGATGCGCTCGAGCACGTCCACGAGCAAGCCGCCCAGGCGCTCCAGGGCGCCGTTGTCGCCCTCGGCACGCAGCGATCCGTCGCGAACCGCCAACCGGACCCCCAACCGCGACTCGAGCCAGCGCAGGTGGCGATCGCGCTCACCGAGCAGCGCCTGCATCGTCGCGGCGTCCCCGATGGCGTAGCTGCGCCGCTCCAGCGCAGGGGAGGCGATCGGGTCGCTGGTCGCGGACGCATCGGCCCGCGCGGTCGAGTCGGTCATGTCCCTCCGGGTCGCGGCGGCGCCGCGCGGCCGAGCACCGACGCGGACGTCGGCGGTCTCCTCTGCGGCCTCGATCCTAGCCGACCGATCGCAGGGGCAAAAGCCCAGATTGCAGCGAGCGGCCGCCGCGCGGGACCGGAGCGCTCAGCGGGCGCGGACGTCGGCGATCAGCGAGGCGCCGATCGGCAGGTTCGTGACCCGCAAGATCTGGGACTCGCTGGCGAAGATGCGCGTGAGGACGGCGTTCAGCGGCGCCGCGACATCGGTCACGTCGCTGGCCGGCGCCTGGCCGTTGACCGCCGCAGCCGGGCGGCCACGCAGCCTGCCGGCGAGTCGGACCGCGGCGATGGGGGGCAGCAGCAGGCTGTTGTAGTAGCTCAGGTGGACGATCTCGAAGCCCGCGGCCTGCAAGCGTTCGGCGAATTCGGCCTTGTGGTAGCGGCGGTGGTGGTGCAGCGCCACGTCGTGCTCACTCCAGAGCCACTGCAGCGCCGGCACGGTCGTGATCAGGCGGCCGCCCGGGCGCAAGGCGCGCCGGATGCCGCGCATCGCCGCGACGTCGTCCTCGACGTGCTCGAACACGTCCATCGACAGCGCGAGGTCGAACGCGCCGTCGCGCAGGGGCAGATCCGGCAGGCCGCCGCGGACGACGTCCAGGCCGCGCGATCGGGCGAACGCCACACCCGCGGGCGAGTACTCGACGCCGAGCGTGCGGCAGGTGCCGCCGAGGCGCGCGAGCATGCCGCCGGTGCCGGCGCCGACATCGACCAGGCGCGCGCCGCGATCCATGCCGGCCTCGGCCATCGCGCGTTCGAGCCAACCCTGCACAATCTGGCGCGAAGCGCGGAACCAGAAGTGCCGCTCCTCTGCCTCGAACATCTTCTTGTATTCGTCGAGTTCCATGGAGCGCGGACGGTGGCACAAGCCGCGCCACGCGACAAGCGGCGCGCTCGGTCCGCCCCCCAGTGGACGACTCGGTCACAGCCTGACCGGGGCGGCGCGCACCTTGTCGCCAGCGCCCCCGCCGCGGGCGGCGCCACCCGCGGCCCCTTGCGGCATGGCTCTCTGCCGCCTAGGCTTGCCGCCCACTTGGAGGAATCCCACCATGGCAAGCGTCAACAAAGTCATCTTGCTCGGCAACGTCGGCAACCAGCCTGAGCTGCGCTACACCGCGTCGAACCAGCCGGTCACCGAGCTTCGCATCGCCACCAACGAGGCCTGGACCAGCAAGGACGGCACGCGCCAGGAGCGCACCGAGTGGCATTCGGTCGTCGTCTGGGGCAAGCAGGCCGAGAACTGCGAGCGCTTCTTGAGCAAGGGCCGCCAGGTCTTCGTCGAAGGCCGCCTGCAGACACGCGACTACACCGACAAGGACGGCCAGAAGCGCTACAAGACCGAGATCGTCGCGACGACGGTGCAGTTCGTTGGCGGCAAGGGCGGCGACGCCGGTGGCGCGGGCCCTGACGACGCCGGCGGCGGCGACGACGGCGGCTGGGGCGGCGGCGGCGGTGCCGGCGGCGGCGGCCGCGGCGGCGCGCGCGGCGGCAACGGCGGCGGCGGCAATCGCGGCGGCGGCAACGGCGGCGGCAACAGCGGCGGCGGCTGGGGCGGCGGCGCCCCCGGCATGGGCGGCGACATCGACGACGACATCCCGTTCTGAGCCCTCCCGGCGCGACGGCGCACACGTCCCCCGCACCGCTCGACCAGGAGGTCCCATGTCCAGATTCGGCGGATTCATCGTCCAGCACCGCTACCAGGTGCAGCCCTCGGACATGGACGAGCTCAAGCGCCTGATCGCCCGCGTCTTCGAGCACGCCGACGATCTCGGCGTCGCGACCTACGAGTTCTGGGTCGACGACGAGGAGGCGGGCCTGGTCACCGAGCTCTACGGCTACGACTCGTGGTCGCATTGGCGCCGGCTGGCCGACAAGCCGACGTCGTCATCGATGGATAGCGTCTACATGCGCCTCGACGAGATCATCGTCGGCGGCCTCGCCGCGGTCGATACGCGGCAATGGCGGCCCGAGCCGATCTGAGCACGTCGGCGCGTCCGCGTGACGCGGACCTTTTGCCGTTGCCACGGGAACGCTATGGTGTGCGGCATGAACAGGTTCGCCCCTGCGTGGCTGCCCCAGACATCGCTGCGATCCCAAGGGTTCCGGTCGCACTGGCTCCCCCAGCTGCTGGCATTGCTGGCCGCGCTGGCCCTGCTTGCCGTCGGCGGCTGCAGCGATGACTCGTTGGTCGTCGGCTCGCTGACGACGCCGGACGTCCTGCTCGACACGCTCAAGGGCGAACTCGACGGCGCGGACACGGCGATCGCCGACGACGATACGTCCGAGCAGGACGGCGACGACGGCGAACCGGGCGATAGCGAGCCGCTCGACGTCGCCCCCCCGGACACGGAGCCCGCGGATACGGACCCCGCGGACGTGGAGCCCACGGACACGGACGCCGCCGACGTGGAGCCCGCAGACACGGAGCCGGGCGACACAGGGCCCCTCGACGGCACACCCGCCGACAGCGACGCCGTGGACGACGCCGACCCGGTGACGCCGACCTGCCCCCCCTGCCCGGTCGGCTATGTCTGTCGCCTCGAAGGCGGCCCGCCGCGCTGCGTCGCAGATCCGGCCCTCGCCTGCACGCCCTGCGCCAGCGCCCTCAGCTGCGCGGGCGGCCTCTGCCTCGGGCTCGGCGGCGATCCGAAGGCCTGCATCCTGCCTTGCCCGGATCCGGGCGGCGGCTGCGCCAAGGGCCAGAGCTGCAAGCTTGTCGAGGGCCTCGAGCTCTGCATCCCCGACACCAACTCCTGCACCTGCTCCACCGCGACGGCCGGCGCGACCCAGGTCTGCGTCGCCGGAGGCGGCAACGTCGGTGTCTGCACTGGCCAGCGCGTCTGCGAGCCCGACAAGGGCGGCTGGTCGGCCTGCACCGCCGTCGGCGCGTCGGCCGAGACCTGCAACGGGCTCGACGACGACTGCGACGGCAGCACCGACGAAGGCCTCGCCAGCACACCATGCGGCGGCACCGACAGCCTCTGCCCCGGCCTGGCCAGCTGCGCCGGGGCTGCCGGCTGGATCTGCGACGCCAAGGCCAAGCTGCCGGAGCAATGCAACGGCGCAGACGACGACTGCGACGGCGCCACCGACGAGGACCTCGTCGGCGTGGCCTGTGGCGACGACGCCACGCTCTGCCCGGGCGTGACGACCTGCCAGGGCGCCGCCGGATGGCTCTGCAGCGCGGCGCAGAAGACGACCGAGACCTGCAACGGCGTCGACGACGATTGCGACGGCAGCACCGACGAGGGCTTCACCAACGCCGACGGCAAGCCTCAATCGCTGCTGCACTGCGGTGCCTGCGGCGTGGCCTGCCCGGTTCCCGCGAGCCTCGGCACCGCCGTCACCTGCACGGTCGCCGACGCCGGCCCGAGCGCGGGCAGCCCGGCCTGCGCCTGGAGCTGCCTCGCCGGCTGGTACGACGCCGACGGCATCGCCGGTACCGGCTGCGAGTGCAAGGCCCAGCCCGGCGCCGATCTGCCCGACGGCGTCGACCAGGACTGCGACGGCGTCGACGGCGTGGCCGCGCTGGCGGTCTTCGTCGCCAAGACCGGCAGCGACCAGAACCCGGGTACGCGTGCGCTGCCGATGCGCACGGTCGACGCTGCGTTGAACCGCGCCGTCGCCACGGGCAAGCCGCACCTCTACGTCGCGACCGGCGTCTACGCCGAGACCGTCCAGCTCGTGCCAGGCGTGTCGATCTACGGCGGCTACGCCTCGGGCTTCGGCGTTCGCGATCCGATCGCCTACCAGACCGTCGTCTCTGGCCCGACCGTGAGCGGGGGCGTGCAGGCCACGGTGATCTGCGACGGCATCAGCGGCGGCGCCGCCGCGGTCCCGACCCGGGTCGACGGCCTGACCATCCTCGGCGCGGCGGCGCTGGGGGCCGGTGCGCCCAGCTACGGCGTCTGGAGCATCGGCTGCGACGACCGGTTCGCCCTGGTCGGCTGCCAGGTCCTGGCCGGCAGCGGCGGTGCGGGCAGCTCGGGCGCGAGCGGCGCGGGCGGCAGCAGCGGCGCCAAGGGCAGCGTGGGTCTGCCGGCGCGCGACATCGGCAAGGCGCTGTGCGGGCCCGACGATGCGCAGCCCGGCGGCGCCGGCGGTGTCGGCCTCTGCCCCAGCGGCGCCAACGCCGGCATCGAGCCAGCCGGTTGGTCGACGGCCGGCGGCGCAGGCGGCAGCGCCATCTGCCCGGTGATGGACGAGGACGCCCCGAGTCCGGCCTGCCCGAGCAAGCCGTACACCCAAACAGCCAAGGCCGAGGAGACCGGCGCCCCGGGCGCGCTGACGGCGTCCAAGGGCGCGGGCACGCCGGGCGCCGGCGGCAAACCAGGCTGGGACAGCTACATCGACTCGTGGCAGGGCAAGGTCACCGCCTGCGTGAACGGCCCGGGCTGCGGCACCTGTCGCGTCCCGGTCGAGCAACGCGACGGCGACGACGGCGCGGACGGCGGCAACGGCAGCAACGGCCTCGGCGGCCAGGCCTGCCATGGCCCCAAGGGCGTCGCGAGCGCCACGGCGTGGCTGCCGAATGCCGGGCTTCCCGGCGGCAACGGCGGCAACGGCGGCGGCGGTGGCGGTGGCGGCGCGGCCGGCGGCGTCGAGGTCCACGACTGCGCCAATTCGACGAGCAAGTTCCCCGACACAGGCGGCAGCGGCGGCGGTGGCGGCGCTGGCGGCTGCGGCGGCCTGGGTGGCCTCGGCGGCGGCGGTGGTGGGGCGTCGGTGGCGGTCGGCATCGTCGTCGGCTCGGGCGGCGCCCCCGTCCTGATCGGCAACCTGCTGACGGGCGGCAACGGCGGACACGGCGGCAGCGGCGGGCCGGGGGGTGGCGGCGGCATCGGCGGCAAGGGCGGCAAGGGCGGCGCGGCGGTCGAGAACAAGAGTGAGACCTTCTGCACGTCCAGCGGCGGCGACGGCGGCGACGGCGGCGACGGCGGCGCGGGCGGCGGCGGCGGCGGCGGCTGTGGTGGCCCGAGCGCAGCGATCCTGCTGCTCCCGGGCGCCGGCACCCAGACGTCGACGGTCGACCCGACCAAGCTCACCGCGCTCAACCAGCTCGTGGTCGGCAAGCCGGGCGCCGGCGGCAATGGCGGCCCGTCGGTCGGCGGCGCGGGCGCCAAGGGCCTCGACGGGGTCGCGACGGCGATTCTGCAGCCTTGACCAGCCCACCGCTCGCCGCGACAGAGGCCCTCGACGCCCGAAGCGCCGCGCGGCGACGGCTCCGCCGCGCCCTCGACGTCGTGCGCAGCGCCGTCCGCACCGACGCGCTCTGGCGCCCGGGCGACGTCGTGGTGCTCGGCTGCAGCGCCGGGGTGGACTCGATCGTCGCCTGGGAGCTGCTGGCGCGCCTGCGTCGCTCTCTCGGGCACGCGCTGCACGTTGTGCAGGTCGATCACGGCCTGCGCGACGATGCGGACGCCGTCGCGGCCGCGTTGGACGCGATGGCGGCGCGTCACGGCGATCCGTGGGCGCGGATCGCCGCCCCGGTCGACGGCGACGCGGCGCAACTGGAAGCAAACGCCCGGCTCGCGCGTTATGCCGCGATGGAGCGCGTGGCCGCGCAGCTGGGAGCCCCCGTGATCGCGATCGCGCACCACGCCGACGACCAGGCCGAGACCGTGCTGATGCGCCTGGCGCGCGGCGCGGGGCTGTCGGCGCTCGGGGCGATGCGAAGCGACCGCGACGGCCTGCTCGGCCACGAGGACACGGCGCCCACCGAGGCCGCCGTCCGGGTCGTCCGGCCGCTGCTCGGTCTGCGGCGCACCGACATCGTCGCGTTGGCCGTCGATCTCGGCCTGCGCTGGGTCGACGATCCGCACAATCACGACACGCGCCACGAGCGCAACCGCCTGCGCCACGAGCTGCTGCCGCGCCTCGAGGCGATCCGCCCGGGCGCGTCGACCGGCATCGTGCGCAGCGCCCGCCACGCCGCGGACGCCGCCGACGCGCTCGGCTTCTGGCTCGACGTCGCGCTGACCGACCATGGCCGCTGGCTGCAGGACGACGCGCAGGGCGCTCCGGGCGCGCAGGTCATCGGTCTCGAGCTGCCCGCTCGCCTGGTGCCGCCCGCGGTGGCGCCCCTGGGCGTGCTGCTCGCCGCCGTCGCGCGCGCGCTCGGGGCCGAAGCGCCGAGCGATCGGGCGACGCGACAAGTGCTTTCGTGGCGCAGGGTCGCGACGCCGGGATCCTCGACCGAGATCCACGGCTTGCGCCTGGAGCATCGTGGCGAATTCGTGGCGATCGTGCGCCGTGACGTTGCGCGCCTCCCAAGAGGCACCTACCTTGGCGATGGGGGTTCGCGCCGTGCGCACGCGCCGCCACCCCGAAGCGCGCGATCGAGGGATGACGCGCCGGGGTCGAGCGGCTCGCGAAGCCGGGCAAGGAGCACGTGGTGAAGCATTACAAGTCCATGCTGGTCTGGGTCGGCCTCATCCTGCTCTTCGTGTTCATCTACCAAGGGTTGCACACGTCGACCGCCGGCGCGCCCCTGACGTTCACCCAGTTCGCGCACAAGGCGTTGCACGCCAAGGGCGAGATGGAGCGGGTGGACTCGATCACCGTGCGCGGCAACCAGGTCCGCGGCACCCTCGGCGACGGCACGCGCTTCACGACCACCGGCGACATCAACGAGCTGCAGCGCGACCTGATCGAGCGTGACGTCGACATCACCTACGAGCGCGAGGACGCCAACGCCGTCTGGCTCTCGCTGCTGGGCACCTGGCTGCCGATGCTGCTGCTGGTGGGTCTGTTCTTCTTCTTCATGCGCCAGATCCAGTCCGGCGGCGGCCGCGCCATGAGCTTCGGCAAGAGCCGGGCCAAGCTGCTCAACGAGTCGACGAACAAGGTGACGTTCGAGGACGTCGCCGGCATCGAGGAGTCCAAGCGCGAGCTCGAGGAGATCATCCACTTCTTGCGCGATCCCAAGAAGTTCACGCGCCTGGGCGGCCGCATCCCCAAGGGTGTGCTCTTGATGGGATCGCCTGGCACCGGCAAGACGCTGCTCGCGCGCGCCGTCGCTGGCGAGGCGGGTGTGCCGTTCTTCAGCATCTCGGGCTCGGACTTCGTCGAGATGTTCGTCGGCGTCGGCGCCAGCCGCGTGCGCGACCTCTTCGAGCAGGGCAAGAAGAACGCGCCGTGCATCATCTTCATCGACGAGATCGACGCCGTCGGCCGCCATCGCGGTGCTGGCATGGGCGGCGGCCACGACGAGCGTGAGCAGACGCTGAACCAGCTGCTGGTCGAGATGGACGGTTTCGAGTCCAACGCCGGCGTCATCATCATGGCCGCGACCAACCGCCCCGACGTGCTCGACCCGGCGCTGATGCGTCCCGGCCGCTTCGACCGCCGCGTCGTCGTGCCGCCGCCCGATGTCGCCGGCCGCGAGCAGATCCTCAAGGTCCACACGCGCAAGGTGCCGATGGCCAAGGACGTCGACCTGACGATCCTCGCCAAGGGCACGCCCGGCTTCTCGGGCGCGGACCTCGAGAACCTGGTCAACGAGTCGGCCCTGATCGCCGCCCGCCGCGACAAGGAGCAGGTCGACTTCGGCGACTTCGAGGACGCCAAGGACAAGGTCCTGATGGGCGCCGAGCGCCGCAGCCTGGCGATGGACCCGAACGAGCTGCGCACGACCGCGGTGCACGAGGCCGGCCACGCCCTGGTCGCGGCGCACCTGCACAACACCGACCCGCTGCACAAGGTCACGATCGTGCCGCGCGGCCGGGCGCTCGGCCTGACGCAGCAGCTGCCCGAGAAGGATCGCTACTCGCACTCGATGCGCTACCTGCACGACCGCGTCGCGGTGATGATGGGCGGCCGTATCGCCGAGGACCTCGTCCTGGGCGACGTCACGACCGGCGCCAGCAACGACATCGAGGTCGCGACCCAGCTCGCGCGGCGCATGGTCTGCGAATGGGGCATGAGCGACCTCGGTCCGATCAACTTCGGCACCAAGCAGGGCGAGGTCTTCATGGGTCGCGACTTCGCGAACCATTCGCAGGACTTCTCGGAGAGCACCGCGGTCACGGTCGATGGCGAGATCCGCCGCATCATCGAGACCAACTACAAGCGGGCCGAAGACGTGCTGCGCACCCACCGCGACCAGCTCGACCGCTTGACCGAGGCCCTGCTCGAGCACGAGACGCTCGACCGCGAGGAGGTCGACTGGATCATGCGCGGAGACGACGTCAACGAGCTGCGCAAGAACCGCGACGCCCGCAAGCGCCACCAGCAGTCCACCGGTGGCACCCCCGGCGGCGGCCGCACCGAAGAGAAGCCGGCGCCGGCCCAGCCGGTGATCGACGCCCTGCCCGGCCTGCCCGAGCCGCTGCCGCATTGACCGGACGCGTGTCGCCGCCTTCCGCGCCGTCCGACCCAGCCGCATCGTCCACCGCTGCGGCCTCGAACGAGCGACCTTGGCTCGTCGGCATCCTCAACGTGACGACCGATTCGTTTGCTGGTGACGGCGTCGGCGGCCACCTCGACGCTGCGCTGCGCCGGGCCGAGGCGATGCTGGACGCGGGCGCCGAGATCCTCGACGTGGGCGCCGAGTCGAGTCGCCCGGGTGCAACCGAAGTGCCCGAGGGGCTCGAGGCCGAGCGCATCGCTCGCACGGTCGAGGCGCTGCGAGGCCGATTCGACGCGCCGATCGCCGTCGACACGCGGCGGCCGACGACGGCGCGCGTCGCCCTCGACGCTGGCGCGCGCATGGTCAACGACACCAGTGGCGCGCCCAGCGCCGAGATGGCGGCCCACGTCCGTGACGCCGACGCGCTCTGGGTGCTGATGCATGTGCCGCATCGCATCGGCGCGATGGGCTGGTCCGCCGCGGCGGCCGAGATGCCCACCGACCGCGACGCCGGCGTCGCGCGCGTCGTCACCGAGCTCGCCGCGATGGCGCAGCAGGCCGAAGCCTTGGGCGTCGCCGGCCATCGCCTGGTGCTCGACCCGGGCATCGGCTTCGGCAAGTCGGCGGCGCAGAATCTCGTTTTCTTGCGACCGGTCGAGGCCTTGGCTAGGCTCGGCCGGCCGCTCTACGTCGGCCCCTCGCGCAAGAGCGTGCTCGGTGTCGTCACGGGCCGCCCGGTCGGCGAGCGGCTGATGGCCACCGCTGCGGCAGTGACCGCGGCCGTGCTCGCGGGTGCGCGCTATGTGCGCGTCCACGACGTGGCCGAGATGCGGGACGTGGTGGACGTCGCCTGGGCGATCCACCAGGGCGACGCGACGCCGGTCGCAGGAGGGCGAAGGTGCCGGATCTTGCGCTGAGCCTGGATGTCTCGGTCTGGCGCGCTTGCGTCGACATCCTGCTCGTCTCGGCGCTGATCTACCGGGTGCTGCTGCTGCTGCGCGGATCGCGGAGCGGCGCGGTCCTCGCGGCCGCCGCGTTGCTCTTCGGCGGCTTCTACCTGAGCCAGGACACGCTGCTCGATCTGCCCACGGTCAACTGGCTGCTCGACCGCCTGATCGGTTCGCTGGTGGTGCTGTTGGTGGTGCTCTTCCAGGACGACATCCGCCGCGCCCTCGCCAGCGCGGTCCGAGCCCCGCTCTGGCGCGCCGGCACCGACCCGCGCCAGGACGCGGTGGTCAGCGAGGTGCAGCGGGCTGCCGGTGTGCTCGGCCAACGCGGCATCGGCGCGCTGATCGTGATCGAGCACGACGCACCGCTCGACCGCTACGTCGAGGCGGGTGTGCAGATCGACGCGGCGATCTCGTGGCAGCTGCTGATCTCGCTGTTCGTGCCGAGCCACCGCAACCCGACCCACGACGGCGCGGTCATCATCAGCAAGGGCCGGGTCGCGGCGGCTGGCTGCTTCCTGCCGCTGGCCGGGGGCGAGGACCTGCCGGAGGGCCTCGGATCGCGCCATCGGGCGGCGCTGGGCGTCGCGGACGAGACCGACGCCATCGTGGTCGCGGTCTCGGAGGAGACGGGCCGGATGGCGGTCGCCCACATGGGCCGGCTCGACCTCGAGCTCGGGCCGGACGATCTGCGCGAGCGCATGAGCCAGATCGCCCAGGCGCGCACCGAGGCCAACGGCGAGCACCGCTGGCGACGACGCATCGTGCATCACAACCGCCCGCGCCCGGCGGACCCCGGCGCGGCCGCGCGCACCACGTCGCAGTTCACCGCGAGCCAGCGCGACGCGATGTTGGCGTTCACGACCCAGCCGGTGCCGCTGGCCGCGGTCCAGCCGACGCCGGCCGGGGCGACCTCTTCGTCACCGACGGTCGTAACGCCGATCGTCATGCCGGCTGCCAAGGCGCCTGGCGCGGGCGACAGCGACAGCGACAAGGGGGCCGAATGAAGCGCCTCCGCGGCTGGTTCTTCGACAACGCGAGCCTGAAGCTGCTCTCGGTGCTGTTGGCCGTGCTGCTGCACCTGGTGGTGCGCCGCGACGCCGTGCGCGAGATGTCGATGCGGCTGCCGCTGGGCTTGACCGGCGTCCCGGCCGGCAAGGTCTTCGTCGGGCAGCTGCCCGGTGAGGTCGAGGTCCAGCTGCGGGGCCGTTGGCGAGGTCTGCGCGAGCTGCTGGTCGACCCGTCGCGACGCCTGGACTGCGACCTGTCGAACCACCACGACGGCGAGCGCTATGTCTTCGACCTGCGACGCGTCGGCGCGCAGCTCGGCGGCGAGGAGATCGAGGTGCTCTCGGTGCGCCCGTCGGCGTTCGAGGTCCAGCTCGATCGGCTGGCGACGCGAAGCGTGCCCGTGCAGGTCAGCGCCACGGGCGATCCGGCCCCCGGCTTCGCCCTGGGCCCCGAGAGCCTCACGGTCACGCCCGAGACGATCGAGGTCAGCGGTCCGGCCACCGAGATCCGGCGGATCCGTCAGGTGCGGGCCGTGCCCGTCGACCTCGCCGGCGCAGACGCCGACCTGCGCGTTCGAGCCCGCCTGCTGCCGGTCGGCAGCGGCCAGGTGCGCCTGTCGAGCGACGAGGTCGACGTCGCGGTACGGCTGCAGGAACAGGAGGTCACGCGCACGCTCGAGGCGCGCACCATCGTGATCCGAGGCTGCCCGCCAGGGGTCCGCTGCCTGCTCGAGCCGGCCGTCGCCGACGTCGTGCTCACGGGCCGGGTGCGGGCGGTCAACGCCCTGCTCGCCGAGCCGCCAGACAACCTGATCCACGCGGACATCGGGCCGGCGATCGAGCGCAAGGAGCGTTCGGTCCGCATCGTCAGCCACCCGATCAAGGGCGTCGTGATCAGCGTCCGGCCCCCCGTTGCAAACTTCCAACTGCTGGGGGAGATTCCCGCCGAGTAGCGCGATCTGGCGCACCAGCGGCACCTGCAGCACGGGATGGAGAGGATGACAGCAGCCGGTTTCACGCCATGGACGATCGTCCAGAAGTATGGCGGCACCTCCGTCGGCAGCGTCGAGCGGATCCGCGCCGTCGCCGAGCGCGCCGTCCGCACCCACCGCCAGGGCCACCGTGTGGTGGTCGTGGTCTCTGCGATGTCGGGCGAGACCAACCGCCTGCTCGCGTTGGCCAAGCAGCTGACGGACGAGCCGCACCACCGCGAGATCGACGTCATCGCCGCTAGCGGCGAGCAGGTCAGCATCGGCCTGGTCGCGCTCGCCATCTGCCAGCTCGGCGCGGTCGGCCGCAGCTTCCTCGGCCACCAGGTCCGCATCGTCACCGACGACGCGCACGGCATGGCGCGGATCCAGAGCATCGACGCCGAGCCGGTGACCGAGGCGCTCGACCGCGGCGAGATCGTCGTGATCGCGGGCTTCCAGGGCATCAACGCGGACGGTGCCATCACCACGCTCGGCCGTGGCGGCTCGGACCTGTCCGCGGTGGCGATGGCGGCGGCGCTCAGGGCCGACGCCTGCGAGATCTACACCGACGTCGACGGCATCTACACGACCGACCCGAACATCTGCAGCCGTGCGCGCAAGATCGATCGCATCACGTTCGAGGAGATGCTCGAGCTGGCCAGCCTCGGCGCCAAGGTGCTGCAGACCCGCTCGGTGGAATTCGCGATGAAGTACGGCGTCCGCATCCATGTGCGTACGTCGTTCTCGGACGTCGAGGGCTCGTGGGTCGTGCCCGAAGAGGAGCTTGGAATGGAAGGCGCAGTCGTCACTGGCGTGGCCTATGATCGCAACACGGCGAAGCTGACGGTCGCCGCCCTGCCCGACCGGCCCGGCACCGTGGCGGCGCTGCTGCGGCCGTTCGGCGCGCACGGCATCAACGTCGACGTGATCATCCAGAACGCGTCGGTCCAGGGCCACACCGACGTCACCTTCACCGTGCCGCGCAACGAGATGCAGCGCGGCCTGCGCCTGGCGCGCGAGACCGCCCGCGCGATCGGCGCCGGCGACGTCACCGGCGACGACAACGTCACCAAGGTCTCCGTCGTCGGTGCCGGCATGCGCAGCGAGGCAGGCGTCGCCGTGCGTATGTTCGACGCCCTCGGCCAGGCCGGCATCAACATCCAGCTCATCTCGACCTCCGAGATCAAGATCTCCTGCGTCATCGAAGAGCGCTTCACCGAGCTCGCCGTCCGACAGCTGCACACCGCCTTCGGCCTCGACGTCGCCGCAGAGCAGCCCCAGTAGCGTCGTCGCCTTGCGCACGCCGATGCCCGGCACCGCGCGCAGGGCAGGCAGCGAATCGCAGCGCCGATCACGACACGAGGCGGCGAGACGCCGCGCGATGGCGGCGCTGACCCCCGGCGCGGCCCGCCAATCCGCGATCGCCGCGCCCCTCGCGGGGATGCAGCCGAGCCGCAGCAGGGTGTGACCGGGCTGCGCGCCTCTGCTCGCGAGCGCCGCCCAGGCTTGCGCCCGACCGACGCCCGGCGCGTCGAGCGGGGCGGCCAGCGCCGGCGTCGCCACACGAAGCGCCAGCAGCGACGCCACGGCCAAGATCACATCGACGACGCGGTCGCGCACCTTCCACCTCCTGCCCGGGCCGTGCCGGGCGCCTCGTGACCGGGCGGTCCGCGTCGCTCGGCGTGTCCTGGGCGAGGTTGCGCAAGCGCCGTGCCAACGCAGGCCCCGCGGCGGGTGCGACGTCATGTCCATTGAAGTCGAATGGTTGCACGAGCCGATCGACGATCGACGCCTCCGTGCCGGGACAGTCGGGCCGCGCTGGGACGGTCGCGAGACGGTCGCGAGACCGTCTCACGCGCGCCGTATCCGCAGCGCCCGTCCGCGTCGACCTCGGCGGGCATGGCGGCCGCGGGGTGTGCATCGTTGCCCACCTTCGTCAGGTGCCGACGTTGCGCGGATTGCCTTGACCAGACGGCGGTGTGCGCGACAATACGGGGGTGATGAAGATTGCTCGACCACCGCACAAGCCCCGATCCTCCCCCCGCTCCGACGGAGCCTCAACAGCAGGTGCTGCCGTGGCGTTTTCGAGATTTCCCCAGGTGTTCGTGGTGTTCTGCGCGTTGCTCGCGACCGCGTCGGCGTGCAGCGAGGCGGGGAACACCGGCTCGGGCGGCTCGTCTGGCGAGATCAAGCTCGGCGTCACGGTGCCGGGCGACAAGCAGATCGTGCACGGCACGATCCAGGTCGAAGGCACGATCAAGCCGACCGCTGGGGTCAAGGGCGTCGAGCTGGTCGCGACCGCGAAGAGCCTGGAGCTCGGCAAGGCGACCGGCGGCACCTTCACCTTCGCCTGGGACACGACGGCGCTCGACGCCAAGGGCAACCCGCTGTTCAAGGACGGCAACCAATGCGTCGCCCTGACCGCGACCGCGACCACCGGCGAGACCGCGAACATCACGCGCTGCGTCGTGGTCGACAACACCCTGCCGCAGATCACGGTCGATTCGCCCAAGGACGGCGACGTCTTCATCCAGACCATCCCGGTCGCAGGCTCGATCTCGGACAAGAACCTGGTCGAGGCCGGCGTCTACGTGGACGGCACCCGCGTCGTCGGCTGGTGCGACAAGAAGCTGCCGGCAGCCGACCCGGCCAGCTGCGCGAGCTGCGCGAAGCAGTACAAGCAATGCCTGAGTGGTTCCGGCACGTTCACCTTTGACCTCGACTACGCCGGGCAGCCCTCGAAGAAGGTCGGCGTCCAGTTCTGCGGCATCGACGCCAACGGCGGCCAGCATTGCGAGGATCGCTCTGTCCAGGTCCTGCGCGCGCCCCAGTTCGAGACCTACCGCTGCACGGCGTTCGCGGCGACCGGCACCCTCGCCGCCCTCGAGACCGCTGACGTCGACCTCGACGGCGTGCTCGACGCGGTGATGGCCAGCGACAAGGGCGTATTCTGGGCGCGCGGGCACAACATCGGCGACAAGGAAGACCCGAGCAAGGCCAAGGGCGACGCCACCTTCGAGGAGCCTGTGCAGCTCACGGACCAGCCGGCCAAGCTGCTGGCCCAGGTCGACATCGATCTGGACGGCACGATGGACCACGTCGCCGTCGGCGCGAACCTCTCCGGCGGCTGGGCGGCGGCGTTCCTGAGCCGTGGCGGCGGCCCACGCCTGCTCGAGACGGTGACCTTCCAGGGCACGCCCACCGCGATCGCGGCGGGTGACGTGACCAACGACAACGTCGACGACATCGTGATCGGCGGCCTGGAGGACACCAACGCGCTGACGGTGTTGCCGCTGCTGACGACGGCGCTCTGCCCGACCAAGGACGCCCCGGCGCGCGCGTGCGCCGACGCCAAGGACGCCGGCACCATCGGCAGCGCCCAGGTCTTCGCCAAGGCGACGACGCAGCAGCTGGTCGGTGATGTGGCGTCGATTGCGATCGCGGACTTCGTCGAAGACGGCAGCAGCGCCGGCTGGGCCGACATCGCGGTGGGTCGCGGCAGCCAGGCGGTCCTGTCGGTCTGCCGCAACAGCGGTGGCGTGTTCGAGGCCTGCTTCGACACCCAGAGCAGCGGCTACGTCTCGGACCTCAAGGACACCAGCGCCGTGCTCGCGGCCGATTGGAACGGCGACGGCTCGACCGACCTGGTGCTCGGCAGCACCGGCGCCAGCCGAATCCGCTGGCTCTCGGGCAACGGCGACGGCACCTTCGACTACGATCCGTTGAACTACCGAACCTTCGAGACGAAGTTCGAGCGCCTGTCGCTCGAACCGCTGGGCCCCAAGGGCGAGCTGCACGTCGCCGTGCTGGCGCAGGCGCGCGAGGTGTTGCTGATCCCGCTGGATCTCAAGGACGAGACCCATATCGCCACCTGCTTCCGCGGCTTCGTCATCGGCGGCTCGGTCGCGGCGATCGCGCCGGGCGACGCCGACAACGACGGCAAGATCGACATGATCGCGATGGACTCGGCGCCGCAGGGCATCTCGGTCAGCCCTGGCAATGGCGACGGTACCTTCCAAGCCTCGGAGGTGATGAAGGTCTGCGGCAACCCGGACGCGTCGCCCTTCCTGACCAACCTCGAGGTCTCGCAGTTCCGCTTCGAAGACCTGACGGCCGACAGCCGCCCGGACCTGCTGATCCTGAGCAAGCCCGGCACCTCGCGCATCGCCCAATGCAAGGCGATCACCGGGCCGCCACCGCTGCTGCCGGCGCTGCACCTGGTGCTCAACGCCAACGACGGTACGAAGCTGAGCCCCTACGGCCGCGCGGCGGAGATCAGCCCGTACATCGGCAGCCAGAAGAACCTCTCGGGCCTGACCGAGGACCTCAAGACCGCCGGCTGCGGCGGCAAGATGCCGACGGCGGTCTCGCTGCAGACCGGCAAATTCAGCCTCGGCGCCGGCCGCGACCTCGCGATCGCGCTCGACGTCGAGTACACGCACGGCATCGTCCCGGACCCGCTGGTGCCGGACTCGCTGACCAAGCCCAACATCGCCTGCAACGCGCGCGAGTACTACGAGGTCGCGAACTTCTTCGGCATCGAGACCAAGGACAAGGACAAGGGCCAATCCGAGCCGAGCGAGACCTGCAAGAACTTCAACACCGTGCCCGACGCCAAGGACAAGAAGGCGCAGACCGGCTACGGCCAGGGCTCGCCGTGGCTGCGCACCAGCCTGATCATGATCCTGGCCGGCCCGAACCCGTCCGAGCCCTACGGCATCAGCACGGGCGCCAACACGCGCAATCCGGTGCTGCTCAGCCCGTCGTACGCACAGTCGGCCGGGCGCCGACCCGTCGACATGATCGTCGGCCGCTTCGACGACGACGCCTTCGACGACGTCGCGACGGTCATGAAAGAAGCCGGCACGCCGACCGACGTGCTCTACCTGGCGCCGCGCACGCGCATCTTCCGCGGCGACGGCAACGGCAAGCTCAAGGCGCAGTTCTACACGAACCTGGACATCAAGCAGGCGCAGCAGATCGCGTCGGACACCAACATCGACTCGGCGCAGATCGAGTTCATCACCGGCCCGCCGCAAGACCAGGATAGGTTCTTCCGCCAGGACCCAGGGACGGGCCGCGCCGTCGAAGAGGTGCCGGTGACGTATCGGATCCTCAAGTCGAACCCGATCCTGGCCCGCGGCGGCAGCTTCTGCGAATCGAAGCTGACCTCCATCTGGTCGCTGGGCTCAGACGGCAACCTGACCATCGTGCGCGCGCTCGGCGCGATGAAGACGTCGCCCAACTCCAAAGGCTATTCGGCCGCGCAGAAGGCCGAGTGGTTCGCGTTGGGCCAGCTGACGGCCAACGACGCCTGCACCGACTACCTCTTCGCCGGCGCGTCGTACTTCGGCTTCGTCGCGGGCACCTCCAGCGACTTCAAGGCCAACGAAGACGCGAAGATCCCGACCGGCGAGCTGAACATCGCGGCGGTGACGGCGGCCGACGTCAACCAGGATGGCGTGCTCGACCTGCTGGTCGTCGACGCGACCAAGAGCCGGATCGAGTTCTTCCTCGGCGACGGCAACGGCGGCTACCTGCGCTACGAGACGCCGATCGCCGTGTCGCCCACCGGTGGCGACATCGCCCAGGCCGATATCGACGGCGACGGCTGCATGGAGCTCGCGGTCCAGGGCACGCACGGCGTGACCGTGATCAAGAACCTCGGCTGCTCGAAGCCTTGACCTCGTCGCGGCGGGCGTAGAGGGCGTCGACGACGGCGCGGACGACTTCGACGCGCACGACGCGCTCCTGTTGGACGTAGACCGCTCCCGGCGGCAGGCCCTTGCCCTTGCGCACATGCCGCGCCTCGGTCCATGACACATCGGCCCAGCCGCCGCGCTCGACGCCCGACAGCCACGCCACCAGCGTCGCGGCTTCCGCGAGATCGCTGGGATGAGGTGCGCCGAGCTTGCCGCAGCGCAGCAGGCCGTGCGAGCCGGTCTGGTCGCGGACGTGGAGCCAGACGTCTGCGCCGCGCGAGAGCCGGGTCACGAGCGCGTCGTTGGCCTTGGCCGAGCGGCCCACGAGCAACTCGACGCCACGCAGGGTGACGAAGCGCTGGACGCCCTCGGGCAGCGCGGCGCGCGCGGCGGCGCGGGTCTTGGGCGCCTCTTCGGCGCGCGGCGCTGGCGGCTTGACCCCGAGCGCGCGCAAGGCGGCGATCGCCTCACGTGCGGCCTCGGCCAGCGGCGGCGGACAGGAGGGCGCCGGGGTCTCAGGCGTGGCCGCAGCGTCCTGGCCGCGCATCTCGGCGTCGAGCTCGGCGATCAGGGCCTGCAGGCGCGCCGGCCAGGGCGACAGCGCCTCTTGCCGGCTGACGGCCTCGTCCCATCGCGCGGCGATCTCGGCCCGCGCACGCTCGAGGCCACGCGCGCGGCGAAACAAGCGGTCGGCGTTGGCCTGCGGGCTGAGGTCGCGCTGCAGCGGCACCTCGATCGGCTCATCAGGCAGCCACGGGAAGGTCAGCACGACGCGGTCGGCGCCGCGCGGCACCAGCCTGGCCTGGATCTTGAGCACCTCGCCGGCCTGGCGCAGCGCCGACGCGTCCTCGGCGCGCTCGAGATCCCGGCCCAACGCGACGACGAGCCGCTGCGCCCGCTGCACCGAGCTCTTGGTCGCGCGCGCCCACAGGCGCAGCAGCGCGAGCGTCTCTGCGGTGCTCAGCCGATCCTGGCGGCGTTTGGCGCTCATGGCTCCAGGCGATGATGGCCCGTGCGGCCGCCCCATTTCTCGACGACGCGCAGCCCTTCGATGCGGGCGGCGCGATCGACCGCCTTGATCATGTCGTACATCGTCAGCGCCGCGACGCTGGCGGCCGTCAGCGCCTCCATCTCGACGCCCGTGCGATCCATCGCTTCGACCTTGGCGCGGATCCTCGCGCTGGACGTGGTCTCGTCGAGCTGGATGTCCACCGCGATCGACGAGATCCGCAGCGGATGGCAGAGCGGGATCAGGTCGGCGGTGCGCTTGGCGGCCGAGATGCCCGCGATCCGGGCCACGGCGATGGCGTCGCCCTTCTTCAGCGTCGCGTCACGCACCGCGGCGAAGGCAGCCCCGGACATGACCACGCTGGCGACGGCGACGGCCCCGCGCGCCGTCTCGGCCTTGGCGCCGACGTCGACGACGTGGGCGGCGCCGCTCGCGTCGAGGTGGGTCAGCGCGTCAGCCTGCGCCATGAGCCGCCTCGCAGGCATCGAAGCGCTCGACGTCGGACTTGCCGCCGATGATGAGCGGGCAGCGCGCGTGCAGGCCGTCCGGGACGATGTCGAGGATGCGCTGCTTGCCGTCGCTGGCGGCGCCACCGGCCGCCTCGACGATCATCGCCAGCGGCTGGGCCTCAAAAAGCAGGCGCAGCTTGCCGTTGGGCGAGACGCTGTCGCCGGGGTAGAGGAAGATGCCGCCGTAGATCAGGTTGCGGTGGAAGTCCGCGACCAGCGAGCCGATGTAGCGGGTCGTGGTCTTGGCGTAGCGCGGCTCGCGGTGGTCGGTGACCAGATCGATGAAGGCGCGGGTGCCCTCGGACCAAAGGCCACGGTTGCTGGTGTTGGCCGAGATGCAGCGGGCGCGGTCGGGGATGCGCATCTCCGGGTGGCTCAACAGATATTCGCCGACGCCCGGGTCGAGCGTGAAGCCGTCGACGGTCTGGCCGTTGGTGTAGACGAACATCGTCGAGCTGCCGTAGACGGCGTAGCCGGCGGCCACGAGCTCGGAGCCTGGCTGCAGGAAGTCCTCGACCCGCGCCTCGCGCCCGACCTCGGGGCGGCGGAAGATCGAGAAGATCGTGCCGATCGTGACGTTGACGTCGATGTTCGACGAGCCGTCGAGCGGGTCGAAGCAGACGAGGTAGCGGCCCATGATGCGGCCAGCGCGCGTCGGCAGGAAGTCGTCCTCCTCTTCGGAGGCGAGCGCGGCGACCATCGGCAGGTCGTCGAGCAGGCTGATGAGCATGTCGTTGGCGATCACGTCGAGCTTCTGGACCTCTTCGCCCTGGACGTTGGTCTCGCCGGTCTTGCCGAGCACGTTGATCAGGCCCGCGCGCGAGACCTGGCGCGACACGACCTTGGTGGCGGTGGCGATGTGGCTGAGCAGGATCGTGAAGTCACCTGTAGCTTCGCGGTGTTGGCGCTCGCGCTGCAGGATGTGCCGAGAGAGTGTCATGAAGTCTGCCATCACAAGCCTCCACGCCAGCGGCCATCGCGCCGACTGGGGCTAGCTAGCAGAGCGTGCTTGGGAATCCAAGCCCGAATCGGCCGGAAGGGTCGGGCTGTTGGCTGCGCGAGATCGAGACGGCAGCGAGGGCGGGCATGGCGGCGGCGCGGCGAAGGCTGGCCGGGCCGCCCCCGTCGCTAGCGGCGGATCGCCGGGCCGGGGCTGGCGCGGCCACCGCCACGCGAATCGCCGCGGGAATTCGACGAGCTGCTCGAGCTGCTCGAGGAGCTGGACCGGCTCGACGAGCGCGACGAACCGCCGTTGTTGCTACGCGGCTGCACCGCGTAGGGGGCGCTGCGGTTGGCCGACGGGGCCGACGCGCCGGGCTGGTAGCTGGGGGCAGGCCGCGGCGCAGGCTGCTGGTAGTTCGGCGCGGGACGAGGCGCGGGCTGCTCGTAGTTCGGCGCGGGACGCGGCGTCGGCTGGTAGCTGGGCGCAGGACGCGGCGCCGGCTGGTAGCCCGGCGAGCTGTTGCGCGGGCTCGGCTGGTAGCCGGGCGAGGCGTTGCGCGGCGCAGGCTGGTAGCCGGGCGAGGCGTTGCGCGGCGCAGGCTGGTAGCC
>CAZPHC010000006.1:9013-30127 GCA_964586155.1 uncultured Enterobacteriaceae bacterium | reverse complement strand
TGCGCGGCGCAGGCTGGTAGCCGGGCGAGGCGTTGCGCGGCGCAGGCTGGTAGCCGGGCGAGGCGTTGCGCGGCGCAGGCTGGTAGCCCGGCGCCGTGTCGCGCGGGCCGGGCTGGTAGGCCGGAGCGGAGGTACGCGGCGCAGGCTGGTAGCCGGGCGAGCCGTTGCGCGGCGCGGGCTGGTAGCCAGGGGCCGTGTCGCGCGGGCCGGGCTGGTAGCTGGACGCACCGTTGCGGGCCGGGGGCGCGGCACGCGGCACTGCGCTCGGGATCGTCGCGACCTGCCGCGGCTGCACGGGCTGCCCGGTCCAGGTTTGCACCACGCGCGGCGCGGGGCCGGCGTTGTAGGCGACGGCGCCGCCGCGTCCGTCGCGGATGCGGGCACGGTCGCCGATGATGACCGTCTGGTTGTAGATGGTCGGCACCTGCTGCGACGAGATCACGACCGTGTGCACGTTGGTCGCGTGGATGTGCTGCTGCTGGACGAACACCCAGTAGCTCTGGCTGGTGTAGACGACGCCCGAGGGGCCGATCGGCGCCCAGCCGACGCAGCCGCCGCCGGAGCGCCACGAGACCCACGCCGGCGCCCAGACGTACCCGGGGACCCAGACCCAGCCACCGAGCTGCGCCTCCCAGCCCCAGCGACCGTAGTGGTAGGTCGAGGCACCCCATTGTTCGGACGAGTTCCAGGTCCAGCCGTAGTCGGTGTAGACCCAGGAGCCGACGGTGTAGGGGCGCCAGCCGGGGGTGCGGTTGGCGTAGGGGATCCAGACGCGGCCCCACTGCGACGACCACGACCAGGAGCCGTAGGCGCCGAGTTCACCGTAGGCGATCGTCGGATCCTGGGTCTGGCCGGCGCTGGCACCGTAGTAGCCGGGATCCTGTTGGTAGTACATCGGCCCGCAGGCGCTCGTGACGAGCAGGACCAGGCCTGCAACGAGCAGGGTCGTTCGCGATGTCGGTGAGGTGGCAGCCATGAGAACCCTCCGAGGCGGCAGTCGCGTCCGCATCGGCACAACGCGCCGACGGCGGATTCGATTCATGCCGTGCCCACCATGCCAGCCCGGCCCGATGGCCGGCAACCCCCGTCGTGACGCCCGGGCACCAGCAGGCCGCGACCGCGCGGAACCGGAACAGGTCGCAATGTCGGGTCAGATCGCCTGGGCCGCTTGTCGCCCGGCGGCCTTCGACGGTAGGCTCCGCCGGGGTGTCGGGTCCAACAGACGGAGCTCCTGACCATGGCGTATGTGATCACGCGAATGTGTCGCGACTGCTTGGACATGGGCTGCGTCGAGGTCTGCCCTGTCGAATGCATCTATGTGTTCAAGGGCGAGCCTGACGCTGACCATCCGCCGCAGCTCTACATCCACCCGACCGAGTGCATCAACTGCAGCGCCTGCGAGCCGGAATGTCCGTGGCAGGCGATCTACGAAGACCAGGAGATCCCAGAGGTCTTCGCCGACGACGTCGCGCTCAACGCCCGCTGCGAGAACGAGCCGAAGCGGTTCGAGGTCGCGCAGCTCGGCCGCGACGAGCACGGCCGCATCGTGCACAAGCCGGCCCCGAGCGCCGAGGCCGTCGAGCAGAACAAGATCCGCTGGGGCCTGAAGCGTTGAGCCACGACACCCTCCGCCCCAGGAGCAAGCCCACGGTCGACGGCCCGGCGACGGGGCTGCCCCTGCGTCGCTTCGGCGCGTGCGCCTTCGTCGGGGCCGCGCTGCTGACGATCCTGGTCGGCTGCGGCGCGCCCCAGCGGGCAGGACCGACGTTGAGCGCGCTGCAACGGGCCCAGCAGGCGCTGGACCAAGGCAGGCTGCGCGAGGCCGACGAGGCCATCCGACCCGACGCCGACGCCGGCGATCGCGACGCGATCCTGCTCGCCGCAGAGATCGCGATGCGCGGCGGCCAGTACGCCGAGGCGGTGAGTCGCCTCGAGCGGGCGCGAACCCAATGGCCCGATGACGATCGCATCGTCGCCGCCCTGGCCCGCGCCCACGACGGCGCCGGCAACCCGGACGAGGCGATGCGCGCCTACGCCGATGTCCTGCGCAAGCACCCCGACGACGTCGGCGCGGCCCTGCGCCTGGCCGAGCTGCTGTTGGGCCAGGGCAACGCGGCCTTGGCGAGCTCAGCGGCGGCGGCGGCGCTCAAGAGCCAACCAGACCACGGTCCGCTGCTGGCGGTCTACGCCCGCGCCCTGCTCGCCCGCGGGCGCCTGCCGCAGGCGCTCGAGGCGGCGAAGCGCGCGACGGAGGTGGCCCCGGCGGCGCCGGCCGGATGGCTCGAGCTCGCCCGGGTCCAGGCCGCGATGGGCGAGCATGCCGCGGCGATCGCGCACCTCGAGCGGCTGCTGGCGATCGACGCCAACCATGTGCACGCGCTGATCTTGCTCGGCACCTTGCGCCTCGACGGCGGCAAGCCGGCGCTGGCGGTCCTGGCGCTGCAGCGCGCCGCCGCGATCGCGGCCGACGACGTGGCGATCCTGAACTTGCTCGCCGTTGCGCTGGACGCCAACGGCGACGCACGCGCCGCCCTCGAGGTGCTGGAGCGGGCCATCGCCCTGGCGCCGCGCCTGGTCGCCCTGCGCCGCAACGTCGCGGAGATCCTGCTCTCGTCCGGCTACTGCGAGCGAGCCTTCGACGAGGCCGCGCGTGCGGTCGATCTGGCGCGATCGCAGAGCGACGACGCCGGCAACGGCGATCGCGTCGGCGCCGAGGAGACCCTGGCCCGCACGATCGTGGTGCGGGCGCTGGTTCGTGCCGCCTGCGCCCATCAGCGCGACGTCGGCGCGGTGCGGGCCGCCATCGCCCACGATCTTCACAGCGCTGGGCTGCATCTGACCGAAGAGGCCATCGATCGCGCCGCGGTCGAGTCCAAGCTGGCCGTGCAACGCGCGACCGCGACCTGCCGGCCCGCCACGGCCACGCCAGGAGGAACGCCGTGAACCACCCCACCCCCGTCGACGCGCGCCAGCCGGGTGTCCGAGACGCCGGCTCGCTGCAACCTGCCGACGTCGCCGAGGCCGCCCGGCGCGCGCAGGCGGTGATCGCGGCGGTCGCCGAGGTGTTTCGCGGCAAGCGTCCGGTCATCGAGCTGACGATGGCCGCCATCCTCGCGCGGGGCCATGTGCTGCTCGAGGACGTCCCCGGCGTCGGCAAGACGACGCTGGCGCGGACCTTCGCGCGTGTGCTCGGGCTCTCGCACCAGCGCATCCAGTTCGCCAGCGACCTGATGCCTGCCGACATCACCGGCGTCGGCATCTGGAACGGCGAACAGTCGCGCTTTGAGTTCCAGCCGGGACCGATCTTCTGCCACGTCCTGCTCGCCGACGAGATCAACCGGACGACCCCGCGCACCCAATCGGCGCTGCTGGAGTCGATGGCCGAGGGCCATGTGACGGTCGACGGCCAGACCCACGCCCTGCCCTGGCCGTTCCTGGTGCTCGCGACGCAGAACCCGCGCGAACATCACGGCACCTACCCGCTGCCCGAGTCGCAGCTCGACCGCTTCTTGTTCCGCCTGTCGATCGGCTACCCGGCGCGCGAGACCGAGCGCTCCTTGGTGCGGCAGCACGGCGCCCCGGCGAAGCTCGACGGTGTGCCGGTTCTCGGCGATGAGGCCTGGGTCCGGTCCATGATCGAGGCCACGACGCAAGTCCGCGTCGCCGACGAGATCCTCGACTACCTGATGACGCTGGTGGAACGCACGCGCGATCCGGCGCGCTTCGACCTCGGCTTGTCGACGCGCGCGGCGATCGGCTTCTATCGCGCGGTGCAGGGCGTGGCGATGGTCAACGGCCGGGACTTCGCGACGCCGGACGATGTGCAGCGCGTGTTCGTCGCGGTGGCGGGCCATCGCGTCTTGCCTGCGGGCCACGCGGGTGGCACGCCGGAGCGCGAGCTCGTCGAGTCCTGGCTGATCGGCCTGCTCGAATCGGTGCCGTCGCCGGGCTGAGCTGTTGGGCTGCCTGCCGGGCCGAGCTGCCGGGCCGAGCTGCCGGGCAGCGTCGTTGGACGACGTCGCTACGGCATGGCCCGCAGGCGGCGCTGCAGCGTCTCGGCTTGCGCGGTCATGCCACCGCTGTGCGCGATGTCATAGGCCTCTTGCAGCAGGGAGCGCACGCCGCGCTCTGACGTCAGCACCTCGGCCTCGATGAGGTCGGCCAGCGTCACCATGCAGTCGAGGCGTTCGACCAGGCGCTCGTCGCTGACGACCAGCTGGAACGCCGACTCGAGGGCGCGGTGGGCCTGACCGGCGTCACCGGCCGCCGCTGCAGCGCGTGCAGCGAGCAGCAGGGCGCGCGACTGCATGGCCACGTCCGAGCAGAGCACGGCCTGACGCGCGGCCTCCTCGGCGAACGCCAGCGCACGCTGCCACGCGCCCTGGCTCATCTGGACCTCGCCACGCTTGCGCAGCGCGTCGGCCAGGCCGCGCAGGTCGGTCAAGGCGGCGAAGGCGCGGCACGCCTTGGCCAGCGCCGCGTCGGCTTCGTCGGCGGCACCACGAGCCATCAAGATCGCCGAGAGCAGCACCGAGATCTCGGCCGAGAGCGCCGGGCGATCAACGCGGCCGAGGGCGTTCTGCGCCTCGCCGAGCTGGGCCTCGGCGTCGTCGAGCTCGCCCATCGTGCGCAGGGCCAGGGCCAATGCCCGCAGCGCCTCGGCCTCGCGGACGAGGTCGCGTGCGTTGCGCGCGGCCGCCAACGCCTTGCGCGCGTGCAGCACGGCGCGCTCGGACTGGTCGATGGCGCGATAGCCGTCGGACAAGCGCATCGCGAGGTCCGCCGAGAGCGAGAAATCGGGCTCGATCGGCAGCTCGCCCAGCGCCTTGAGCCAGCAGGTGATGGCGGTCTCGGTGCGGTTGGTCGCCGCGAGCGCCTCGCCGAGCGCGAGGCGAAGGTTCGGCAGCCGCGCCATCGCCATCGGCAGGCCGCTGGCCTCGATCGCGGCGATCTGGCGCTCCAGCGGCTCGACCACCTCGGCGGCGAGGCCGCAGCGGATCTCGGCCGTGGCCCACGCGGACAGCAGCGGCGCGCCGAGGCGGAACCAGAGCTCCTCGTCGAGCGCGTCGAGCGAACGCAGCGCCTCGATGGCATCGCGGGCGCGATCGGCCGCGTCCTCCCAGGCCATGCGATCGAGCAAGCCGCGCACCAGGCCCAGCGAGGCCTCGGCCATCGCCGTCGCCGCAGCGTCGCGGTCGGCGTCGGTCGAGATCTCCGAGGCGAGGCGGCGCGCCTCCTCGAACGACTCGTTGGCCTCTTCGAGCGCACCCAGCGCGTAGCTCATCTCGGCAGCTTCGCGGGTGTGGCGCGCGGCGAGCACCGAGCGGCCTGCGGCGGCCTCGAGGTGGCCGATGCGCCGGGCCCAGAGCTGCGGCCGCTCGCGCGAACGGGCGTAGAGCCAGGCCAGGGCGCGCTCGAGGTCGAGCTCGGTGCGGGCCGCCTCGTGCGTGATGCCGCTGGGGAATTCACCGAGCAGGTACTCGCTCTCGTCGCAGATGCGGCTGCCGCTCTGCAGCCGCAGCGCGCCGCAACCGACCAGGCGATCGAGGTCGGCGTCGACCCGGCGGCCGACCGCAGCGGCCAGCAGGCCCGGCCAGATCGGCGTGCCGAGGCGGACGATGGCGTTGAGCAGCGCGCGCAGGTTGTGGTCGGTCAAGGCCTCGGGCGCCGGGACCTCGGGTGGCGTCACGCGAAGCGCAGAACCGGGCGGCAGCAGCTCGGCGAGCTCGCTCGGTGGCTCGTCCTGCGGGCCGACCCAGGCGAAGATCACGAGCACCGGCGTCGCGCCGAGCTGGCGCACCAGCCGTCGCAAGAAGCCGCGCTCGCTGACCGTCAGGAACTCGACGCGCTCGATGACGAGCACGAGCGAACCGCGGCCGGCGATGGCGCGGAACGAGTCGCCCAGCGCGCTGCCGGCGGCGACGCGCGCAACTTCGGGCACGGCCCGGGCGTGGCTGAGGTGCGGCGAGTCGGGGAAGTCGACGCCGAGGAACATGCCGAGCAGGTGGGCGACCTGGCTGGCGCGGCCCGGCTGATCGGCGAAGTTGCCCTGGGCCCAGGCCAGCATCTTGCGCCGGGCCAGCGGCGGCGGATCGTCGTCGAAGACCCCGGCGCGGGCGCGCACGTCCTCGAACAGGGCCGTCAGCGGGACGCGATCGTCCGGCGGCGGGATGCGGACGCGCACGATCTCCGGCGGCTCTGCGCGGTCGATGCTGGCGAGGGCGAACGCGTCGAGCGCCTCGTAGAGCGCGCCACGGCTGCGCGAGACGACGCCGCAGAGCTCCAGGCGCACGCGCTCACGGGCGCGATCCAGCCGCTCGTCGAGGGCGTCGAGCAGCGGACCGACGTGGCTGGAGCGACGCGTGCGGGTGCCGCGGCCGACGGGCGACTGCCGGGTGGCGCGCTTTTCGGTCGCGGTATGCTCGAAGCGCTCGATCTCCTGCAGCAGCTCGCGGGCGTCCGCCGGCCGATCGTCCGGCGACTTCGCGAGCACGCGCTGGATGAAGGCCTCGAGCTCGCTGGGGAAGACGAGGTCCGGCCGGCGCTGGCGCAGCGGCACCGGAGCCTGCAGCTGGTGCGCGCGCAGGAAGTCCTGCGGCGTCTCGCCGTCGACGGGCAGGAAGCCGGTCATCATCTCGTAGAAGATGGCACCGAGGGCGTAGAGGTCGCTGCGCGGCCCGACGTCCTGGCCAGCGGCCTGTTCCGGGCTCATGTAGGCCGGCGTGCCGAGGACCAGGCGGGCCTGCGTCAGGCGCGGATTGGCGCTCGAGCCGGCCGATTGGATGTGCTTGGCGAGGCCGAGGTCGACGACCTTGACGTAGTCCTCGACCGAGCCGATGCGGGTGAGCAGGATGTTGTCGGGCTTGAGGTCGCGGTGGACGATGCCGTTGCCGTGCGCCTCGATCAGCGCCTCGCAGACGCGCTTGGCCACGAGCACCGCGCGACGGATCGGCAGCCAGCGCTCGCGGTCCAGCAGGTCGCCGAGCGAGTCACCGTCGATGAACTCCATCGCGATGTAGGTCTTGCCCTGCTCGGTCGCGCCAATCGAGTAGACCGTCGCGACGAACGGCGAGCGCAGGCGCGCGAGGATCCGGGCTTCTTGCAAGAACCGCTCGTCCGCCTGGAGCTGGCGGGCGAGATCGCTGCGCAAGACCTTGAGCGCGACCGAGCGACCGAGCCGGATGTCTTCTGCCTCGTAGACTTCGCCCATGCCGCCGCGCCCGACCAGGCGGACGATGCGGTACAGGGTATCGACCAGGGAGCCAACCGGGAGCTCGTCGTCCATGGGGGCAAAGGGGTCAAAGCCCATCAGGCGCACTCCTGTGTGCGGACACCGAACTGCCCGCGCGGGCGAGGGTAGCCCGTGCAATCGCCAGCGAGCAAGCGGTCCACACGTTCCTTCTGCGAGCCGTCGGCGCGGTCGCGCGCAAACCCGACGGAGCGGGCGGCTCCCACCAGAGGCTCAGGGCCCGATCGCCGCGGTGAGCGCGCGCTCCAGGGCCGCGGCGACGTCGGCCCGCTGGCCGGCGATGGCGACGACCTTGTCGCGGCTGGCCAGCCCGGCGACCAGCTGCACCTCCCGGCGGGGCAGGTCGCAGATCTCCGCGATGGCGCGCTCGACAGCCTCGTTGGCCTTGCCGTCGACCGGAGGCGCGGCGACCGCCAGGCGCAGGCGCTCCTGCCAGACGCCGACGAAGCCACTGCGACGAGCCCCGGGCTGCACGCGCAGGCTCAACCGCAGCGCTCCGTCCTCACCCTGCAACGCGGTGGCGACGGCCCTGGCGGCCTCGCTCATTCGAAGAGCTCGGGCTGTCCACCGTCGCCGCGGCCAGGCGGACGGCGCAGGCCCAGGTGGCGGAACGCGGCGTCGAGCGCGATGCGGCCGCGCGCGGTGCGGGCGACGAAGCCCTGCTGGATCAGGTAGGGCTCGTAGACGTCCTCGAGCGTGTCACGCGGCTCCGAGAGCGCGGCGGCCATCGTCTCGACGCCCACCGGGCCGCCGGCGAAGGTCTCGCAGAGCGCGCGCAGGTACGCGAGGTCCATCGGGCCGAAGCCGACCTTGTCGACCTCGAGCGCGTCGAGCGCCCTGCTGGCCAGCGGGCTGCCGATGGTCGGCGTGCCCGCCATCTCGGCGAAATCGCGCACCCGACGCAACAGGCGGTTGGCGATGCGTGGCGTGCCCCGCGAGCGCCGCGCGATCTCCATGGCGCCGTCCTCGTCGATGTCGACGCCCAACGAGGCGGCCGAGCGGCCGACGACGACGCGCAGCTCGTCCGGCGTGTAGTACTCGAGGCGAGCGACGTAGCCGAAGCGATCCCGCAGCGGCCCGGTCAGCAGGCCCGTCCGCGTCGTCGCGCCGAGCAGCGTGAAAGGAGCGAGCGGCAGCTTGACCGTGCGCGCGTGCGGGCCGTCGCCGACGACGATGTCGAAGCGGTAGTCCTCCATCGCCGGGTAGAGGTTCTCCTCGACGATGGCGCTCAGGCGGTGGATCTCGTCGATGAAGAGGATGTCGCCCTCTTCGAGGCCGGTCAGCACGCCGGCGAGGTCGCCCTTCTTCTCGATGGCGGGGCCCGAGGTCACGACGAGGCGGACGCCCATCGCGTCGGCGATCAGGTGCGCCAGCGTGGTCTTGCCCAGGCCGGGCGGCCCGCAGAAGAGCATATGGTCGAGCGGTTCGCGGCGGCGACGCGCGGCGCCGATGAAGACCTCGAGGTTGCTCAGCAGCGCGCGCTGACCGACGTACTGGTCGAAGGTCTTGGGCCGCAGCGCGCGATCGGGGTTGCGGTCGGCCGGCGCGGCCTCCCCGAGCAACACGGCTGCCGGATCGTGACTCATCGAGCACCCTTCCCGTCGCGGCGGAGGCGCGCGAGCGACAACCGTAGCAGCAGGTCGAACGCATCGGAAGCGTCGCCGCGTTCGGCGAGAGCAGCGGCGATGGCGGCGTCGGCGTCGGCGGCCCGGAAGCCGAGGTTGGTCAACGCGCTGGCGACGTCGCTGGCGACCGACGTCTTGGGCGCAACCGCGCGCGCCGGGGCACCCAGGCTGGCGACCGCGTACGACGCGGGGATGCGCTCGCGCAGGTTGACGACGATCAGCTCTGCGGTGCGCTTGCCGACGCCCTTGGCGCGGCACAAGGCGCGGACGTCGCCGTCGTGGATGGCGCGGGCGAGCGCGGCGGGCTCGAGCTCGCTGAGCAACGCCATCGCGCCCTTGGGCCCGAGGCCGGACACGGTCAGCAGGGCGACGAAGAGCTCCTTGGCCGGCGCGTTGAGGAAGCCGTACAGGGCGATGGCGTCTTCGCGGACGATGGTGTGGATCAGCAGCGTCCGCGACTCGCCCTCGACCATCGCGTCGAGATCCCGGGCCGCGCAGGCGACGAGCCAGCCGACGCCGTGCACATCGAGCAGGACGCCGCCCTCTTCGCGGCCAGCGACCACGCCGCGCAGCATGCCGATCATCGAGCGCCTCCTTTTCGTCCGCGCGCCGCCGCGAGCACGGCGGCGTAGTAGGCCCTGCCCGACGTCATCGGCGCGTCGCCGGGTGACGCTTTGGCCACCGCGGGCGCCGGCCGCGCCGCCGCGAGCTGCGCCCCGAGCGGCCGCAGCTGCTGCAACGCGGTCAGGGCCACGGCGATGGCGTCGGCCTCGTCCTCGGCCGGCAGCGTCGCGAGCTGCAGCTGGATCCGCACCATCTCTTGCACTTGCTCCTTGGTCGCGCGGCCGCGGCCGACGACGGCGCGCTTGACCTCGGACGGCGACAGCTCGATCACCGCGAGGCCACGCGCCGCGCCCAGCGCCATCGGCAGGCCGCGGGCCTCGCCGAGCACCAGCGCCGCGCGCGGGTCGGCGCGGACGAAGGCGGTCTCGACGGCGACGGCGTGGGGCCGGTGCAGGTCGAAGAGCTCGGTCAGCTGCGTCAGCAGGATGCCGAGGCGCACCGGCCGGCTCTCGCGCGCCGGGGGACGCAACACGCCGCTCGCCAGGCGCCAGACACGCGCGCCCTCGAAGGCGAGCACGGCCCAGCCGAGCTTGATCGTGCCGGGGTCGATGCCGAGCACGACGCGACAACCGGGCGTTCTCGCCGTCGCCGCGCGCGCAGAGCCAGGGTCGCGAACATCGCGTTGCGGATCGTCTCGATCGGGCACGGGGCCTCCCAGGGCGTCGAGCCTAGCCCAGGCCCCGGCCCAGGCAAAGGCGGCGCCCAGCCATCGTGCATGCCGCGTCGTCCGGCACCGCGTCTTGGCGCCGTGGTCACCCTGGGCACCTCGGTCGCCACGCCGTATGCTGCGGCCCATGATCACGTCGACCGCCCAGCAACGTCAGGCCTCGGAAGCACCGCCACGACGCGCGCTCGCCCGTATGGTCCTGGGGCTGGTCCTTTCGTCGCCGCTCGCGCCGGGCTGCGCCGAGGTCGACGAGCTCTGGGTCGAGGGCGAGCGATGGATCGGCGCGACGTTCACCGACGAGCCGGAGCCGGCCGACCTGGCGTCCTCGTCGACCGCTGCGGAGGTGGCCGCTGCGGAGGTGGCGAGCGCGTCGCAGCAGTCGGCGGCCGGCATCCTGGCGAGCGCGTCTGCCCCAGCGAGCGCGTCTGCCCCAGCGAGCCCGTCTGCCACAGCGAGCCCGTCTGCCACAGCGAGCCCTGGCGCAAGCACACCGGCGACGGGCCCCGCGGCCCAGAGCGCGGCCACGACGACCAAGGCCGGCGCAGCGCAGAACGCCGACGCGTTCGTGCCCTGGAAGGTGGTCGCCCTCGACAAGGTCGAGCGCGTCGGCCGAGAGCCCGCGTCCGCCGAGCCGCTCGGCGTCGTGCTTGGCCGCCTGCGGCAGCTCGCCAGCGTCGGCGAGGTCCGCCAGCTGCCGCAATGGCTCAGCGCCCGCACGCTCGATCGGCTGTCCGAGCGGGATCGGCTCCTGGTGCCGATGGCGCCGCGCACGCTGCACCAGCGTCTCGCCGGCGAGCCACGTCGCCTGCGTTTTGACGGCGGCCGCGCGCTGCTGGAGCTCGAATCCCAGGGGCGGCGGCGGACGCTGACGTTCTACCTCGAGCAGGAGCGCTGGCGCCTCGACCTGCTCGCCGACACGGTGCCGATCGCCGATGGCCACCTCAGCCCCGGCGCGCCCCCCGGCGGCCCCGCGAGCCTGCCGGCGCTGGCCGAAGCGACCGCTGGCCTGCGCGGCACAGGCCCGCTGGTCGCGGTGTTCGAGACCAAGCTCGGCAGCTTCCGCTGCGAGCTGGCCGAGACGCGTGCGCCCCATAGCGTCGCGCTCTTCGTCGCCCTGGCGCGTGGCAAGGTCGCGGCGCTCGTGGCCAACGGCGACGGCCCCAGGGTGTGGAAGGCGCGCCCCTTCTACGACGGCTCCAGCTTCGACATCCGCGACGAGGGCAAGGTCCTGGTCGGCTCCGGGCGACAGGCTGCGGGCAGCGGCCTGCGCATCGACGACGAGCTCGACATCGACGAGACCTTCGACGATCGCGGCGCGCTGGTGCTCGACCACGACGGCCCCGGCACGGCGTCGGCGCGTGTGCAGATCGCGCTGACGCCCAAGCCACAGTGGCGCGATCGCTACGTCCGCATCGGGACATGCCGGGATCTCGAGGTCCTGGCCAGGCTCGCGCGCGCCCAGGGCCCGATCAGCCTCGAGACGGTCGAGATCCAGCGCGGACTCTAGCGCGGCAAGGCCAAGGGGATCGGGCTCGACGGGCCTAGCTCGCGTCGGGGCTGGCGCCGGTCGCCACGCGCGCCGAGGCCAAGGGCGGCAGGCATGCGGCGTCCCCGGGGACATCGTCAGGGCCAGCGCCACCGCGGCCACCGCCGCCGTGGGCGCCCGATCCCTGCGTCGCACGCGCCGGCGCGCCGGTCGGCCACATCGCGATCGCGGCGCCAAAGAGCATCGTCACCGCGCCGAGCCACAAGAAGCTGACGAAGGGGAACACGATCGCCAGCAGCGTGATGAAGGTCGTGCCCTGCTGTGGCCGCATCGCCAGGTAGAGGTCGTGCTCGAACGTCGACTGGATCGCCACCTCCGTCGTCGGCGAGGAGTGCTTGGCGTAGAAGCGGACCTCGGGCACGAGCACCAGGCCGACGCCCGCGGGGACGACGTCGACCAGCGCGGCGCCCGGGCGGCTGGCCTTGTCAGCGTAGCGCATCCACGCGATCGACGGCGGCACTTCGGCGGACATCCACTGCACGAACTGCGCGCGATCCTCGGCGCGCTCGAAGCGGACCTCGTAGCGCGACTGGCCCGGCACGGTCTTGACCGTCGCGCGCAGCGACGACCGGCGCTCGAAGTGCTGCCGCGTCTCCTGGAACACGGTCATCACCAGCCGCGGCGCGACCTGGGCGATGCGCAAGGACTCGTCGGCCAGGTCGAGCTCGAGCAGCGCGGGATCCCGGCTCGGCAGCACCCGCACGGCGTGGGCCAGGCGGCGGGCGAACGCGACCTCGGCGAAGCGACGTGCCTGCTGGTCATCCTCGAAGCGCAGCGCCAGCTTGGCCGAGCCGGGCGTGACGTCGGCCTGCACCGAAGGCGCCTCGCGGGCGGCGACAGCGCGGACGGCCTCGACGACATCAGCCGGGATCTGCTGGTCGCGCTCGAGGACGTGGACCTTCGATCGCTGCCAGACGTAGGCGCCGTCGGACTCCCAGCCGAGACTCGAGTCGCTGTGCACCAGACCGTATTGGCCGACGTCGGTGCGGTCGCCGGGCTCGAGCGCGACCTCGGGGCGGTAGATGCGGAAGGCGTTGCCGGTGAAGGCGAGGAAGGCGAAGACGATGCCGAGGTGGACGACGTAGCCGCCGTAGCGACGCTTGTTGCGCAGGGTCAACGTCGTCAGGGCCAGCCAGGCGGGCTCACCCTTGCTGCGGATGCGCGCCGCCGTGCCCAGGTAGAACTCGCGGGCGATGCTGGCGGTGACGAAGACCGAGAACCAGACCGCGAGCACGCCATACGCTTCGGTGCGGCCGACGCCGTCGAGCCAGGGGCCGATCGCGTCGCCGATCGTGCTGTGGGCGTCGTCGGCGGCGCGCACCAGGCTGCGGGCGGCCCAGGCGAGCACCAGCAGCAGCGTGACGAGCGACGAGATCACCATCGGCCGCGCGATGTTGCGCTCGAGGTTGGCCCGGGTGGCCCGGCGCCACGGCACCAGCGGGCCGACGCCGGTCAGCAGCAGCAGGAGCAGGCCGATCGGCGTCATGACGCGGTTGAACCAGGCCTCACCGAGCTGCACCGGGCCGGCGAGCGGCTCGACCGGCAGGCCGATCGCGACCAGCGCGTTGGCGACGCCGTTGTAGCCGGCGCGGAAGGCCTCGGCTTCGCTGATCTTCGAGAAGAGCGTGCCCCAGATGACGATGAACGCGCAGCCGACCAGCAGCACGTTGTTGAGCACGAAGAACGCCTCGCGGCTGACCATGCTGTCGAGGTCGGCCTCGGAGCGCAGCGCCTGCCAGCGCCAGGCGAGCAACCCGATGGAGATGGCGGTGATCACGGCCATGTACCAGAGGAACCAGGGCGCAAGGGTCGAGTCGGCGAAGGCGTGGACCGAGTCGATCAGCTGGCTGCGGGTCAAGAAGGTGCCGAAGATCGTCAGCAGGAACGTCAGGCACACGAGCACCGCGTTCCAGCGCTTGAGCATGTTGCGGCGCTCTTGGATCATCACCGAGTGCAAGAAGGCCGTCGCGGTGAACCACGGGATCAGGCCGGCGTTCTCGACCGGATCCCACATCCAGAAGCCGCCCCAGCCGAGCTCCTGGTAGGCCCAGGCGCCGCCGAGGATCAGGCCGACCGTCAGGAAGATCCACGACACCAGCGTCCAGCGACGCGTGTCGCGGATCCACTGGCTGTCGAGCTTGCCGGTGATCAGCGCCGCGGCGCCGAACGCGAACGGCACGGTGAAGGTCATGTAGCCCGTCAGCATCGACGGCGGGTGGATCGACATGAACGGGTTCTGCAGCAGCGGGTTCATCCCCTTGCCGTCGGCAGGCCCGACGCTGCTCTGGAACAGCTCGAAGGGGTCGGACTCGTAGACCATCAACGCGGCGAAGAACAGGATCGCGGACTGCAGGATGCCACCGGCCCAGCCCAGGAACACGGGCTCCTGCGTCTTGTTGCGCAGGATCGAGGCGACCGAGAAGGTCGAGAGCACGGCCGTCCAGAACAGCAGCGCCCCCTTCTCGCCGCCCCAGAAGCCGGCCATCAGGTAGGCGAAGGGCATGTCGCGATCGGTGTAGGCCGCGATGTACTTGTTGGCGAAGTCGTGGGTGACGAGGCCGTAGATCAGCGCCGCGCTCATGGCCAGCCAGACGAGCCAGCCGCCGAGCATGGTCTGCCGGCCCACCTCGAGCAGCGTCGCGTTGCGCAGCCGCGCGCCAAGCATCGAGCTCGCCGCCGACAGCAGCGTGACGACGAAGGCGATGTGCAACAGAGCTGTGCCGACGTGATGCATGGCTGCCTCTTGGGCCGAGACGCGGCCCTGGCGCCCTAGTACCGGATTGCTCTGCGGACGGCCAGCGTCGAGATGCGATTCCGCTACCATGCCAGTGGACTGCGAGGCTGGCGCGCGACGCGGCGATGCGTGCTACATTGCCCGGGCCCGGATTCGCACTCGCGGGCGCTGGAGGTCACCGATGGCGAAGAGCTCGGCACGCATGGTCGCACCGGTGCAGGCGGTCGGCGTGGATCCAACGGCCCTGGCGGCCGTTGCGCGCGACGACGCGCTGCGTTTGCAGCTCTGTCGACGCTGGCTGGCCACCGCGACCGCGCAGCTGCGCCGCCGGCTGCAGATGGCGACGCAGATGCGCCAGGCCCTGGCCGCCGGCCTGACGCGCGAGGAGGCCCGCCTCTCGGTGGAGGCCACCTCGTCGGACATCGCGCGACTCGGCCGCGAGCTGGACGCCATCGAGGGCGACGCCGGCGAAGCGGGCATCGTGCTGCCGATGCAGATCTTGTCGCAGCAGGTCGATCTCGACGACGTCGACCGCGACATCCTGCTGCTCAGCGTCGCGCCCCACGTCGACGTCGAGATCCGCGACGCCGTCGCCCGCTTCAACGACAACCTGCTGGCCAACTACGTCGACGTGCGCTTGATCCTCGAGTTCCTGGTCGACGATCCGGTGCAGCGGCTCGAGCTGCGCGGCCACTTCGGCCAAGGCGCAGCGCTGACCTCGGCCCGTCTCGTCAGCCTCGAGCGGCCGCGCGACGTCGGCGGCGACAACCTGTTGGCGTACGAAGTCGTGCCCTCGCCGCGCGTGATGCAGCTGCTGCTCGGCGAGACCGGCCTGCTCGACCAGACGATGGGCGGCATGGCCCGCTTCGAGCGGCCCGAGGTCGCGCTCGCCGACGTGGTCATCGACGAGGCCGTGGTCGCGCCGATGCTGTCGCTGCTGACGCAATACCTGACCAAGGGCCCGGTCACGGCCACGCAATCGCCGTTCGCGCTGCCGAGCGGCATGGTCGTCGAGATCTCGGGCCCGCCGGGCACCGGCAAGAGCCTGCTGTTGCGGGCGATCTGCAACCACATCGGCCGGCCGCTGCTCGAGCTCGACGCCGCGCGCCTGCACGAGATGCACGACGAGCACTTCCGCCGCACGCTGCAGTCCGCCATCGACCAGGCGCGGCTCTCGGGTGCGGTGCTGGTGCTCGACGGCATCGATGGCCTGCTCGGCAAGGGGGCGCCGCGCATCGCCGAGGTCGCGACGATGCTGGGCCGTCACGTCGGCGTCACGATCCTGACCTCGCGCGACTCGGGCGAGCTCGACGCCAACCTCGACCGCTTCATCGTCCAGCGCCTGATCCTCGACCTGCCGAGCACCGAGGAGCGGGTGCGGATGTTCGAGCTGCACCGACCGCCAGCGGTGCCGTGGGCCGCCGACTGCGACGTGCGCGCGCTCGCCGGCACCTACCAGTTCCCCGGCGCGCTGGTGCGCAACGCGATGCAGGTCGCGGTCAACCGCGCGCAGGCGAGCAACCCGGCCAAGCCCGAGATCACGCACCAGATGCTGCGCAAGGCCTGCCACGAGCAGATCCGCGCCAGCCTCGACGAGTACGCCGTCCGCCGCAAGGTCGGCCTGTCGCTCTCGGATCTGATCCTGCCGGACGAGGCGATGGAAGACATCGAGGAGCTGTTCACCGCCGCCAAATTCCGCGGCCACGTGCTGCACAATTGGGGCTTCAACCAGCGCATGTCCACCGGCAAGGGCATCGTCGCGCTCTTCTCGGGCGACCCGGGCACCGGCAAGACGCTGTGCGCGACGATCCTGGCCAACGAGCTCGACATGCAGCTCTACCAGATCAGCGTGCCGCGCGTCGTCAGCAAGTGGATCGGCGAGACCGAGAAGAACATCGAGAACATCTTCAAGACCGCGCGCGCCAACCACGGCATGTTGCTCTTCGACGAGGCCGACTCGCTCTTCGCCAAGCGCACCAAGGTCGAGTCGTCCGTCGACCGCTACAGCAACATGGCGACGAACATGCTGCTGCAGGAGATCGAGAACTTCGAGGGCATCGTCATCCTGACGACCAACCTCGACAAGAACATGGACGACGCGTTCCGCCGCCGCATCGGCTTCCGCATCCACTTCCCCTTCCCCGAGCCCGAGATGCGCACGAAGATCTGGCGCTCGCTGGTGCCGGCGGCCTGCCCCGTCGAGCCCGACACCGATTGGGACGTGGTCGGCGAGCGCTACGAGCTCTCCGGTGGCCACATCAAGAACGCCGTCCTTCGCGCCGCGTACCAGGCTGCGGCCGCCGGCGAGTCGCTCTCGGACCGGCACCTCGAGTACGCCGCCCGCCAGGAATGCAAGAACGCCGGCCGCGTCTTCCGCGCGTCGGGCGATCGGGACCTGCTCGGAATGTAGTGTGCCGGCAAGTTGCCGGTGTCGTCAGGCAGCCGTACGATGACGGCTACGTTCGGCGCCGCGCCAGGCGGTGGAGGAACCCATGCAGCTTCGCTCTCGCTTCGACCGCGGCCTCGCGTGTGCCGCCGTCGCCCTTGTGTTGGCCCTGGGTGCCGCGCCGTCGGCCCCTGCGTCCGCCGCCTCGTTCAAGAACGGCGACCTCTTCGTCGGCAAGCCGATTAAGCAGGACTCGGACGACCGGACCTTCGCCTTTGGCGTCGGCTTCTCGATCGCCCCGGTCAAGGCGCTGATCAAGAGCCAGGCCAACAAGGCGCTCGACAAGTACGCCGCGGACAACCCCGAAGCCGGTGCGCTCAAGGAGTACATCCAATACGCCGACACCGAGCAGATGCGCGCGCTCGCCGACAGCGGCCAGCTCGAGGCGTTCAAGGCCGCGCTCAAAGAGGAGCTCAAGAAGAACGGCGGCACGCTCACGGCCGAGCAGGAGGCCCAGATCGACGCCATCGACGAGGGCAAGCTGCGCACGATGGCCGACATGATCGAGATCATGCAGGACCCGGACGACACGCTGACCTTCGGCCTCGAGCCCTGGGTGGCGCTGAACCTGAAGTACGCCCAGCTCAAGGCCAACATCGCCATCGCCGGCTACAACAACAGCGCCGGCAACAGCTTCCAGCTCGGCAACCTCGGCCTCGAGCTCAGCACGGGCGGTCGTCACGGCCCGGTGGGCAAGACGTTCGGCTGGACCCTCGGCGTCCGTGGCTACGCGCCGACCGGCACGACCGACGCGAACGCGATGGCCATCGCCAACGTCCTGACGACGCCGCGCTTCTTGCACGAATACGCGACGGTCTCGCCGTTCGGCGTGCTCGGCCTCGACTTCGGCATCGTCCAGTGGACGGTCCACGGCGAGTACGTCCACATGCTGGCCGTGCGCTCGAACGATGTCAGCGTCAAGGACATGGCGTACGCCCAGGCTGGCACGGGCCTGCTGCTCTACCTCAAGTTCGTCGGCGTGAGCGTCGAGCTCGATGGCCTGTTCAACGTCAACAACGCGCCGATGATGGCGAACTCCTGGCTGCTGACGACCGGCGTGCGCGGCTACCTCGGCCCGCTGCAGGCCGGCGCCGCCGTGCAGGTGCCCCTGGTCCAGCCCGGCAGCAAGGAGGAGCGCTTCAACTACGGTGGCGTCGCGACGGGCTCGCCGGCGGACATCAACTTCCTGGTCCAGGTGCAGATGCAGTTCTAGCGCCGCGCCGCCCGCCACCGCCGGTCGATCGCGCGCACTGCCCCGACCCCGCTCGCTCTTGCAGGAACCTTCATGACATCGCCAACGCCTCGCCTCGTCGTGGCCGACGCCGCCGGGCGGTACTTCGACCACCCGGAGCTCGAGATGCTCGTCTGGGACGGCGACGCGCTGCGCCGGCCGAGCCGCGCCGAGCTGATCCCGCTGCCGCTGGGCAGCGACCTCTTCGTCCTGCCTGGACGTGCGGCGCTCGGCGTCGAGCCCGACACCGACCGCATCGTCGCGGTGCGCGAAGGTCCGGACGGCGAGGACGTCTTCGCCCTCAGCGCCTTCGCCGCCCCGGCCTACGCCCGGCTCGCGCATCCGGCCTACGAGACGCTGCCGGGCGCGCCAGACCTGTCGCTCTACGCGTACTCCCCCGTCGGCTGGCTCCACGGGCGGCTGTACACCGCCGCGGTCCGGGTCGACGCCGACCAGCGGCAGGACCCGTACCGCTTCGACGTCGACGAGATCACGCGCCAGGTGATGCAGTTCAAGCTGCGCCACCCGGGCAACGCCACGATCAAGCACCTGGAGCATTGCGCGCTCGGCTACCATTGCCGCGCCGCGCAGAACTACTTCCTCGCCCGTTGGGAGGCGCCGCTGCCGGCGGCCTCGACCTGCAACGCCTCGTGCCTCGGCTGCATCTCGGAGCAGCCCGACATCAACGTCACCGCCGCGCACAAGCGCCTGAGCATCCCGGCGCGCCCGGCGGACCTGATCGAGGTCGCGGTCGGCCACCTCGAGCGCGTGCCCAACGGCGTCGTCAGCTTCGGCCAGGGCTGCGAGGGTGAGCCCCTGGTGCAGGGGCCGGTGCTCGAGGCGACCATCGCGGGGATCCGGGCCCGGACCCAGGCCGGCGTCGTCAACCTCAACAGCAACGGCAGCTTGCCCAAGGTGGTCGCCAGGCTCGCCGACGCCGGTCTCGACGCGATGCGCATCAGCCTGAACTCGGCGCGCCAGACCTACTACGAGCGCTACTACCGGCCCACCGGGTACTCGCTCAGCGATGTGCGCCAGTCTGCGCGCGAGATGTCGGGCCGCGGCCGCTACGTCTCGCTGAACTACTTCGTGTTCCCGGGCATGTCGGACTCGCCGGCCGAGATGGACGCGCTCTCGGAGCTGATCGCCGACGGCGGCGTCAAGCTGCTGCAGCTGCGCAACCTCAACATCGACCCCGAGCTCTACCTGCGCGAGCTGGGCGACGGCGCCGTGGACGGCCCGATCGGCGTCCTGGCCTGGATCCACGAGCTGCGGCGACGCTTCCCGAGCCTGCGCTTTGGCTACTACAACCCGCCGCGCACGCGCTTTGGCCGTCCTGGCCCGCTGCCGGGCGCCAGGCTCGCGGGCCAGCTCGAGCTGCCCGAGGCCCTGGGCTAGCACCGCGCGCGCCGCGCGCGCCGCGCAGGGGCGTCCCCGACGCGGCACACGCGGCGCGCATTGCGCAGGTGCCGAGCGGCTAGCTCGCGGCCGCCGCCGGGCGCGGCCCGAGCAGGTCGAGGCGGCGGGCGATGACCTCGCGCTCGAGGCGCTTGGTGCCGGCCTTGTCCTGCCAGGTGTGGCTCGACATGCGGCCCTCGACGTAGACCAGGCGGCCCTTGTCGACGTAGTTGGCGCAGACCTCGGCGAGCTTGCCGAAGGCCACGACGTCGTGCCACTCGGTGTCCTTCTCCTCGCTGCCGTCGCGCTGCCGCGTGGTCGAGGTGGCGACGCGCAGGTGCGCGATCGGCTCTCCCGCCTGGCTGCGCTTGATCTCCGGCTTCGCGCCGACGTGACCGATCAACAGGACCTTGTTCAACCCGGACATCTGCACTCCTTCGCCGCGACCACCTCTGGGTCTTGGCGTCTTCCGCGGCGTTCACCGCCGCTCTGCTCGCCGACCGTGCACCGCCTCCTTGACGGTTCACGGTCGACGACCCCTCTGTGGCGAAGCCACAGCTCGGTTGCGGGCATGGACTCCGGCCGCGATGGCAGGAGCCGCCCGTCGTTCTCGATCCGCCTCAGCAGACCATCGTCGCGTCGACAGGCGCGTAGAACACGGCCGACTCGGCCGACTCGGCCACCTCGGCCACCTCGGCGACCTCGGCGCTCGCAGGGGCGGCCGGTGCCGCGGGTGGCGACGCGACGAAGCCCTGCCCCCAGCGCAGCGGCAGGTGCGCGACCTGGTGTGGCGCGGCGAAGCGGCTCTTGATCACCTCGACGCGCACGACGTCGCCGACGCGCTCCTCACCGTCGAGCAGCGGCCCCTCGCGACGAAGCTCCAAGCGCAGGCCGGCGTAGAAACGCAGCGCCGTGCCGCCGCCGCTGACCTCGACGCTCTGGCCTTGGTCGCCGAGCTCCCGGCGCACCTGGTTGACGAAGACGACGGTCGCGCCGGCCTCCTGGACCGCGACAGCGAGCCGACGCAGGGCGCGGCTCATCAGGCGGGCATGGTCGGCGCCGGTGTCCTGGTCGAGCGGCCGCGTCAGCTCAGCACGCGGCACCATCGCCGCGACCGAGTCGACCACGACCAGCTTGACGACGCCGCTGCGGACCAGCGCCTCGATCAACTCCCACGCGGTCTCGGCACACGATGGCCGGCTCAGCAGCGCGCTCCCTGGCGCCACGCCGAGCGCTTCGGCGTAGTCGAGCTGCAGGCCACGCTCGATATCGAGGTACGCGGCCGGCGTGCCGGCGCGCTGCGCCGCAGCCATCAAGGCCAGCGCGAGGCTGGTCTTGCCGACGCCATCGGCGCCGTAGATCTCGACCATCGTCCCCGCCGGCAGGCCGGGGCGACCGAGGATCGCGTCGAGCGCGGGCAGCCCGGTCGGGACCACCGCGGGCGGCACCACCGAGGCGTCGTCGGTGGCGGCGCTGGCCGGCGGCATCAGGGGCGCGACGATGCCGCGGCCGAAGCTGCGCTCGAGGTCGCGGACCAGGGCGCGAAGCTGCGCCATCCAAGGGAACGTGGACATGGACTCCTCCTCGACGGCCG
>CAZPHC010000006.1:0-8913 GCA_964586155.1 uncultured Enterobacteriaceae bacterium | reverse complement strand
CCGGACCGATCCATCAGGCTGCGGCACCGCTGGCGACACGGTCGAAGCAGCGGTACTGCAGCGCCTCGGCGAGGTGGGCCGCCCCGACAGACTCGGCGCCCTCGAGGTCGGCGACGCTGCGGGCGACGCGCCAGATGCGGTCGTGGGCGCGCGGCGACAGGCCAAAGCGCTCGATGGCCTGCAGCAGCCGGTCATGGACGCCCGGCGCGAGCGGGCTCGCCTGGCGCAGCACCGTCATCGCCACGGTGGCGTTCCAGCCGCCGCCGAACGCGGCGTAGCGGGCCGTCTGGCGTTCGCGCGCCGCAGCGACCCGCGCGCGCACCTCGACCGACGTGTCGCCGCGCGCGCCGTCCCGCAGCAGCCTGGGCGGCAGCGGCAGCAGCTCGACCTGGATGTCGACGCGGTCGAGGAAGGGCCCGGACAGGCGCGAGACGTAGCGCTCGACCGCAGGCGGCGGACAGCTGCAGCGATGCAGCGGCGAGCCCGACCAGCCGCAGGGGCAGGGGTTGAGCGCCGCGACCAGCATGACGCGGCAGGGGAAGCGGACAACCTGGCGCGTCCGGGCGATCGTGACCTCGCCGTCTTCGAGCGGCTGCCGCAACGACTCGATCACCTGGCGCGGAAACTCGGGCAACTCGTCGAGGAAGAGCACGCCGCCGTGGGCGAGCGAGACCTCGCCCGGGCGTGGGCTGGCGCCGCCGCCGACCAGCGAGACGGCGCTGCCGGTGTGGTGCGGCGCCCGGAACGGCCGCTCGCGCATCAGGCCGACGCCACGCGGCAGCAGGCCGGCGACCGAGTGGATCTTGCTGACGGCGAGCGCCTCGTCGTCGGCCAGGGGCGGCAAGATCCCCGGCAACCGGCGCGCGAGCATCGTCTTGCCCGTGCCCGGAGTTCCCGTCAGCAGCGCGTTGTGGCCACCCGCCGCGGCGACCTCGAGGGCGCGCTTGGCGACCTGCTGGCCGCGGACATCCGACCAGCACGGCTGGCGTCCGAGCAGGTCGCCCTGGATCGACGGCTGCACCGCCGGCCACTGCCCGCTGCGCAGCGACGCCACGACCTCGCCGAGCGTGCGCGCCGCGCGGACGCCGACGCCCTGGACCACGGCCACCTCGGTCGCGTTCTGGGCGCCGCAGATGACCCCGCGCAGCCCGCGATCGCGCACCATCTCGGCCACGGCGAGCACGCCACGGACCGGCCGGATCTCGCCCGAGAGCGAGAGCTCACCGACCACGGCCCAGCCATCGAGCTCGGCCGCCGGCAGCTCGTCGGTGCTGGCGAGGATGCCGAGCGCAACGGGCAGGTCGTACATCGTGCCGTCCTTGCGCAGGTCGGCGGGAGCGAGGTTGACGATGACGCGCCGGTCGGGGAACGGCAGCTGCGCCTCGCGGATGGCGCTGCGCACGCGGACCCGCGCTTCGCGCACCGACTGCTCCGGCAGGCCGACCGTGTCGAAGGTCGGGAAGCTGCCGGTGACGGTGACCTCGACCTCGACCGGGACGGCGTCCACACCCACCAACGCCGCACTCTGCACGCGAGCCAACATATCGCTCTCCTTGGGGCGCCACGGGTGCGGCGCGCTCCCTAGGAGTGCATGCGGCGTGCCAAGGCCTTCGACGCGTGTTTTCGCGACGTTGAAGCGCCGCATGCGAGCGTTGGGACGGTCTCACGCGCGCATGAGACGGTCTCGCGACGGTCTCGCCAGCCGCACGCAGGACGCAGGGCTGGCCGCACGCCCCGGCGCGTTGCCGGCGAGGCGGCCGATCTGGTAGCCTCCGGGCGCGAGAGCGTCGTGCGTGCCCATCGACGTCGAGGAGTTCCGCGTGCCCCTGACGCTCCCGAACCCGCCCAGGTGGCCGCTGCTGATCGCGCTCGTGATCCTGGCGATCGCGCCATTGCTCAGCGGCTGCGAGAGCTGCAACACGCGCCGCCTGCGTCGCCTTGGCTCGACCTGCGGCCAGAACAACGAATGCGCCGGCGGCGTCTGCTACCGCGGCCGCTGCACCAAGTCGTGCAGCAGCAACAGCGACTGCGGCGGCGGCATCTGCATCGAGTCGATCTGCCAACTCCCCGACGACGACTTCGACGGCGACGGTCTCAGCAACGCGGTCGAGTTGAAGATCGGCACCAGCACCGTCAAAGCCGACACCGACGACGATGGCATCGCGGACAAGGCCGAGGTCGGATCGACCGCGACGCCCAAGGACAGCAACGGCGACGGCGTCCCCGACGCGCTGCAGTCGAACATCCTCGACGCCGACGGCGACTGCATGGTCGACGCCATCGACGTCGCGCCGAGCAATCCGGCCAAGGCGAACCTGCCGACCGCAGCCCAGTTCTGCTTCGTCGGCGTCTGTGGCGACCACCTCGCTGAGGTCGAGGTCGTGTGCCGCAAGGCGAATCCGACCTACGACGGCGTCGTGCTCGGCTGCGTCGGCTGCGGCTGCGCGGTCGATACGGCGATCGCCCCGGACTTCCAGCCCAAGGAGACGGCCTGCGACGGCCTCGACAACGACTGCGACGGCCAGACAGACGAGGACATGCTGTTTGCCGGCAAGGGCCTGGGCCAATCATGCAGCGGCCTGTACGGCATCTGCGCCTACCCGGGCCCGGATGGCTTGATCCCCATCGGCGTCGTCGAATGCGGCAGCGACAAGACCGTCACCTGTTCGGTGCACGGCAACGGCTCGGCCAGCGTCGGCAAGGACGAGACCTGCAACGGCGCCGACGACGACTGCGACGGCGTCACCGACGAACTCTTCAGCTGGTCGGACGGCGGCAAGGCGCTGCCGGTCGGCGCGGCGTGCAGCTGCGGCGCCAAGGTCCTCAGCTGCGGCGACGGTTCACCGGCGACCGACGACAAGGTCGCTTGCGCCGGCGATGGTGCGAGCGCCAGCTGCAACCGCCTTCCGCACGACAACGACGCGATCCTCGTCGACAGCGGCGGCCCGCAGCCCCGTCTGCGTTGGACGGCCGCGGCCCCCGCCGGCTGGCAGCGCCTCGTCGTGGTGTCGGGCGCCATCCCAGGCGCCAAGGCCATGGTGGCCCGCGACGAGGCATGGTCGCTGCCGCTGTCGACGACCGCCACGGCCTGGGAGTTGACCGAAGGCATCGGCCCCGGCGCGCGTGACGGCGCCGCCCTGGTCTGGGACGCCGACGGCGACCGCCTGCTCCTGGTCGGTGGCAGTGGCGAGGCTGGCAAGGTCGACCACGTCTGGGCCCTGAGCAAGGCCGGTGCCTGGACCGACCTCAGCGGCGCGGAGATCAGCGCGGGGCGGATCTTGCCGCTGCCCGACGGCATCGCCGGCACCGCGGTTCGTGGCGTCGTCATCGGCGTCAACGACTCACGCAAGCTCGTGGTGTTCCCGGACGGCAAGACGCCGCTCTGGGCCCCGCTCACAGGCACATCGCCGCAATGGGTCCCCGTGCAGCTGCCGTCGGCGCCCGCGGGCGTCAGCGGCCTGGCGACCGGCCCGGGTTGCGTCGCCGAGGCCCGGCTGCCGTCCGGCTCGTCCGCGACCGGCGTGGCCATCGCGCTGTCGACGCCGATCGTCGGCGCCCAGCTCGGCCTGTATCGCGTCCACGACGACGGGACCAAGCCGATCGTCACCTACCTCGCGTCGACCAACGCGCCGCCCGGCCGCCGCGAGTTTGGCTGCGCGCTGGCCCCGACCGGCCCGTCCGCCGCGCTGCAGCTGCACGTCGTCGGCGGTCACGCGCTTGGCGGCGTGACCGAGACGGCGCACGAGTCCGCGACGTTCGACGCGCCGCTCCTCCAGGCCACGGCCGCGACGTGGGCCGCGCAGCCGACGCCGCCGTCGTTCGCGCGGCGCTCAGGAGCGACGCTGCTCGCCACCGAGACCAGCCTGACCATCGTCGGAGGCCACCAGGTCCTGGCCGGATCGGGCGGCACCCAGCTACGCCAGGCGGTGCGCAGCGTCGAGCGCCTGAGCACTGGCGGTGGCACGACGCGGCTGGACGTGCAGACGCCAGCGCCGCGAATTGGCGCCGCGTGGGGCCGCTGGCAGGGCCACGGCGTCTGCATGGTCGGTGGCGTCACCTTCGACCTGCCCGACGTCGGCGCTGCCAGCGCGCGGGTCCGGCCCGTCACCGACGCCCACTGCATCGACACCGCCGGCGCCTGGTCCGTCCGCGGCACCGATCTGCCGCCGTGGGCGTTCGGCATCGGCGGCGTCGACCACGCCACAGGCAAGGCCATCCTGGCTGGCGGCGTCGACTTCAGCGTGAGCGGTCGCATCGCCAGCGTCTGGCGCATCTGGAGCAGCGAGCTGAACTTCAACACGGCGACGCCCGGTGATCGCCCGCTGGCCCAGGCGGCGGTCCACAGCGTCGACCTCGCCAGTGGCAGCGCCACCACCGCGAGCGCCCCGGGCCCGGAGGTCGCGCTGCCGAGCGTCGTCTACGACCCACGCCGGCGCCGGACCATCGCCTTTGGAGGGATCTCCGACAGCGTTCCCGTCGACGCTTTCTGGTCCTACGATCACGTCAGCGGCCAGTGGACCGACCACGCCAAGGATTACGCCGCCGGCAATCGGCCGCTGCCCGGCTACGGCTCGCTCGTCAGCTACTCGCCCGAGGTCGACGAGCTCTTCATCGTCGGCGGCGCGGTCTACAACAACGACGCCGGCGTCATCAAAGGCGCGCACCAGTTCGTCAACGAGGCCGTGCTGCTCGATGCATGCAGCGGCGTCGATGCGTCCTTGACCTGGGTGGTGCCCACCCTGTCGACCCCGGTCTTCCTGCCGCGGCCGGCGCTCGCCTACGGCGACACGTCGTCGTCCCCGCCACAACACCCGTTGCTGCGCCGCAACTTCGGCGTCCCGGCCTGGACGCCCATCCTCTTCGATCCCGTCGGCAACGAGGGCGTCATGGCACTGCAAGATCCCGGGCCCTATGCGGCCGTGGACGCGTCGGGCCAGCCCTGTCCGTCGTCCGCGACCAAGGGGCCCTTGCTGACGCCCGTCCGCGCCACGGTCTCGCTGGGCCGCTGCGACGGCAAGGCCAAGGTCTTCCTCAACGACGAGCAGCCGCTCCAGCTGCCTCCGCACCTGGTCATGGGCGCGAGCGTCTACCACGACGAGGCCCGCACGCATTGGATCTACGAGGGCGTGGCGCCCGACGGCGCGCTGGTCGGCCGCACCTGGACGCTGGCGCAGGCCTGCCAACCCGGAGCGCCCTGACCGTCCGGCGGCCAGGCTCCGCTGCGCCTCTTCGCCCACGACCCGCCCCCGCACGTCCGCCACGAAACTCCGCCACGCCGACGACCTGCGGTCCCGCACCTTGACCGTGCCGCGGGCGAGCGAACATACTGCGCCGGAGCAGTGTTGCGCTGCCGAAGACGAGGTCTCCATGTTCGTGCGACGTTTGGTCACCCTGCTCCTCCTCGGCGCCACGGCAACCGCCGGATGCATCGAAGAACCCGTGGTGACGCTGCCTTCCGACACCAACGCGAAGTGGATGCGCTCGATCACCGTGGACGCGTCGAAGTGCCTGCGCAAGGACGGCTCCTACCAGCCCTGCGCCGATATCGCCGTGCGCGACATGCAGCGCGTGCGCCACATGAGCGGCGTGATCGGTGCGCCGCTGAGCGCGGTCGAGGCCGACAGCGACACCAAGGCGCAGCAGGGGTTCCGCGCGCTGACCGCGCTCTGGGCGCGCGTCCCCGTGGGCTACGGCTGTGGCGCGACGATGCAGGGCGTGTTCCCGGACAAGACCAAGGACGTCAAGAACTTCGCCAACTACAACTTCACCCGGCTCAGCGAGATCATCGGTGCCGTCCGTGCCCAGCACGCGGTGCCGCTCTGGACGGCCGCCTACGGCCTCGGCGACGGCAGCTGCGCCTACGGGACCCATGGCCTCGAGCAGGACGGCAAGCCCATCGGCGAGCAGACCGGTAGCCCCGTCGGCACCAACGACGAAGAGACGCTGAAGTGGGCCCAGGCCGTGCTCAAGGTCGTCGAGTACTACGACCTCGAGCTGCCCGAGCTCAAGAAGGGCGACTCGGCCTGCTCGCCGCCCGCTGGCACCGAGAAGCCGTGGTTCTGTAGCCCGAGCATGTTCAACATCGAGTTCGGCCGCGATCCCAATGGCGCCGGCGGCTACACCGACCAGACCAAGGCGCAATGGCTCAAGTCGTACAAGGTCATGGCGACGGAGCTGCGCAAGAAGTTCCCCTACCCTGCCAACACGATCTTCCTCTTCGCTCCGTCCGTCGTCATCCGCGGCAAGTCGGACATCGAGAACACCACGGGTCAGGGTCGCTCCTGGCTCTACGACTTCATCGACTACGTCGCCGCCGAGAAGCTGCCGATCTCCTTCCTCACCTTCGAGGTCGTCGCGACGACGCCGGTCGAGGCCGCCGACATCGCCAAGGCCGTCCGCGCCTACGTCGACCAGAAGGGCCTGCAGAACGAAGAGAAGCAGCCGCTGCCGCTCTTCGTCACCGATCTGCGCATCCAGGAGTCGAAGCTGCCGACCACCCTGACCGACGACCGCGCCCGCCTCTCGGCCTACCGCGGCGCGTTCTACGCTGCGACCAAGGCGCTGTGGCAGGGGCTGATCTTCGGCGCCACCATCGGCCGCACCGTCCGCTTCCCGAGCCAGGATCCCGCCCTCGCAACGGCCGAGCAGATCGCGACGACCGCCATCGACAGCGACCTGATGTGGTTCAAGACCGCGCCGCCGGATCCCGGTTCGCTCAAGCCCGCCGCGTGGCAGTCGTTCTGGTTCTACGACGGCTTCCTTGGGGGTGGTGGCGGCAGCCTCGACACCGCGTGCTCCAAGGCCGAAGGCTGCCCCGACGTCGCCGCCGAGGCGCAGGCCAAGTCCATGGTCCTGGTCGCCCACGGCCCGGATGCGCTCGGCGTCAGCGGCACGCAGAAGAGCGACCCGGTCAAGGGCCTCGTGGTGGTCAGCACGCGCGAGAACTGCGTCTCCTACGACGCCGACTCCCTCGGCGAAGCGCGCGATTGCGTCACCGGCGCCGACGCCGAGCGCTTCCCGGCCGTCGCCAAGGGTCGCAAGCGCGTGGTCCGCGTCTTCATCGCCGACATGAACGTGACGCAGGACGCCAAGGAGACGCTCAAGCACGACATCCGCGTCCAGATCACCGGCCTGCCGCAAGACGTCAAGAGCGTCGGCTACCGCTGGGCACGCATGGACGGCAGCACCGAGACCTGGTCCGCGCACAACTTCCCGGACCAGGGCGTGCTCGACGTCGAAAACGGCGCCTTCTACCTGCGCCGCACCATCGCGGTGCCGTCGATGCAGTACTTCGAGTTCCTGTACTAGAACCCCACGATCGCGTTGCATTCGCCGCCCGCTGGCGAACACGCCTCGGCGTCACCGCGCCCCACGGCACCGAAACCCGACGCGTCAGCCTCCGCGCCGGGCCCGTCGTTGTGCGGCCAGCGCGTACATGGCGATCGCACCGGCCACTGCGGCATTCAGGCTCTCGGCCCTGCCGTCCATCGCGATGGCGACCCGCTCCCAGGCCGCCGGAGCATCCGCGACCCCCTGCCCTTCGCGCCCCACCAGGACGGCGAGCTGCTCGGGCGGCGACATCTCCGCCAGGTCGGTGCCACCCGCGTCCAGCGCCCACGCTGAGGCCCCCAGCGTCGTCGGCAGCTGTGACATGGCTGGTCCACGCACCACTGGCATCCGGAAGGCGGCGGCACCGCCTGCGCGCAGCGCTCGCGGGTGATAGGGCGACGCCGCCCCCTCGAGCAGGACCACCTCGGTCGCGCCAAGCGCCTCGGCGCTGCGCATGAGGGCCCCAACATTGTCCGGCAGCTGCGTCCCGAGCAGCAGCGACAGCCTCCCGGGGCGGCCCGACCACGCCGCGAGCTCGGGCACCGAGACCCAGGCAATCGGGCCGCCGGTCCCAGCCTCGTCGAGCTGATCAAAAAGGACCGCCGGCAGCTCGAACCGCCGCACGCCATCCGGCACGGGACAGACTCGGCCGTGCGACCGCTGCAAAACGCCCTGCACGACGCCTGGGTTGTCCCGGAGCAGCTCCTCGACGAAGCGTTGCCCGGCCAGCAGGCTCTCTCGGTGCTTGCGCAGGCCACGGCCACTGACCAGCTGCCGCCAGTGCCGGAAGCGCGCGTTCGACTCGCTCTCGATCTTCAGGGTGTCATCGTCCCCGTCAGGAACCACAGAGGCCACCGCGGGCCCCTCTACGCGCCGCCAGACCAGGAGCCGTCGCGGGTCCTGGCTCGCGGGCAGCCGGTAGCGGATGTCCTGCTCCAGCACGAACGGCAGCCCCGCAGCGCTCACCTCGGGAATCTCGTGGTCACAGTCGGGGCCTTTCATCAGCACGGCCAGGCCGCCAACCCGCACCGACCCTGCGACGCGCGACAGCAGATCCACCGACGGCGCCACGGCGCGCGCGATCATGTTGTCGACCGGGATGCTGTCGCGCGGGTTCAACTTGCGCGTCACCACTTCGACGTTGCCAAGCCCCAGCGACATGGCGGCCTGCTCGAGGAACTCGGTCCGTTTGCGCCGCCCCTCGACCAACACCATCGTCAAGTCCGGCCGCGCGATCGCAATCGGCATGCCGGGGAAGCCACCGCCCGAGCCCAGGTCCATGACCCGCCCCTTGAGCGGCACCAGGGTCAGCGGCAGCAGGCTGTCGACATAGTGTTTCTCGACCATCGAACCAAACGAGCGCAGCCGCGTCAGGTTCAGCTCTGCGTCAGCAACCTTCAACAGCTCGTGGAACGCCCACAGCTGGCTGGCGCGATCGGCATCGCAAGGCACCCCGGCCTGCGCGAGCGCAGCACTGAGCGCACGAGACCCGGGGGAACGGCTGGAATGGTCCATGGTGACGACCTCGATGTCGACAGGCGCAAAAACGGTCAGCGGCCCGTACCCCCGAGAGGGTACGGGCCG
>CAZPHC010000005.1:228242-228306 GCA_964586155.1 uncultured Enterobacteriaceae bacterium | reverse complement strand
GGCGGGCGTCGTGTCGGCGGCGGGCGTCGTGTCGGCGGCGGGCGTCGTGTCGGCGGCGGGCGTC
>CAZPHC010000005.1:114017-228142 GCA_964586155.1 uncultured Enterobacteriaceae bacterium | reverse complement strand
GTGTCGGCGACGGGCGTCGTGTCAGCGACGGCGGTCGTGTCGAGCGCAGACGACGTATCCGCGGCGATCGCGGCGTCCGTCACGCCGGCGTCGAGGCTCGCGTCCTGGCCGGCGCCGCCGGTGCCTCCGCTGCTGGGCACGACGCAGCTCGCCTGCTGCTTCGGGCTGCCGGCCGGCTCGCCCGCGGCGGGCTGCTCGGCGCAGACGCTGGCCCCGCCGCAGGCCGTGATGGTCTGCCACAGCCCGTCGGCCCCGCAGGCGACGATCGTCATGTCGACGCCGACGTAGACGCAGCCCTGGTGCTGCAGCGCGCTGTTGCAGGTGGTGCCGGGCAGGCCACCGCTCCAGCCCAAACCGCCGCCGCCGCCAGCGCTGCTGCCGCAGGCGATGGCCGAGGCGACCACGGCGGCCGCGAGCACGCGCGATCCGACGCGCTTGGCGCCCTCGAGTTGCAACGACGACGGAAGTTGGCGCATGGCGAGCTCCACGGTGCGGACGCGGCCGGGTCTGGGGCCGCTGCGCCGCACGATCCTGCGGGAAGCGGCAGTTTGCGCTGCGCCCATGCGTGCGGCAAGCGATCTTCACGAACTCGCAAGGATCTCGGCCCGGACAGCCCGCGACGCCGAATGGAGGCGCCCTGACTCTTGGAGCGGCCGCAAAACGGGCTATGCTACGGCCCCACCCGCGCGCCACGCCGCCACGCCAGGAGCCCCGCAATGAAGCCAGGAGTCGTCACAGGATCGGACTACCGCGCCCTCGTCGCCGCTGCCAAGGAGGGTGGTTACGCCCTGCCCGCAGTCAACGTCGTCGGCAGCAACTCCGTCAACGCGGTGCTCGAGGCGGCGGCCAAGGCCGGCAGCGACGTCATCATCCAGCTCAGCAACGGCGGCGCGCAGTTCTGGGCCGGCAAGGGCCTGCCGAACAGCTTCGAGGCCAAGGTCCTCGGCGCCGTCAGCGCCGCGCAGCACACCCACCTGCTGGCCGAGCACTACGGCGTCTGCGTCGTGCTGCACACCGACCACGCCGATCGCAAGCACGTCGCCTGGGTCGACGCGCTGATGGACCACAACGAGCGCCACTTCGCCAAGACCGGCGCGCCGCTGTTCTCGTCGCACATGCTCGACCTGTCCGAAGAGTCGATCGAGAGCAACCTCGCCGAGTGCGAGCGCATGCTGCGGCGCATGGCCAAGGTCGGCGTCAGCCTGGAGATCGAGCTCGGCGTCACCGGCGGCGAGGAGGACGGCGTCGGCCACGATCTGGACAGCAGCGCCGACAACGCCCACCTCTACACCCAGCCCGAGGACGTGCTCCAGGCCTACGATCGCCTCGCCAGCATCGGCCACTTCAGCGTCGCGGCCAGCTTCGGCAACGTCCACGGCGTCTACAAGCCCGGCAACGTCGAGCTGCGGCCCGAGATCTTGTCGGCGAGCCAGGCGCTGGTGGCCAAGACCCACGGCCTGGGCGCCAAGCCCCTGGATCTCGTCTTCCACGGCGGCTCGGGCTCCGAGAAGGACAAGATCGCCGCCGCCATCGCCGCCGGCGTGTTCAAGATGAACATCGACACCGACACGCAGTTCGCCTTCGCCCAGCCGATCGGCGACTTCGTCAAGGCCAACCCGGTCGCCTTCAGCCACCAGCTCGATCCGGACAACGGCAAGCCCTACAAGAAGCTCTACGATCCGCGCGTCTGGCTGCGCAAGGGCGAAGAGGGCATCGTCGCCCGCATGCAAGAGGCCTTCGCCGACCTCGGCAGCACCGGCCGCAGCCTGGCGAAGCGCTAGGATCCGCGCCAGGGGACCGCGCCTGCGCCGCTACTGCGGCCAGAGCGACGACACGCTGCCCGGCACCCCGACCTCGATCGCGACCACGCCGCGCGCCGCCTCGTCGGTGAACGGCGGCACCGCAAGCAACGCCGCGTAGAGCTTGGTCACGCCGAAGGAGCCGTGGCCGTGCTGGACGTTGGCGAAGACGTGCGTCGTCGAACGGGCGAACGGCAGCAACGTCTTGCCTCCGGCGGGCAGCACCTCGATCGCGCTCTCCTTGAGCTTGAAATTCTCGACCCGATCGAGCGTGACGTAGAGGTTGCCCTCGACGTCGAAGGTCAGGCCGTCGCCGAACAGGCCGAACCCCGTCGCGATGGCGGTGCGGGCACCGAAGCCGCCGCTGTCGAGCTCGACGCGGTACAGGCCGGCGATGTTGGCGTCGACCTTGACCTTCGCCGCCTGGTTGCACAGCAGGGCCGTGTTCTCGGTCGTCACGAAGAGGGCTTTGCCGTCGGGCGACAGGGCGATGCCGTTGGGACCGCCCTCGGTCGGCAGGTCGAAGGTCTGGCGATCGAGCACGGCTCCGCTGCTGCCGCCGACGCGCATCATCTTGCCCAGGCACGGGTCCGAGAACGCGACGTCGCCGCCGGGCAGCGCCGCGAGGTGGTTCGGCGCGCCGAGCGGTGCGCCCTCGTCGCTGTCGAGCACGGTCGTGACCACACCGGCGCCGGTCGTGACGCCCTTGGCGAAGTCCACGCGCCGCAGCGCCTTGCCCTTGCCGTCGCAGACCCAGAGCCGATCGCTGCGGTCAAAGGCGACGCCGAGCGGCGCCACCAGGGCGTCACCGCTGAGCGGGATCGCCTCGCCCTTGCCGTCGGGCGTCAGCCGTTGCAGGCCGCCCGGGACACCCAGCACCAGCACCGCGCCGTCGCGCGAAAACGCCAGATCTTCGGTGCTGCCGACGATCCCCTGGGCCTCGAGCCGAGCGTCGACGCCACCGAAGTCGATGCCGTCGACAGGCTGCTGCACCTGCGGCTGCAAGGCGATCGAGGCCAGGGGCGTCAGGGAGCCGACGGAGCCGTCCGCGCAGACGCCGACCTCGAGCACCACCGCCAGCGGCGCCGGGCCGAGGGTCCAGGTCAGATCCTTGGCCGCGTCGGTCGTCGTCGTCCACTGGGCTGGCGTCACCGTGCCGCCGCCGCGCACCTGGGCGCAGAGCGACGTCTCGCCGTGCGCCTGGACGTGCTGGGTCTGCACCTTCACGGCGACCGGCTGGCCAACGATGGGCTGCGCGGTGCTGGCAGTGACGACCGCGGTGATGGGCGCTGCCGTACCCGGGCCGTCGGCCTCGCTCTCGCAGCCGACGAGCGAGGCCGCCAGGGCAGCAGCCAGCGTCCATCGCGGGACCGACGACGAGCGGCGCGACGAGCCCGCAGATCCGGGCCATTCGCGGGCGACGACAGGCCCGGGCGTCGCGTGGGGCTGGGACATGGGTCCTCCGGGGCGCCTCGTCAGGGCGCGTGACAGCGGTGCAACCGCACCATTCCACGAGGCCCGCGCGGCGGCAACGCGTCCGATCGGCCGCCGCGGCGCTGTCGAGCAATGGCACGAGGTGCCATTCCCAGCCGGCGTTCGCGCCGCTAGACTCGGGGCTGCACCGGCCACGTTGCAGCGCGCTGGGGTCGCCAGCGGGTGCGCCGTTGGCCTCCGCCGGCAAGGAGCCCCATGACCAGCCCCTGGCTCGCACGTCGCCTGCTCGATCAAGCGGGCTGGACGGCCCGCCTCGACGTGCCGCTGCCCGAACGCTGTGTGATCGTCGCCGAGCCCCATACCAGCAACTGGGACGGCTGGTACCTGGTGCTCGGCAGCCTCGTGCTCGACCTCGAGCTGCGCTGGATGATCAAGGCCGAGGCGAACCGGGCGCCCTGGGGCAAGCTGCTCTCGGCGACGGGTGCGCTCTACGTCGAGCGCGGCAAGGGCGGCTCGGTCCAGGCCGCGGCCAACGCCTTCGAGGGCGCGCCCCGGATGCGGGTGGCCATCGCGCCGTCCGGCACGCGCAAGCGCACCGACCATTGGCACACGGGCTTCCTGCGCATCGCACGCATGGCCGACGTGCCGATCGCGCTCGGCTACGTCGACTACGCCAAGCGCGAGGTCGGCATCGGCATGGTGCTCGACGCCCACCTGCCCGACGATGAGCTGCAGGCCACGATGGCCCGCTTCTACGCGACCAAGACGGCGCGCCGGCCCGAATGCGCCAGCGACGTCCACCTCGGCAAGCGAGACAAGACGCCATGAGCTGCCAGACCTTCCTTCGACGGGCGCTGCCCGCGGCGGCGCTGGTCGCCGCGACGTTCGCGGCCGGTCCCGGTGGGCGCAGCGTGTGGGCAGATCCGCAAGATGACGACGCCGCGGCCGCGCCCGCCCCGGCGCGCAAGACCTCTGGCGGCGAGCGAGGCGCCACGGCCAAGGCCAGGGCGCTGCCCGATCTGGCCGGAACCATCGAGCGCGTCGAGGGTCGTCGCGCCTTCGTCCGCGGCGAGCCGGTGCAGCGCTGGGCGGTCGGCCTGCCCGTCGTCGTCGCCGAGCCCGGCGAGCCCGGCGCAGGCCTGGTGCTCGCGGCGGGCGTCGTGCAATCCCGCGCTGGCGACCGTGCGGTCGTCCTGCTCGACGAGGGCGCCGCCAACCTGCCGCGCGGCTGCCGTGTCGAGCCGCGCTTTGTCGCCGAGGCGCGGGCGTACGGTGCGCCGATGGCGATCGCCGGCGGCCCGGACGGCGAGGGCACCGCGCGCGAACCGGCGGCCGAGGCGAGGCCGATCGCGCAGCCGCAGATCTGGCACGAAGCGCCGCGCGAGGCGCCGTGGGGCGGCAAGCTCTGGCTGGAGCTGGTCGCCACCGCCGACCATGCCGCGCTCGTCGTGCGCTGGCGGGTCGGCCGCAGCGGCGCCTTCGCCGACGCGCCGATGGTCGCCGGCGCCGATGGCCGCTGGACCGCCGAGCTGGCGATCGGCGAGCCCGACCCGGCCGTCGACGAGCTCGAGTACTACATCGGCGCCACCGTCACCCGTCCGCCGGCCGCCGGCGCGACGACGCCGCAGATCAGCCACGAGGTCGTCGTGGGCCACGCCGCGACGCCGATCCGCGTGCGCATCAGCAGCGGCGCCAGCAGCGGACGCCGCGCCATGGTCGACCACCGCCCGGCCTCGCGCTGGACCGACCACCAGGCGCTGCCGATCACCGCCCGCATCGACAAGCGCTTTCGCGAGCCGACCTTGATGGTCCGCGCCCGCGGCGGCGGCAGCTTCGACGCCCTGCCGATGGTCCGCGTCGGCGGCGACGTCTACCGCGCCGTCATCCCGGCCGAGCGCGTCGTCGTGCCGGGCATCTCGTACTACATCGCGGTCACCGACGGCCGCGGCGTGGCGCGCGACGGCTTCGCCAGCGACAGCCATCCGTTCAACGTCCACGTCACGCGGGGCACGGTCCTGTCGCCCGAAGCGGCGCGCAACCGCGTCACCGCCGGCGTGACCATGGTGCGCTACGGCGGCTCCGACGACGCCTACACCCGCACCGACATCGGCCTCGAGCGCATGTTCTTCGGCTTCCTGGTCGGTCGGCTCGGCGCCGAGGCCACGCTCGGCCGCGCGCCGCGCCGCGATCCCGACGCGCTCGCCGCCGGCGCGATGGCGCCGCAGAAGCTGCGCCTGTACGGCGGCACCGCCGGCCTCGAGGCGCGGCTCGGCGACTACGTCAGCCTGACGACCGACATGCTCATGGCGATCCACAGCGACGGCGCCGGCCTGGGCTACGCGCTCGGTGCGCGCATCGGCGACGAGGCCGGCAGCCATATCGTGCTCGACTGGCGCCGCGTCCACGATCTCGACACCGGCGACTCGTTGGTCGAGCAGCTGCGGGTCGCGCTCTCGGTGCCGGTCGGGCGCAGCCTGCGCCTCGACGGCGTCGTGGTCCACGAGTCGGTGCTCACCGACGCCAGCAAGGGCCTGCGCTTCGCCGTCGAGGCCGGCATCCCGATCGGCAGCCGCCTGTGGGCGGTCGCCACAGCGGGCTTCGCCGGCCGTGACGCAGACAGCCCAGGCGCCACGGGTGGCCTGCGGCTGGCCCTCGTGTTCTGATCGATCTCGCCGGAACCGCCCCGGGTTCTGCGCGTGGTCGCTGCGATGTGATCCATCTCGAACGCAGATCTGGCGAAGATGGCGCAGTTTTGTCGATCACCCCTGATCCAACTTGGAACAGCCGCAATCAAGCCCTTCGATTGCTTGCGATAATTGCGCTTGCGATCGCCGCAAAACAAGTCCACATTCGGCGAATCGCGCTGTGGTGGATGGACCGCTGCCGGCCGCAAGGCCGGCGGCGGAGGGCGCACCCTCCCCCGTCTTGCCGTCGCTGAACGCCGCTCGGTCGATGTGGCTGAGACGCCTTCGTTCTGGAACGGCGCTTTTTCGTTCCGGCCTGTAGATCGCGCTCGCCGCTCGTGCGTCGGTGCGTCGTGGCGGCGTCGGCGCGATCCCCTCCTGACCGACGACCTCACCACCTGGACGCGCCACCGGGCCGCCAACGCGCTCCGCCTGTCGCGTCCTGCCGGTCGGGCGGTGCCCCGGTACCGCTCGCATCCGCGCGACCACGGTCGAGGCAACGGTGCACCGATCGCGCGTCGTCGCGTTTCGGCGCGGGCCTGAGGCGGTGGGGAGGCCCGGCACTCCGCGCCGCCGCGATCCTGGCCGCGCAGGGAGTGCGCCATGCAGACAGGCATCGTGCTTGCGTTGCTGGGCGGCATCCTCGGCCTGATCGGGCCGCTGTTGCTGCCGTTCGTCACCGTCCTCGAAGAAGAGGCCAACATCCCGGGTTACAAGACCGTGCCCGGCATCCTCGGCATCGCGCTCGCGATCGCCGCGCTGGCGGTGGTGTCCATCGTCGCCCGTCGCCGCCGCCTGCAGGGCCTCGGCGGCCTGCTCGGCCTGTTCGCCCTCGGCGAGCTCGGCCTGATGGCCTGGACCTGGGCCGACGTCTGGTCGCTGGTCCCTTGCGAGGAATCGGGCCTCGCGCTGTGCGAACCCGACACCGGCCTGCTGGTCGCCGAGACGCTGGTCCGCCTGGACTGGGGCGTCGGCGCGTGCCTGCTCGGCGCCGTGCTGCTCTTCATCGGCGGCCTGGTGGTGCTGCTGGCGCATCCGGAGTTCGGCGGCAACGAGCGCTACCTGCGCGTGCGCATGGGCTGGCAGGGCAGCACGCTGGTCGAGTCGGTGGCCTTCCGTCGCCGGGTCGTCAGCATCGGCGAGAGCGACGGCGCGACGCTGCAGCTTCCTGCCGGCGGCATCGGCCACCACCTGCTGCTCGTGCCGCTCGACAACGACGACGAGGCCTGGCGCTTGACCGCGCCGGCGATCGGCGAGCTGGAGGTCTTTGGCCGGGGCGGGTCGCGCACGCTGCGGGCCGGCGAGCAGATCGACGTCCGCCGCGGCGACGTCGGCATGTTGCACCTGGGCGACGATCTCTTCGTCAGCTTCGACTTCATGGCGGCCGAGACCGCCGTGCTCGGCGGCGCGCCGCAGGGCGTGTGGGAGCTGCTGACGCCGCTGGTGGCGGTGACGACGCTGGCGCTGATGGTGCTGCTGGCGTCGGCGCTGTCGTCGCGGCGCGGCGATCGCCACGGCTTCGACGAGGACGTCGCGACGCACCAGAGCGAGCTGATCGAGGTCGCGATCGCTGAGCCGTTGCCAGAGCCCGAGCCCGAGCCTGCGGAGCTGGAGCCGGGCCCCGAGCTGCAGCCGGCCAAGAAGATGGACGGCGACGAAGGCAAGTTCGGCGACCTGATGCAGACGCGCGAGCAGCCGACCAAGGTGCCGCCCAAGGAGGCGCCGCCGGTCGAGAACCTCGACGTGCGCAAGCTCGGCGTCGTCGCGGCGCTCGAGCAGGCGGTCGCAGATCCGGGCGCGATCGGCGCGATCCTGGCCGGGCCGACCAACGAGCTCGAGTCCAAGCTCGCGGTCGCCAGCGCAGGCGAGGGTGTCGAGCTGCAGCTTGGCCCCGGGACCGGCACCGGCTGGCGCTTCACCGGCAGTGGCGGCGGAGGTCAGGGGGAATCCGGCAAGCTCCGCGGCACCAGCGACACCATCGACGTCGGCACCGACGTCGGTCGCAAGGCCCGCGTGAGCACCGGCCAGAAGCGTCGCGTCGCGGTCAAGGACATCGGCCCGGTCGCGGCGGCCAAGACGGGCGAGTACTGCGATCGCGGCGACATCATCAAGCAGGTCAAGCTGCGCGCCGCGGCGCTGCGGTCGTGTTACGAGCAGGCGTTGCTCTCGCAGCCGACGCTGGCGGGCAAGATCGACGCACAGTGGACGGTCGACAGCCAGGGACGCGCCACGGCAGCCAAGATCGCATCAAGCACGCTGAACAACGCCTCGGTCGGGGATTGCGTGCTGCGCACGATCGCGCGCCTGCGCTTCAAGGTGCCGGAGGCGGGCGTCTGCGTGGTGCGCTGGCCGTTCGTGTTCAGCGCCGGCGGCTGAGCCCGGGTCGCTGGCCGTCCTGAAGGGGCCTCGCGACCTGCCGCCGACGCGATTCGGCTCAGCGGCGGGTCGCGAGGCGCTCGAGGCCATGGGCCTCGATGCTCGCCCAGAAGGAGCCGTCGCCGACGATGGCCTCGCCGAGCGACTGGAAGGCGCTGCGGTCGAAGTCGCTGTCGCGGACCCGCACGCGGTAACGGCGGTCGAGGCCGAGGCCCGAGACGAGCAGGATGATCTCGAACTGGCGGTCGCCGCCCTCGTCGATCACCGCGGCCTTCTCGACCTTGAGCCAGACGGCGCGGACGGCAGCGAGCCAGACGTCGCGGCGGACCTGCTTGGGCGACTGCACGAAGTAGGCGTCGCGGCCGTCGACCACCGCGTGCTCGACCACGCGCGCCGTCACGGTCGCCGCGCGCCCGTCGTACAGGCCGCGCTGGGCCAACGCGCCGTTGAGCTGGTGCGCCAGGTTCTGCAGCCAGTCGGCCAGGTAGAGGTCGGCGCTGCGCACGCCCAAGGGCACCTGCACCAGCGTCGGCGTCTCGGGCTCGGCGAAGAACGCGATCGGCCAGGCGCGCGATGCGTCGATCATCGCGGGGCGCTCGGCGAAGGCCGTGACGTCGAGCGGCGAGCGCACCTGCGGCGCTGCGGCCGTCGCGCAGCCGCTGGCACCCAGCAGCAGCAGCAGGCCCATCCACATCATCTTGGTCTTGTAGGTCGTGTTCACGGTTCCCTCGCTGCGTGGCGGTCGTTCGGCCGGTGGGGGGCCACCTGTTGCTGGGACGCTGCGGCGAATTCACTCTGACGGGGCAGCAGTGTCGCGATCTGCGCGGAGGTCCGGCTCGATTGCCGGGGACGACCGCTGCTGCGTAGACTCGCGGCCCCAGGCGTGCCGACGCGGCCCGCGCAGGAGTGCCCCATGTCCCAACCGCTCGACACCACCGGCCGCGTGGCCATCCTCGGCATCGGCCTGCTCGGCGCCGGCTTCGCCGAGCACCTGCTCGACCTCGGCGTCGACGTCGTGGTCTGGAACCGCAGCCCCGGCAAGACCGACGCGCTCGCCGCCCGTGGCGCCCACGTCGCGGCGACCGCCGCCGAGGCCGTGGCCCAGGCCAGCCGCGTCCACTTGGTGCTGACGGCCGACGAGGCGGTCGACGCCGTGCTCGCGGCGGCGCTGCCGTCGCTGCCGGCCGGGGTCTTCGTCCTCGACCACAGCACCAACGCCCCCGCGCGCGTGGCCGAGCGCACCTCGGCGCTGCGGGCCCGGGGCGTGCGCTACATCCACGCACCGGTGTTCATGGCGCCGGTCAACGCCAAGGCGGGCACGGGGCTGATGCTCATCGCCTGCAGCGCAGACGAGGCCGCGATCGTGACGCCGGCGCTGCAGACGATGACGGGCAAGGTCTGGCACGTCGGCGAGCGCGCCGACCTGGCCGCCGTGCACAAGCTGATCGGCAACGGCCTGCTGGTCGCGATCTCGGGCGCGTTCGGCGACCTCTTCGCCCTGGGCGCGTCGCAGGGCCTGAGCACCGCCGACGTGCTGCGGACGTTCGAGGAATTCCAGCCCGGTGCGGCGCTGCCGGCGTTCGGTCGACGGGTGGCCGCGCGCGGCACCAACGCCGTCAGCTGGGAGCTCGAGACGGCGCGCAAGGACGTGCGCCTGATGATCGAGGCGGCCGACGGCCCCAGCGATCTCGTCGTGCTGCCGGCGCTGGCGGCGGCGATGGACGCGGCGTTGGCCGAGGGCCTTGCCGAGACCGACTACGCCGTCTTCGCCTGGCCGCGTGGCCGGGCCAAGGTCCAGGGCGCGTGACGGCGCCATGATCTTCTTCGCCAAGAAGCTGATCGGCGGGCTGCTGATGCCGCTGCCCCTGGGCCTGTTGGCGGTGGCCATCGGGTTGCTGTTGGCGCGCAGGGAGCACCTGCGACGGCGCGGGCTGCGGCTCGCCCTCGCGGGCCTGGCGATCGTCTGGGTGGCGAGCCTGCCGGTGACGGCGCACCTGCTGGTCGCGCCGCTCGAGTCGGGTCTGGACGCCTACACCCCTGACGGCACCCGGGTCGACGCGATGGTGGTGTTGGGCGCCGGCTACCGACCTGCGCCGCGACGACCGCTGACAGGCGTGCTGTCGGCCGAGGCCGTGGTCCGGGTCGCCGAGGCGGTGCGGATCTTGCGCACGGCGCCCGTGATCCCGCTGCATTGCACCGGCTGGGGCGGCGGCCGCCCGGGCTCGAACGCTGCCGCCGCGTGCGCGCTCGCCGTCGAGCTCGGCGTCGAGGCGACGCGGGTCCACGTCCACGCCTCGCCGCGCGACACCGCCGAAGAGGCCGCAGTGGTCGCGGCTGCGCTCGGGGTCGGCACGAGCGCCACGGCGCCCCCCCACGTCGTGCTCGTCAGCGACGCGACCCACCTGCCGCGCGCGCGCCTGCTGTTCGAACATGCGGGCATGCGCGTATCCGTCGCGCCGACGGGCCATATCATCGCCGAGTCGCCGAGCTACTGGCTGCTGCCGACGACCAACGCGATAGTCAAATCGACGCGCGCCCTGCACGAATGGCTCGGCCTGGGCTGGGCGCACGTCACGACGTGGGCGAACGACCGCTCGTAGGCCGGTCCTCGCGCAGCAGACCATCGCGGCACGCCGCCGTGTCCGCCAGAGGGAGACAACCGGCGCCAAGCTGGGCATGGTAGCAGCGGACATCCGGCCCTGGAGGACACGATGCGCGATCTGCCCACGCTGAGACTCCCCACCCACCGTCGCGTCGGCGTCGCGTTCCGTGCCGCCGCGGCCGCCGCCGCGTTCGCCGCCGCCTCGACGCTGGCGCCGCAGCCGCAGCCGCAGGTCGGCGCGCTGCCGTCCTTGCAGGCGGTCTCGTCCGCCGAGGCCGCCAACGCCGGCGGCGCGGAGTTCCCGGACACCGTCACGCTCGGCGGCGAGACGCTGGACCTGGTCGGCGTCGGGCTGCGCAGCAAGTGGATGGTCAAGGTCTATGGCATGGCCGTCTACCAGAAGACCCCGACCAAGAAGGCGGCACACCTGATCGGTGCAGACGAGCCGAAGTTCATCTGGATCAAGATGTTGCGCGGCATCGACGGCGACAAGATGCGCGACGCGATCGACGAGGGCCTCGAGGCCAACGTGGCCGAGGCGACGCGGACCGCGATCGCCGCGCAGGTGGCGTCGCTGAAGAAGGCCTTCCCGGGCGAGATCCCCAAGGGCGCGAACATCGGCTTCTGGTACCAGCCCGGGCGCGGCACCGTGCTGCAGCTCGGCGACGTCGACAAGGCGCGCTTGCCCGGCAAGGCCTTCATGTCGGCGCTGTGGTCGATCTGGTTCGGCAAGGAGCCCGCCGACGCGGACTTGAAGCGCTCGGTGCTCAAGTAGCCAAAGGCGTCCGAGGGGGTCGTCAATGGCACCGCAGGTCCACCACCGCAGCTGCAACCTCTGCGAGGCGATGTGCGGCCTGCGCATCGAGCACGACGGCGAGCGCATCGTCTCGATCCAAGGCGACGACGACGATCCGCTGAGCGCCGGCCACATCTGCCCCAAGGCCGTCGCGCTGCGCGACATCGCCGACGATCCGGACCGCCTGCGCACACCGATCCGCCGCAACGGCGACTCGTGGCAGGCCATCGGCTGGCGCGAGGCGCTCGACGAGGTCGCCAACCGCCTGGGCGAGGTGGCCGAGCGCCACGGCCGCGACGCGGTCGCCGTCTACCAGGGCAACCCGAGCGTGCACAACCTGGGCACGATGCTGATGGCGCCGCACCTGGTGCGAGCGCTGGGCACCAAGAACCGCTACTCGGCGACCTCGGTCGACCAGCTGCCGCATCATCTGGTGTCGTACCACCTCTTTGGTCACCAGCTGCTGCTGCCGGTGCCGGACGTCGATCGCACCCAGCACATGCTGATCTTGGGCGCCAACCCCTTGGTCAGCAACGGTTCGCTGATGAGCGCCCCGGGCATGCGCCGGCGGCTCAAGGCGCTGCAGGCCCGCGGCGGCCGCGTCGTCGTGGTCGATCCGCGCCGCACCGAGACCGCCGCCCGCGCCGACGCGCACCACTTCATCCGCCCCGGCAGCGACGCGCTGCTGCTGGCGGCGATGCTGCAGCGGATCTTCGCCACGGTCGGGCCCAGGCCGGGCCGGCTCGCCGCCTTCACCGACGGCGTCGACGCGCTGCAGGCCGCGATCGCGGGCTTCTCGCCCGAGCGGGTCGCGCCGGCGGTCGGCATCGACGCCGCGACCATCGCCGCGATGGCCGACGCCTTCGCCGCCGCCGAGAGCGCCGTCTGCTACACGCGGATGGGCGTCAGCACGGCCCCGTTCGGCGCGACCGCGACCTGGCTCGGCGTGGCGCTCAACATCGTCACGGGCAACTTCGACCGCCCCGGCGGCCTGATGTTCACCTCACCGGCGGTCGACGCGGTCGCGGCCACCAGCCGCGGCGGCCATGGCCGTTGGCGCAGCCGGGTGCGCCAGCTCGCGGAGTTCGGCGGCGAGCTGCCGGTGGCGACGCTGGCCGAGGAGATCGAGACGCCGGGCCCGGGCCAGGTGCGGGCGCTGCTGACGTCGGCCGGCAACCCGGTGCTGAGCACGCCCGACGGCAAGCGGCTGGGCGCGGCGCTGCAGACGCTCGCGTTCATGGCCTCGATCGACATCTACCGCAACGAGACCACGCGCTTTGCCCACCTCATCCTGCCGCCGCGGACCGGGCTCGAGGTGCCGCACTACGACCTCGTCTTCCACACGCTGGCGGTGCGCAACACCGCGCGCTTCGCCGACCCGCTGCTGCCGGGCGCCCCCGACGCGCGCTTCGATTGGCAGATCTACGCCGAGCTGACGCGGCGGCTGCAGGCGCGGCGGCGCGCCAACGGCAAGGGCCCGGGCCTCGGCAAGCGGCTGCAGCAGGCGGCGATCCTGGCGCTGCCGCCGACGCAGCAGCTCGATATCGCCCTGCGCCGCGGCCCCTACGGCGCCTGGGGTGGCCGCGCGATGCGCAGCGACGGCCTCTCGATCGCGGCGTTGCGGGCCGCGCCGCACGGCGTCGACCTCGGGCCGCTGCAGCCCCGGCTGCCCGAGCGGCTGTTCCACCGCGACAAGCGCATCGCCCTGGCCCCCGCCGTGCTGCTCGCCGACCTGACGCGCTTGCAGGCCTCGATCGACGGCGCGCCCGGCGCGGACGGCGACGCCGGCTACGATCTGCAGCTGATCGGCCGGCGCCAGCTCGCCGACAGCAACAGCTGGATGCACAACGCCAAGACGCTGATGGGCGGACGGCCGCGCTGCACGCTGCTGATGCATCCGGGCGACGCGGAGGCGCGTGGCCTGGCCGCTGGCTCCATGGTCCGCCTGCGCTCGTCTGTGGGCGCGGTCGAGGTGCCGCTGGAGCTGAGCGCGGCGATGATGCCGGGCGTCGTGTCGCTACCACACGGCTGGGGCCATGGCGCGCCGGGCACGGCGCAGCAGCTGGCGGCGCAGCACGCCGGCGCCAGCATCAACGACGTCACGGACCCGCAGCGGATCGACGCGCTGTCCGGCAACGCCGCGTTTTCGGGCCAGCCGGTGCGCGTCGAGTCCGCCGCCGGGCCTCAGTAGGCCCAGTTCGTCGTCAACCAGTAGGGCCAGGGGCCGAAGTCCTTGGTCGGATCCTTGCCCGTGACCTCGATGATGAACACGCCGGCACCGGCGGGGCAGCCGTTGGTGCTGTGGCAGGTCACGGTCTCGTTGCTCGTGCCCTTGTTGGCGCTGGTGCGGGTCTCGAGGAAGGTGCCGTCGCCCTTGTAGACGTGCACCGCGAGGTCGAGGTCGCGCTGGCCGGGCTGCAGGGTGACGTTGATGATGCCGCCGTAGAGCACGTAGTGGTCGGTGTCGCCCTTGTCGCCGATCACGGCCTGGAGCTTGTGGGTCCAGCCGCCGCCGCTGCTGAAGACGTCACGCAACGCCGAGATGCGGAACGCGCGCGAGTCGAACACCGGGTTGCTGCTCTTGTCGGCGACGAAGGGCGTGCCGCGCAGATCGTTGGGCTCGAAGGGATCGTAGCCCATCGTCGGGTAGTGGCTGCGGCCGAGGCCGTGCGCGGTGCCGGGCGTCAGCATCCGGGTGTCGGCGTAGGTACCGGCGCCGAGGGTGTAGCAGTTGAGCGAGTTGTTGTTGCCGGAGATGAAGACGATGTCGAGCTGGCCGTCGCGGTTGATGTCGCCCGCGACGATCGGGCCGGCGCCGAGCTTGATCGGATAGCCGTCCATGACCTTGCCGTCCTTGAGCACCGCGACGCCGCCGGAGACCGAGGCGATGCGCTCGTAGGTGCCGTCGCCGTCGATGTCGACCATCGGGCCGCTGGTGGTCGTCAGGGCGCCCTTCGCGTCCAGCACGCCGGTCGTCGGGTTGACCGGCGCCACGGTCGGGAACGACCCGAAGTTCACCTTGCCGGTGAGCGGGTGCGCCTTGCCGTCCTTGCTCCACAGCGTCGAGCCGCTGGCCGAGAAGCCCTGGTGCACCTCGCTGACGCCGTCGCCGTCGACGTCGGCCAGCAGGGGCCACCAGCCCTCGCCGCCATAGCTCTTGGGGTAGTTGGCGACCTCGAACCAGGGCTTGCCGGCGTCGGCCCAGTTCGGGTCGTTGTGGTAGGAGCCGTCGATGTTGAAGGCGTAGAGCCGGCCCTTGCAGTTGGTCGGGTTCGAGACGCAGGTCCAGTTGCCCGAGGTGACGAAGATCTCGGGCACGCCATCGCCAGCGAGGTCGAACAGGCCGGGGGAGGTCAGCGAGAAGGACTCGCCCGAGAGCGGCGCGAGGTTGATGACCTGCTTGATGCTCGCGTCCGACTTGAGCAGCACGAGCTTGTACGGCGTGCCACCGGTCGGGACGATGTCGACGACGCCGTCGCGGTCGACGTCGAAGGCCGCAGCGCCGTAGTAGCCGTAGGTCCCACCGATGGAGTGGTTGGCCATCACGACGCCGCTGTTGCCGTTGACCAGCTGCAGGTAGCCGCCGTGCTGGGGCACGATGGCGTCGACCGTCGAGTCGTTGTTGAGGTCGGCCAGCGCCGGGTACGAGTAGCTCACCGAGGACGCCGTCTCCCACAAGGCCGAGCCGTTGGGCTTGGTCGCACGCAGCTTGCCCTCGACGCGGGTCAGGACCTCGAGGTTGTTGTCGTTGTCGAGCTGCGCCAGCGCCGGGAAGCCCGAGCTGCCGCCGAGGAAGACCGGCCAGTTGCCCTCGCACTTGACCGGGCAGTGGGCGTCGGCGACGTCCTGGCCGCAGTTGTTGAGGATGCCGTCGCAGAGCTCGGGCGCGCCAGGGTAGACCGTCGACTTGCTGTCGTCGCAGTCGATGTGGTTCACGGCGTAGGCCGGCGGGGCCAGGTCACCCGGGTACAGGCACTTCTTGAGCTCCTTGGCGTTCTTGCTGCCAAAGCCGTCGCCGTCGACGTCGGCCCAGATGCTGGCCAGCGGCAGGCCCTGGTCGATCTGGCCGTCACAGTCGTCGTCGATGTCGTTGCAGGTCTCTTTGGCCTTGGGGTAGATGTTCTTGTTGAAATCATTGCAGTCGCCGGACTCAGACGTGTAGCCGTCTGGGGCCTTGCAGCCGAGCTGCGAGGTGACCGAGCCGTAGCCGTCGCCGTCGTTGTCCTTGTAGAAGGTCAGCTTGACGCCCTCGTCGACCTGGCTGTTGCAGTTGTCGTCGATGTCGTTGCAGACCTCCGTCTGGCCCGGATTCACGGCCTTGACGTCGTCCTTGCAGTCGCCGGACTTGGTGGCGGTCAGGATGCCGGCGGCCTTGCAGGTGCAGGTGGCGGCGACGTTGGCGCCGTAGCCGTCCTGGTCCTCGTCGGGGTAGCGGGCGCTGCAGCCGTTGGAGCCGCTCGGGTCGGTGCTGCCGTCGCAGTTGTCGTCGATGTCGTTGCAGACCTCGACGGCGCCGGGCTTGATGTTCGGGTTGCCGTCGTTGCAGTCGCCGCCGACGAACGCGGTGTAGGGGTAGGCGGGCGCGCCGAGGCAGGCCTTGTCGGCGTCGAGGCCGTAGCCGTCGTTGTCGGCGTCCTTGAGCATCTGCTGGCAGCCGATGCAGCCGGCCTCGTCGATGTCCCCGTCGCAGTTGTTGTCCTTGTTGTCCTTGCACTTCTCGCTCAGCAGCGGGCTGCGCGCGGCGTCGTCGTCGGCGCAGTCGCCGGTCTGCTTCGCGGTGTAGGCGCCCGCCGGAGCGCAGAGGCATTCGCTGAGCTTGGTGCCGACGCCGTCGCCGTCGACGTCCTGGTAGTAGACGATGCAGCCCTTGGCGTCCTTGTCGGCCTCGCCGGCGCTGCAGTTGTCGTCCTTGCCGTTGCCGCAGACCTCGGCTGCCTTGGGGTTGACCGCGCCGTCCTTGTCGTCGCAGTCGCCGTCGACGGTGGCGGTGAAGGTGCCGACCGGCTGGCAGAGGCAAGCGCCGACGCCGGCGCCGAAGCCATCCTTGTCGCCGTCGGCGAAGAACGTGGAGCAGCCCTTGGCGTCGGCCTCGTCGGTGTCACCGTCGCAGTCGTCGTCCTTGCCGTTGCAGAGCTCGACCGTGCCGCTGGAGATCGTCTTGTCCTCGTCGTTGCAGTCGCCGGTCTTGGTCGCGGTGAAGGGCGCGAGCGCTTGCGAGAGGCAGAGCGTCTGGGCGGTGCCGTAGCCGTCGCCGTCCTTGTCTTCGTAGAAGGGCGTGCAGCCGATGCAGCCGGCCTCATCGACCTTGGTGTCGCAGTTGTTGTCCTTGTTGTCGGCGCAGGTCTCGGCCAACGCCGGGCTGGCCGCGAGGTCGTTGTCGTTGCAGTCGCCGGCCTGCTTGGCGCTGAAGGCGCCGGACGGCGCGCAGATGCACTTGCTCAGGTCGACACCGTAGCCGTCGCCGTCGCCGTCGTAGAACAGGTCGCTGCAGCCCTTGGCGTTCTGGTCGTTCTCGGAGCCGTTGCAGTTGTCGTCCTTGCCGTTGCCGCAGATCTCCTGCGCGTCGGGCTGCACGGTCTCGTCCTTGTCGTTGCAGTCGCCGGCCTGCTTGGCCGTGTAGGGCGGCTTCGGCCCGCAGGCGCAGGTCACGAGCGCGACGCCGTAGCCGTCGTTGTCGCCGTCGTAGAAGAAGGTCAGGCAGCCCTTGGCGTTGATCTCGTCGGTCGTGCCGTCGCAGTCGTCGTCGACGCTGTTGCACGCCTCCTCGGCCTTGCTGCTGACCTTGGCGTCGTAGTCCGCGCAGTCGCTGAGGTTGGCGTCACCGTCGCCGTCGATGTCCGGGTCGCACTCGTCGCCCTTGCCGTCGAGGTCGAGGTCGGTCTGGCTGGCGTTGGCGGCGAGCGGGCAGTTGTCCACCGCCACGGGCGCGGCGCAGGTCGGGCCGACGTTGCCGACGCCGTCGCCGTCGAGGTCGCAGTCGCAGGCGTCGCCGATGGTGTCGTTGTCCATGTCGGCCTGGTTGGAGTTGAGCACCCACGCGCAGTTGTCCTTGCCGTTGAGCACGCCGTCGCCGTCCCAATCGTCCTCGCAGACGTCGCCGATGCTGTTGTTGTTGGCGTCCGCCTGGTTGGCGTTGGCCTTGCCGGGGCAGTTGTCCTTGTCGTTGTTGACGCCGTCGCCGTCGACGTCCGGGTCGCAGACGTCGCCGACGCCGTCCTTGTCGCTGTCGGTCTGGCTCGGATCGACCGCAAGCGGGCAGACGTCCTTGCTGTCGACGATGCCGTCGCCGTCGTCGTCGTCGTCGCAGTCGTCGCCCTTGCCGTCACCGTCGGTGTCCTTCTGCTTCGGGTTGGCGATCTGCGGGCAGTTGTCGGCCGCGTCGAGCACGCCGTCGCCGTCGTCGTCGCCGTCGCAGGCGTCGCCCTTGCCGTCCTTGTCGCCGTCGGCCTGGTCGGGGTTGGCGACGAGGCCACAGTTGTCGACCGCGTCGAGCACACCGTCCGCGTCGTCGTCGTCGTCGCAGACGTCGCCCTTGCCGTCGTTGTCGGTGTCGGTCTGGGCCGGATCGGCGTCGAGCGGGCAGATGTCCTTGCTGTCGACCTTGCCGTCGCCGTCGTCGTCCTCGTCGCAGACGTCGCCCTTGCCGTCGCTGTCGGTGTCGGTCTGGCTCGGATCGCTCGCCAGCGGGCAGAGGTCCTTGGTGTCCTCGATGCCGTCGCCGTCGTCATCGGTGTCGACGCAGTCCGCGACGCCGTCCTTGTCGTTGTCGACAAAACCCTCGTCGGTGGCGCCCGAGCAGTTGTCGTCGATGCCGTTGCAGACCTCCGGCGCGGCGTTGTTGCCCTTGCACAGGGTCTGGCCGCCGACGCAATACGTCTCGCCCTTGCAGGTGCCGTAGACGTTGGTCAGGTCGCAAGGGCCGGCGGGGATGCCCTCGTCGGTGTCGCCGTTGCAGTTCTCGTCCTTGCCGTTGCAGAGCTCGGCCGCAGGCATGGCGCCGCTGCAGGCGCCGGCGACCTTGTCCTGGCAGGTGTAGCTGCCGGTGCAGACGCCGAATTCGTTGGCGAGCTTGCAGCCGCCGCTCTTGCCGTCCGGGCAGGGGCAGATGTTGTCCTTGGGCAGGCAGAGCGTGCTGCCGGCGCTGGCGCCGCTGGCCTCCGGGGGGGCGGCGCAGGTGAAGCCATCACCGATGCAATCCTCGGTCTTGGCGCAGGGTTGCAGACAGACGTTCCCCTTGCCGAGGTCGACGCAGCTGCCCTTGCTCTTGCCGTCGATGGTGCAGTCGGCGTCGGTGACGCAGGGGCTGCAACGGTACGGTGCCTGGTGGGCGCAGACGTAGACGACGTCGCCGCTCGACTGCACCGGGACGCACGCGAAATCGGGCGGGCAGCTGTCGACGCAGGACACCGCGCAGATCTTGCCGTCGGGCGTCGGCAGGCAGGAGCCCGTCGGGCAGTCGAGGTTGTTGCTGCACGGCGTCGGTGCCGGCCACTGCGGGCCCGAATCTTCGGCGTCGGCGCTGTCGGTGTCCGCGACCGCGGTGTCGGCGACGTCGTCGGTGCCGGCGCCATCGAGCCCGGTGTCGAGCGCGACGTCGACGACGACGTCCGTGCTGACATCCGCGCCGTTGACGGCCTCGTCGCCCTCGCCGCTGCAGGCCGCCGTCGCGACCACCAGGGCCAGGACCACCATCCGAACCGACAGGGATCGCACGACCGCGCCCTGCTGCTGCATCACCTTCGCCTTCACCATCGTCGCCTCCCCGCTTGTCCGACTTGTCCGACGTTCGAACGCCGTCGCGACACCCCACCCCACGTTGCCTGTCTGGCGGCCGGGCGGCAAGCACGATGGTCGCAGAGGGCTGACCGTCGCGCACGGCGACCGCGTGGACTCCGACGGCGACGGCGCAGCTCGGCTTGAAAGTCGGCCCGGCGTGACGCATCGTCCCAGGCGGCACGGGGCCAGGCGACGGCCGGCTCGAACGTGGACGCTGCAGAGGGATCGACGGCAATGTCCTGGCGGGTGTCCATTCGACCGACGCATGTCCTGCCCGTCATCGTGCAGACGCTGCTGCTGAGCTATTGGGCCCTGCATTGGCCGCCGTTGCGCGATCGGCTCGGCTACCTGCTCTGGTGCATCCCGGCGGCCATCGTCTTCGACATGCTCCTGGGCCGCCTGCGAACCGGCGCGATGGTCGTGAGCGTCGGCGCGATCCCCGTGGTCCTGAGCGCCACGTTGTTCACGAACTACCCGATCGAACGCAGTGGATGGATGGCGCTGGTCGTCGGCGTGGCGATCGCGTCGAAATGGGGCTTGCGTCGCGCGGACGGGCACATCTTCAACCCGTCGGCCTTCGGCCTGTCGGTGCTGGCGGTCCTGACCCTGCTCGGCGTGACCCAGGTCGAGGATGTGGCGCACCAGTTCCACTCGCCGCCGATGATGTCCGAGTTCGTGCTGTTGCTGGCGCTGATCCCGCAGCTGCGCGTCCCGATCGTGCTGGGCTCGCTCGGCGCTGCCGTCCCGATCGTCGCCTGGTTCCTGCTGGGGGGGCTGATGCGGCTGTTCGCTCCTGACGTGCCTGCGCCGCCAGCGTTGGCGTGGTCGCCCGTGTTGCTCGTGGTCGTGCTGCTGCTGACCGATCCCGCCACGATGCCGAAGAACCCGGGGGGCCGCTTGTTGTTCGGCGTCTGTGTCGGCCTCGGCATGTCGGTGCTGAGCGTGATCATGCTCGCGGTCGGGATGAGCGACTTCTGGAGCAAGGTCCTGGCGCTGCCGATGGTCGGACCCATGGTGCCCTGGCTCACCCGGCAGGGCGAGCGGCTCGAGCAGCGCTGGGCGTGGCTGTCACCGCGCTTCAACCGCCGCCACATCGCGGTCTGGTTGCTGGTGGCGCTGGCGACGATGGCGGTCGAGGGCAAGTCGCGTGCCCTCCACGACGCCATGTGGGTGTTTCGCGAGCATCGGCCGCCCCTGCTGCGGGTCGGCGAGGACGGCGAGCCCTCCTGCGACGAAAACCCCATCTACTGCCAGCATTTCGCGTTCGCGGCCGAGGTCCGCTGCTGGATCGCGGAACGCGGTGCCGCCTTGGACCGCTGCGGCGACGACCTGCCGCTGCGCAGCCGCTGACGCCGCGCCCGCGCACCCGCGCGCCCGCGCCTCAGGGCGCGGACCAACCCAGCAGCCCGGCGATCTCCGTCGGCGTCAGATGTCGCTCGAGGTGGGCCCCCGGCACGCCGACCAGGATGAAGCGCACGCCATCGCCGACGGCCTTCTTGTCGTGGCGCAACGCGGCGAGCAACCGCGCGTGGCCCGCAGATCCAACCAGATCGACGGGCAGCTCGACCGGCAGCTCGAGCCGCCGCAGCAGCGACAGCACGGCCTCGCGCAGGGGCGCCGGGGTCACGCCGAGGGCGACGCCGATGTCCAGCGCCAGCCGCATGCCGACGGCGACCGCCTCGCCGTGCAGCCAGGCGCCGAAGCCTGCCTCGCGCTCGAGGGCGTGGCCGAGGGTGTGGCCGAAGTTCAGCGCCCGGCGCGGGCCACGCTCGTGCGGATCGCGGCGCACGACGTCGAGCTTGGCCGCGGCGCACCGGGCGACGATGGCGCCGAGCTGCTCGGGCGCGAGCGCCGCCGCGGGACCCTCGATCGGCAGCAACAGCTGCCACAGGCCGGCGTCGGCGACCAGCGCGGTCTTGACCACCTCGGCCATGCCGGCGGCGAGCTCGCGTGGCGGCAGCGTCGCCAGCCAATCGCTGTCGCAGACGACCAAGCGCGGCTGGTGGAAGGCGCCGACCAGGTTCTTGCCATCGGCCGTATCGACGCCGGTCTTGCCGCCGATCGCGGCGTCGACCTGGGCCAGCAGCGTCGTCGGCAGCAAGGCGTGGCGCACGCCGCGCAGCGCCGTCGCCGCCGCGAACCCGGCCATGTCGCAGACGACGCCGCCGCCGACGGCGACCACCAGCAGGTCACGATCGGCGCCGCCGCGGGTCAAGGCCGTGACCAGCTCGACCCAATCGGCGAGCGTCTTGTGCGCCTCGTCGCCGGCGATCTCGTGCCGCTCGACCGCGCAGCCAAGGCCAGTCAGGCCGTCGGCCACCGCGCCCGCGTGCAGACGCCAGACCGTGGCGTCGCTGACGACCGCGACGCGGCTGCTGCCGAGCGCTGCGAGCGCGGGCAACGCCGCAGCGCGGACGCCGGCCCCGGCGAGGAGGCGGCAGACGGCCCCGCCACCGCTGGCCTCACCGTCCCCGATCAGCGCCAACTCCCGGCGCCACGAGGGGCCGGCCGCCAGGGCCGCCAGCACGCGCTCGCAGATCTGCTCGGGCGAACCCTCGCTGGCGTCGACCACGAGATCGGCGGCCTCGGCGACCACGGCGCGGCGCTCGGCGACCAGGCGCTGCAACGCCGCAGAGTCGCGCGCCAGCGGACGGCTCGGATCGCCGGCGACACGCGCGGCCAGCAAGGGCAGCGGCGCGGTCAGGCAGACGGTGCGCGCGGCCGAAGCGAGCCCGGTGCGGTTGCGGCTGTCGATCGCCGTGCCGCCGCCGCAAGCCAGCACCGCCAGCGGTCCGGCCAGGGCCGCGGCCAGGGCCGCCTGCTCGGCGGCGCGGAACGCCGGCTCGCCGTCCTGGGCGAAGATGGCCGAGATCGACCGCCCCAGCATCCGCACGACCTCGGCGTCGACGTCGACGAACCGGCGACCGAGCGCTGAGGCCAGCTCGGCCCCGACGGTCGACTTGCCCGCGCCCATCGCGCCGATCAGCGCCAGGTGGCGATCGCCGAGCGCGCGGCGGGCGCCGTCGACGGCCGAGACGGTGCGTGGGGCCAAGTCGTCCATGCGTCGATCCTCCGTGGCGCGAGGCTACGCGCGAGCGAGCGTGGCCGTCCAGCGCCGATGTGCCTCTGTCGGCCGGCCTGTTACGAACCGCAGCGTCGCGCGTCGCTGCAGAGGCCGCTACCATCGCGCGGACGGCGAGGCGCGGGCGCCCCGAGGCGCGACAGCAACCAGGTCGGCAGACGCGCCCAGGCGGCGCGCGGCAGCGAGGTCCGATGACGCAGCACACCCCGGCGACCGAGCGGCCTCGACCGCGATCGCGGCGCGAGATCCTCGAGGCGATGGCGGCGGCCCTGGCCCTGGCCGCCTGCGGAACGGCACCGGCCGGCGGCGCGGGCGGCGCGGGCGGCGACGCCGCAGCTGGTGCCGACGGCCTCGCCAGCGCTGACACGGGCGCGAGCGCCGGCCTCGACGCCGTGGCCGACGCGGCGTCGGACGCCACGCTCGACGCCACGGCAGACACGGCGGTCGACGCGGCGATCGACGCGGCGGTCGACACGGGCACGGGTCTGCCGAGCGGCGCGGAGCTGCTGACGCCGGTGACGCCCAACGAATACTACTTCATCACCAGCTGTTGCGGCACGCCCGACGTCGACGCGAGCACCTGGTCGATCGAGGTCGTCGACCGGGGCAAGCCGCTCGGCACGATCGACATGGCGCTGCTGGACAGCCTCGCGGCCACGACCAAGGAGCATACGCTCGAGTGCATCAGCGCCCGCGAGGAGGCCCAGAAGATCGGCAACGCCGTCTGGACCGGCCTGCCGCTGACGGCGGTGTTCGAGGCGGCGAAGATCGCGCAGCCCAAGGGCGTCGACACGCTGATCTGCACCGGCGCCGACGAGTACACGACCGGCCTGCACGTCAGCGACCTGACCCAGCCGATCTGGCTGGTCTGGCGCATGAACGGCGAGCCGTTGCCCAAGGCCCACGGCTATCCCGCGCGGCTGCTGGTGCCTGGCCGCTACGGCATGAAGAGCCCGAAGTGGCTGACGCGCCTGGAGTTCGTCGAGGGCGGCTACCTCGGCTATTGGGAGGCCGCCGGCTGGAGCGACGAGGCCACGATCGCGCCGCACGTCTGGGTCCGCTACCCCGAGCTCTACGAAACGTTGGCACCCGGGCCGCTGCGCATCGGCGGCAGCGCGTTCGCCGGCCTCGATCCCGTGGCCAAGGTCGAGGTCCGGGTCGACGGTGGCGCCTGGCAGCCGGCGGTGCTCGACTACGACGCCGCCAAGGGCGACGCCGAGAACCCCGGGCCCAAGCCGGACGTCTGGACGCTGTGGCACCTCGATCTGGTCGCGACCAAGGGCAGCCTGCTGGTCGAGACGCGCTGCACCACGCTCGGCGGCAAGGTCAGCGCGCTGGTGCCGAACCCGGGGCCGGACGGCTACGTCGGCGGCATGAAGGCGAGCTGGGCGGTCGACGCCCCTTGACAGGCGTACCACCGTACTAGTACGTCAGTGTGGTCGCGGGCGATCGACGCCGCGCGCAGCTGACGAGGCCCCATGACGCCGCCGCTCCGAACGCCCACGCCGCCGGCCCGCCCGATGCCCCCCGAGCTGCTGCAGGCGTTGGCGCGCATGGACGACCCCGCCGACGTCGGCGCCCTGCTCGCCGACCTGCTCTCGCCGGCCGAGCGCAGCGCCTTGGCCGAGCGCTGGGCCATCGTCTCGCTGCTGCGCCAGGGGCGGAGCCAGCGCGCCGTGCGCGACGCCGTCGGCTGCTCGATCGCGACCGTCAGCCGCGGCGCCGCCCTGGTGCAGTCGGGCGGCGACGGCCTGCGCCGGGCGTTCGAGATCCTCGCGACGGGCGAGCAGGAGCGAACCTGATGCGCATCGAACCCGCGCGCGCGGCCTTCTGCGGCCACGCCGGCGACGAAGACGCCGCGCTGCTCTCGCTGACGCTGCTCGCCGACACCGAGACGCCGATCTCCGCCTTCCACCGCCTCGGCGGCGGCCAGGCCGGCCAGGGCCCGAGCCTGCTGCTCGAGAGCGTCGAGGGTGGCGAGCGCATGGCCCGCTACAGCTTCCTCGCCGCCAACGTCGGCCGCACCCTGCGCCTGCACGGGGCCGAGTTGCAGCTGCGCGACGGCGACAAGGTCGAGACCCGCACGCTCGGCCTTGGCCCGGGCGACGGCCCGCTCGACGCCGTGCGCGCCGCCGTGCCGGTGCAGCGGCTGTGGAGCCCGCGGCCCCTGCCCCGGCTCTGCGCCGGCGCCGTCGGCTTGTTCGCCTTCGACTGCGTGCGCTTCTTCGAGCCCGTGCCGCTGGCGCCGGCGCGCAGCGACGCGCCGCCGACGCCGGACGTCGCGCTGCTGATGCCCGACGTGCTCGTGGCCTACGACCACGTCCAGCGCCAGATGCTGCTGATGACGGTCGCCAGCCTCGGCGGCGACGCGGCCGCCCGCGACGCGGCCTGGCAGCGCGGCGCCGACCGCCTCGCGGCGACCGTGGCCCGCCTGCGCGCCGGCACGCCGCCCGAGCCGTGGCCGCTGCTGGCCGAGCAATCCGCGCCGGACGCTGCAGGCGCGCCGCCACGGCCGACGCGCGCGCCGCTGCAGCCGCGGCCGAACCAGAGCCGCGCGACGTTCGAGGCCGCCGTGGCCAAGGCGCAGGAGGCCATCGCCGCGGGCGAGGTCTTCCAGGTCGTGCTCAGCCAGCGCTTCGACGTCGACTGCGCCGTGGCGCCGCTGGAGCTGTACCGGGCGCTGCGGGCGGTGAACCCGTCGCCCTACATGTTCCTGCTCGATCTCGGCGACATGGCGCTGGTCGGCGCCTCGCCCGAGGTGCTGGTGCGGGTCGAGGACGGCGACGTGCTGGTGCGGCCGATCGCCGGCACGCGCCGCCGGGGCGCGACGGACGCCGAGGACGCCGCGCTCGCCGCCGACCTGCTGGCCGACCCCAAGGAGCTCGCCGAGCACAGGATGCTGCTCGACCTCGGGCGCAACGACGTCGGCCGCGTCGCCCGCATCGGCAGCGTCGTCGTCGACGATCCGCTGCACATCGAGCGCTACAGCCACGTGCTGCACATGGTCAGCGACGTGCACGGCGCGCTGCGCCCGGGCTGCGACGCCCTCGACGCGCTGGCGGCGACCTTCCCGGCCGGCACCGTCAGCGGCGCGCCGAAGGTGCGGGCGATGGAGCTGATCGCGGCGCTGGAGCCCGATCGCCGCGGCGCCTACGCCGGCGCGGTCGGCTACCTCGACGTGCGCGGCAACCTCGACACGGCGATCGCGATCCGGACCATGGTCGTGCGCGACGGCGTCGTCTCGGTGCAGGCGGGGGCCGGGATCGTCGCGGATTCGGTGCCGGCGTCGGAGTTCGCCGAATGCGAGGCCAAGGCGCGCGCAGCGATCGCGGCGATCGGCCTGGCCGTCGCCCACGCCGGGGAGGTCGGCTGATGCGCGTGCTGCTGATCGACAACTACGACTCCTTCACCTGGAACCTCGCGCACCAGCTCGGCAAGCTCGGCGCCGACGTCACCGTCGTGCGCAACGACGCCATCGACCTCGACGGCGTGCGCGCTCTTGCGCCCAGCCACATCGTGCTCTCGCCGGGGCCGGGGCATCCGGCCAACGCCCGCGACTTCGGCGTCTGCGGCCCGATCTTGGACGCGCTCAGCGGCGAGCTGCCGATCTTGGGCGTCTGCCTCGGCCACCAGGGCATCGTCGCGCGCCTCGGCGGCGAGGTCGTGCGCGCGGCGGCGCCGGTGCACGGCAAGCCCGACGCGATCCACCACGACGCCGGCGGCCTGTTCGCGGCGTTGCCGAGCCCGTTCCAGGCCATGCGCTACCACAGCCTGATCGCCGCGCCGGCGTCGTTGCCGGCGTCGCTGCAGGTCACCGCCCGCCTCGGCGACGGCACCATCATGGCGGTGCACCGCGTCGGCACCGACGTGCACGGCGTGCAGTTCCACCCCGAGAGCATCGGCACGCCCGATGGCGACGCGATCATCGCGGCGTTCCTGGCCCTCGGCGCGCCACGCGCCGCGACCCGCGCGGAGGCGGCATGACCACGACCTACGACGAGGCGATGCCCAAGCTGCTGCGCGGCGGCCAGCTCGATCGCGCCAGCGCCCGCGCGCTGATGGCCGAGCTGGTGCGCGGCGATCTCGGCGCGGCCCGGGTCGCCGCGGTGCTGACGGCCCTGGCGGCGCGGCCGGTCGGCGCCGAGGAGCTGATCGGCTTTGCCAGCGTGCTGCGCGAGCGGGCGCGGCGGGTGCAGGTCAGCGGCGACACGCTCGACACCTGCGGCACGGGCGGCAGCGGCCTGTCGACCGCCAACACCTCGACGATGGCGGCGTTCGTGCTCGCGGCGGCCGGCGTGGCCGTGACCAAGCACGGCAACCGCAAGAGCTCGGGCCGCTGCGGCAGCGTCGACGTGCTCGAGGCGGTCGGCGTCCGGGTCGAGATCGGCCCCGACCAGGCGCCGGCGCTGGTGGCGGCGCACAACCTGGCGTTCTTGTTCGCGCCGCTCTACCACCCGGCGGTCGGCATGGTGATGCCCGTGCGCCGCGAGCTCGGCTTCCGCACCGTGTTCAACCTGCTCGGCCCGCTGGCGAACCCGGCCGGCGCCAGCCACCAGCTGCTCGGCGTCAGCGACGCGGACGCGGCGCCGCACATGGCCGCGGCGCTCGGCGGCCTCGGCGTGCGCCGGGCGATGGTCGTGCGCGGCGACGACGGCCTCGACGAGCTCAGCCTCGCGGCGCCGTCGACGATCTGGCACGTCGCTGCCGGCGAGCCCGTGCGCGTCGAGCGCGTGGTGCCCGAAGATCTGGGCCTGTCGCGGGTGGCGCCCGCGGCGCTCGAGGGCGGCGATCCCGCGTTCAACGCCGCGCTGCTGCGCGCGGTGCTGCGCGGCGACGAGCGCGGCCCCCACGCCGAGCACGTCGCGCTGAACGCCGGCGCCGGCCTGCTGCTGATGGGGCGCGCGTCGACGCTCGCCGACGGCGTGGCCCAGGCCCGCGCGCTGCTGCACGGCGGCGCCGGCTGGCGCGCGCTCGAACGCTATCGCGACGCCTCGCAGGCGCTGGAGGCGGCATGATCGCGCCCAGCGACAACAGCGTCGACACGGCCCTCGGCCTGGTCGAGACGACGACGCCTCCGGGCGTCCTCGCCATCATCGTCGCCACCACCGCGTTCGACCTGCGACGGGCCGAGGCCGAGGCGCAAGCGGCGAATCTGCAAAGCGTCAGACGGTTCGCAGACGCCTTGCGCAGCGCGGCGACCAACGACGCGCGTGGCATGGCGCTGATCGCCGAGGTCAAGCCGGTGTCGCCGGCCAAGGGGCCGCTGCTCGCTCGCGCCGACGTGCCGGCCTACGTCCGCGCCGTGGCGCCACATGCCGCCGCGCTCTCGGTGCTGGTCGATGGTCGCCACTTCGGCGGCGGCTACGACATGCTGGCCGAGGTCCGGGCGCTGACCGACAAGCCCCTGCTCGCCAAGGGCTTCTTCCTCTCGACCCGGCAGCTCGACGACGCCAGGGCCAGCGGCGCCGACGCGGTGCTCCTGATGTGCTCGGTCTTGCCGCAGCCGAGCTTGTTGACGCTGCTGCAGCAAGCGCGGCAACGCGGCCTCGGCACGCTGATCGAGACCCACGACGCCGACGAGGTCCGACGCGCGTACGCCGCGCTCGACGCGCTCGGCGTGCCGGGCGCGGAAGCGGTGATCGGCGTGAATTCGCGCAATCTTTTGACCATGCACATCGATGTACCCGGCGCCGCGGCGCTGCTCGCGACGCTGCCCCAGGGCCCGGACGCGCCGCTGCGCGTGGCCGAGAGCGGCATCGAAGCGGCGGCGACGCTGGACGGATTGGTCGGCAAGGCAGACGCTGCGCTCATCGGCAGCCACCTGGCGGCGGCCGACCAACCCGCCGCGGCCGTCGCTGCGCTCGGGTTCGGCCCCGCCCCTGGCGTCAGCCGCGAGGTTGGGCCGACGCCAGCGGCGGCCGACGTCGCGGAGTCGCCATGACCGTCCAGCTCGAGGTCAAGGCCTGCGGCATCCGCAGCCCGGTGGACCTGCACGCGCTCGAGGAGATCGCGCTCGCGGACCCGCTGGCCGCGGTCGACTTCGTCGGCATCAACCTCGTCTCGGGCAGCAAGCGCTGCGTCGACCTCGCCGACGCCGGGGCCATCGTCGGCGCCTGCCGCATCGTCATGCCCGTGGCGCTGATGGCCGACGTCGACAGCGACACCGCGGCGCGGGTCGGCGCGGCGCTCGGCGTGCGCTGGCTGCAGCTGCACGGCGCCGAGACGCCGGCGATGGTCGCGGCCCTGTCGAAGCGCTTCAGCGTGATCAAGGCGCTGAATCCCTCGCAGCTCGCGGACGCAGCCCTGGTCGCGGCCTTCCTCGAGGCCGGGGTCAAGCGCCTGCTGCTCGACGGCTCGCGGCCGGGCTCGGGCCAACGCTGGGCGTTGCCGGACGTGCGCCTGGTCGACGGCCAGCTCGGCGGCGTGCCGGTCTGGCTCGCGGGCGGCCTGCACGAGGGCAACGTCGCGGCGGCGGCCTCGGCCCTGGGCGTCGCCGGCGTCGACGCGGCCAGCGGCGTCGAGCGCTTCGGCCGCTTTTCGGTCGAGCGGGCGGCGGCGTTCGCCAAGGCGGCCCGGACGGTGGCGGCGCCGCAGCCGTGGGTCGCCTACGTCGACGCAGAGGAGGTCACGTGATCGAGAGTGGACGCTTTGGTCGCTTCGGCGGCTGCTACGTCAGCGAGCTGCTGGTCCCGGCGCTCGAGGAGCTCGAAGGCGCCTGGATCGCTGCCCGCAGCGACGCTGGCTACCTCGAGGAGCTCGACACGCTGCGCCGTCGTTGGGCCGGGCGGCCGACGCCACTGTGGCCGGCGCCGCGCCTGAGCGCCGAGGTCGGCTGCCGGGTGCTGCTCAAGCGCGAGGACCTGCTGCACGGCGGCGCGCACAAGACCAACCACACCATCGGCCAGGCGCTGCTGGCGCGGCGCATGGGCAAGACGCGCCTGATCGCCGAGACCGGCGCCGGCCAGCACGGCGTAGCGACAGCGATGGCCGGCGCGCTCTTTGGCCTGGAAACCGTCGTCTTCATGGGCGAGAAGGACGTCGCCCGGCAACAGCCGAACGTGCGGCGGATGCAGCTCTTCGGCGCGCGCGTGGTGCCGGTGCGCAGCGGCAGCCGCAGCCTCAAGGACGCGATCAACGACGCGATGCGCTTCTGGACCGAGCACGTCCGCGACACCTTCTACGTCTTCGGCACCGTCGCCGGGCCGCACCCCTACCCGTCGATGGTGCGCGAGCTGCAGCGGGTGATCGGCGACGAGATCAAGGCCGAGCTGCAACGCGACGAGGCCCGGCTGCCGGACGCGGTGTACGCCTGCGTCGGCGGCGGCAGCAACGCCATCGGCGCGTTCGCGGCCTTCTTGGACGATCCGGGCGTCGCGCTCTACGGCGTCGAGCCCGCCGGCCTCGGCCTCGACAGCGGCCACCACGGCGCCGCGATCGGCCGCGGCCGCCCGGGCGTGGTCCACGGCTCGCTGTCGATGCTGCTGCAAGACGACGACGGCCAGATCCAAGAGGCGCACAGCGTCTCGGCCGGCCTCGACTACCCGGGCGTCGGCCCCGAGCACGCCGCGCTCGCGGCCGCCGGCCGGGTGCAGTACCTCGCGGCGACCGACGACGAGGCGCTCGCGGCGTTCGCGCTGCTCTGCCGGCTCGAGGGCATCCTGCCGGCGCTCGAGTCGAGCCACGCCGTCGCTGCGCTGCTCGCCCGCCGCGACCAGCACCGCCCCGACGACCTCGTCGTGCTCAACCTCAGCGGCCGCGGCGACAAGGACCTCGAGCACGCGCTGGCCGAGCTGCGGGCGCGCGGCATGGGCCCGGCCAGCGCCACGGAGGCCTCATGAGCGCGACGCTCCCCCGCAATCGGGCCGCAGATCCGGGCCCGGCGACGGTGCCTCCTGCTGGCGTCAACCGGCTGCGCCAGCGCCTGCTCGACCTGCGCGCGCAGGGCCGCGGCGCGCTCGTGCCCTTCGTCGTGCTCGGCGACCCCGACCTCGAGACCAGCGACGCGCTGCTGCAGGCGTTGGTGCGCGGCGGCGCCGACGCCCTGGAGCTCGGCCTGCCGTTCTCGGATCCACCGGCCGACGGCCCGGTGATCCAGGCCGCCGACGTGCGCGCGCTGCAAGCCGGCATCCGGGTCGACGATTGCTTCGCCCTGCTGCGCCGGCACGCCGCCCGCTCGGACGTGCCGGTCTCGCTGCTGGTCTACTGGAACCTCGTGCTGCAGCGCGGCGTCGACCGCTTCTACGCCGACTGCGCGGCCTCGGGCGTCGACGCGGTGCTGGTCGCGGACCTGCCGCTGCAAGAGGCCGACGAGGCGCTCGCGGCGGCGCGCAAGCACGGCGTGGCGCCGGTGCTGCTGGCGACGCCGCTGTCGAGCGACGCGCGGCTGCGCGCGGTGGCGGCGGTGGCAGACGGCTACCTCTACGTCACCGCCAGGATCGGCGTCACCGGCGCGGTCAGCGGCGTCGACGCGGGCCTGCGCGCCGAGTTGGCCCGGATCTCGGCCTTGACCGACCTGCCGCTGCTCTGCGGCTTCGGCATCGGCGGCCCGGCCGAGGTCGCCGCGGTGCTCGCGGCCGGGGCGCACGGCGCGATCGTCGGCTCGGCGCTGGTCCGCCACATCGAAGCCCACCTGGGCGACCGGGCGCAGATGCTCGGCGCCGTTGACCAATTCGTCCGCAGCCTGCACCAGGCCACGAGCCTGGCGGCGCCGACAGAGGAAGGCCCGTCATGTTGATCTTGATGCGCAAAGACGCAACCGAAGAGCAGGTCCGCGCCGTCGAGCATGCGATCGAGCGCATGGGTTTTGCCGCCCGGCCGATGCCCGGCGAGCAACGGATCGCCATCGGCGTGGTCGGCAACGATCGCCGGGTCGACGACACCTCGATCCGCGGCCTCGACGGCGTGCTCGAGATCGTCCACGTGAGCGCGCCGTACAAGCAGGTCAGCCGCGAGTGGAAGCCCGAGCCGACGGTCATCACCCTGGCCAACGGCACCCGCATCGGCGGCGACGAGCTGGTCGTCATGGCCGGCCCCTGCGCGGTCGAGAGCCGCGAGCAGCTGCTGACCGTCGCCGACTACGTCGCGGCGGCCGGCGCGACCGTGCTGCGCGGCGGCGCCTACAAGCCGCGCACCAGCCCCTACGCCTTCCAGGGCATGGGGCCCTCGGGCCTGCAGCTGCTGGCCGAGGCGCGCGAGCGCACGGGCCTCGCCATCGTCACCGAGGCGCTCGACATCGAGAGCGCCGACGCCGTCGCCGAGGTCGCCGACATCATCCAGATCGGCGCGCGCAACATGCAGAACTTCGCGCTGCTGCGGCATATCGGCAAGCTCGGCAAGCCGGTGATGCTCAAGCGCGGCCCGAGCGCGACGATCAAGGAGTGGCTGCTCGCGGCCGAGTACCTGCTGGCCGAGGGCAACGCCGACGTCATGCTCTGCGAGCGCGGCATCCGCAGCTTCGACGACGCCACCCGCAACGTCATGGACGTCACGGCCATCCCGCTGGTGCAATCGCTCTCGCACCTGCCGGTGGTCGCCGATCCGAGCCACGCCACCGGCGTGCGCGCCCTGGTCGCGCCCGTGGCCAAGGCCTCGGTGGCGGCCGGCGCCCAGGCGATCATCGTCGAGACCCACCCGGACCCGCGCTGCGCGCTGTCCGACGGGCCGCAGGCGCTGACGCCGAGCGACTTCCGCGCGATGATGACCGAGCTCGCCGCGGTGGCGAACGCCCTGGGCCGGGGCATGGCGACGCTGCCATGAGCCCGCGATCGCCGCGATCGGCCCGAGACCACGCGCGCTGGCTCGCCGCAGCGCTGCTGCCCTTGTTGGCTGGCGCCTGCGCGCGACCGGCCGCGGAGCCCGCCATGACGACCTCGCCCCCCAGCGCGCCCCAGGCCGGCAGCGCCGCCCCAGCAGCGACGGCCCCAGCAGCGACGGCCCCGGCCCCGGCGCCCACCGCCGCCGCCGCCGTCGTCGTCGACGTCTGGCACGACACCGTCTGCCCGTGGTGCCGCATCGGCATCGCCAACGTCGAGGCCGCCGCCAGGCGCAGCGGTCTGGCCATCGAGCTGCGGCTGCACCCGTTCTTGCTCGATCCGAGCACGCCGCCCGAGGGCCGCGACCTGCGCGCCTGGCTGGCGCAGAAGTACGGCGCCCAGCAGGTGGCCTCGATGTTCGACCGCGTCACGGCGATCGGCGCGCAATCCGGGGTCCATTTTGACTTCGCCAAGGTCACGCGCGGCCCGCAGACCCTCGCGTCGCACGTCGCCATCGAGGCCGCGCCGCCGGCGCATCGCGACGCCTTCGTCCACGCGGTGCACGTCGCCTACTTCGAGCACGGCGAGGACATCGGCGACGTCGAGGTGCTCGCCCGCCTGGCGCAGCAGGTCGGCTGGAGCGCGGCAGAGGCCCGCGACGCCGCCAACGACCGCAACCGCCGCGAACAGGTCGCCGCCGCAGCCCGCCAGGCCAGCGCGCGCGGCATCACGGGCGTGCCGTACGTCGTCATCGGCGGTCGGGCGCTGCACGGCGCGCAGCCGGTCGCGACCTTCGCCCAGGCGATCGCCGCCGCCGCGCCGACGTCGCCCGCAGCGCCAGCGCGCTGAATTCGCCGGGCGGCCGGTCAAAAAGTCCGGCGGCGACCCTTCCCAATCGCGGCGAGTCTCGGTTCACTGGGGGCGTCCGGCGATTCGGCCCCTGCGCAACCGTGGATGACAGCGCCTCGATCGCCGCAACCTCGAAGGATGACGCAGCCATGTTCATGACCTCCCGCAACCGACATTGGTCCGCCGCGTTCGCCGGCCTCGTGGCGTTCGCGTTCGCCCTGACGGCGCTCGCCCAGCAGACGACGCTGCGACCCAAGCGCAAGGGCAAGGCCTACGCCGTGACCATCGGCTCGACGCCGGCGCCGGCGACGATCTACCTCGACGACAAGGTCTACGGGCCGTTCGGCGTCACGCCGTGGAAGGGCAAGCTGGTCGCCGGCTCGTACCTGCTGATCGTCGAGCGCGAAGGCTCGGTGCCGTCGAGCCAGACCATCGAGGTCACGAGCAAGCAGCGGACCTTCAACGTCATGCTCGAGCGCGAGATCAAGCCGGCGATCATCGGGGTCAACGCCCTGACCGACCCTGCGCTCGAAGGCGCGACCGTCACCATCGACGGCAAGGCCTCGGGCGTGGTCCCGGCGAAGGTCGAGCTGCCGCCCGGCCGCCACCAGGTGGTCGTCAGCAAGGCCGGATTCCTGCCGTTCTCGCAGTGGGTCGAGGTCGCCGAGGGCGAGGCGGTGCAGCTGTCGCCGGCGCTCAAGCCGGTGCCGCCGGAGACCGGCGCGCTGCTGCTCGACGCCAACGTGCCGGGCGCCCACGCCGCGGTCGACGGCAAGCCCGTGCCCGAGGCGCTGCCGACCCTGGTCGAGGGCCTGACCGCCGGGCCGCACGTCGTCGACGTCACGGCCGACGGCGCCAAGCCCTGGCGCGAAACGGTGACGGTGCAGGCCGGGCAGCGGATCAAGGTCAGCGCGACGATGGCGCTGCTGCCCAAGGTCGGCTCGCTGTTGGTGACGAGCGACGTGCAGAACGCGGAGATCCACGTCGACGGCGTGCGCCGCACCGAGGCGCCGCCGATCGTCATCGACGGCGTCGCCACGGGCGCGCATACGGTCGAGGGCCGCGCCCAGGGCCAGAGCACGGTGCAGACGGTGGTGGTCGAGGCCGACAAGCGCACGCGGGTCGACATCCTCCTCGCGGCCAAGATCGCCCAGGCCCAGGCCGGCAGCAGCGCGGCCCAGAGCGAAGCCGCCCGCCTCGCGGCCGAGCGCGCCGCGCTGGAGAAGGCCAAGGCCGAGCACGAGGCCAACCTGCGCAAGCAGGCCGCCCAGGGCGCCGCCGCCGGCGCGCAAATGACCGAAGCGCAGAAGGCAGAGGCGCAGAAGGCAGCAGCCGAGAAGGCCGAGATCGCGCGCAAGGCCGAGGAGGCGCAGAAGGCCGCCGCCGCCGCCGCCGCCGCCGCCCAGCGCGCCGAACAGGGCACGCAGAAGGAGGTGGCGTCGAGCGCGCAGCGGCTCGAGGCGCAGAACCTCGAGCAGCGCCGGCAAGAAGCCGCGCGGCAAGATCGCATGGAGCAGCGCCAGCTCGAGGCCGACCGCCGCGCCTACGAGGCGTCGCGGATGAAGACGCTGATCGGCGCGCGCATCCTGAGCGAGAACAAGGTCGCCGTGGACCTCTACGGTGGCCTGCCCCACTACGCGATGGTCCAGGGCTCGGTCGGCCTGGCCAAGGGTCGTGGCCTCGACATGGACCTCGGCCTGTTCGCCCGCTCGATGTTCACGACCACCGACGGCGGCCTGCGCCTGCGCTTCGGCCTGCGCGAGGGCGAGCTGTTCTCGGCGCTGGTCGACACCTACGTCGCCGGCGGCAAGGGCGTCGGCGGCCGCAACAGCTTCTCGTTCGGCGCGGCGGCGGTGGGCTCGTTGGTCATCGGCGAGCGGGTCGCGCTCTCGGGCCGCCTCGCGCTCGACGCCTGGAGCGACCGCCTCTGCCCCGAGCTCGGCAGCGAAGAATCGGCCAAGAAGGACGGCGCGGACGTCTGCTTCGACAAGCTCAGCGCCAAGAACATGGCGTCGGCGCTCACGGCCATCGACGGCAAGCTGACCGATCGCGACACCGGCGCCCGCCTGACGCTCGGCCTCTCGCTCGAGATCGCCGTGTCGCAGTCGACGAACCTGGGTCTGCAGGTCGACTACGCGCCGTCGCAGACGCCGCGCGCGGCGTACAGCGGCCTGTTCAACGACGCGATCTTCTTCGATCTCGACCCGATGATCAGCGGCCGCGTCGGCTTCACCTTCATCTTCTAGCCGGCAGCACCAGCGCCAGCGCCGACGCAGCTGGCGCGTGCATGCGCCGCCATCCTCTGCCATCCTCGGCGGACACGACCACCAAGGATCGATCCGAGAGGAGCCGACGATGAGCACAGAGAGCTTCGAGCTGCACATCACGCTGGCGACGCCCCCTGACCAGGTGTTCGAGGCGTGGCTGGACGACGAGGAACACAGCGCCTTCACCGGCGGCGAGGCGCGCATCGACCCCGAGGTCGGCGGCGCGTTCACGGCCTGGGACGGCTACATCGAGGGCCGCACGCTGATCAAGGAGCCGCCGCGGCGCATCGTGCAGTCGTGGCGGACCAGCGATTTCGCCGCCGACGACGCCGACTCGCAGATCGAGCTGATCTTCGACGACGACGGCAAGGGTGGCACCAAGCTGACGCTGCGGCACAGCGCGATCCCCGAGGGGCAATCGGCGCGCTACGAGCAGGGTTGGCGCGAATTCTACTTCGACACGATGGTCGAATACTTCAGCGATACCGAGGAATTCGCCAAGTCGCTCGCCGGCGGCTGACGAGCGGGCACGGGGTCGACGGCCTAGCGGCTGCTCTTGCGCGCGGCCGGCTTGGTCGCGGCGGCCGGCTTGGTCGCGGCGGCTTTGGTCGCTGCCGGCTTGGTCGCTGCCGGCTTGGTCGCCGCCGGCCTGGTCGCGGCGGCGGCCGGCCTGGTCGCGGGCTTCTTGGCCTTGACCGGCTTCGGCGGCAGCAGGGCGGCGTTCTCGAGCGCGTCGACCGCGAGCGTGCGGGCCTCGTCCTCGGCGACCCTGGCCGGGTCGAACTGCACGTACTCGCGCCACGGTCGGCCGGGCAGCGGCTCGAAGGCGCTGAAGTCGTCGCCGATCAGGGCGCTCGCGCGCTCGGCGCCGACGCGGGCGATGATCGTCTGGGCGAAGGTGCCGAAGAAGATGTGCCCGTTCACGAACGCGCCGGGATGACCGAACATCTGGCTGCGGACGACGCGCGGATCGTCGGGCAACAGGCGGTCGAAGATGGCGATCGTCTGGGCGTCGGGCTTCTCCATGGCGCTGTCCTCACCACGCGCGAGCGAAAATTCGCCAAATTGCGCGGTTGCAGCGCCCTTGTCCGCCAAATGCCTGACAATGTCCAGCGAGAACTTCCGAACAGGTGGCTGGCCAGCGGCGCGCCGAGGCGCTATGAGGCGGTCGGCGCGGCGCCGACCGTCGCGTTGGGGCGGCCGACGCGCCGCATGGGAGCCCGCGATGGACGACGTCGTGCGCAAGGCGCTCGAGCCTTTGGACGGGGTGCTGCAGCCCGCCGGTGATCCGACGTACCACCGGCCCCGCGCGGCGCTGGACGATGCGCTGCGGGCGCTGCGGCCGCCGCGCGATCGGGGCGTGCTGCACCTGCTCGTCGCGCGATCGCCGCGCGATCACGGCCGCAGCACGCCGAGCCGCGTCCGCCTCGCCCCGGGCGAGCCGCTGCCCGGCGATCGCTGGGATCCGGCGAACAAGCACGGCGAGCAGAACCAGCTGACGCTGATGAATGTCGACGTGGCGCGCGCGGTCTGCAACGGCCAGGACCTCAGCCTGCCGGGTGACAACCTGCTGGTGGACCTGGACCTCAGCTTCACCAACCTGCCGGCGGGCAGCGTCCTGGAGCTCGGCGGCGCGGTGCTCGAGATCACGGCCAAGCCGCACAACGGCTGCAAGCAGTTCGTCCAGCGCTTCGGCAAGGACACGGTCTACGCCTTCGCCGACGGCGAGTTCGCGCCGATCCGGCCTCGTGGCGTGCACGCGCGGGTGATCCAGGCCGGCGACGTGGCCGTCGGCGACGCGATCGTCGTGCGCCATCGGGGACCGACGGCATGACCGACGCGCTCGAGCTCGACCTGCCGGACGACTGGCACCTGCACCTGCGCGACGGCGCGGCGCTCGGCGATGTGGTCGGCGCGACGGCGGCGCAGTTCGGCCGGGCGATCGTGATGCCCAACCTGCGGCCACCTGTGCGGACCACGGCCGAGGCGGTCGCGTACCGGCAGCGGATCCTGGCGGCGTTGCCGGCGCAGAGCTGCTTTGCGCCGCTGATGACGCTCTACCTGACCGACGCCACCGCGCCCGACGAGATCGCGCGGGCGAAGGCGAGCGGCGCGGTCCACGGCGTCAAGCTCTACCCGGCCGGCGCGACGACGAATTCCGACGCCGGCGTCACGTCGATGGCCGCGGTCGACGACGTGCTCGCGGCGATGGCCGAGGCCGGGATGCCGCTGCTCGTGCACGGCGAGGTCACCGACGGCGAGGTCGACGTCTTCGACCGCGAGGTGCGCTTCTTGGGCGACGTCCTGGGCCCGCTGCTGCATCGGCATCCGGCGCTGCGGGTCGTGCTCGAGCACATCACCACCGCCGCGGCAGCCGGCTTCGTCGCCGAAGCGCGGGACGGCGTCGCCGCGACCATCACCGCGCACCACCTGCTCTGCGACCGCAACCACATGCTCGCGGGCGGCATCCGGCCGCACCTGTACTGCCTGCCGATCCTCAAGCGCAGCAGCGATCGCGCGGCGCTGCTGCAGGCCGCGATCTCGGGCTCGCCGCGCTTCTTCTTGGGCACCGACAGCGCGCCCCACGCCGTCGGGGCCAAGCTCTCGGCCTGCGGCTGCGCCGGCTGCTACACCGCGCCGAACGCGTTGGGGCTGTACGCCGAGGCCTTCGACAGCGTCGGCCGCCTCGACGCGCTCGAAGGCTTCGCCAGCCACCACGGCGCGGATTTCTACGGCCTGCCGCGCAACCGCGAGCGCGTGACGATGGTGCGCGCGCCGAGCGCCGTGCCCGAGCTGCTGCGCTTCGGCGACGCCGAGGTCGCGCCGTTCCGCGCTGGCGGCGAGGTCGGCTGGCGGCTGATGCGGGCGACGGCGAACTGAAGCGCCATGCGCGGGCCGCGACGGGCCCACGCGCCGAGGCTCAATCGGGCACCATGCCCGAGGTGAACGCGTCGAACGCGGGGCAGGCGCCGCTGCCAACGACGCGATCACGGCCATCGGCCTTGGCCTGGTAGAGCCGTGCGTCGGCGCGCTCGACGACGGTGGCCCAGGTCGGGTCGTCGTCACCAAAGCGCGCGACGCCGACGCTGATCGACACCGGCAGGGGCCCGGCGCTGGTCAGGAACGGCGACGTGGCGACGGCGGCGCGAGCGGCCTCGCTCACGCTCTCGGCGCGCGTGGCGTCCTCGATCACGACCAGGAATTCCTCGCCGCCGAAGCGGCCGACGAGGTCGTGCGGCCCGAGCGCGCCCAGCAGCCGCTCGCTCAACGCGACCAGCACCTCGTCGCCGACGGCGTGGCCGTAGCGGTCGTTGACGTGCTTGAAGTGATCGACGTCGACCAGCGCCAGCGCGGCGGACCGGCCCATGGCGCTGGAGTAGGCCGCCTGCTCGAGGGCCTCCATCAACGCCCTGCGGTTCGGCAACTTGGTCAGCTGATCGGTGCGCGCGGCGTCGAAGAGCCGCCTTGCGTTGCGCGCGGCGCGACCGAGCCGACGCAAGCGCAGCTCGAGCTCGGACGGATCGATCGGTTTGGTCAGGTAGTCATCGACCACCTCGGCGAGCAGGTCGTCGCGCAGGGTCCGCGACGCGATCGACGTCAGCACGATCAGGCGCAGGTGTTGCAGCTGCGGCTCGGCGCGGATCGCCACGCAGAGCTCGTCGCCGCGCATCTCGGGCATCACGAGGTCGGTGATCACGACCTCGAACGGTCGCTCGCGCAGCATCGCCAGCGCCTCTTGCGCCGAGCCGACTTCGACCACATCGGCGTAGGGCGCAATGCACGCGGCCAGGAAGGCGCGCTGCTCGGCGGCGTCCTCGACCACCAGCACGCGCGCCCGATCCCCATCGTCCGATACGCGTCGCCGTGGCTGGTAGCCCGTGACGCGGAACGCCCGCGCGTCGAGCGCGATGGAGGCAGGGCGGGCACGGGGATCCCGGCCCAGCTCGCCGATGAGCTTGCGACACGCGCGCAGGCTCGTCTCGACGTGGCTGCGTTCCGGACTGTCGGGGTCGAGCGTCGCCAAGGCCGCCAGCAGCGGGCTCGCGATCAACTGCAACGTCTCGCGCATGCCGTCAGGGAGGCCAGCCCCACCAACCGCAGGTGCCGCGTCGGGCTTGTCGACGTTGGATCGGCGCCGGACATAGAACTGTGGAATCGTGGTCTCTTCGCTCACTTGCCCCCCCACGTCCGGCAGGCCCCGAGGGAGTGTATGCTCGAGCGACACTTGACCGCAAGTGCCTACAATTGCCGGACAACTTGTTTGCACCCAAACAGACCGCCGCGATGCCAGCGCGCGATAAGCCGACGGGGCGCTCGACGAACGCCGTCACAACCGGCACGCTCGGCGGCAACCAGCTTCGCGCCCGCGAGACGCCCGGCGCCAAGGAGTCCAACGATGACGAGTTTCCGCCCCATGGCCGTGATCATCGCTTCGCTCTGCGTCGCGATCTTCGGTGGCTGCAGCGACGACGCGGGCACCGGCACCAGCGGCACGAACGCCAGCGACGGCGCGAGCGGCCAGGGGGATTCGGCAGACGCGACAGGTGACGTCGCGTCGAGCAGCGACGGGACCTCGACCGCCGGCGACCTGCCCTCGCACTTCAAGGCGGCGGGCCTGATCTCGGCGTCCAAGGTCGATTGCACGCTCGACAACGGCGACAAGACGACCTGCCACCAGCTCGTGTTCAAGGCCAACCCGGTCGAGACCGGCCCGTTCTGCCCCAAGACGGTCAACGACATCGGCGGCCTCGGCATCTACGACGGCAAGACCAACCCCGGCTTCCAGGTCATGAAGAAGGCCCTGTGGGACGCGATGGAGGCCGACGGCTACGACGTGGTCGACGACAGCGGCAACGTGCGCATCCAAGATCCGGGCGACATGAGCCAGAAGCCCGAGTCGGGCAAGGGCTACTGCCTCGAGGCGGCGTTCGACGACGGCTTGGAGGTGACGTTCTGGTTCCCGGTGACGCCGGTGGACCTCGCCACGCCCAACCAGATCGAGACGGTGGAGCTGATCGGCGCCTCGCTCGACGGCGTGCCGATCAACGGCGACCCGCCCTCGGTCGTCTCGGGCATGGGCCCCGGCGGCGCGATCCCGGCGCTCGACCCGTGTGGCGGCCACGCCGACCCGGCCGGCTACTACCACTGGCACTTCGTCGCCGAGTCGATGAATTCGGTGCTGGACGCCTACAAGATCACCGACGTCAGCTGCACCAAGATCGCCCAGGCCCCGAGCGCCCTGGTCGGCTTCGCCAAGGACGGCTACCCGATCTACGGCGCGCTCGACGCCGACGGCAACCTGCCGACGGGCCTGGATGCCTGCAACGGCAAGGTCGGCCCGACCAAGGAGTACCCGGGCGGCATCTACCACTACTACGCGGCCAAGGAGCTCGCGCCGAACGTGCCCGGCTGCCTCAAGGGCGCGTCGGTGAGCAAGGCGTTCTCGGTGTCGAGCAAGTAGCGCGTGCAGGCCGTGATCTCGCCCCGGACGTGGGCCCCGACGGCCGCCCTGGCGCTGACCCTGGCCCTGGCGCTGCAGCCGACGCGGGCCGAAGCCCACAACCCCCAGGTCGCGACGTTCGTCCTGCGCCAGGAGGCCGCCGGCTGGTGGGTGCAGGTCCACGCGCCGCAGATCGCCTTCGAGGCGTCGCTGCGGGCCGAAGCCCCCGACCGCGACCTTCGTACGCTCGGCATCCCGGGGCTCAAGGCCGCGATCGTCCGCTACGCCAAGGCCCACCTCTCGCTGGTCGCGCTGCCGTCGGCGCAGGAGGTCGGCGTCGACAGCGCCGGCATCCGCCTCGGCCACCACGAGACGCGCCTGCGCCTGCTGCTCGAGCCGCTGCCCGCGGGCACGACCGCGCTGCGGGTCCGGATCGACGCCTTCACCGAAGACGGCGCGCAGTCCAACGTCGTGCGGACGCTGCCGCTGCAGGGCAAGGGCCGCTCGGTCGTGCTCGGCGACGGCAACGGCTACCAGGCCGAGATCGCGCTGCCGCCAGCGCCGGCGCCAGCTATCGCAGCGCGTCGATCGTCTCGGTCAGGGCCGCGAGCGCCGCGCGATCGACCACCGGCGGCCCGTGGCCGACCACCAGGGCCAGCGGCGGCGCCAGCGCCAGCTCCTGGGCAAACCAGCCCGACAGGGCGCTCGCGTCGCTGACGATCCGCCGCCGCCAGGCGAAGCGGTTCGGCCGCAGCCCGGTGGCGAAGCCGAGCAGGCCGAGCGCGGTGCGCAGCAGCCAAGGCTCGGGCAGGCTCGTCATGTTCGTCAGCAGATCGTTGACGTACCAGACCGTGCCGGCGTCGGTGCGGAAGCGGCCGATCGCGTCGCTGAGGCGTTGGTGCGGCGGGATGACGAGCGAGAGCGGCGCCGGCAGCGACGAGGCCAGCGCCGCGAGCGGCTCCACCGTGCGGTCCGCGGGCACCAGCGTCTGCACCTTGGCGATCGCGTCGGCGGGCGCGTAGATCCGGGCCGCAGGCCAACGTGCCGCGGCGTGGGCGAAGCCGGCGGTATGGCCACGGCTCGGCGTCGCGATGGCGATGACCTCTGCGCCGCCGGGCAGCCCGGGGCAGCCATCGACCAGGGCCTGGTGCAGCGCATCGGCGTCCGGCGCGCTCGGCGGGCTCAGCAGCATCACCTTGTCGCCGCCAAGACCGACGACGACGGCGTTGGCCTGGACGTGAGCGCCGAGCCGGTAGCAGCCGACGAGCACCGGCAGGGTCGGCTCGACGAGCGTCCAGACGGCCGGGATCAACGGGGTCGGATCGGACATCGTCAGGCTCCAGAGCAAGCGTGGAATGCTCCGAGCATGGGAGGTCGCGGCCGTTTGTCAATGCGGCGTGGGCGCCGACACGGCAACCGGGACACCGAAGGGTAATCGTACGGAATGACGGCGACATCCCTCGCCGTCGGCGACGCGGGAGCGGAGGCCGGAAGTTCTTCAGGCTAACGAGTTGCAGAATGGGCTTGGTTTCGTCACCTTGCCTCACGCGGGACGAGGAGGCGGAATGCAAGTGACCAAGGAGCGCGGCTCGTCCATGGGAGGGCGGCCGCGTGGGCCGCAGGGGCTGGCGGGTCGATCGCTGCTGCTGCTGCTGCTGCTGACCGCGGCGAGCTGCACCGAGAAGAGCCCCAACGCGGCCACGACCGGCGGTGATGCCGTCGTCGACGGCAGCGCAGCGCTCGACGGGGCAGCGCTCGACGCGACCGCGACCAACGACGCGACGAACGACGCGATCGACGACGCCGATGCCGAGCCCGCAGACACCGACGCGGAAGGCCCCGACACGGCGGCCCCCGACACCGCAGCGCCCGACGTCGAGCCGCAGGACGGCACGGCCATTGACGACACCGCCGATGCCGATCCCGACGCCGCGCCGCTGGTCTGCACCAGCGCCGAGCAATGCCCACAGCCCTCGGTGCCCTGCCAGGAGCGGATCTGCTCCGACGGCAGCTGCGGCTTCGTCGCCAGCGCCGACGCCTCCAGCTGCGTCTCGCCGAGCAAATGCGCCGCCAGCGCCAGCTGCCTCGCCGGCAAATGCGTCGTCCAGCTGCTGAAGTCGTGCGACGACGGCAACGTCTGCACCTCGGACGCCTGCGACGCCAAGACCGGCCAATGCCTGCACAGCCCGGCGACCGAGCTCGACGGCGTCGTCTGCAGCGACGGCAGCCTGTGCACGCTCAAGGCGACCTGCTTCTCGGGCGTCTGCGTCGCCTCGATCAAGCAGGGCTGCGACGACGGCGATCCGTGCACCACCGACATCTGCGACCCGGCGACGGGCGCCTGCGTGTTCAAGCCCGGCAAGGAAGGCGACCCCTGCGACGACGGCACCAGCTGCACCGAGGGCGACCACTGCGACAGCGAGGGCAGCTGCGTCGCCGGCACCAAGGTCTGCGCCTGCGCCACCAGCGCCGACTGCGCGGCCAAGGACGACGGCAACGCCTGCAACGGCACGCTCTACTGCAACAACAAGACCAGCTACTGCGAGGTCAACCCAGCGACGGTGATCAGCTGCCCGGACGTCTCGTCGTCCAACTGCGAGACGACCGGCTGCGACCCGCAGACCGGCGCCTGCAAGGTCCAGCCGCTGCCGAGCAAGGCCGCCTGCGACGACAACGACCCCTGCACCGCGGGTGACTTCTGCGACGGCTCGGGCACCTGCAAGAGCGGCCTGAAGGTCTGCGCCTGCGTCACCGACGCCGACTGCGCCAGCCAGGACGACGGCAACCCCTGCAACGGCACGCTCTACTGCGACAAGTCGAACCCGGCCGCCGGCTTCGCCTGCAAGACCGTGCCCAGCTCGGTGGTCGCCTGCTCCAAGGCCAACGACACGCATTGCAGCAAGAACACCTGCAACCCGGCGACCGGCGGCTGCGGCATGGTCGCGCAGCAGAACGGCACCGCCTGCGAGGACGGCGACCTCTGCACCAAGGGCGACACCTGCCTCGCCGGCGCCTGCGCCAAGGGCACCGACGTCTGCGCCTGCACCTCGGACGACGACTGCGCCCTGCAAGAGGACGGCAACCTCTGCAACGGCACGCTCTTCTGCAACAAGCAGAGCGGCCAATGCGACCTGAACCCGGCGACCATCGTCAGCTGCCCGAGCGCCGACGACACCTTCTGCCGCGTCGCCCAATGCCAGCCCAAGAGCGGCAAATGCGCGATGACGCCGACCCACACCGGCCAGGCCTGCAACGACGGCAACACATGCACCGTCGGTGAGGTCTGCGATCTCGCAGGCGAATGCACCGCGACCGTCAACACCTGCGCCTGCGCCGTCGACGCCGACTGCGCCAAGGTCGACGACGGCGACCTCTGCAACGGCACGATGTTCTGCAACCTCGCGCTCAAGCAATGCCAGGTGAACCCGGCGACCGTCGTCACCTGCCAGACGGTCGACGACACCTTCTGCGCCAAGAACACCTGCATCCCCAAGACCGGCAAGTGCCAGCAGGTGCCGCGCAACGAAGGCCTCGGCTGCGACGCCGACGGCAACGCCTGCACCGTCGGCGACGCCTGCATCGCCGGCAGCTGCGTCGTCGGCACCAACACCTGCGAATGCCAGCAAGACAGCGACTGCGCCAAGTTCGAGGCCGACGACCTGTGCAGCGAGCTGTTCTGCAACTCGGTCACGAACAAATGCCAGGTCAACCCGAACTCGGTGGTGGTCTGCAACAAGGCCGACGATACGCTCTGCGCGACCAACGTCTGCCTGCCGGCGACCGGCAAATGCGCCGTCACGCCGCGCAACCAGGGCCAGGCCTGCGACGCCGACGGCAGCCCCTGCACCGTCGGCGACGCCTGCGACAAGGGCAGCTGCAAGCCCGGCGCCAACACCTGCGAATGCCAGAAGGACGCCGACTGCAAAGGCAAGGAGGATGGCAACCCCTGCACCGGCACGCTGGTCTGCGGCGCCAACAAGACCTGCCAGGTCGACCCGGCGACCGTCGTCACCTGCCAGAGCGGCTCGGACACGACCTGCGCCAAGAACACCTGCGATCCGGCGACCGGCGCCTGCGCGATGAAGCCGCAGAACGAGAAGGTCATCTGCGGCCCGGGCACGCTCTGCACCGGCGCGGCGCTCTGCGACGCCAAGGGTGCCTGCGTCGCCGGCGTGAAGGTCGACTGCGACGACGGCAACCCCTGCACCGCCGACAGCTGCGACGACTACAAGGGCTGCCTGCACGCGCCCGGCACCGGCGCCGACTGCGACGACGGCAACGTCTGCACCGAGTCCGACGTCTGCGTCCAAGGCTTCTGCACCGGCAAGACCAAGCCGTGCACCGGCGGCACCCCGTGCACGATCGACTCGTGCCATCCGCTCAAGGGCTGCCAATACGATCCCAAGACCGGCAGCTGCGAAGACGGCAGCAAGTGCACCGAGGACGAGTCCTGCGTCGGCAAGGCCTGCATCGGCAAGGCCATCACCTGCAACGACGGCAACCTCTGCACCACCGACAGCTGCCATCCGGCCAAGGGCTGCGTCTTTGCCGCCAACGCCTTCGCCTGCAACGACGGCGACCTCTGCACCAAGAACGACACCTGCAGCGGCGGCAGCTGCGTCGGCCTGCCGCTGACCGTCACGGTCGACTGCGCCGACGGCAACCCCTGCACCGACGAGAGCTGCCAGAAGGACAAAGGCTGCCTCTACGAGAAGTCGACCAAGCCCTGCGACGACGGCGACCCCTGCACCAAGGGCGACAGCTGCAGCAACGGCGCCTGCACCACCGGCAGCGGCGACGCCTGCGACGACGGCAACGCCTGCACCAAGGACGCCTGCAGCGCCAAGGACGGCAGCTGCAGCCACACCAGCCCGAGCGACCTCGCCTGCGACGACGGCGACCCGTGCACCGAGGGCGACACCTGCAGCGCCGGCGCCTGCCAGGCCGGCGCGCCCAACACCTGCGACGACGACGACCCCTGCACCAGCGACAGCTGCGACGCCAAGCTCGCCAAGGGCTGCGTCCACGCCGCCACCAGCGGCCCGGACTGCGACGACGGCAACCTCTGCACCGTCAGCGACACCTGCATCAAGGGCAGCTGCGCCGGCGTGGCCAAGACCTGCACCGGCGGCACGATCTGCACCGTCGACTCGTGCCACCCGCTCAAGGGCTGCGTCTATACGCCCAAGACCGGCAGCTGCGACGACGGCAACGCCTGCACCAAGGGCGACCTCTGCTCCGGCAGCCAGTGCGTCGGCGTGCCGATCACCTGCAACGACGGCAACGCCTGCACCGACGACAGCTGCAACACCAAGAGCGGCTGCACGACGACGCCGAACACCACGCCCTGCGACGACGGCGACCTCTGCACCAAGCCCGACGCCTGCAGCGGCGGCAGCTGCGTCGGCCTGCCCTTCGACGCCAGCGCCGTCTGCGACGACAACAACGCTTGCACCGACGAGGGCTGCGCCAAGGCCACCGGCTGCTTCTACGTCAAGCCGACGCGCGACTGCGACGACGGCGACCCGTGCACCGGCGGCGACACGTGCAGCAACGGAGCCTGCAAATCCGGCACGATCGACCCCTGCGACGACAACAACACCTGCACCAAGGACGCCTGCAGCAAGGCGGGCTGCGCCTTCAGCCCCGTCACCGACGGCACCACCTGCGACGACGGCAACCCCTGCACCGCGGCGTCGGCCTGCGGCAGCGGCAAGTGCGCCGGCACGGCGACCACCGTCTGCGACGACAAGAACGTCTGCACCACCGACGCCTGCGACCCCAAGACCGGCTGCACCGCGACCGCGGGCGCCAACGGCAAGGCCTGCGACGACGGCGACGCCTGCACGACCAAGGACGCCTGCACCAGCGGCGTGTGCAAGGCCAGCGCGGCCGTCTCGTGCGACGACGGCGAGCCGTGCACCACCGACAGCTGCGACAGCAAGGTCGGCTGCAAGCACGTCGCGGTGATCGACGGCAAGGTCTGCGCCGAGGGCAGCGACGCCACCTGCAGCGTCGCCGGCCAATGCCTCAGCGGCGTCTGCACCGGCGCCTCGGCGCGCGCCTGGTCGGCCAACAGCGTCGCGTCGATGAGCAACTGCGACAGCATCGTGCCCTTCAACAACGGCACCTGGCTGCTGGTCGGCGAGCGGTCCAACGCGTCGAATATCAAGGAGCCGGCCTGGGCGCGCGTGCGCTTCAACGGCACGGTGCAGGCGAGCGGCAGCCTGGAGTCGACCGCGGCGGGCCGCTTCATCGGCATCGAGGCGAGCAGCGACGGCACGTTCTCGGCCGTCGGCTGGACCCGGCAAGACACCCTCGGCGACGAAGAGGGCCTGTACGTGCGCTACGCCGCCGACGGCTCGATCGTCCACAAGCGCGTGTTCGCGGGCCAGAAGTACGACGCCCTGAGCCGCGTGCTGCGCGACGCCAGCGGCATCCGCACCCTTGGCGGCACGACCAAGAGCAAGGGCGCCGGCGGCTACGACGCCTGGGTCGTGCGCCTCGACGCCAAGGACAACCTGCTCTGGGACAAGACCTACGGCAGCGTCGTCGACGAGGAGCTGCGCGACATCACCTTCGCCAAGGACGGCAGCGTCTTCGTGGGCGTCGAGCTCGGCAGCTTCGGCACGGCCAACGTCGCGTCCTGGCTGCTCAAGCTGGGCAGCGACGGCAGTGTGCTCGCCGAGATCGTCGACGGCGACGCCAGCAGCAACAAGCAGTCGGTGCACGCGCTCGAGCTCGCCAGCGACGGCAGCCTGCTGGTGGTTGGCGGCAGCAAGACGCGCTCGTTCGCGGCCGACCTCAAGTCCGTGACCATCAAGCCCGGCGACGGCAACCAGACCGACATCGCGCTCGGCAGCGACGGCGACTTCGCGACGACGGCCAAGGGCAACCTGCGCATCTACAACAGCAGCGGCAAGGTCCTGGTCTCGGGCGGCAGCGCCGACAACGGCGAGATCCAACGCGTGCTGATGCCCGACAGCGACAGCACGCTCGCGCTCGGCGCCAGCAGCTGCAGCCTGCGCCGGACCGACGCCTTCGGCGCCGTCGACTGCGCCACCAGCGGCGCCTGCTTCGCCAAGAAGCGCAGCGACTGCGACGACGGCTCGCTGTGCACGCCGACCGACACCTGCACCGCCGGCGCCTGCGCGCACCCCAGCCCCAAGGTCTGCAACGACAACAACATCTGCACCGACGACAGCTGCACCGCGGCGACGGGCGCCTGCGTCTACAGCAACAAGGAGACCGGCGCCTCGTGCACCACCGACTCGACGGCCTGCGCCATCGACGGCATCTGCGACGCGGGCGTCTGCTACAACGACGGCGTGATGGGCTGGGAGCGCAAGTTCCTGCCCTTCTACGCCTGCTGCGGCGACGACAACAACAACACCAACCAATACCAGGGCACGCGCATCGCCGCGCTCGCGGTGCGCGACGACGGCCAGATCTGGGTCACCGGCGTCGGCACCAACAAGACCACCATCAACTCGGTGTTCTCGAAGGTCCTGCACGGCACGGGCGGCACCTACGGCAGCTACAACTCGGTCTCGGGCGCGCGCTACGCCTTCTTCGATCGCAACACCAGCGGCGACAGCATCGACCACGACCTGACCAAGTACGTCGTCATGGGCGCCGGCACCCTGGCCGACCGCTCGGGTGTGTCGCTGGTGCGCTACTACGAGCGCAAATGGTCCTCGTCGAGCGCCTGGGTCGGCACCAACCAGACCGCCCTGCTCAGCAACGGTCAGGCCAACGGCAGGCTGGTGCTGAGCTCGGCGGCGACGACCGAGCCGCGCGACTTCGCGATGGCGGCGAACCAATCGACCGGCTACGCCCTGACCAAGGCGCGCAACGGCAGCAACAAGAACGCCTTCACCGTCTACGTCACCAACCACCCCGGCGCCGGCAAGCAGATCACCCTCACCAGCACCTGGCAGCAGCAGCTCGGCGAGCTCGACGACCCGCTCGGCCTCGACGCCGTCCCGACCGGTGGCGTCATCGTCGTCGGCTCCACCCGCGTCGCCGCCGACAGCACGCCCGACAAGATCGCGGCGTCGCTGTGGGACGCCAAGGGCCAGGTGACCTGGACCAAGCTGCTCGACCGCGTCGACCTCGCCGTGGTCAAGGACATCGCCTGGACGCAGCACGGGCCGATCTTGACGGGCCAGAAGAAGGTCACCGTCGGCGGCTCGACCGTGAGCATGGTCTGGGTCCACGTCTTCGACGGCGCGGGCGGCGATCGCTTCGACCGCACCTTGCTGCCGACGACCTCGACGTCAGAGGGCCGGCGCGTGGTGCGGACCACGACCGGCTTCGCCATCGGCGGCAAGGCCGAGAACCAGCAGGCGCTGCTGCGCTTTGACGACCACGCCAACCTCGTCGGCGACAAGCGCTTCGGCAACGAGATCGTCGACTGGGCCGAGATGCCCTCGGGAGGCTTCGTCGGCGCCGGCTACGGCACCATCAAGGTCAACAACCAGAACGTGTCGGCCGGCTACGTCGTGCGCGTCGACCCCTTCGGCACGCTGAGCTGCAACGAGATCGGCGGCTGCATGGGCAAGGCCTACGAGGACTGCGACGACGGCAACGGCTGCACCGCCGACGTCTGCTCGGGCACCAAGGGCTGCGTGCACACGCCGATCAACGACGGCGCCAGCTGCAGCGACGGCAACGCCTGCACCACGGGCGACACCTGCGCCACGGGCGTGTGCAAGCCGAGCACGACCCTCTCCAGCGGCGTCGCCTGCGACGACGGCCTGCCCTGCTGGAAGCCCGGCACCTGCGGCAGCGACGGCAAATGCGCCGCGTCGCCGCTGTGCAGCGACGGCGACCCGTGCACGACCGACACCTGCGACGGCGGCGTCTGCAGCTATCCCAAGGCGAGCGGCGTCAGCGGCTGCAACTAGAGACGCGACCCACGATCGTCCGGCCGCGGGCTGCGATCCACAAGCCGCGCCCGCGCGGACAGGCATGGAAGCCTGTCCCTACCCGCATCGATGTTGGCGCGGACAGGCATGGAAGCCTGTCCGTACCCGCATCGATGTTGGCGCGGACAGGCATGGAAGCCTGTCCCTACCCGCAACGATGTTGGCTTCGCTCCGGCCCTGGTCCGCCCTTGGGGGGCGCGGTGCCCCCAGGCCGCGGATTCGCGCTTCGCAGCCCGGCCCGGACGGGCTACGCTCGCAGGCGCGCCGCACCCCAGGGAGCGCCCCGACCGCCGCGAGGACCGATGCGCCACGCTCGACGACTGCCGCGCCTCCATGCCGTCACCGCGCGCGTCGCCGCCATCGCCTGGCTGGCGTCGCTGGCGCTGCTGGCCGGCTGCGTCGCGCCCGGCGCCGACGAGCCGAACGCCGCGTTCGAGCAGAGCGACGCGATCTTGCAGGCCGGCGACGGTCAAGCGGACGGCGCGGCCCAACGCTGGGCACTCTCGGCCGAGGCGCTGTCGCCGATCTCGTGCAAGGTCTCGACCGCGACCGGCTACAGCAAGGGCAGCAAGTTCACCATCCAGGTCGTGCACGTCGACGGCAAGCCGGTGGAGATCCACACCGCCAACGCCTACTACGTCATGGCCCAGGCGGCGGCCAAGGCCGGCGTGACGCTCAAGGTCGTCTCGGGCTTCCGCACGATGGCCGAGCAGCAATACCTCTACAACTGCTACAAATGCTGCTGCTGCAACAGCTGCAACCTCGCCGCGGTGCCCGGCACGTCGAACCACCAGAGCGGCCACGCCCTCGACCTGAACACCTCGACCGGCAGCGTCTACACCTGGCTCAGCAACAACGGCGGAAAATTCGGCTGGAAGCGCACCGTCCCGTCCGAGAAGTGGCATTGGGAGTGGTGGGGCGGCGGCCCGGGCGGCGGCCCCTGCCCGACCGACGACGACAAGGACGGCGTGACCGACAACAAGGACAACTGCCCCACCGTCGCCAACAAGACCCAGACCGACACCGACAAGGACGGCAAGGGCGACGCCTGCGACCCCGACGACGACAACGACGGCGTCGCCGACAGCAAGGACAACTGCAAGCTGACCAAGAACGCCGACCAGAAGGACACCGACAAGGACGGCAAGGGCGACGTCTGCGACAGCGACGACGACAACGACGGCGTGCCCGACAGCAAGGACAACTGCGATCTGGTCAAGAACCCGGGCCAGCAGGACAACGACAAGGACGCCAAGGGCGACGCCTGCGACCTCGACGACGACAACGACGGCGTGCTCGACACCAAGGACAACTGCCCCACCGTCGCCAACAAGACCCAGACCGACACCGACAAGGACGGCAAGGGCGACGCCTGCGAGAGCGACGACGACAACGACAGCGTGCCGGACGCCAGCGACAACTGCCCGCTGGCCAAGAACGCCGACCAGCTCGACACCGACAAGGACGGCAAGGGCGACGTCTGCGACCCCGACGACGACAACGACGGCGTCGCCGACGCGGCCGACAACTGCGCCAAGGTCGCCAACACCACCCAGCTCGACACCGACAAGGACGCCAAGGGCGACGCCTGCGACGACGACGACGACAACGACGGCGTGCTCGACGACGCCGACGGCTGCCCGCTCGTGGCCGACCCGCCGGGCGCCGACGGCAGCCAACCCGACGCCGACGGCGACGGCATCGGCGACGCCTGTGACGACGACCTCGACGGCGACGGCGTCGGCAACGGCAGCGACGTCTGCCCGGCGGTGGCCGACGCTGACCAGGCCGACCTCGACAACGACGGCAAGGGCGACGCTTGCGACGACGATGACGACGGCGACGGCGTGGCCGACGAGGCCGACAACTGCCCGTGGACCGGCAACCCGGGCCAGCAGGACAGCGACAACGACGGCATGGGCGACGCCTGCGACGACTCGAGCGATCCGCCACCGGCCGAAGATCCGGACGGCAGCAGCGGCGGCGGCGACGCCTCCGATGACGACGCGGCCGACGACGGCGCAGCCGACGACGACGCAGCCGACGACGACGCACCCGACGACGACGCAGCCGGCGACGACGCCGCGGCCGGCGACGACGCGACCGACGACGCCGCCGCGCCCACCCGCACCGACGCCGGCGTGGACGAGACGTCGGCTGCCAGCGACGCCCAGGGCGGCAGCACGCCGTCCGGCGCCGACAGCGCCCTGCGCAGCGACAGCGCCGGCCCGGGCGCGACGACCGATGGCAGCAACCTCGCCGCCGACCGTGACGGCGGCTGCAGCGCGGCTCCGGCCCACGCCGCCGGGGCCCACACGACCTGGGCGCCGTTTGGCTTGCTGCTGGCCGCGCTGGTCTTGTTGCTGCGGCGGCGCGAGGCGGCAGCGAGCCAAGATCGGCGCGGCGGGTCGGCCTAGCCCGCCGACAACGCCGCCACCACCGTGCTGATGACCAGGTACGCGACGATGCCGTACGACGGCCCGGTCACGGCGAACACCCGCTTGGACTGCGTGCCGCCGAGCGACTTGCCGAGCAGCAGCGGGTAGAGCGCGCGCAACACGACGTAGGCCGCGCCGAGCGCCGTGGCGGTCGACGGCGAGACGAAGACCGCGTGCAGCCAGAGCGCCGTCAGGAACGGCACCATCTGCTCCTGGGTGTTGGCGACGGCGCGGTCGGCCGCGAGCATGCGCCGGTCCTGGCCGAAGTAGCGGTCGAACTGCTCGCCGCGCGCGGCGTATTCGGCGACGAGCTTGTACTTGGTGCCGCGTTGCAGGCCCAGCAGCAGCCAGTACCAGAGCTCGAGGTAGGCGCCGGTCACGGCGATGGGGCCCTGGAAGTGGACGATGTCGGCGGCGGCGGGCATGGCTGGCTCCTGGCGTGCCGCGGTTGTAGCGCACGCCGGTCGCCACCGGAAGGCACCACGTCAGGGGCGCGCAGCGTTGCCCCAGGACGCAGCGACCAGGAGCCTCTCTACGGTCCGCAGAGCACCAGCTTGTCCGGGCAGCAGTCGTTGCTCTGCGCGCACTTGGAGTCGCATTGGCAGGGCGCGAGGTTGCTGAACTTGCCGCACTTGCCCTTGCAGCTGTTGATGCAGGCGAACTGGTAGCAGACCTTGCCGCCGGTGCAATTGGCGTCGACGGTGCAATTGCAATCGTACGGGCATTTGTACGTCGACTCGCCCGCCGAGAGCGCACACTTGCCGTCGCCGCACCAGAACGACGGCGGCCCGGGGCCACAGTCCTGCGAGCAGCTGGTGTAGGTCTCGTTGGGGTAGTCGCAGATGCCGTCGCCGCAGTACTTGCCGGGCGGGCCCTCGCCGCAGTCGGCGGCGCAGCTCTCCCAGGTCTCGGCGCCGAAGATGCAGACCTTGTCGCCGCAGACCGGCGGGCAGTCCGAGGGGCAGGTCTGCATCTTCTCGTTGCCGTTGCAGATCTTGTCGCCGCAGACGGGCGGGCAGTCCTTGGCGCAGGTGGCGTTGGTCTCGCCGTTGTTGCATACGCCATCGCCGCAAGGGTTGGGCGCGGTGTCGGCGACGGCGGTGTCCTCGGCGGCGGCGGTGTCTTCGGCGGCGGCGGTGTCTTCGGCGGCGGCGGTGTCTTCGGCGGTGGCCGTATCCTCCGCCGTGGCCGTATCTTCGGCCTTGGCCGTGTCTTCGGCGCTGGCCGTGTCTTCGGCGCTGGCCGTGTCTTCGGCGCTGGCCGCGTCCTCGGTGCTGGCCGCGTCGCCCGTCGTCGTGTCGCCCGTCGTCGTCTCGGCGCCGCCGGCGCTGTCGGCCGTGGTCTCGCCGCTGCCGTCGCCGGTGCTGGCCGTGGTGTCCTGGCCGCTGGTGGTGGTCGTGCCGCCCGAGCCGCCGTCGTTGCCGCAGGCCGTCGCCAGCAGCGACGCGACGAGCAGCAGGGCCAGCGCGGGGGTCGTCCGCGTGGTTTGCATGGGGGCCTCCTCGCCGGGGCGGGGCGCCGCGGCGACGAGGATCGTCGCGGGCACGCGTCGGCTTGTCACCCTGCGCAGATCCTACCGGCTTGACCTTGCGACTGCGGCGGACGGTACGCGATGTGTCGCTGGCGGCCAGCACAGCGCGCTACGGCTGCGGCGGTGGCGGCGCTGCGGGAGGCGCTGGCATTGGATCAGGCCGACTCTCGCGGGATCGTGGCGCGGCGGTGCAGGCTTCGACGGCGCGGCGCCGTCGAAGCCTGCTTGCGCGGCGGTGGCGGTCGGGCCTTGGGCGTTTGTCGTGAGATGGTGCGCGGCGTCTGACGCTCTGCTCGGACGGCTGGATCGAGCGGACCTTCCACGTCTCGCGAGCGACCGCGAAGCGTGGCGTCGAGGCATCTGCGCGACCTGCAATGCCCGCTTCGCTACGACGCCGCGGTCGGCGGCTACGTCACCGACGACCTGACCTGGCAGCTGCCGAGCGGCGAGGTCGAGGCGACGACCGCGGGCCCGGAGGGCGCGCTCGCCGGCGCGACGGCGAGCGCGCTGGTGGACGCCTGGAGCCCGGCGCTCGGTGCGACGCTGCGGTCCGAAGCCGGGCGACCAGGCTGCGCAGGCGGTTGACGACCCAATCGTAGAATGCGTCGCGATCCGAATCCGGGATCGCCACAGCGCAGTTTGTAGAATTCGCAACATCTCGCTCTTGCACAGCAATCTCGTTGTTGCCACGTGGGATCACGCATGACGTGCGACGGACGCCTCGATGGTCGTCGACCGATGCCCGCGGTCAACGCCGTCGTCGCGCGCGCCGACAAGGCGCGATCGCCTTGTCACGACATCCCTTGCATTCCTGCTCCACGGAGCGCAAGGTGTGGTGACCGATTTTTGTCTGGAGTTCGACCATGACAAGGCCTCCTGGTCACGAACCTACCTTGACGTGGCACGCAGATGACGACACAGACTGTCGCGTATGGGCTGGAACCGCCACCGGGACGGGAGCATCACGCCCCGGGGATCGGCTCGCACAGCGGTTCGAGTTGCTGGAGGAGTTGGGCGCAGGCGGCATGGGCGTGGTGTTCCGCGCCTTCGACCTCGAGCTCGAAGAGACCGTCGCCGTCAAGCTGCTGCACACAGAGGTCCACGCCTACGGCAGCGCGCTCGGCGCCCTGCGTCGCGAGGTCCGGGCGGCACGGGCGATCGTGAGTCCGCACGTCGTGCGCGTGTTCGAGCTGCACCACGACAGCGACACGACATTCCTGGTCATGGAATACATCGACGGCAGCTCGCTCGCAGCGCGCCTTGCCACGAGCGGTCGAATGACCCTGACCGCGGCGCTGCGCCTGTTGGACCATGTCGCCCGAGGCCTGGCCGCGACGCATGCACGAGGTCTGGTGCACCGCGACGTCAAACCAGGCAACATCCTTTTGCGCGGCGACGACACTGCGGTGCTTGCCGATTTCGGGCTGTCGCGCGGGCCGACCACAGGCGCCACGGGGCAGTTCGTGCCTGTCGGGACGCCGGCCTACATGCCGCCGGAGCAAGCGCTGGGGGGCGCGTTGACACCGTCGGCCGATGTCTTCGCGTTCGGCGTACTGGCGTACGAGCTGTTGGCGGGTGCCTTGCCGTGGAGCGGACCCAACCCGATGGCGCTGGCATTGTCGAAAGCGCGCACCCCACCGCCACCGCTGACCACGATGTCCCCCCAGGTGCCTGCGGCCGTGTGGGATGTGATCCGGCGTTGCCTGGCGTTCGACCCCAACGAACGACTCCACGATGGTGCGGCGTTGCTCGACGCCGTTCGGGGTGCGGTCGGAAACGCCGTGCCGCCGAAGGCCAGACGGCGCAGCGCCGCCAACGAAGTGGCTGATCTGCCGTTGCTTTGGATCCGCCCGATCGAGGTCGACACAGAGGACGCGGCGCTCTGCGACGTCGGCGACGACCTCCGGGACGACCTGCAGAGCGAACTCGGGACCAGGCGCTCGATCCGCGTGGTGGAAGGCGGATCCCTGGCGCGTGTGGTACGCGAGGGGGGATGCGCGCGCAGCGCCGCCGAGGCCCAGGGGATCACCTGGGCGGTGCGCTGTCGACTCAAACGACGACAGGACCAGGTCCGCGCCCGGATTCAGGTCACACGCGTGCGGACCGACGAACTGATCTACAGCGACGAGTTGCGACTCGGCGAATTCGGTGTGGGTCAGGCCGCACGCATGATCGCCGACCATGTCGCACGCGCGCTCTCGGCCTCGGAACGCGAGCCAGCGCCGGCCGCGACGCCCGAAGCCGCGGAACCTGACCCGACGGCCGCCGCCGTCGCCTTGGCGCGACGCCACCTGCGAACCTTCGATCCCGCCCTGGTCGACGTCGCGGCAACGTTGTTGGCACATGCGCTCGCCCACGCGCCCAACGAGCCGTCCTTGCTCGCGCTCCGCGCCTGCGCCCTGGCGCGCTGCTGGTCCCTGCGAGGCGCAATTTCGACGAAGAACGCTAGTGAACTTCGGTCGTTGATGACGCAACTCGAAGGAGTCGACACGACCGACGGAGAGGTCCGATTTGCCCACGCCCTCGCGCTGCTCCACACCGGCGACGCGGTCGGCGCAGCCCGACGGGCACGCCTCGCGATCGCCCGACAGCCGAGCCTGGCCGGAGCACATGCGATGCTCGCGCGTTTGCTGGCGGAGGCAGACTTCCTCGACGAAGCCGAACATCGCTTGGAGATCGCGTCGCGCCTCGATCCGGAGCTGCTCGACGGCGAACTGACCGGCGCAATCCTCGCGGGCCTTCAAGGGCGAAGCGTCGAGTCGAAGCTGGCGATCGAGGGGCTCGGGAGGCGAGCGGAAGCGCGCGATGCCGCTGTGTTCTGGACGTTCCGCCTCGCGCTCTGGAACGGCGACCGCGCAGCGCTGCGGCGCCTCCGCGACAGCGGCCTGGATCAAGCCGGCCTACACGACGACGCGCAAGTCCGCCGCGCGATCGTCAAGGCCGTGGCGATCGCCCTGGGCGAAGCGGCGCCGGGGCAGATCGTGGTCGATCTTGCCCACCGTGCGCCCCTCGATGCAATGCAATGGTTCGAAATGGAAACAGAAGTGCTGGCATTCGTCGGCGCGGTCGACGACGCCATCCGCAGCCTGGCCGCGGCGATGGGCCACGGCTCGGTGGCCCTGGCGTGGTGGCGCCGATGCCCACCGCTGGAGGCGCTCCGGACGTGCCCGGCAGGCGCCTCGATCCACGCGCGGCTCGAACACCGCGCCGTGCGTCTCTATGCCGCGATTCGCGACGCGCGCGACCCCGGATGAACACCGTCGCGAACGAGGAGTCGACAATGCTTCAGGGAGAGGTTCTCGGCAGCGCTTTTCGCTTCGTCATCAGCAGCCTGATGGGCGCGGAGCTGCTGCTGCCTGAGCTGCGGGCCCGGGTCACCGCGATGCGGGACGACGCCTGGGAGCCATGGCCGGACTACGTCGCGGAGTGTCGACGCGTGGCCGCGCTGCTCGCCGACGAAACGGTCGTGCAGGTCGGCATCAACGTCATGTCCCGCGCGCGCCCGTTGCTGGAGGCACAGGGCTTCGAGTCCGTCGAGGCGGCCATGACCGACTGGCGTGCGGTCTTTCTGGCCAACGTGCGCGGCCTGCCCGAGACCGAGTTGCCGCGGACCCTCTCGGTCGAGCCAGGCAAGGCCGTCGTCAGTTACCCGGACGCCCTGCCGGCGCCGTTGGTCGAAGGCTTCCTTCGCGGCTGCGTCGCGGCCTATGGTCGCCACGTCGTCGGTTACACCAGCAACTTCGAATCATCGGACGGCAGCCGTCGCCTGCGCTGCGAGATCGTCTGGCGCGCTTGAGCCCGGGGAACGTTGCAGGGCCGATCGCGCAACGGGCGCCGCGGCGTACGCGCGATCGTCACGCGGGCACTCCACCTTCAAGGTCAACGGCCTCGATGGCGGCGATCAGCGCCTGCAAGCGCGCGACGGCGGCGACGGCCTCCTCGCGCGCGGCGGCGCGTTGGCGCGGCGTCTGGGTCGCCAGCACCTCGTGCCATTTCTCGAGCTTGCGCGTCGTCACGCCGAGCTCGCGCACGGCACGGCGCGCGCGATCCACCGTCGCGCGCGGCGGCGAGCGACGCGGCCGTTCGTCGGCGACCTCAGCGGCGACCGCGGCCTCGAGCTGCTTGACCGTCCAGCCGTTCTGCACGGCCGCGACCGCGACGTCGTTGCGCGTGGCCGGATCGTGGATCGAGAGCAAACGCACCAGCTTCGACAGGCCGATCTGCTCGTGCACCAGCGGCGGCAGCTGGCGCCAGGCGTCCCAGCAGCGGATGTAGAGCCGCAGCCGATCGCGCGGATGGCCGATCTCCTCCAGCTCGTCGGCCCGCTCGCGGCAGAGCGCGGCGAAGCTGGCGTGGCCGGCGGCGTCGGGCGCGTAGTAGGCGTGGACATCACCGCCGTAGAAGGTCTCGATCAGGTAGTCGCCGACCTCGAGCGCGTGCTGCAGCTGCGCCCGACGGGCCAGGCTGCGCAGGTGGCCGACGACCTCGTCGAAGAACGCCGTGCGCTGGGGATCGAGGATTGTGACGGCGGCATTTGTCGATTCTGCAACCTCATGCTCTTGCATGGGAATCTCCTTGTTGCCACGTGAAAACACGTCGTGTGCATGACTCGCGTGGCGATCGTCGTCGACTGTTGGAGGTGGCGCAAGTCTTTTGTGTGAGGCGGGGGCAGGGTCTTGCGAACCCAGCATCGCGCCGATACCGTGCGACACATGAGGACGTCATCTTTGCGGCGAAGGGCCCTTTGGGAGGCCATCGCTCGCGGCAGCCAGCCCACCATCGGCTGGATCGAACGGACCTTCCACGTCTCGCGCGCGACCGCGAAGCGTGACGTCGAGGCATTGCGCGACCTGCAATGCCCGCTTCGCTACGACAGCGCCGTCGGCGGCTACGTCACGGACGACCCGGCCTGGCAGCTGCCGAGCGGCGAGGTCGAGGCGTCGACCGCGGGCCCCGAGGGCGCGCTCGCCGGAGCCACCGCGCGGGCGCTGATGGACGCTTGGAGCCCGGCGCTGGGCGCGACGCTGCGGGCCGAAGCAGGGCGGGACTTCGAGAGGCTCGTGGTCGTGACCACCAGCCGGGGCGCCGACGTCGACGTGGCGCTGCTGACCGCGCTCTGTCGTGCGATCCGCGAGCAGCAGGCGGTCACGTTCCAGTTTCGCTCGCCGTGGCAGGCGGGCGACGCCGCCGCGAGCCCACGGCTCGTCTCGCCCTGGCTGCTGCAGCTCGACGATGGCCACGCCTACCTGCGCGGGTATTGCCACGCGCGCCGCGAGCTCCGCACCTTCCACGTCGCTGGCATCGAAGGCCTGGCGCCGTCGAACGAACGGTGGCAGCGCCCGCCGCGCGACCTGCGCAAGCGCCTGGCCGGCCGCGTCGGCATCGGCGGTGACGTCGCCGCCGTCCACGAGGCCCATGTGCGCCTGCACGGCCCCTGGGCGCAGTGGGCCGCGCGCGAACGTTGGCATCCCGACCAACGCGATCATTGGGAGGGGAGCGTCCTTGTACGTCGCTTTCGATTTGGGCTGGCGATCGAGGCGGCGCGGCGGCTGATGCCGGGCGCGAGCGACGTCGAGGTCGTCGGGCCGCCGGAGCTGCGGGAGGCGTTTGCCGGCTTGGTCGAGGCGGCGTGGGTGCGGCTGCAGGGGCGGTGAACGGATGATCAGGGTCAGCTTTTGAGCCTTTGGGTGTGGTGGGGTGTCAGAACGGCGGGCGCTCGGGCGTCGGCAGCAGACGAGCCGCAAGACGCGGCTTCTGGAGGACGAGATGGCGACGATGAGCTACCAGGAGTTGTTGAAGGCGGTGCAAGGCGACGCGGTCGCGATCCGTTCGGTCGGGACGCTGCAGCCGGCGGGCGGACGAGGTGACAAGGTCTTCCCGCCGACCTACGTCAAGGACGGCCGTGCCGAGACCAAGTACGCGCTCGAGACGCGTTGGATCGACGGACGCGAGGTCAAGACCGTGCTCCTCGACTCGGTGGCGTCGCAGGCCAACCGGATGGAGGAGGCGCTGCTGGCGGCGTGGGAGCGCGGTGAGCTCGACTTCCCGGTGGTCGGCGTCGACTTCAACGGCGTCGAGGGGCTGGAAGATCTGGGTCAGATCACCGCGCTGCAAGCGCCGCACCGCATCGCGGACGCACTGCTGCGCGACAGCGAGACCGCAGACAACACGCCGTTCCGCGCCACGGCGGTGGGCAAGGCGTTCGAGGACGCCCGGCCGAACGCCGCGACCGGCATGTTCTGGACCTGCCCGACCGCGTTGGTGTTCGGCGTCTGGGACTCGACTGGACCGAAGGGCGGTCTCGGCGCGAAATTCCAGCGCTGTCTGGTGTCGGAGATCATCGGCCTGGACGCGGTGACAGGCGTCAAGACGGCGAGTCGCATCGATCCGGCCGGCATCGAGCGCAAGTCGGGCACGGTCTACGCCCGCGACCCGAAGAAGGACCCCACCGGCCACGGCGAGTGGACCTCGGTCGAGGAGTTCGCGATCGTCGAGAAGGGGAAGGCCAAGCCATTCGCGCGCAAGGAGAAGGACAAGGAGGGCGGCACGCCGGCGGCGATCAACCACGGCAACATCCCGCCGAGCATCGAGACCGACTCCGGCGGCGTAACGATGGAGGAGGCACGACGCACCAGCGTGCTCTCGCTCGCCGGGCTGCGCCGGTTGCGCTTCCCGACCAAGGTCGACGGCTCGGCGGTCGCAGCAAACGAGCGCGGCGCGACCGAGGACGCTGCGCGCGCGGCGCTGGCGGCGCTCGGGCTTGCGGCGATCGTGTACCAGGACGACGCTGGCTACGACCTGCGCTCGCGCTCGCTCCTGGTGGCCGAGGGCCCGCTGCGCTTCGAACGCGTCGGGCGCGATGGTGGCGTCAGCGTGTTCGAGCTCGATCGCGGCGCCGTCGCCAAGCTCGTGGCTGACGCCGGCGCCGCTTGCGCGCGCGTCGGCCTCGGCTGGCAGCGCGCACCGCTGACACTGCGCCCGATGCCGAAGCTGGCCCACCTGATCCGCAAGTCGCGCGAGCTGACCGCGGCTGGCACCGACGAGTAGGGGGCCGCCATGTTGGTGCTAGAGCTCGAGCTGCTCACGGGGCGGCTGGTGGCGACGTCGGCGTCGAGTCGGCGCGAGAGCGAGTGGCCGCCCCATCCGGCGCGTCTCTTTTCGGCCTTGGTCGATGCCTGGGCGTCGGCCGAGACGCCATCCGAGGCCGAGGGTGAGGTCCTGGACCTGATCGCGGCCGCGGCGCCGCCGGCGATCGAGGCGTCGCCGGCGAGCGAGCGCGAGCTGGTCACGGTCTTCGTGCCAGTGAACGACCTCTCGGTCGTCGACGACTGTGGCAAGCAGGAGACAGCGGTTCGCGACGCTGCGGAGGCGGTCGAGGCCGCTGCCGCCGAGGGGCCCAAGGCGCTGGTCAAGGCGCAGAAGGAGTTGGCCAAGCGCGAGCAGGCGCTGCGAGACGCCCGCGCCAAAGCTCGGCTGGCCGCCGGAGACTCGGAGAAGAACGTCAAGCGCGCCGGCAACCTCCTGCCGCACGCGCGGACCGCACGGCAGCCGCGCACCTTTCCATCGATGAGCCCGGACGTGCCGGTCCTTCGTTATGGCTGGCCGGACCTCGCGCTCACGGCTACGCAGCTTGGTCTGCTCGACGGGCTTCTGGCGCGCGTGGTTCGCCTCGGTCACTCGTCGAGTCTCGTCGCGGCGCGCATCGGCGCGACGATCGAGCCAACCCTCGTGCCCACTGCGGACGGTGAGATCGTCCTGCGCGCGATGTTGCCGGCGCAGCGTTCGCTCCTGGTCGCCGCCCACGGCCGCCACAAAGCGCTGGAGCCACGCGTCATGCCCGCGACCTTTGTCCGCTACGCCGCGCCGGAGCCGCCCGTCGAGGCCGCCGCGGCGGCCTCGAGTTTCGGCGAGGACTGGCTGATCTTGCGCCGAGTCGGAGGTGTGCGGTTGCCCATGACCGCCACCGCAGGCGTCGCCCAGCAGGTGCGGCGGGCGTTGCTGCGCTTCGCCGCCGAGCCGATTCCTCCGGTCCTGAGTGGTCACAGTGCCGACGGAGCGCCCTTGGATCGCGCCCACCTTGCGATCGTGCCGCTCCCCTTCATCGGCCACGAGCAGGCGACAGGGATGCTCGTGGGCATCGCCTTGGTGATGCCGCGCGACGTCGACGAGACCGAGCGTACCGCAGTCTTTCGCGCCGTCGCGGCGTGGGAACAGTCGATCCGCGAGGCCGATCCCGAGCAAGCGGTCGATACGCCGCAGCTTCCGCTGCACCTGGGCCCGGCTGGCGTCTTGGTGCTGGAGCGCAGCGAGTGGGGCAACCTGCCGGCGGCGCTGCGCGCGCGCGCATGGGTGGGCCCAGCGCGTGCCTGGCGCACCGCGACGCCCATCGCCCTGGACCGCAACCCGGGCCAGCTGCGCAGCCGCGATCCTCGTCAGCTCGCCGAGGCGACAGCCGCCGCGACGGCGATGATCGCACGGTCCTGCCAGCACCTCGGACTGCCCGCGCCCATCGCAATCGAGCTCTGGCCGGCTTCGCCCATCGCTGGCGCGGCCAAGGCGCGGGCGTATCCGGCCTTCCCTGGCACTGGCAAGAGCCCGGACCGCGTCCTGACCCACGCACGCCTGGTCTTCGCCGAACCGGTGCGCGGGCCCGTCTTGCTCGGCGCCGGCCGCTATCGCGGGCTCGGTCTGTGTCGCCCGGAGGCCGTCGATGCTTGATCCCGCGCTGACGATCGATGACTTCGACGCCTACTTCCTGGCGCTTCATGGTGCCGCACCGTTCCCCTGGCAACGAGCCCTCGCGGCACGCGTTCTGGCCGAGGGTTGGCCCGCGCTGCTCGATCTGCCGACCGGGACGGGCAAGACGGCGGCGCTGGACGTGGCGGTCTTTGCGCTCGCAGCGAGCGTTGATGGCGTCGCAGACGCGCCCGCGAAGGCGGCGGGCGTGGCGGTGGCACCGCGGCGCATCGTCTACGTCGTCGATCGCCGCACCATCGTCGATCAGGCACGCAAGCGCGCAGAAGACATCGCGCAGGCGCTCCATGCCGCGACCGAGGGCGTCTTGGTGCGCGTGCGCACGCGTCTGGAGCGTTTGGCCGGCGGCGGCTGCCCGCTGGCCGTGGTCTCGCTGCGCGGCGGCGTCGCTCGCGACGATCGATGGGCGCAGCGGCCAGATCAGCCGATGGTGCTGATCTCGACCGTGGATCAGGTCGGCTCGCGCCTGCTGTTTCGAGGGTATGGGGTCAGCCCAGGCATGCGGCCGATCCACGCCGGCCTGCTCGGTACCGACGTGCTCTACCTGCTGGACGAAGTGCACCTGTCGCGACCGTTCTGCGAGACCTTGCAGGCGATCGCTGGACAGTACGCGGGTTGGGCGGAACGACCGCTGCCGGGTCGGCTGCGAGTCGTCGAGATGTCGGCGACGCCGGGATCGCGGGCCGACAGCGCGCTCGCGCTCACGGACGACGATCGCGCGAACCCGGTGCTGGCACGGCGGCTCGGGGCGAGCAAGCCGGCGAAGCTGGTCGCTGCCAAGGGACGAGATCCCGGTCCGGCGCTGGTCGCCGAAGCCGCGCGCGCCGTCCACCCGGGCGCGACGATGGCAGTGATGGTCAATCGCGTGCAGCGCGCCCGCGACGTGCACGAGCGCCTGACCAAATTGCTCGGCAACCGCGCAGAGGTGTGGCTCGTGACCGGGCGCATGCGGCCGCTCGATCGCAGCGCGCTCGAAGACGAGCTGCTGCCGTACCTCGCTGCAGGTCGCAGCGACGCGGCCGATGCGCCCTGCCGGATCGTGGTCGCGACGCAGACGCTCGAAGCTGGCGCGGATTTCGACTTCGACGTGCTGATCACCGAGTGCGCGAGCCTCGACGCCTTGCGCCAGCGTTTTGGCCGCGTCAACCGCCGTGGCGAGCGTGTCGCGGTGGCGCAGAGCGCGATCGTCCACTGTGTCGACACGACCGCGGACGATCCGGTGTACGGTGACGCGATCGAGGCGACGTGGATCTGGCTGCACGCCGAAGCGGCGCGACAAGCAGACGAGTTGGCGCTGGGGGGGCTTGGACGCGGTCTCGACGAAACCGAACATCCCGCGGCGAGAGTTGGCGCTCCGGCGCGCCAGCTCTACCTGTTCGATGTGCCGCTTGACGACGCGACCGACGACGCGACCGCCAACGAGCCGCAGGCGATATCACCAGTTGGAGACAGCGCGTCGCTCGGAGGAGCCGTGGATGGTCGTGCCGTCGCGTTGGCGGCCGCCCCGGCGAACGATGGGGCCCCGATCGTCGACCTTGGCCTCGACGCCCTCATCGTCCCGGCTGGTGCCGCGCTCTTGCCCCTCCTCGCGCCCATCCAGCACGCGCCGATCTTGTTGCCGGCCGTGATCGACGCGTGGGTGCAGACCTCGCCAGAACCGGCGATCGACCCCGAGATCGCGCCGTACTTGCATGGGCCAGCCAGCGGCCCGGCGGACGTTTCTGTGGTTTGGCGTGCCGACCTGGATGAAGCGGAGCTGCGGCGCGCCGCGGAGGACGACGGCGTCCTCGACAACGTGCTCGCCCGCGTCGAATTGCTGCCGCCGTGCAGCGCTGAGGCACTCTCGCTGCCGTTCGCAGCGGCCAAGGCATGGCTCGCGCGACTCGAGCCGAAGAAACAGCCGGACTTCGCGGACGTGGAAGGCGAGCGCGCCGACGCGGGCGAGGAATCGGCTCGATCGGTGACCGAACCCTGGCCGGCGCTCGCGTGGCGCGGCGACGAGAGCGCCGTTGTGCGCCCAAGCGAGCTGCGTCCCGGAATGACGCTCGTCGTACCGGCGAACTACGGCGGCCTGCGCGGCCGGAACTTCGACCCAAACGCCAGCGAGCCCGTCATCGACCTCGCAGAGCAGGCCAACGCCCAGCAGCGAGCGCGCTTGGTCCTGCGACTCGATCCCTTGACGCTGCCAGGTTGGCTGAGGGATGCGCCGCCGCCACCGGTCGTCGTCGATGGCGACGACGAGCAGAGCGACGACTTTGCGCTCGTGCGCGATTGGATCGCCGACGCATTGGGAGTGACGACACGAGCCGGCTCGGTGGTCGAAGGTGGCGACGTAGCCGACGCCGGGCGGGCCGATCAACAGGCACGAGCGCAGACGTGGCTGACCGCGTTGGCGGGCGCCACGGCCCGGCACCTGCAGCTGACACGGATCGTCGATGTTGTCGGCAAGGTCCGCCTGGTCGTGCGCGATCGGCGCGCGCTGCCACGGCCGCGTCGGCCGTGGGATCCAGGGTTCGCCGACCAACCACCGGCGGACGGCGACCAGGCATCGCTGCTGGATCGCTCGATCGGCCTCGCGTCCCACCTGGCCGGTGTCGCTGAGGTTGCTCGGAGCTTCGCGGCGGGCGCAAGGCTGTTGGCCGAGCTCGTCGGGGACGTCGCGTTGGCGGGCGCGTTGCATGACGTCGGCAAGGCGGATGTGCGTTTCCAGCGCTGGTTGCACGGCGGCAGCGCCTACAAGCAGCTGATCGAGCCTGAGCCGCTGGCCAAGTCTGCGCAGGGCCGGCAGAGCCGCGCGCGGCGGGCGGAGGCATTGCGGCGCTCGGGCTATCCGCCAGGCGCGCGGCACGAGCTGCAGAGTCTCGCGATGGTCTGGGCCCGCCGCGACGCGATCGAGCCGCTGGCCTCGGACTTCGAGTTGGTGCTGCATCTGGTCGCGTCGCACCATGGTCACTGCAGGGCGCTCGCGCCGTACGTCGCCGATCCAACGCCCGTCGAGGTTGCGCTGGACTGGCGTCCGCGCCCGGACGAGGCGGCGATCGACCTCCGGGCGTCGAGCGACAACGGGCTCGCCCGGCTGGACTCCGGCGTTGCCGAGCGATTCTGGTTGTTGAACCGACGCTACGGCTGGTGGGGGTTGGCGTGGTTGGAGGCCCTGCTGCGGCTGGGCGACCACCGGCGCAGCGCGCTCGAGCAAGGGGAGGGGCGCTGATGAACAACGAGCTGGTTTTGACAGGCCTCGACGCCAGCAACCCACTAGGCTTCCTCGCGGCGCTCGGGGTGCTGGAGGCGCTGAGTGATCGCGAGCGCGGCTGGGCGTTGTCGTTCGTGGCGCTCGATGCGTGGCGGCCGCGGTTGACGCGGCGGGACGACAAGGCAGGGGCGGTCGAGCTGGAGCACGTGCTCGACGCGATTGATGCCGATCTGCTGGCGTGCGGCGAGTCCCTGGCGTTGGCGTTGGAGTATGACGGCAAGCGTGACTTGAAGCCGCCGCCGGCGGTGTTTCGGGCCAAGGCGGCGGAGATCCAGGGGGTGACGACGGCGGCTGCGCGGCGTGATGCGGATTGGCTGGCGAGTTTCGGGGATGAGTTGGTGACGGACGAGAGTGGCGAAAGTCTCAAACCGTCGGCACTGCACTTCACGGCAGGCACGCAGTACTGGTTGCAAATGGCGAACATTATTCGCGCATCGTGCGGCCGAGAGGATCTGCGACGAGCCTTGATTGGACCGTGGACGAACCGTTGTGCGACGCCTGTGCTTCGATGGGATTCGACATCAACACGTGATTTCGCTTTGTTGGCACGAAACCCCTCAGACGACCCCCAGTTGGGTGAGTTCGGCGCGGAGTGGCTAGCGCTTCGAGGCTGGACTTCGCTGCAAGTGACAGGCATCCATGGTCGCCTCAGAACGACCTGCTGCGCGGGCAGTTGGAAACGCGGCGGCTCGTTTCGTTGGCCGTTGTGGTCCGCGGGATTGCCGCGTGATGTTGTACGAACCGTTCTTCGGCACGAGTGGGCGGAAGCCAAGGCTGGAGAACGAGCGGCACGCGGCATTGAATTGGTTTTCTCGTCTGACATCACACGGGCTGAAACTGGTGGTCGAGGCTCTTTTTCTGCCGCCAAGGTGATTTGAATTGGACGTATCGGCAGTGTGTCAACCGGCTGGCCAGCGCGGACTTCCACCGCTGCCTGCGCGTATGGTCAGCGAGTGGACATACTGCCAACGCCTCGCCGTGCTCGAGCACGTCCACCGCGAGTGGGCCGACAGCGCCGACACCGTCGACGGCCGCCGCGTCCACCGCCGCGTCGACAAGGAGCAAGGCGACTGGCCTGTCGCCGAGGCGATCGAGGGCCGCGAGGTGGCCCGAGCGCTCTGGCTCACCGGCGACGTGGAGGGGATCACCGCCAAGCTCGACCTCGTCGAGGCCGTCGGCGACACCGGCTTCGTCCGGCCAGTCGAGTTCAAGCGAGGTGAAAACCCCGGCGTGCCAACTGGCGCATACTTGCCACAACGCGTGCAGGTTTGCGCCCAGGCCCTGGTCCTGCGCGAACACGGCTACAAAGTCGAAGAGGGCGCCATCTGGTACGCCGGCTCGCGCCGCCGCGTCGTCGTGCCGATCACCGACGAGCTCGTCGCCATCACCCGCGACGCCGTGCGCGGCCTCAACGCCGCGATCGAATGGAGCATCACGCCGTCGCCGCTGGTCGACTCGCCCAAGTGCAAGGGCTGCTCGCTGGCGGGCATCTGCCTGCCGGACGAACTCGGCCTGCTGCGCGGCACGACAGGCGACCCGACCGCCGAGCCGGAGGACCGCCTGCCGCGGCGCCTGGTCGCCGCACGTGATGACGGCGTATCGCTACACGTCACCACCCCGGGCGCGTTCGTCGGCATGACGGGCGAGGAGCTGGTGGTCAAGAAGGGCGGTGAGCTGCTCGGCAAGCAGAGCATCCCGCTGTGCAGCGGGGTCGCGCTGCACGGTGGCGTGCAGATCAGCACCCAGGCGTTGGTGCGCCTGATCGGCGACGGCGTGCCGGTGGGCTTCTTCTCGGCCGGCAGTTGGTTCCAGGGTTGGGCCAGCGGCATGCCGCACGGCCACATCGCGCTGCGGGTGGCGCAGCACAAGGCCGCTGGAGATCCGGCCGCGGCGCTCGAGATCGCGCGGGCGTTCGTCGTGACCAAGCTGCGCAACCAGCGCACGTTGCTGCGGCGCGGCGCCAGATCGCGGGCGCGCAAGGGCGAAGCCGAGACCCGCGCCGAGGCCGGGACCCGCGCGGAGGCCGAGATCGCCGGCCTGGACGCAGACCCCGTGCTGTCGGAGGCGGCAGCTGCCGACAAGCCCGACCAAGGGCGCGAGCAAGGCCGCGTGCCCGAACCGTCGTTCGACGACGACGCCGCCGCCGACGAACGTGCGCTGCGTGCGTTGGCCGACGCGATCGAGGGCGCACGCGCGGCCCACGACATCCCGACGCTGATGGGCAACGAGGGCGTCGGCGCGCGAGCGTACTTCTCGCGCTTTGCGGGCATGTTGCGGCCCAACGCGCGAGAGGCCGGGTTCGACTTCGAGGGTCGCAACCGGCGCCCGGCCACCGACCCGGTCAACGCGTCGCTGTCGTTCGCCTACGCGTTGCTGGCGCGCGAGCTGACCCACGTCGTGCTGCGCGTGGGCCTGGAGCCGATGCTGGGGTTCCTGCACCAGCCACGCCACGGCCGGCCGGCGCTGGCGCTGGACCTGATGGAGGAGTTCCGGCCGGTACTGGCCGACTCAGCAGTGCTGATGGCGTTCAACAACGGCGAGCTGCGCAGCCACGACTTCGTCACGCGCGGCCCGTCGTGCAGCCTCAACGACAGCGGGCGCAAGCGCCTGATCGAAGCGTGGGAACGGCGCCTCGACCTGCTCGTCACCCACCCGGTGTTCGGCTACCGCATCTCGTATCGGCGCATCCTGGAGGTCCAAGCGCGCCTGCTGGCACGAACCCTGCTCGGTGAACTCGAGCGCTACCCGGGCTTCGAGGTCCGCTGAGGTCTGGTCGATGCGCAAGTCGTTCTTCGTCTGCTACGACATCAGCAGTCCGGCGCGCTGGCGGCGGGTGTATCGCTTGATGCGCGGCTATGGCGACCACATCCAGCTGTCGGTGTTCCGGTGCATCCTGAGCGCGCGCGAAGTGGCGGAGCTGCGCGCCAGGCTCGAGGAGTTGATCCACAAGGTGGACGACCATGTGCTGATCGTCGATAGCGGCCCGGCCGACGGTCGCGGCGAGCGCGTGACGATCAGCCTCGGCAAGCCCTTGCCCGAGGCGACAGAAGTCGTCAAAGTCCTGTAGGAAGCGACGGGTGGAGACGACAATGCCCGGGTGGGCCAGGACACGATCGAGCGCTCCGATGGTGCGGGAAACCCCGGCACCGCTCGAAACGACACAGGTCATTGACAACCTGGAGGATTTGGATCGACGCTCCCCGCAGCTGCGTTGCGCGCGCAGCCCGGAACCGCCGCTGCTGCATCAGCGCTCGAATTCGCGCCCCTACCCTGGCAAATTCCAATCGGAAAACATGGGAGGGGTCTTCCCGGCCTTCTGGGTCGGGCTCCATTGAAGGACGTAGTGCGTCGTCGTCTCCGCGCCCTGACCGGGTGTCTTCCCGGCCTTCTGGGTCGGGCTCCATTGAAGGCCGACCGACGCACAGACCGACACCGTCGCCAGCGCGGGTCTTCCCGGCCTTCTGGGTCGGGCTCCATTGAAGGACCAAGGCGCAGAGCGTCGACCCCGGCGCGTACACTCGTCTTCCCGGCCTTCTGGGTCGGGCTCCATTGAAGGAGAACCGCTTGCGAGCGCTCGGCGGCCGACAGTTGGGTCTTCCCGGCCTTCTGGGTCGGGCTCCATTGAAGGTATGGAGGGCGACGGCGACGGCGGCGCGCCGACGCGCGTCTTCCCGGCCTTCTGGGTCGGGCTCCATTGAAGGAGGCCGAGGCAAAGGCTTGGGTGGAGGGCGACTGACAGGTCTTCCCGGCCTTCTGGGTCGGGCTCCATTGAAGGTAAACTGGGGACGGGCGGTGCTGCGAGCACCTAACGTCTTCCCGGCCTTCTGGGTCGGGCTCCATTGAAGGAAGGCAGAGGTCGCGTGGATCCTGCGAGAGGAAGCCGCGTCTTCCCGGCCTTCTGGGTCGGGCTCCATTGAAGGCCGTGGGACGCGGTGTGGAACGAGTGCAAGGTTGGGGTCTTCCCGGCCTTCTGGGTCGGGCTCCATTGAAGGGACCACCATGGCCAGATGCACCCGGCCGCCGAACGGTCTTCCCGGCCTTCTGGGTCGGGCTCCATTGAAGGACTTGGAACCCGGCTAGCGGGTGTCAAAAGGTGTCGGGTCTTCCCGGCCTTCTGGGTCGGGCTCCATTGAAGGGGCGACAGTGAGCGTGGCGTGCGTGGCGGTTCTGATTCGTCTTCCCGGCCTTCTGGGTCGGGCTCCATTGAAGGAGAATGTTTGGGCAAGACGCTATCCTGGCTTCCTGGTCTTCCCGGCCTTCTGGGTCGGGCTCCATTGAAGGAAGCCCCGGCAACGCCTCGCGGATGCGAGCCGCAGTGTCTTCCCGGCCTTCTGGGTCGGGCTCCATTGAAGGAATGGGCGAACCGGCGTGCGTTGCCGACGTCGTCTTGGTCTTCCCGGCCTTCTGGGTCGGGCTCCATTGAAGGGGTCGTGTCGGCAGCCATCATCGCCCGGTCGACGCGTGTCTTCCCGGCCTTCTGGGTCGGGCTCCATTGAAGGCCGGTGGTGTGGCGCGCAGATGGAGCGTGACTACGCGTCTTCCCGGCCTTCTGGGTCGGGCTCCATTGAAGGGACGTTCGAGAACGAGGCCTGGACCTATCGCATCTAGTCTTCCCGGCCTTCTGGGTCGGGCTCCATTGAAGGTCGCTCAAGCGCGTCGCCAAGACCCTCGCCGACGCCGCGTCTTCCCGGCCTTCTGGGTCGGGCTCCATTGAAGGGTCCTTTGGCGTATTTCGCTTTACGTTTCTTGCCTGTCTTCCCGGCCTTCTGGGTCGGGCTCCATTGAAGGGCACGACGGCAAGCCGTGCGTGTCGGCCCCCGAGGAGTCTTCCCGGCCTTCTGGGTCGGGCTCCATTGAAGGTCGGTCAGCGACCTTGCACGTCATGTGGGTGTGACGTCTTCCCGGCCTTCTGGGTCGGGCTCCATTGAAGGGCAGAGCTCCGCGTCGCCGTCACCACGGGATGGGGCGTCTTCCCGGCCTTCTGGGTCGGGCTCCATTGAAGGGACCCAGATGTAAGCCTGTCGCGGGTTGGTTGCCACGTCTTCCCGGCCTTCTGGGTCGGGCTCCATTGAAGGGGCGGCGGCGGCAACGGCAAGGGCACGATGTTTCGCGGTCTTCCCGGCCTTCTGGGTCGGGCTCCATTGAAGGACGTCGGTTTGGGCGAGGTCTGGCGCGCATGGTGGGTCTTCCCGGCCTTCTGGGTCGGGCTCCATTGAAGGGAGTCTGGTCCGCTCTGACCGCCGACGATGACCCAGGTCTTCCCGGCCTTCTGGGTCGGGCTCCATTGAAGGCTGCTGCATGTTCCCGCCATCGGCCGCGCTGAGGGCCGTCTTCCCGGCCTTCTGGGTCGGGCTCCATTGAAGGGCGAGAGTCAGGACGAGGTTCTTGGTGACGGGGAGGTCTTCCCGGCCTTCTGGGTCGGGCTCCATTGAAGCCCGTTGCGGGCTCGACCGCATGCTCGACGAGGACGGCGTCTTCCCGGCCTTCTGGGTCGGGCTCCATTGAAGCCTATGCGGCGATGCCGCCACCCGCTACAGGGTGATCGGTCTTCCCGGCCTTCTGGGTCGGGCTCCATTGAAGCCCATGTGCCGCGAGCTCCAACTGGCGACACGGCGAGTCTTCCCGGCCTTCTGGGTCGGGCTCCATTGAAGCGCTCGTAGAGGTCCGCGATGCGTGGACGCTTGACGAGTCTTCCCGGCCTTCTGGGTCGGGCTCCATTGAAGCTAGCGGCTGTCTGGATTAACGCCTGTGCGCTTACTTGTCTTCCCGGCCTTCTGGGTCGGGCTCCATTGAAGCGTATGCGTCATCGCGCACGAGAGACCTGACACGTCGTCTTCCCGGCCTTCTGGGTCGGGCTCCATTGAAGCTCGTATCTGCTCGCGCTGATTGTCGAGACTACGCACGTCTTCCCGGCCTTCTGGGTCGGGCTCCATTGAAGCCGCATGCCGGCGAGGAACCATGCCCCTGCGATCCCCGTCTTCCCGGCCTTCTGGGTCGGGCTCCATTGAAGCGTCGAGTGGTGTTGGACTTGGGAACGCACCAGCCTGTCTTCCCGGCCTTCTGGGTCGGGCTCCATTGAAGCGACGGCGAAGTCGGGAGCGAACGTGCAGCGGTAGGACGGTCTTCCCGGCCTTCTGGGTCGGGCTCCATTGAAGCGAGCAATCCGACCGCGCCGATCTGGCCAAGTCGCGGGTCTTCCCGGCCTTCTGGGTCGGGCTCCATTGAAGCGAGGTTCCGCGCTGGCAACTCGCCGAGATGGGCGAGTCTTCCCGGCCTTCTGGGTCGGGCTCCATTGAAGCCATGTAGTCGTCTTCCTGGCCGCGTTGCTCGGCCAGTCTTCCCGGCCTTCTGGGTCGGGCTCCATTGAAGCGCGACCGACGACACCGACGGCGTGCCGCCCGCGCGGTCTTCCCGGCCTTCTGGGTCGGGCTCCATTGAAGCGCCCGCAAGGACGCGGCGCACCGAGCCGAGCGTCTGTCTTCCCGGCCTTCTGGGTCGGGCTCCATTGAAGCCCATTGCTCCTCCTCCACTTCCTCGCCCATCTCGGGTCTTCCCGGCCTTCTGGGTCGGGCTCCATTGAAGCGGCCTCGCTCAGACTGATCGGGTCGCCGATGGCAAAGGTCTTCCCGGCCTTCTGGGTCGGGCTCCATTGAAGCTGCGGCGCTTGGCTACGGCACCATCTGGCAAGTCTGGTCTTCCCGGCCTTCTGGGTCGGGCTCCATTGAAGCGCTACGATAGCGCTGAGGCGTGCCGACGATGCGGGTGTCTTCCCGGCCTTCTGGGTCGGGCTCCATTGAAGCCTCATCACACACCTCCAGAGCCTCAACATGCTCGTGTCTTCCCGGCCTTCTGGGTCGGGCTCCATTGAAGCGAGGCGTTCCAGCAGTGCCACGAAGCGCACCACGAGGTCTTCCCGGCCTTCTGGGTCGGGCTCCATTGAAGCCTCGACATCGAGGTCTCTCGACGGCGAGACCTTGAGGTCTTCCCGGCCTTCTGGGTCGGGCTCCATTGAAGCTGTCCTGTCTTTGTCCTCTTCTGCTTTCGCCTTGGTGGTCTTCCCGGCCTTCTGGGTCGGGCTCCATTGAAGCTGACGTTGCGGCTGCCGACGCATGGCGTGGCGAGCGCGTCTTCCCGGCCTTCTGGGTCGGGCTCCATTGAAGCGACTTTGGCACTCTGGTTGCTCGCAGACGATCTGGCGTCTTCCCGGCCTTCTGGGTCGGGCTCCATTGAAGCACCGAAGCAAGCAAGTCCCACGGGTCGGTCGTGTAGGGTCTTCCCGGCCTTCTGGGTCGGGCTCCATTGAAGCCTGCGGCCGTTGGCAATGACACCGTTGACAGTGCTGTCTTCCCGGCCTTCTGGGTCGGGCTCCATTGAAGCCCGAACGCCTCGCGCCACAGCGCCTCAAACGTCTCGTCTTCCCGGCCTTCTGGGTCGGGCTCCATTGAAGCCCGTGGGGTGGATCGTGGATATGCACTTGCCTATCGTCTTCCCGGCCTTCTGGGTCGGGCTCCATTGAAGCGTGCTGGACCGTATCAGTCCCGAGGACATGACCCCGCCGGTCTTCCCGGCCTTCTGGGTCGGGCTCCATTGAAGCACGCTCGCCAAGACCGACATCGACCGCGCCGCGCTGTCTTCCCGGCCTTCTGGGTCGGGCTCCATTGAAGCTTGCTGAGCCATGGCCGAAACTTGTAGTCATAGTGGTCTTCCCGGCCTTCTGGGTCGGGCTCCATTGAAGCGGACGGGGCATCGTCTCACTCCGCCGACGCCAGGGGTCTTCCGGGCCTTCTGGGTCGGGCTCCGTTGAAGCCCCACGAGCGGGTGCGATCCACAACCCGGGCACGGGCGGACAGGCATGGAAGCCTGTCCCTACCCGCAACTACGTTGGCTTCGTCGCCCTCGACCCAATTACCCGGTCGCGAAACATGCCCCCGAGCTCGGCGACGGCCTCGAGCCAGCGCCACGTCTGCCCGGCCTTCTGGGTCGGGCTCCGTTGAAGCCCCACGAGCGGGTGCGATCCACAACCCGGGCACGGGCGGACAGGCATGGAAGCCTGTCCCTACCCGCAACTACGTTGGCTTCGTCGCCCTCGACCCAATTACCCGGTCGCGAAACATGCCCCCGAGCTCGGCGACGGCCTCGAGCCAGCGCCACGTCTGCCCGCCCTTCTGGGTCGGGCTCCATTGAAGCTTGTGGCTTGCGATAACCGAAGTCCCAGCCTAGACGGGTCTTCCCGGCCTTCTGGGTCGGGCTCCATTGAAGGCCCACGAGCGGGTGCGATCCACAACCCGGGCACGGGCGGACAGGCATGGAAGCCTGTCCCTACCCGCGACTACGTTGGCTTCGTCGCCCTCGAACCAATGACCGGGTCGTGAAGCGCGCCCCCCAGAGCTCGGCGACAGCCGCGAGCCACCGCCCCGTCTTCCCAGCCTTCCGGCCCGGGCCCCAAGTCAGCGGGGCACGGCAAGCTGCTGCCAAATCTCGGCCAGACGCTCTGGACGCGTCCCGTGCGCACTCCGGACCCTTGTCAGCAGCGAGGCAACCTCGTCGCGTTCTGCCTTGCTGGCGCATGTCGCGAGTGCCTCGGCATCTGCGCGATCCTGCATCCTGTCACGTTCGACGATCGCGATCAGCTTGAGCACGATCAGGTGTGCTGTGCTCGCGACGGGAACGACGACACCCGGGAGCACCTCGATGCGCTCGGCGCTGGCGCAGGTTTCCGCCTCGAGACCGCTGAACGCCAGCAGGACGTCTTCGCGAATGCCGTACCGTCTCAGTCGGATTCCGGCCACGTGTCCGTCCGCAGCGTCAGACATTCGGGCCTCGATGGCGTGGCCCCTGGCCGCAAGCTGTCTCGCGACGGCGTCGATGTCGTTGGGGGCGATCTCCGCGACGACATCCACATCGCGGGTGAATCGCGGCTCGGTCCGGACAGAGACCGCCAGACCGCCCACCAGCGCGAAGCGGACTCCGCAAGCAGCCAGGTCTGCGCAGAGCGCATCCACCGCCTTGGCCAGGTCGGTCATCGCGGGTCATCTCGCGTGGTGTCACCGCGCTCAGCGGCCCGCCGCCGCAGCGTGGCAGGCTCGAAGCCCGGCATCTCACCGTCTGCCTCGAGCAGCCACGCCCGCAGCCGCTGTTCACCCTCTTCCGGGCCAAAGCGGCGCACCAGCGAGAGGCGCATCATCGCCACGCCGGCCTCGTGCAGATCGAGCGCCTGGCGCAGGCGTGCGGCGGCGGTCTCATTGCGATCGTTCGCGGAAGGGCGCATCAGACACCTCGTGCCGGCCAAGGCAACCGCGCCTTCAGGGTAGCAGAAGGTGCCCGGCACCGCGAGGGATGCCTGGGGCGCACGCCCGAACGCGGCAGGTGCGTTGGGTCTTCGACCCCTCCCGATCTCGTCAGCGACCTACGCATCCCGAATCGACAACGACAACCGCTTGCGCGCGACATCCACCTCGAGCACGCGCACCCGCACCTTCTGGCCGACGGCGACGACCTCGAACGGGTCCTTGACGAAGCGGTCGGCCAGGCGGCTGACGTGCACCAACCCATCCTGGTGCACGCCGATGTCGACAAAGGCGCCGAACGCCGCGACGTTGGTCACGACGCCTTCGAGCACCATGTCGGCGCGGACGTCGGCGAGCTCGCGCAGATCGGCGCGGAACGCTGGCGCCTCGAAGCTCTGGCGCGGGTCGAGGCCGGGCTTGCACAGCTCGGCGATGATGTCGTCGAGCGTCAGGCGGCCGACGTCGGCGTAGCGCTTGAGGTCGATCGAGCGCGCCAGCTTCGCGTCGCCGACCAGGCGGCGCAGCGGCACGCCGAGGTCCTTGGCCATCTGGGCGACGACGCCTTCGCGCTCGGGGTGCACGGCCGAGTCGTCGAGCGGGTTGGCGGCGCCGCGGACGCGCAAGAAGCCGGCGGCCTGCTCGTAGGCCTTGGGGCCGATGCCCTTGACCTGCAGCAGCTGCGCGCGGGCGGTGAAGGCGCCGTTGGCGTCGCGAAACTCGACGATGCGGGCCGCCGTGACCGGGCCGATGCCGGCGACGTGCTGCAGCAGCGCCGCGCTCGCGGTGTTGAGCTCGACGCCGACCTTGTGCACGCAGCGCTCGACGACGCGCTCGAGCCGGGCCTTGAGCAGGCTTGCGGTGATGTCGTGCTGGTACTGGCCGACGCCGAGCGACTGCGGGTCGACCTTGACCAGCTCGGCGAGCGGATCTTGCAGCCGTCGGCCGATCGAGATGGCGCCGCGCACCGTCAGGTCGAGGTCGGGGAACTCGGCGCGCGCGATCTCCGAGGCGCTGTAGATGCTCGCGCCCGACTCGCTGACGGCGACGACGAGCACGCCGGTGCCGGCGAGGGCGTCGCGGGCAAAGTCCATCGTCTCGCGGCCCGCCGTGCCGTTGCCGACCGCGACCGCCACAGCGCCGTGCCTGGCCACGAACGCGGCGAAGACCTTGGCCGCCTCGGCCGCGCCGGCGCCGCCGGTGTGCGGGTAGACGGTGGTGTGGGCGACAAAGCGCCCGGTGTCGGTGAGCGCGGCGCATTTGCAGCCCGTGCGGAAGCCCGGATCGACGCCGACCACCGCCTTGCGGCCGAACGGCGCGGCCAGCAGCAGGTTGCCGAGGTTCTCGGCGAAGACCTCGGTCGCCTCGAGCTCGGCGCGCTCGCGGACCTGGGCGCGGATCTCGTTGGCGATCGACGGCGCGATCAGGCGCTTGTAGCCGTCGGCCACGGCCTCGCGCAGCTGGCCGGCCCAGGGCGAGCGCGGCTGCAGGCGGGCGGCGGCCTCGATGTGCGCGACCATGCGCTCGGCGTCGACGTCGATGGCGACGCGCAGCAGGCCCTCGGCCTCGCCGCGGCAGATCGCCAGGTAGCGGTGCGAGGGCACGCGGGTGATGGCCTCGGCGAAGTCGTAGTAGTCCTCGTAGGCGGTGCGCTTGCCGGCGACGGCCTTGGCGATGGCGACGCTGGTGACGCCGCCGTGCCGCGTCGTCAGGGTCCGTACGGTCGCGCGGATGCCGGCGTGCTCGGCCAGCGTCTCGGCGACGATGTCGCGGGCGCCGGCGAGCGCGGCCTCGGCGTCGGGCACGCCGGCGTCGTCGCCCTCGGCGGGCTTGAGGTAGCGCGCTGCCTCGCGCACGGGGTCCCCGGCGCCGGGTTGCTCGAGGATGCGCTGCGCCAGCGGCTCGAGGCCGCGGGCCCGGGCGACGCTGGCGCGCGTCTTGCGCTTGGCCTTGTACGGCAGGTACAGGTCCTCGAGCGTCTCGCGGTCGGTGGCGGCGACGATCTTGGCCCGCAGCGCGTCGGTCAGGGCGCCTTGCGCCTCGATCGCGCCGAGGATCGTCTGCCGCCGCGCCTGCAGCGCCAACGCGGCCTTGCGCGCCTCTTCGATGTTGGCGATGGCGACCTCGTCGAGGTTGCCGGTCGCCTCCTTGCGGTAGCGGGCGATGAAGGGGACGGTGTTGCCCTCGTCGAGCAGGCCGACCACGACCGCGACGCTGCGCGACGGCAGCTGCAGCGCGGCGGCGACCAGGGGGGTGGGGTCAAAGGGCGGTTCGAACGGGGCCATCGCGTCCTCGGCTGGTGGGGCCGGGAGTGTAGGCGCTCCGGGGCGCAGCGACCAGGGGCGGCTGCCGCCTTGGGCCTCGCGCTCAGGGCGCGGGCGGCGTGCCGGGCGGCACCGCGCAGTCGAGCGTGTGCAAGAAGGCGATGAGGTCGTCGGCCTCGCGGCCGTTGACGTTGACGCGGTTCATCAGCGGATCGAGCTGGCCGATCGTCGCGCCGCCGTTGCCGCCGCCGCCGGGGCCGCCGCCGTGGTCGTGGAGCGGGCCGCCGGGGCCGCCGCCGGGGCCGCCGCCGCCGCCGGGACCACGACCGCGGCCGCGATAGACGTCGAGCAAGAAGCCGCGCAGCGTCTGTTGGTGCGAGGCGTGGCCGAAGAACGTGCGCTGGGCGACGCCGCGCAGGCTGGCGGTGCGGAAGGCGCCGAGGGTGCCGGTCTCGCTGGCGACGGCGGTGAGCTTGGCCAGGCCGGCGGCGGGATCGTCCGAGTGCGGGCCGGCGCCGTTGAAGCCGTCGGCCAGCAGCTGCTCGCGCCCGACCGAGCGGCCCGGATCGGTCGAGGGGATGCCGATGTTGTGGAATTTGCCGTCCGAGAAGGCCGGGCCGCTGTGGCAGTTCTGGCAGCCGTTGTCGACGAAGGCCTGCGCGCCGGCGAGCTCGCGGTCGTCGAGCTCGATCTGGCCGGCGGCCCAGCGGTCAAAGCGCGTGTCCTCGCACAGGATGGTGCGTTCGTAGGCCTCGAGCGCCTTGCCGACGTTGGCGCCGACGCGGTCGACGGCGTCGCGCACCGAGGCGGGCAGCTTGTCCCACTCGGCCATGCCGGGCTTGCCCTTGGGCGGCAGGCCCTGCAGCGAGGGCAGCGGCCCGAACACGGCCTTGTAGGCGTCGGGGTAGCGCGTGGCGATGCGCCGGACGAGCTCGACGCGCGTCAGGTCCATCTCCTTGCTGTTCTCGATCGCCTTGAGCGGCTGGATCCAGACCGAGTCGCCGCGGCCGTCCCAGAGCGTGAAGCTCTGGAACGCGACCGCCGTGATCGGCATGGCGTGGCGGTCGCCGGTCTGGCCGCGGACGCCGACCGAGAAGGGCCGTGGGTCCGAGAAGCCCTTGTCGGGCTGGTGGCAGCTGGCGCAGGCGATGGTGCCGTCGACGCTGAGCTGCTTGTCGAAGAAGAGCGAGCGCCCGAGCGCGGCGGCGGCGGGGTCGTCGGCGACGGCGTTGGTCGGCGACGGCGGCACGATCGACGCGGTCAGCCGCATCGGGCGCAGATCTTCGACGTCGCCGTTGCCGCGGCAGCCGGCGAGGCCGAGCAGCATGCCGGTCCAGGCGGCGGCCAACGGCGCGCGCGACGGCCGCTGGCGGCGGGTCTTGGTGGGGATGGGGAGTGCGACAGCCATGGGGACCCTCCGTCGAGAGCGTCGCCCGGACCGGAGCGTCCGCGGCTGGCTCTCGTGGGGAGTTCTCCGCTGCGCGCCGAACCCTTCGCGCGATCTCGATCAACCGGCGTCCGCGTCGGCGGCGAGGCCGCGCCGGGTCGCGAAGAAGCGCTCGACGATCGCGGCGTCCTCGGCAGACAGCTCGCCCTGCCGCCAACGTCGGCGCAGCGCGGCGCGGGCCCCGGCGGCGGGGGCGTCGCGGCCACCGGCGGCGGCGTAGAGCGCGTCGACCTCGGCCGGCAGCAAGAGGCGGTAGCTGCCGACCGCGAGATCGCCGAGCGGCAGCGGCCCGATCGCCTCGCGGTGCAGCCGCACCAGCTTGAGGCCCACCTGGCCGGCCATGCGTCGCACCTGGCGAAAGCGCCCCTCGCAGACCTCGACCCGGAGCTCGCTGAGCCGGGCGTCGCCGCGCCCGGGGCGGCCGCTGCCGGGCACGACGTGGCAGCGCGCGGGGCGGGTGCGCTCGCCCGAGAGCGTGACGCCGGCGCGCAGCGTGGCGAGGCGCGGATCGTCGTCGTCGGGCTCGCCGACGATCGTCAGCAGGTAGCGCTTCCAGACCTGGCAGCCCGGATCGGTGAGCAGGTGGTTGAGGTCGCCGTCGTCGGTGATGAGCAGCGCGCCGGTGGTCGGCTGGTCGAGGCGACCGACGACGCCGACGCGACCGAACCAGCCGGGCGGCAACAGCGCCGCGACGCTGCGGCGGTCGTGGACATCGACCAACGTCGTCAGCACCCCGTGCGGCTTGTGCAGCAGGGCGTAGCGCGTCGGCGGTGTCAGCCTGGCCTGCTGGCGGTGCAGCGCGACGAGGTCCTGGCCGGGGTCGACCAGGCGCGTCAACGCCCGGGTCTCGACGCCGTTGACCGCGATGGCGCCGTCCGCGGCCCAGGCCTCGATCTGGCTGCGCGAGCCGACGCGCGCGTCCGCGAGGTATTTGTCGAGCCGCCGCGGCGTGTCGAGGTCCATCCACGCTCCCGGGCGCGCAACGTCGGGGCTAGAGCGTGGTGCAGCCCGACGAGGGCAAGAAGCACTGGCCGCTCGGGCATTCGCAGGTCTGCACCTCGTGGCTCGACGCCGGGGCGCAGCCGCAGGCGCCGATGGCGCAGGTGTTCGGGAAGTCCTGCGTCGAGGTGCAGCAGAGCGACGTCACCGCCTTGCCGCCCGTGTTGTTGCACAGCACCGCGGGCGAGGGGCACGGCAGCGAGCAGGGGCCGCCGCAGACGCTGCCGTTGCATTGGTCGCCCTTGAACGTGCCGAAGCCGCTCGGGCAGGTCCAGGCGCCGTCGACGCAGGTCAGCTCGGCGGCCACGTCGCCGGCGCAGCAGCACAGGCCTTCGTCGTTGGCGGGGCAGTTGGCGGGGTTGGTGTCGGCGGCGTCGGCGTCGGCGGCGCTGGTGTCCGCGACGGCGGTGTCGGCCGCGCTCGAATCGGCGGCGCTCGTGTCGCCCGCGGTCGCGGTGTCCTCGGCTGCGGTGTCGCCGGCGACCGTGTCTGCCGCCGCCGTGTCTGCTGCCGCCGTGCCCGACGAACCGTCGCTGCCACAGGCCCAAGCCCCCCCGCAGAGCCCGATCGCGAGGGCAAGGCGTCGAAGAACCCTCATCGCCATCATGACCAACCTCCCTGGCACGGGTCGAAGGCGCCGCTCGAAGACCGCGGGCCAGACGCGCGCGCCGTTTCGCGGACGGCTCCGGCCGACGGACCGGGACGCGCCCGCACGACCAGACCAGACTAGACTAGCCGAGGCGGTCGGGGCGACAATCCCACCGCAGCGCGCACCGGGACCGGCGGCGCAGTTCCTCGACCACCAACGTGGCCCCGCCCGCGCACCAGGAGCGCTACGCCATGGGACTCCGCAACAACCGACCGACGCTCGACATCGACAACCTGCGGCCGCAGCTCTACGCCGCCGGCACCGACCTGTTCCGCGAGGGCGACGCCGGTGACGGCATGTACCTCGTCGACACCGGCAAGATCGCGCTCTGGGTCGACCGCGACGGCGAGCGCGTCGAGCTGTCGCAGGTCGGCCCCGGCAACATCTTCGGCGAGATGGCGCTGATCGACGGCAGCCCGCGCACGGCCTCGGCGACCGCGATCGAGGACTCGGTCGTCATCGTCGTGCCCAAGGCGACCTTCGACCTGAAGATGGCGCTCTGCGATCCCTTCGTCCGCGACGTGCTGCGGCTGCTGGTGCAGAACATCCGCCGCGTCAACCAGGTCTCCGAGTCCGCCCGGGTCAGCGCCCGCGACCAGAACCCGCTGACCCGCTTGCCCGGCAACCGCAGCATCGAGGCCGAGGTCGAGCAGGCCCTGGCCGCGACGACCACGGCGGCATCGCTGGTCTACTTCGATTTCGACAACTTCAAGCCCTTCAACGACGGCTTCGGCTTCGCGGTCGGCGACGAGGCGATCCAGATCTTCGCCACCCTCATGCGCCAGCTCGGCGATCGGCCAGGTTGTTTCTGCGGCCACGTCGGCGGCGACGACTTCTTCGCCTGCTTCCGCGAGAACCCGGACTCGGCCGAGGCCGTCACGGCCTGGTTGCTCGATCGCTTCGCCCAGGAGGTCCGCCGCTTCTACGACGCCGAGACGCTGGCGCGCGGCACCTACCTCGCCAAAGGCCGCGACGGCGTGCTGCAAGAGTTCGGTCTGCTGCGGATCAGCGCGATCCAGCTCGACCTGCCTGCCGGCCGCGCCGCGCACACGCCGGCCCTCATCGCGACGCTGCTCGCGCAGGGCAAGAAGCGCAGCAAGGCGTCCCCGACGGGGCTGTACCGGCGTTCGATCGAAGCGTTCGGCTGAGCGCGCTACTCTTCGTCCTTGGCGTTGATCACGGCCTGGACGGCGTTGCGGTACTCGGTCAGGTTCAGCGAACCGGTGCCGTTGGGCGCGAAGTACATGATCGGCGCGCCGTTCTTGGCATAGCCATAGCCGCTGTTGCGGATCTCGGAGCCCTTGAACTTGGTCGCCTGACCCTCGTTCATCTTGGTCCAGGCGTCGACGCCCGCGACATCCTGGAAGATCGGGATGCTCTTCGCCAGCTTGGTCAGCTGGCTCGGATCGCCCTTCTGCTTGTCGTTGATGACGACCATCTGCACATCACCCTTGCCGGCGGCGATGGCCTCGTCCTGCATCTTCTGCATCAGCTCGGTCTGCGAGCGGCAGGAGTTGCACCAATCCGAGACCAGCGCGACCACGACCTTCTTGCCCTTGAACGCGTCGAGGCCGTACGTCGTCTTGTAGCCGGGGCTGCCGGGGTTGATGTCCTCGAGCTCCCACTTCGGGAAGTCGTGGAAGGTCTTGACGCATTGCACGTTCTCGTCGCCGGTGCTGGCGATGTCGCCGTCGAAGGTCAGCTTCGACAGGTCCATGTCGAACTTGCGGCCCTTGAAGACCATCGTCACCGGACCCGAGAACGTCGGCTTGAGGCTCCAGCCGCGCAGCGTCGCCGACGACTGCGCCGCCTCGGGCTGGCCGAGCGGGCTCATCGGCATCGCGCCGTCCGCCTTGGTCGAGCTGTAGACGACGACGCCCTTGGCCGGCTCGTTGGCCCAGCCCTCGCACGGCAGCGTCTGGATCAGCTGGCCGTCCTGGTAGATGCCCGACTTGGCGTGGAAGTTGACCTGCTTGAGCAGCAGGCCCTCACCGGCGAAGCCCGCCTCGTACTTGAGCTCGAGCTTGCAGGTGCCGTCGGCCTTGGCGACCTCGATGGCGAGCGAGGGCACGCAGGCGAGACCGCCGGGATCCTTGTTGATCCGGTGCATCATCGTCGCGGTGGCCTTGAGCCCGGTGTAGTCCACCGTGAAGTCGCCGTTGTCGATCTTGCCCGAGAACGAGCCCGCCGCGGTCAGCGGCGTCGCGGCGAGGCCGCCACCGCCATCGGTGCTGTCGCATGCGCTCAGCGCCATCGCGGCGAGCGCGACGGCCAACGTGGCGAAACGAGCGCGAATCGAGAACCGCTTCATCCCCTACCTCCGATGCGTCCCTGCCGACCACGTTCGCCCGATCCGGCCAGACCTGCCTGGCTGCGCGCCCGTGGGCGGTGTGAGGGTAGCATGCCCGGCACCCGAGCAAAAGCGCTAGATCCACACGCCAGGGCCGGAAATCACGCAGGAAACGCCGGGTCAGCGGCCACGCCGGCCCTCCGCTGCCGCCTTCTCTGCGACCGCGCCCCGGCCCGGCCCGCGCTTGGGATTGCCGCGCCCGGACGGCTCTGTCACGCTTTGGCGCGCGCGCCGTCCTGATCGCGAGGACGGCCACCCAGGCCCGTTTCTCCGCCCCGGAGGCTCCATGCGTTCCCACATCCGCCGCTTCGGCCGCGTCGCCGCCACCCTCGCCACGGCCCTGGCCGCCGTCGGCGCGCTGTGGAGTCCGTCGACGGCGACCGCGCAGTGTGCCGTCTGAGGCAACCCTGCTCTCCCGGCGGGAGACACCGACATCTCTGGCGCGTTCGCCAACTCCAGCGCTCCCACCCTGCGGGTGAGCGCCGGGCTGCTCTATGGCTACTCGGCCTGGACCGACTTCTACGCGGGCAGCAAGGCGCTGAGCGCCGAAGACAAGCGCGGCTACGTCTCGACCCCGGACTGGCAGCTGCGCATGCACCTGATGTCGCTGCAGGCAGGCGTCGATCTGGCCCAGGGCTTTGGCGTGCAGCTGACCGCACCCTTCGTCCGGGCCGAGAGTACGCGCACCTTCACCGGCACGTCGCCCGCCAAGGGTTTTGACCAGTTCGGCACCGCCCTGACCGAGACCGCCGACCAGGGCCTCGGCGACCTCGAGGCGCGTCTGCGCGTCAACGTCAACACCGTCACGGGCCTGCTCGACGGCAAGATGCCGCGGATCGTGATCCAGGCGGGCGCGGCGGCGCCGACGGGCAACTTCATCGTCAAGGGCCAGGCCGACACGTCGCGCTACGTCTCGGTCGGACGCGGCGTGTGGTGGATCCTGGCCGGCGCCGACGTCAGCGGCGGCGTCACCGATTGGCTCGGCTACCTCGGCCAGGTCGCGGCGCGCGTACCGCTCGGCACGCTGCACGGCGTCGACGGCTACCTCTTCCGCTGGGGCCCGGAGCTGCGGGTCAACGCCGGCCCGACGTTCGCGGTCATCCCGGGCCTGCTCTCGGCCGCGCTCGGCGCCGAGATGCAGTGGCGCGATCCGGGGCAAGAGCGCATCTACAGCGGCTCGGACATCGAGAAGTTCCCCAACGGCGGCGGTACGTTCTGGACCGCCACCGCGACGATCCAGGTGCAGCTGCCGGCGAACCTCTCGCTGATCGCCAACGGGCGCCTGCCGTTCGCCTACGACGCCACGGGCATCCAGCCGGTCATCGGTCCAGGCGTGTTCGCCGGCGTGAACTGGAACTGGGCCCAGGCGGCCGCGCCCGCCGGGGTCGCGAAGCCGGTGGCGCCGAGCCCGTGGAAGGTCGGCGAGCCGCCGCGCAGCAGCCTGATCGCCGGGCTGCTGGTGCCGGGCAAGATCACGATCGTCGACTATTGGGCGACCTGGTGCGAGCCGTGCAAGAAGCTCGCGCCGCAGGTCGAGGCCTTCGCCGCTGGCCGCGCCGACGTCGTGCTGCGCAAGGTCGACGCCACAGATTGGGGCCGCGACGACATGAACGAGCACCTGCCGGCGGTCGCTGGCCTGCCCGTGCTCGATATCTACGGCCCCGACGGCAAGCTCGTCTCGCGGCGCGTCGGCCCGCCGTGCTTCGAATTCGCCGCCGACGTGCCGGCGCCGATGCCGGCCGAGGCGACGCCCGCGCAGGCGACACCGGCGAACGGGTCGGGCGAGACGCCCTGAGCTCGCGCCGTCGCCGCGGCGATCTGCTCCGACCTCACGCGCCCGGCCAGAGCTCCTGCAAGAACGTGCGCATCGCCGCGGCGCTGCGGCGATCGGTGGCGGCGTCGTAGCGCAGCTGGTCGGCCGGGCCCGCGGCGGCCGGGTTGGTGAAGGCGTGGACCTGGCCGCCATAGGCGATCAGCTGCCAGTCGGCACCAGCCGCGTCGAGCTCCTCGCCGAGCGCGCGTACGTCGTCCGGTGGCGCCAGCGGATCGGACCAACCGTGCAGCACCAGGACCTTGGCCTTCATGGGCGACGCCGTCGGCAGCGACGAACGACCGAGCAGGCCGTGGAAGCTGACGACGCCCGCGACGTCGGCGCCCGCTCGCGCCAGCTCGAGCGCACACAGGCCGCCCATGCAGAAGCCGATCGCGGCGATCTTGCCCGGATCGACGCCATCGAGCGCGCGCACCGCAGCGAGCACGGCGGCGAGGCGACGGCGCAACACGGCGCGATCGCTGACCAGGGCGTTCATCCAGGCGCGCGCTTGCACGGCGTCGGTGGCGAGGGCGCCGTCACCGTAGAGGTCGACCGCGACGCCGACATGGCCGAGCGCCGCGAGCTCATCGGCGCGGCCGCGCTCGAAGTCGGCCTGGCCGCGGAAGGCGTGCAGCACGAGCACCGCGGGTCGCGGCGCCGTGGCCGGCGGGCGCGAGACGCGGCAGCGCAGCGTGAGGCCATCGACCTCGACCCAAAGCGGCGCGTGTTCGGTGGGCAAACCGGTCATCGATGAACTCCTCCCTGGTGTCGCGAGCCGCGCGGCCAGGTCGTGCCGCGATCGCCGATGGCGCGCGGACCGTTGGGCCTCACGCGCCGAGCTCCCAGGCCCGGGGCTGGCGCTGGCCGAGCGACGCGATCGCCAGCGCGACGGCCTGCTCGGCGCTGGTCGCGCGCAGCACGGTGTCGTCACGGCGGTGGTCGAGCTGCAGGCCGGCGAGCCGGCTGCTCCAGCCCTCGCCGACGTCGAGCGCGATCACGGGCTTGCCGAACTGCCAGGCGTAGGCGATCTCGCTGAGGGTGCCGCTGCCGCCGCCGATGGCGATGACCGCGTCGCCGCTGGCCGCGACCAGCGCGTTGCGCGCGAGCCCGATGCCCGTGGGGATGACGATGTCGGCCCATTCGTTGGCCTCCGACGCGTCGAGGCCCGGCAGCATCGCGACGACGCAGCCGTCGAAGGCGCCGGGTGCCGTCCGCGCGCCCTTGCTCACCGCCTCCATCACGCCCATGCGGCCGCCGGTCAGCACACGGCAGCCGGCCTGCACCAACGCGCGGCCCACCGCCTCGGCGTGCGGCAGCAGGCTCGCGGGCGGCGACGCGGCGCCGAAGACGGCGATCAGCGGGCGACGGGGCGGCAGACGCCCGGGTTCGGGGTGATGCGGCGGGTGGTCGTCAGACATCGCAAGCTCCAGGCGGGCGCGTGCCAGACAGGCGACGCGGAGCCGCAGGGTACGCAGCGGCGCGGGTTTGCGCCATCGCCGCTCGGACACGGCGCTGCGGGCGCCGCGTGAGGCATCGCCGCGCTGCGCGGGCTTGCGGTTGCTGCTGGGGGGCAAGTGATTGGCTGTGGCGCGAGGGGCGGCGGTCCGATCGGTTCGCACCGCACGAGCCGCTCTTCCAGCACCGGAACAAGCGTTCTGTTCAAGCACACTTGCGAAGCAATCGCATCGATGAGTGAGTTCGCCGGGGGCTCGTTGCGTTGACGGTAGGTGCCCGCTACCGTCGCGGCGTCTCTCGGTGGAGTCTCAATGTCTTCGAGCGAGATCATCGACCACGAACTCCTGGCGACGATTCCCCGTCCGCTCGCCCGGATGTGGCGCGATACCACAAACGCCGCCAACGACGCTGCCTACCTGCAATGCGCCGCCGCGACGTTCGAGCTCTACCTTCGGCTCGAAGTCGCCTGGGGACTCGCGGTGCTCCCTTGTACCGCGACGCGAGAGCCGATGGTCCGCAAGCTCTTTTTGCCAGCAGACATGCCGCGCGGCGGCAAGTTGAGCCTGGGTCATTGGGTCGATCGGTTCTTCGCCCTGGCACAGTTTCTCGCCCGGACGGATGACCATCCACTCGCGGGGGCATGGAGTTGGCTAGTGAAGCCCGATGGTGTGATGGATAGCCACCTCGCCGGGCTCCACGGTGAGATCGTTCGGCTACGAAACGATTGGATCGGTCACAACCAGGATCCCGGGATCGCCTCGACGGAGACACGAGCGGCTGCGCGAGACCTCGTCGCGAAAGTCCGGGAGGTCCTCGTATCCGCCAAGAATCTCCAGCGGTACCGGATGTTGGTCACCCGAAACGTCGTCGAAGGACGGCGGGGGCTGTTCTCTGGGGACGTCGACGTACTGGTGGCAGAGGCGAGATGGACGCGCGCGACCTGGACCCACCGCCTCGTCCAAGAGGGCGACACCGGCGCGCTTCCGGTGTTCCTCGTGCCGCCCGATGGTCGTGCGGCGGTCGATCTGTTTCCCTTCGTCGCGCTCTCTCCCAACGCCGAACGCCAGACCGAGGACGTGGGCATCTTGAGCGGATTCGACACCAAGTCCGGCGGCGTCCGCGTTCGATTTCGTCATGAACAGCGAACGTTGCATTGTGCCATCCCTGAGGTCGGCAGTTCACTGGAGGCGTGGCTGAACGCTGACCGTGCGCATCACCTCGCCGCTCATGTGCTCAACCCCGAGCCCAAGCCCCCGTTCGTCCATCCGGTACCCGAGATCCCGGATCAGGTCGGACGGACCTACTGCCGACGCTACGAGGTGCTCGAGGCCATCGGCTCCGGGTCGACGGCGACTGTGTACAAGGTGCGATGTCACCTGACACGCAAGACCTTCGCGCTCAAGGTGCTCAAGGAGGCCTTGCTCCGAGACCATGACATCGTCGAGCGATTCAAACGCGAGTTCGAGGTCGCGAACCGCCTCGGTCATCCAGGCATCGTACGCGATCTGGAGCTGGATCGGGACGCAGAAACAGGCCACTGGGTCATGAGAATGGAGTTGCTTGACGGCGGAACGCTGCGCGACCGAATTGGGCGTGGGCCGTCCTCGGTCCACGCGGTGCTGGACGCAGCGGCCGCAGCGCTGTCGGCGCTGGTCGAGCTGCACCAGACAGGAATCGTCCATCGCGACATCAAGCCAGCCAACTTCCTGTTTGGTCGCAACGATCAGATGCGCCTTTCGGATTTCGGAGCCGCACTGGTCGCCGATGACCGGATGACACGAACGGTCGCGACGATCGGCACACTCGCCTACATGGCACCCGAGGCCTCGGATTCGGCCAACGTCACACCTAGATCCGACATCTACAGCCTCGCCAAGGTCCTAACCGAGTTGGCGCTCGGCCGTGAGTTGTCGCATGTTGATCGGCCTGGCGACGGCCTCCAGGGAACGCTGGCCGAGCTGTTGACATGGATGGGTGCGCGCGACCCCGGACAGCGGCCCGACGCACGGGAAGCGCTGCTGAAGGTGGCGCAGTTGCGGCGCCAGACAGCCAAACATCAGGAGCCGGACGGAGTGGCCGATGCCCGGACGCCACCTTCGGCGGAGTCCCATGCGCGACCGACACATGCCCGGGGAATCACCCCGCCGACAGCAGCGCGACTGCCGCAGGGGCCGACGACGCCGAAACGCCCTGCGGCAACAAGCGTCGCGATTCCACCGAAGGAGACCTGGCGCATCAGCGACTACGCCGCCATGCGGCTCGAGTCGTTTGGTGCGCGACCGACCGTGGGCTCGATGACGATCGATCAGGCTTGCCGGGTCGCTGCGGGGCTCAAGTCGATTCGCGAGCCGTTTCGCGCGGAAGTTGCGGCTTGGATGGTGCTCGCCGCCCGGGTCGCCCATCGCGCCAACGCGAGAACCTGGTGCGCGAACCTGGCGACCTCGAGCCGCCCCAGGATTCATGTCGGCGGCCTGCATGTCGTGACCGTACACTCGGGGACGTGCAGAATCACACTCGATGCCGACACCCTGCGTTCGCGACCCCAGCTCGATCGCGAGCTGGTGACGAGTCCATCGTGGCGTGAGGCGACGCCCTCGACGCAAGAGGCGGCAGCAGGTGCCCGCGTTGGCGAGATCTTTGCCGATGAAGCTGGCGTCGCCATCTTCGAGAAAGCCTTCCCTGCCTTGGAGATGATGATTGGCAAGGCCGCCGCACAGAGGATCCCGACGGCCATCCACCACAGCGAGCCCCTACGTCAGGCGATCGGGGCGTTGTGTCGATTCGATGTGCCGCGCCCTGGCTGGTTCGAGGAAGAGGCACCCTGACCGTCAGAAGCCAGGATACGCACGTCGGGCACCTGCCGGATGGCCGCGCCCGTGCGGGTGGTTGAAGGTCAGCTCACTCGACCCAAACTCGAACGCCATCGCGCATCTCGGTCTCTCGGAACGACCAAGGTACCTGGCCCCATCCATCGACTCGTGGATAGCCATCGGCCGTGAACCGATCGCCGAGCCCTTCGGCGCGCTCCGCAATTGCAGGTCCGTGGAAAGCGGGGTGCTCCTCGGTCTCGTAGGTCCAGGCTCCGACCTCCCGTCCCGGCACGGCACCGTCGCCAACCTCGGACATCAGGTGGAACCGGACGCGGATCTCATGAAATCGTGCAGAGAAGGTGAAGTACGCGTGACCAGGTTTGGCAATCACGGCCTTCGCGTCGGACACCGTCCACGGTGGCGCCATCGGGCGTTGGTCGTGCCAGTTCCCAAGGGCCGTCGTGTAGCCGTCGCGCCAGATCTTGGTCCGAATCCTGCACGATGGTTCGAGTTCCCTGCGCATGGTGTAGCGCCCCCGGGTCGCCCGCGCGTTGCCGCCCACGTTGGTCGTGATGCGCCACTCGCCAAGGGAGGAGCGGTCGACGCTCGGACAATCCGGCTCACGGAACTTGACCGCCGTCTCGCGAAGTGGACGAAAGGCGGGCTTCTCAGCGGCTGGCTTGGCGGCGGCCCGTGGGCTTGTCGGCGCGTCGCTGGTCGGCATCCGACCGCCCCCGCGCGTTCCGCCGTCCCCAAGATTGAGCACACGCGCCGCAGTCGCACGGGGAGCCGACGCCTCTTGCTGAGCCGTCGGAGCCGGACTGGCGGCAAGCACCCTGATCAACACTGTCGCCAAGATGCCCAGCACCCAAAGGAAGAAGATCAGCAGCCAGGTCCAAGGCGAGATCCGACGTTTCTGGACCGGACCAGGTGCCGTTGGCGGGCCACCGCGCGCCGTGGATGGCACCGCCCTGGGTGCTGGGGGTTGGTCCAGCGCGCGTCGGGCTGCCGCGATCGCCAGCTGCATCGTGGGCGCGTCGGCAAAGCGCTGGCCGGGTTCCTTGGCGAGCGCCACGGCGATGCAATGCTGGGTCGCTGCGGAGACGCCCCGCCGTTGCAGCGGCCCGAAATCTGGATTTGCGCGCAGATGGGCCAACTGCACCTCGAACTGCGAACTGGCCTCGAAGGGCGAGCGACCGACGAGGAGCTTGTAGAGCACCACGCCGCACGCATAGATGTCGGCACGTTGGTCCACCCGATCGCCGCGAATCTGCTCTGGGGCCATCGTCTCCAACGTACCGAGCAGGGCACCAGCCTGCGTCCTCTCCGTCGCGACGGGGTCGTGGGCGACCCCCAGGTCGGTGACCTTCAGCGTCCCGTCTCGCGCGATGAGTACGTTGGCCAGCTTGACGTCGCGATGGACCAGACCCGCCGCATGAAGGGCTCCGAGACCGGCAAGGATGCTCGTCGTCCACTCGAGGGCGACGGCCTCGTTGAGCGGACGCCCGCCGATCTGCGTCTCGATATCACCTCCTTCGACGAGCTCGAGCTCCATGACCAGCCGCGGGCCATCTTCGAAGATGTTGCGCACCTGTACGACATTCGGATGTGAGATCCGCGCAAGAATTCGGGCTTCTTGCTGCATCCGCCGACGCGCCGTCGGATGCGCGATCAACTCGGCGTTCAGAACCTTGAGCGCGCATGTCCGTTGCAGGGAGAGATCGAGAGCCCGGAAGACCGTGCCCATCGACCCTTCGCCCAGCACCGCATCAAGCCGGTACCTGCCGTCGACCACCGTGGCACCGACGCGGTAGGGGTCTGGAGCGAATGCGTCCAGCTTCCGGCCGCAGCCACCACAGAACGAGGCGGTTGCTTCGTTGGCACGTTGGCAGTGGGTGCAGCGTCGAGCGTTCGGTTGCATGGAGCGCATCGTGGTGCAGGTCGCGGCGCGTCGTCAACGGATCCATGGCGCAGGCCTGGCGCGCCGATCAGGGCAAAAGCGCACCATATCCAAGGCGATGATCGGACCAGGTCGCCCTGCGTGGTGAAGGCCGAGGCTAGCCCTGGGTACCGCGGCTGCGCTGCCGCAGCGCGAGGGCCATCCCCGAGAGCGCGAGCAGCGCCAGGGCACCGTTGGCTGCCAGCGCGTGCGTGCGATGATTTGGGTCAGTCCGTTCGTCAGAGCTGCTGGCCTCGAGGACTCCATGGTCCTGGTAGAATCCGCGCCGGCAATCGCGCTGGAACAAGCGATTCTGACCGACCGTGGCAGCCTTGTCTGAGAGTGTCGTCTCATCGCTCGTGTCGTCTTGCACGTCGCAGAGGTCGCGAACGCTGACGAGTCCACCGAGCGTCCAGCGCGCAGTCATGGGCACGCTGGCCGTGGCAAGCCAGCGACTGCGCTTGTCCGGCCCATGCGTGATGTGCAGCGGCACGAACACGGAGAATACCACCTGCACGATGGCGTAGAAGACCGCCACCACGATCACGCTCTGTGGTGACGCGAGGGCGCTGGAGAACAGCAGCCCTGCGCTCGCTGACGCGAAGAAGGCGCTGGCCAGGACGGCCCACTGCTGCAAGAACGCGCCGCCAAGGACGTCGCCGTCGAGGACGTGGATGGTGGCCAACGCCAGCGCGGGAAAGAACACCGAGGGCACCAGGTAGGTCATCGCCTTGGAGCCCACATAGGCACCCAAGCCCACCCCTCCACGCCGTTCGCGGCGCAAGATGGCCAGCTCGGGTACGACCTCAAGCGAAGCAGCAAGCGCACCGAAGAAGCATGTCATGATGGTGAGAACAACGAGATACTGGTGGGCGACCTGAGCGGCGACGTAGGTGCCTTCGTCCCCAGGACCAACGCGGGCGCCAAGGACTGCGACGAAGAGCGCGGCGACGACGGGAGGAACGACGAACGAGAGCAGAAGGAAGAAGGGGTCCCGGAACTTCAGCCGAAGATTGCGCCCCAAGAGCGTTGCCAGCTGCATCAGGCTGCCTGGCTGCTGCAAGGTTGGCCACGGCGTCGGACGTTGATGGTCGAGGGCTGCGCGGCGCCCCCGGACAAAGCGCTCCGCCGCGTCGGACCGCTCGAATCGTTGGGCCCACACGCCGGGCGCCTCTGGGCCTTGCTTGCGGGGGAGCGCTTCGAGAAGGGCGCCGGGCTCTCGGTCGGTGATGCCGAAGTACTCGAAGCTGTCGACGGCCGCCGGGCCAAAGTAGGCGACGTGGCCGCCTTCTTCCAAGACCAGGATCTGATCCATCTGCACGAACGCCGCGTAGCTGGGCTGGTGGATCGTCAAGATGATCGTCCGTCCCTGCGCCGCAAGCCGACGAAGAAGCCGCATCAAGTCCATGGTGTCCTGCGCCGACAGGCCGCTGGTCGGCTCGTCGAGCAGCAGGACTGGAGGATCGAGAACGAGCTCCATCGCGATGTTGACGCGCTTCTTCTGCCCTCCCGAGAGGGTCTTGCGCGTCTCGCTACCGAGCTGTGTCTCTGCCTTGGCGACCAGATCGACCGCCGCGATGGCGTTCTCGACACGCCGCTCGATCTCCGCAGCGGTCCAAGTCGCGTCGCCCCGAAGCTGGGCCGAAAAGCGGATCGCCTCCCGCACGCTGAGGTGCTCGTGAGCCACGTCGAATTGGGGTGCGTGGCCGACCAAGGCTCCGAGTTCGGGCCGGACGGCACCTGCGGCGTGCAACTGTTGTCCTTGCAGCAAGACCTCACCCGACGTGGGCGCATCGAAGCCGGCCAGGACGTTGAGCAGACTGGTCTTGCCCGAGCCCGATGGGCCGAGGATTCCGACGACCTCGCCGTCGAGCGCGGTGAAGGAAACGCCTGCGAGCAGGGTCAGTGGCGCTCCCGTGGCTCGGTGCGTGACGGTGAGGTGGAGGTCGCGCACGTCGAGTCGAGCCCCGGGATGCGCCTGGGTAGCCGCCGGCTTGAGTTCGAAGACGGTGCCGCCGATTCGGATCTGGTCCCCACGCCGCAAGACGCAGGTGCGGTAGTTGACCCAGTCGCCGTCGCCACCGTGGCGGACGAAGGTCCCGTTGCGCGAACCGAGATCCTCGACGATCGTTCGACCACCGCTGCGAAAGACGCGTGCATGGCGTGCAGAGACGCCAGCCTCCTGCAGGGTCACGCCCAAGCCATCATCGCGGCCGATGACGATGGGCTCGTCGCCGACCCTGAGTTCCCGCGTCACGACGGGGCCGGTCCCGACGGGCGCAGCTTTCACAGGCAATGGCCGCGGCAGCGAACTGGCGACCGAACCACCGATTCGCTGGACCAGGTCCGCGATGCGGACCTGGTGGCTCCCAAGCCCGATCTCCTCGGCCGACCCGACCTGCGCCTCCTCGACCCGCTCGCCACGGACGAACACCCCGTTTCGGGAGCCGGCGTCTCGAATCGCGTAGCCCTGGCCGCTGCGAGCCAGGTAGGCGTGGCGACCTGAGACCTGCGCAGCATCGACGACGATATCGCAATCCGCGGCGGCACCGATGACGTACCAACGTCCAGGCTCCATGAATCCTCCGTCAGCGCGGTGCCACCGGCCCAGGCTTGCGATCACGCAGGTTGCTCTTTCCCCGGTAGTAGCGCGCCTTGCCGGCAGACTCGGCGGCGGGAACCGCTCGGCTCCGCGTGCGCGCGCAGCGGGTGGCGGCAGGAGGATGCGTCGCCAGGACCCGTGAGAGGCCACCGAGGACGCTGCCGAGCAAGCCGCCAGGGCCTCTGCTTGGCTTCTCTGCGTCCACCATCCTTCGCCAGAGTCTGGCGGCGGCTCCAGGGTCGTAGCCGGCGAGCGCCGCGATGTCGACGCCGCGACGGTCCGACGCGTGCTCGAACTCGGAGCTGAGCGGGCGTTGGAGCATCGCCGTGATGATGGCGGCCTCGTCCACACCGGGCCCAAGCACGGCGCGCGTCACCTCGTAGATCGCGACCGGATGACGGAACTCGACGTGCGCGACCTCGTGGCCGAGCACGGCGATCAGCTCCGATTCGTCCTGCACACGCTGCTCGCCGTCGAAGACACCGGTGTTGATGGCGAGAACCCCGCCGGGCAACGCGAAAGCGTTGAAGCCAGCATCGTGGATCAGGTGGATCCGGTAGCGAACCTCTGTCCTGCGTGTCGAAAGCGAGGCCAAGCCGGCGACCAGCGCCTGGACGTAGCCGCCGTAGCGTGCAACGTCGCCAGGAAGATCGACCTTGCCGCGAAACGGCTCAGCGTTGGCCAATTCGCCCTCCAGCTTGGCACCCAGGGCGGTCTCCTCTTCGACGGACATGCGAGCCGTTGCCCGCACCTCATCCGCGACCGCCGCGCCGACTTGCTTGCCAGTCGTCAGGAGATCCGTGCGTTCCCGGCATTTGAGATCGTCTGCAGGCAGGTCGGCACGAACGTGTTCGCGCGACACGGACTCATCGCCGGAGGGCGAGGTCCAGCCCTTGCCTGCAGCCCCCTCTCCGACCCGCTGTCCTGCCGACTCTTGCCCTGTGGCGCCCTCCGATTCGCGAGACGCGCTCGTGGGCGTGGAGCGCGTCTCCGATGTCGTCGGCTCAGGCTCGGTTGCGACGTAGCCGACCAGGAGCAGCGCGGCCCCCAGCGCGACCAGACCAGCGAGCGAGAAGGGATCCAAGCGATCGTTCATCGGCCGACCTCAGTTGATGACTTCGTGGACTGCAGACGCGTCGATACGAAGGTCGAAGCCCGTCACCACGCGCTCGACGTGCGCGTGGATGCCGAAGCAACTGGCGTCGACGGAAATCACGGTATCGACGTCAGCGCGGCCGACCGTCAGCACGTCCCTTGCGGCAAGCCCCAGGGCAATGACCGCGATATCTCCGGTCAATGTGACCTTCGTCTCGCGATCTGCGGGAAGTTGCGGACCAGGATCGAGTACTCCGCTGGCCACCTCACGCCCACGCACTCTGGCCTTCCACGCGACGCGGTGGAGGTCGAGGTCGACGATCGTTCGGTTGCGGACCCAGACAGATCCCTCGAGGCGAAGTCGGCCGCGCATCACGCGATCCAGGATATCACCGTCGCCATCGGCAGGTGCCGGCCGAATCGAGAGGAGCTCTGGCTGGACCTCGATGTGGTCGGCGACCCAGCCGGGCAGCGCGATGAAGGCGGCAAGGCCGAGGCCGCACGCAACAAGCGCAGCCACTGCGACGGCAAGACGCAGTCGACGCCGGGTCGACGAAGCCTGCGCAGGAGTCGTCATCGACAGCCTCTCATCGCCAGTCGCCCGCGAGGAGTCGAGGCTGGACCGAGCCATCTTCGTCGTCGGGGACCAGCGCAATCGCCCACTTCTTGCCGCCCGGCCCCTTGGCCTTGACGCCAACGACGCATTGTTCGCCGCGTTGCAGGAGCAACAGGTTGTGGTCGCGCCAGAGCTTGGACGCGTCAGTGACCGCACTGTCGAACTGGAGCACGAAGCTGCGAGCGGTGTTGCCCGTCAGGTGGGTCAACGTCAGCGACGTCTTCGCCTCCGTCCACCAAATGGCGGCCACCCACTCGCCTCGGGAGGGTGTGACCCAGGCCTTGGCGTTGACGAGATGGCCGCGGTCCCCGATGCGGTGGAACGGGGTATCGCCGCCGCCTTCAAAGGTAATCCAGCCTCCTCCCAACGAGCCGAATGCCCCCTTCGCTTCGATGTAGGTGTGACCCATGCCCCGGAGCCGCATCGACGCCGTCTCAAAGGGTTCGAGCTGCTTCTTGGTCAGCCGATTCGTCCAGACGCACCGCAGCACCTCGCCGTCGATGGTCCCCCCCTTCCTGCCGCCGACCTCGTAGCCCACCAGAGACAGCTTGTAGGTGTCTCCCTTGCCGTCGGTGTAGGTCTCCGCGACCTTGCCGACGGTCTGGTGGATCCAGAACTCATGAGGACTGGTTCCAACCCTCTCGACCGCTCCTTGGGGCAACTGCGTCAAGACATCCCCCTGCGAGGGTACGGCCGAGGACCATGCGCCCTGCACGAGCGGCGTCCCGCCAGACACCGCGCCGACCCCATCGGGGCCGTAGTACTCGGAGAATCGCCGCTCTTCGTCGTCGGCAGGTCCGCCAACTTCGACGATGCGGACGACGGATCCATCGCCTGCCGGCGCGACGGACTCGACCTTTCGTTCGACGAAATGATCGTGCGTGCGCCAGGCATCGGAGGCGTCGGATGGGGTTCGCACGGCACGGTACCGCCAGCGGTCACCGGCGCGGAACGACGGCACCCAATGTGGTGGCGGAGCGTCAGGGGTAGGGGCAGCGCGGCCGGTCGCAGCGGATGACGTCGAGTGGCCTGGATTGCCCTGCGTGGACGCCTCGGTTTCAACCGTGGTTGTTGAGCTGGTCGAGCCCTGCCCCAACATCAGCCAGCCGAACCCCAGCAGTCCGGCAGCCGCAACGACCAGGATGGCGACCGTCGCGCCGCGTTTTCCATCGGCTCGTCCCGCCGAGGTGACGACGTTGTCGTCGTTCGACCTCAGTTCGTCGTCAGCCTCCTGATGAATTTCAGCGCGCTGCCGCGGTGCGGGCCCTGGCGTCGCGCCGGGACCAGGGCTGGCCTGACGTGAGGGCTGCGCCGACAGGGTCTCTCCGGACCGCACCCGTTCCACCGCCCTGCGCATCTCGGTCGCCGTCTGCCAACGCGCGCCGGGATCTTTCTCCAGCGCGCGCGCGATCCAATCCACCGCCGCAGGGCTTGCCACGGCGCGAAGTCGATTCATGTCCGGCGGCTCCCGGACATGGGCGGCCTGGATGTCAAACTCGCTGTTGCCGACAAACGGAAGGCTACCCGTCAGAAGTTGGAACGCCATCACCCCCATCGCGTAGAGGTCGGACCGCGCATCGACAGGAAGCCCTTGGATTTGCTCTGGACTCATGTAGTCCGGCGTGCCCAGGCTGGCTCCGAGGCGGGTCTTCTCACGGGCTGTCGGGTCGTGCGCCACGCCGAGATCGGTGATCTTGGGCTGACCGCTTTCGGTGAGCAGCACATTGGCTGGCTTGATGTCGCGGTGAACCAAGCCCGCGTTGTGCAAGGCTTCGAGACCGGCGAGCACCTTCGCCATCCGGTCGAGCACGTCAGCTTCGGCTGCACCACCGGGCCGCAGCATCGACTCGAGGTCTCCGCCAGAGACCAGCTCGAGTTCCATCACGAGCATTCCAGACTCATCGAAGACGTTTCGAACTTGAACAATGTTAGGGTGTTCTACCCGCGCGAGGATCCTGGCCTCCTGTTCCATCCGGCGACGCGCCGTCGGGTGCGCCGTCAACTCCGGGGCAAGGCACTTCAGGGCCACTGCCCGGCCCAGCTTGGTGTCGTGAGCCTGCCACACACTCCCCATTCCGCCTTCGCCGAGTAGTTTCTCGAGGCGGTACCGGCCACGGTCTAGCGTGGCTCCGACGGAGAGTGTGGGGCTGGCAAGCTTGTGGCCACAGCGGCCACAGAACTGTGCCACGTCGTCGTTGATATGATGGCACGCCTCGCAGGTTCGGCTCATGGGCTCCCTCGATTGGGGTTCGTCATCCACGTTACAATGCTGCAGTCGCTACGCCAAGAGCCGGCGACGACCTCCCGGTTCCTGTCAGACGTACCAGGTACGACGCGTCTGACAGTTGTCAGGTCGGGTGCCGTGGCGCACACTTCCAGGGTCCGCCCAACCCGCGCCCGCCTCTTCGGCGATGGAGATCGTGATGAACTGCACTGAATGCGGAAGCAGCAACTCGCCAGGTACCCGCTATTGCACGCGCTGTGGAACGGTTCTGGCACCAGCCGCCGGCGGTGGCCAGCGGCGGGAGACTGCGGCCGAGCCTGGCGTCTTTGGCGGCTCGCCATCCGTCGCGGCCCCGTCGAAGGCTCCGAGCGGTGCGGTCCGCCGAACGGTGCTTGAGGAAGCTGCTGGTGGCAGCAGCCGTGTCCCGGGCACCATCCCGCCGCCGCCGCCGCCCGCCAGCGCGAGGCCGGCCGCGGCGGTTGCAGCCCCTGCGTCGCGCGGCAAGACGGTACTCGACGAGGGTCCAGTCGCCGCGGGGGGACCGGGCGCCGCTGGGGCGGCAGGTCAGGCGCGGATCGTCGGCTGGATGGTGAGTTTCGACCACAACGCAGCTGGACAGGACTACCTGATTCGGGCGGGTCGGACTCGAATTGGTCGTGGTCGCGACAACGAGGTGTCGATCTTCTACGAGGCCAAGGCGAGCGACCTGCACTGCACGATCATCTGGCGCAACGGCCAGGCTGCGATCAAGGATGAAGGATCCACCAACGGAACGTTCGTCAATGGCGAGGACATCGGAATCGCAAACGTCCAGGCGATTCGATCTGGCGACACGGTGACCATCGGCGGGTCGACCTTCCAGGTCTTCTTGCTGGAAGCCACGGTCGCAGCGCAGATCTGGCCTGCGAGCGCATGGAGTCGCGGATGAAGCGGCACGCATCGACCTCAAGGTCGCGAATCTTGCCTTCGATTGGGCTTCTGATCACCGGCATGCTCGCGTTCCCGGCGATCGCCGCCGCTGAGGATGGGTTCCGGATCCGGCTTTCGCGAAGTCAGGGGCGACAGGTGTTCCTGTACCACGACGCGCCCGCTTCCGCCGGAAGCTCGACGGCCGTCATCCAACTCGGCGCGACATCCTGCATGCCGGTCTCGGGTGAGACGATGCGGCCCTTGCGTGGTGGCGACGCACTCACGACGCTGATCGTGCTTGACCGTGGAGGCACCCGCGACTCTGGCATGGGCCAGTACTCCGACGCGATTCGGCGCGCCGTCGGGGGATTTCTGGGTTCGGTCGTTGGAAAGAACGACGCGGACCGGGTTTCCATCGTCGACACCTCGGGGCGCGACAAGGAACCGAGCCAGCTTGCACCGACGGGCAACAAGGCGGACGTCGAGACCTTCTTGAACTCCCTTCCGGCTCCGTCGGGGTCTGGTGCTGACATCTATGGCACGGCGCGGCTCGCGCTGGCCCAGCTGGACCGGCAGAAGACGCCACTCGGGGCGGTCATCCTGATCTCGGACGGCATCGACCCTGCCGCCAACAAAGACCCGAATGCCGTCGACAATCACGCCGATTTCATGCGCGAGGCCCAACGTCGACACGTCCCCGTGGCGACGATCCATATCGGGCGCAGCGGTGAGAAGGTCGGCGACGGAGAGGTCAAGTTCCGCAATGGACGCGCACGCTTGATGGACATTGCGAGCGCGACAAACGGCGATTTCCGGTCGATCGCTGTGGGACCGAGTGACGGGCCGTTGGAGCCCCGCCTGCGCAAGGAGCTCGACGGACTCGGGGCCGAGTTTGCCGCCGTCACCAGGACGCTGTGCGAACCCTGCGGCAAGGTCTCCGAGACACGAGACGTGATCGTCGATGTACGTCTCGAGCAGGGTTCCAAGATCGTTGCCCGCTCGATTGCGTCGCCAAAGCCCGTGTTGAACCTGCAGGCCGACGACTACGGTGTCTGTGGCCGGGCGAACAGCGCGGCCTCGGCCTCGGGCGGCACCGACAGCGGCCCTTCGTGTTCGCACGATCCTGATTGCGATGCCTCCCAGAAGTGCGAGAGCGGGCGCTGCGTACAGCGCAAGACGCTCCGCGACTACCTACCGTTCGCCGCAGGCGGCCTGCTGCTGCTCGCGGTCGCGCTGCTGTTGGTCGGCATGCGCCGCAAGCAAGCGCAACAGCGTCAGGCATTGGCGGACGCGCAAGAACGCCAGCGGCAAGAGGCCGCCCAGGAAGCGGCGCGCGAGCGAGAACTGGCCGCGGCCGAACGTCAGCGATTGGAGGCGGAACTGCAGGCAGCGCGCTCACAGGCACACTCGCCATCCGAGCCTGCGCGACCGCGCCCAGCCACGTTGACGGTGGGGGTACGTCTCGTCGCGGCGGCTGGTTGCACCGTACCGTTCGATAGATCCTTCGGCCCTGGGACGCACCTGCTCGGAAGCGCAACGGACTGTGACGCAGTGGTCTCCGCCCAGACCGTCTCTGGGCACCACTTGCAGCTTGTCGTCCACACCGACGGACGCGCCGAGGTCATGGACGTCGGCTCGTCAAACGGAACCTTCTTGAACCAGGTCCAGATCGGAGCCCGTCAACCGGTCGAGGTGCGACCGGGCGATGTGGTTTCGCTCTCGCGCCAGGCACCGCTGCAGGTCTTTGCTGTGGGCACAGAGTCTCCGGGACGTTCGGGTCGAGGGCGCACGGTCCTTCAGGAGTAGCGGATGGCCAATGAGGTCCGGTTGATCTTCGGCGCGGCGACCGACGTTGGTCGGGTTCGTGACGTCAACGAGGACGCGCACGGTCTCGTGCGGTGCCGTTGGGGGGACCTGCTCGTCGTCTGCGATGGCATGGGCGGGCATGCCGCGGGAGACGTGGCCAGCCAGACCGCACGCGACGCCATCCTCGGCCATGCTTTGGCGTCCCAGGCACCCGACGCCACGACCATGCTCCGAGACGCTTTGATCCGGGGTCACAACGCCATCCACGACGTCGTCAGCGCGACAATCGGTCGGGAGGGCATGGGGACGACTGCGGTGCTTGCGCTGGTACGCGCCGGCCATGTGCACGTCGCCAATGTCGGTGACTCGCGGTGCTATCTGGTCCGGGGTGGCACGGCGCAGCTCCTGAGCAAGGACCACACGAAGGCACAGAAGCTCTTCGATCAGGGCCTGATCGATGCAACGCAGTTCGCAAGCCATCCCGAGCGCGGGGTGCTCAGCCAAGCCCTCGGCCAGCGAGCGATGCCCGAGCCGCATCTCGCCGAGCCGATCCAGCTGAGGGCCGACGACGTCCTGGTGCTGTGCACCGATGGAGCGTACGAGTCGATGCTGACGGACCTTGGCCCGCTCGTCGCAAGAGCCAAGAACCCGAACTACGCGGCCCACGATCTCGTCGCGCAGGCAGTTGAGCGCGACGGAAAGGACAACGCGACCGCGATCGTTGCGCGGTGGGACGCCCTGGTGCCCGCAGCATCGAGTGTCTCGCCAGGTCCGCGCGTCGTGCCGCCAACGATTGCTCGGGATCTGCCCACTGCCGGTAGCGGCATGACCTGGCTGCGACCGCGGAATGTGCTCGTCGGGGCCATCGTGGTCGCGATCGTGGCCGCCGCTGCCGGCAGCGTGCTGATGCCGAGGTGCGACGAGTGCATCGCCAGCGGGGCCCAGGCGTCGCGAATCCCAGGGTCGAGCGACGGCAAGGCCGCAGATGGCGGGGGGCGACGAGTCGGACCGATGGTCGGCGAGAGCAACGCAGAGGCAGAATCCGAAGAGCCGAAGCAACCCGATGCGAGCGCCTTCGAACTGGCCAAACGGCACAATGAGGCGAAGAGCAACGCCAAGGGCAGCCCATCGTCACGCGGCCCGAACGGACCCAAACCGCCGCACAGTGAGGGAAACTCAAGGACGGCCCCCGCTCCGGCAAGCAGCGGCGAGACCGGCAAGGGCGCCAACGCGGACCCAGAGAAACCCAAGGCGTCCCGACCCGATGCGGCGCCCCAGGAGGGTCCGCGGCAGCCTTCGACCTCGGAAACCGATGCCTCCTCAGGGACTCCGAGCGGCGGTCCGGAGCGTGGCGACACGCGGTCGACGGACGCCGCAAGCGGTCCACCGGTCGCGCCAGCAGCACCGCCGGCCGCTGCCGCGAAGGTGCCCGTGAAGAAGAAGTAGGAGGAGGACAACCCGGGCGCTGGCGACGCAAGGGCCTTTCCTACCCCTCGACAGCGGACAGCAGGACGTCGATTCGGTAGCTGGTGGAGCGCCCCATGCTGACCGTCGCGCCCGGCACCGCCGGGTGCGGGACGAATGGCTCGAGCACAACGCCATCGACCCACGTGCCATTGGTGCTGTCGAGGTCGGTCACGACGACCCAATCGCCCAGGACGTGCAGTTCGCAGTGGACGCCGGAGACGCCGGGAAGGTCGACGAGGACGTCCACCTGAGAGGGATCGCGCCCGACACGTAGCCGCCGCCCCATGCCGGTACGACCGGCAGCGTCCGCCAGCGCTTCGCGCATGGCAAGCGCACGCTGGTAGCGACCGGACGGCTCGACTGCGAGCGCCTTGGCGACCACCTCTGCAATGGCGTGGCCCGCTGAGGCGCGCAATCGCGCGAGGTCCGGCGATTGACGGGCGAGAGCAAACGCCGAAGCGTCCTCCGGGAACGGAAGGACGCCCGTGAGCAGTTCGCAGAGCATCAGTCCGGCGGCGTAGATGTCGGTGCGATGGTCGACGTGGCCCGCGAGTAGCTGCTCCGGGCTCATCGTCCTCGGCGAGCCGGAGCCACTCCCAAGGCTGGAGGCACCACCGTCCAGGCGCATGTCCAATCGAATGCCGAGATCTGCCAATCGCGCGCGACCGAGAGCGTCCAACATGACGTTTTCGAGCTTGAGGTCACGATGGGCATAGCCGCGCGCGTGGATGGCGTCCAGGGCGTCGAGGATCTGCAGCGTCCACTCGATCGCCTCGGCATGCGAGATCGCCGCGGTTCTCCGTCGGGCCTCAAGGTCACCGCCAGCGAGCAGCTCGAGGACCATCCCGAATCGGTCGCCGTGCCAAAACGTCCGATGGAGGCGGACGATCCCAGGATGCCGGAAGCTCGCAAGCGCAGTCGCCTCCTGCTGCAGCAGCGTCAGCAGGCGCGGCGAGCTGCGAAGCTCAGAGAGCAAGAGCTTGACGGCGACTTCACAGCCGAGGGAGTGGTCATAGCATCGCCATACGTTGGCCGTGCCGCCGGTGCCGAGTGGGGCGACAAAGGAGAGACGGCCGTCATCGAACAACTCAGGCATGTCGGCGGCGGCTGGGGAGCGATCGCGCGCCCGCACGTCGCCAGCCCAGCTTCCACACCGGTCGCAGGTCCCGGTGGCATCGACGATGCGCTGGCATTGCGGGCAAAAGTTCACGGGGCGGACCTGAGGTTGGGGCAGTGCCCAAGCGTAGGGCCTTGTGATGGGGCCATCAAGGGAGTCCAGGCACATGGGGAACCGCGTCGTCACCGAGGACGGCTCTTGCGAGTTCGACTGGTCCGACATCGCGGCACGCGCGCAAGCGCAGGGTCCGACATCGTTCCCCCACGCAGAGTTGCGTGGGGGCGTCGAGGCAAACCCGAATGGCAGCGCTCCGAAGGAGCTCTGCACCTGCCACGAGCGGCGCGCCCAGCGCAAGTTGAAACTCGGCGTCAACGTCCGTGGCGCTGCGTGGCGCGAGCGTGGCTTCGAGACTGCCGCCATCACCGAGCGCGCGTTCGCCGTTTGTCAGGCTGGCGCTGGTGATGCGAAGGCGCGCGGCAGACCTTGTCGGATTGAAGACGCGGAGCGCCGTGCGCATGCGGCGGAGCGAGCCGGCAGCAGGGCTCGGTGCGAGCTTGCGAAGCTCTAGCAAGGACGCAACCGCATCAGCTGCAAACCGGACCTCGACGGCACCAGAAGCGTCGACTTCATGGCGTTGCTGGACGGTGAACGTGAGCCACGGGATGGGAGACCGGGCGACCAGCCGAACATCGACGTGAACTGGGTGCGCGAGGAGCGCGCTCGCCATGTCCTCGTCAATGGCCGCCGGGTCGCACTCCGTCAGAATCGACATCGAATGGTCGGCGGCAACGCAGGCTCGCTGCTCAGGGATGGCAAGGAGCGGGCGACCCGAGGCGGCGACAACGCCGCCAGCGAGGTCGGCGCAATCGCCCGCGTGTGTTGCGCGCACTCCGAGTTGAATCCGGCCGATGACCTTGACGGCGCTGACATCGTCGATGTCGATGGCACGTACTGTCGTCACCTGCGCCGACCTCAGTCGCTGTTGCGAACAGCCGACCAGTTGGTGGAGGGCGAGCAGGGCCAGGACCGTCCGGCATCCTGGGCGTCGTCGCACATCGAAAGTGGACCGACGCGAGGAACGGTAGGCAGAGGATCGCGCGAGGCCGGCTACGTCCCAACGCTCGGCGCCAGCGGAGGCGACCAGATCCGAGCCGAGAGCGTTTGCACCAGAAGTGCGAGTTCGTCGATTGAACATGAGGCGCTCCCCTGCTCCGATCGTGGACGAGACGTGAGGTCGGAGCCCTGCGGCGCTGACAATCGATGCAAGGCGGACTCGTAGCTTTGACTCTGCCCAGGATCCATGTCCGCAACACGCCGGAGCAAGTCCAACCTCCGCTTGCGATCGACCGCTACGTCTGCTCTGCGGACAAGGTCGGCGGAATGGCCCTTCCGCAGCTTCCATCCTTCGGCGTTGGCTTGCACCCGTTGCCGCTCGGCCATCTGTCGTCTCTCTTGCTGCTCCCGAATGTTGGCGAGCTGGGCCGCAATCTGCTCCGCTGTCGTGGGTCGACCGGTCTCGTGCGGCGGGTCGATCATGGCGTCGGGTGAACGAGGGTCGATGCCGAGCATCCTTCGAGCCTATCGGCAATCCGGGCATGCCAACAAGATGGGTCGGCGTGGGATGGAGTCTGTCGAAAGGGCTGCATCCCGCTACTCGCCGCCGACGGTCGCCGCTCATCTGGCACCTCCCCCAGGCAGCGCAATGCCGTGGCGCGCGCTGGCTCGCCCGAGGCGCTCTTCGCCGGGCGCGATGGAGGGTCACTGCCGCCGCACCAGCATCGTCCTACGGGCCGCGCCGGCGGCCCCTGGACAGCCGCGTCCCAGCGCGCTAGCGCGACCGCAGATCGAAGTGCATCCTCGCGGTCTGCGCCGCCGTGGAGCCCCGATGTCGACGACCGCTAGCCTCGCCCAGCCAGACATCCAGCCAAGGGTCCCCAGCACGGGGCGCTACCTGCTATTCGCCCGGCGACAGGGCCGGAGCGGCTGCGCCAGTCGCCGTGGGCGCCCAAGACGGCATCACCGATGCGATGCGCTGTTCCGCGTCTCGACCCCGGTTGAGCGGGCCGGCCACTTCTGCCCACCCGTGCGTAGCGGTCACGTCGACCTACGCGCACGCTGCCCTTGACCAGAGCGGCGGCCTCGGCCAGCCACCCTGCGGTGCCCCGTATCCCGCGTCCCCACCCGAGCAGGAGCGCCCCATGACCGAATCGCCCACCGCCGCCGTCCTCCGCGCGGCCGCCTTCGCCGCCGAGCGCCACCGCGACCAGCGGCGCAAGGACGCGGACGCATCGCCCTACGTCAACCACCCGCTCGCGCTGGCCGAAGTCCTGGCCACCGTCGGCGACGTCCACGACCCGGACGTGCTCTGCGCGGCGTTGCTGCACGACACGCTCGAAGACACCGAGACGACGCGCGAGGAGCTCGTGGCGGCGTTCGGCGAGACCGTCGCGCGGCTGGTCGAGGAGGTCACCGACGACAAGTCGCTGCCCAAGGACCAGCGCAAGCGCTTGCAGATCGAGCACGCCGCGCACCTGTCGCCAGGCGCGAAGCTGGTCAAGCTCGCCGACAAGATCTGCAACGTCCGCGACGTGCAGAGCGCGCCGCCGGCGGATTGGTCCGAAGGTCGCCGGATGGCCTACATCGAGTGGGCGTCGGACGTCGTGCGCAACCTCGGGCCGGTGCAGCCCTTGCTCGAGGCGATGTTCTGGCGCGTCGCCGGCGACGGCGACCTGGCGCCCCGCGCCTGACCCGACGGCGGGCCACGGGCCGCGATCGATGGAACGCCGCGCTCAGTCCGTGTTCGCGAGCCGGGCGGCCTTGGCGCGGTGGGCCCCGTTGGGGCGGTCGTGCAGGTAGCGGCGGGCTGCGGCCCGGGCCGCGTCGACGCGCCCGGCCCGCTCGTGCGCGATGGCGATCAGGTAGGTCGCTTCGTCGCTGCGCGGATCGGCGGGCCACGCCGCGGCGAAGGCCGCGAACAGGCGCGCCGCGAGGCCGAAGTCGCCGTCGCCGAGCGCCTGCATCGCGCCGGCGAAGTCCCGCGAGGCTGGCGCGGGCGTCGGGATGGCCGGCGGCGCAGGGACGACGGCCGGCACGTGCGCGACGGCACCGACGTCGACGGCCGGCGCAGCGACGACCACCGGCGCAGCGACGACCACCGGGGCGCCGGCGACCTCGACCCGCCGCGCGGGCAGGTCCCGGCGCGAGCGCCGCGCTGTGGCGACGGTCGTCTGCGCGGGCCGCATCGGCCTGGGCGGCGGCGAGGTGAGTTCGACGCGCACGGCCGGCGCGGGCGGCGAATCGGCGGCAGGCGGCACGGGCGCAGGCGGCACCGGTGCCGGGGGAGCCGGCGCTGACGCCTCCTCGGCGGGCGTCACGACGAGGTCCGGCGGCGGCGACGCTGGTCGCGGACGCGGCGCGACGGCGTCCGCGTTCCCCGTGCGGGCGGCGGCTGTGCGGGGCGGCGGCGCCGACTCGACGGTCGGTGCCGGCGTTGGCGTCCACAGCGCCGGCCCCCAGGTGGCGACCCCGGCGGCGGCCGAAGCCGCGACGACGAGCGCAACCGCCAGCCACCAGCCCGGCGCCGGCACCCGCCGCGGCCGGGCCGTCCCGCTGGCCGCACGCAGCAGCGCGATGCGCGCCCGCTGATGCTCGAGCGGCGTCGGCGCCTTGGTCGGAGCCCGCAACGCCGCGCGGATCGCGGCCAGCTGCGCTTGGTGGTCGCGACAGGCGGCGCAGGTCGGCAGATGACGATGCAGCGACGCGGCCTCGGACGGGCCGAGGCGACCGTCGTGCAAGGCCTCGATCAGGCTCGCATGGGCGCAACGTCGCTGGTTCACGGCGTGCCTCCTCGCCGGGCCGGGCGCAAGGGCTGCAGCTGTCTGGCGAGCTGGGCCCGCGCCTCTGCGAGCTGCCGCCAGACGGTTCCGGCCGGCAGCCCGAGCGCATGCGCCGCCTCGACGCCCGACATCTCGCCGAACTCGACCATGACCAGGACCGTCCGATGCCGCTCGCTGAGCCGCGCGAGACCGGCGTGCAGCGCCGCGCGCTGCTCGTCCGCTTCGAGCTGGTCGATGGCCGAGGGCGCGGCCGGCTGCGGTCGTTCGCCCCACGTCGTCAGCATGCGGCGCAGCCGGGCAAAACTACGCCGACGCCGCCACGCCAGGCGCGCCGCGATGCCGAAGAGGTACGGACGGGCCGACGCCCCGGCGTGGAAGCCCTCGGCGGCGCGCGACGCGGTCAGGAACGTCTCCTGCACGAGATCGTCGACGTCGGCGCGGTCGACCTGCAACGTGTGCAGGAACGCGCGCACGTTGCCGTGGTAGCGGTCGAAGAGCTCGCCGAGCGGCGCCAGATCGCCGGCCGCCATCTGCGAGAACAGCGCGTCGTCCGGGGCCGATTGCAGCCCACGCGGCGACCGGGCCGCGCCGGACGCGCCCGGGCCGCTCGCACGCGGCGCCGCCACGACGACCGCGGCCGGCAGCGTGGCCTCGCGGCTCATAGCGCCACCTCGAAGCCGAGCGTCGCGCCGTAGGTGGCGGCGGGGAAGCCCCCCGTGCTGCCGGAGGTGGTCGCCGAGGTGCCGGCTGGCATCCGCGAGGGCGCCAGATCGCCGTCGATGCCGCCGATCAGCCGCAGCCGCGAGGTCAACGGCACGACGACGCCAAGGGCGGCGCCGACGCGCGGATCGACCCGGACGTCCTGGCCCGCCGGCTTCGGCAGGTCGTGGATCAGCACCGCCGCAGCGACGCTGACGCCAGCGCGCAGCTCGAGCCGGGACCAACGCCAGCGGTGGCCGAGGCCGACGGCCATCGAGATGTCGTCGAGGTTGTCCTGGCGCGGGCCGCGATGTTGCCAGCGCAGGCGCACGTCCGGCAGCCAGGCGCCGAGCGGGATCGCCGCACGCAGATCGCCGCCAAAACTCGGGCCGGCGCGGGGCATGGGCAGGCGCGCGCCACCGTGGAGCGACACGAGCAGACGCTCGTTGACGGCCACCGCCGCCGCGGACGGGACCGTGGCCAGCGTGGGCGTCACGGCCGACGGCGCAGCGACGGGCGCCGCAGCCACGGCCTCGCTCGGCAGGCAGAGCAGCGCCTGGCCCAGCGGCACGACGTCTGCGGGGAGCTGCAGCGAACGCGCGATCGCGGGCTCGCCGGCCGGCTGGACGTGCAGCGTCGCGCCGTCGTCGCGCATCGTCAGCGCCACATGACCGCCGCGGCAGCTCCACGGATGCCCCCGCACCGCCGTCGACGCCACCAGCTGCGCCACCGCCTCGCGCCAGGGCTGCGGTGCCTCGGCCACGCCAGCATCGACGGTCGCCGGCCGGCACGCGTCGTCCCCCGCCGCCGCGCGCGCAGAGGCGGACGCGCCGACCAAGGTCAGCAGGGCGAGGGTTGCGAGCGGGCGGGTCGAGAGCACGGCACCTCCTGCTGGGGATTCTCCGGACGGGCGCGAACCCTTCGCGCCTTTGTCCAAGGAGCCCGCAGCCGACGCCCGCGTTTCGCCGCGGCCGACGACGACGGCCTGCAGAACCTTGGACACGTGGCGAGGATGGTTGCGCAGCGGGGCGCCGCAGGACGTAGCGGGGCGGCTTGGGTTCAGCAGCCGGGGCTGTGCTTGCACTCGCCCTTGGCGCTGCACGAGTCGATCGTGCAAGGGTCGCCGTCGCTGCACTTGAAGGTGCCGACGCAGGCGCCGTTGTTGCACGCGCCGTTGATGAAGCAGATGCCAGCGTCGCACGGACCCGACTTGAAGCTGCAGGTGCAGCCGACGCTCGGGTTGCAGCTGCAGCCGTTGACGCACGGCCCGGAGCCGCTGCAGGCGAGCACCGGGCCGCCCTGACAGGCGCCGCCGATGCAGCTGCCGGCGTCGGTGCATTTGTTGCCGTCGTCGCAGGCCGCGCCGTCGCCGAGCGCGACGTTGCTGCAACCTGCGTCGGTCGTGCAGCCGTCCAGGGTGCAGGCGTTGCCGTCGTCGCAGACGAGCGCACCGCAGTCGAACGTCGGGGTGGTGTCGGCTTCCACGGTGTCCGCGATCGTGGTGTCGGGCACTTCCGTATCGTCGGTGGCCGTGTCCGCGATCGTGGTGTCGGGCACTTCCGTATCGTCGGTGGCCGTGTCCGCGATCGTCGTGTCGGGCACGGCCGTATCGTCGGTGGCCGTGTCCGCGATCGTCGTGTCGGGCACGGCCGTATCGTCGGTGGCCGTGTCTGCGATCGTGGTATCGGGCTCAGCCGTGTCGGGCTCCGCCGTGTCGGGCTCCGCCGTGTCGGGCTCCGCCGTGTCCGGCACGGCCGCGTCGATGTCGGCGACGTCGGCAGCCGCGTCATCGATGGCGTCGGCGTCGGTGGCGGCCGCGTCGCCGCCGCCAGCCCCATCGACCGTGGCCTGTGTGGTGTCGGCGACCGCGCGCCGCAGCTGCTCGATGGGCGTCCGCTCCGCCAGACATCCGCTCGCACCGGCGATCGTCAGCAGGGCGCCGGCGAAGGACGCAAGGCGCAAGGACGCAAGAGGCAGGGAGATCTGGGCTGGTCGCATCCCGGCCATGTCCACCGCCCCCGTCCCGTGCGGCCGACGCGACCACGCTCCACGCCACAGGCTAGGGCAAAAACGTCGAGAGCGGCGACGTTTTTCTGCGAACGTGCCAACGTCCGGCCGCGCGACCGTCACGCGCCTTGACCCCGCCACGGCGTTCGGCAGACTTCGATCGCGCCGACCTGCGCGCAGACGCCTGCATCTGCGACGACGACGCCACGTTCGAGGAGCATGGCCATGCGGCGTCGCGTCGATCGGCAACCCTGGCGGTTCCTGGCTCCCTGGCCGCTCGCGCTGGTCCTGCTCGGGGCCTGTGGCAACGTCACCATCAACGTCGGCCTGGACGACGCCCGTGCGCCGACGCGCTCCGGCGACGCCGCTGCGCTGGACGCCGACGAGGCCGACGCGGCGCCCGGCGATGTCGCTGCGGAGGACGTCGCCCAGGGCGACATCGACGCGAAGGACCTCGACGACACCGTCGACACGTGGAGCCCGGACACGACGATCGGCGATGCGTCCGAGGCAGAGACCGCCGAGGCAGACACGACGACCGCAGACACCGCGGCGTCCGACACCGAAGCACCTGATACGACCGTGGCCGACACCGCGGCGCCCGATACCACCGCCAGCGACAGCATCGGCGGCGACACGGCGACCAACGACACGGCGACCAACGACACGGCGACCAACGACACGGCGACCACAGACACGGCCGAGCCCGACACCACGCCGCCGTCCGACACCGACGCCGGTCCGGGCTGCGTCGTCACCGGCCCCGAAACCTGCAACGGCGTGGACGACGACTGCGACGGCGCGACCGACGAAGCGACCTGCGACGACGGCCTCGCCTGCACCACCGACGTCTGCGGCGGCACGACGGGCTGCAGCCACCAGTCCAGCGGCGCGCCCTGCGACGACGGCGACCTGTGCACCACGGGCGACAGCTGCACGCTCGACGGCTGCAAGCCCGACGGCGCGACCAACTGCGACGACGCCAACCCCTGCACCCAGGACACCTGCGACGCCGACACCGGCTGCAGCCACGCCCCGGCGTCGGGGCCTTGCGACGACGGCAAGCCCTGCACCACCAACGACAGCTGCACCGGCGGCAGCTGCGTCGGCGTGGTCGCGGCGTGCGACGACGGCAACCTCTGCACGACCGACAACTGCGGCGGCCCGACCGGCTGCAGCCACACCGCCAACACCCTGCCCTGCGACGACGGCGACCCCTGCACCAGCGACGAGGCCTGCACCAAGGGCAGCTGCGGCGGCGGCACGGTGGCCAGCTGTGACGACGGCAACGCCTGCACCCTCGACACCTGCAAGGCCGGCAAGGGCTGCAGCAACGTCGCCGCCCCCAACGGCACCGCCTGCGAGGGCGGCAGCTGCGTCGCTGGGACGTGTGAGGTCAAGGTCCTGTGCAAGGCCGGCACGCTGAAGGGCACGCTGTCGATCGGGCCCAAGGGCAGCTACACGACCTTCGGCCAGGCGCTCGCCGCGCTCAACGCCAACGGCGTCTGCGGCCCGACGACCTTCGTCGTCGCGGGCGGCACCTACACCGAGGCCGCCGGCTTCGTGTTCAAGCCGATCGCCGGCGCAGGCGCGGCTGCCCCCGTGCGCTTCGAGGCCGCAGCGGGCCAGACGGTGCGGTTGGTCGGCGCCAGCCCGGGCACCTACTCGGCGATCGTGCGCATCGACGCCAAGACGAGCTGGCTGACGCTGGCCGGCTTCGACCTCGACGGCAAGGAGGCGGCCAACAAGATCGGCGGCAACTACGGCGGCCCGATCGTCTTCGCCAACGGCGGCGGCCAGGCGCACGTCCGCATCGAGGGCTTCCGCGTCCACGACTTCCTGCAGACGGCGTGGGCCTCGACGAGCTACATCGGCGGCGTCTACATGCAGATCAGCGGCGCGACCAACACCGTCGAGTTCGTCGGCAACCGCTTCGAGAACCTCGACCCCGGCAACTCGGCGGCGACCCAGGGCGCCATCTGCACCCGCAACGGCCAACACACCAACATGCGCATCGTCGGCAACACCTTCGTCGGCATCGGCCACATGGCGGCGATCCGCCTGCGCAACGGCGGCAGCTGGAAGGGGCTCGTCGTCGCCAACAACGCCTTCATCGTCAGCGATGGCCACGTCGCGCTGTCGTGGTACGGCACCAACATGCTCGGCGACAATCCGCTGTTCGCCCACAACAGCGTGCTTCTCGGCAAGGGCGGCACGGTCATGGACGGCAAGACCTCGACCGGCCTGGTCGACGTGCGCAACAACGTGGTCTCCGCGCCCGGCAGCGGCAGCTTCGTGACCAACACGCCGCTCGGCAGCTACGGCCGCAACTGCCTCAACGGCGTCACCGGCGAGGTCTCCGCGACGGTCGTCGGCCCGGATCTGCTGGCGACGCCGCAGTTCGTCTCGGCGGCGGCCCCGTACGACCTGCACCTGCAGAAAGGCTCGCCCTGCCTTGACCAGGGCGACCTGCTGCCGGCGGTACCGCTCGACATCGACGGCCAGACCCGCAAGCAGCCGAGCGACATCGGTGCCGACGAGCTGCCCTGACGTGCCCGAGTTTCGGCCCGAAGCGACGTCGCGTGCGCCCGAGGGCGTGCGTCCGCTGCCTTCGAGGCCTCATCGCCTGCGACGAGGAGCCAACCCATGAGCCAGACCCTTGCGGAGCCGATGGGACAGCGCCCCCTTGGCGGCCGGGCGTGCAGCCTGCTGGCGGCGGCCTGGACCTTCGCCCTGCTTGCCGGTTGCGCAGGCAAGACCGCGGCGGCCAGCGACACGGCCAGCGAAACGGCCAGCGACACGGCCAGCGACACGGCCAGCGACGCGGCCAGCGACGACGACGCCTGCGACGAGCTGCTCTTTGGCCAGCCCGGCGCCCACACCGGCCTCGACGAGACACGCTGCGTTCCGCGCTGCGGCTGCGGCGGTAGCACCTGGCTGCCGCGTAGCTGGGACGCCGCGGCCCTGGCCGAGCTCCGCAGCTGGCAGCTCGTCGAGGAGCCCGCCTTGCCTGCCGTCGACCCCTACAGCGTCGCGACGCTCGACGTGGCCCCGCCGCCTGCCGGCGCCGTCTGCGCGGTCGCGCTCGAGCCCGTGAGCGCCAAGCGCTACCGGCTACTCGACTTCGCCTCGGCCGAGGCGGCGACGTCGGCTGGGGCGACCGTCACCCACACCGGGCGCTGCGGCCTGTGCTCGAGCCTGACCGACCTCGCCGTCTACGCGGGCACGACCGACCTGACCGATCCCGTGCGGCAATGCGGCCTGGTGCAGATCGGCGACGGCTTCGAGGCCAGCGTGACGTGTTTGGAGAAGCTGGGGTTTTCGACCCCCTGCGCGACGATCTGGGCGTACAATACTGCGAATACTCGCAAGGAATGTCTTGGTAGTTGCATGGCGCTTTTGAAGGCGAAGAGTCATCTCGAGGATGGGTCGTTGAATGCGTGTTTGGCTTGTGATGAGGAGAAGTCGGGGCCCGTGTTCAAGGCGGTCGCCGGGCGGACGAGGCGCAATTCGGGGTTGCCTTCTGCGTTGTGTCGGGGTTGTGGTGGGGTTTCTCGGGTGGGGCATTTGTATGGGTTTTTGGAATGAATGGAGGAAGTTTTGCTTTTGGCGTGAGGGTTGTTTCGCTTTTGTGATCGATCGAAGGGTTCAAACCAAAGTCAATTCAGAGTCAAGTCAAAGGAGGGCTGCCCGCCCTCCTTTGGATCCTCCCGGCCCAAGGGGTTTCCCCTTGGGGAACCCCTGGGGTTCGGCTCGAGGGGGGTGGTGGATGGGGCTGGGGTGCTGCTTGCTCGCCTCCCGTGAAGGGGGCCGCCGGCCCCCTTCACACTTCCCCAGTGGGGTTGGGGTTGTGGGGCGGTTGGGGAGGTTCGGGCTCGCGGGGCCCGATCGCGCGTTGCGCGATCCCCCTGCTCGGGTGGAGAGGGGGGATGGGGCTGGGGTGGAGGTTGGTTGTCGTTGTGGGGCCGGGGGCTACTTGCAGAGGCCTAGGGCGGAGATGCCGACGTCGGCGGCCCAGGCTTCGCATTTGTTGGCCATCGTGACGCCGAAGCAGCTGCAGACCGGTGGCTGGTTGGCCGGGCAGCCGTTGGGCACCGGCAGACACTTGCCCTTGGTACCGCATTGGCCGGGCGGTGCCTGGCAGTAGTAGCCGGGGCCGCAGTAGCCGACGTCGCCGACCACGCACTCCTGGTTCTTCGGTGAGCAGGACTTGGTGCTGAGCAGCACGTGGTCGCAGGTGCCGAGGGTGCAGCTGTCGCCCGTGCAGGCGTTGCCGTCGTCGCATTGGGCGTCGGCGCTGCAGGCCTTGCACGACGGCGTCTTGGTCGCCTGGCAGATGCCCTCGATGCAGGTGTCGACCGTGCAGGCGTCGCCGTCGTCGCAGCTCTCGGCGCTGGTGCAGGTCTTGCAACCCGCGATCGGGGTCTGGACGCAGGCGCCGCCGATGCAGGCGTCCGCCGTGCACGGGTCGTTGTCGTCGCAGGCCGCAGCCTTGGTGCAGGCGACGCAGCCGGCTTGCGGCAGGTGCGTACACTCGCCCGTCGTGGCGTTGCAGGCGTCTACGGTGCAGGCGGTGTCGTCGGCGCAGGTCTTGGCGCTGCCGGCCTTGCACACGCCGTCGGCGCAGGCGTCGCCCGTGGTGCAGGGCTGGCCGTCGTCGCACGGCTTGGTCTCGGCGACGTGCTGGCAGGTGCCGTCGGTGCAGGTGTCGAAGGTGCAGCTGTTGCCGTCGTCGCAGGCGCCGGCCTTGTCGTCGTCGCATTCGGGCTTGGGATCGGGGCCGCCCGTGCCGGCGTCCGCGCCGCCCGTGCTGCCGCCGTCCGCACCTCCCGTGCTGCCTGCGTCGCTGCCGCCCGTGCTGCCGGCGTCCGCGCCACCCGTGCTGCCGCCGTCCGCACCGCCGGTGCCGCCAGCGTCCGCGCCGCCCGTGTTGCCCGCGTCCGCGCCGCCGGTGCTGCCGGCGTCCGCACCACC